>JAWKKV010000007.1:0-224320 GCA_041393015.1 Chitinophagales bacterium | reverse complement strand
AATTTGTCAAAATCGACAATTTTACTCCATGGAACCTCCGTTGGAACAGTTTCGAGTATTTTCTCTAATTCACTTTTCATCTTTTCTTAATGAAGCATAACGCCCAAGTAAACGCCGTGCGCCTCCTTTGGCTAATGGTAATGAAGGTAATAATATTTGAACGTATGAACGAAAGCAGGCATTCAAAATGAGCAGCATGTTCCTACAATGTGCTGAACATTGAAAACTAGAAAGAGCAATTGGCTTGCGAAAGCTTTGATTTGAAATGCGCCTGCTTGAGTGACCTCAACCGAGGTTGGCGAACTTTGAGGCTAAAAAAGACTTTGACTATAAGCAAGCATTTGAGCAATAGGTGAGCACAATTGGCTTGGGCGTGTGCTTTGAATCGAAGAAGTAGCTGACCGAATTGAGGAGTGAGAATATTATGAAGAATTGACTGAAGATTTTGAAAAACAGCAGTATAGCGCATGGCGTTTACTTGTTGTTGTGTGCTTTAAAAGGCTTAAGGTAATTCCCCCTCCAATCTATGAATGAAAATATAATAAGAGTTTTCAATTGCATCCTTAGCGTCAGGAATCTGATATGATTGATTTATTTTAAATGAAAGATAACTTCCGTCTTCATCTAGCCGAATATTTTTGAATTTTAAATAATCTCCTTTAAATACAAAAACTTTTATCGCTTCTTCTTGGGGTATAAATGCGACAAAATTAAAATTGTCATTCCGGTAAATTCTGTTCTTTTTTAGTCTGTAGTTAGTAAATTTTTTAGTTGTTTCCCCCTTGACAAGTTTTCCATCTGGATGAAGCTCTCTGATGTGAGTTATAAGTTTCTGTGCAATGTCTAAAAGGTTAGGATTTACTTCATTTAAGAATACTTGATCACTTACTCTTTTTTCTTCAACTTCTTTATAGGACCATGTAGATCGGTCAATTGGTTTTGTAGTAATTTTTTTGACACCTGAATCATTGAATTCTATTTCAAACTCTGTTTCAAAAGTTCTACCCTTTAGATACTCTGGGTCAATTCCAACTATTATATCTTTAATTGATTTTTGAAATTCCTCGGCGAATTTATTTCCGAAATCATCTTGAAGTAGACGCTGTTCTCTATAACTTAAAAATTCTTCCCTAGTCATATTGATTCATTATTGCACACAACAACCGACTAAAAAACATATGTCCTTTAGCCAACCATATTTGTTGTATAAAGGTAACTCCCTTTATTTCCACAACATAATTCAACTAAAATAATCAATTTTTAGATATGAATGTTTTGAATGTTATAAACTAAGAAAAGAAAGCTTCTTTACTTTTATTCCTTTCATCTTCCACAATTTTACTTATCCGAACATCCGAACATCCGAACATCCGAAAAACCGAAAAACCAAACATTCAAACCATCATCCTACTTCAAAATATCCTTTAATCGTTCCAAAGGCTCTTGGTTGAGGTCTAAGAAAAACGATTCTCGAATGTCTTCTTTTTCTTGTTCGGTCAAGTGTAAACTCATGGAAGCCTCTTTGTTTCTAAGAGATGGAATATAAGTAAAGGTTAATTTATGAATGTTGGCTAAGCCATGATCTAAACATTCTAAATATTGATTGCCGGTATAGCCTTGAACAAACAGAAAGTTGGAATAGATGTTTCCAATAGGCTTGGTTAATTCCCCTAAGAAGGAACTCTTATTGGCTTGTTCTAATTCGGATTCTAAATTATCTGTTCTTATTTGTAGAAAGATGGCTTCGCCACAGTTAATATCTATCCAATTTTTAAATGAACTATAGAATCGGGTGGAAACAGACAAACCATAATTATCTCTAATGCCGGCATCCATAATTTTTGTAACAGGTTCAGAAGGTAAGTTTACCGCCGGTAAGATGTATGGAAAGGAAGCATTCATTCTTAAGGCAGAAACCATTTTTACATTTTCTGATCCATTGTTTTCCATCCATCGCATTAATTCAATGCCATCCGGTTCTAAGTTGCCACTGATGTTTAATTCGTTTCTTAGATGTGGGCGTGCCATATAACTGATATCCTGCGCACTAATCAACAACATACGTTGATCATTAACAATAGTTGGGGAAAGGATGAGCATTGGAATGTTTCCGTTGGCCTCTGCTGATTTATAATCTATAACCGGTTTGTCTAGTTGAAAATTAGTATTCTCGTTAAATTGTCTTTCAAACAAATAGCCTCTATCCTTATTGTACGCTTCCCCTTGGTAATAATATTTTTTAAATGGGAAAAAGAGATCGTTGGCTACAATAGAATAGGTTACTGCATTTAAAAGATCCTTACCCATATCTTCGAGAAAAATTTGATTGGTTATATCCACAAATTCTCCTCTGACATGCTGATAATATAATTCCCTAAAGTAGGCAGACCCCAGCATTCCTCCGGAAGCACCACTCATTAAAATGGTATGCCGCATAAATTTATCTCCAAACTCTTTTTGTAGTTCTTGCAGCACCGCCATTGTCCAGTAAGATGATTTTGATCCACCACCACTCACATTAATAAAAATAATGGGTGGCGTTTCATCCCCATAATCTCTTACCAACTTGTAACGCCATTGTTTTAAGATTTTAGTCGTGCTCTCAATATCCTTTTCAATTAAAAAATCGGAAGAAAGAGAGTCAATAGCTCTATCTGTATAAGGTGCTCGTTCAACATTGTGATATTTAATGCCAAACAATTGATTTTTACGAAGATACTTTTGGTGATCAACAAAGTGATTGGCTAACAATAAGGATACTATCACCAGTATAGCACTCCAACCTTTTAGCCAATAGCTCAAAGCGCCTCCTACAACAATAAGTATTACAAAGAAAATGGTGATACTTGCTGCTGCCGGAATCCTAAACTCAGGGATATCTATGGTGTTGCTCAATAAAACTAACGTTAGAATACTCATGAACACAATCACAAAACCATTTTTATGATTTTGTCGGAGAATTCGGAGCACTAACCTAGGATCGTAATGACTTACATCTCTCGCTAAACGGATAGTAATGGGATTAGCGAAATAGGTTTCCACCGGCCATTGATAGCGATCCACCAACATATCTGCTTTCAACTTATTTAGCTTTACTTGTTTATTCAAATAACCTTCTCGTGCTTTATCGGTGAGCTTTTCTAAAAATCTAGAGACATTGGTATTGAACAGAATAAAGTAAATGGTGATCACCAATATCATTAAGAGAATACCGCCCCAAAGACCGAGTAACTTCATAAAAATATCCGGATATAATAACTCGCCTCGAGCTTCCCTAAACTGAATAATTTTATAAGAATAGAAAACGATAAATGCTCCAGGAATAACACTATTGTTAAAACAAAAAGTTGTGAACGGTCGAGTTAATGAGGCTAAGAAATGAAAGCGATAACTATTGAGCATGTAAAACATGATATGCCATGCCATAATAAAACCACCAATAGCAATTCCGATGAGGAAAAAGCTATAGAAATCTACATTGCCGTTGTATTCAGGATCGAGGTATAAATAGGGAATTCCGTAATGCCCACCAAAAATTTGACCAACATATCCAAAAAGACTTATCCATAAAAATATCAATAATAGATGCTTTTTTATCAGCACCATTATTAATTGTAATGGAAAGGAAAAGATGATATTTCTAAATAATCGTTTGATCATTGTAGTCCAAAAATATATGGAAAAGAATTATATGCCAAGCTAAGCAATCTGAATTGAAATTTCCACAAAATCAATGCTATTATGGTGTAAATTCATAAGCGCCTATATCAGGAGAGCCATCTCTTACCATCATGTTGATGTCAAAACTTCCAGCGGTTACAGAATTTCCAGCATCAATGCAAGGCGATCCTATGCCTAGTCTAAAGTCATCATCAATGGCATCATCGGGATCTTCCGGTTCAAAGAAAACGGGATTGAGATTGTAGATGCAATCAATGGCATTCGACTCAAAATCGAATTCACTTTTAAGTAAGCAATGATCAAATTTGTAATTCAAAGCTGCAGTAGAACCCTCTAAAGTATCAGGGAAAATTTCATCGTCAAGTGTGCCATATATGATGCAATTGGTGAAATTTAGTTGTTCCAAATCGCTTTCAATAGCTTGCGTTTGACTGAGCACAAAATAATTGCTAAAAAATAAGAGTTCGTCTTGATGTTCTAAAAATTGAGAGCCACGATTATAAAAGGTGCAATGCTCAAAGTTGTAATTGCCTCCCAACTGGATAGCCATCAATTGACTTCCAGATTTAAACATCAAAACATTTTTAGCATCAATGGTAGAGTTGATACTTAAAATTCCAAAAACGGAATTGTTTTTAATCACTGTATTTTCGATGGTCAATTTCGGCCCATTAGCAATTGTGGCACTTGGAAAATCTTCTAAGGCCGCTGTTCCTACAATCATCCCAAATTGAGCATTTCGTATTTCTGCATATTGAAAACTGCTAGTGATATTGCAACCATCATTTCTTAAAAAATAGATGCCGTTCCATTGGCCGGGCACATCGTCGTATTCAACCTCATCTGCTACTTCATCTAACCGAACGCCTCTAAAAGTTACCATGCTATCTTTTATGCCTTCTACTATAAGGTTGCCGGCAACGAACATGGAAGAACCGCCACCGAAATAAATATCAACGCCTTCTTTTATGGTTAAGGTATGGCATTCTTGAATGAGGATAGAATTGAGAATGACATAAGGTAAATCGTCTTCCCAAATTTGTGTTTCAATGATAGAATCTCTAAAGAAATGGGCATTTTGACCATATGCTTGCAATACGACATTTTGTTGGTTGCCGTTGGTTTCAAACAAGACTCTGTCTTCAATCAGAAATGGCAAAGCTTCTGCATTGGGATCAACGGTAACTTCTACGAAAACGTAAATGCTGTCTTCTGCCGGTAAAGTAATATCGTTAATAGAACCATCTGTTACACTTACGCCATCCACATTGATTCTGTATTTTGAAGTAGCGCCATCTTCAAGTTTTATTTCGGAGATCAGAACCGGTTTGTTTTCATTGTTTCTAATAGTAAAATATTTGGTAGTGCTGCCTAAGGTGACAAATACCGTATCGAAAGTTAGAGTGTCGGTTGAAAATCCTAGTTGAAAGTTAGGATTGGATAGTGGATCTTTTTTACAGCTGAAGAGTGAAAAAAGAAGCACAATGAAAATTGAATAAACTAAAAAGTGTCGTTTCTGCATATTGAGCCGCTAATTTATATAGAAGTTGTCCAAAGTTAAATCAATAAACTAAAAATTGATCTTTTTTAGTATATCGGCGTTATCTTATCAAGCCATAGCTTTAGCTATGCCTTTCAAAAATGCCTTGATCTACAAAAAAATCTCATAATTTTTAGAATTATCATTCACCTTTGGACAACATCAACGACTGATTTGTAGAAAAGTATTTTGAGAGGAAGTTATTTAAACTCGTTAATTCATAGTTAGACTTAAATCAATAACAATTCGTAAGAAAAAAATCAGACACGGATTTCACAAATTATCACAAATATTATTGATGATTTGAACTGTTAATTTTTTAGCAAATGTATTTACACAGATTAGTTTGCCGCTTTGGCAGCGAAAATCCATGGTTTTTTAAGATAACATAAATACCAAAATTAACATCTGCAATAATTCTACATTATATATAGTAAACTAAATTAATTAACCTTAATAGTTAATTTAATCTGTGGAATTCGTGTCAGAAAAAGGAGCACTTGTCGCATTCTTTGAGCTAAAGGTTAATGATACAAGACATAATTTTCGCTCACAAAATATCCGCATACAAAACTTGCGCCAGCCGAATAACCGGAAAAATAGTAGAATTGAGAAAAATTAATCACTAAACATTAATCATTAAAAATTATTTCACCCCGTTAATTCATAATACGCTTGTAAAAAGATAGCACCTAAATTTTTATGTGGAGGAATATAGTCGTGAAATTTCTCAGTAGCTTTTTTATTGGTTTTCAATTTATCGCCGACATTATTCCAAATATCTGCCCAATCAATATTTTCGCCTTTTCTAATAGATTCACTAATAGCATACAACAAAGGATTGTTGACCAAAATTGTTCCTATTTGTTTAGAACTAATGATATGCACTTTTGGCGATCGGTCGATCACTTGTGATAAGTTATGATAGCCACCGCAAGAGCCCAAAAATACCATCTTGGTTTCGGGTTGAATTTGATCAATCGTTAAGTGAACATAGTAACTGTGACCTCTATGCACCACAATAGAAGGCACAATATCATTGGCCTCAAAATAAGCCTTTACCTGTGCTTGGCCTTCTCTTTCGGATAGCGGTTTGTTGGCAAAGATTTGAACCGGATTTCCTTTAGCGGATTCGATGATTACATAATGAGTGCTATCAATTATTCTCCAATTGCTGTTTTTATAGTTATTGATAAAAGTGCCAAAAGACAATAAGCCATCTTCATCATCGAAGAAAAAATGTTGCTGAATGTTTTCATGCTTGGCATTGGTAAGATCACCTAAATCAATGCTGTTTAAAGGCGGTAACTCCAATAATTCAAAGTCCGTTAGTAAACTGGAATCAATATCTATTTTCTCTCCAATTAAGCTGATCAATAAATTATAAATCACTTCGCCATAGATATTCATATCATCGGTTAGCTCTTTTCGTTCTTCTAACAAATGACCTAAGAACTTTTTCAATAAGATAGAATCTTCTAAACTCCCGAAAGTATCTGCCACATTTACGGCTTCACCTAAATCGCTTAAATTATCGCCTAAACTATTCACAAAATGATTGAGCAATAAATCTTGGTTAGTAGTGTCAATTAACGCCATATAATTATTGAGCGTGTTGTAACCGGCACCCAGTTTTATAAATGTTCTAAAGCGATTAAAATTCATGGTATGTAAAAAATCGTAGCCATCAATGGAATCTGCTTCTAATTTGGAATACAATCTTTCAAACAAACCATTGTAAGTAGAAGTAAATATTTCTTCCGCACTGTAAACAATCAAAGTATATAATTCCTCTGCATTCATCGAATCTACACCGGCAAAACGTTCTGCGGATTCCTTCATCAAATGCATATCATTAATAACTCGAATGTATTTTAACGCCTGAAGCTTTAGTTCTTGATCTAAACTATACTCTGCAAGCGGGTTAGTTTTCTTTCTTATATCGATGAGTTCTTTCAGATAGTTTTCAGTATCTGGCCATAAATAACTGTAGTAAGATCTGTTATTTGGCGTTTCCATAATTTTATCCAAAAAGAAATAAGCTTTACTTTCTGCCCCATATTGACGATACAAAAGCATTAATTCCTGTACGGTTGGATCCTTACTATTGATTAAATAGCTGTTAATCGTACTTTTAGTCGGGAAATATTTTTTGATGGTATTGGGTGCAATTTTAGCTGTTTCCTCCAAAACGGATTGTGCGTATTTTTCTTTTTGAAAGGCACTAAATGATTTTAGTAATTCCGTTGGATACTGAGCAGCAGCATCTTTTAAAAACTTTTCCGCTATTGGCTCGTCTTTGAATAAAGTAATGTTTGCTAACGATGGCAGCATTTGTTTGTATAAGAAAACGTCTAAATCGCCCAATGATTTATGTGATAAAATGCCATAAGCGTTATAAATATTAGTGTAATAAAAGTTGATGTATTGAACATTTCGTTCACTAACATTAGCAATTAAATTATAAGTGCCAATCAAATCATTGTACTTCTCTAAGTTACTATTGCTCGATGATTCAATCGTTTCTTGTATTAAATCAATTAAAGTAAAATAGGAGGTTTTGCTAAGTTCTGTATCTCGATTATTATTGAGTTTTACTTGCTGGTCGGTTATGGCATCAAATTGATCAATTGCCGCTTGTTTGGCATCAATCATATCGTGAATTTCTCCTCGTCTTATCGGCCCATATTCTGATTGAGCCAAGGTATTACTTACCCAAGCAACGCTTAAGAGAGCGAGGAGTAGCAGTGATTTTTGTTTCGATATGTTGCTAATTATTGATGTCCAATACATCATAATATGCTTTTAAAATGAGTGCCGCTACATTTTTATGAGGCGGTATATAATCTTTAAAATAAGGATTTGTACCCAAACGTGCTTCCATTTCACTCCAAAAACTTGGCCAAACAATATCCTTTCCTTGTCGTATGGATTCGCTGATCTGCATAAACATCGGATCATTGATATACATCGTTCCAATATTTCGGTTGCATAAAATATGTGCTCCAGGCGCATGCTCTAACGCTACACTTTGAATATGATAACCACCGCACGAACCATCCAACACTAACTTAGCAGAAGCAGGCACGCGGTTGAAGGTCTTCAAAGTATGGGTACTCAATCCTCTATGCACTACTATTTGAGGTTCTAATCGGTTGGTTTTTAAATAATTTTCCAAACTACTAATACCATCTTCTCCTTGCTCGGGTTTATTGGCGTAAATTTCAACTGATTTACCTGATTTAGACGTAATCTTTATAAAAGACCCTAAATCTTTGATTTCCCAATTATAACTACTTCTTTCATATTGTTTGATGAAGTTCTTATAAGAATAAATACCATCTCTGTCATTATAGAAATAGTAATGTTGAATGTTGACTAATTTGTCGTTGAATAATGCATAAACCGGAATAGAGACTAAATTGGGAATTTTATAATAAGGCGCAGCATAAGTCGCCCAACCTTCCCCTAAGCGTTGCGCTAAAATGGAGGCTAATATGCCATAAGTAATTACGCCTTTGTCATTTCTTTCAAGTTCTAAGCGCTCGTATTCTGTTCGTATAATTTGTTGAATATCTCGAAGTCTGTTTCTATCGTACATCCCAACGATAATGTCTGCCGCATCAATCGCACTTTCTACTTCACTTTTGTTCGATAATTCTAATCCTTGAAATATTTTAGCAAACAAGGTTTGTTGATCATTCACTTTTCTAAAGAAATCGCTTTCACTGCCATAATGAACCACCATACGGGCAAACTGATCTACATATTTATAATTCATTTGCTCCAGCAATGGCGAGAAATTATTGCCTGTTAAGTACGACAATCTAGCATACATTTTTTGGAAAGTATTGCTGATGATTTCTTGCTCTCCAAAAACCAAAAAAGTATAGATCGTATTGGCATCTAACTCATTCAGTTTTGAAGTAAAGGCATGATCTGTATTTTCAGAAATATTAAAATTTCTAATAAAATCTAAGGCGGCATATTCTAATTCTTTATTAATCGTGTAGGCTCCTAGATAATCATCTTGCTTAAAAATGTCGATCAATTGCGGAATAAGTTGCTGAGGATCTTGACAAATTTCATGCGCTTCTTTATAGGTCAATTCTTGTTTTACAATCTTATCTAATAGAATATAAGCTCTTGTCCAATTTCCTAACTCTTCGTCTATGTGATAAAGCGTTAGAATGACTGTGTCCTTACTTTCTTTTAAGAAATAATGGATTTTATGATCTTTTTTTACAAGATAGTTTTTGATGGTTAATGGCGCATTTTTAGCTAGTGTAGTGCAAATTTCTGAAGCATAAGGCTCGCTAATAAATTTATCCAGTTGCCCCATTACTTCTACCGGATGATCTTGTGCTAAAGACATTAATATCTTCCGAGAATGCATTTTACCTGTAATCTGCGAAAGGTCTTTTAATGATTCATAAGGGTTGTTCTTAAATTTGATAAACTCTTTGTCGTCATAGCTTAAACTAATATGATAAGGGTTAAAAACAAACTCAGGTTCAGCAATTACGGTCTCTTCTTCAGAGGAAATGGGTTCGTAAATGTTTATTTGTTGAACAGGTTTAGGTTGCTCATTTAATTTCGCCCAAAGCGAATAACTAATCAATGGATCAAATGCGGGCCTTAGTTGCTCTTCATCCAATCTTTCTTCCATTTGGTGAAGCAATTCAATGGGTAACCAATCCATTACTGCTACATCAATTTTAGGCATCTCTTCTTGCAAATAAAGTTTGACGAGATTTTTAAGATCTTGTTTTTTAAGTAAATTTTGATTGTTAAATAGGAAGTAGGTTTTAGCCTCATTTGTCAATACTTCAAAAGGCTCCATTTTGATAGAAGATTGCGATAAATAGCGCTGATAAGAAAGCTTTCTAACATATTTATCAGATATTTCACTTAGTTGTTCGATAACGGATTGTTTACCATCATCGCCATTGATGTAAATATCAACTAAGGCATTATAGAATAATTCTCTATCTAAGGAGATGTCTTGTGCTTCTTTGATAGATAACTGCTCTTTGTAAATGGCATCAAATAGATATAAGCTTTTGCTACTAAATCCATAAGCAGCATAGATTTCATATAGTTTTTTAACCTTAGGATTAGAAGATGCTTTCAGTAAAGAATTTACATTATTGAAGTAATGCAAGTATTGTTTTGTTGCGTATGGAGCATTGATAGCGGCTAACTCAATCTCAAATAGGGCATCCGCTTGCGTCATGAACCTTACGTTGTACATGAGCTCTTTAGGATATAAATCCGCAGCAATGGTTAAAGCACTATCGGTTAATAATTCGGGCGCTAGAATTTTTGCAGGGTAATACGTATCCGGCAAACCTTTGATGATTTTTTCTGTCCCATTTTTAGGATCTTCCAGAAAGCTAATCATGGGCGTTAACCAAGTTAAAATCACTTCCTCAAAATCTAGCTTTACTCTACTTTTATTGTTTCGTTCAATACTTTGGTAATGAGACAAGAGTCTTTTAACAACTGTATTGGAAAGAGAATCTTTATTTAATTGATTTAGTCTCTGAATGGAAATATTTAAATCATCAACAAAAGAAGAATCCCATTCCAGCAAATCAGAAACACGTTCTGCTTCAACAATTAATTGATCATGTAAATTGTCGCTTTTAGTTTGAGCATTACTTTGATTTAAAAATAATACGCAAAGCAACAACGCAATAAAGGTAAGCTTACTCGATCTCATTTATAATTTTAGTTGTTTTAAGTTCATATATAAGAACTGCAAAGATGAAAGTATATTCTATGATTACGAAATAGAAATTTTCATGCCAATCTAAAGTACTATATGCAAAGTAAGATAAAACGACCAATGCAGACCATAACAACGGTGTTTTGAAATTTATCAACAAAGCAAAGGGTAAAATCGCTAGTATATACCATGGATGAACGGTTGTTGCGAGTAAATTGTAAATTAAATAGGCAAAAGTGATGCTTAATATCAACGATTTGATGGACGCTTTCTGTCGGATAAAGATCCATAGCAAAGCGATGATATTTAATGCCAACAAAATTTTTCCAATGAGTGCAATGGCGTTGTAACCATAAATTTGGTAGCCAATTAATCTTAACAGGTAATAAATACTGGCGTTGAATTCAAAAGTCTGATAGTATAACTCCAAACTTTCTCCAATATTTTGGAACCTTGATACAGCAAATTCTATCGGCAGAAACAATGAGGCTGCAATTATCAAGCAGCATAAGCCAGCAATAGAAGCAAAGCCAATGCCTTTTTTCCAACCTAAATATTTCATAAAAAAAGGTAAAAGCATTAATGGATGGAGTTTTGTTAAAATGGCTCCACTAAAAATGACAGCAGATAACATCCATTTGTTAATAGTCAGTAAGTAAATAGCAATAAGTAGAAAGGCAATCATGATGCCTTCAAAGTGGAGGTTGCCGCAGAATTCAATAATAATTAATGGATTGAGGGCATACCATAATACTGCATTTTTATTCCATTTTAGTTGAGTGGTAATGTTATAAATTGAGAAAATGGAGAGCAACTCAAATGCAAACATAAAAAGCTTCATGATGATTACCGCACCTTTTATGTTGTTTGGAAATAGATAAGTTGAGCAACTAAAAATATATTGATTGATGGGCGGATAGACTGAAAAGTAGTTGGGTGAATTCATGTTACTGAACAGTAGCTTCATTTGATCAGTTGAAAAAGCTGTTTGCTCTAGAAAGACACCAGGTTTAAAGTCAAATGGGTTATCACCATTATTGATCAAGGTGCCATCCCATAAAAACCTAAAATAGTCGTCGGAAAGGTTGGGTAAACTAAAGAGGATTATAAACCGAGCCAATATTCCTAATATCAGTAGATTCCTAAAATGATTGGAAAGCTTGAAAAAACGTTGATTCAACAACGTAAGATAGGCGATAAATACCGCGCTGTATAAGCTTATTAGCAGTGTAAAATTTGTTCTGTCTAAATAATAGTTGAAGTAAAAGATTAGTAATAGAAAGGCGAGGGCTAAAAACCAACGAATAGGATCAAGATAGCTGTCTTTTTGTTGCCCAATCATTTCTCAATAATAGCATGTTTAATGGAGTAGTAAACAATCATACCGTAACCAATTGCTAGCATTAAATGTAGTGGAATAAGATGATAAAATTGATAGTAAATCCCCAAGCCTATTCCAAAAATGAAATACAATAGTAGTAGGATTTCCATGATAACTTGACCGCCTAAGCCTTTACTGATGTAAGAAAATTTAGACCATTGATTATTGGTTTTTTGGTTGGAGAGATTAAATTTAGGCGTTCTGATAAAGTCCGATTTTTTTCCGGTGATGCCTTCAATAGTAGCGATGGTATTGTTAAGCGATAAGCCCATTGTAAATAAGAGGAATGTCGAAAACCGAAATATTAAACTCAGGAATTTATGTTTTACCTCATGTTCTGTATTATAAAATGAAATGCCACCGGTAAACATTACCGCAATAGTGCTCAACATAAAAAGCGACATGTATGGAATAAAAACACCAATGGGTGTAAACTTAAAAATATAGATCAAGGGGACACTTAAAACAAACAGCATAAACGATAATAAATAAGTAGATCCTGCAAAAATATGGGTATAGCCAAACCATTTCTGTTTGAAACTAGCATTACTGCTACCTAATGCTTTAAATAATTTAATACCTACTTGTGTGCCTCCTTTTATCCATCTAAATTGTTGAGATTTGATGCCAGCCATATGAGCCGGTAACTCTGCCGGAGAAATGACGCCCTCTTTGTATTTAAATTTCCAACCTTTTAATTGTGCTCTATAACTTAAATCTAAATCTTCTGTTAAAGTGTCGGGTGTCCAACCACCAGCGTCTTCAATACAAGATTTTCTCCAGATACCGGCCGTTCCATTAAAGTTAATGAAGTAATTGTAAGCACTTCTGCCAGTATGTTGAACACTAAAATGGATGTCGATAAAGAAGCTTTGGATTTTAGTGAGCAATGAATACTTCTCATTTAAATGTCCCCAACGAGTTTGCACCATTCCAACTTTTGGATTAATAAAATAAGGTATCGTTTCTTTCAAAAAGTTGGGTTGAATAATGAAATCCGCATCAAAAATGGCAACAAACTCTCCTTTGCAATTTGGCATAGCATCTCTTAAAGCGCCTGCCTTAAATCCTTCTCTATTTTTTCTATGTAAGAGAATGATATCAAATCCTTCTTTAGAAAGTTCGTTAACAATTTTTTCAGAAATAGCTACGGTTTCATCAGTTGAATCATCTAACACTTGGATTTGAAGTTTGTCTTTTGGATAATCAACCGTAATGGCTGATCTTATCACTCTTTCCGCTACATATTTTTCATTAAAAATGGGAATTTGGATAGTAACGAAAGGAAATTCTTTTATCTCCGGTGTTGCCGGCAGAGGAAATTTTTTGTTTTGCTTCTTGGTTTTAATGTAGTTAAAAGCTAAGGCTACTTCGGAAAAACAAAATGCCATAATAATCACCAGAATCATAAATATGACGCCGAAATAAACCCAAGGCCATATGATATTTAAGGTGAACGTTTCCATTGATGACGCTAAAGTCCGTTTTTAATTTTTATTGCTTCTGGTAAACGCGTATTTAAATATGATGGCTATAATTTTATAACCTGCCATTAAACTTCCTTTTATCGTTCCAGAAACTTTTGATTGACCAATTCTTCTTTTATAATCAACGGCTACTTCGGTAATTTTTAGTTTTTGTTGCAAAGCTTTTATCTGCATTTCAACTGTCCAGCCGTAATTTCTGTCTTGCATTTTTAATTGATTTAATTGCTGTAAACCAATGGCTCTAAAAGGGCCCAAATCAGTATATTGATATTTATAGATCCATTTTATCAAACTAGTAGCCAGCCAATTCCCAAAAACTTGTTGCGGTGTTAAACTTCCACTAGCGGCATTGCCTAATCTTCTGCTGCCAATAACCATATCTACTTCATCTTTCAATATGGGCTCAATTACTTTGGGAAGTTGTTCTGGATAGTCTGAAAAATCGCCATCAATAAAAACGATAATTGAATTTGCTTTGTCAATTACTTTATCATTCACATACGCAATACCTTTCAAGCAAGCGGCTCCGTAACCTTGTTCCTGCTCGTTTAAAACAGTGGCGCCTGCATTTTGGGCTACTTCAACTGTATTGTCTTTAGAATTATTATTAACGACAATAACCTCATGAATTGTTTTTTTAGGTAAATGATTAATTACCTTATCAATAGAGCGTTCTTCATCAAATGCCGGAATGATTACAAATATTTTTGGCTGGTCGTTCAAAAGGTAAAATCTTGTAGGTGTCTGGTGTCTTTGAAAGTGATTTAAAGAACACAAAGCTTAAAAAAGTTCAATTATAGGAAAACTTTAAATCAAATCGGGAAAAAATCATTTAACTCATTTATCTTTGCGCTTTAATGAAATTTATCAATCCGTCATTCCTTTGGGCACTTCTTGTTTTAGCCATTCCTATTATTATTCACCTATTTCATTTTAGGCGATACAAGACGGTCTATTTTTCAAATGTAAAATTTTTAAAAGAAGTAAAACAAGAGCGTAACAATATTCGCCAGTTAAAACGATGGCTATTGTTGTTAAGTCGTTTGTTGGTGCTGTTTTTCCTAGTGCTTGCCTTTGCTCAGCCTTTTTTGAAAGGTAAAAATGCCGATGTCTCTAAATCAAATGCTGTGAGTATTTATTTAGACAATTCTTATAGCATGGGATTGAAAAATAAAGGAGTGGAGTTGGTCGAATGGGGAAAAGAACGTGCGGTAGATATCGTGAATAGTTATAGCGAAAGGGATCAGTTTTTAGTGTTGACCAATGAAATGAGTATTGATGAGCAACGTTGGAAGAGCAAAGAAGACGCTTTAACTTATTTGGAAAGTGTAGAGCTATCATTTAAAACCCAACCTTTAGAGAAAGTGATTGGTAAGCAAGAATATTTGTTTACGAAATCTGATGCCGATCAATTGAAAAATTACATTGTTTCAGATTTTCAAAAGAGCATTATTAAAGGTGCAGAGATCAAAAAGGATTCATTAGAGCGTCATGTTTTTGTTCAATTGAATGCTGATAACGTAAAGAATATTTATGTTGATAGCGTTTGGATGGTTGATCCGGTGAGTATAATTGGCAGCAATAACTCAGTATTGTACAAAATCAAGAATAGCAGCGAGATTGATGCGAAGAATGTGCGAATCACACTAAAAATCAATGATCAAGTGCAAGCGATTCGAGAAATGAATTTAATTGCAGAGGAAGAAAGGATTGATACACTCTATTTCAATATTTTAAAAGAAGGTTGGCAATTGGCAGAGATCAGCTTAACCGATTATCCAATCACCGTTGATGATCAATTTTATTTCTCCTTCAATGTAGTGAAGACGAAAAAGGTATTAGAGGTTTTTGATGGAACCACACCAAATGTCATTAAGAGTATTTTTTCTGAAGACGAATTCATCAACTTAACCAGAAGCCAGAGCAACCAATTGGATTATTCAAAATTTTCAGACTATGATCTAATCATTCTTAACGAATTAGAAAGTATTAGCAGTGGATTGGCTAGTTCAATAGAAAAATATATTTCGGGAGGAGGAAATGCCTTGTTAATTCCAACTGCTGGAACCAATGCTCAAACCTACAGTGAAATACTAAAATCTGTTTCCGGTTTAAGTTTTGGCGCTTCAAAGTCAGGGAATTACAAAGTGAAACGACCTAATCTTTCCGATAAATTACTCACGGGAATTGTAGAACAATTGCCTTCCAATATTGATATGCCGTCTGTAAAGAAATATTTTCCGATGGTCAGTTCAGGAAGAGTGCAAGAGCAAAGTATTTTAAGATTGAACAATAACGAATCTTTGTTAACCCTATATCCAAAAGACGAAGGAAATTTGATTATTCAATCTGTGCCTAACAGCAGCAACTTTTCGGAGTTACAAAACCATTGGCTATATGCTCCGGTGGTTTACAATATTTCTTTATTGAAAGGCTTAGATCAACCTATGTATCATGTTGGTGGCAAAAATCAATGGGTGGCAATTGATTATAAGTTAGAAAGGAAAGACAACGTGGTAACTTTGAGTGGAGAAGATTTTGAGTTTATTCCGGAACAGCGAGTGATCAATAATAAATTGTTTATCAATACAGATAAGAATGATCAGATTAATTCAGGTCATTATAAAATTACCGATAACGATCAAGTATTAGCTTGGTTAAGTTTTAACTTGGATAGAATTGAATCGGAAATGAAGTTTGCCGATAGAGCCAGCTTGGTGGAACAATTCCCGAATGTTACAGAAATTTCTTCCGGCACGAAGGGCGACATAAAATCTGCGATACAATTAAGAGATCAAGGAAGGCCATTATGGAAAATATGTTTGCTCTTGGCGTTACTTTTTGTATTGGTGGAAGTGGCCATTATAAAACTAATTCCTAACTAAAATTGGTGTTATGACAAACAAACTACTCTTTAAAGATTTGAAAATTTGTGATCCCAACTCTTCTTTTCACAACAAAAGAGTAGATGTGTTTGTGGAGGATGGCATCATCAAAGAAATTGGCAAGGATTTAAACAAGAGGGCAGAAGAAATAGCATTTAAAGGAGCTGTTGTGATGCCTGGTTTTTGTGATCTTTATGCCGATTTTTCCGATCCGGGCTTTGAACATAGAGAAGATATTGAATCAG
Organism: Chitinophagales bacterium; assembly: GCA_041393015.1. GTDB lineage: Bacteria > Bacteroidota > Bacteroidia > Chitinophagales > JADIYW01 > JAGQYH01. The sequence goes on along the minus strand of JAWKKV010000007.1, from coordinate 207,370 downwards.
GAGCAGAAACTGCTTTGCGAGGCGGATTCACTGCCGTTTGTACTACACCTAATACTCATCCTGTTGTTCAATCGAAATCGTCGGTTGAATATGTCATCAATAAATCAAAAGGGAAAGGCATTGATGTTTATCCATTGGGTGCAGTAAGTGAAGATCTTAAGGGAAGTGATCCCACGGAGATTTATGATATGGAAAAGGCAGGTGCCAAGGGATTTACAGATGCGCCGCATGCTATCAATGACAGTGGATTGTTGTTGCGAGCACTTCAATATGTTCAGCCTTTTAATGGAATTATTTTTGACATGAGCACGGATGAGAGTCTATCGAATAGCGGACATGTAAACGAAGGCCAACATTCCGTTCGAATGGGCATTAAGGGTGTTCCTCATATTGCAGAAATTATTCAGATCAAGCGAAATATTGAAATTTTAAGATATACTGGCGGGAGATTACATATTTATGGGATCACCACTAAAGAAGGTGTGGCGCTAATTAAAGAGGCGAAGAAAGAAGGATTGGATATAACAGCTTCAGTTTTCGTTCATCATTTATTGATGACGGATGAATTGGCTACATCATTTGATTCCAATTACAAGATCCAACCACCATTCAGATCTAAGAAAGATAGAGAAGCCTTAAAAAAAGGATTGTTAGATGGCGTTATTGATTGTATCGCTACTCAACATACTCCTATAGAAATTGAAGGTAAAAAATTAGAGTTCGAATATGCAACGCCGGGTTTGATAGGTTTGCAAACGGCTTACGCTACCGTTTTAGCCGCATTTGAAGGGCAGGAGGTTCATGAAGATATGGTGAAATGGCTCTCGCAACAACCTAGAAAAATATTGGGTGTAGCAACACCGAGTATAGAAGCTAAACAGTTAGCCAATTTTACTATTGTCAACCCGAAAGAAGAATGGTTGTACGATGGCAATCGAAATACTTCCAAATCATTGAATAGTCCACTATTGGGAAAAACCTTAAAAGGAAAGGTATTGGCGACATTTCATCAAGGAAAATTGACGCAAAATGACTAAAGAACAAAACCAAGATGATGTTCAAATAGCCTCGCCATTGCCGGTTATTTTAAGTGGATTAATTAATGGAGGATTGTTTTGCTTAGTGTGGTATTTAGCGTTCAAAAATGAAGCAGAACCTTCTAAGAGTCAGTTGTTTATCTTGAATATGGGCTTTTTACTCTCAACAGTAGTAGTGGCTCAAATATTCTTTAGAAGAACCATCATGACTCAAATAACATTCGTAAAATTATGGGTAGCCGGCTGGATGTCGAGTTTGTTTTTTGCCTTAGTAGTAAGTATTTTCTATCGTTGGTTTTTTCCAACTATTGATTTAGAAGCGCCTGCTTTTACACAAGTGCTGATAAGTTACAATACAATGGGTTTGGTTATTTCTGCAATCGTTGCGTTCTTTATCACTAGAAAAAAATAGTTTGGATATAAGTATTGTCATACCATTATTGAATGAGGAAGAGTCATTGCCAACCTTGTTTGCTTGGATAAAAAAGGTAATGGATGCTCATAAATTCAGCTATGAGATTATTGCAGTGGATGATGGTAGTACCGATAAATCTTGGGACGTTATTAAGGCAGAATCGCTTCAAAACCAACATATTAAGGGCATAAAATTTAAAAGAAATTACGGTAAGTCTGCCGCTTTAAACGAAGGCTTTGAAGCTTGCAGTGGTGAAGTGGTCATTACCATGGATGCTGACTTGCAAGACAGTCCGGATGAAATTCCTGAACTCTATAAAATGATTAAGGAAGAAAATTTCGATATCGTTAGTGGTTGGAAAAAGAAGCGATTCGATCCATTAAGTAAAACCATTCCAACTAAAATATACAACGGCACTACTAGATTTATGACGGGTATAAAGCTGCACGATATGAATTGCGGCTTAAAGGCTTATAGAATTGAAGTAGTAAAATCTATTGAAGTATATGGTGAAATGCATCGATATATTCCGGTAATTGCTAAAGGCGCCGGGTTTAAACATATTGGTGAAAAAGTAGTGGAGCATAGAGCTCGACAATTTGGGGTTACCAAGTTTGGCTTAGAGCGTTTTGTCAATGGGTTTTTGGATTTACTATCCATTGTTTTTGTTACTAAGTTTTCTAAAAAGCCAATGCATTTATTTGGCAGTCTAGGAACACTTTCCTTCTTTATTGGATTTTTGACATTGCTTTATCTAACCATCTCAAGAATAGGATATCAAGAGATCTTATGCCGAATTAAAAACACCCCCATCAATGTTTCTCGAAGAGGACGTTGATGTAAATAATGACTTGCCCTAAAAAATCAATCAATTTCAATTTACCTCACTTTTGGTAATGGATTTATAGCATATCACATAATGGCGAAGAAATCAGTCGATAGATTGAATTATTCTAATAGTTTATCCTCCTTCAGTAAATCAATTTTATTGTATTATTTCAGTAAATGTCGAAACAAATTGACCTATAGTTTGTTTCATTTCTCGTAATAGATAACGATAAATTTCGGGTAATAAAACGACAAGAAATGAAAATTTTAGAGGTTAAGTCTTGTTGATATTTCAAAGATTTAAAAAGTGGCAATACCTGTTTGTTGAAGAGTTGTTTATTCTATCAGGATCAAATTTTTATTCAAACTAAATAATCTGAAGATGAAAAGCTCAACCAAAATCAACTTTCTAATAGTATTATTTTTTACAGTATCGATATTTAATGTAAATGCCCAAACGGCTAATGATTCTTCCTTATTCAATATAGAATATGATAATTTAGAAGAAGCCTTAAAAAATCCGGAAGAAGTATTTCGTCTTAATTTAAGTGATCAAAATCTCACTATGCTCCCTGATAATATTTGGGACAAGTTTAAAAACTTACAATATCTAAGTTTGAGAAATGATCACTTAAAAGAAATTCCATCAGGCATTGGAAGCTTAAAAAACTTAGAAGTACTAGATTTAAGTAACAACGATTTTAAAATATTACCTCAATCATTTTCAATGCTAGAAAATTTGAGAGAGATTTATTTAAATGAAGAGCGTAATATGGATGTTGAACAAAGTTTAGATGTCATCAAAGACCTTCCAAATCTTAAAATTATTCATCTTGAAAATGATAACTTAGAAAGTATTCCTAAAAATTTATTGAATTTCCCTCAGTTGGAGTCACTTTATCTTAATAATAATCGTTTCAAGAAAATCCCGATTAATGAGATAAAGGAGTTAAAGAATTTAAACTTCATAGATTTTCACGACAACAAATTTATATTGAATAAAAGCGATTTAAGAAATCAGGAATCAGGGATTATAATTAGCTTTTAATCCAGCTTAGATAAATTGCCTTAAAACATCAACCAATGCCAATTCACATCGCCTTGTGTATTCACTTCCAACGCAGGAAAAGGAATTTTTATAATATTAATGATCTCTAAAAACGCCTTCAAAGCATCCGATTTAACTTCTATTTTAGTAAAGTCGATATCTAAGGAAAGATAAAACTGTCTCGTTCTATCAATGCCTACAGCATCAGTATTAATCTCGCTAGCAGGGCAATCATGTATTTCAACACCATCAACATTACACCATCTATTTTCAAATCCGCCATACATGCCTTTTCCGCCATAGCCTAAAGAAACACCAATCCAATTGGGGAATTTGCTTTCACCACCTTTTATAAACGATCCAAGGCTGGCAGTTAACCAAAAGGTAGTGGCGTTGTAGTCTTTTAATATTTGCTCGCTAAAAGAAGGACCAAACAAGTTATCCGTTCTTTCTTGCAAAAAGTCCGGATGCTTCGCCGGCCAAGCTGATTCTTTTAAAACAAATCGCTGTTCGCCCCATAAATAATGCTGACCAACATACAAAGCAGAACCACTTAAATTAGCGCCAATATCCGACCAAGAAAATCCCCATTTATCTGAAAATCCATCTTGGATTTCCACGACTAACTGATAAGCTTGCGCCACTCCTACGCCTGCCCATAAGGCACTATTGGGTTTTAAACCGGACCAATGATAAACATCGTAACCCAATCGATTGATAAAATAGGCGCTTGTGGCATGACCTACTTTGTCAATCTGTAGCCATTCGCCAGCATCATTAAAAGAATGAAATTTTGACTTTGGGAAATCCTTATACCAAGCTTGCGATAGATAAATGTTGCCAACGCCATAAATTAAGCCTAAACTCACAGAAGTGGTAATTACTCTAGGCTTGTTTAATACTGGAGAAGGCTGCCAAAATTTATAAGGATGAATAAATTTTATTTTCTCTGTACTGCTATCACTAGCCGCTTCTTGCGTATATCCAATTTGGATAGCAAAAAGTAATAGTAGAAAAAGACAAAGTTGCTTCATGTTTATTTAGACAATACTTTAATAGTAACGGTTGTAATAGATTTTATTTTAACGCTTGTAATAATTATTTCTTTTCGGAAGGTGGAAATTTTACCTTTTGGATCCTGTCCGTCAGCTGACGGATCAGGATGACTTAATTTCAGGGATTCGTATAATAAAACGAGATGTCATACTGAACTTGTTTCAGTATCTTTTTCACCTTCCGAACACTTCTTGCGCTAAATTAAGAAGTTCAATAAATATTTGTCCAGTAAAATGAACTTAATTCATTGTTTCAACAATTGAGGAAGCTTTATCTTTATAATTCAATAAAAAGTTACTTATTTGCCGTCGAATGAACAGAATAGACTCCTACAGACATAAAGGCATGCGCCAAAAGTTGGTTGAACAGATTAGATCAGCCGGCATCGAAGATGAACGTATCTTAAAAGCCATCGAAAAAATACCTCGCCATTATTTTATGGATGAGGCATTTGTAGAGAAAGCTTACGAAGACAAAGCATTTCCTATTGGCAAAGGACAAACTATATCTCAACCTTACACCGTTGCATTTCAAACCCAATTATTAAAAGTAGGATACGGTGACAAAATTTTAGAAATAGGCACCGGTTCAGGCTATCAAGCAAGTGTTTTAGCAGAAATGGGCGCAAATGTTTATAGTATTGAGCGACATAAATCACTGTCGGAATCAGCTAAGAAATTATTGGTTCATTTGGGTTATAAGGTCAGATGCATTTATGGAGATGGATTTTTAGGCTTCCCGCCTTTTGCTCCTTACGATAAAATATTGATCACTGCGGCTGCACCTGAAATTCCTCAACCGTTGCTAGAACAACTTAAAGTTGGTGGTTTTATGGTAATACCTAAAGATGAGAACGGCAAGCAAAGAATGCTGAGAATATCAAAGACAAATGTAAATGATTACAAAACCGAGCAGTTTGATTATTTTAAATTTGTTCCGATGTTAAAAGGAAAGGTTTAGTTAATTTTTGATCTAAAAAAAAGCCGTTAAGGTAAATTCACCCAACAGCTTTTTGTAAAACATAAAAACCCCTTTTTATGATATAATGATATCTCAGTTCCGCTTGATAACATCGTTTTTTCGATGAACGCATTTAAAACTTCGATAAACGTATAAAGAAAAAAACTGTTGAAATTATCCCTCTCAACAGCTTTTGAAACATAAAACCCCCGTTTTATGCGTTTAAGACGTCGATTGGATGAATAGGTCACCTGATTAAATTAAAAATTAAACATCCCACTTATTTTCTGCCAAATCAAAACAACAGCTCATGCCTTGGGTAAATCTAAATTGAAAAGCAGATTGTGTCAATTTTGTAGCTTTTTAAGAACATCTGCTCGTGGTGAATCACCTAATTTAAGTGCCGGAGTTGGAGTTGGAATGTCTTTCTTCCATAATAATGACATATTCTTATTGACGGCAAAGTCATTCTTAAAGCAAGTTTTACTCTTGTGAATTTCTTCATGAAGAATCGAATACAAATAACCTTCTTCATCAAAATGTTCCTTTTTACCTTCTGTTGGAACGGTTAACTCAAAGTAAGGCACTCCATTTTCATCTTTTGCGGTGGTTACACATTTCCCATCTTTAATGGTGATGTCAATATCTTCAGTCACTTTCGGTAACCCCCAAATATTGACACCTCTTAATCTGTTTTCTTCTGAAGTAACCGGCATAGAGAAAACATGATAGCCGAAATTTTTAAATGATTTCATCACCAAAGGCAAAATCGGAGGATTGAATCCTGGGTTATACATCATGGGAATAGTCATCGCAATTTCGTTGTAAGGCGCAACGCCTAAAACATTTTTGTATTCATAGCAAGATAAGATCACAACGGCTCTTCCTTTAGTAGCTCTTACCGGCACAAAAGATGGATGAGGCAATAATTCTTTGGCTGCTTTATAATCGCAAAAGAAAATAGCAATCGCGCAAGTTACATCACCGTAAAATGTTGGGAATAGGTAATCCTTTGAGATGTCTTCCGTTAATTGAATAGGTTTTGGTGCCTTTTTTAAATTGAAACGTTTATAGAAATCTCCTTGAAATTGTTCTTTATTGTCCAATAGCTCAGGACCAAAATTATAATTTGCTTTCATGTATGGCTTTTAATTCACAAAGTTTGATCTTTATCTTGCATCAAGATAGAAAAGAATAGATGGAATTAAATAGTAATCTATTTTTGTTAATCTGAATATAAAACAATAGTATATGTCGCTTATTAATTGGAAGGAATTTGAACAAGTTGATCTTAGAGTCGGAAGAATTATGGAGGTAAAGGATTTTCCGGAAGCACGAAAACCGGCTTATCAACTGTGGATTGATTTTGGACATGAAATTGGCATCAAGAAATCGAGTGCTCAAATAACTGATTTATATGCTAAAAAGGATTTAAAGGAAAAGTTGATCGTAGCCGTAGTCAATTTTCCACCCAAACAAATCGGACCTTTTATGTCGGAATGTTTAGTGACCGGCTTTGCCAATGAAGATGGGCATATAGTGTTGACAGTTCCTGATAAAAATCTTCCTTTAGGGGCAAAATTGATGTAATTTTAAGGCACAAAACGGAAACATTATGACGCAACATTGGAAAGAAGATGACAACAAGCTTAAAAGGTCATTTGAGTTTAATGACTTTGTAGAGGCCTTTGGGTTTTTAACCAAAGTAGCCATTCTAGCAGAAAAGCAAAATCATCATCCTGAAATATTTAATGTATACAATAAGGTGGATATTGCTTTGAACACACATGATGCCGGTGATGTGGTAACCGATAAGGATCATAAATTGGCCAGTGCCATCAATTTGCTTCTCCAATAGAGAAGAAATATCAATTAACAAATTTCAAAAATCAATTAAATTATATTGTTTCAATTTGTAAATAAATTATGAGAATAGTTTACACACTAAAATTTTTAAAAATTGAATATTATTTGGGATTTGTAAATTGGGATTTGTTTTTTAAGTTGATGACAAAGTGGGATTTTAAAATATTTTAGGACTATTAATAATAAAAATGTATACACCTGAAAAGGAAAAGCAACTCATAGCCCTCACAGACAAAATGATGGCATTAGATAAATTTAAAGTGAGCAGCTTAGATTATTTTGCTGATTCACTAATTGAAGTATTAAATTTTCACGAGTGGAAATATTATGTGCAATCTAAACCTATCATCACCGACTTTGAATACGATCAACTATTTCAAAAATTAAAAGATTTAGAAGAAAGTAATTTAGTGGCTATTCGTCCTGATTCGCCAACACAAAGAGTGTCTGAAGGCTTAAATGACGATTTTCCAACCGTTCCGCATTTGGTGCCCATGATGAGTTTGGAAAACTCCTACAATGCAGAAGATCTCAAAGCCTTTGATAAAAAAGTAAGAGAAGCATTAACCGACGATGCGGAAGTAAAATATGCGGTTGAGCTCAAATACGATGGTTCCAGTATTTCATTGATTTATGAAAACGATGTATTGGTACGAGCGGCAACAAGAGGCAATGGAGTAGAAGGCGATGACATCACCAATAATGCGAAAACCATCAAAACAGTACCGTTAAAAGCAGGGTTTTCTAAACATGGTATTTCTAAAATTGAACTCAGAGGAGAAGTGCTAATTGAATTGGAAGCTTTTAGACAATTGAATGAACAAAGAGAAGCCCAAAATGAAATTTTAAGAGAAGAGGGCAAAAAGGAATTAGAATTATACAAGCACTCTAGAAATACTGCTGCAGGAGCATTGCGATTGAAAGATCCAAAAGAAGTGGCGCAAAGAAATCTAGAAGCCGTCATTTATCAAATTGGTTATGCAGAAGATAAAGATGGCAATGAATTGCGAACCTCCATAATCGATTCTCAACATGGCAACATGGAGTTTTTGTCGTCATTGGGTTTTAAATCACCCAAAGGAGAAACGGGCTTGTTTGCTACCATTGAAGAAGTAGTGGACTATTGTAATTATTGGGAAGCCAAACGCGATAGCTACAATTACGAGATTGATGGTATGGTGGTGAAGGTAGACAGCAAGCAGCAACAAGAATTAATTGGTGTTACTTCTCATCATCCCAAATGGGCGATAGCTTTTAAATTTAAAGCCAAACAAGCAATAACGAAATTAGAAAGAATTGAATATCAAGTCGGTAGAACAGGAGCCATTACACCGGTGGCGAAACTAGATCCTGTAATTTTAACCGGCGTTGAAATCAGTTCAGTGTCTTTGCATAATGAAGAATTTATTTCGGAAAAGGATATTCGGATTGGCGATTATGTAATGGTAGAAAGGGCAGGAGATGTTATCCCGTATATTGTCGGTCCGGTTAAAGAAAGACGAACTGGCGCAGAAGAAGTGGTTGTTTTTCCAACGGAATGTCCATCTTGTTCGGCCACTTTAGAAAAACCGGAAGAGGAAAGCGTTTGGCGGTGCATTAATCCTACTTGTCCGGCACAAATGGAAGAGCGATTGATTCATTTTGTATCGAAAGGTGCGATGAATATTGATGGCTTAGGAAAGGATATTATCAAGCGTTTTATCCAAGAAGGCATCATCAACAGTTTGTTGGATATTTATAATCTTGACTTTGAACGCATTGAAGCATTGGAAGGCTGGCAAAAGAAATCGGTAGAGAAATTGAAACGAAATGTGGAAGCTTCTAAGCAAAATGAAAATTGGCGATTGCTGGTGGCTTTAGGCGTTCGACATGTTGGCGGAACAACGGCTAAAATGTTAGTGAAAAATGTTAAGAATTTATTGGAGTTTGAGCATTGGTCGGAAGAGAAATTAGCAGAGCTGGAAGATGTAGGTCCGAAAGTAGCACACTCTATTTTTGATTTCTTTGGCAATGAAACCAATAGAGCCGTCATTCAAACATTAGCAGATTTAGGTGTAAACATCGAAAGTGTGGAGGAAGTATTAACCTCAAATGTGCTGGAAGGAAAGACTTTTTTATTCACCGGCACGTTAACTAAGTTTTCGAGAGACAAAGCCAAAGTGTTGGTAGAAGAAAACGGTGGAAAAAATATTAGTGCGGTCAGTTCTAAATTGAATTACTTAGTAGCCGGAGAGAAGGCTGGCTCAAAATTGACGAAAGCCCAAAAATTAGGCACCGTGGAGATTATTTCTGAAGATGATTTTTTAGAAATGATCGGTCAAAATTAAACATACACCATCAGTTGGTTCCTTTATTTTCAATTGAAAGGAGAAAAAGTAAAAGAAGGGCACACTGATGACAAGATTAAATTATGAAAATTAGAATACTACAAAATAGTATGTTGGTGTTGATGGTATCAACAATTGCATTGTTGTTTACTGCTTGTGATCGAACAACGGCTTACTCAGAATCGATTTCCATTCCATCGGACGGTTGGGCGAAAGAGCATTCATTGGTTTTTACGCCTCAAATTAAGGATAATGCAAAAACCTATAATGTCTATTTTTGGGTTCGCCATACCAAAGGATATAAGTACAGCAATATTTGGGTGAAGTTACAATCAGACCCCAATTTTGTAAATGATACGACTGGTTTGTTGGAAATTCCAATAGCAGATCAAGCAGGCATGTGGTTGGGCGATTGCAGCCAAAGTATGTGTACCGCAAAAATGTTGTTGAAAGAAAACTATCGATTTGAGAACACAGGCGCTTTTAAAGTAGAAGTCACGCAGTATATGCGCGAAGACATTTTAAAAGAGGTAAAGAATATTGGCTTGGAGTTTGAATTAGTGGAATAAGAGCCAAAAATCGAAATAACCTCAACAGTTATCGAATATTTTTAATATATCATTTCTTCCGACCCATCTTAGCATCATCAAAAGAAAAAACGGTAGCAATACCTTTCTAGATATAAAAATGGGTTTTTATGTAATGAAAATGGAAGCAGTTATCGTGGCGATTGGCTTCCATTTTTATTTGTTTTAAACAATCTCTCCAAAATATTTTCAATTTTCATTGACTTAACCGTACACCAAAAAATGTAATCAAGTTATTGAATGATTTCTTTGAGTAACATTTAAAATAAAGGCATTTGAATCAGATGCTATAAATTAGCGAGAATTATTGCGTTAAGTGGCACAGCATTACAACTTATTTGTAAATTGAAAACTCGAATGATAAAACTTGATCTTAAAAAGGAGACACAAGCCGCAATGGATTTCACGAAGTATGTAACGACTCAATGGAATTCAAGGTTAGTCGGTTCAAAAGCGTGTTTAGCATGTGGCGATTACATATATAACCATCTATCCACTTTTTGCGAAAAAACAGACAAAGAAGCATTTGATTTGCATCCTGGCGCATTTTTAGGTTATTTTAGGATCATCTGCGTGCTCTATTTTCTTTCACTGGTGGCACTCGTTTTTCAAGCTTATTTTTTAGCCGTCATTCCCATTACCATTAGTGTGGTAATCTTCATTTTTCAATTTTTCTTTTACAAAGAATTCTTAGATCCACTTTACCCTCAAAAGAAAGGTCAAAATGTATATGGAAGTATAGAACCGAAAGGAGAAGTAAAACAACAGATTATTTTTAGCGCTCATCACGACAGTGCCCATATTTTTAACCATTATCAAGAAAATCCCGAAAAATATGGCCCTAAAATATTAGCCGGAGCCATCACTATTTTTAGCATGTTTGTGCTGAGTTGGATGTTTTGGGTAGTGGATACTTTTTCTTCTTTATCACCCACTTTTTATTGGGGCGCATTTGCCTTTTTAGCGATTAGCGGTCTTTCGCTTTACTTTTTCTGGACGTTTTACGATAGAGAAAATGGAACGCCCGGCGCAGGAGATAACATGGCTTGTTTGGCAGTAGCCATAGAAGTGGGGAAATATTTTTCAAAACTCAATTCAAGCGGTGAAGGCTTACAACACACCAGAATTGTAATAGGTAGTTGGGATGGTGAAGAAGCCGGATTAAGAGGCGCAAGAGCATTTGTGAAAAAACACAAGGCCGAACTCACCCAATTAAAAACCTACAATTTTAATTTGGAATGTATGTACGATAATGAATCATTGCACTTCTTAACGTCCGATTTAAATGGATTTGTGCCGCTCTCAACAAGTATGGTGGAGGATGGTTTGGCGGTGAGTAAACAATTGGGCTATTCCACTAGTGCTCAGGCATTTCCATTATTGGCCGGAGGAACGGATGCCGCAGAATTTGCCAAAATAGGCGTGGAAGCCACTACATTGGTGGCCATGAAATGGGAAAACAAAGACGCCAAGTCGATGAATTACCACACCACCAGAGATACCATTGATGCAGTAGATCCAATGGCCGTACACAACAGCATCGCCATTGGCATTCATTATGCATTGGAAAAGGATAAGACTGATTAATTAAGAAAGGATCATAAGTCAACAGTTATTGATGGCTGTTATTATTCGTAGTCGCTCGCGTCTCGCGAGTGACAAGAAATTTATGTGTTGATATGTGGGTTAGAATAACATTTAAAACAATTTTGTTGTTGGTGGATGTTATATATTCGTGGTAAGCCCAAAAAGTCAATATGAGTGAAATAGCAGATAAAACTTTGGAATTATGGAAATCGATAAAAATTCATATCGAAAATCAAAATCTTGATGAAGCTCTAGAAATATTGGATGAAATCATTTCTAATAAAATCGAAATTGAACCACAATACTTTAAAATTCAATTAGTAGATGCATATGTTCACATTGCAGACGTAATGGCTGTAAGTAAAGAAGCTATTCCTAAAGCCGAAAAAGTAATTCTAAAATCAATTGGTCTTTTAAAGAAATACAAATCCTTGTTAAACGATGATAATGATCTTCGATTACTTTATGATTCGATTTATGCAAGATCATTACAGATTAGTCATAAGATAAATAATCAACTCAAGGCAATTGAACGTGGAGAAGAAAGATTTGACTTTACAAAAATTGAGAACATATATGATATAAAAGAAACTATTCAAAATTCCATCGTACTCTACAGGGATTGTGTAAATAGATCTTCGACGAAAGAAAAAATTTATGCAAATAGAAATAATCTTGCCATATCACTTAGTCGAGTTGGCAGATTTGTTGAGAGTATGATAAATTATGAAGAAAACATAAGATTAATTAAAGACAGACCGGAATCAAACCTTTCATGGGCTGATAACCTATTCAACATGAAAAAGCAGTTCAATTTAATGAATTGTGCTTCTATTTACTATTGTATCGCTGAGAGATATATTGCTGGAATAAATTCTGATGAACTTTCAGATAGAATAAAAAATAAAATTTATCATTACATAATTGAAATTGAATCTCAATTGAATCAAATTGGTTTTGAACTAAGTGACGAGAAAATAGAACAAAATCGAGAAGAAGAATTAGCTGATATACAGGAACATCCTGAATTACGGAAGTTCTCTTTTGAGCATCAAATTACACTATCTGAACATGCACTGTTTTGTAATTGCCGAGATAGCAGAGAAGATAACTTGGAAATTGGGAATTTAAATCCTAATGATGAACAAACTCTTGCAACAATAATCTCTGAGTTTGCGTTTGCGAGATATTTATTATTTAAGTATATGCATAACTTGATTGATGAACCTGATGATTTCAAGAAAACTTCAGCGAATAATTCAGTTATTGGATATAGAATAGAACACTTGAAACAATCTTTTAAAATAGTATATAGTATTTTAGACAAAATAGGTAATGGAATTTTGGACAGTTTGAACATTACGAGAATTGCACGGCACACATACTTTGAGGACATTTTTGGACATTATAGTGAAAAACTTGCACCAATAAATAATATATCACTTTGTGCATTATATAGCTTATCCTTAGAACTAAATCGAAGTAATGGTAACTTAAAGTATTTCAAGAAGTTGCGAAATATTATGGAGCATGAAACTAAATTGAACATTGTCTCAGAAGAAGAAATTGAATTTAGTGAAGAAGACAAGGTCATATCAAGTATGGCAATGAAAGACTTAACACTGAACTTAATGAAATTAACGAGGTCCGCTATTTTTAGTTTCGTATTCTTATTAAGAGAAATGACCCCAGCTCGGGCAGAGTCTTCTAATCTTTAAGCAACTGCTAGAGTTCACAGAATAATTGTCTCTCACGGCTTTCCATTCCATCCATTTTTTTGATTGGTATTACTATCTTAGAAAAAGAAATCTCGTACCTAACATTAATCGACTAAAAAAAGCAGCAGCATGAAAAGAAAAATTTGTATCACCGGCGCCAGTAAGGGAATAGGATTAGCGGAAGCAAAATTGTTGTCCAAAGAGCATGAGTTATTTCTTCATGCCTCAAAATTGGCTTCCTTTACCAAAGACGAATTTCCCGATGCGCACTATTTTGCTGCCGATTTTACCGAGCTTGCTAATGTCGATCAATTTGTCAATGAATTGAAGGCCCAAACCAAAACATTGGATGTATTGGTGAACAATGCAGGCGTAATGGTGATCGATAAATTTTCAGACTTTTCTGATGGCGATATCCATAAACTGATTACCCTCAATTTACACGCACAATTGCTGTTGACCAAAAAACTCATTCCGCTTTTACTAAAAAGTGATAATCCACATATTGTTTTCATGTCTTCCATGTCTGCCAAAAACAGAATCATTGGCGAATCCGTTTATGCCGCTACCAAAGCAGGTATTATGCAATTCGCCCATGCCTTGCGCAATGAGTTGGCCGGTAAAATACGGGTGTCTACCATTCATGCTTGGGGCGTTAACACCTGGAACGACACCGCCGATGCCGCTATTTTAAAACCCGAAAATATTGCGGATACGGTTGAGTTTATCATCTCTCAAAAAAGACCATTTTTGGTAGAATCTATTGAATTAGGACATGAAAATCATTGGAATGGAGCCAGTGCACCATGGTCGCCGGAAGTTTAAGGATAAATAATGTTACGGGTTTCCGTCTTGCGAGCTAGCTTTTTGTACTGAAGTCAAGCATAAAAAAAATCACGTTACAAAATGGCCAATGCCAATTTTACTTGTTGTTTACTATAACTCGTTAACTTTTGGTGTGTAGGCATCCAACCCAATAAAAAGCGGTGAAAATCTGCCCAAGCGATTGGATACATTTGTCGCCATTCTTTTTCTAAAGTAGTAAAATCTATTAAAAAGTTGCAATTGGTTAGTGAATCTTCTAGTTTTTGAAAGTAGAAATCCAATAATTCAGGCGCTAATTTTTCACATTCATTATCGGTTAAGCAACTGCCTAAAAAGTAAACCACATCTTTCATGCCGCAGCCTTTACCAATGTATTGAAAATCTACCGCCGCTACTTTATTACCATCATTAGCAAAGCAAAAATTAGCCAACTTGGCATCGCCGTGCACTAAGGTTTTAAATTGACAGTTGTTTAATGCGTGATCAATTTTTGTCGCAGCCTTTTTAAGTTGTCCGGCTTCCATTGCTTCCCATTCTTCCCGTCGAGTAGCCAAATGCCAATAGGTACCAATCGGCCACAAACCGCTGCCATCATGATCTAAAAAGGTAGCATGGAAATTGGCCAACCAATTTAAAACCACTTTTATTTCACTTATCTGTAGACTTGATTTTCGCTTGGGAAAGCCACTTGAGTTGAGATCTTCTAAAATGATGAGATGTTCTTGGTCGATACTTTCCGAGGAAATCAATTGAGGGATTCTACAGCTGTTATCGCAAAACTGAGCATAATTTGTATACCAATGTAACTCTACTAAATACGATTGTAGTTTCCGTTGATGAGAAGCGTTGGTGTTCCAACCTCTTGGATGATTTGTGGCAGAAGGCGGATTAATGTGTTTAGCGATAAGCGTTTCGCCATTCGCATTTTTTAATCTAACAATTTGCCCGTAACCGCTCCATAAACTTTGAATAGTTTCCGCTATTTGATAGCCGTTTTTAGTTAAGTTTTGAAAGGTTATAAAATGTTGCATGAAGAATTTTTCAGAGGTAAAGATAGAAATGAGAGTAAGCAAATTGCTACTAATTTTTTCTGATACTTTTCCTTGACGAACCCGCCTGTCCGGCCGGCAGGAAGTATCCAACCGCGTGCCGCCATAGCTTTAGCGGTGGCGCAAAGTCAAGATAAAACGAACGCTCCACGCATTTTCCCTCCCTCGGCTGCCGCGTTTTATCTAGCCAAAGAAGAGGAATGAAATACTTGACAGTAAGTATTTAAATAGGCATAAAATTCGTGTAAATCACTCTATGGATTGCCATATCTGCATTTCTTTAAGATTATAAAATAAAATAAGGAACGCGGATCGCTCTCCAAAGACATTTACTCTATAACAGTTTACCTACCCAATTGCAGATTATCTTGGATAACGCTAATGATAACTGTTTATTCCGTTCTAATCAACCACTATTTCTTTAAAATCAGCGATTAACTGCGTTATCAAAAATTTTATCAGCGTTCTATTTGTTTAGTCTGAGTAGTTACACTTATTATTTAATAATAACAGAGTTCTAAACTCTGCTTTCTCCAATCGTTAATAGAAATTAATTAACGATTAACGATTTGAAGAGTTGAATATTAATCACAGCTCCCCAATATCTTCCCACCACAAATCCGGTCGTTCTTTGATAAATTGTTGCATCATTTCAATGCATTCGGGCAATTGGAGGTTGACTACTTCCACACCATGACTTTCCATAAATTCTGATGACCCTTCAAACGTAGTGTTTTCACCTACCACAACTTTTGGAATGTTGAATTGAACAATGGTACCACCACACATATAGCAAGGCATTAAAGTGGAGTAGATGACACAATCTTTGTAAGAACCCACTCTCCCTGCATTATTCAAACAATCCATTTCTCCATGTAAAATTGGATTTTTCTCTTGCACCCGTTTATTATGTCCAACGGCAATAATTTCGCCATTTTTCACCAATACCGATCCAATGGGAATACCGCCTTCAGATAAACTTTTTTTTGCTTGCCGAATGGCTTCTGCCATAAATTTGTCCATAAATTTGATTTTTGTAAACCTTCTAGGTTTTTAAAACCTAGAAGGTTTAGGTTGGTTACTTCCTAAATTTCAATGCATCTTCAACAGTAGGCACAAAATGGTGTTTTCCACCTGCTCGATTATCATCATCAAAAGTGGTTGGTATGTCACCAGCAAAGTTTTTTCTTCCCAAGTAACATGTTGTTCCATCATCTCTTTTTTCCATGGTAATACATTCTTCTACCGGACAAACTAACGCACATAAATTGCAACCTACACAGTTCTCATCAATAATTTCAGGAATTCTATTGCCATCGGTTTTATCTAATCGAATGGCTTGATGTGCCGCATCGTCGCATGCAATGTAGCAAAGGTCGCAGCCAATACATTTATCTTTGTTGATATTGGCGACTACTTTGTGTTTTAAATTCAAATGTTTCCATTCAGTGACATTC
This sequence comes from Chitinophagales bacterium, assembly GCA_041393015.1. Classification (GTDB taxonomy): domain Bacteria; phylum Bacteroidota; class Bacteroidia; order Chitinophagales; family JADIYW01; genus JAGQYH01. Next base: position 190,610 of record JAWKKV010000007.1, on the reverse strand, counting down.
GGTAAGGCTTTGCCTTTGAAATCGTAGATAGTATTGTAGCCTTTATCATTCATAAACTGCACCAATCCGGCTTCCATTTCTCGTACAATTCCAAAACCATAATGCATGGCTGCCGTACAAACTTGCACCGATTCAGCACCCAACAAAATAAATTCCACGACATCTCGCCAGTTTTCAATACCGCCAATGCCCGAAAGTGGAATGTGTTTAATTTCAGGGTGTTGCGCCAAATCTTTTAACATATGTAAGGCAATAGGTTTCACTGCTGGACCGCAATAGCCACCATTGGTGCCTTTGCCATCTACCACAGGGTAAGGCGCATAGGTGTCTAAATCTATCCCAACAATACTTTTAATAGTATTGATTAAAGAGATAGCATCTGTTTTGCCTCTGGCTGCTGCTAAGCCAGGATCGGTAATATGTGAAATGTTAGGGGATAACTTGGTGATGACAGGAATATTGGCCGCTTCCATTACCCATTCTACAATGGTTTGTAAAACTTCCGGCTCTTGTCCAACCGCCGAACCCATGCCTCTTTCGCACATGCCATGCGGGCAGCCGAAATTCAATTCAATGCCATCCGCTCCGGCATTTTCTACATCTTTTATGATTTGTTCCCATTCTGCTCTCGACTCTACCATCAAGGAAGCAATCACCGCATGGTTAGGGAAATATTTTTTGACTTCTTCAATCTCTCTTAAGTTATCCGCTAAAGGTCGATCCGTAATTAGCTCAATATTGTTGAATCCGGCCATTCTAGTGTCTCTGTAATTGATAGCACCATATCGGCTAGATACATTGATAACGGGAACACCTAGCGTTTTCCAAACCGCACCGCCCCATCCGGCATCAAAGGCTTTCATTACTTGGTAGCCCGAGTTGGTCGGAGGTGCCGAAGCTAACCAAAAGGGATTGGGAGATTTGATTCCTGCAAAATTGATTGATAAATCTGGCATGTTTTATTTTTTGTATTGTTTTTTGATCGCTTTGTGATCTTTGTGAAACACTCTGTACACTTAGTGGTTAAACTAAACCACAACGAACACTAAGAAGTCACGAAAGACACGAAGTAGTTATTTTATCTATTTAACCATTTGTGAATTCCTTGCGCTGCAATTTTTCCATGATAAGCTGCATTCACCACTTCCGCTCCGCCGTTCACAGCATCGCCACCTGCAAAATATTTAGGATTTGTGGTTTGGTAATTCGTTTCGTTGACTACAATTCGTTTTTTATGATCTAGTTCTAAACCATCAATTTGACTTAAAAAATCAGCTAATTTAGCTTGTCCCGTAGCCTTGATGACCATATCGCAATCCACTGTAAATTCAGAGCCTTCAATGGTTGTTAACTGTCCATTTTTATTTTCTGTTTTGATGAACTTAACACCGGTGGCTTTTCCATTGCCTACAATTTCTAAAGGTTGCGCATTGAATAAACTCGTTACACCTGAACCCACAGCCAACTTATATTCAAAGTCGTAGGCACCCATACTTTTTTTATCCCTTCTGTACGCCAAAATAGTTTCTTCAGCGCCCATTCTTGCGGATTCGGATGCTGCATCCATGGATGTATTGCCACCACCAATTACTATCACTTTATTCGGTATAGAAATTTTATGGTGTTGCATTCTTAGCTCTTCAATAAATTCCACCGCTCCAATCACGCCTTCTTTGTCTTCTCCTGCTAAATTTAAAGCAGCAGTTGGACCTAATCCAACTCCTAAAAAGATGGCATCGTACTTTTCTTCTAATGCTTTAGTAGAAGTAATCGGTTGATTGTAATGGATATTAAATCCTAACTGACTTTGTAAATACGAGAGTTCATCCAACACTTCTTCATTGGTGATTTTATACGGCGCAATGCCATAAACCGTTAATCCGGTTGGTTTATCTTTTGCCTCAAAAATATCAACGGAGTAACCTAACGTTCTCAGTTCACAAGCCGCTGCAATACTGGCCGGACCTGCACCAACCATGGCTACTTTTTTGCCGTTTGATTCACCGGGTTCAAACAATACTTTTTTGGCGGCAATTACTTTTTCTGTCGCATAGTTTTGAAGTCTGCCGATTTGAAGTGGAGGAACGTCTTGGTGATTGTACACGCAAGCGCCTTCGCATAAAACACCTGTAGGACAAATTTTGCCACAAGCATTGCCCAACCAATTCGAATCGAAAATGGTTTTAGCCGCACCCACCGTGTTTTTGGTATTGATTTGCTTGATAAAAAGTGGGATGTCGATGCCAGTTGGGCAAGCAGTGACGCATGGCGCATCATAGCAATACAAACACCTTGAACTTTCGTAATACGCTTCCGTATCGTTCATCAAAGGTTTTTTCTGCGCAAAATTTTGCTCGAATTCTTGCTCCGTTGTCGGTCTTTTATATTCGCCCATGCCTGTATTTAGTATTTAGTTTGTATTGAGTTCACTTGAATATTGAGTTTGAATCTTGAGTCTTGAATTTTTATAACTCCGTCAACTTGCCATACGTTTCCGGTCGTCTGTCTCTGAAAAATTGCCAAGTAGAACGAACTTCATCAATCAAATCTAGATCAAATTCAGCTACCAATAATTCGTCGTCGTATTCTGAGGCTTGAGCAAAGATTTGTCCTCTTGGATCAACAAAATAAGAGGTTCCATAAAAGCGACCTAAATTCCAAGGTTTTTCTTCTCCTACACGATTGATACATCCCATGAAATAACCATTGGCTGCGGCATGTGCCGGTTGCTCTAATTTCCATAAGTATTGAGATAATCCGGCTACTGTGGCAGATGGATTGTATACGATTTCGGCACCATTTAATCCTAAGATTCTCGCGCCATCAGGAAAGTGTCTATCATAACAAATGTAAACGCCCACTTTGGCATATTTGGTTTGAAACACCGGATAGCCTAAGTTGCCTGGCTTAAAGAAAAATTTCTCCCAAAATCCGGTGGTATGTGGAATGTGATTTTTTCGATACTTCCCTAAATAGGTGCCATCCGCATCAATTACCGCAGCGGTATTGTATAAAACACCGGCTTGTTCTTTTTCATAAATAGGAACAATAATGACCATGTTGTATTTCTTCGCATAGTGCGCCATTTTTTCTGTGGTTGGACCGGGAACAGTCTCTGCTGAAGCATACCATGTTTTATCTTGTCCGGGACAGAAATAGGGCGTATTGAAAATTTCTTGTAAGCAAAGAATTTGAACGCCTTGCTTGCCGGCTTCTTCAATGTAAGGAATGTGTTTGTCTACCATAGCATCCATAATTTCTTGGATACTTCCTTCTCCTTCAGTCATTGGAAGGCTCATTTGTATTAATCCTGATTTTACTTTTCTTGGCATATTGTTCGTTTTTTATTTCGGTTATTTGGTTTGAATCTTGAATCTTTTCAAACTCATTAAATTAAGGCTTTATCCTTTCTTCTTTTTACTTTTTTTAAATGACAAGAGAAGTCTTTCCTCTCTTAATAAACTGTCCATATCCTGGTTGTAACGGACACTTTTCATTTTCAATGGCAACATTTCCACGCAATAAAACGGTTTCTGTTTTGCCAGTTAATTCCCAGCCTTCATAGCCGGAGTAATCCACATTCATATGATGGGTATCTACTGAAATAGTGTGTTTTTTATTCGGGTCGAAAACAACGATATCCGCATCTGCACCAATGGCAATAGTTCCTTTTCGTGGATACATGCCAAATATTTTAGCGGCATTAGTGGACGTTACTTCTACAAATTTATTTAAAGAAATTTTACCTGATCGTACGCCTTCAGTATACATTAATTCCATCCTGTGTTCAATGGCCGGATGTCCGTTAGGTATTTTTGAGAAATCGTCTTTACCCATTAATTTTTGCTCCCATTTAAATGGACAGTGATCGGTGCCCACTACTTGCACCAAGCCTTGATTAATGCCCGACCACAATGCGGTTTGGTCTTTCTTTTCTCTCAATGGTGGACTCATCACCCATTTTGCGCCTTCAAAATCTTTCTCATATAAAGAAGCATCTAAAACTAAGTATTGAGAACATGTTTCAACAAATACTTTTTGATTTCTTCGAGTGGCTAATCTTACAGCATTGAGTGCTCCTTCGCAGGTCATGTGCACGATATAACCCGGACAGTCGGTGTAATGGAGCATGTCTGTAAATCTTGCTGAGGCTTCTGCTTCCGTTACTTCCGGTTGCGATAGATAATGATACAGCGGAGATAAATTACCTTCACTTCTGTTTTTGGCAATTAAAGAGTCGATCATGTCCCCATTGGTGGCATGAACCGTTACCAAGCCTCCATTGGCTTTCACCACTTTCATTAATTGCACCATTTGACCATCATCGATCATTAAGGCACCTTTGTAGGCCATAAAAGTTTTGAAAGAAGTAATGCCTTCTTCCTCAATCATTTGTACCACTTCTTTGGCTACTTCATCATTGAAATCTGTTACGGCCATGTGGTAAGAGTAATCTCCGATGGCTTTCCCTTTTGATTTTTCCTGCCAAGTATTTAAGGCATTGTGTAGCGTATCGCCTTGTGTTTGTAGAATAAAATCGATGACCATTGTAGTGCCGCCATGTAACGCCGCTCGTGTTCCGGTGGTGTAATCATCACTGGAAAATGTGCCCATAAAAGGCATATCTAAATGCACATGCGGATCAATACCGCCCGGAAAAACTAGTTTGTCGGTGGCATCAATTACTTTGTCAGCAGAATGAGGAAGATTTTTACCAATTGCTACAATCTTTTCTCCTTCAACATATATATCTGCTATATAGTCAGATTCTGATGTAACAACTCTTCCGTTTTTTATTAATATCGACATTTTAATTTGTTTGTATGGTTGGACTATTTCTCATCAAAAGATAGTATAAAATGAATGAAACAAAAAATCCAGAAAACCAAGATAATTTATAAAGTGCAGCCAATGAAGGAATGTATAAACCAATCAGGGCAGTTCCTACGCCAATAGCTAATGCTATCATGGCTGACATGTTAAAACCGCCTGCATAGCTATATAATCCATCTCTTTTGTACAATTCGCCAATGGCTACTGTTTTGTTTCGAACTAAATAGTAATCCGCCAGCATGATGCCTAATACTGGCCCTAACAATCCACTTACAAATATGAGTATACCGCTAATTTGGCCCATAATTAACCAAGGACAACTGATGATGCCAATGATGCCCGTAATTAATCCGCCTGTTCTAAAACTTATGCCTTTTGGATAAAGATTAGAAAAAGCATTTGATGGCGCTATTACATTGGCAGCTATATTGGTGCTTAAAGTAGCAATGATCATAAATACTTGAGAAATAACTACTACCCAAGGACTACTAAATTTGGCTAAAAGAGAAACAGGATCCCAAGGCGCATCGTTAACGACCAATACATCTTTAAAATTGATGGCTGCAGCACAAGTAACAAAAATAGCTACAAAAGAATACAGCATCATCGTGCCGGGTAAACCAATAAACTGTCCTTTAACTTGGTCTTTTTGACTGGCGGCATAACGAGTAATATCCGCAATACTTAATGACATCGTTGCCCAAAATCCCAGCATAATCGTCAACCATAAAACGTAACTCCAAAGTTTTTCTTTTAAACTTTTTTTCTTCGCCGTACCTAAGGTTGGCGAGACTTCACTTGAAACATAATAGCCCGATTGGTCTGCTTTGGGTTGGCGCAATTGGATGGAAATATCTTCGGCATGATTTGTATTTACACTAATTTTATTAGTGGTAATTGGTTGCCATTCTCCTTCAATACTATTAACGGTTAGTTTGTATTCTTTAGCTTTACTATTGCCTTCTTTATCTTTTAATGGATTTAAAACCAATGTTGATGCATCATCAGACACTAATAATTGTGCTGCTGACTGTTCTAACTGTTTTCCTTGCTTCAATACAATACCAAAGCCACCGGTTTGTTTAGCGCCCCAACCAATCATTAACAGACCGATGAAAATTAAAATTGGGGCGGAGTATTCTTCTAAAAACTTGATACTTTCAGTGCCTTTCCAAATGAAATACATATTCATGAACCAAAAAATACCAAAGGCAACAAATTTTCCGGCATTCAATGCTATTGTATTTTCGATGCCTGTAACGGAGCAAAATATCGCATAAATTGCCAATCCTCCAATCCATGTTTGAATACCAAACCAACCACAAGCGACTAAAGCTCTTACTATGGATGGTATATGAATGCCATTGACACCAAAAGAAGAACGGCCGATAACAGGAAAGGGAACGCCATATTTAACGCCGGCATGTCCGTTAAGTACCATCGGAATGGTGATGATTAAGTTGGCTAAACCAATAATGATGAGTGATTCTAACCACGTCATGCCATCACCAATCATATAAGAGGCCAGTAGATAAGTTGGAATACAAACCGCCATGCCTACCCATAAGGCAGATAAGTGCCAAACATTCCAGGTTCTTTTATTCGCAGGAACAGGAGCGAGGTCTTCGCTATATAAATCGGATGCCGATAAATCTTCTTTTAATTCAACGATGTCTTTATTCATGCGCCCGTGTAATATTCGTCAGCAATTTTTAAACCTTCCGCGATTATGGCTAATCCTTCATCTATTTGTTCTTTGGTGATGATTAAAGGAGGCGCAATGAAAATGTAATTCCACTTGCAGAAAGTGAACATACCCAGCTCTTTAATTTTAGCAGCTATTTTATTGATAGGAGCCGATTCAGCCGGCTTCGCATTAAACGGCACCAACGCTTCTTTGGTTTTTCTATCTTTCACCAATTCAATACAACCTAAAAGTCCGGTATTTCTAAAATCACCAATAGAAGGATGTTTGTCTTGCAGTTCGGCTACTTTTTCATCCACATAAGCACCCATTTTGGCAGCATGTTCCACTAGGTTTTCTTCGTGCATGATTTTTAAATTCTCAACTCCGGCAGCACAAAGTACGGCATGAGCAGAGTAAGTAAGTCCCAACACCATTGGATGGTCGTCAAAATATTTGGCAATTTCTTCTGTCACTACTACGCCACCTAATGGTAAATAGCCGGAGGTTATTCCTTTCGCCACCACCATAAGATCAGGCGTTACATTATGATGATCAACACCAAACCATTTTCCGGTTCTGCCAACGCCCGACATTACTTCATCGGAGATGGTTAAAATGCCATATTTGTGTGCTAATTCTTGTACTTTTTTCCAATAAAATGGCGGATATTTTATACAGCCTGAAGTACCTGATTCGCCCTCCATAATAATGGCCGCCACACTTTCAGGGTTATTGTAAATTAGAACTTGTTCTAAGTTTCTTAGTGCCATCTCGCCACATTCTTCAATGGAATTAGTGCCCCATGGACAACGATAGAAATATGGATTTTCAACATGAATAAATCCAGGAGCACTTAAGTGATCAAATGGATGTTTACGAGGATCCCCACAGGCAGAAATAGCGGCATAAGTAGCGCCATGATATGAGCGATAATTGCCTATAATTTTATTTCTTCCGGTAACCAATCTTGCCATTTTAATAGCATTTTCATTGGCTTCCGCACCGCCCAATGTGAAGAAGGTTTTGGTTAAGTTACCAGGCGTAATCTCGGCTATCATTTTTCCTAATTCGCCTCTAGCTTTGGTAGCGGCACCCGGATAAACGTAGCTTACTTCGCTCATTTGTTTGGCAACGGCTTCCGTAATTCTTTGATTACCATGTCCGATATTGACATTCATTAATTGAGAAGAGAAATCTATGAATTGTTTGCCCTCTCGATCTTTTAAATAAACACCTTTGGCGCTTTCAATATTCATGGGGTGTAAGCCCGTCTGTTTTGACCAAGAGAATAGAGTATAGTCAATATTATCTTGTATTATTTGTTGATTGTTCATTTTATTATTAGTTTTTTTGGAGTACAAAGTCAATATAGCATTGATGAATTGAATCAATAACTATAATGACTTCAATAATCCACTAATATAAGCTATCTGAACTTTTTGAAGAAAACTAAATAAGCAGATGAACTTTATCAAATGAGTAACTGAAAATTAATTTCTTACTCTACACGTTTAGATTCGTTTTCTATTCCGGTGTTTCTTTTTCTAGATTTTACATTTTGGTTACCGAAATTATATTTTACGCTTGCAGTGAAGTATCTGTTATCCCAATCTCCTCTTCCAGTGGATACCAAACCATCAAATTCAGAAACGCCTCGCCAACCAAATCCGTCAAATATATTGTTTACACTTAAACGCACTTTTAATTTTTGGTCGAAGAACTCTTTTTGAATACCGGCATCAATACTCCAATTGGCATCATATTTAAAAACACCTCCCCAAACTCCAGGGCCAGAATACCATCCAGATAGTTCTATTTTAAACTCTTTAGGTAATTTGAATGTGTTTTGTCCATAGAAATTATAGGTAAAAACTTTGACATCCACGACGGCACCATCTCCATAATCTGCTTGATTATTGACATGAGAAGCACCAAGGTTAAAATAGATATCCCAAACTTTTTTAACAGAAAAAGGTAGACTGGCGTTGATACTAACAACTGTTTCTGACGCTAAATTATCCCAAGAAATATAATTGGCTCGAGGGTCGTTTTCATCAGGACCAATTAACCTTGTAATTTTATCGATGGTTCTGCTATAAGCAATTTTGAAATTGTATTTATAAGCAACGGTATAACCCATTTCAACATTATTGACAATTTCAGGTAGAAGTGCAGGATTTCCGGTGGAAAGCGATAATTCACTTAATTGATTTTTAAAAGGGTTAAGTACGTTATAATCCGGTCGATTAATTCTTCTTCCGTAGTTGAGTGATAAGGCATGCTTTTCGGCGACTTGCCAAGTTAAACCGGCACTTGGAAACCAACTTAGATATTTAGATTCTGTTGGAGGTTCTTGTAAATTGGTATCAAAAGCTGTTAGATCACCTTTGATACTGGTTTGTTCCAATCTTAAACCGGCAGAAAAGTTCCATTTTTCCCCTAAGGCTCTAGCATAATTGACATAGCCCGCATAAACGTTTTCTGTGTAATCAAATAAGTTAGATTTGTCGTTTTCAATTGTTTGTATTTCATTTACAATATCAAAAACCTTAAAGGTGTTATTGGTTTCAACTCTGCTATATTTTGAACCCACGCTAAACTGTCCTTTACCTAGTTTCCTTTCATAATCTAATTTAACGGAATAGATTTTAATGTCATTTGGCGTGTCAAATTGATTGGTTTTGGAGTATAAAATAGAGTCTTCAGCCGCGTTGAAATAAATGTTGGGTTGTGTTCTTATTTTATCATTCATGTAATTACCATAATCTAAATCAATATTTAAAGATTGATCTTTATCGATGGCATAGCGATAATTTAGGTTCACTGTATTGTTTAATCTTTCTCCGTTACCTTCGCTATCGGCCACCAAAATGCTGTCAATTTCATTTGTGTTTTGTGCAGACGAAATGATGATTTTATTGGCAACGGTTTCTTTATTTTTTGAATAGGCACCATTGTATAAAACCCCAAGGGTATGTTTTTCTGACAAGAAGAAATCCATTCCGAAACCATATGAGAAGTTACTTCGGTCGAATTGGAAGTTATTGGTTTCTATTAAATACAGATTGTTTTGATAGCTATTGGCATCTATTTGGTTGAAGTTATCATTGGCATTATATCCAAAATTGCCAAAGATGTTAACTTTTTTGTTTCTATAATTACCGCTAGTATTGAGGTTGTAGCGAGTTTTTAGCCCTTGTGTAAAACTACCACCTATTGAACCATTGGCTCCTAGATTAGCATCTTTCTTTAAAATGATATCAATTATTCCTGCATTTCCTTCTGCTTCATATTTTGCGCTAGGAGAAGTGATAATATCAATTCTATCAATTTGGTCGGAGGTTATATTTCTTAAATAATTACTTAAATCATCACCTCCCAATGGTACTCTTTTCCCATTTACATAAACAATTACGCCTGATCTTCCTAAAACGGAAACATTGTCGTTATTGTCAACGGTTACAGAAGGTGCTTTTCTCAAAAGAGAGATGGCATCGGTTCCCACATTATTAACTGTTCCTTCTACATTAAAAATGGTTCTATCCGGTTTTATCACTACCATTTGACGTTTGGCGGTAATGGTTACTTCTTCAATCCCCAATGTGAGAGATTTCATTATAATCGTACCTAAATCAAGTGTTTGAGCTGATTTTAATTCAATGTCGGGTAATACATAATCATCATAACCTACATAGGTTGCTTTAAAAAAGTAGTTGCCCGCATCAATATTTCGGATGGCAAAATTACCTTCTTCATTAGAAGATTCTACTTTTACCAAAGTGCTGTCAGATGATTTATACAAGGCGACATTGGCATACATGACAGTTATGTCTTCGTCTTCGATTAATTTTCCTGTAATGGTGGATTGTGCATAGCCGCTAAAGCAAAGGCATGCAAGAATTAGAGTAAATAATTGGCTCATGGTTCTTGGTTGGTTGAAGCACAAAACTAAATAAAATGTAAAATCAAATCTTAGAATTAATTATTATTAAGGTTTTTTAATAATATGTAATTCGCTCTATTTAATAGAAAATAATCTTATAAAATACTATTCGAGCATTCTATTAATAATCAGTTTTACAGATTGAATTATAGCATTTAAGTATTGCGGTTATAATTAAAATTATTGACGCACTAACTCTATATCTAATTATGTTATTGATACCTACGACATCCAATTGGTTTTGTCTTCAGGATTCCACTTGGTTGTGGTCTTTTTATTTTGTGTCCAGAATTCAATAGAGCTTTTACCGGTAATGTCACCCACGCCAAACTTCGATTCATTCCATCCTCCAAAAGAAAAAGGTTCTCTAGGTACTGGAACACCAATGTTGACACCAATCATTCCGGCACTGGCTTTTTCCATTACTCTTTTAGCTAAACCACCACTTTGAGTGAAGACTGCTGCTGCATTACCATAATTAGAGCTGTTTTCAATATGGATGGCTTCGTCAATATCTTTTGCGCGAATAATGGAAATCACTGGGCCAAAAATTTCTTCGGTTGCTACCTTCATTCCTGGTGTTACATGGTCAATGATGGTTGGGCCAACATAAAAGCCACCTTCTTTCCCCGGCACGGCAGTATTTCTACCATCTACCAAGATTTTTGCACCTTGTGCTTCTGCTTCGGTGATGTAATTTTCAATTCTATCTTTGGCGGCTTTACTGATTACCGATCCTAAATTTTCTCCCGGTACAATTGACTTAGCTTCTTCCACCATTCTATCGATGATGTGTTGCACTTTATCTACGCCAACCATTACAGAAGCGGCCATACAACGCTGTCCGGCACAACCCGACATAGAAGCGACGACATCACTGGCCGTCATTTGTAAATTGGCATCCGGTAAAACAATTAGGTGATTTTTTGCACCTCCTAATGCCACACATCTTTGCAAGTTAGAAGTGGCTCGTCGGTAAACAATTTTAGCTACTTTGGTTGATCCAACAAATGAAGTAGCTTTTATATCCGGGTGATCACAAATGGCTTCTACAATTTCTTGTCCCCCATTAACGACATTAAAAACACCATCCGGTAAACCTGCTTCTTTTAACAATTCGGCCATTCGCATTGCGCTTAGAGGAACTAATTCAGAAGGTTTAAGTATAACGCAATTTCCTAATGCCAAAGCATTTGGAACCGTCCAATGCGGTACCATATTCGGGAAGTTGAATGGACTGATGCAGGCTACAACACCCAATGGTTTTCTCTCTATTCTACATTCTACACCTCGACTTACTTCTTGTATTTCGTTGGTGACAATTTGAGGCATAGAAACAGTGAATTCGCACAATTCCATGCTTTTCATTATTTCTGCTTTGGATTCCCCATAGGTTTTTCCATTTTCTAGTTGAATGAGTTGAGACAATTCATCCATGTTTTTTTCTAGTAATTCTCGATACTTGAAAAAGACTTGTACTCTTTCTTTTAAAGTTAATCCCGACCAAGAAGGATAGGCTGCTTTGGCTGCTTCTACTGCTTGGTTTAATTCTTTCATTCCACTCATGGGAAGATTAGAAATTACTGCTCCTGTTAATGGACTAACAACATCCATTGACGTTTGACCATTTCTTTCAAATTGTCCGTTTATAAAGTTTTTAACTTGAGGTTGTGTCGTATTCATAATTTGTGTCCTTTAACTTTGGCAAAAAGCTAAGCAAGCTAATTTAAGTATTTTTTTAATTTTTTATTGATATTTGAAAAGCATTAGAAATTATTACTCCTATTCAAACTCTACTTTATTCAATATCAATCCATATACTTAATCTAAAAAGAGTAAGTATTGGTAATTAGTTTCATGCGAAAATTATGAGTAATAGCTAAAAATTAATAATCGAAATAAACAGATGTAACTATATTTGCTTTTATAAATGTATAATAATGTATCAATTTTATTGCATTCTAATTTTTGTTTCAATGTTTTGTATGGTTAGTTGTGAAAATGATAGATGGGAACCATCTTGCAATGATATCATCACCATTAGTCCACTGATAAGTGTAAATGATTCAGTGGCAGAGCTTAACATTGTAAATCAATCATCTGATTATTTCCCTAATTACGATATTGAATATGATACTGTAAATTTTGAAATTGGAAATGGAATCAGAGTTGAAAGCATAGCATTACCTTTCAAAATTGAAAATATAAATATAGAGAACTCTTATACGGTTTATGTTAGGCGCAGATGTGTAGAAAATGAAGTAAGTCAATGGTTTGGACCTTATATTTCAAGTTTTCAAACAAATAGTAATTGCGAAGATGTTTATTCTATGTTTGCGGATTCTAGTGAATCAAATTATATAAGACTTACGTGGAATCTATTAGGAGATATTATCCCATATTATGAAAGTGAAATACCAGGATTTTACGAAATAGAATATGGTGTATTAGGTTTTGACTTAGGAACAGGAACAAAAAAAATTACTTCTAATAAATTTGTTGAGTTAGTGAATTTACCATCTGCTACTGCTTTTGATTTTTATATACGAACTAATTGTGGAAGCAATAATTATAGTGAATGGAAAGGCCCTCAAAGCTTTGCAACTGAATAGTAAGAATTTTATTCAAACGCTACTTTATTCAAAATCAACCCAGAAGCAGGAGCGATGAAATTTAAGTGGCTACGATCTTTTCCGGATAGACTTTCTTTTATTTCTTCTAGTGTAATATCGTATTTGCCTAATTCAATTAATTGTCCCATCATTAATCTAATTTGATTGCGCATAAAACCTTGTCCTCTAACTTTATATAGGAAGCTTTTTTCCGGGAAAAAATTAGCTTGGTAAGTCGTGTTTTCTTCGATTCTACTCCATTCAATAGTTCTTATGGATTGAACATTAGGAGAGGGCTTGGTACAATATTTTATAAAATCGTGTTCGCCTTCAAAGAGTAAGGCCCCTTTTTTCATAAGCTCAATATCAAGATCTTCTTCAAAAGACATCATAAATGGTGCAGAGAAAGGATGAGGTTTTTCACCAAAACAAAACAGATAGAGATATTCTTTGGTTTTGGGTGTATTGATAATATTGAAGTTTTTATCAACTTCCTCAATTTTAATAGCTTTTATATCCGGTGGAAAATTAGAATTAATATCTATTAAGAGTTGATCTAAATCTAGTGGCTCATTCACAAATAATTCAAAAGCAGAGTGATTGGCAGACACCATCGAATCGGTTCTGCTGCATCCCATGGTTTTAAAATCATCGTGACCTAAAACAAAAGGCATTGTTTTATCGATCATTTGATGAACCGTTTTTAAATTAGGCTGCTTCGCCCAGCCGTGGAAACGGAAACCAAGGTATTGGATATGAATGAGGTAGAAGTGTGTCATGAAGAGTGTCTTAAGTACTTAAAGTTATAAGTGTCTTAAGTTTTTAGTTTATTGCTAATTGAAGTGAATATGGCTAATATTTCTTTAGCTTCTATATAAATTAACTGAAAAGTATCTTTTGCGAACCAATCTAACTCTGCGATAAGCTCAAGCCAATAAACTGTTTCACTTGCCTCACTTTCACAAATCTTAATTTTATTTTTAAAATCCGCTTTACTTCTTGACCTATTAGCTTCTCTATAATTGGCGCCTATACTTGTTCCTGATTTTGTAACTTGATTTCTTACCACACGAGCTTCAGGTGTATTTGGAAAATCACTAGACATTCTAATTATTTGAAGGGCGAACTTTTTTGTTCTAATTTCTAATTTTTTTGCAAATTCTAAATTGTCCATAATAATCAACTTAAGACACTTTAAGTACTTGTATCTTAAGGCACTTTATTTATTATTTCTTCCAACTATCTCTTAAACTCACCGTCCTATTAAACACAAGCTGTTCTTTAGAACTATCTTTATCTAAACAGAAATAGCCTTTTCTTAAAAATTGAAATCTTTCATCCATGCTAGCTTCTAATAATGCAGGTTCTGCATAAGCTTTTGGTACAATAGTTAAGCTGTTTTCATTGACATAATCTTTGAAGTCGCCTTCTTCCGCACTCGGGTTTTCTACCTTGAACAATCTATCGTATTCTCTAACTTCAACCGGAACAGCATGAGCAATACTTACCCAATGTAAAGTGCCTTTTGCTTTGATGCCGGAAGTATCTTCTCCACTTTTACTATCTGGAAAATAAGTACAACGTAATTCTGTGATATTGCCTGCATCATCTTTAACTACTTCGTCGCAAGTAATAATGTAGGCGCTTTTTAAACGAACAAATTTTCCAATATCTAAACGGAAAAACTTTCTTGGAGCATTCTCCATGAAGTCATCCCTTTCAATGTAAAGCTCTCTTGTAAATGGCACTTCTCTTTCTCCATCAGCATCATTTTCTTGGTTGTTCTCACTTTTCAACCACTCTACTTTTCCTTCCTCAAAATTGGTAATCACTACTTTAACTGGATCAAACACCACCATTCGTCTTTGTGCTACTTGATTCAAATGGCTTTTAACATGATGTTCCAACAGAGCAATGTCCGTTAATCCATTTCTTTTTAAAACCCCAATTTCATCACAAAAATTTCTGATGGCTTCTGGTGTATAGCCTCTTCTGCGCATACCGGATAGTGTTGGCATTCTTGGATCGTTCCAACCATTTACTATTTCATCTTCTACCAATTGTAAAAGTTTTCGCTTACTCATTACGGTATAATTGAGATTCAAGCGAGCAAATTCATATTGTTTGGATGGATAAAGCTCTAATTTTTCAATTAGCCAGTCATATAATTCTCTATGCGGAATAAACTCTAGCGTACAAACGGAATGCGTAATATTTTCAATCGCATCACTTTGTCCGTGAGCAAAATCGTACATCGGATAAATACACCATTCATCGCCTGTTCTGTGATGGTGAGCAAATTTTATACGATACAAAAGAGGATCTCTCATATGCATATTAGAAGCTGACATATCTATTTTTGCTCGTAAAACCTTTGAACCTTCTGCAAACTCGCCATTTTTCATTTTGCTAAACAACTCAAGATTTTCTTCTACACTTCTATCTCTAAATGGACTGTTCTTTCCCGGTTCTGTTGGACTTCCTTTTAAAGCGGCAATTTCTTCTGCTGAGCTATCGTCAACATACGCCAATCCTTTTTTGATGAGCGTAACAGCCATTTCATATAATTTACCGAAGTAATCGCTGGTATATAATTCTTCTGCCCATTCAAAGCCTAGCCATTTGATGTCTTCTTTGATGCTATCTACATACTCAATATCTTCTTTGGTAGGGTTGGTATCATCAAATCTTAAATTTGTTTTTCCACCAAATTTATTACCCAATCCAAAGTTTAAACAGATAGATTTAGCATGTCCGATATGCAAGTAACCATTGGGTTCCGGAGGGAATCGAGTAAGAACAGTATTGTGTTTACCAGATTTTAAATCGGACTCAATTATTTCTTCAATGAAATTCAGCCTTTTCTCGCTTGTATTGTTCTCTTCTGCCATAGAATATCGTCTAATAAATATTTGTGTTACAAAATTAAACAAAAGCCAGCTTTAACATCTTATGATATAGTGAAGTTATTTTAAGAATTAGATTGAAGTGAAATATGATTATGAAGTGCTTAGTGGATAACCCATTTACTTTCTTCTTAAATGCGGAATTTTGAGTCCTTGTTCAGCACTTTCAATCAATATCTGCATTCTTTTTAATTGTGTTGCTTCTCGTTTGGCCGACATTACATAATATATGGTGTGTTTTTTATAGCCGGGCGGCAAGGATTCGAAATAAATCCAAGCTTTCTTGTTTGCTTTAATTTGATCTTCATATCGTTTATTAAGCTTTACTTCGTTTTGCTCATGAGAATAAATAGAAGACTTATCGTCTTTTCTTTTTTTAAAAGCTTTTATTCCGGCAGGCATCATTTTACCTTCTTTGGTTAAAGCAGCAACATATTTAATATTTAGCGCACTCCATATACTATCAGGCTTTCTAGGTGTAAACCTAATTTTATAAGATTTATCATCAATTGTTTTTCTTATTCCATCTATCCAACCATAACAAACAGCTTCCTGAACAGAGGCCGGCCAATCTATGCATTCAATCTTAGTTGATTTTTTGTAATAACCTACCCAAACTTCTGTGGCATGGTTATGATTTTCATGGAGCCATTGACGAAAATGAGCAGGTTTGGTAAAGAACATAGGTTTCATTCATTCAATATTTATATTTTTACTCAACATATGAGAAAAGATTTTCAAGATATTAATTTTAGAACAGCTTGGGCTGAAATTTCTAAAGATAAGAATCAAGTAGCGCCAAAAGCGGAATCAAAGGATGATATTGAAATCAAATCTTATTATTCAATCAATGATATTAAAGATCTTGAACATTTAGATTTTGTGGCGGGTATTCCACCTTATTTGAGAGGACCCTACAGCACGATGTATATCATTCGACCTTGGACCATTCGCCAATATGCGGGTTTTTCTACGGCAGAAGAGTCCAATGCCTTTTACAGACGAAATTTAGCCGGCGGTCAGAAAGGCTTGTCTGTGGCATTCGATTTGGCTACGCATAGAGGATACGATTCCGATCATCCAAGAGTAACCGGAGATGTTGGGAAAGCAGGTGTTGCGATTGATACGGTAGAAGATATGAAGGTTTTGTTTGATCAAATTCCTTTAGATAAGATTTCTGTGTCGATGACGATGAACGGTGCCGTTTTGCCGATAATGGCATTTTATATTGTGGCGGCAGAAGAGCAAGGCGCTGCCATTAATTTGTTGAGTGGTACTATTCAAAATGATATTTTAAAGGAGTTTATGGTTCGGAATACCTATATCTATCCGCCACAACCTTCCATAAAAATCATCTCAGATATTTTTGAATATACGGCCCAATATATGCCGAAGTTTAATTCGATTAGTATTAGTGGCTACCACATGCAAGAAGCGGGTGCCACACCTGAAATTGAATTGGCTTATACGTTAGCAGATGGATTAGAATATATTAGAACCGGTATTAAGGCAGGTTTAGATATTGATGACTTTGCCCCGCGTTTATCATTTTTCTGGGGCATTGGTATGGATCATTTTATGGAGATTGCCAAAATGCGCGCTGCGAGAATGCTTTGGGCGAAGATTGTTAAGGAGTTTGATCCTAAAAGTTCCAAATCAATGGCTTTAAGAACGCATTGTCAAACATCAGGTTGGAGTTTAACCGAGCAAGATCCGTTTAATAATGTGAGCAGAACTTGTATTGAAGCGATGGCGGCTGTATTTGGTCATACCCAATCTTTACATACCAATGCATTAGATGAAGCGATTGCCTTACCAACTGATTTTTCGGCCAAAATTGCTAGAAATACACAATTGTTTCTTCAGGAAGAAACGGACATCACCAAAGTAGTTGATCCTTGGGGTGGTTCTTATTATGTGGAAAGTCTAACGAATGAAATTGCTCAAAAAGCTTGGAAATTAATTGAAGAAGTAGAAGCGGCAGGCGGCATGGTGAAAGCCATTGAAGCGGGATTGCCCAAAATGAGAATTGAAGAAGCTGCCGCAAAAAAGCAAGCTAGAATTGATGGCGGAACGGATTTGATTATTGGGGTGAATGCTTTTCAAGCGGAAGACGATACGGAAATTGATATCTTAGATATTGACAATGCTAAAGTAAGAGATGGGCAGATACAACAATTGGCTGAGATTAAGCAGAATAGAAATAATGAAACGGTTGAAAAATTGCTGGCTGAATTAACTAAAATTGCTGAAACCGGCGAGGGAAATTTATTGGAAGGAGCTGTAAAGGCAGCGAGAGAAAGAGCCACGTTAGGAGAAATTTCATCTGCATTAGAAACTGTTTACGGAAGATATAAGGCAACATCTAAAGCCATTAGTGGTGTTTATAGAAGTGAAATGAAAGAAGACGTAGATTTTAGTAAGGCTCGTAAGGAATCTAATCAGTTTGCTGAATTAGCCGGAAGGCGACCAAGAATTTTGGTGGCCAAAATTGGACAAGATGGCCATGATAGAGGCGCTAAGGTAATTGCCAGTGGTTTTGCTGATATTGGTTTTGATGTAGATATCGGACCTTTGTTTCAAACCCCAAAGGAAGTAGCCATGCAAGCCATTGAGAATGATGTTCATGTGGTAGGCGTTTCTAGTTTAGCAGCCGGACATAAAACATTGATTCCTCAATTAATTAAAGAGTTAAAAGCTTTAGGAAGAGATGATATTATGGTGGTTTGTGGAGGCGTTATTCCAAAGCAAGATTATGATTTTCTTTTTGATGCTGGCGTTTTAGGTGTTTATGGACCGGGAACAGTAATTGCCAAAGCGGCTCAAGAGATTTTGGAGATTTTGATTAAGGGTTATCAGTAAGGAAAGATGTTATGCGAGATTGGGTTACTAACCGTACCAGTTTTATAGGTCTTAAAATTTTTGGTTGGGGAATGCTTTTCTTTTTTTGCATTTTATTAGTACTAATCGTAACAGATAAAATCAAGAGTGAAAAAGGTATTAGTAAAATAGAGAATGAGCTGATAAGTCTTAATACAAGAAGAGTTTCAAGAGGTGTTAAAGGAGGTTATTATAGCCAAGTGTTAATCAAATTAAAAGATTATCCAAACAATGAGTTTATTGTTGGAAGTGGGATGGATTATTACAGTGAATTGCAACAGATTATAAAAACTGAAGAAAAACCAATTGTAATAAGTTTCGGTATAAATAGCGATGAGAACCTAGACTATAGATTTATTCCTGTTTATTGTGTTTACACAATTAATTCAACAGTTATAAAAACAAAAGAAGAGTGTTTAATTCAGCAGAAAGAAAATAAAAAGGAAATCGTTGTAACAAGTATAGTTTTATTGACTCTAGGGATTCTAAGTTTAATCGGATACAAGAAATTAGCCATTAGAAGTAACTATAATGCTAAAATATTTTCTTTTGATTTTTACTAAATAGATGCAAGCCTTTTATCTCTTAATCACCTTATAAGTCTTTACCTCGTTGGATAAGCTGATAATTCTTATTAAATAAATTCCGCTCTTATAGCTATACAAATCTATTGGGCTATAAATATCAAAGCCTTCCATCAATTGCAACATTTCTCCGGTAATGGAATACAACTCAATAGAACTAATATTGTCTAGATTTCCATGAATATTAATTTCTCCATAAGTTGGATTCGGTCCAACTGTCCAATTATTCTGATAGGGATCTTGATATGCGAATCGATAGAGATCATCGTAAGTGGAATGCATTGCTACA
Source organism: Chitinophagales bacterium (assembly GCA_041393015.1). Classification (GTDB taxonomy): domain Bacteria; phylum Bacteroidota; class Bacteroidia; order Chitinophagales; family JADIYW01; genus JAGQYH01. Next base: position 170,876 of record JAWKKV010000007.1, on the reverse strand, counting down.
TCGGATTTATCATAACTATAAGTCATTTGACTTAGGGATAAATCTTCATCACAGTTAGTATCTTGCGCAAGTATCGCCGATTGCCCGATAAAGAAAATTGCTATTATAGTTAGAATGTATCTCAATTGTTAATCGCTTTCAATAATAACTAGCAATTTGCATTCCAACTATTGTTAAAATTCCCTTAATGATAGGAAATGTCGTATTCCTCTAACAACAATTGCCACTCTACACCATTAATTATTTCAATAAGATTTCTAGAAATTTTAAGGTAAAAATCTGTTTTGTGTTGATGTACTCCGAAGGAATAATACTGAGGATTGAATTTGTGATCTAATAACGTAAAATCATTTACACTATCTTTTTCAATAAAATATTTTAAATAAGCTTCGTCGCCAATGTAAGCATCAATCCTAGCGTTTTCCAATGCCTTAATACCTTCTTCAAAAGTTTTAAATGGAGCGATATTTTTAAAGAAGTTTCTTTCCAAATATATTTTGGATGGCGAATGCTCTAAAACACCAATTACTTTGTGTTTATAATCGGTAATGCTAGAATTATTGGTATTTATCTGATTGATAGTAAGTAAAGAGGCCATGCTTGCCGTAAAGGCTGCTACAACCAAAATGCCGGAGAACATCCAAATAGTACCTACAATTCGGCCTCCTAATGTTTTTGGACTGATATCTCCATAACCAACGGTAGATAAGGTAACTGCCGACCACCATAAGCCGCTTCCAATTCCTTTCCAACCGCTTTCAAATTGTTCTGAATTTCGTTTTCTTTCAAATAACCATACAATTAATCCTACAATTAGTAATAGTGTAAATATGGCAAGCACCAACTTTAAAAAGTTGATAGATAAAATAGATTTTATAAAACTCCAAAGCGCTTGAAATCCGCTTATCTTTTCAATAAGAATAGCAGAATCCGTGGTGTAATAAGTAGGTGTAAAATCAAGCTGTTTAATGTTCTGTTTATCAATTATAATTGGGTAAATGTATAGGTCAATATCTTTGTTTTGAAAGGAATCTTTTTGCACGGCGACGAACTCATAGTCGAAATTTTGCTCCTCGGCTATTTTCTCCAATAACCAAATATTGATGCCTTGCCATTCATTATTTTCATCTAAATAAGTAAAAGGAGGTGAGTCTAAAACACCAATTTTATAGGCTAAATCATCCGCTTTAGCAATAAAAAAGACTAGTGAAAGGAAGAAAATTAAAAATGGTTTCATTAATTATAATGTGATTAGCATTACTACAAATATTATGAATATTATTTAGGTTCTAACCTTAATAAATGTTTTTGATTTTTGTCAACGCTCGCTCTACTCCAGCACATAGGATGGAATTTTCCCTTTAACCAATCATTTATTTGGCTGGCATAAAATGGACTAGCTAAGTTACCGGATTGTCCACCAGGAGTAATTGATAATGAATTGTCAAAATTACTCATGTCGATGATTTGACGATAAGAAGCCGTTACAATCTCGCCATCAAATTTATCTACATTATTAGGATAGGTTTGAAATGGTGTATCGGTATCACCACCAATCGGAAAGGGGCCTAATCCAAAAACTTTATCTAAAGGTTTTTGAATACTTAAGGCATGAGGGATTTCCATTTGATGAATTTTACTCCATTGCCATTGGCTACTATCATTCCCAAGTTGATCCGTCAAGTATTGAATGGCGTCTTGGAAACCGTCTTTCAAAAGTGTTTCCTTCGAACCATATTGATTAATACAATAAGAATCAGCCTTGACTAAAAGCTGTAGAAGATTGCCAGTGTTATGTCCTAAAAAGGTATTAGAAACGGCAAAACTGGGACTGTAGCCTTTGCCCAACAATTCGTTCACTAACTCTTTATCGGGAATTAGTTTGTTGTATAATCGTCGGACAACCTTTTCTTTGGTTACTTCGTAAAGTGTTCCACCAATAGTAGACTCCGTCAAAAGCCCATCCCAGTTAACTAATGTTGATTTTAACTTTTCTAACTGAGGATCATTAAAAGTTAGGTTGGCAAAATGTTTAGCAAATGCCAAGCCTGGAATGGAATAAATGTCCTGTTGCATGGAAGTAAAGTCATCAATGCCTAATCTTTCTTTGGAGTGAATCAGTTTTTCTAGCCTTTCTGCTCGATAGCCATTCATATAAATATCTCCTAAAAAATAAGGATAGTCTGCAGGTGTATTTTTGTTGTTACAAGTAACTACATAGTTCTTCTCCGGATTAAATGCATGTGGCATTTGATCAAAAGGGACAAAATCGTTCCAGTCGCTTTCGCCCGTCCATCCGGGCGTTGGAACGGAAGCAGAGGCTTTAGTTTTTATTGGCATTTTACCTGAATTGTAATAACCAATATTACCTTGAACATCTGCAAAAACAATATTTAAGCCCGGCGCTTCTAAATAAGAAACACCTTCTTTAAAGTCATCCCAATTTTTAGAAATGTTTAACGTATACCAAGCCCAAAGTGATTTGTTAGGACGAAACGCCATAGATTGTAAAGCCAAATGGTTTTTTGAATAATTCAAAGCATCTGAAACTATTACTCCATGTTTAGTTTGGTAGACTTTTTCAATAAAAGGCTTGGTTTCTCCTTTCACTTTAATCTCTTCTTCAAAGATTTCCGTTTTAAGTTTTTCATCTTTGTATAAATAAGTTTCCAAGCTATCATCGGTAAATTTTTCAATTACTAAATCTTCGATATCCGTAAAAGACAAAGTGATGCCCCAAGCAATATTTTCATTGTGACCAATCGGCACCAAAGGCGTTCCCGGAATTGAAACACCGGTTACTTTTAACTCGGGACAATCTAAATGTATTTCATACCAAATATTTGGATTGGTAATAGCTAAATGAGGATCGTTGCATAAAAAAGGTTGTCCGGTAGTGGTTTTATTGCCGCTAATCGTCCAAGCATTACTGCCGGAAATTTTTGGCGTATAATTGTCTGTCGTTTTAAATTTATGGTCAATGTTTAGCTGATTGAATTCAATTCCTTTAGGCAGCGTGATGGCATTTTGAAGATAAGTATTGTCGAGTTCTTGCATGCCTTCTTCTCCAACAATTTCTAATAGTTTAGCACGAACCAATTCATCGTACCAACCCCAACTCATTTGAGAAGTTAGCAATCTTGAGATCGACAAAACATCAATAGGTTCGAAGTTAGAAGGTTTTAATTTTACGAGTGAAAACTCTATTGGTTTTTTAAAGCTTGTGTGTTTCAAATAAGCATTAATGCCGTTGCAATAGCTTTCTACCAAAGCATGTTGCTCAGCATCATAAAGTTTCATATCTGCTTCTGCCACTCTTTTAAATCCAAGTGTTCTACTCATTCGATCTACTTCTAAGGCATCTTTGCCTATAAATTCAGAAAGTCTGCCTTGCGCGGCTCTTCGGGTCAGGTCCATTTGCCACAATCTATCTTGGGCATGTACAAATCCTTGTGCGTACAAGACATCATGAATAGAAGAGGCATAAATATGTGGAATACCCCATTGATCTCTAATGATTTCAACCCCGTTTCTTATACCAGATAATTTGATATCGCCTTCTACTGTGGGTAATTTGGTTTTACTCCAAAGTGTGAAGCCCGACTTTAAAATATCTATTCCTAAATTTTTAAAAAAACTCATTTGATGTGATTTTCCTCCAAAATAAAGATAAAATTCCGTTATTAGTGATATCAAAAACACAATGCTATGCCGTTGAAATATGTATTTTATGCTGAAGTAATCATCAACATTCCTTCTTTTGTTATGTGTTGGTTTTTTCCAAAAGCATTTGTTGATCAAATCGCAGGGATGTCTGCAGATATGTTGACGTATGATTTAGTTCGATGGTATGGCGTGGTATTATTTGTTTTGACCTTTATTTTAGGCAAGGCTTTATATGAAAAAGATATCAGTGCTTTAAAAACTGTTTTTATGGGTTATGGCATTGGTGATCTCATGCAAATTGTGGTAACAGCAATATTGGCTAATCATATTGGAGGCTGGAATTTTGGACTAATTTTTACGGTAGCTATTTCTCTTATATTAGTAAGTTGTAGAATTTTGGCGATACAAAAGCCGGAACGGTTGGGATTCTAGTTTTCTTATTGAATTCGCAAGACTTTTACTAAGCCTCTAAGCGCTTCTTATTATAAAACTTAGGCTTTAAAAAGCTCTTTTTTCGCATCACTAATACCCCCAACAACGCTTCTTTAAATATTCCAGACGACATTTTAGAAACGCCTTCCACTCTATCAATAAATGTGATGGGCACTTCTTTAATTTTAAATCGTGCTTTAGCTACAGCAAATTTCATTTCAATCTGAAATGCATATCCAACAAACTGGATTTTAGAAAGATCAAGTGTTTGTAATACTTTTCTGGTGTAGCAAACAAATCCGGCAGTAGTGTCTTTTACCAGCATCCAAGTGATAATTCTCACATAAACGGAAGCAAAATAGGAGAGTAGCACTCTTTTCATGGGCCAATTTTCTACATTGCCACCTTTTACATATCTAGAGCCAACAGACATGTCAGCACCATTTTCACAAGCGTTCACCAAGCGAACCAAATCATTTGGATTGTGAGAGAAATCGGCATCCATTTCACAAACGTATTCATAGTGTCGTTCAAGCGCCCATTGAAATCCTCTAATGTAAGCAGTGCCTAAACCTAATTTACCTTGTCGTTCTACAATATGCAAACGACCATTAGTAGCTGGAATTTTAGTTTTTACAATATCTGCTGTGCCATCAGGAGAGCCATCATCTACAATTAGAATATCAAATCTAGTAGTGATTTCAAGAACAGTATCAATCATCTTTGATATGTTCTCCTTTTCGTTATAGGTAGGTATAATTACTAAACAGTCTCTCACTATTGAGGTTAATTGTTTTACAAATATGATAAATATTTACACTAAAAAAGCTTTGTTATTCAATTAAATAACTACTTCTTAATAAAATTTAAGTTTGTCCACTCTAAAATATTAAAGCCACCAAAATTACCTGAACTCATAAATGCAAATACAACATTTTCATTGGGTTGTTGATTTAATAAGTGGCTCAATGCTTCTTTTGTTCTTAAAATTGGAAGTTGTTGATCATTAAATGCTGTTTGAATCAATTCATCTTTAATGTCTGATTTGCCTTTAATTTTTAAAGCATGTTCATCTAAAAATACAGCTGCAACATCGGCAGGCATCAAGCTGTCCTTATAATGAGGTAGGAAGTCTTCTTGCAAGCTACTGTAAGTATGTAATTCAAAAACACCTACTATTTTATAGTTTGGATATTTAGAACGCAATGCTTTTAAGCTGGCTTTTAGTTTAGAAGGTGCGTGCGCAAAATCTCGATATGCAAAAACATTTTTGTTAAAGTCTTGATGGATAATTTCTAACCTTTTTGCAGAACCTTCAAAAGATTCTAACTTTTCTAAGCTAGTTGAAAACGAAATGCCAAGCTCCTTGCAAGCTAATAATGCTGCATTCAAATTCTCCATATTATGTGCGCCAAAGAGTTGTAATTGGTATTCTTTTCCTTCAAATTGAATTAAAGTGTATTGATCAGAATAATTTACTTCTAATGCTTCATAATCAATTAAATTACAATCGGCATTTTTGAGTAAATCGGGTAATTCAGTATCATGCTTATAATAGATTAAGGAACCATCTTTGTCAATCGTTTTAATAAACTCTGAAAAAGTATGGAGGTAACTATCAAACGTTGGGAATACATTGATATGGTCCCAAGCAATACCGCTAATAATAGCGATGTGTGGATGATAATGTAAAAATTTGGAGCTGCTATCAATTGGAGAAGATAGATATTCATCGCCTTCTAAAACAATAACTGGCGCTCCGTGCCCGACTGTCGGCGGGTCAGAAATTTTCACCATTGTTTTAAATCCTTTTATCTGAGAGCCCACTAAATAATCAAAGTCTATTTCGCATTGCTTTAAAATGTGCATAATCATGGAAGTAATGGTCGTTTTTCCATGACTTCCTGCTACTACTAATCGCTTCTTGTTTTTAGATCGTTCGTAAATAAATGCCGGGAAAGAATAGATTTTAAGTCCTAGTTGCTGAGCTTTTATCAATTCTGGATTATCAGCTTTGGCATGCATTCCTAGTACAATGCCATCGAGTTGGTCATGGATATTATCTGCGGACCAACCTATTTGTTTAGGCAATAGATCATATTTCTCCAAATTGGATTTCGCTGGATCAAAAATGACATCATCTGAACCAGTTATAGTATTTCCTTGTTCTTTGAGGAATATGGCTAATTGATGCATTACAGCACCGCCAATAGCGATAAAATGGAAACTTTGCGTCATTCAAAATAATTTTATTTCTACCTTTGCGTTAGTGAATCAGTAGAATCGCAATAAATACGTAATTTAAACGCGTAAAACTAAATAAAAAATGAAGAGATTTAAGAAAACAATTGCAGTTGCAGCGGCTGTATTGATGTTAACAGGCAGTTTAAGTTCTTGCCAAAGACAGGGTTGCCCTAATAATTTTTCATTAACGGATGTAGCTCATGAGTTGGTTCAGAAAATCATCCACTAAATCAGCATTTGATTGGAAAGAGTTGAATTCAGAAGAACAATTTCTGGATTTATTATCGAATAGCGATCAATTTGCAGTTTTCAAGCATAGTACAAGATGTTCCATTAGTTCAATGGCTAAAAACCGTTTGGAGAGCAATTGGGATTTAGATGAAAACACGCCGCTATATTATTTAGATCTCATTCAATATCGTAATATTTCTAATCTAATTGCCGAAAAAACAGGAGTGGTGCACCAATCTCCTCAGTTGATTTTATTTAAAAACGGGAAGGCAGTTTACAATGCTTCTCATAGCGGTATTAGTGTTGATCAAGTGAAAGCAGCGGTTTAACGGCGCAAATTCAAATTCAAATAAGGATTTGGTTTGAGTCCATTAGAAGTTTTTTTTCGATTAAAAAATAATTTGGATTTGAATTTTGTGTTTGCATCTTGAATTTGAATCTTCTACACCCAATCAAATTCCACCACTTGCTTTACATTATCTGATAAACTTTTGGCGACAGGACAATGGATAGCTGCATTTTTAAGAATAGTTTTTGCTTTTTCATCATCTTTTACACCAATCACTTCTATTTTAATTTGAATTTCGCCAATAGCTCTTGGGTTGGAAGTCATAATTTTAGTTACCATTGCATTGGTACCTTCAATATTCCAATTGTGATCTTGTGCCTTAATACCCATAATAGAGATCATGCAAGAAGCTAAGGCAGTAGCTACTGTGTCAGTAGGCGAGAAAGCCTCTCCTTTTCCTCGATTATCAGTCGGTGCATCAGTGATGATTTCACTTCCCGATTTCAAATGAACACATATCGTTCTTAATTCGCCTAAATACTTTACTTTTGAAGTAGCCATATTAACATAATAAGTAGATATCTTCGTTTTAGATATCGTTTTTGGTAAAAAAATAAACTAATTTACATTTATTTGCGTATTAAGTTATATTGATTTAGAAGTTCAAAATTTAGTGGAAAGAAATCACCATATAAAAGTATTCTTACTGATCGTAGCTTGTCTTTTTTCAAGTGTGTTATATGCGCAAGAAGAAGAGGCTCCAGAAGAAAAGAAGCGTGATGTGATTCGTTCTTACAGAGAGAATATTGGAATAACCTATGATAAATCGTGGGCTTTCACTTTTAAATACAGAACAGACGGTTGGCAAATTGGTGCAGATTATAACAAAACAATCAATTATTTTAAAAGTAGTGTCATCCAGTTTGATATAGGAGAATTAAAGCACTTTAAACAAACACGTCAAAGTAAAGATCCTTCGGGAGGTATATTCGGCTTTAATGGTATTAGACCATTTGTTTATGGTAAGCAAAATAATTTTTACGTTGCACATGCTAATTACGGCCGTAGACATTTATTGGCAGAAAGAGCTAGAAAAAATGGTGTAATGATCCAGTTTCAATACACTGGAGGTATTTCATTAGGAATTTTAAAAGGCTATTATTTAGATATTATTCCAGTGCAAGATGATGGATCTCCCGATTTTGATTCGCCACCGGTTGAAACGGGGTATGAAGAAGGGAGTGGGAATGGATTTACAAATTTTAATAGAATTATTGGTTATTCTGGATTTGGAAAGGGATTTGGAGATTTAGGTATACAACCAGGTTTAAATGCTAATATCTCATTTCAATTCGATTGGTCTAGCCAAGATAGTTTTATAAAAGCCTTGGAAGGTGGATTTCATGCTGATGTTTATTTTTGGAATGTTCCAATTATGGTGTCCAATAATAGATTTTATTTTATGAGTGTTTATGTAGGCTTATTGCTTGGTAAAAAGAAGAATTAATGATTGAATTACCAATTGTAGAGAAAAAAGAAGATAGACCTCGAAAACCAAAATGGTTAAGAGTGAAGTTGCCTATTGGGGAGAATTATAAGCATGTAAGAAATCTAGTAAATGATTACAAGCTGCACACCATATGTGAGAGTGGAAATTGCCCAAATATGGGAGAATGCTGGGGAGCCGGCACAGCAACTTTTATGATTCTAGGAAATGTATGTACCAGATCTTGCTCTTTTTGTGCTGTTGCTACCGGTCGACCAAATGAGTTAGATACTGACGAACCTCAACGAGTGGCTGAAGCAGTAAAGTTAATGGAAGTAAAGCATGCTGTAATCACCTCTGTCAATAGAGATGAATTAAAAGACAGAGGAGCACAAATTTGGCATGATACGGTGAGATTGATCAAAGAGCAATGCCCTGATACTACAATTGAAACACTTATTCCTGATGTAAAAGGTAATTGGGAGGCATTAGAGTTGATGATTAATGCAGGTCAAGAGGTGGTTTCTCATAACATGGAGACAGTAAAACGTTTGTATAGAAAGGTTAGACCGCAAGCTAAATACGAAAGAAGTTTAGAGCAATTGAAACGGATTAAGGAGTTTGGCGTTAGAACTAAATCAGGCATTATGTTAGGGTTAGGGGAAACAGATGAAGAAGTTTATGAAATAATGGATGATCTTGTAGCTAACGGGTTAGATGTTTTGACACTTGGACAATATTTACAACCAACTAAAATGCATTTAGCGGTGGCAGAATATGTTCATCCTGATAAATTTGATCATTTCAAAGAAGTGGGTTTATCTAAAGGGATTGAATATGTAGAAAGTGGTCCTTTAGTAAGAAGTAGCTATCACGCCGAGCGACATGTTTAGTAGAATATTCAGTTGACAATTAAAATTTCACTTGTCACTCTTTACTCGAAACTCGTAACTTAAAATCACTTTCCTTTTCTAGCTTTTACAAAAGCAGCTCTAGATAAAGGCTCATAAATATCTTTCTCACCAAGTTTTACGGTGCTTGAATCTGAACTTTTTCGATGAGAGTAACTTGCCATTTTACCCGTTTGCATACAAACCGCATGCACTTTTGTTACATATTCAGCAATGGCCATTAAGTGTGGCATCGGTCCAAAAGGTTTGCCGGTGAAATCCATATCTAAACCTGCAATAATCACTCTAGTGCCTCTATTGGCGAGTTCATTGCATACTTCAGGTAAGTTGGCATCAAAAAATTGGGCTTCATCAATACCAACCACTTGAACATCAGAAGCCAATAATAAAATATTATGTGAACTCTCTACAGGCGTTGAAGGAATGTAGTTTTCATCATGTGAAACAATGTTTTCCTCATGATAACGAGTATCAATAATCGGTTTAAATATCTCCGTTTTTAAATTTGCGAATTTCGCTCTTTTTAATCTGCGAATGAGTTCTTCCGTTTTACCGGAAAACATGCTGCCGCAAATCACTTCTATCCAACCGGTTTCATAATCATTTAACTGAGGCTCAAGAAACATAATGTTATTTTTTCAAAATATTGGCTCTAATGTCCAATAAATTTATTTCAAATTCAAGGCTATCTATATCTTTATCAATAAAATTACTTAAACATACAGAACCATGAGCTTTTTAGAAAATCTGAATAAAATAGAAGAACATCTTGAAAAAATTAAAAAGGTTAACAGAAATGTTGCTAGTGTAGGGAAGTTTTCATCATTAGAGTCAGATTTAGTTAAAGAACACCTTCGAGCACTTTACGAATTATACGATGAATTACCATCCTTTAAAATTTCTTCCAATACAGTAATTGATTCAAAACCTAATGAAAAGGTGGAGGTTGAGAAAAAGGTAGAAATGATACAACAAGAAGTCGTCGTTAAAAAGGATGAACCTAGTTTAATAGAGAATAAAGAGTTAGAAAATGTAACTCAGGAAATGGATAACGAAGAGGCTGCTGAAATTATTGAGGAATCGATAGAAGAAGTTAAAGAACAGCCTGTTGAACCAGTGGTTTCATTTGAAAAGGAATCAGTTAACTTGTTTGAAAAAAAACAAATTCAACCGGAAGAAATAGAAGTAAGCTCGAATAATAAAACAACGAAACCAATTAAACAATTGATTGGGCTCAACGATAAGTTTACTTTTATAAAGGTTTTATTTGGTAATAGCGTTGCAAAATATGATGAGGCAATTGCTAAAATAGATGCAATGAATTCTAAAAAGGAAGCAATGCATTATTTTGATACACATGTATGGAATGGAAAGGATTTAGAAGAAAAAGAAGAGTTAGTTGAGCGAATAGATGCAATTTTAGAAGTTAAGTTTGGCTCTTAATACTTTTGACAATGTCTTCAACAATCTCATTAGAAATGGCAGTTTTGTTTGACATGTAATTTTGCAATTGATCTTTTAACTTCAATAGTTTTTCATTTGCCAACACCCAATTATTCATTAGGTTGTTAAATTCTTCTTGACTAGAAAATGAAAACGCTAATTGCTTGTCTATTAAGTCAGTCGCTTCCTCAAATTTAGAGTAGTTAGGACCAAAGAATGTTGGTATTTTATAAGTAATTGCTTCTAAAATATTATGAATGCCTTTGCCAAGACCTCCCCCAATAATGGCGATATCAGTATATTGATAGGCGCTTTTTAATAGTCCCATTTGGTTTAATATTAAAGTTTGAACATTTGAATTCGCACCTAATTGCGTAAAAAGAATACTGTTTTTAAACCTATTTTCTAATTGGTTAATTCTTGTTGAATTGATTTCATGGGGAGCTATAATGACTTTTATGTTTTTTGATGAATTTAAACTTAACCAGTGTCTAAGATATTCTTCCTCCTTTGGCCAAGAACTCCCAATTATAATGCAAAAATGGCCTTTAGAAAAACTTTCAATTTGATCTAGTCTTTCATTTTGATCAATAGAAAATGCACTTTCAAATTTAGTGTCTCCTGTAATCTCAGCTATAGGAAGCCTTTTGTTTAAGTTAGCTTTTGGTGTTTGGGTGACATAAATTTTAGTGAAAAGTGAAAGACATTTTTCGTGGTAGTATTTTAAAAAAATATTCTTAGGACTTAAATCTTTTGGAGCTGCATTCACTAAAAAAGCTGGAATTTTATTTTGATTTAAAACGTTTAAATAATTCCACCAAAACTCTTTTTTGATAAATATTGCCAGCTTTGGTTTTAGTTTTTGAATTAGATCAACAGCATTTTTCTTTGAATCTTCGGGTAAAATTATAACTTGATCAAAACACTCTGTATCAATATGAAAATCATAACCGGAAGGAGAGAAGAAGGATATAACAATCCAACATTCATTTTTTTTCTTCAACACTTTGGCTATTGGTATGGCTTGGTTACCTTCTCCAGCTGATGCTGCATGAATCCAAATCGTATTGCTTTTATTTTGTACTTGTAAACTTAGTCTCCTTTTCTCAACTAAATTTTGGGCCTTTCTATGTCCTACTTGAGCCGCAAAAATAACGGCAACATTGTAAAGCTTCAATATAAAAGAGTATAGAATCAAAGTTTATTAAGTTAGAAAACTAAAGTAATTGAAAATCAAATATATAGCATATACAATTTTAACATATAGTCTTAATAATTTATAACTATGATTATTAACACTTCTGCTTTATCTTTGCGTTCAAATTAAATAATAAAAGGTGAGTAATAGCATAGAATTTACTGAGTATATTGAAAAAAAGAAACAGATAGGTGTTGTTGGACTTGGATACGTAGGGTTACCTATTGCATTAGAATTAGCTAAGAAATTTAAGGTTGTAGGGTTCGATATTAGTGCAAAGAGAGTTGCAATGATGAAAGAGGGAATTGACCCTAGTAAAGAACTTGCAAAGGAAGCCTTTAATGGAGCTGATATATTGTTTACTGATAATATTGAAGATCTTAAGCAGGCAAATTTTTACATAGTTGCCGTTCCAACTCCTGTTGATGAACATAAAGTGCCAGACTTAACTCCTGTTTTAAAGGCGAGTGAAACGATGGGTAAGGTTATCAATAAAGGAGATTATGTTGTGTTTGAATCGACAGTTTATCCTGGATGTACAGAAGATGATTGTGTGCCAGTGATTGAAGAAATTTCAGGTTTAAAATCAGTAGAGGATTTTAAAATAGGCTATTCACCGGAAAGAATAAATCCAGGAGACACACAACATACTTTAACAAAAGTTATTAAGATAGTGTCAGGATGTGATGAAGAATCATTGAATTTAATTTCTGAAATTTATGGATCAATAATTGAACCTGGTGTTTTCAAAGCAAAATCAATTAAAGTTGCAGAAGCCGCTAAAGTAATTGAGAATACACAAAGGGATCTCAATATCGCATTAATGAATGAACTGTCTCAAATATTTGATAAGGTTGGTATTAATACCTACGATGTATTAGAAGCAGCAGGTACAAAATGGAATTTCCTTAAATTTTATCCTGGTTTGGTTGGAGGGCACTGTATCGGTGTAGATCCATATTACCTTACATATAAGGCATTAGAATTAGGATATGACCCACAAATCATTTTAAGTGGAAGGCGAATAAACGACGGTATGACAGCTTATATCGCCAAAAAGATTGTTCAGTTTTTGTTGACGCATAACAAAAACATTAAAGATTGTAAGGCCTTAATTATGGGAGCTACTTTTAAAGAAGATGTTTCTGATATAAGGAATTCAAAGGTTTTTGATTTGTATAAAGAACTTAAAGACTATTCATTAAGTGTTGATATAGTTGATCCTCATGCTGAAAAAGAAGAAGTACAGCACGAATATGGAGTTGAACTTAGTGAGACAATAGACAAAAAGTATGATGTAATTATTGTAGCTGTCAATCATGCTGAATACAGAACTTTGAATGAATCTTATTTTACAAATATTGCACAAAATGATTGTGTGTTAATTGACGTGAAAAATATATATAGAGGTGAAATCAATAAACTAACTTACTGGAGTTTATAATATATAATAGATGAAGAAAAAAATATTAATTACAGGAGGAGCGGGATTTATTGGTTCTCATGTAGTTAGAAGATTTGTTGGAAAATACTCTGATTATCAAATATACAATCTTGACAAATTAACCTATGCAGGGAATTTGCATAATTTGGATGATGTTTCAAATGCTTCTAACTATAATTTCATTAAAGGAGATATTGTTGACGCAGCATTTATAAATACGCTTTTTAAGGAGCATCAATTTGATGGTGTTATTCATTTAGCAGCAGAATCACATGTAGACCGTTCAATTACTAATCCATTAGAATTTATAATGACTAATGTCGTAGGAACTGTCAATTTATTAAATGCGAGTAAAGAAATATGGAAGGACAATTTTGAAGGAAAAATGTTTTATCATGTTTCAACCGATGAGGTGTATGGAAGTTTGGGAGAAACCGGACTTTTTACAGAAACAACATCATATGACCCTCAATCTCCATATTCGGCATCTAAAGCTAGTTCCGATCATTTCGTAAGAGCCTATAATAATACTTATGGAATGCCGGTAGTGATTTCAAATTGCTCTAACAATTATGGTCCTAATCAGTTTCCTGAAAAATTAATTCCATTGTTTATCAATAATATAAAGGAGAATAGAAGTTTACCGGTTTATGGAGATGGAAAATATACAAGAGATTGGTTATGGGTGGAAGACCACGCAATAGCCATTGATCAAATTTTTCATGACGGGCAAATAGGGGAAACTTATAATATTGGAGGAATTAATGAATGGCAAAACATTGATCTTATCAAATTGCTTTGTCAATTAATGGATAAGAAATTAGGCAGACCAGAAGGAACTTCTGTTAAGTTGATTGAATATATAAAAGACCGACCAGGACACGATAGAAGATATGCAATTGATGCTACTAAAATTGGAAAAGAGTTAGGCTGGAAACCTTCATTGAATTTTGAAGAAGGTTTAGAAAAAACAATTGATTGGTACTTAAATAATGAAGATTGGTTATTAAATATAACCAGTGGAGAATATAAGAATTATTATAATAATCAATATGGTAAAGAAGTTAACGTATAATATAAATAAGGTTTTTAAGCTTATTTTAATTACTACTCTGTTACTTAGTAGTTATAATAATATCTATTCTCAAGATTCAAAAGTAGATGGAAACACAAAGCCAACATCTGCAGAGATTATTAAAGCGGTTGAAGATACTATTGGAATTAAGATTGATAATTTATCTTCGGGTGAAATTGAACGTTTAAAAGCAAGAGCTCTAGAATTGCAGGGGGCCGAATCAGTTCAGAGTAGACAAAAGAACCAGACAGGCGATGGTGGAAATGATCAAGGAAATCAACAAGGTAACAAACAATTACTCGATGAGGTTAAAGAGGCCACTGAAAAAGTTGAAAAATTAGTAGAAACAGCATCGGAGGAATTGAGAGAAGATGCTCCTGATGTCGATATTTTTGGTTTTGATTATATTCAAGAAAGGGAAGTAAAACTATTTAATAGTGCCTTAGACGTTAAACCCCCTGATAATTATATTCTTGGTCCAGGAGATGAGATAAATGTAAATATTTGGGGTTATTCAGATTACAACGAAGTCTTTACAGTAGAGAAGGAAGGATATATTCAACCAAGACAGGTGGGAAGGGTGTATGTAAAGGGACTTAGGGTTGATGAAGCTAAAAAAGTATTACTAAGTAAATTTGATCGTGTATATGATTTGGGGAACTCAAAATTTGATATTACTATCAATTATTCAAGGGTTATTACTGTCAACATTGTTGGTGAAGTAATCAATCCGGGATCATATACTTTACCTGCCATAAATTCGGCATTTAATATTTTAGCATATATCGGTGGACCTTCCCCAATTGGATCACTAAGAAATATTCAAATTAAAAGAGATGGAGAAATAATAGATAGATTTGATTTATATCGATTCTTATTCCATCCTGAACGTCAACAAGATATTTTTCTACAAAACAACGATTATCTATTTGTTCCATTAGCACAAAAAATTGTAGAAATAAGAGGAGAAGTTAAAAGGCAGGGCAAATATGAGCTGTTACAAACAGAAACTTTTGAGGATCTTTTAGAGTATGCTGCGGGTTATTTACCAACATCATTTACTAAATCTGTTCAGGTAAAAAGATACCTTAATAATTCCGTTTACATATTTGATGTAGATTTAGATAGTTTGAAAAAGGTAGGAGGTCAATTAGTACTTGAAAACGGAGACCAAGTAACTATTAGAAAGATTCCTGAAATTGTCGATAACTATATTGATATAAAAGGACCTTTATATCAACCGGGTAGATATGAGTTTAAGCCCGACATGTATTTGTCACAATTAATAAAACAAACAGGAGGTTTCAAAGACGAAGTATTTACAGAAGAAGCTTATTTAACAAGAACTAGAGATGATTTTACGAGATACACCATTAAATTCAATCTAGGCGAAATTCTAAAAAATCCAAAAGGAGAGCAGGATATTATTTTAAATAAGAGGGATGAAATAGAAATATTTAGCAAAACATATTTCAATGATCCATTTTCAATATCAATAAAAGGAGCTGTACGAAATCCTAGATCTTTTAAACTACAAGAAGGGATGTCTTTAAAGGATTTGATTTTGTTAGCTGGAGGATTAGAAAAATTTGCCTATTTAGAAAGAGGCTATATTACCAGAGTCAATAAGTTTGATAATTCAATAAGTTATTTATCGTTTGAAGTTGATACAACCAATAATATGGCGAGTTTGGATAGTTATCTAATTCAAGGTAATGATCAAGTTAGGATACTTTCAAATTTAGATTTTATCCAAGATGGAAGGTTATCAATTAGAGGGGCAGTAAAGAATCCTGGGACATATGAATTATGGAAGGAAATTACATTAAAAGATATGATTTTAATTTCTGGGGGATTAAGAGAATCGGCTTACCTTAAACGTGCTTATATCTTTAGAAAGTACGATGATTTGTCTGAAGAAATAATACCAGTTTTTCTAGATACTACTAATAATTTAGCCGCATTAGATGAGATTCCTTTAAGAAAAAATGACAAGATTGAAATTTTTACAGTAGATAATTATAAAACAAGTTTCCCTTTTGAAATTAATGGTTTAGTGCGAAATCCTGGGGTTTTTATTTATAGGGATAAATTAACGCTGGCAGATGCGATAACGCTGGGGGGAGGTTTGAAATTTGAAGCATCAAATCATAGAATTGAAATTGCAAGAGTTTCAAACTTTGAAGAATCAGTAGCGCTTGATGTACCAATTGAGATAGAAATATTATACGTTGATGCAAGTGCCGATATTATTAACGATCCTATTGCAAATAATTTTGCAATTAAACCATTTGACCAGATATTTATTAGAAAAACTCCGGGTTTTGAATTTCAAGAGAAAGTTTATTTAAAAGGAGAGGTTAAGTATCCAGGAATTTATGCATTAAAGAGTAAAGATGAGAAATTATCATCTTTAATTGAAAGAGCAGGTGGATTAACTAACTATGCGTTTTTGGATGGCGCAAAAATGATAAGAGAAGATAGAGATTTGGGTAAGGTTTTTTTAAATATGGAAAGAGCCATGAGAAGACCCAACTCAAAATACAATTATATTTTAAAAGAAGGGGATTTTATAGAAGTTCCCAGAATACAAGAACTAGTTACTATTTCAGGTACAGTTGCTTATCCATTTATTGATGCAGATTCAACTATCAGTGGGGCATTTACATCAGGTAAAAGGGCGAAGTATTACATTAGGAATTATGGAACGGGTTTTACGAAGAGATCATTTAAAAAACATACTTATGTAGTTTATGCGAATGGCCAGGTTAAAGATACAAAGCGGTTTTTTGGAGCAAGAATATATCCTAAAGTGGATCAAGGAGCAACCATTCATGTTCCGTATAAAGCGCCTAAGGCAAAAAGAGAAAAAACACCCCTTAGTGAGCGTAAAAGTCCCTTAATAGTTTTAGAATCATTTTTGGCAACTACCACTTCTGGTTTAACACTATACTTACTGCTTGATAGAGCATTGGAATAATTCAAATGGATAAAAAGGAAGGTCAGATACATATTGATCCTAAAATTAAAGAGGCAATTAAAGTTGCTAAAGACGTTGTTTTGCACGTTATTAGCTACTGGTATTTATTAATAATTTTTTTGATACTGGCATTTATTATAAGTAAAGTCTTAAAGAAAGCACCAGAAGTTAAATATATAGCTCCATTAACATTTACAATAAATCAAGCTGTTACCGCAAAAACTAGTACTGAGTCGTCTGATGTTGCTCGCTTAATAACAGACTTTGGATTAAATACTGGAGGAGGTGAAAGACAGGGCGTAAATGCTAGTAGATTAATTGAATTATCTAAGTCTAATGCTGTACTTACAGAAGTGTTGTTTAGGAAATATGCTATTAATGGTGATACTAATTATTTAGCTAACCATTTTAGAAATATACACAATGAAAATGTTACAGATTCTTCCTATTTCAAGAATTTTGTATCAATAGATTCTTTAAATCGTGGACAAAATGCTGTACTAAATAGTATTATAAATGAGATTAAAACTTCGCATATAAGTTTTACTATATCTCCGTCACAGATATTTAGATTATCGATACAGAGCTCAGATGAACAGTTCAGTAAAACATTTGCTGAAGGTTTTTATGAGGCATTAAGTGAATTGTATGTAAAAGGGGCAATTTCTAAAGCGCAAGCTACATATGATTTTGCCGAAAATAGATTAGAAATAGCAACAGAGCAAATGCTTTCAGCAGAAAGAAGTTTAGCATCATGGCAAGATAGAAATCAAAACTTGATTAAAAGAAGTGCCCATCTCACTGAAATAGAACTTGAAAGAAAAGTATCAATTTATAATGGAGTTTATTTCGAAGCTTTAAAGAGCTATGAAGCTGCAAAAATTAATTTGGAAAATCAGAGACCAATTTTCCAAATGATTGATCCTCCTAGATATCCATTACAGAGAGAAACAACTTCTACTAGCAATATTAGAGTTTTTGCAGTAATAGGCGCTATTGCTTTTTTCTTATTTATTACTGTATCTCTTTATTTCTATAAGCAATATGGCTATCTCATTAAAGAATTATTTGAAGAATGAATTTAATTGAAACAGAGTTTCCTGATTTATATATCCTTGAACCTAAAGTATTTGGAGACAGTAGAGGCTTCTTTTATGAAAGCTATAATGCCAAATATTTAGAAGCGCACGACCTACATTATAAGTTTGTTCAAGATAATCACTCTAAGTCTTCTTATGGTGTATTGAGAGGTTTGCATTATCAATTAGGAGAACATGCGCAAACAAAGCTAGTAAGAGTTGTTCAAGGTCGTGTAATTGATGCGGTGGTTGATCTTAGAAAAGGTTCGCCTACTTATCTTAAACACTTTGCAATTGAGTTGTCAGCTGAAAATAATAAGCAATTACTAGTGCCAAAAGGATTTGCGCATGGTTTTGTTGTATTAAGCGAAACAGCAGAATTTTTATACAAATGCGATCAATTTTATAATAAAGAATCAGAAGGGGGCATATATTATGCCGATAAATCTTTAAACATTGATTGGGGACTAGAACAAGGTGATTATATTGTGAGCGAAAAGGATGAGTTAAACCCTACATTAGATAAAGCCATTTTTGATTTTCCATTTCATCAATTTACAGAAGCAAATTTATATGCAAAATAAAATAGACATACAAGAAGTAATACAAATTGCAATAGCAGCAGGGAAAGCTACTTTAGAAATATACGATCAAGATTTTGAAGTAATTCAAAAGGCAGACGATTCTCCTTTAACTATGGCGGATCAAAAATCGAATACAGTAATCATCAATGGATTAAAGCAATTGTCTGTTGGGAATCTACTACCTATAATCTCTGAGGAAACTAAACTATTACCTTATAGCGAAAGAAAGGATTGGGAATTTTTCTGGTTGATTGATCCATTAGATGGAACAAAGGAATTTATTAAAAAGAATGGTGAGTTTACTATCAATATAGCTTTAGTGGAGAATAATACGCCGGTTTTAGGAGTTATTTATGTGCCTGTAAAAGACATTACATATTATGCTATTGAAGGCAAAGGAGCCTTTATGATTGAAGGAAATAATGAGCCCGTTCAATTAAAACTAAGAGATATTAAGGACAAAGAAAACTTGTTAATTGTTGCCAGTCGATCTCATAATTCACCTGAAGTGGAAGCTTATGTGGCAGAAAAGAAAAAGGAGTTTAAGTCTGTTGATTATGTAGCGGCAGGAAGCTCTTTAAAATTTTGTTTACTAGCAGAAGGAAAAGCGGATGTATATCCTAGATTAGCACCAACAATGGAATGGGATACCGGAGCTGGACATATCATAGCTAAAGAAGCGGGTGCCCAAGTTTTAGTGTATGGGGAAAACTATGAATTGCAGTACAACAAAGAGAATCTATTAAATCCCCACTTTATTGTAAAAAGTGCTCAATTAAGCTAGTGGTAAACTTCTTTTCTAGCAGCTTTCAAAGTATTGAGTAGTAATGATGTAACCGTCATTGGTCCAACACCACCCGGCACAGGTGTAATGTAACTGCATTTTGGAGCGACAGAATCAAAGTCTACATCGCCTTTCAGTACATAACCGCGTTTAGAATTGGCATCAGGTACTCTGGTAATGCCAACATCAACCACTACGACTCCTTGCTTAACCATGTCACCGGTAACAAATTCAGGGATACCAATAGCAGCAATAATGATATCTGCTTCTCTCAATTGTTCCGCAATATCTTTGGTTCTACTGTGGCAAAGCGTTACGGTGCAGTTTCCGGGATAACCCTTTCTTGCCAATAAAATACTCATCGGCATACCAACAATATTACTACGCCCTAATACAACACATTTTTTACCTTCTGTTTCAATTTTATAGCGTTCTAAAATTTGTAAGATGCCAAAAGGAGTTGCAGGCAAGTAAGAAGGAATATTTTGAACCATTCGACCAACATTAATTGGATGAAATCCATCTACATCCTTCTTATGATTAATGGCCAATGTGATTTTTTGCTCATTGATATGCTTTGGTAGTGGGAGTTGACAAATAAAGCCATCGATATCTGCATTATTATTTAATTTTTCAATTTCAACTAATAATGCTTCTTCACTAATATCAGCTGGTAATCTTACTAAAGTAGATTTGAATCCTGCGTTTTCACAAGACTTCACTTTGCTAGCCACATAAGTTTCACTGGCACCATCATTACCGACTAAAATCGCTGCTAAATGGGGAACCTTCTCACCGTTCTTAACCATCAACTTAACTTCTTCAGCAATTTCTTCTTTAATTATTTTTGATAAAGCCTTACCATCTAATAATTCCATATTATTTGATTAAAATTTAAATCCAAATTTAGGCTAATTGACTTCAAGATTAGCAAGAGAGTAGTATATTGTACGCACAAAATTAATTGATGTGAATAATTCTAAGCCTTATGTAATTGGTGTTTCTGGTGGGAGTGGTTCGGGAAAAACTACTTTTGTAAAACTTTTAAAGGCTCAATTTACAGACGAAGAAATGTGTGTCTTCAGCATGGATGATTACTACAAACCACGCGAAGAACAAGAGTTAGATGAGAATAATGAAAAGAATTTTGATCTTCCAACATCAATCAATAGAGAATTATACAAAGAGCATCTTCAAAAATTGATGAATGGTGAAACAGTTGAAAAACTGGAGTATACTTTTAATAATCAATTGCATAAACCTGAAGTAAAGAAGTTTATTCCTTCAAAAATTATATTACTGGAAGGTATTTTCGTTTTCTATTATAAAGAAATTTATAATCTAATGGATCTTAAAATCTATATAGATTCAAAAGAATCCAATAAAGTGATTAGACGAATTAGACGAGATAAGGAAGAGCGAAACTACCCATTAGAAGATGTTTTATATCGATACGAAAAACACGTTACGCCTACTTATGAAAACTTTATTAAACCGTTTAAATCAAAAGTTGATATTGTGGTTAATAACGATAAAAACTTTGATGAAGCACTAAAATTGATTACTCAAAGTCTAAAATACAGAGTTAGTCATTAAGCTTTAGAACCGCTAAAAATGCATTTTGAGGCACTTCAATTGTTCCAATTTGGCGCATCTTCTTCTTTCCTTTCTTCTGCTTTTCTAGAAGCTTTCTTTTTCTAGTGATATCACCACCATAACATTTAGCCGTTACATCTTTTCGCATAGCACTGATGGTTTCTCTAGAGATTACTTTTGCACCAATAGCCGCTTGAATAGCAATCATAAACTGTTGTCTCGGTAAAAGATCTTTCAGTTTTTCGCACATTCTTCTACCAAAATTATAGGCTTTGTCTCTATGTATTAAAGCTGAAAATGCATCCACATTATCGCCATTCAATTTAATATCTAATTTTACTAAATCAGATGGACGATAATCATCCAATTGATAATCGAAAGAGGCATAACCTTTGGAGATAGATTTTAAGATATCGTAGAAATCAAATACAATCTCCGCTAAAGGCAACTCAAAGTGTACTTCAATTCGTGTAGTAGTTAAATAGATTTGATTGGTAAGTGTCCCTCTTTTATCCATACACAATTTCATTATAGCGCCTAAATATTCAGGCTTGGTAATAATTTGTGCTTTAATGTATGGTTCTTCTACTTTTATCAATCGGCCAACATCCGGCAGGTCCGTAGGATTGTTTACCACATGCTTTTCTCCGTCAGTGGTATAGGCATAATAAGTTACGTTTGGAACAGTGGTAATCACCGTCATATCAAACTCACGTTCTAACCTTTCTTGTACAATTTCTAAATGTAATAATCCTAAAAATCCGCAACGGAAACCAAAACCTAGAGCCAAAGAAGTTTCAGGTTCAAAAACTAAAGAAGCGTCATTTAATTGAAGCTTTTCCAAAGAGTCTCTAAGGTCTTCGTAATCGTCAGTATCCATTGGATAAACACCCGCAAATACCATTGGTTTTACATCTTCAAATCCTTTAATAGAGTCTTTACATGGATTATCTACCAAAGTAATAGTATCGCCAACCTTAATCTCTTTAGATACTTTAACGCCTGTAATGACATAACCTACATCACCCGCCAACATTTCTTTTCTAGGCTCTGGTTTGTATCTTAAAATTCCTACTTCATCGCATAAATATTCATTGCCGGTATTGAAGAATTTTATTTTTGACCCTTTTTTCAAAGTGCCATTAAAAATTCTAAAATAAGCAATAACGCCTCTAAATTGATTGAATACTGAATCGAAAACCAAAGCTTGTAAAGGTGCGTTGATGTCTCCTTTTGGCGCTGGAATTCTATTTACAATAGCTTCTAAAATTTCATTTACACCAATACCTGTTTTTCCACTGGCTTCAAGAATGCTATCAATATCGCAACCTATTAAATCAACAATCTGATCTTTTACTTCTTCAATCATGGCGCCATCCATATCCACTTTATTCACTACAGGAATAATTTCAAGATTATTCTCAATGGCTAAATATAAATTAGAAATAGTTTGTGCTTGAATACCTTGCGTGGCGTCTACTAAAAGCAATGCTCCTTCGCAAGCGGCTAATGAACGAGATACTTCATATGAAAAATCAACATGTCCGGGAGTGTCAATAAGATTGAAGATATATTTTTTACCATTGGAAATATATTCCATTTGTATGGCGTGACTTTTTATAGTGATGCCTCTTTCTCGCTCAAGATCCATATCATCAAGCGTTTGGGCTTGCATATCTCTTTGAGAAACCGTTTGAGTAGTTTCTAATAAACGATCAGCTAAGGTACTTTTACCGTGATCAATATGCGCAATAATACAGAAATTACGAATGTGTTCCATGCCGCAAAAATAAGCAAATGAACATTACCAAATAATAATAAAAAAAGGTTGATACGTTTATTTGTATCAACCTTTCATTTATAGTTTTAATTTTCTATAGAATTATAAATCACCACAATCAGTAGCATCTAAGTCATCTAAAAGATCTTGATACTCTTGTTGAGTAAAGTAATCATTAATATTACATTTGTCTATAAATCTATTAAGAGCTGATTTCCATGCTTCGCATTTACTTTCATTACTTGGGTCAGAAATGAAGTTACTAAAAGAAGTATAATAGCCTTCTGCTGCATCGGCACATTGCTGTGTTCCAACACCTCCAGGTCCATCACCACCACATGACGAAATTCCAAAACCCATTACTACAACTGCTGACAGCATAAATAGTTTAATTTTTTTCATAATTTAAGATTTAATTTGGTTAGGGAACTAAATTATGAATCAAACGGCATATTTAAAAATTATAATATAAAAAAAGCTACCTCAATATAACTCGAGGTAGCTTTTAAAGGTACAATGTTACTTGTTATTTAGTTAAGGTTCCAGAGCAAGTAAAGGTAAATGTTCCTTCATCTGAAGTTCCTGTAGCGCTAAATGAATGATCTAAATTATTACCATCTAAATCGCCATTAGTAGATCTTGTAAAAGTTACATTGTTAAGTTGATTGTCACCTAAATCAAGTAATAATGCAGTTTGTTGGTCGCTGCCACTAAATTTGCTGCCATTAATAGTTACTTCATAGCCATCTAACAATCCGCCTTCGGCTAATTTAATTTTACCATCGCCATCAACTGTATTCGATATTGTAATGGTATAAGGGATATCATTTAAATTGATATCATCTTCGCCTGTTACTTTTAATACACAATCAATTGTACCGGTAAATGTTCCTACAAATTCTGCTTCGCTTATATTGTCTTCACTACAAGCATTAAACATTAGCACTGTTATTAATAGAATTCCAAAAAATCTTAAAGTCTTCATAGTATTTTGTTTTGTTGTTTACATAAATAATGATGTAAAGAACATGCTTTTAAATGGCTATAAATGACCTTAAAAGAACTTTGACATATGTTAAGGATGGCGGGTTAATTTATGCTAAAATTTAAATCTCACTTGAAGTTTTATTTCCGATCGAACATTGTTCTCAATTTCTTCTGTTCCATCACTAATAGATTCTACATTCGGAAAAATAACTTGAGACCATTTGATCCAAAAATCAATATGTCGGTGAAGATCAACCTTTGCTGTTAGATAATAACGGCTTCCTCTTCCTGAAAAAGAAGGGATGGAGAAAACATATAGTAGATCGTTTTCGTAAGTGTAAATTCTTGAATCATAACTATCCGTTTGAAAAAGCGCATAACGAGCGCTTAAGGATAGTGGAATTTTTTTAAATCGGTAATTGACATCTTGATAAGCCAAAATTCCTTTAGAGGTTGGGTTTACGCCATCATTATACCAAGCAAATTCAACTCGAGATTTTAAAGTCAGTTGACTAGTTGCTCTGTATTCAAAATGAAATCGCAATCCACTTCTTGTAGTTGGAACTAAATAGTCAATTGCAGTTGCGTTGTCTGGTGCGTTTTCTTGCTTGCGCTCATATCTTCCTCTAACATAAAATTTGAGCCAATATTTTGGTTGATATTCAAATCGCGATAAGATATCTACTCCATGCGAAGGACCATCAATTCCGAATCTTAACCATTTATGCTGATAAATATCTACATAGTTGTTCCATTCCGCATACTTGAAAGGCGAGAAATTTAAACCAACATATAAGCCGTGCTCATTAATTGGGCGAGTAGATTCGCCAAATGCATTACCATAAAGGGTGTGAAAATCTTTGTCGTAATACCTATGCGCCAACGTCAATTTAATATCTAATGGTAAATTAAAATTAGCTCCATTTAGCATGCCCCAACCACCGTTATCGCTAAAGGCTAATTCACCAAAAAGCGACATATTCTTATTTAAATACTCATAATCAAGACTTGCATTAAATAGTCGATCACCATTGTATTCAAATTTGTTATATGGTTGTTGATCTCTCTCAAGCGGTAATGATGTTTTAAAAAAAGCCGTATTGGCAGCCACTCTAATTTTTCTGCTATTGTAAGTAATTGAACCTCCTCCGTTCCACATATTTATGGAGCCCTTATCCGCTAATTCATTTTCTGTTCTATGTAATCCGGAAATTTGAAAGGAAGAAGCATTTAAGGGTATATCTTCATCTACATCCTCATTTTCATTAAATACTACATTGGCGTCTAACTGTCTAAAAGATCCAAAACCAACTACACTCCAATGATTTGATAGCTCAAACTCGGCTGCTAAACCTCTATTAAATAGTACTTCTCCTGCGGAAGTATGTGGTTTAAAGGGGACTCTTTTTCTTTTGATGTTATTAACAGCACTTGACTTTCTGGTGCCAAAACTTTGTTGCAGAAATAAGCCTTGCCCCATGTTGACTTCATAATCGCCAACCACTAATTTTTTAAGAAAACCTCTATCTTTTAAATAAAAATGGCCAGATAAATAATCTACTCCAATTTTTTGATTCGGATGTTTAAATGGTTCTCCGGGATCTTGTTCAGCGGTTATTCCAATACTAAGATCAGTGCCATATTGAAATCTATATCGAGCATATAATCTTGGTTCAATCCCTAAATATCGTGAAGTTAAGCTGCCATCACTATTGGTATCGGGAGGCGTAAATCCTTTTTTTTCTTCTAATATTTGAATATACCTTAAAAAGACAGTATGCTTTCCTGCCTTAAACTGTTCTTTTAAAGGCATTGGCGGGTCCTTTGAATCACTAAATTTTATATAAGGAATAATACGCTTAATTTCTTCTCTACTCATTGTTTCAATACCTAACAACTCATAGGGAGATTTCAATTCTCCAAATTTCTCTCTATAGAATATTATATTTTGAATTTGAAGATCAGAAAGCATATCTAAAGCTTGCAATTCTTCTCTAGTAGCAAAATTGATGTTGATTCTATTGGAAGCAAGAATGACTAAATTTTCAAAATAGGTGTCATCTGTAAATTCTTCATCGTCATTTTCTTCCAAAAACTCTTCTATTTGTCGGCCATCTTTATTGTCCATTAATGTATCAACAGCAGGTAATTGAGCAAAAATGGTATGGCATGGAACAATACTTGTTGCCATAAAAAGCAAGGAATACAGAATGTATGTACTCAGTCGTTCATAAGCAAGTTTATTGCTTATCATCTTTCTTCTTAAATTCAAATGAAAGAGAAACACTAGTATTAAAACCTAAATCTAAATGATAGTTAGATGCTACATCAATGGTTAACAGGGTTCTCATTTTATAGCCTAAACCAAAAGAAAACAAAGTGGGTTGAGTATTAAATCCGGCACGAACGCTGAAAGATTCAACTACTTCATATTCAATTCCACCTTTAAAATTAAATGGATGAATAATATCTTTTTCCAACTCAGCTAAAATAGTAAGTTGATCAAAAGGATTGTAAGAAAGGCCAACATTAAAAACGACAGGAAGTATTTCTCCCGATACATCATCTACTATCCATTTTACCGGATTATAAATATGTGCGCCAATACTTACTTTTTGTATTGGTCGATAATAGACCCCTAATTCAAAAGTGATATAATGTTGTGTGCTATAATTTTGAGCACTCGAGTTAAGGTAATCTAGTTGAACGCCAATACTAGCTCTAGTGCCTAACTTCATGGCATATGCCAATCCAAGTTTCATTTCAGAATACAAACTATTACCAAAATACTCAAATGAACCACCGATGGTACCAAAGCTTAAAGGTGCTGCACCAGCAACTGCAATGGTGTTAATGTTTACTGGAAAATAGCTGGAATGATAAGCTAAACCTATGGTAGGGTTTTCAAGAAATGCGGCAGCAGCTTGATTGTTATAAATAGAGAAAGCATTTACTATAGTTGTAGTATGATTTCCGGTACTATTTTCTGCCGCACCTTTGGCACTAAACTCATTCCCTCCAAAGCTTTGTAAGAAGGAAAAAAGTAATATTGGTATAATTAGTGATCGCTTCATTAACACGATAAATTTAGGAAATATTAACAGCTATGAAAGGATTATTGTTAGTATTTCTTTTATTTCCTTAAAAAACTTATTTTTGCGAAATTTTGAACCAGATGAAGAATAAATAAATTAAGTATGGAATTTACAGATATTGTTAGTTACGCAGTGCCCGCATTAGGGATTTTAGCCTTGCTGTTTACAGTTTGGAAATCTTCTTGGGTAACCAAGCAAGAAGTTGGGACTGAGAAAATGGCAAGAATTGCCAAGAATATTAGTGATGGAGCTATGGCTTTTTTGAAAGCCGAGTATAAAGTATTAGCCATTTTTGTTATTGCTGTTGCAATACTTTTAGGAGTAAGTGGCAATAATGAAGGATCTAGCCCTTTAGTAGCCTTGTCATTTGTGTTAGGTGCAATTTGTTCAGCAGGTGCAGGTTTTATTGGAATGAAGGTAGCGACTAAAGCTAACGTTAGAACTACCAATGCTGCTAGAACAAGCTTAGGTAAAGCATTAGAAGTTGCATTTGCCGGTGGAGCAGTAATGGGATTAGGTGTTGTTGGTTTAGGATTATTAGGTTTAGGTGCCTTATTCTTATTATACAGTAACCTATTTGTAGATGCGAATGGTGTGGTTGAAATAGACAGAGTATTAACGGTCATCACAGGATTTTCATTTGGCGCTTCTTCTATTGCATTATTTGCAAGAGTAGGTGGAGGTATTTATACCAAAGCTGCTGACGTTGGAGCGGATTTAGTAGGTAAAGTAGAAGCAGGTATTCCTGAAGATCACCCATTAAACCCTGCAACAATTGCAGATAACGTTGGAGATAACGTAGGTGATGTTGCTGGAATGGGAGCGGATTTATTCGAATCTTATGTTGGGTCTATCATTGCTACCATGGTATTGGGAGCTGCTTTTATTGTACAAGCTACTTTAGGTAATGGAGAACCTTGGGCGGATAAATTTCAAGGGTTATCAGCTATCTTCTTACCATTAATGCTAGCCGGTGCCGGAATTTTAACTTCTATCATTGGTACTTTCTTTGTAAAAGTTAAAGAAGGTGGTGATCCACAAAAAGCATTAAACTTAGGAGAGTTTATTTCTGCAGGATTAATGTTAGCAGCTACTTACGCTATCGTAACATTTGTTTTGCCTGCCAGCTGGACAATAGGAGATAAAACATTTACTTCTTTAGGTGTGTTTTGGGCAGTATTATTTGGTTTGTTTGCTGGTTTAGGAATTGGTATGATTACCGAATTTTATACTGGAACAGGAACAAAGCCAGTAAGATCTATTGTAAATCAATCAGTAACTGGTGCAGCTACCAACATTATTGCCGGTTTAGGTGTAGGAATGCAATCAACTGCTATTCCAATTTTAATTTTAGCGGTGGCTATTATTGGAGCACATCACTTTGCTGGATTATATGGTATTGCTATTGCAGCAGTAGGTATGTTATCTAACACAGGTATTCAATTAGCGGTAGATGCTTACGGTCCAATTGCGGATAACGCAGGTGGTATTGCTGAAATGGCTGACCTTCCAAAAGATGTAAGACAAAAAACAGACAAATTAGATGCAGTAGGAAATACAACAGCAGCTATTGGTAAAGGATTTGCCATTGGTTCTGCAGCGTTAACCACTTTAGCTTTGTTTGCCGCTTTTATTACAGCTTATAATGTAGCGAATCCAGATAAAATTTTAACGGGAATTGATATCATGAATCCAAAAGTAATGGCAGCATTATTAGTAGGAGGGATGTTACCTTTCTTATTTTCTGCTTTATCAATGAATGCAGTAGGAAGAGCAGCAATGGATATGATTACAGAAGTAAGAAGACAGTTTGCTGATATTCCTGAATTGAAAGCTGCTTTAGCTGTGATGAAAAGAAACGATGGAAAAGAGCAAAAAGATTGGTCTCAAGCAGATCAAGATACTTTTGATGCAGCAGATGGGAAAGCAGATTATGAAAAATGTGTAGAAATTTCCACAAAAGCTTCTATTAGAGAAATGGTATTGCCGGGTGTAATTGCCGTAACTGCTCCTGTAGTAGTAGGCTTTGGCGGCGGTGCTGAAATGTTAGGGGGTTTGTTAGCCGGTGTAACGGTTTGTGGTGTTTTGATGGCAATTTTCCAATCAAACGCCGGTGGCGCATGGGATAATGCTAAGAAAATGTTTGAAGAAGGGGTAGAGATTAATGGTGAAATGCACTACAAAGGATCTGATGCTCATAAAGCAACAGTAGTAGGTGATACAGTAGGAGATCCATTTAAAGATACTTCCGGACCATCATTGAACATCTTATTAAAGTTAATGTCAGTAGTTGCATTGGTAATTGCTCCGATGTTACACTAATAATATAAACTAATGGGTAAATACCCATTGAATAAATTAAAAGGCTATCCGTCATTTGAAGGATAGCCTTTTTTTATTTTAATCGCTCGGTTCCATTGGATTAGTTGTTTGGAAGAACTCCTTTCGGTGTCTGAAAGTCCCGAAAGCGTGTTCTTTAAAAAAATCAACACTTCCAGGAGCTAGCGCACGCTGAAAGGTAGATCTTTTCATTTTCAGACTTTCCGAGTGATAAATATTTATTTGCTTTTAACCAAAATGAAAAACGTCTCAAATAATTTATTAATTTCAAACTTCTATGAACTTCTACGATAAAATAATTCTACCCAAAGTGATTCATTGGGTTTGCGGACAAAATCCAAGCATGAAGCAACGAGAAAAGGTGATTCCTTTAGCCAAAGGAAATGTATTAGAGATAGGTGTAGGCTCAGGTTTGAATTTGCCTTATTACCAACAAGAACAAGTAAAACAACTTATCGCTATTGATCCATCTGATGAAGTTTGGAATGAAAAGAAGATCAAAGAGGAAGAACTACCTTTTGAATTTGAATTTATTAAAGCATTTGCAGAATCCATTCCTATTGACAGTAATAGTATAGATTCCATTGTAGTGACTTACGCGATGTGTACCATTCCGGAGTCTGAAAAAGCATTTGAGGAGTTTAGAAGAGTTTTAAAACCTAGCGGTCAGTTAATATTTTGTGAGCATGGTAAGGCACCGGATAAGTTTGTTCAGCAAATCCAAAACATGGTGAATCCAATATGGGGGAAGTTTGGTGGCGGCTGTAGTCTGAATAAAGATATTCCCAAATTAATTGAAGGAAATGGTTTTAAGCTCTCCAACTTAGATGCCATGTATATTCCAGGATGGAAACCGGCCAGTTTCAATTATTGGGGAACGGCGAAGGTTTATTAGGGATAAAATCTAAAATCTGCCGTCTACATTCTCTAATCGTTAATCAAAAAATTAACGAATACCGATTAACGAATGTTGACTTGCGAAGTTTTAAAGTATACTTATATCAACTTTTTGGCACTCACCACTATACCATCTTCATCAGCATATACAAAATGACCGGGCGTAAAAGTTACATTGGCAAAATTAACCACAACATTTAATTGCCCAACGCCTAATTTCTCTGTTTTTGCGGGATTGGTATTGAGTGCTTTAATGCCAATTTCCATTTCGTTAATCAATTTACTATCTCTGATGCAGCCAAACACTACAATGCCAGCCCAATTATTTTTAATGCCATTGGCCGCTAATTGATCCCCAACTAATGCTCGTCTTAAAGAACCACCGCCATCAACTACTAATACTTTTCCATTACCTTCTTTAGCTAATTCTGCTTTCACCAAAGAATTGTCTTCGTGACATTTTACAGTTACTATTTCACCACAAAAAGCGGTTTTATTTCCGAAGGCTTTAAAAATCGGTTCAGCCACTTGTAAGTTGTCGCCGTGTTGATCGTAAAGGTCTGCAGTTTGAAATTCCATTGTATAAATTTTAATTGTGTTTGTGCATCAGTGTCCCTGAAAAAGGAGACAACTGATGGAGTGTATTTATGAGTTTGAATTTTTCCATTAACTCATTATCTCATTCTATCATTCACTCATTGACGCATTAATAAACAAATTCACCATAGGTAGAGTCAATCGTCAGTTTTTTAGTGGCACTACTTTCCACTCTACCAATAATTTGAGCATCAATGCCAAAACTCTTACTAATATCTATTACCGTTTGCGCATAGCTTTCCGGTAAATAAACTTCCAATCGATGTCCCATATTGAAAACCTGATACATTTCTTTCCAATCGGTATTAGATTCTGCTTGGATGGTTTCAAATAGGGGAGGCAATTCAAACAAATTGTCTTTTACAATATGTAAGTTGTCGATATAATGAAGAATTTTAGTTTGTGCGCCACCGCTGCAATGGATTAATCCATGAATTTTAGAACGAATCTCTCTAAAGACTTTGTTCATTACCGGCATATAAGTTCTAGTTGGCGATAAAATCAATTTTCCAATATCCAAGTCTAAACCTTCAATTTCTTCCGTCATTTTCTTTCTTCCACAATACACCAATTTTTCCGGCGTATTGGGATCCCAACATTCAGGATATTTTAAAGCATAATGATGAGATAGAACGTCATGTCGAGCAGAAGTTAATCCATTGCTGCCAATTCCACTGTTGTATTCACTTTCATAAGTGGCTTGTCCTGAAGAGGCTAATCCAACGATCACATCTCCGGCTTGTATTTTTTCATTCGTAATCACCTCATTTCTTGGTAATCGGCACGACATCACGGCATCAATAGTAATGGTTCTCACCACATCACCCATATCAGCTGTTTCTCCACCCATCAATACAACATTGTTTCCGTTGTCTCGCAAAGTTTGGGTAAACTCATCAGATCCTTCAATAATGGCTTTTAAAACCTCTCCCGGAATTAAATGCTTGTTTCTATTAATAATGGAAGACATAATGAAGTTAGTCGTCGCACCGGCGCACATCATATCATCTGTATTCATTACAATCGCATCTTGTGCAATGCCTTTCCATACAGAAAGATCTCCGGTTTCCTTCCAATACATATAGGCTAAAATAGATTTCGTTCCGGCGCCATCAGCATGAATGATATTACAAAAGCTATCGTCGCCACCTAAATGATCGGGATAAATTTTACAAAAAGCTTTAGGAAAAAGTCCTTGATCTACATTTACAACAGCCTTGTGTACCTCATCTTTTGTAGCGGAAACACCTCGTTGATTATATCGTTTTGAATCTGTCAATTATTATAAGTTTTGAAGAGCAACAAATATAAGTTTTTAAGTGCGTTTTAATAGTCAGCTAAGGCAAGTAACTCAAATGTTTTGAACATTTAGGATAACATCTTCATCTTCTCACCTTTCTATCATGCATTAAAATGTAAAAATTTAGTGATTTTTTGAATTCCAAGCGGTTTATTTCAATTCTGTATATATTGCAAGGGTAGAAAATATAAAACCTAAAAACCCAACATGAGAACCCTTATCTACTTTAGCATTGCTATTGGTATGCTATGCTGTCATCTTTTCACAAATTCCATACAATTAGATAGTTGTAGTGCTTCGGATGCAATTATTGAAGTAAATCAAGGTAATTCTAGTTTAAAAATTATTGGCGTTGGAAACTCTGTTCTCAATTATACAGAAACAATTGATGGTTATACACTGATAAAAAACAATGAGCATTATGAATACGCAACCAAGAACAAATCAGGGGAATTGGTTGCTAGTGGAATCATAGCTAACAATCCCGAAAATAGAAGTGCTACCGAAAGTGTATTTCTTGAAAGCATTCAACCCAAATTGAGACATTCAAAAGTATTGCGTAATAGATTACTAAGAGAATATTCAGAATCGAATCATTCTGAGAGTGATTACACTCAATTTCCAAATAGTGGGAATAGAAAAGTATTGGTGTTATTAATTCAATATCCGGACTTACAACAAGAATATTCAAGAACGGATTTTCAAAATATGATGAATCAACCGAATTATAACAATACGGGCAGTTTTAGGGATTATTTTTTAAAGAATTCATTCAACCAATTAGACCTAAATACAGATGTTTTTGGATGGTATACCAGTGTAGAGAATTACGCCTATTATGGCAATGCAAATGGTAGTGCTAGAGCCATGCAGTTGGTGGCAGAAGCTTTAGATGCTGCAGAAGCAGCTGGAGTAGATTTTTCTAAATATGATAATGATGACGATGGGGAACTAGACGGTGTGGTAATTATTCATTCTGGTCCCGGTGCTGAAGTAGGCGCACAAAATCAATACATTTGGTCGCAAAGGAATAGATTAACGGCGCAGTATAGAAGAAATTATGACGGGACGTTAATTGAGCAATTTATCATCAATCCGGAAACACGACCTTGGGGCATGGTTGGAATTGGTGTCTTCTGTCATGAATTTGGTCATTTGTTAGGATTGCCTGACTTATACGATTTAGACAACAGTTCTTCCGGTATTGGCAATTGGGGATTAATGGGTAAAGGGTCTTGGTTGAATTCAGAGAAAACTCCAGCGAATTTATGCGCTTGGTCTAAAGAAAAGCAAAATTGGATAACACCGACAGTCATTTCAGAAGGATTTCATACTTTGGCTGCTGCTGACAATAATGATGAAATTTTTAGAATCAACACGAACGATCCATCAGAATATTTTTTATTAGAGAATAGACAAAAAGTAGGGAATGATCAATATTTACCGGGAGAAGGATTAGCTATTTGGCACATTGATACAGAGAAAACTTCATTGTTTCCCGCCTCTAATTTTGTGAATATTGATGAAGACCATAAAGGAGTAGATTTAGAAGAAGCAGATGGCTTATTCAACTTAGACAATAGACAAGGCAATGGCGATGGAGGAGATCTTTTTCCGGGCACTACTAACAATTCTGTTTTTAATAATTCAAGTGTTCCGAGCTCAAATTTGTATAGTTTGCAAGATTCAGAATTAGCGATTACTAGTATCTCGAATATTAATAGAACGGTATCCTTTGTGTTGAACGGTATTGGCGAGATTCCTTGCGATATAGCCAATGTAACACCAAGAACAAATTTTGTATGCGGTGGTGAGCAGTTTGTTTTAGAGATGGAAGTAGCGTATAATTATCCTGCTACAGATAAAAAATTATATGTTAATGGGAATGCTTTTGATTTAATAGGTAGTCCACAAAAAGTGTTTTTAGAAAATCTACCTGCCGATGGACAAAAAGTTGCAGTAGAAATATCCATTGGCGAGGATGCAGCTTGTAGTTATGTCAATAATGAGATAGTGACAGCACCAAACACTTATTATATTGAAAGAAATGAAACAACATGTAATCCAGATGAAGTAGGGATTTATGCCGAATACTTGAATTCTGTTTTCGGATGTGATAGCGTTATTATTACCAATTTTATTTTAGATCAACCAGAAGTGGATTTTAATTATAAAGTGGAAGGATTCGAAGTATCGTTCAATAATATCACCAATGAAGTCGATGATTTTGTATGGCATTTTGGTGATGGAGCCATATCTTACGAGCAAAATCCTAAACATATCTATACTAATGCCGATACTTATAATGTTACCTTGCAAGCCTTAGCAGATGATTGTACGGTAGAAAAAGTGGACAAAATTACCGTTAATGGTGAAACTGTAACTAATACCATTGAGGTTACTAATATTGAGAAGAACTTCAATATATATCCCAATCCGGTAAGAAACAATTTGAATATTGATTTGAATGACGTTATCCATTCGCCTGTAATAGTTTCAATTTTTGACTTAAGCGGGAAGTTAATAGTTACTGAAAATTTAGCTGTTGGAGCATCAAACTTATCATTGGATATGAATGGATTGGATGCAGGATCTTACATGATTGAAATTGTTGGTGAAGATCAAAAATTGGTTAAGCAATTAATCAAGTTGTAACCTCTATGTAATCGGTAAAGTTATCACTTAGTACTTCTTTTTGAGCGATATTAATTGTTTATATTTGAAACAATACATCAGTAACAGTCGTAAAATTTACTAATTTAAGGAGAATTTTAAAGCTAAAATTAATATGTCAGATAGAAGAAGAATTGTATTAGATATAGATAATAACAGCAATGCTGATGCCCTAATTGATTATATAAGATCATTAGATTACGTCAGAATCGAAGAGGATAATTTTGAAGTTCTTGAGTGGCAAAAAGAATTAGTTCGTGAAAGAATTAAGAAAAATGGTGACAATTTAGATAACTATATTTCAATAGATGACTTAGGTAAACACATCAAGCTTTAACAAATGTCATATAGAGTATTTTATGACCCTGAAGTGCATGAGGACATTCAAAAAGTAGTTGGTTATTACAATAACAAAACTAAAAACAAAGATTTAGGAAAGCGTTTCTTCAAACTTGTACATTCTGAATTAAAATCCCTTTCTACAAGAGCCTTACATCATCAAATAAGGTACGATAATATTAGACTACTATTAATACCTAAATTCCCATATGCAGCTCATTACAGAGTTTTAAAAGAACAAAAAGTAGTAATTGTTGAAGCTATTATTGGAACGGGTGAAGATCCACAAGATTTCAGAACCAAAGAATAAAGTTCGAATACACTCTGTCTAAACATTAAAAATTCTCGAGCTAGCCCTGAGTCTTTCAAACATATAAACTCGTAGCAGCTTAAAGGTTAGAAGATTTAGCTCGAACGCGGGTGGACATGAAATTGAATTGGCAATTTAACTCCACTATCTATCTAACTAATTTTTAATACTCTCAGACTAAATAAAATAACAGTCGTCCAAATTGCTATAAATACAAACAGGGAAATTAAAATTGTTATTCTAAATGACTTTTTATAATCAGTTTTGTTTAACTTTTCTGCACGATTATAGAAACTCCTCCATCTTTCTTTATACATAAAGTAAAGAGCAATAGGGCTACAGATTGCGAACACATTAAGAAGAGACCTAAAGGAGTATTTATTCTCATCAATAATTCTAAAACCATTTTGTGTCAAATTCCCAATTATTTCAAAGATTCCTAAGACTAGGGCACACCAATAAATTATAAAGATAAGTAACCCTCTAATTGCAAAGTCATCATTATCATTTAACTTCTTAGCAAGTTTAGCACACAAATAGAATAGAAAATTTGATAGAAATTCTTACGGATAACAGCAGTTTAGTTCAACAACTGGTTAAGCTTTAGATCTCTTCAACCTACTCCGACTTCAACTCATAATCTAAACCAACTACTTTAAAGGTAGTTCTACGGTTTTGTTGATGTTGTTCTTCCGAACAAGTTACTCCATTGCCGCATTCATTCACCAATCGAGTTTCTCCATAACCTTTCGCAATTAAACGATCAGATGCAATTCCTTTGCTAATTAAATAAGTAACGGCAGAGTTGGCTCTTCTTTGAGAAAGATCTAGGTTGTAAGGATCATCTCCTCTTGAATCTGTGTGAGACGCTAATTCTACTCTTAAACTTGGATTTTCGGCTAATAAATTAGCTAATGAATCTAATACAACAGCAGCATCTTTTCTGATATCTGCTTTATCCAAATCATAATAGATATTGAGCACAAACTCAATTTCTTGGAAGATTTTATCTAATACAACCTTAGTTTCGATAATGATGGTATCTCCATCTTCGGCATTATAATTCTTTGTACTGATTAAATCTTTATTGGAAAAATAGCCGTTTTTTGAATATTCTAATAGATAATCAACATTTTCGTCGAGTTGTGTTCTAAATGTGCCATCTTCTTTAGATAGGAGCGTTTCATTTAAGTAAGGTTTATCTGTAATTGTATTGTCAAACAAACCAACAGTAGTGTTTTTTAAGGCTTGCATTCCGACAACAGCGCTTCTCGGATTTTTTGGGTCTTCAAATACCTTTTCTTCTATTACACCATTTAGAATAAAAACGGCTGGCGGAAGTAATGGAGTGGGAGCCAAACGCTTTTCAAAGAAATAAATATCGTCACCGCCCAAACCATCTTTTCTGTTAGATGCTAAATAACCAGTAATTTCAACTGAATCATCTTCAGATTCTAATAAAAAGATAGTAATGTCATCTCCACCGGTATTGATAGGATAACCTAATGATTTAACGTTAGTATATATTCTACCTCTTTTTTCAGCTGAGAACAAATCTAATCCGCCAATTCCAAAATGACCCTTCGAAGAAAAATAAAGTTTCTCATCAGCACCGATGTATGGAAACATTTCATCTTCGGTGGTATTAATTCTAGGACCTAAATTAATTGGTGTATCCCATTCGTCACCAATTTTGTTTGAAACGTATAGGTCTTTACCTCCATAACTAAATGGCTCATCGCTTGTAAAATACAATTGTTGGCCATCTAGCGTTAGAAATGGATGAGCGACATTAGTGGAATCATCAAAGAATTTTAACTGTTCGGGTTTCGACCATTCGTCAAATTCTTTGAAACTTCTGTAAATTTTGCAAACATCTTTATTATCATCGTCCATTCCACATCTAGTGAAATACAACTCCGTTTCTTCCGCATTCATGGTAACTACTGCTTCGTGAAACTCAGAATTTACATCAGCTCTCCAATTTTCAACTTCATCAAATGAGGTTTCAGTTCTTTGCATTGCACTGTAAATATTGGTGTAGCCTTTGCCTGTCCAATCGTCTGTTTTAGAATCATTTTCCATTCTATTACTAGAAAATATCAACTCTCCATCTCTAATGATTGGCGCATAATCAGATTGTGCACTATTGATTCCTGAAAGATTAATGATTTTGGTGTAATTTTTTCCTTGCTTAGCTTCATATGCTTCTTTGCAAGCAGCAATATGACCTTCTACTAAAATTCTTTGACTTCTATCGTATTCGTAAAACGTTTTTAAAATAGTAGCAGCCTCGTCGTATTTTTCATTTTGCTTTAAAACCATAGCATAATCAAACAAGGTTTGGGGCTCAACATCTAAATTGACTGCTTTTTTATACCAATTCTCCGCTTTTTCAGTTTCACTAAAGGCTAAAAATGATTCTGCTATTTTAACAGCAATTTCGTGTTTTTCTTTTTTGTCTTTTGCTTTTTCATATTCTTCAGGAAGCATATCTGCCGCCAATGCGTATTTTTTGAGATCATACGCCTCAAAACCATCCTTTACTTTTAGCGTAACGTTGCAAGCATTTAATACAAATTGAAAGGCAATTGCAATCAAAAGCCATTTATTTTTAAAGCACATCATTTTCAATCTCATATGTTTGTTTTCTTCTATTATCGAAGTTCAGCTTGCGATATAAAAATAGTGTTTTTGTCTTTAACACTAGTATCTCAGTTTTTGAATTTTTGTTTTTTGAATCGGCTATTTTATTAGGTGGTTATCAGTAACTCAGAATATTTAGGCAATGGCCATTTATTATCATCAATATACATTTCTAGTTTATCACAGTGATAGCGAATCTCTTTCATGATGTCCTTCACCTCTTTATTATAAAGTTTAGCTACTTTCAAAATATCATCTTCTTCTCTCGCTTTCTTTCTTAAAGCGGCCATCTCTTTTTCTAACGGAATTATCACATTAATATGTTGAGAGATCTCACTTAAAATTTCTAAAAGTTTGTTTTTTGAAATATCAATGCCTAATTCCTTAATTCCCTTTAAGGTCTTCAGTAGTTTATTTTGATGGTCTGCTGCTGCCGGAATAATCTGATTAAGCACCATTTCGCCTAATACTCTAGATTCAATTTGAATGGATAAAGAATAGTTTTTTAGGAAGGTGTCTCTTCTAGTATGCGATTCAACTTTTGAGAGGACTTTGTGTTTCTCAAAAAGTAAAATGTTCTCTTCGGTTATTAATTCCTCCAGCGCATCCGGTGCATTAGAAATAAAACTCAACTTTCTTTTCTTAGCCTCTTTTCTCCATTCTTCACTGTAATTATCACCT
The DNA here is from genome assembly GCA_041393015.1 of Chitinophagales bacterium. GTDB lineage: Bacteria > Bacteroidota > Bacteroidia > Chitinophagales > JADIYW01 > JAGQYH01. Next base: position 131,789 of record JAWKKV010000007.1, on the reverse strand, counting down.
TCGTATAGTATTCGCTTATTCTCTTTGTATATTTTTTTTAATACTTTCAGAATGGCTACATCTTTGTAATCGCCTCCTTTTATTAATGCATCTACTTCCTTCTTAAAAACGAGTAATTGTTCTGTTACAATTGTATTTAAAATAATTAAAATACTAGAGCAATTCGCAGAGGCGCCAGTGGATCTTAATTCAAATTTGTTTCCCGTAAAGGCGATAGGTGCGGTTCTATTTTGATCCGTATTTTCTACTAAAATGGAAGGAATCCTGTTGTGAAGGTCTAGACGAAGTTCTAAATTTTCTTGTTCTCCAAAAGTGTCTTCGTCAATCCTTTTTTCAATAATATCAAGTGTTTCTCTTAAATGAGGCCCAATATATACAGAGATGACTTCAGACGGCGCTTCCATTAAACCTAAACGATGTTCATTACCGGCAGATGCAAATCCTGCCCATAAAAGCTTCTCGTGTTTATTGATGGCAGCAATTGTATTTAAAAAGAAGGTTAGAAACTGTAGGTTCGTTCGTGGCGTTGTTCCAGGAGATAGTAGGTTTTTTTCTGTATCGGTTCTTAACGACCAGTTATTGTGTTTTCCAGAGCCATTTAAACCCTCAAACGGTTTTTCATGTGTCAATACTTTTAATTTATGCTTACTGGAAACTCTGTCCATTACGTCCAATAATAGCATATTGTGATCCACTGCTAAGTTCGCATCTTCATATTTTGGCGCACATTCAAACTGGCTTGGCGCTACTTCATTATGTCTTGTTCTTAAAGGAATCCCTAATTTATGAGCTTCCGTTTCAAACTCTCGCATATAAGAGTAAATTCGCTCAGGTATCGCCCCAAAATAATGATCATCTAACTGTTGTCCTTTAGCTGGCCTTCTTCCTTGTATTGTTCTTCCCGTCATCACTAAATCCGGTCTCGCATAATACATGGCAGCATCTACTAAGAAATATTCTTGTTCCCATCCTAAAGTAGGAACCACTCTGGTTACGTTCCTGTCAAAATAATTACAAACGCCTAAAGCCGCATTTTCAATAGCTTTTAATGACCGTAACAACGGTGCTTTAAAGTCTAATGCCGATCCGTCAAATGCCACAAAAATGGTGGGAATACAAAGTGTTTTACCGGCGCCAACATTCATAATAAATGCGGGAGAAGTAATATCCCATTCTGTATAGCCTCTGGCTTCAAAGGTGGCTCTAACGCTCCCGGTTGGAAAACTTGCAGTGTCAGGAACTTGTTGAATTAAAACATTGCCACTAAATTCTTCAATTCCGCCAGCAAGTGTACCGGAGAAAAATGATTCGTGTTTTTCAGCGGTTGAGCCAGTCATTGGTTGAAACCAATGTGTATAATGCGTAGCACCACGTTCCATGGCCCATTTCTTCATTCCAAATGCCAATTGATCAGCTAATTCTGGCTTAACTTTTTTATTCTGACTGATTAATTCCTTTAATTGTATATAGGCATCCGTAGATAAGTAAGCTTGCATCGACTTATCATTAAAAACATTATCTCCAAAGTAATCTGAAATATTGCCCGTATTTTCTTCTGTCAATACTTTTTTACGAGAAACAAATGTTTTGAGAGCTATGAGTCGCTTATTTGACATATTCAGTTATTTAATTTTTGATTTTTTTACAACTATTGAGCTGTTAAATTCTAATAATTTCCGAAGAAATAAAAATATTTAGGCTTCTTTATCAATTAAGAAGTAAACGGTGTGAAATTAGTGAGAAATTTCAGAAGTTCGTTTAGATTGAGTGGCTAAATATATACCTACTAATAAAAAAGGTAAAACAACTGATTTGTATCTTACGAGTGCTCCCGCATTATTGACGATCAAACCCATTAAAATAAGAAGAGTAACACTACTAAAAAGGCAATAATTGATAATAGCACTATCCATAAATCGTCTCCATTTTACTTTAAACAATCCGTATATGATGATTCCCACAATGATATAGCTTTCAGCCATGGCCATAAAGCATAAAAAAGAAGAGTTAGAACAATCTCTAGGAAAGGGATGTATCAATGAATTGAAAAAGGCTAAAGGCATTTTCTTAAAGGTGTTAAGAACGGTTCCATCTAACACGGGTATAACATAAGATGAGTTGCCGGGTGTGTCAAAAAAATATTGCTGGCGAGTCATCATTTCTGCAAATGGACTACTGGCCGGAAAATAATAATGGAAGATTACTGCCACGAAAGCAAACAATATATAAATGGATGAAAAAATATAGAGCTTGGGTGTTTTGGAGAACTTATAGCTTAAAAAGAGTGCGATTAAACCAGGAAGGAAAATAGCAAACACATAGAATCTTACTAAAATTAAAAGTAACGACCCGAAAACAATCGCAAACAAGTAACGCAACCTAAAGTCGTTTTGAATTAAATGCTGGTAGCTATTTAAGATGAATCCTAATGCAATAATTACGACTGCTTCCTTGTGTAATCCCGAGTACCAAAAAACGATGGAAGGTGTGAAAAATAGAAAAGTTATTAACAATATTTTGTCTCCATTGAAGGATGGTTCGAAGAATCTATAGATATTATATATACCAATAAGAGAAAGAAAAGAGATGAAAACCACATGCACACTAAAATATCCAAATGAGAATAATTGAAAGATAGCATTGAGCCGAACCATCATGTAATTTCCTTGATCAAACCAAAATCCCATGGTATCAATATAAGGCAATAAGTGGGGTGGAATTTCATTGAGATCACTAGGAGCAAAAACCAATTGTAAGTAGTACAAAGGGTTGTCTTTCAGGGCACTAAAGATAATTTTGCTTTCATTGAAATAGACAAATATATCTTTGCCGTTGATGATGTTATTAAAGATATAAGTGTAAGAAAATCCAGCAATAATTTTGATTACGAAAAAGAGTAATATGTATTGTTTGGTTAGTGTATTTGATTTAAAGAGGGGTGTCTTTAAAATAATAAGTGAAAAAATAACAATATAAAATATCACTAAAAAGATTTCCAAATTCCTTCGTTTGCAACTGTAAATCTATTGAAATTATTATTAACGATATCAATGGGAGATGAAATAAAATTCCATAATTTCACAGCCTTAAATAAAAAGATCTGATGTCAACTAATATTTTAGAACCAGAAGTTAATATAGAGACGGCAAAAGAATTGGGTTTGTTGCCTGAGGAATTTGAAAAAATAAAAAATATTTTGGGTAGAACACCCAATTTTACGGAACTAAGTATCTTTTCGGTAATGTGGTCGGAGCATTGCAGCTATAAAAACTCTATTACTTATCTTAAAAAATTACCGAGAAAAGGCAAACATTTATTAGTAGAAGCTGGTGAGGAAAATGCTGGATTGGTTGATATTGGTGATGGTATGGCGTGTGCTTTTAAAATAGAATCTCATAATCATCCATCTGCTGTTGAACCGTATCAAGGCGCAGCCACTGGAGTTGGAGGTATTCATAGAGATATTTTTACCATGGGAGCAAGGCCAGTAGCGGCACTTAACTCTTTAAGGTTTGGTGATTTAAATAATAAAAGAACGCAACATTTATTAAAAGGCGTTGTGAGAGGAATTGGAGATTATGGCAATTGCTTTGGCGTCCCAACGGTAGCGGGTGAAATGTATTTCGACCCATGCTATCAAGTTAATCCACTAGTCAATGCAATGTCTGTAGGGATTGTAGAAATAGGAAAAACGATTTCTGCCACATCAGAAGGCGTTGGCAATCCAATATATATTGTTGGCTCTGCTACAGGAAAAGATGGTATTCATGGAGCTACATTTGCTTCAGAAGATTTAGGAGAAGATGCAGAGGAAAAAATTCCTGCGGTTCAAGTAGGAGATCCATTTCAAGAAAAATTATTGTTAGAGGCTTCTTTAGAAGCCATTGCAACTGGAGCAATGATAGGTATGCAAGATATGGGTGCTGCCGGAATTACTTGTTCTACATCGGAAATGTCTGCTAAAGGGGAACATGGCATGAAAATCTATTTAGATAAGGTGCCTACTCGACAAAAGAACATGAAGCCATTTGAGATTTTGTTGTCAGAATCTCAGGAAAGAATGTTGGTGGTAGTGAAAAAGGGAAGAGAGAAAGAAATTGAATCTGTTTTTGAAAAATGGGATTTAAATTGTGAGATCATCGGTGAAGTAACGGAAGGCGGTAGCTTAGAATATTACATGCATGATGAATTAGTAGCTAAGGTTCCAGCATTTGATTTAGTATTAGGTGGAGGCGCTCCAATTTATGAGCGTGAAACTAAGAAACCTTCTTACCATACCAAAAGAGATGAATTTTCAATTGATGACTACGCTGATCTAACAGAATTAAAATCAATTGCACATAAAATGGTTGCCTTACCAAATATTGCCTCTAAACGATTTGTTTATAAGCAGTATGATTCAATGGTAGGCATTAACAATACAACTACGAATGCTCCGTCTGATGCTGCTGTCGTTCGTATTAAGGGAATGAAAAAAGGTTTGGTTGTCACAGTAGACTGCAACAGTAAATATGTCCACGCAGATGCTTACAAAGGTGGCGCTATTGCTGTTTCTGAAGCGGCTAGAAATATAGTTTGTACCGGAGGAAAACCTGCCGCCATTACCAATTGTTTGAACTTTGGAAATCCTTACGATCCTGAAGTATATTGGAATTTTGTAAACGCATTAAAAGGTATGGGTGATGCTTGTTTACAATTTGAAACGCCTGTTACAGGTGGAAATGTAAGCTTTTACAATCAATCACCGGATAGAGCGGTAAACCCAACACCAACTATTGGTATGTTAGGTATTATTGAAGATACCGCTAAGAGAATGACATTGGATTTCAAAAAAGAAGGCGATATAATTTTCTTAATTGGTCAGGCTTACAATGATATTGCTTCGTCAGAGTATGTTGCGATGCAATATGATGTAAAATTATCACCTGCTCCACATTTTGAATTGTTGGAAGAAGCGAAAGCACAACATTCGGTATCGGCTTTAATTCAAGATGGTTTAATTCAATCGGCACATGATGTTTCTGAAGGCGGATTATTAATTACCTTATTGGAATCTGCTATGGTTAACAATTTTGGCTTTGATGTCAAAAAAGTAGATGGTTTAAGAAAAGATGCATTTTGGTTAGGAGAAGGACAAAGCAGAATAGCGGTATCAATTGATCCTAGTAAAAAAGCAATGTTGAGACAAAAGCTGGTGATTTTAGGTTGCCCACATGTTGAGTTAGGTCAGGTTACTGGAAGTCAAATTATAGTAGATGGAGAAAACTTAGGTGATATAACTTCATTTAAAAATACCTACGATACTACTATTGAGAAAATTTTAGAAGCATAAGCAATCTAAAATCATCATGAAGTACCTTATTGTTTCCGCCACTCATTTAGAGATTCAACCACTTTTAAATCAATTGAAAGTGAAGAATTTAATGGAAGGAATTCCTCAAACATTTTCAAGTGGAAAATTAGAGATTACTATTTTAATTACTGGTGTCGGTATGATGGCAACAGCCTTTCATTTAGGAAGAATTCTAACTAAACAAACTTTTGATGGCGTTATTAATGTGGGCATTGCAGGCGCTTTTGATAGAAGCTTAAGTTTAGGTGAATTGGTAGTGGTTAACCGTCAGCAGTATGGTGATTTGGGCGTCAGTGCTCCCAATCAGTTTGAAGATATTTATGAAATGGGATTGATAGACAAAGATGCTCATCCCTTTAAAAATGGCAAAATTTATAATAACAAGTCGAAAATTAGTTTGAATCCGGCGTTTAAAAAAGTGAGAGCCATAAGTGTTAATACGATATCTGGAAAGACAGACGAGATTAAAGCTATCGAAAAAAAATATAGTCCACAAATTGAAGTGATGGAAGGTATTGCCGTACATTATGCATGCAAACAGTCTACCGTGGAGTATGAAGAATTAAGGGCGATTTCCAATTATGTAGAAGAAAGAAATAAAGCCAATTGGAATATGGCTTTAGCTATCAAAAATTTGAATGATTTTTTGATGGATTGGTTCAAATAAGAAGCATACTTCGATTTATTTTACTCTCCACAATTCAATATCAATTTCTCTATTCTTTACCTCTTTCAACAGATCATAATTTGCTTGAATAGTATCTAATTCTGATGTTTCGTAGTTATTGTTTAAAGGCGAGACAAATACATACTTGTTATTACCACTAAATTTATTAGGCCTCCTCTCATCATTATTTAGATTACTTTGATTCATTGAAACATCTAATGGAAATTTAGCAGATGTTTCACTTATAGGAATGTTGTGTTCATCACAATAATTCCACATTTTTTTTCTTGCTTTAAAATAGGCGATGTGCTCTAAGCTAGCATCCCAACCTTTTGATAAGTTAGCTGGATAATAGCTATACCAAAAGTGTCCACTTATCAGCATTAAAGCAGTGCCAACTATCCAAATGGTTTTGAATTTAAATTGCTCAATCAATGAGATAAATAGTAGAATGCTCAAAGCAAAAATAATCATCAAATACCTATGGCCAATTGGATTATTAAAAGGAACAAACAAGGCGCTAAAAATTAGTAATGGAACAATCGTAATCACCAAAATAGTCTTAAGATGCTTGTCTTTTAGAAACCTCCATTTCAGGATTAATCCTACAAAAATGATGAAATATAGCAACACTCTTCCCGGCTCCAATAAATTTCGAATAATGACTAATACATTTTTAAAACTACCTTTTATGCCAGCCAAACCTCTTTGGTCGGCCCATTGTTCAGAAGGGGTAAATAACATCCAGCCGCTTATTTTGTAGTGGTATATATTCCAGACAACAAATATTAAGAAGGCTGGGAAATATTTGAGTAGGATAGATTTAAACCTGCGATCCTTATTAAAGAAGAGTAAAAGTTCAGTAAAAAATAATGCCCCAAAAGCAAAGGCGCCTCTTAAGCTAATGAGCGCCAACACAATGCCTGCAATAGCCACCGGAATATTTTTATTATCGAGCAAATACCTTAACCCAAAAAGATAAAAGGCAAGAATTACGATATCGTAACTTACCATAGTACTTTGTGCAATAATAGTTGTTTCCAAACAAAATAGAATCGCTGCCGCAATTACTTGATTAGTATTTTTCAATAATCGATCGCAAATTTGAATGAATTGATAAATCATTACCCATAAAAAGGGCAACATAGCTAAATGCGACGTCGATAAATTTCTTCCTAAGAATTTCCACCAAGTAAAAATATAGCCATAAAATAGAGGAGGATGTCCGGCATCAATTTGTTCCGGTGGAATACCATTCAGCCATCCATTATCAAAAAACCAAGTACAAATAGTGGAAGTTAAAAGACTGTCCCAAAAAAATGGGAATTGCCAACTAACAATATTGAGTATCAGATAAAATGCAAAGCAAGCAGGAACTAACCAATCGGGTATTTTACTTACTTTATCACTCATTTTGATAATAGCGATGCTCTTTTATAGATTAATTGATATAACTCAAAACGGAACTAAAGCTAAATATAATAACTTAGCAAAAGGAAATTCCTTTAATTTACGCACCATTTGTTATCTGATCCATGTCAAATCAAAAACTTACACTCGGCTTTTCTCCATGTCCAAACGATACATTTATTTTCGATGCATTAATTCATCATAAAATTGATACAGAGGGTTTAGATTTTGAACTGCAACTGTTAGATGTTGAAGAGTTAAATAATAAAGCAGTCGCTGGAGAATTAGATATTACAAAGTTGAGCTATCATGCCTTTGCTTATGTCAGTCAGCAATATATTTTACTTAATTCGGGTAGTGCTTTAGGACAAAACTGTGGACCTTTGTTAGTGGCTTTAAATTCTTTGTCAAAAAAGGAAATTGAAAATGGTGCAATTGCTATTCCAGGTAAACTAACGACGGCGAACTTTCTTTTTAGTTTAGAATATCCTAATGCCAAAAACAAAAAGGCGGTCTTATTTAGTGATATTGAACAAGGTGTTTTGTCTGGTAAATTTGATGCAGGGGTTATCATTCATGAAAATAGATTTACCTATGAAGAAAAAGGATTGACTAAAATATGTGATCTTGGAGAAAGATGGGAAGCTACTACAGGCTTTCCAATTCCGTTAGGAGGGATTGCAATAAAAAGAGATTTGGATATCGAATTACAAAGGAAAGTAGATCGATTAATTAGAAAAAGTATAGCATTCGCTTTTCAACATAAAGAAGAGCCCTTGAACTTTATGAGGCAACATGCTCAAGAAATGGAAGAAGAAGTGATGTACAAACACGTTAACTTATATGTCAACGATTATTCTATTGATTTGGGTGAAAAGGGAAAAAATGCCATTGAGTTTCTTTACAAAAAGGGCGTGGAACTTGAATTGTTTCAACCACTTACTCAACCCGTTATTTTAGAGCATTAGTTTAAGGCGTAATCTTTATAAAGTTCTAAATCATTAAATACTTTTTCCTCCCAGAGTGCTTGCAACTCTTTATCCATGCTGTGTCTAGAGTCAGAATCATATTTGGCCTGCTCTTTTTTCCATTCTTTAATAACTACTGAAGCAATAGATTCAATTCTATTAATATCTCTACAAGTAGTTACCTTACTTTCTAACTCTTTACGAAGCTTTCTCGCATAAATTTCTGTAATGTCAAAATGCAATTGTTCGTGTCCTAAAACATAATCATTCATCGCATCTGCCTTCACCCAAGATTCTTCTGGAATAAAAATTGCTTTAACCGTCACATCAAGTGCATTGCCTTTGCATTCATAAGCATATTCTATAGCAGAAGCTGTTAACGCACTTATACTAGAACCACTTTTCGTTCTTCCAATAAAATTCTTCCAACTTAAAGGATTGCTTTCTTCCCAATGAATAACCTGATCTTTAAAATCAGTATTCTCCACTTTTGGAAAAATAAATGCAAAGTTTAAACCTGCAAAAAGAATAACACAAACTATAATGATGGACTTCATTTTCTAATTTTAGCTCTGATTTGATTAACGGTAATTTAATTCAATTGTTTTACTTTAACGTCCTTACTAAATAAAAAATTCTGACAATATTTCTTATTTAGATTAATTAACAACGCTACGGCATCAACTTTGTACCTTTGATAAAAAAAATTAAATGAGACCATTACAAATAGCGATTATTGGTTTACTTGTATTGTTAAATTCAGCGTGTAAAGGAACGAAAGAAACTGTTGAAGAGAAAATTGATAAACCAGTAAAGGAAAATATGAATACTGCTTTGCCTCCCGGAAATCAATCATTGTTTTGGCAAATTAGAGGCAAGGATATTGAGAAACCATCCTATTTATATGGTACTATCCATGTTATTAGTGCGGAGGATTATTTCTTAGGGGAGAATGTAAAGCAAAAATTAGTGGAGGCAGATAAGCTAATCATGGAGATTGATCTTGATGAAATGGATATGAATGCTATTGCCAACGCAGGTTTATTGCCTGACAATAAAACAATAAAGGACTATTTGTCAGAAGAAGACTATGAGTTTATCAGTACTCGCTTAAGTGATAGTATTGGTTTAAGTAGATCGCAATTTGAGATGGCTTATGCTAGAATGAAACCAATTTTTATTCAACAGTTAGTGGTCTATAAATTCTTAGGAGAAAACCCAGCTTCATACGAGTCTAATTTTAATGAAATAGCATCAATGAATGATGTAGATTCATATGGTTTGGAAACGTTTAGAGAACAACTTGATTTTCTAGATCAAATTCCAATTGAAGATCAGTTACAAGATATGGTTGATGCCATTAGAGATTGGAATGAAACAAAATCTCAATTTGAGGCTTTAGTGGCTGCTTATAAATTGCAAGATTTAGAAGTACTGAACCATTTGATTGAAGATGAAATGGAAAGTCCTAAAATGAGAGAATTGCTTCTAAATAAAAGGAACACGCAATGGATGCCCGAGCTAAGCACTTGGATTGATGAAGGCAACGCCTTTATTGCAGTGGGTGCCGGACATTTGGAAGGCGAATTTGGCGTAATCAATTTATTGCGTAGAGCTGGCTATGAAGTATGGCCTTACCCTGCCGGTCCTGATGTGGATTAGGAAAAATTAAATGTCTAAAGTGCGCTAAAATTAGAAGTACTTAAAGTTGAAAATTGGTGTTACTTGTTTTCAGTAAATACATTTTATAGCATATAAAGCGCTAGAAAAAATAACTTAAGGCACTCGTAACTTTAGTTCATTTGTAACTCTGAGTATTTTAGACACTATCTATTCAATCTGTAAAATCATTATTAAAACCTATACATATTCGTTTTAATCAAAGCCTTAAACACTTAAATTCTCTAACTTCGCAGTATATCAGAAACAAAGATGACGACAACAGCAAACAACGAATTATCAAAGCATTTCGATCATAAAAAAGTTGAGGAGAAATGGTACAAGCATTGGATGGATAAAAACTATTTCCATTCAGAGCCGAATGAGAAAGAACCATATACCATAGTAATTCCACCACCAAATGTAACCGGTGTATTACATATGGGGCATATGCTCAACAATACCATTCAAGATGTTTTGATTAGAAGAGCAAGAATGCAAGGCTACAATGCTTGTTGGGTGCCGGGTACGGATCATGCCTCTATTGCTACAGAAGCGAAAGTGGTAGCCAAGTTAAAAGAGCAAGGCATCAAAAAATCAGAGATCACTAGAGAGGAATTTTTGGAGCATGCTTTTGAGTGGAAAGAAAAATATGGCGGTATCATCTTAGAGCAATTAAAAAAGCTTGGTGCTAGTTGCGATTGGGAACGTACTCGATTTACGATGGAAGAAAGCTTGTCAAAGGCGGTCATCAAGTCATTTGTTCATTTACATAAAAAGGGATTAATCTATCAAGGTCAGCGAATGACCAACTGGGATCCGGAAGCCAAAACGGCATTGTCTAATGAGGAAGTAAACTATGAGGAAGTAGATTCAAACTTATATCATATAAGATATGCATTAGTAGGAAAGGAGAACGAGTTTATTACCAATGCTACTACTCGGCCGGAAACCATTTTAGGTGATTCTGCTATTTGTGTTCACCCTGATGATGAACGATATGCTCATCTAAAAGGAGCAAAAGCAATTGTTCCATTGGTGAATAGAGAAATCCCAATCATTTTTGATGAGTATGTTGATATTGAATTTGGAACAGGAGCGCTTAAAGTAACACCAGCGCATGATGAGAACGATTACGTTTTAGGTCAAAAGCATAATTTAGAAACCATTGATATTTTAAATGCCGATGGTACCATGAGTGCTGCTGCGCAATTATATATTGGGGAAGATCGATTTGTTGTAAGAAAGAAAATTGCCAAAGACCTTAAAGTAACAGGCAATTTAGTTCAAATAGAACAAATTAAGAATAAGGTTGGTTTTTCAGAAAGAACCAAGGTTGCTGTTGAACCTCGTTTAACCCATCAGTGGTATCTTAAGATGGAAGAACTAAGTCAACCGGCGCTAGAAAATGTAATGAATGACAACATTCAGTTCTTTCCATCTCGATTTAAAAACCTTTACAAGCATTGGTTAGAGAACATTAGAGATTGGTGTATTTCTCGTCAGTTGTGGTGGGGACAGCAAATTCCGGCTTATTATCTAAATGATGGCAGTGTTTATGTCGCTGAATCGATAGAAGAAGCGTTAAAACAAGCTCAAGAAGCTACCGGAAATAATCAACTTCAATTGTCAGATCTGAGACAAGAAGAAGACGTAGTAGATACCTGGTTTTCTTCTTGGTTATGGCCTATTTCAGTTTTTGATGGCTTCGAGAAAAAAGAAGAAGTTGATTATTACTATCCAACCAATGTATTGGTTACAGGATGGGATATCATTTTCTTTTGGGTGGCAAGAATGATTTTTGCCGGCTATGAATTTAGAAATGAAATGCCTTTCAAACACGTTTACTTTACCGGAATGGTAAGAGACTTGCAAGGTAGAAAAATGTCTAAGCAATTGGGAAACTCGCCTGATGCCTTAAAATTAATTGAAGATTTTGGTGCGGATGGTGTTCGTTTTGGAATGTTGAAATCGGCTCCTGCAGGCAATGATTTGTTATTTGATGAAAAGGCATGTGAAGAAGGAAGTAAGTTTTCTAATAAAATTTGGAATGCTCTAAAACTAGTGAAAGGCTGGGAAGTAAAGCCTGGTTACAATGAAGATAACCAAATCGCTTTCGATTGGTTTGATGCTAGATTAAATGAAACCATTGAAAAAATGGATGCTAGCTTTAAAGAATATCGATTATCAGAGGCGTTAATGACATTGTATTCTTTCGTTTGGGATGATTTCTGCTCTTGGTTATTGGAGATTATTAAACCGGCTTATCAGCAACCTATTGATGAAGAAAGCTTGAATAAAACCTTAGCTTACTTTGAGACAATTTCAAAATTACTTCATCCATTTATGCCATTCTTAACGGAAGAGATATTTCATGTTTTAAATGGTGATGAGAAAGATGTAATCGTTAGTGACTATCCGGAAGCTAAACCTTATGACGAAAAGTTATTAAAGAAAGGCGAATTGATTAAAACAGTGGTTTCTGCTTTAAGAGATGTTAGAACGAAATATCAACTAAAAGCAAAGGATCCTTTTAAAGTTTTCATACAAACAACTGATGAAAAGAGCTATGAAGGCGTTTTACCAATTGTATCTAAGCTTGCATTTTTAGAGGACATTACCTTGATTAAAGACGAAGTGGATGCTACTGTAACTTTATTAGTAGGCACTGATAAATTGTTTGCTCAATTAGAAGTAGAAGTGGACGTTGAAGCAGAAACAATCAAGTTAACCGAAGAAATTAATCGGTTAAAAGGCTTCATTAAAGGAATTGAGAAGAAATTGAGCAATGAACGTTTTGTAAGCAATGCTCCCGAAGCTGTTGTTGCCTTAGAAAAGAAGAAAAAAGCAGATAACGAGGCAAAAATTAAAATATTAGAAGAGAATTTAGCGAGTTTGAAATAACAGATTGTTCTTTAAAAATAATCCTAAAAAAAATAAAATAGTGAGCAAAACTGATTTATCAGCTATTATACCACCAAAAGCAAAAAAACATCCTAAGGAATTATTGATTCATGGTGATACCAGAATTGACAACTATTATTGGTTGAACGACAGAGATAATCCTGAAGTAATTGATTATTTGAATGCGGAAAATGAGTATACGGATAAATTGTTAGGACATACCCAACCATTTCAAGAAGCTTTGTTTGAAGAATTGAAAGGAAGAATGAAAGAAGATGATACTTCCGTTCCTTATTTATCGAATGGTTATTATTACTATTATCGATTTGAGGAAGGGAAGGAATATCCAATTCATTGTAGAAAGAAGGGAGATTTGGATGCAGCTGAAGAGATTTTATTAAATGTAAATGAATTAGCGGCTGAACATGCCTATTACAATGTTGGTGCACGGTCAGTAAGTGATGATAATCAACTTTTAGCTTTTGCAGAAGATACCGTGAGTAGAAGAATTTATACCATTCGCTTTAAGGATTTAAAATCAGGAGAATTCTTATCGGATGAAATACCAAAGACTAGTGGAAGCTTAGCTTGGTCGAGAGATAACAAGACGGTTTTCTATACCTTGAAAGATCTAGAAACGCTTCGTTCATTCAGAGTAATGAGACATGTTTTGGGAACAACAGTAGAAGAGGATGTCGAAGTTTTTACAGAAAAGGATGATACCTTTTTTAGTGGTGTGTATCGATCGCGCTCGAATGATTATCTGATGATTTATTCTCACAGCACACTCACCACAGAGTTTCAATATCTAAAAGCTGATGACCCAACTGGAGATTTTAAAGTCATTCAACAAAGAGTAAGAGGTTTAGAATATGAACCAACTCATTTTGGAGATCACTTTTATATTTGGACGAATACGGATAACGCTGAAAATTATAAATTGGTAAGAACGCCTATTACCAATACAGAAATTGAGAATTGGATTGATGTCATTCCACATAGAAGTGATGTTTTTCTAGAAGGTATTACTGTTTTTAAGCAGTATTTAGTGCTTCAAGAAAGAATTAAAGGCATTAGCGAGTTAAGAGTTTTGCCATGGGAAAATTTTCAACGCGGCTATTATATTGATTTTGAAGAAGCTGCTCATGCAGTAGATTTTGGAGCCAATGAAGAGTTTGATACTGAAATACTTAGGTTTGTTTACACCTCAATGACTACTCCACAATCCGTTTTTGATTTTAACATGACAACCAAATCACGAGAACTGAAAAAGGAGCGTCCTGTTTTAGGTGATTTTGATAAAGAAAACTACGTTTCAGAACGAGTATTTATCAAAGCTAGAGATGGTGTTGAAGTGCCTATTTCAATAGTGTACAAAAAGGGATTTAAGAAAGATGGAAATCAACCATTTTTGCTTTATAGTTATGGATCTTATGGACATAGCATGGATCCAGGCTTTAGTCCTGCAAGATTATCTTTATTGAACAGAGGATTTGGTTATGCCATTGCACATATTAGAGGAGGGCAGGAGCTCGGAAGGCAATGGTATGAAAATGGGAAATTGCTCAAAAAGAAAAATACGTTTAATGATTTTATAGACTGTGGCGAATGGTTAGTAGAGAACAACTATACCTCAAGCGATAAATTGTTTGCCATGGGTGGAAGTGCTGGTGGCTTGCTCATGGGCGCTATTGCTAATATGCGACCGGATTTATGGAAAGGGGTTTTGGCTATAGTTCCTTTTGTAGATGTAGTTACAACTATGTTAGATGAATCTATTCCATTAACTACTTTTGAATGGGATGAATGGGGAAATCCTAAAGACAATAATTACTACGAGTATATAAAATCTTATTCGCCATACGACAATATTGCAGCTAAGGATTATCCAAATTTGTTAATTACTACGGGACTGCATGATTCGCAAGTTCAGTATTGGGAACCGGCCAAATGGGTCGCTAAACTAAGGGAGTTAAAAACAGACAATAACTTACTTTTACTTAAAACAAATATGGAAGCAGGCCATGGTGGCGCATCGGGCAGATTTGAACCATTGAAAGAAATTGCTTTGCAGTATGTTTTTATGTTTGATTTGTTAGGTATAAATAAATAGTAATTTTAAAAGATTAGAGATAACATGTTAGAAGAAAGCGCATATTTATTTGTTTATGGAACACTCCGAGATGATTCAGTCAACCATATGGCGCATTTTCTAAAAGCCAATGCTTTAGCAAAAGGAAAAGCTTTTATATATGCTAAACTGTATAAAATTACTTGGTATCCGGCCGTTGTTTTGGATCCGTCGAGCACATTCAAAGTATACGGCGATATTTATGAATTGCCTCTCGCTTCAAGAGAGAAAGTTTTACATGAATTAGATGGTTACGAGGGTATTTATAATTCTAATGAAGAGTCAGAGGAATATGAAAGAGTACTTACTACTGCAACTTTAGATAATGGGAATACTCTGGACTGTTGGGTATATAATTATAAAGCTAACGTTGAAAATACAGAATGGATAAAGTCAGGAGATTTTTTGATGGCATTGAGAGAAAGTAGGAACTAATTTTTTTTATAAGTTGTTACACTAACTATTATATAACAAGTTAAAAATAGACATTAAAATGGCTGAATTAAATTACATAGGATTAGATACTAAGGAAGCAAAGAAATTAGCAAAGGGCTTAAATGAACTATTAGCCAGTTACCAAGTTTTTTACCAAAACACAAGAGGGTTTCATTGGAATATTAAAGGGTTGAAGTTTTTCGAACTACATCTTAAGTTTGAAGAATTATACAATGATCTTCAGATTAAAATTGATGAAATTGCTGAGAGAGTTTTAACATTAGGACATACTCCAACTCATTCTTTTACAGATTATGTAAAAGCATCAGGAATTCAAGAAGCAAAAAATGTATCTGAAGGAACTGTAGCGGTACAATCTATATTAACTTCTTTCAAAACATTAATCGCCAAAGAAAGAGAGTTGTTAGATTTATCAGGAGAGATGAATGACGAAGGTACTAATGCATTAATGAGCGACTATATTAGAGAGCAAGAAAAATTAGTTTGGATGTATTCTTCTTTTATGAGCTAGTTTTAAAATTATCAACTGATAAAAAATATAAGACTGATGCGAATATAGTGTCAGTCTTTTTTATTTTTAAGCATGAAACAATCTTTGCCAATCCTAAATTTAGCAGTCAATCAAGAATTATTTATCAAGAAGGAATCAATTGATCTATTAAAAACACTTCAATCTAATATGCAACCTTTATGGGGAATGATGACACCTCAACACATGATTGAGCATTTAATTTTCATTTATGAGAACTCCATAGGTGAAAGAGAAGTTAAGTTGCTCGTGGAAGAAGAAAAGCTACCAAAGTTTCAAGCATTTTTAAGAAGTAACTATGGTTTTAGTCAGAATTTTAAATTTGGAATGCTTCCTGAAAATGAATTAGTGCCATTAAAATATGATTCTATAGAAGAAGCTATAATTGAACTAGAAAATTATATTAAGAAGTTTTTTGAAATGGTTGATTCAGATTCCTTTCTATTTATGATGCATCCTTATTATGGAAAACTAAACAAGGAAGATGCCATTTTGTTTCAATTTAAACACACCATGCATCATTTAATGCAGTTTGGGTTGATAGTTTAGTTTTGTTAAAAGGGACCTAAATAGCTATCTAAAATATAAGCAATGCCATTATCAGAAATTAATGCAGGCTCGTTTAGTAAACTAAATCTACTAGTAGTAATAGATAATATTGCAGAACCCAAACTATCATTGCTAGCAAAAACAAATGTTGTACTATCGATAAATAAATAAGGGGTACTCGTTCCTCTAAAAACAAGAGTTTCCAAACATTCTAAACTATCTTTTTCTAGATAAAGTATTGCACCGTAAGGATAATAATCAGCATCTCCTGCATAAATATGATGTTTTACAATCATGTCTATCGTGTCTTGAGGAATATCGGTAACAGATGACCAATGTGGAAACTTAACAAAAAGTGAATCAAATGCTAAATCGCTTGGTGCAAAAACGGTTTCTACAAATGATGGGCAAAATTGCTGAGTAATTGAATCGTAAAAGGAAGTGTCTGAATACTCTAACAAATAAACAATATCTGGGATTCCATCACTATTTAAATCACTTGTATTATTGATTAATTCGCAGAATACAGTTAAGTTGGGATCAGAACAAATAAGGTTAACAAGAGTAACGCTTCGCAATACATTTTCTTCAAGCTTTACATTACAAGAATAGAGTAAGCAAAGCAGTATAACAACATATATTTTTAAATATACTTGCATTTATTAACGCACATTATTTAGCTAAATGTACAATTAAAAGTATAATGAATTTAAAGTTTTTAGAACGGACCTAAAACTTTATTAAGGATATAAACAACACCATCAGTTGTTGCTAAGTCTGGAGTAACAAGCCTAGATGAAAAGTTGCTTGTAATTTCAGATAAAGCGGCTACGTCTCCTGCTGGATTCTGAGCAAAAATCCAAAAGTTCCCGTCCATCATTTTATATTTATTATTACTGCCTCTTAATATTTGCTCTTCTGAACAAACTGGATTTTCAATTTCAATATATAATTTAGCACCAGTTGCACTAGTAACATCCGCATAAATATGGTGTAGTATAATCATTGTTAAAGAATCTGTTGGGATTTTATCATAATCAACAACTCCAGTACTATCTAACCAATGTGGAAAATTTGAGAAGAAAACGGTAAAAGCAGAATCACTTGGAGCAAAAACTGTTTCTACGTTGGAAGCACATGCCTCGCCTGTATTGGCATCAAAACCTGCTCTTCCAGAAAATTGAATTCTCCATGCTGCAACAGGTTGTCCAAAACTAATTCCAGGGATTGTACTTGGGCTAGTTTTGTACATTAATTCACAAAAGGTACTGATTTCTGGAGTTTGGCAAACCAATTCAATTAATGTTGGTTCGTATACAACTTCAAGATCATCTGTATCTCCAATAAAACATGCGTTTAAACTAAACGCACTTATAACGAGTAAAATTAAGTTTCTAAATTTCATTTTGTATAATTATACAATAGTAAAGTTACTAGCAAATACTGATAACTACAAATTTATTAACGACTAGAAAAAGAAATAATTGTCAAGTTTTGTTGTATTAAAAAAAAATGACTTAAGTAAAATCTTGATGGTGTGGCTAACATGATAACATAAACTTCGTTCAGAGGACCACTGAAATTTCCATTTTTTGTCGCACTTTTGATAGTCATAATTCAGAATAATGAGTTCAGATTATAAACCAAGTGTTGACGGTATTATTGCAGCAGCAGCTACTTTACAAAATGTTGTTGATCTATCTCCATTACAAAAAAGTGAGTTTTTATCTGATTTATTTGAGGCAGAAATTTATCTGAAAAGAGAGGACCTTCAAATAGTGAGATCATATAAACTAAGAGGTGCTTTTAATTTTTTATCGAATATCTCTGAAGAGCAGAGGAAGAATGGCGTGGTTTGCGCTAGTGCTGGTAATCATGCTCAAGGGTTTGCTTTTTCATGTGAACGATTAGGAATAAAAGGAACAGTTTTTATGCCTACCACCACTCCAAAACAAAAAGTACGTCAGGTAAGCTATATCGGTAAAGAAAGTGTTGAAGTGGTTTTGCATGGTGACACTTATGATGATGCTAAGGAATTTGCAGTTAAATTCTGTAAGGAGAATAATATGACGTTTGTTTCACCTTTCGATCATCCATTAATTATTGAAGGACAAGGAACTGTTGGGAAGGAAATTATGGAACAATGCGGCAACGAACAGCCAGATTTTGTCTTCATTCCTATTGGTGGGGGAGGATTATCTGCTGGTTGTAGTTTATATATAAAAAGTAAGAATTCAAGCATTCAAATTATTGGGGCAGAGCCGAAAGGTGCACCGGCTATGTATGAATCCTTTAGAAAAGGGAATGTCGTAAGGCTCGATAAAATTGATAGCTTTGTTGATGGTGCTGCCGTTAGGGAAGTGGGACATTATACCTACGAAATCTGTAAAAGATTGTTGGATGATATCGTTTTAGTTCCCGAAGGAAGGATATGTACCTATATTCTTGAAATGTATGATAGAGCGGCCATTGTAGCTGAACCCGCTGGCGTTTTGTCTATTGCAGCATTAGTAGATTATAAGGATAAAATTAAAGGAAAGAAGGTTGTTTGCATTTTAAGTGGAGGCAATAATGATATCAATAGAATGCCTTTGATTAAAGAGAAATCTTTACTTTTTGAAGGCTTAAAACATTATTTTGTTGTCACTTTCCCTCAACGAGCTGGAGCTTTGAAGGAGTTTGTGAATATGGTATTAGGACCAACGGATGACATAACATTATTTGAGTACACTAAAAAGAATACCAAAGAAGCTGGACCGGCATTAGTAGGCATTGAAATAGCCAAAAAAGATGATTATCAACCGTTGTTAGATAGAATGACCAAATATGGTATAGATTATAAATTACTAAATGAAGATCCGACACTATTTAATTTCCTTGTATAGCTAGTTTATTTAAGACATCGTAACAAAACGATAACTAGTTACATAGTACAATGAATTCAAGGAACCAATACATTTAATGTAGACCAATAAACAAGTTTAAAATAAAATTATGCGAGATTATTACGCGGAATCATTAGCCTTACATGAGAAGTTGAGAGGTAAGATTAGCATCAGTGCTAAAATAAATCTTAGAACAACGGATGATTTAGCTTTGGCTTATTCTCCTGGAGTGGCAGAGCCATGCAGAGCTATTGCTGAAAATCCAGATAGAGTTTGGGATTTGACCATTAAGAATAATACTGTAGCGGTTATTACAGATGGTTCTGCTGTTTTGGGTTTGGGAAACATTGGAACAGAAGCTGCATTGCCGGTAATGGAAGGAAAATGTTTACTGCTAAGAAAGTTTGCAGATATAGATGCTTTCCCAATCTGTTTAGCTACTCAAGATACGGATGAAATTGTAGAAACAATTAGACGTATTGCTCCTGTTTTTGGAGGCATTAACTTAGAAGATATTTCTGCCCCTCGTTGTTTTGATGTGGAAGAGAGATTGCAAGATTTAGGAATTCCTGTTTTTCATGATGATCAACACGGTACTGCAATTGTTGTTTTAGCAGCATTATACAATGCTTGTAGATTATATAACAAGAGTATTCATAAATTGAAAATTGTAATTAATGGAGCTGGAGCGGCTGGGATTGCAATTGCTAGATTATTGACTGATTCAGAATTTGATCCTGAAAATAGAAAACCGGTTGAGGATGTTTTAGTTTGTGATAGTCAAGGTATTATTAACCATGATAGAGAAGACCTTAGCCCAAGAAAGAAAATTCTTTTAAAATACGTAAATCCAAACAATAGAAAAGGAACATTACAAGATGCTATTAAAGACGCAGATGTTTTTATTGGGGTAAGTTTAGCCAATTTATTATCTGTCGATGATATTAAAACAATGGCAGATAATCCTGTAATCTTAGCGTTGGCTAATCCTGATCCTGAAATTATGCCCGAAGATGCCTATAAAGGTGGAGCAGGAGTAGTGGGAACCGGAAGAAGTGATTTTCCTAATCAAGTAAATAATGTGTTAGCTTTTCCGGGAATCTTTAGAGGAGCATTGAATGTAAGAGCAAAGAGAATTACGCCGCGAATGAAATTGGCTGCCGCCTATGCTATTGCTAGATGTGTGCATCCAGATGATTTAAGCAAAGATCTTATCATTCCTAATGTGCTTGATAAAAGCGTTGGTTGGAAAGTAGCGGAAGCGGTGATGAAGGCTTATGTGCCAGGAGAATAGTATTTAGTTTTACACAATAAACTTTTCCTTTACCAATTGGTTATAGTAACCGATGGTATTTAATACAACACTTAGAACTAAGAAAACTTCTAAAGCAATTGATGAGATAGTGGGTAAAACACTTCCCTTGTTAAAAATTTGGAAGTTAGGAGGTACAGGATCTAGAAGAATGATTATAGAACAGGCAAGCCCTAATTTATCAGTGTATTTAAATCCAGATCATTATCCTACTTATTCTAGTATAGAAATTAGACAGAAAGGTATTCTAGTCCATATCAATCAAGCTTACAGAACATTTGCTTGGCCAATTCCTTATTATCAATTAGCACTTTACAATAGTAATGCTATCTCTATTCATGCAAGTGGTGACTTCATAAAATATCGTCAATCTACAGATAACGTCCATTTCAAGTTTGTAAAGAAAGTTTTAGCAGAAAAGGCTAGTTACTTAGCTGGTATATCAGCATTTCTAGAAAAATAGTTATAAATAAAAAAGCCGTTTCAAATGAATGAAACGGCTCCTAATTTATATTGATAGTGTTTAGAAATTATTCTTTTCCACCATCTAATTCATCTTGCCATTTTTGTAATTCGTCCCATTTACCTTCTGCAGCTAATTTAGCTTGTGCAGGCCAAGTATCTGTAACGTGATTTCCTCTAACATCTGCAATAATCTCTGCAATTTTTTCAGCTTCTGTACCTGCTAATTTAGCATAAGTAGCAATACCTGCTGCTGTTAATGTTTCAGCAATCTTAGGACCAATTCCTTCAATTTTAGTTAAGTCATCAGCTGCTACCTCAACACCACCATCTAATTGATCTTGCCATTCCTTTAACTCATCCCATTTTCCTTCAGCAGCTAATTTAGCTTGTGCAGGCCATGTATCTGTAACGTGACTTCCTCTAACATCTGCAATAATTTCAGCAATTTGTTCTGGAGTTGCCTTGGCTAATTCAGCATAAGTTGCTATTCCAGCATCTGCCAATGTTTCAGCTATTTTTGGACCAATACCTTCAATTTTCTTAAGATCATCGCCTTTAGCTTCCTTTTTCTTAGGCGCTTCTTCCGCTTCCGGAGCTGGAGCCGCAGCAACTACTTCTTCAACCTTTGGAGTCTCTTTCTTTGGAGCTTCCTTTTTTGCTACAGGAGCTTTTAACTCTTCCATATCAACACCTGCTGGTGCAATAGAAATGTAAGTTCTGTTATTTCTTTTCTTAGTAAAAACAACAGTTCCGTCAGTTACAGCATAGATAGTATGATCTTTACCTAATCCAACACCTTCGCCAGGATGGAATCTAGTTCCTCTTTGACGAACAATAATATTTCCAGAAATAGCAAATTGACCGCCGAAAATTTTAACGCCTAATCGTTTACTTACTGAATCTCTTCCGTTATTAGTACTACCGGCACCCTTCTTATGAGCCATGATTTATAATTTTAAAATTCTAAATATAATTTAATTCAAAGTCTAGTTAGGCAATACCTTCAATCTTGATCTTTGTAAGATATTGTCTATGACCGTTACTTTTTTGGTAACCTTTTCTTCTTTTCTTTTTGAAAACAATAACCTTATCGCCTTTTAAATGCTCAACAATAGAAGCTTTAACACTTGTGCTTAAAGTAGGAGCTCCTACTTCAACACTTCCATTGTTATCTACTAATAGAACATCTTTAAACTCAACGTTATCACCTACATTGCCTTCTAATCTGTGTACAAAAATCTCTTGATCTTTTTCTACCTTAAATTGTTGTCCGGCTATTTCTACCACTGCAAACATGATTTCTAAATTTTATTTTGGGCTGCAAAGATAGTATTTATTTAGGAAAACATTGCGCTCTGTCTGAAATAATAAAATGTTAAGTATCCACATCTTTTTATCCCTATTCCTTTTTTTCAATTTTGTTATATTCTAACATTCTGATTACGACCAATCAATAGTATTGTAGCATTTTATCCTTAACACATTTTATCGTTGTAAAACTACTTCATCAAATTTCTTAGTCTTTCTAATAATGGCGGATGTGAATAATGAAAGAAAACATAGGCTGGATGTGGCTGCAAATTGCTTAAATGATTAACACTTAGTTTCTTTAGTGAATCAATCAAAGGTTGAGCGCCATAATGTTCCTTGGCAAAGTTATCCGCCTCAAATTCATTTTTTCTAGAAAACATATTCATCAACAATCCGGTAACCATAGAAATAGGGGTAAATAAAATACCAAACACTAGAATACCAATGTGAAAATTCGGTTCTGACACAAATAATGCTTCTGCAAATGCTTGGCTACCAACAAATTTACCGATTAGAAAGAGCATAAAACCCGTATGTAGAATAGAAATAATCATACTTTTTTGAATATGCTTCTTCTTATAATGGCCTACTTCATGTGCTAAAATTCCTACTAACTCTTCATCCGTATGATCTTTCATTAAGGTATCATATAGAACGATACTCTTTTTAGCACCAATACCACTAAAATATGCATTGGCTTTTGTACTGCGTTTTGAACCATCTATCACCGAAATATTATTCAAAGGGAAATTTACTTTCGCCGCAAAATCTTCAATTTTTTGTCGCAAACTACCATCTTCTAAAGGTTTCAGCTTATTGAAAATAGGAACAAAAATGGAAGTGTAAAACATGGTCATAAACAAAGAAAATGTCGTTACTAGTATCCAAGCATATAACCAAAAGTATTCGCCGGCAGTATTGTAAAACCATAATATCAATGCCAATATTCCGCCGCCTAATATAGCAGTCATTAAATATCCTTTGATTTTGTCAGCTATATAGGTTTTAACCGTCATCTTGTTAAAGCCATACTTTTCCTCTATTACAAAAATTCCATAGTAGGAAAATGGCAATGAAATTATATCGGTCGCCACATATAAAACACCAAAAAATATAAGTGATTGAAGAATAGCATTGTCAGTGATAGAAATAACCCAATCATTTAACCAAGCAAATCCGCCAAAAATGATCATGGTCAACATTAAAAATAAACTCAAGTAACTGCTAATGTTGCTTAGTTTGCCTTTCTCTTTGTCATATTCTTGGGCCTTAGCATATTTCTCAGCGTCATACAAGTTTGCCAACTCTTCCGGCAGTTGATTACTCCAAGTTTTATCATTCAAATGGTCTAAATACTTTGAAATAATAAATTCAATTAAGATAAAGGCAATGATGATATAGAATAATGGTGTCATAGTTTTATTTGAGTTGGCAAATATCTGTTTTTATAATAAGAAGTAAAACATAAGAATTATGAAATAGATATAGTAGTGTTTACGAAAAACTTTGTGTCCTTTGTGAATAAGCCTTTGTGCTCGTAGTGGTTAAACAAATAAACTTCATCTATCGATAGAAAATAGAGAATTATTTGTTTTTTGTTCATTGATTTTTGGATATTTGAATACTATGGGATTAAAATCATTTTTAGCCAAACCATTTGCCGCTTGGGAAGTTCGTAGGTTCAATAAAGCTATTAACAACCCTTTTCGATATCAAGAGAAGATTTTTCAAGAATTATTGGAGAATGGCCGAAGAACGACATTTGGTATCGATCATAATTTTGCGGGTATTGATAGTTACGAAGATTTTAAGAAAAACGTGCCTATTCAAGATTATGAAGGATTAAAACCATACATAGAAAAAGTAAAACAAGGTCAACCGGATGTTTTATGGCCAGGATTGCCAAAGTATTTTGGAAAGACCTCCGGCACTACTTCCGGCACTAAGTATATTCCTATTACGACACCTTCTATTAACGCTCAAGTAAAAGCAGCGCGACAAGCATTGACGTATTATATACATGAATCTAAAAATGCTGATTTCGTTAATGGGAAAATGATCTTTATTCAAGGAAGTCCGGAACTAACTAAAACCGGAGGCATTGATACTGGAAGATTATCTGGAATTGTGCATCATCATGTGCCAAATTATCTTTTAAAAAATAGATTGCCAAGTTGGGAAACCAATGTAATTGAAGATTGGGAAGCTAAAGTGGATGCTATTGTTGAGGAAACTTTGAAAGTGGACATGACTTTGTTTAGCGGTATTCCACCTTGGGTGTTAATGTATTTTGAGCGTTTGTTAGAGAAAACAGGAAAGAAGACCGTCCGCGAAGTTTTTCCAAAATTTAGTTTATATGTGCATGGAGGCGTAAATTTCGAACCCTATAAAGAAACGTTCAGAAAAATTATTGGTGCGGATATTAGTTATATCGAAACTTATCCGGCATCAGAAGGCTTTATCGGTTTTCAAATCAGTCAAAAAGAAGAAACATTAATCTTAAATGTTGATGGAGGAATTTTCTATGAATTTATTCCAGCAGATGAAATTTTCAATGAAAATCCAACTCGATTAAGTTTAAAGGATGTAAAGCTAGATGTAAATTATGCGATAATTTTAAATACTAATGCGGGTTTGTGGGGCTATAATATTGGCGATACGGTCAAGTTTGTTTCGTTGAATCCATATAAAATAGTGGTTAGTGGTAGAATCAAACATTTTATTTCTGCGTTTGGAGAACACGTGATCGGAGAGGAAGTAGAATCTGCTATCTCAGTTTTAGCCAAACAAGAAAATATCGTTGTTCGAGAATTTACCGTTGCTCCGGAGATTAATCCGGGAGAAGGTGTTTTACCTTATCACGAATGGTTCGTTGATTTTGAAACTGTTCCTTCAGATTTGTCTGCATTCTCGAAGAAATTAAACGAGATTATGTGTGCCAAAAACACTTATTACAAAGACTTAATTGATGGCGCCATTTTGCAACCTTTAAAAATTACTCTATTACAAGATTTTGCTTTTAGAAAATACATGGATTCTATTGGGAAACTAGGAGGACAGAATAAAATACCTAGATTAAGTAATGATAGAGGTATAGCGGATAAATTGAAACAGTATATTTCATAACTTGTTAGCGTCATCACGACCTGTTAGGTTCGCGAACCTAACAGGTCGTGATGATGTAGTAAGTAATCAAGTTACATTAAAATTCCATCAATTTATAAAGTTTAGGGCATATCACTATTAATTTCCAATCGCTTTTTTAATCTTTAGTAAAGGAAGTCCATCAATACATTAATACTATGCTTTACAATACCGACAAAACTGAAATTTTCTTTAATGGTGAGTTTAAACACGTTAATGAGTTTAGAATTAGTCCCTACAACCAAACCTTACATTATGGGTACGGTGTGTTCGAAGGTATTAGAGCATATAAAACGAGTCAAGGGCCGCATATCTTTAAGGTAAGAAGGCATTTTGAAAGGTTATTGCATTCTGCTGAAAAAATGGAAATGCAAGTCAACGTTCAACCCATCGATTTGATTAATGCTGCGTATGAGTTAATTGAGCGCAATAAAATGCAAGAGGCCTATATCCGACCTTTGATTTTTATGGATAAAAACATGACGTTAAATCACGACAACAAAGTGAATGAAGTCAACGTGATGATGGTCTGCTGGAAATGGGCGAGGTATTTTAAAAGTAATCACCTAAACCTTATGGTATCAAGCTTTAGAAGACCACATCCAAGAACCGTTCATATTGATACCAAAGTAACCGGACATTATGTGAATTCTATTTTAGCCACCAGAGAAGCGCAAAGAAAAGGATATGATGATGCCATCATGCTAGATGTAGAAGGCTATGTGGCACAGGGGCCAGGCGCTTGCGTTTTCTTTGAAAATAATGGTAAGCTTTATACGGCACCATTAGGAAACGTTTTTCCTAGTATTACAAGAGAGTTGCTGATCCATTTAGCAGAAGAAATGGGTATTGAAGTAATTGAAAAACAATTCGGAGCAGAAGATATTGTTTCGGTAGATGGTGCTTTCTTTGCCGGAACTGCCGTTGAAGTCGCTGGAATTGCCTCCATTAATGGTCATAAATTAAAACTAGAATGGGAAGATACTATAGGTTATCTCTTGTTTAGAAAGTATAAGAAGATCGTTACTGGGAAAGATTCTTCTTACTTGGAATATTTTTAGTGAAAAAAGTGACTAAAGCTTGACTGTCGAAGGTAGTTTTCGAGTACTTAAAGTGCCTAAAGTTTATTTGTATACTCCTTGAAGGAATAAGTATGATTCCAATTTACCGATTGATTAACATTTAAATTTTTCAACTAACTTTTTTGATTTTTACTTTACTTTGAATCGATTAGTATATTAAAAGAAATCTAACCATGTCTGAATTAAACAAATACAGCAAAACCATTACCCAAGATGAAACCCAACCGGCGGCACAAGCTATGCTACACGCTATTGGTTTATCTAAAGATGATCTTAAAAAAGCACAAGTTGGTGTAGTAAGCACAGGATATGATGGGAACCCTTGCAACATGCACTTAAATATGTTAGGAGCATTGATTAAGAAATCGGTAAATGATACAGGCTTAATTGGGTTGAATTTTCATACTATCGGTGTAAGTGATGGGATGTCAATGGGAACGGAAGGAATGCGATATTCTTTACCTTCAAGAGATATTATTGCTGATTCAATTGAAACAGTTGCCGGGGCACAATGGTACGATGGTTTGATAACGGTTGTTGGTTGTGATAAAAATATGCCTGGCGCAATCATGGCATTGGGTAGATTAAATCGTCCTTCTATTTTAGTGTATGGAGGAACCATTGCGGCAGGACATTACAAGGGACAAAAATTGGATATCGTTTCTGCTTTTGAAGCATTAGGTCAAAAAACAGCAGGTGCAATGTCTCAAGAAGATTTCGAAGGCGTAGTTGAAAATGCTTGCCCTGGAGCAGGCGCTTGTGGAGGTATGTATACGGCTAATACCATGTCGTCAGCTATTGAAGCGCTAGGAATGAGTTTGCCATACAGTTCTTCCAATCCGGCGAGCAGTCCTGAGAAATTGGATGAATGCGAAGCGGCAGGAAGAGCCATTAAGCATTTATTAGAACAAGATGTCAAGCCAAGAGATATAATGACTTTGAAAGCATTTGAGAATGCTATTACTCTTATTACCGTTTTAGGTGGATCAACCAATGCGGTGATGCATTTGGTAGCCATGGCTAAATCTGTCGATATCAAATTAACCATTGATGATTTTCAAAGAATTGGCAATAAAACACCATTGCTAGCCGACTTAAAACCAAGTGGTAAATATGTAATGGAAGATCTTCAGGCGATTGGAGGTGTACCGGCAGTAATGAAAATGCTATTGGAAAATGGTTATTTACACGGTGATTGCATGACAGTAACGGGTAAAACGATTGCAGAGAACTTAGCAGCTTTACCATCTTTAAAAACCGACCAAGATATTATTAAACCTATTGATCAACCGATTAAAGAATCAGGGCACATTAGAATTTTATATGGCAATTTAGCCGAAGAAGGTGCAGTAGCTAAGATTACGGGTAAAGAAGGACTAAAGTTTGAAGGTAAAGCAAAAGTATTTGATGACGAACCAGCTTGCCTAAAAGCAATGTTAGATAGAAAAATTGAAAGCGGCGATGTGATCGTTATTCGATTTGTAGGGCCAAAAGGCGGACCCGGAATGCCGGAAATGTTAAAGCCAACGTCTACTTTAATGGGTTTAGGTTTAGGCAACGAAGTCGCACTCATTACTGATGGTAGATTTTCTGGTGGATCACACGGATTTGTGGTAGGACATGTTACTCCGGAAGCTCAAAATGGCGGAATGATAGGGTTGCTAAAAGATGGTGATATCATTGTAATTGATGCAGTAGCCAATACGATTGATGTAAAATTATCCAAAGAAGAAATTCAAAATAGAATTGACAATTGGGTAGCGCCACCTTTAAAAGTAACATCCGGTAGTTTATATAAATATGCCAAAACAGTATCAAGCGCTTCTGAAGGTTGTGTGACGGATGAGTTTTAGACGGTTTTTCGGATTTTTTTAGATTCGGATTTTTGGAAATTTCAATATAGTTCGAGTTTGCGAGATTTCCTTCAGTTGACGGATTTTCGAAGCTATCTTTTGAAGGGAATCAGCTACTGATATTCAACAGATTGCCACGTCGTTTCAATTCTTATCAGTATTGAAACTCCTCGCAAAGGCGCACTGTTTTATTTTCTTCAAATCTACCTATCCACACATCCACACATCCACACATCCGCACATCCGCACATCCAAATCATAACCAAACTATTACCAAAACTTCAAGTTTCAAAGGGCGTTTCATAACTTCAATTCAAATCTCCTAACTTTCTTGGTCAAAGTATTGATGATGTCTGGAAAAACACTTGAAATGTCTCAAAAAATAGAATCTGATGCCAGTC
Organism: Chitinophagales bacterium; assembly: GCA_041393015.1. Classification (GTDB taxonomy): domain Bacteria; phylum Bacteroidota; class Bacteroidia; order Chitinophagales; family JADIYW01; genus JAGQYH01. The sequence goes on along the minus strand of JAWKKV010000007.1, from coordinate 102,710 downwards.
CTAAAAGAGTAACTGGTGCTGAAGCCGTTATTCTTAGTTTAATTCATGAAGGCGTAGATACCATTTTTGGTTACCCCGGAGGTGCCATTATGCCTATCTATGATGCAATGTTTCATTATCAAGATCAAGTCAATCATATTTTAACCAGACATGAGCAAGGCGCCACACATGCTGCTGAAGGCTATGCAAGAGTAAAGAACAAAGCGGGTGTTTGCTTTGCTACATCAGGACCTGGTGCTACGAACTTAGTTACTGGTATTGCTGATGCTTTGATGGACAGTTGCCCAATGGTTTGTATTACCGGACAGGTGCCCAAAAATTTATTAGGTACAGATGCCTTCCAAGAAACAGATGTAATTGGAATTACAGCACCGGTTACCAAATGGAATTATCAGATAACAGATGCCAGAGAAATTCCGGAAATAATTGCTAAAGCATTTTACATTGCCAATACCGGTAAACCCGGACCAGTAGTAATTGATATTACTAAAAATGCGCAATTTGACGAATTGGATTATGTACCGGTAAACATTGATAGAATTTCAACTTATAAGCCAAAACATAAGCCGGATGAAAATAGCTTGAACAAAGCAGCTCAATTAATCAACGAGGCAAAAAAACCATTTTTGTTAGTAGGTCATGGTGTTTTGATTTCCAAAGCAGAAGCTGAGTTAAAAGCATTTGTTGAAAAAGCAGGCATTCCTGTAGCGAGTACACTGCAAGGGTTGGGTGATTTTCATCCTGACAATGAATTATACACCGGTATGTTAGGCATGCATGGCAACTATGGCCCGAATGTAAAAACAAATGAATGCGATGTAATGATCGCTATTGGTATGCGTTTCGACGATAGAGTAACTGGTAACGTTGATAGATATGCTAAACAAGCTAAGATTATCCATATTGAAATAGATGCAGCGGAGATCAATAAAGTAGTAGATTGTACCATTGGTATTTGTGCCGATGCGAAAGATGCTTTATTGGCGTTAACGCCTTTAGTAGAAGAAAGAAAGCATACGGCTTGGTTACAAGAGTTCAAAGATTGTCATCAAATAGAATTGGAGAAAATCATTGAGCACGATATTCGTCCCACTTCTGGTCAAATTAGAATGGGCGAGATCATGCGCATCTTAAATGAAAAAACAAAAGGAGAGGCGATCATTGTTCCTGATGTTGGGCAACACCAAATGTCTGCGGCAAGATATTACGATTATAAAGTGCCAGATAGTTGGGTGTCAAGTGGAGGTTTAGGAACCATGGGATTTTCATTGCCGGCTGCCTTTGGAGCCAAAGTGGCTGCTCCTGATAGAGAAGTAATTGCTATCATTGGAGATGGTTCATTCCAAATGACATTACAAGAATTAGGAACAATTTGGCAAAACGAATTGCCTGTAAAAATTGTCATTTTTAATAACAACTACTTGGGAATGGTGCGTCAATGGCAGCAATTATTCTTCGATAATAGATATTCTTCAGTGGAATTAATGAATCCTGATTTCGTAGCGATTACAAAAGGATTCGGAATAGAGGCTGAAAAGGTAGAAGTTCGTGAAGATTTAAATGAGGCAATTGATAGAATGCTCAATAGTAAAGTATCTTACTTACTGGAAATAGTGGTAGAAAAAGAGGAAAATGTTTTCCCAATGGTAGCCAGTGGTGCCAGTTGTGCAGAGATTAGATTGGAGTAATTAAATAAACAATAAAATGGGAGAAAATCATTTCAATTAATGTCTTCTTCGCATTTATAAGATATAAAATAAAATAGAATGAATAAGTATTTACTTAGTGTGGAAGCTGATAGAGAATTGAATTATCTCTATAAAGTCTTGATGGTTTTTACCAGAAGACGGATAGACACCATTAATATAAATACCTATAGAGTAGAGGATCTAAATACATCTAGGTTCAATATTCAGTTTTATGCCGATGAGAAAATGGCACGAAACATTTCAAAGCAAATCTATAAGCAAATAGAAGTTACCAAAGCTGATGTTTATTTATGGGACGATTGTGAGCACCATGAATTGGGTATTTTTACGCTCTTCAAATCAGAAAAACATAAGAAAGCAACTTTAGAAGAAATTGTTGAAGAGCACGATGCTTTTTTACAAGAAATGGAAGAAGTTTATTTAATTGAGAAGGTTGGCACTAGAGAAGATTTGGATAATTTAAGAGAAGAGTTAAGAACGCATCATCTGTTAGACTTTGGCTACAGCGGTCCAACAGGAGTTCTAAGTTCTAAAGTGAATAAAAAAATGTACATATAATTTTTAATCAATACTAACTACAAAATATTAATAGAAATGGCAAAAATGAATTTCGGAGGCGTTGAGGAAAACGTAGTAACAAGAGAAGAATTTCCATTAGAAAAAGCAAGACAAACTTTAAAGGATGAAACCATTGCAATTTTAGGCTATGGTGTTCAAGGTCCTGGTCAAGCATTGAACTTAAGAGACAATGGTTTTAATGTAATCATTGGTCAAAGAAAAAATTCTAAAACTTGGGATAAAGCAGTAGCTGATGGATGGATTCCTGGCGAAACTTTATTTTCAATTGAAGAGGCAGCTGAAAAAGGCACCATCTTACAATACTTATTGTCAGATGCAGGACAAATCGCTATTTGGCCAACAGTAAAAAAATACCTTACACCAGGTAAGGCATTATACTTCTCTCATGGATTTGGTATTACTTATAAAGAAAGAACAGGTATTGTTCCGCCGGCAGATGTTGACGTTATTTTAGTAGCGCCAAAAGGTTCTGGAACATCTTTAAGAAGATTGTTTCAAGAAGGAAAAGGATTGAACTCTAGCTATGCTATTTTTCAAGATGCAACAGGAAGAGCACACGAAAGAGTAGTAGCATTAGGAATTGGTGTTGGATCAGGATATTTGTTTGAGACAACATTCAAAAAAGAAGTATTCAGTGATTTAACTGGAGAAAGAGGTGTGTTAATGGGAGCGTTAGCAGGTGTAATGGAAGCTCAGTACAATGTATTGAGAAAAAATGGTCACAGTCCATCAGAAGCGTTTAATGAAACAGTAGAAGAGTTAACGGAAAGCTTAATCAAATTAGTTTCTGAAAACGGAATGGATTGGATGTATGCCAACTGTTCAACTACTGCTCAAAGAGGTGCATTAGATTGGAAAGGTCCATTTAGAGAAGCGGTAACACCAGTGTTTGAAGACTTATACAAGAAAGTATCTACAGGTGAAGAAGCACAAAGATCAATCGATACTAACTCACAACCTGATTACAGAGAAAAGTTAGAAGAAGAATTGAAAACATTACACGATTCTGAAATGTGGACAGCAGGAAGAACAGTAAGAAGCTTAAGACCAGATAACAACTAAAATTGTTTTCTAATTATAAATTTTAAAAGCTGTCCGTCAACTAACGGATGGCTTTTTTTATGTTGTGATGTCAACCGTCGCTCGCGTTTCGCGAGTGACCATAATGAAATCATTTTCTTCCGTTTTACAACTATTATTAATTGTCAGAGTCTCTTGCAAAAGATTATGATGAGTTAAAGCAGTAGTTGTTTCAAAAAATACAATCATCTACTTATGTGATGAGCATCACAAGTAAGAATAATTGAATGCAGTAAGTTTACATCGAACTAAAATAAAACACGATGGAAACTGATATTGAAAAAATTGAAACATTTAGCATGCCTAGAATAGGCGATGCTGCCCCGGAATTTAAAGCCGTTACCACGCAAGGAGATATAAACTTTCCGGCAGATTACGCTGGTGATTGGGTAATTTTATTTAGCCACCCGGCTGATTTTACACCGGTATGTACGTCAGAATTTATGACGTTTGCTACCATGGAAAAGCAATTTAATGATGCTAATTGTAAGTTGGTAGGTTTGTCTATTGATGGATTATACAGCCATATTGCTTGGTTAAGAACCATACAAGAAAAGATCGAATACAAAGGAATGAAAAATGTAGAAGTGAAATTTCCTTTGATTGAAGATATTACCATGGAAGTGGCAAAGAAATATGGTATGATTCAACCTAACGAAGATTCTACCAAAGCTGTAAGAGCGGTATTTTTTGTTGATCCTAAAGGAATTATCAGAACGATTATTTATTACCCGTTAAGTTTAGGAAGAAACTTTGATGAGTTATATAGAGTATTAATTGCTTTGCAAGCAGCTGATGAATTTGGTGTAGCTACACCGGCTGATTGGCGACCAGGTGATGATGTCATTATTGGACCTGCAGGATCTTGTGGAACAGCAAAAGATAGAATGGAAGATGGCGAATTAGATTGTAAAGATTGGTTCTTCTGTACCAAGAAATTGGATAAAGAAACGGTCTTAAACAAGATTATTAAAAAATAGGGTAATAGATTCGCATTAATTTTAGAAGGTGGGTTATTTGTTTTAAAAACAAGTAACCCGTTTTTTTTCTAGTATCAATTCTCAAATATTGAATGGAAAACTAAATCAAACTCAATTCGGCATAAGTAGTGGTATTATCTTCAACTTTTAAATGAAAGCCAAATTCTTTTAAGATGTCTAACATATTTAAATTGGTAGAGTAGACGAGGGCATGAATTTTTTCAAAGCCCATTTGTTTGGCTAGTTGGATCATATATTCAGTCATAAGAATTCCTAATCCTTTGCCTTGCCAATCATCTCCAATGATAATAGCAAAGTCGGCTGCCTTGTCTTCATCTTTAGCAATTCTAGCAATAGCAATGATGTCATTATGTTTTGAATTTTGGATTTCAGCTACTATGGCTTGCTCTTTACTAGTATCTACTTGTGTTAATCGGTGAATTAAATCTTGTGTTGGAGTTGGTATATAGCCTAAAAATCTGTCTTTGATACTTTCATCAGAGAGTTTATCTCTAAAACTCAAAGCTTGTTTAGCATCGTTCGGTTCAATTGGACGCAGATGTAAAAGGGTTGATCCATCACTAATTTGAGTGGGTGAAATATATTTAAATTGTTGCGAATTAGCTTTTTTCATCAATCGCTGTCTATTCTTTATGTCTCTCCTTATAACTACCTTCTTTTTTCTTCTGCCTTACCTCTCTTCTAATTCTTATTTTACTTACAGATACCAAAAGTCTCTTAAAAGCCGGACCTTTTTTGCCTTTCACTTTTCCTTTTTTAGCAAAGCTATCAAAATACATTTTGGTATATAATGAAGCATATAAGGCACAAGTATTATGTCCAAATTTTCGTCCACTTTGCCGTTTGGTAACAGAAGTGGCACCAAGGTCTTTCATTGCATTATAAGTATTTTCAGTGTTTTCGTAGTACACTTGTTCATCACCTTTGCAATAACACAATTGTATAGGCGCTTCCGGTTTCCAATCTAAAAAACTATTCTTTCTTAGGGCTACTTTAAAAGGATGATTTTCATTGGAAAAGTATTCTGCCTTAAATTTATCTTCAACAAAATCAGAAGGTATTTTTGGCATCGCTTTATTTAAATCTCCCATGGAATGCTTGCCATCTAACATAGCTAACAATAAGGTGTCATAAGGACTTTTAATCACTTCAGAGATGTCGTCATACATATTATAAACATTGTTGTAGCCAACCATTAAATAAGGTAAATATCCAGGATGAGAATAAGGCTCCAGCATGGCTCTTTCTTGTGCGCCAGCCATATCATAAGCACCCGACATAGGTGAACTCGCTGTAATTGTATAACCATACTCCGGATGTTCTTCAATATATCTATGAAAAGAAATAGCACCATGTCCGCCTTGAGAATAGCCTGTAGTGAAAAGCATATCGTTAAAGCTATAATTCAATTCTTTATTTAACTCTTCAATCGCTCGCAACATATCCAATCCTGCGACGGCTTCAGTTTCTGCATGCTGATAAATATGGAAACCTTCACCTTTGCCAATGCCCATATAATCAACGTACAAAGCAGCATATCCATCAGTTGCTAAGCCTGTGCAAATGGCCATTTCTCCGCCTATTCTAATCTTTCTTTCCTTTTCAATTTGTGTGCCGTGGAAATAAACAACTTTAGGTAAATCAGTTGTTTTCTCGATGGGAACAAAATAAACGCCTGAAGCGGTTATAGGCGTTCCATCATGGTATGTTGTATTGTAGATTACTTCATAAGCATTTACGCCATATTCAATAGGCGCAACAATTTTAGGGATGCCGGCTTCTTTCCATTTGGCCTCTAAATCAGCAATACTTTTGGTAAAGGCTAATTCATAGCTTACTAAATATTTGTTTTCATTGGCTTGAGTTGCGCCGAAAGTAAATAATAGAACGAGTGCTAAGACAATTCTCTGTGTCATTTATTTTATTTTACAATTATCCAAAAAGTAAGGGTGAGCATTAAAATTAATGCATGTAAGGCAATTAATGTGCCATCTTAAATTAACGAAACATAAATTATGTATCGTCTTCAGTATCAAATATTTTAGTCAATAATTTGAAAAGTTCAGGATGTTTTTTTTCTAACTGTTTAGGGTGTTCAAAAAAGTATTCACCTAAAACAGCAAAAAACTCCATTCTATTGGTGCCGCCATAAGGTTTTAAATCGCTTTTTCCTTTTTGAATGTTATCAATTTCTGCTTCCATTAATTGTAACCAAGGCAAAACATATTGCTTCTCTAATAGAGCGGCAGGAACGCCATCAATTACCCCATCAGCTTTGTCGATTAAATGAATGAATTCATGAATAGCGGTATTGTTTTTATCTTTTTCATTTTTAAAACCATGAATTAAGGAAGGTCGAGATAAGATCATTTTACCTTCCATATATCCATTACCAACCATGCCTAATACAGATCGGTCGTCGCCGTCCAACGCAAAATCATAGCCAAACTGAGAAGGATAAATTAGTACTTCTTTTAGATTTTTATATTGCCATTTTGGAAATTGGAAAATAGGAATAATGGCACTGGCCGCTACTAATAGTTTGTCATTATCGTTTATTTCGGTTTTAACGCCAGTAATTAAAATGTTATGAAGAAACTCAGCAACCTTAAATTCAAACTGTTGTCTTTCTAAAGGATTTAATTTTTCATAGAATGAAATATTGTCCAATAAATATTTACGCCATTTGGGATTGAATTCATTCGTCAAAGGTGTCTTCCATCTACCACTTTTGGCAACGGTATAAATTAGGAATCCACCTAAAAGAAAAACTAATAAGAGTGCAATGAATGGAGACAATAGTCTTTATTTAGCGAGTTGAAATTTAACAGGTAAAGTATATCTAACATTTACAGGAACACCTCTTTGTCTGCCGGGTACCCAATCAGGCATTTCATTCACTAGTTTTAAAGCTTCTGCGCCACAACCATCACCAATATCTTTTACAATCTCGGCATCTTGAATACTGCCATCTTTACTAATTACAAATTGAATCACTACAGTTCCTTCTGTTTTACTGCTTACTGCTTTATAAGGATAATTTAAATTCTTGCTGAGATATTCTTTCAATTTTAAAGTATAGCAATTTTGTTTTTCTTCAATATCAACATCAATACATTCAGTTTTATAAAACCATGGAATAGGCATATCTTCTACTACTGTAAATACATCTTTTGTGTCTTTGGAGAGTAATGATTGACCACTTGCAAGAAATGAATTCATGGAGATGAATAGAATAACGAATAGAAACTTATTTATCATACAATAATTTTACAAAAAATAAATATAACAAGAATAATGCCTAGTGTAGATATATAAATTTAGGTTTAGTTAATATGTGGTGTGGAAATAATTAATAAGAAGAGAAAGCATTTTTTAAAAATTATGCTTAATTTTAATGCAGTAGAAGCCCTTAAGCGATGACAAATAAAAAACACCACACTTTCATTTTAGTAGCACTTGCTATGTTTTGTACTCAGATGCTAAATGCACAGTCGTATACCTATAGTTCAACAGAATTGTCAGAAAGAATAACCGCGAATGTTCAAGAAGAGCAAGTAAGTTCTGTAAACAAATGGGACTATTTCATGTATCCCGTTCCGGCATCTTCAGAGTTAAATGTAAAGATTACTAAAGGTGACGTGAATATCACTACAGTAATTGTAACCAATGAATCTGGTGATGAAGTAATCTATTTGGAAGATCAAGATGCTAGCAGATTAAAGGTCGATATTATTGATTTAAAACCAGGTCAGTATTATATAAGAATTATTACAGACGCTTATTCTACACCAAAAATGAAACGATTCTACGTTTCTAAATAAATCTATCTATTTCTAAGTTCCGTTTTTACTGATGCATAAGTAGAAACTAAATATGGAACACAAAAAGTTAAAGTTAGTTTGAGATAATTGATGGTATTCCATTGTAATTCAATGATGGCTGTCCATTGATTGATAAGGTTTAGAATTACACCTACAACTAATGCAACTTTAAGGCTATCCATTACGATAGCTTTTTGAAAAGCTATTTTAATGTATTTTGTCATGTAACTATTTTAGCAATTAGTTCACTGTGGCAATACCATCTTTGTAATAAAGGTTTCTTGGCTCTATCACATTTCGATTACCGAAGTTTTGTAAGAATTGTATAGGACTGTTCTCTAAACCATTTGTATTAGGATAATAAGCTAAAGCCAATTCCAAATAGCCAATGCCTAATTTCCAATTGTTTAATCTAGCGCCAAAACCATAAGCATGGTAAAAACTAGCACCACCTAATGGAACATTAGAGTTGTTTCCTTGTACTCCAAAATCAGCAAAAACAAATAATCGTGCCTGAAAGCCGGCGAACCTTATTGGAGATTGAATTTCAGTTTCTAGGTTTAAAGAGTAATAACTGTTGCCATTAAAATTTTGTCTTAGTCCTTTTACTGTATTGTTTCCAAGATTAATATCTTGTCCTTCCGGTCGAAGAAAACCCAACACTAAACTTTGATATACATACTGCCTGATTCCCCATTCTTTTAATGGGAATCGATGCGTAAAATATTTGCTTTTAATATTAAATGTAATTTGCTCTAAACCATTATTGATATAACTTCCTGCAGCAAATTCTTCATGAAAATAACCGGCGCAGGTCATTAATGAATGACTAAACGAAGTGCCCATATAGCCTCTCATGGTTAAATCCGATTTATAAATAACACCTCCAATTAATTGAGCATTAAATCCTGTAGGTAAATTTCGATAAGGAAAAAAATCAAAAATATTCTTTTCTCTAACATAATTTCGATTGGCAATTCCGATTCCCATAAGATAACTGTTCGTATTGACAAACCTGATATCATTGTATTTTACTTCTTCTCTTTCCGGTGCATTATTATAGAAATTTCTCGTAACTCTTCCGGCAAGTACCAAGTTAACATTATCTGTTTTATTGGTTTTAAATGGAAATGAACGGGCTAACCAATAGTCTTGTTCGTTTCTAAAAGCTTGATCTTTATAGTCTTCGAAATAATCTCTATACCAACCTAATTTAACGGCTCCAGCCCATTGTGGAGTAGGAGAGAAAAATCCTCTTTTAACTTGTACTTCGTATCGGTACATCTCCCAATCTTGCACGGCAGATGCACTCACATCAATGAAAGTTCGCTTGATATTTCTATAATCATAGGCTAGAGATCCCGTAAGCAAATTTTCTTTGTCGAAATTGAAATTGATGCCACCAATAAATTTATGAGGATGTCCGGCAAACTTATTGAAGATCAATTTTCCACCAACATACTTATCCGTTGCTTCTCCCCAAAATGACCACGACCATAAATCTTGAACCATTACATAAATGTCAACTATTGTGGGGTCTGTAGGGTCTTCATACACAAAAATTTGTGCATCTCTAAAAATTTCATTTTCAAACAATATTTGTTGACTAGCACTAATATCATTGGTGTTAAACGCATCACCACTTTTGAATAACAGCTGATTTTCTACAATTCTTTCGGGAGTACTTTGGTGCAGTTTATCTGCTAAATCGAAAAATTTTGGTCGTTTTAATTCTTCCTTATTAATGTGACCAAAAGGATCTAAGATCTCAATTTTAACTTCTCTAATGGTTCTTCCTTCGTACTGTTGGCAGGCTATCTTGTCAAAATTTGAGCCATCACATTTTGCTTTTGAATCGCCTATATATTTGAAGAAATCGACATCTTTAATAAAGTTGATTTTCTCAATAAATTTTTCTTTTGGCTCTGTAGAAAGCGTATCCTGTCCATAAGAATGATGGAAAAGGCAAAGAAGTAATATCGGGAATAAGAATTTCAATTTTTATGCAGCACAACTTATACCATAAAATTAAACAATATATACCAAAAATGGTGTAGTGGTTTTATATTAGATTTTTAAGATACCTTTTTGTACTAAATCATCAATTTGACCTTGCTCGTAGCCAAATGATTTTAAGACGGTTTCATTGTGTTCTCCAAGTAAAGGTGCCGCCCAACCTTTATGCAATTCAGAATTTGAAAACTTTAAAGGTTGATTAATGCCTTTCACTTTTCCATATTTTGGATGCTCATGTTCTACAATCATTTCTCTAGCAATGGTATTGGGATGTTGTTCAATTTCATCTATCTCCAAAACCGGCGACATACAAACATCAAACTTTTCTCCTAATACTTCCCATTCTTCTCGTGTTTTAGTGAGAAACAATGCTTGAAGGTCTTCCTTTAAAGACTTTACATTATCAGGTGTTGGCAAAGATCTGTTCATCCATTCAGGCTTATCAATCATGGTACAAAAGCCCATCCAGAATTTTGGCTCTAGTGTTCCTAATGCGATAAACTTACCATCTTTACATTCATAAACATAATAGTTGGCTAAACCACCGGATAGCATAAATTCTCCGGCTTGGTATTTAGTGTTAGAATTTAAATATTCTCCTAAAGCCATTACTGACATTTGCATGGCGCCATCTGTCATGGAAACATCAATAAATTGTCCGGTATTAGTTTGATGTCTTGCTATAACCGCAGATAAGCAAGCAATAATAGTATTGTAACTACCTCCCATGATGTCGGCAATTTGAACACCGGGCATAATGATCTTTCCATCTTTTCCGCCTAATGCCAATGCACCACTGTAACCAATATAGTTAAGATCATGCCCAGCTTTTTTTGATAAAGGTCCCGTTTGACCATAACCGGTTAAAGAAACATAAATAATAGCGGGATTAATGGCTTTTAAAGTATCATAATCAAATCCCATTTTGGTTACCCAACCTGGTCGAAAGCCTTCTATTACAATATCAGCTTTGGTTACTAAATCATAGAAAAGCGCTCTGCCTTCTTCTGTCCCTAATTTAAAAGCAAGACTTTTTTTAGAACGATTTAAGGTTAGATAATGGATGCTTTGACCTCCAATTTGAGGAGGAAAAAATCGCACATAATCAGGATGTTCTGCATCTTCAATTTTAATGACTTCCGCACCAAGATCAGCTAAATATTGAGTGGCTAATGGTCCAGGTAACAATCTTGTAAGATCAAGAACTTTAATGCCTTTTAAAGGACCTTTTAACTCATTCATCAGGCAATTTTTTAGAGCTAGTTACTTGGTTTAAATTGATCCGCGTAACCAAATACTTTTTGTAAAACACCGGAAGTTCTTTCAGAAACTTTACCTCTTATTTCATTTTCTTTCTTCTCTACCATCAAAAACAAGCCATCCATTGCTTTTTCTGTAACAAATCCTGTAAGATCGGTGTTTACTGGTTTTTTTCCTGGAATAGGTAAGTTGTTATAAATACCAATGGCATTCGACCAAACATTTGTAGCATTCACTGATCCTAAAGAATTTTCAATGATAGGTCTAAATTTTTCTGTTAGAATTACTGTTGTAGTTCTTTTAAAATATTCAGTTCCGGCACCATCTCCACCTTTAACAATACCTAAAGCATCTTGAAAGCTCATTTGTTTTAATGATTGAACGAATACATCGAGAGCCTCTCCTGAAGCTTTTTCAGCTGCTCTGTTTAAACTTCGAGTAACATTTTCAACTTTGTCTTGCATGCCTAAAGCATTCATAGCATTCATAACAAATTCAGCTTCTTCCGGCCATGGAATCTTCACCAAGTTGTTGCCGTAAAACCCATCTTCCTTTGATAAAAGGTTGGTAGCAGCTACTAAACCAATTTGTAATGCCTCGGTTAAACCGCTTTTCGCTTCTCCTTGCGTTATTCCACCAGTAGTGCCGTTTAAAATATCAGTTACTGTTTGTAATTGCTGTGGTGTACAAGCCACTAAAGATAGTGACATAAAAATAGATACTAAAGCTGTTTTCATTGATTAAATTTATAAGTGAATGCTATTATTTGCAATAAAGATAACAAATACCATTCCTTCTGAACAAAACAAAAAATTATCATACGTGTTTTATTCACAATTCTAAATCAATAATTAACTTAAGGCACTCAAAAATAATTATGACAGCAAACATTTTATCCATAGGAGATGAATTATTAATTGGTCAAACATTGAATACCAATGCACATTGGATGGCCAATCAATTGACGCAATTAGGTATTCGAGTTAAACATGTCGTAACACTTTCTGATGAAGCAGAAGATATCAAAGAATCTCTCTCTCGTTCTATGGAGGAAGCCACCATCACCTTAATTACGGGAGGATTGGGACCCACCAACGACGATATTACAAGAGATGTTTTATGCGAATTCTTTGATTCAGAATTGGTTTGGGACCAAAGAATTTTACAAAGATTTGAAAAGCTTTTTGCTGATAGAGAAAGAGTTTTAACCGATGAAGTGAAAGATATGGCAAGAGTGCCGGTAAAAGCCATCACACTTTACAATAAAATGGGAACGGCACCGGGAATGCTTTTTAAGAAGGATGGGAAAGTGGCTATTTCAATGCCGGGAGTGCCTTACGAAATGAGAGCTATGATGGAGAATGATGTGTTGCCTTGGATCAAAGATAACTATGAATTACCTGTTATAGTCAACGAACATATTCTAACTGCCGGAAGAGGAGAGTCTCAAATTGCCTCAAAAATAAAAGCTGTGGAAGATAAATTACCGGCTCATATCAAACTAGCTTATTTGCCTGATATTGGAAAAGTAAAATTGAGATTGACGGCTCGAGGGAATGATGCAACAAGTTTAAAAGCTGATGTTGAAGTGGAAAAAGCTAAAATTATGGCGGAAGTCGGTCATTACGTTTATGGCTTTAATAACGATACTTTAGAAGGCAGTATTGGAAAAACTTTAGCAGCAAAAAAAATAAAAATTGGTACGGCGGAAAGTTGTACAGGAGGAAATATAGCGGCTAGAATTACTTCTGTTTCAGGGAGTTCGGCCTATTTTGAAGGAACAATTGTCTCGTACAGTAACGAAATTAAAAAGAAACTCCTGAATGTAAGCGAATCCAATTTAGAGCAATTTGGAGCAGTAAGTGAAGAAGTGGTGCGAGAGATGATTGTAGGCGCCATCCATCAATTAGAGGTTGATATTTCCATTGCAGTAAGTGGAGTAGCCGGACCAACAGGTGGAACGGAAACAAAACCTGTCGGCACGGTGTATATTGGTGTTGGCACAATCAATCATCAAGAAATAAAGAGGTTTCAATTTGTGTCAGATAGAGAAAAGAATATTGAGATTACAACTGTGGTAGCATTAGTGATGCTGAGGAAATATTTAGCAGAGCATTTCTGACCTAAAAAGGGAATTATTCAGACAAAAAAGGTGGACTATTTTATTTAACGATAACTCTATTTTTAAAAAAGCGTTTGTCCCTTCCTTCAGAGCATAGCGAAGAATCTAAAGGAGGGGTGGATCGACGAAGTGGAGACGGGGTGGTTAACAATCAATGAGAAAATGTAGTCAAGGTGATTTGTACTTGATTGTGAATCTATATTTTTTTCAATCTATAGAGTTCTCATATTAAAACAATAAATTTGTAATTGAATAAGCAAGTTATGGCTGAATATAAATTGGTAATGCCCAAAATGGGAGAAAGTGTTTTTGAAGCTACAATTTTAACTTGGTTGAAAAAACCGGGAGATAAAGTAGCACAAGATGAAACAGTATTGGAAGTGGCAACAGATAAAGTAGATTCTGATGTGCCTTCTCCGGTGGAAGGTGTGGTAAAACAATTGTTTTTTGACGAAGGTGATACGGTTGAAGTAGGAAAGGTATTAGCCATCATTGATACAGATCAGGATTTTGATCAACCCGATATTGCCATTGAGGAAGAGCAAGGTGAATCCACTCAAGACACCGAACCTGAAATAGAACAGGAAGAAGTGGCATCGCCAGTAGAGGAAGTTGAAAAAACAGTAGTTCAAGCCAAAGAAGCTGTTAAGCCTATTATCAATCAACAAAATCAATCATCAAGTAAATATTTTTCACCGTTGGTTTTAAATATTGCTCAAACAGAAGGAATTTCTTTAGGGGAACTAGATAAGATAAACGGTAGTGGTAAAGAAGGCAGAGTAACCAAGGAAGATATTTTGGATTATTTGAAGAATAGAGGGAAAGTTACTTCGACAGCCAAAAAGGAAACTGCCTCACCAGCACCGGAAGCAAAATCGCCAACACCACCGTCCACTCCTAAAACGCCAATTTCAATAGGAAGAAATGATGAAGTGATTGAAATGGATAGAATGCGCAAATTGATTGCCAATCACATGGTGAACTCGATTAATACTTCCGCACATGTATCTTCATTTGTGGAGGCCGATTTAACCAATGTCGTGCTTTGGAGAAACAAACATAAAAATGCATTTGAAAAGAGAGAAGGCTTTAAGCTATCTTTTATGCCCATTTTTGTGGAAGCGATTACGCATGCTATCATGGAGTTTCCAATGATTAATGTGTCGGTTGATGGGGACAAGATCATTAGAAAAGTGAATATCAATGTTGGAGTGGCAACGGCATTGCCCTCCGGAAATTTAATTGTTCCCGTCATAAAAAATGCAGATCAAAAAAGTCTGGTGGGAATTGCTAGAGAAATGAATGATATTGTGGTTCGCGCACGTCAAAATCAATTGCGACCAGATGATACACAAGGCGGAACGTATACCATTTCTAATATCGGAACTTTTGGGAATATTATCGGGACACCCATCATCAATCAACCGCAAGTAGCGATAATGGCGGTGGGTTCTATTACTAAAAAGCCGGCTGTTTTAGAAACTGCTCAAGGAGATGTGATTGCGATTCGTCATAAAATGTATTTAAGTCATACTTACGACCATAGAGTAGTGGATGGCATGCTCGGCGGAATGTTTGTTAAATATGTTGGGGACTACTTGGAGAAATGGGATATGAATAGGGAAGTGTAGAATGATTCGGTTATATTTTTTGCTGTCTTTGGTGTTCTCGCTAAAGACAATTAAAGCTTGTTGGTGATAACACTAACAAGAGTTTATTGCTAGAATAAAATAAGTTTCAGATAAATTAGTTAGCTTTATTAGAATAGATATTTTAAATATGGCATCAACATTAAAAATAAAAAGGGAGCTTATTGAATTGATTGAAGCTCAAGAAGATGTAAGCGTTTTGAAAGCTATCAAAACGCTGTTGAATGTTTCCACCAGTAATTTAAAACCAATCACTAAAGAAGAATTGATAGAAAGAGCACTACAATCGGAGGAAGATATTAATAATGGTAGCGTATTTTCTTTAGAAGAAGTTAGAGAAATTTCTAAAAACTGGTAATTGCA
The DNA here is from genome assembly GCA_041393015.1 of Chitinophagales bacterium. GTDB lineage: Bacteria > Bacteroidota > Bacteroidia > Chitinophagales > JADIYW01 > JAGQYH01. The sequence goes on along the minus strand of JAWKKV010000007.1, from coordinate 87,107 downwards.
GTGAAAATTATAATTACTAAATCGGCACTAAGAAGGTTAGAGTTAATAAACGAATATTACAAATTAAGAGTGGACCTTAGTGTTTCTAATAAAATAGTATCATCAATTTTAGATAGCATAGATTATTTGAAAGGTCACCCCGAAATCGGTCAAATAGAGGATAGTCTAAAAACTTTAAATAAGAATTACAGATATATAGTACAATCAAATTATAAGATTGTCTATAAAATAGAAAAGAGCAATATTTATGTAACCGATATTTTTGATTCTAGGAGAGATCCTAATAAGATTATAGGGTAGTTAACTGTCTTACCTATTTCTAAAATTGATAAGAATCAATTTCTTTAATTGAGATAATTTTTCTCTTACTTACATCAAACACTATGTATTTAATAAAATCATCTTTAGATTGATTTTGTACATCGACCTTTCGAAGATGTTCCATTTTTCCACTAATAATCCCAAAATAATAAGTATAAAACCATGCGATTGATATTGGAACTCCATATTTAATCCTTTCGGAAATGTTTAATAGATTAATGCATGAAACTTTAAATCCTTTCTCGGAATAATATTCATCAATGGCTTTTCTAATCTTATCTTTTCTAATAGATAGCTGATGAATTCTAAATAATACAAAACCAATTGGAATAATGGATATTACAATAGATGTGATATAAGAAATTTTACCCATTTCAAGTAAAGTTTATCGTGTTGTATTTAATCTATTTTATTGATGTAAAAATCTCAAACCTCAACCCCTCTCTTCCAAACCTTACTCGGCTTAATTCGTCCTTGATTGTAAAAAATCTCTCTATAATCATCAACTGGATACGCTTGAAAGTCTGCTAGATTACTTACTTCGATAGAACCAATGTTTTGTATGCCCAAAGCAGCGGCGGCTCTAGTCGTTAAACCAGCTAAAGTTTCTGCAATGCTTAGTTTTTCATACGTTCCTAAAATACTGGCTTGCGTTAACAAGTCGCCCATAGGCGCAGAACCCGGATTCCAATCGCTTCCAATGGCTAAAGCGCCACCAAGATCTAATATTTTTCTAGCAGGCGTAAATTCCATCCCTAAACCAATTGACGCTCCAGGTAAAGCCACAGCAACGGTATTAGAAGTGGCTACTAGTTCAATCTCTTGTTGACCGCTAGCTTCTAAATGATCAACCGATAAGGCGTTTACTTTTACTGCTACCTCACTTCCTCCCACAGAAAATTGATCACCATGAACCGTAATGGCAAAACCCATTTGTTGGGCTTTATTCAAATAGTGTAAGGCTTCGGTTGTTGTAAAAGCCGACTTTTCAATAAAAATGTCAATTCTGTTCGTGAGTTCTTCTGATAGTAATTTCGGAAGTAAATCATTGATAAGCAGTTCTAAATAATCTGAATTACTTCCACTAAAATCTTTCGGTTTCATGTGTGCAGCCAAACAAGTTGAGACTAAATCCGCATGAGTAATTTTATTAGCTGCTTGAATTGCTTTTAAAATTTTGAGTTCTTCTTCAATGCCTAAGCCATAACCACTTTTTACTTCAACAGTGGTTACGCCATTTTTTAAATGATGATTAGCTCTTTGAACCGTTCCTTTTATTAATTCTGCTTCAGTGGCTTGTCTTGTATTCGTTACCGTCGACCAAATACCACCGCCGGCTTCTGCAATTTCTAAATACGTTTTACCATCTAATCTAGCGCCATAATCATTCGCCCTTGAGCCTGCCCAACAAATATGCGTATGGCAATCCACAAATCCTGGAAGTAAAACATATTCGCCTTCCATTTCTTCCAAAATCGCCTTTGGATATCGATGTGCCAAGTCAGTAAACTTACCGGTCGCTACAATATTACCATCTTCTACAATTACAGCTGCATGTTGTATAATATTCAACTGTTCAGATTTAATTGGACCTTTTGCTGGCAAATTCGCCATATCAATTAACTGTATAAACGGACCTATAATTTTTTGCATTTGTTGTTTTTAAATCCCCACCTTGGAGGGGAAGATTTTTCCAAATCTTTGATTTGGTTTAAAAATTAGGGGTGGGTTCTTTTTGAACTCAACCTTAAAAAGTTAAAAATCAGGGTTAAGTTCTACCACAACTCAAAATCTTTCTCGAATTGTTGTGCCGTTTCATATCCCGCATCACTATGTCTGTAAATACCCATCGCCGGATCGTTATGTAACACTCTTCGAATGCATTGCTCTGCTCTGTTCGTGCCATCGGCTACTACCACCATTCCGGCATGCTGCGAATATCCCATACCAACACCGCCGCCATGATGAAAAGAGATCCAAGTCGCACCACCCACAGCATTCGACATTAAATTCAATAGCGGCCAATCGGATACAGCATCTGAGCCATCTTTCATGGATTCTGTTTCTCTATTAGGAGACGCCACGGAACCACAATCCAAATGATCTCTACCAATTACAATTGGCGCTTTAACTTTACCTGTTTTTACCAAGTCGTTAAAGATTAAGCCTGCTTTTTCTCTTTCCCCTAAACCTAACCAACAAATTCTTGCTGGCAATCCTTGAAAGGCTATTTTCTCTCTAGCTTCTTTGAGCCAATGTAGAAGATCATGATTGTCAGGAAAAGCTTCCATTAAAGCCCTGTCAGTGGTGTAAATGTCTTCCGGATCTCCTGATAAAGCCACCCATCTAAAAGGTCCTTTACCTTCGCAGAACAATGGTCGAATAAACTCAGGTGTAAAACCCGGAAAATCAAACGCATTCGCTTCGCCACCTTGTCTAGCAAATTCTCTTAAATTATTACCATAATCAAATGTAATAGAACCTCTTTTTTGTAACGCTAACATAAAACCAACATGCCGAGCCATGCTTTTTAAGGCACGTTCTTGATAGGTTTTTGGATCTGACTTTCTTAATGATAAAGCTTCTACCATCGATAAACCATTCGGTACATATCCATTTAGAGGATCATGCGCAGAAGTTTGATCGGTTAAAATTTCCGGGGTGATGTTATCTTGAATCAATTTTTCCAATACATCGCCAATATCGCCAACCAATCCAACAGAAATAGCTTCGCCTTTTTCTTTTGCTTCCAACACCCATTGAATGGCTTCGTCGTAAGAGTAAGTCATTTTATCAATGTATCTACTCACAATTCTTTTTTGAATTCTCGTTGGATCTATATCAACACCTAAAAATGTGGCGCCTGCCATTGTGGCTGCCAACGGTTGCGCGCCACCCATGCCGCCAATGCCTCCGGTTACTAAAAGTTTCCCGGTTAAATCGCCATTAAAGTATTTTTTAGCGCAAGATCTAAAAGTCTCGTAAGTGCCTTGTAAAATGCCTTGTGAGCCAATATAAATCCAACTTCCGGCCGTCATTTGACCGTACATCATTAAGCCTTTTTTATCGAGTTCATTAAAATGCTCCCAAGTGGCCCAAGCTGGCACTAGATTACTATTCGCAATTAAAACTCGAGGAGCAGCCGGATGTGATCGAACCACTCCAACCGCTTTCCCGGATTGAACTAAAAGCGATTGATCTTCTTCAAGTTTTAATAATTGTTCAATGATTTTTTCCAATGCTGGTCTATTTCTAGCCGCTTTACCGATGCCGCCATAAACTACTAAATCATCCGGGTTTTCAGCTACTTCATCATCTAAGTTATTTAAAAGCATTCTCAATGGCGCTTCGGTTGTCCAGCTTTTTGCATGTAACTTTGTGCCGGTTGGTGCTCGATAATATGGATGTTTAGCGTAGGTACTTAGAAACTCTTTAAAATCAGTCATTTTATTTTAATTCAACGTTTAACAATTTGGCTTGTTGGTTTACAAATGCAAGCAAGGATCCATCAGCGATCATTTGTTGAAGCGTGTTAATGTCTTCTCCAAAAATTCTATCACTTTCAACATGATCTACTTTTTCTCTCAGAAAACTATGAACTTTTTCCAATAATTCGCTGGAAGTACTTGGTCTCCTATAATCAATAGCTTGAAGAGCATAAAGCAATTCAATAGCTAATACAAATTCTACATTTTGAGCTACTTGGTAAGCTTTTCTTCCACTAATAGAACCCATAGAAACATGATCTTCCTGACCTAATGAAGTTGGAATGCTATCGCAACTGGCAGGGAAACACAAACCTTTGTTTTCAGACACTAAAGCTGCTGCGGTATATTGAGGAATCATAAATCCGGAATGTAAGCCGCCATCTTTGATTAACATGGTTGGTAATCCAAATTTTCCTTCTAACATTAGATAACTTCTTCTTTCAGAGATACTACCAATTTCCGCTACTGCCACACAAGCATAATCTAATGGAATGGCTAAAGGCTGACCATGAAAATTACCCCCACTGATGGACCTTCCATCTTCTAAGATAATGGGATTATCTGTTACCGAATTCAATTCAATATCTGTTAACTCTTTCAAATGCTGCCATGCATTTCTAGAAGCGCCATGAACGGCTGGAATACATCTGATAGAATATGGATCTTGAACACGATCACAATTTTTATGAGAGGTGACAATGTCAGATCCTTCCAATAAATTTCTCATTCTTCTAGCAACCAGTTGATTACCGGCAAATGGTCGTAAATCATGTAACTCTTTGGTAAATGGGTTAGTAGATCCTTGAAATCCTTCTAACGAAAGCGCACTGATAACATCTGCTAAATCCAAAATATTACGGAAGGTATGTAAGAACAAAACTGCATAGCTTAAAATAAACTGCGTTCCATTGATGAGTGCTAACGCTTCTTTAGGTCTTAATTGTAAAGGTTCTAATTCGTATTGAAGAAGTATGTCGCTAGTATCACAAATGACTCCATTGTACCAAACTTTTCCCAAGCCAATCAAAGGCAAAAATAAATGAGATAGTGGCGCTAGATCGCCGGAAGCACCTACAGAACCTTTGCAAGGTACAACAGGAATGATGTCTTCTTTTATAAGCCATTGAATTCTTTGTAATGTTTCTAATTGAATGCCTGAAAAACCTTGACTTAGCGCTTGTAATTTTGTCACCAACATCAATTTGGATATGATGATAGGAACATTTTCTCCGACGCCAACGCTGTGACTCATTAACAAGTTGTGCTGTAATTGAGCGGTATCTTTAGCGGCAATTTTAGTAGTACATAAAGGTCCAAAACCAGTGTTAATACCATAAACTGCTTGATTGCCTTGCGCCAATTTTTCTGTTAAAGCCGAAGAAGCTTTTATTCGTCCCTTCGTTTCTTCATCAATTATACCTTTCCATTCTCCTTTGGCTAAATGCATGGCCTTTTCAAATGTTAAAGACTCTTTTCCGTATTTGAAGGTGTTTGACATTTACAAATGTTAATTTAATGTTTTGTAAAATTCGACATTCTAAACGTATCATTCAAATTTTTATTTATCCCAATCTGTTAGGTTCGCCCTTCAACCTGTTAGGTTCGCGAACTAGATGAATACACTCCAACCTGTTAGGTTCGCGAACCTAACAGGTTGGAGTGTAAACAGGTCGCATTGCGTTAGGGATTGTCCTTCAATACTTTAGGATGAAAAGCCCGCTCGAACGCCTAAAATGCTAAATATATTTTTCATCTATGTGTCTTGTACTTTAAAGTGCAAGACATGCAGAGTTCGCATTTGAACTGTCTGTTTGTCACAAGTATTTCTAGTAAATGTAATTTTTTCATTTTTTGATGACCAAAAGGCTGCTAAAATGGCTTAAAAATGACTTGGCATAAGAAATGCTATTCGAGATGTAGAAATTAACTAATTTATTATAACAGATCAAAAAAAAATTTTTGTAAAATGGCAAAATTAAAGATCAAACCTTTAGCAGATAGAGTTGTTGTTCAGCCGAATGCAGCTGAGACAAAAACAGCAGGTGGAATTATTATCCCAGATACTGCGAAAGAAAAACCACAGAAGGGAAAAGTAGTAGCAGTTGGACCTGGAAAACCTGATGAACCAACTACAGTAAAAGTTGGAGATGAAGTATTATATGGCAAGTATGCCGGAACTGAGTTATACCTAGATGGTAGCGATTATCTTATTATGAGAGAATCTGACTTATTAGCAATCATCTAAGATTTACCGATTTATTATTACAATTAATTAATTCCTGATCAGAAGTTTCCAGTTGATGTAACTTCAATTATCAGGGCAAAAAATTAAATAGAAATGGCAAAAATTATATTGTACGGATCTGACGCCAGAGAGAAATTAAAAGCTGGTGTAGATGCTTTAGCAAATGCAGTAAAAGTAACGTTAGGCCCAAAAGGTAGAAACGTAATTATCGACAAAAAATTTGGTGCTCCTCACATCACAAAAGATGGTGTAACAGTAGCAAAAGAAATTGAGTTAGAAGATCCTGTTGAAAATATGGGCGCTCAAATGGTAAAAGAAGTAGCTTCTAAAACGAATGATGTAGCTGGTGACGGAACTACTACAGCTACTGTTTTAGCACAAGCTTTAATTGGTCCTGGTTTGAAAGCTATTAATAGTGGCGCCAACCCAATGGATTTAAAAAGAGGAATTGACAAAGCAGTAACAGCAATTGTTGCTGACTTGCAAAAGCAATCTAAAACAGTTGGAAACGACTTTAGTAAGATTAGTCAAGTAGCAGCAATTTCTGCTAACAATAATGAAGAGATTGGTGAAATGATTGCCAATGCAATGAAGAAAGTAGGCACTGCAGGCGTTATCACTGTTGAAGAAGCAAAAGGAACTGAAACTTATGTAGATGTTGTAGAAGGAATGCAATTCGATAGAGGATATTTGTCTCCTTACTTCGTAACCAATGCAGAGAAAATGGAATGTGTTTTGGAAAGTCCATACATTTTAATTTTCGATAAGAAGATTTCTAACATGAAAGATCTACTTCCAATTTTGGAAAAATCTGTTCAAACTGGTAAACCTTTATTGATTATTGCAGAAGATGTTGATTCTGAAGCATTAGCTACATTGGTGGTGAATAGATTAAGAGGTTCTTTAAAAATTGCTGCTGTTAAAGCACCCGGTTTTGGAGATAGAAGAAAAGCTATGTTACAAGACATCGCTATCTTAACTGGAGGAGAAGTAATTTCTGAAGAATTAGGATACAAATTGGAAGATACTGATGTTACTCAATTAGGAACTTGCGAAAAAGTTGTAATTGATAAAGACAACACTACAATTGTAAATGGTTCTGGTAAGAAGAACGATATCACGGCAAGAGTTAATCAGATTAAAGCTCAAATTGGAACAACAACTTCTGATTACGATAAAGAAAAATTACAAGAGCGTTTAGCAAAATTAAGCGGAGGAGTAGCTGTAATGTATGTTGGAGCTGCTACTGAAGTGGAAATGAAAGAGAAGAAAGATAGAGTAGAAGATGCTTTACACTCTACAAGAGCTGCTGTTGAAGAAGGAATTATTCCAGGTGGTGGAGCAGCTTTATTAAAAGCGGAAGCTGCTTTGGCTAAAGTGAAAGTAATTAATGAAGATGAGCAAATCGGAGTTGATATTGTAAGAAAAGCGTTAGAAGCACCTTTAAGACAAATTGCTGAAAACTGCGGTTTAGAAGGTTCTATCGTTATCTTCAATGTAAAATCAGGTAAGAAAGATATCGGATTTAATGCGAAGACAGAACAATATGAAGATTTAGTAAAAGCAGGTGTAATTGATCCAACTAAAGTAACGAGAGTGGCTTTAGAAAATGCAGCATCAATTGCAAGTATGTTATTAACTACTGAAGCTTCTATTGCAGATAAAGAAGAAGAAGGTGGTGGAATGCCTCCAATGGGTGGCGGAATGCCAGGTGGAATGGGCGGTATGATGTAAAATTCATTCCAATAAACCATTAAGAATAAAGGTCGAACATTTAGGTGTTCGACCTTTTGTTTTTTGGGGTGCGAAATTCTTATATTCGCAGCATAAGATTTTATTAAATGGAAGAAATATTAGACAAAGCAAAAAATTGGTTAGCAGATACATTTGATACCGCTACTCGAAATGAAATTCAACAACTTATTGATACCAAATCAGAGGATTTAACGGATCGATTCTATAAAAACTTAGAATTTGGAACCGGAGGTATGCGAGGAATAATGGGTTTAGGCACTAATCGAATAAACAAATATACTTTAGGGAAAGCCACACAAGGTTTAAGTAATTATTTACATCAGTCTTATCCAAATCAAAAAATAAAAGTGGCTATCGCGTATGATTGTAGACATAACAGTCAGTCACTTTCTAAATTAGTAGCAGAAGTTTTATCGGCCAATAATATACATGTCTACTTGTTTGAAGATTTAAGACCAACACCGGAATTGTCGTTTGCTGTCAATCATTTGGACTGCCATGCCGGTATCGTTTTAACCGCTTCGCACAATCCACCGGAGTACAATGGTTATAAAGTTTATTGGACAGATGGAGGGCAAATTGTGCCACCTCAAGACAAAGGAATTATTGACGAGATTAACACATTAGATTATTCTGATGTAAATTTTAAAGCGCAACCGGATTTAATCACTTATGTTGGACAAGAATTAGATGAAGCTTTTTGGAAAGCCTCTATAGCGAATGGCACATTTGATGTAAAAGGAAGAGATAACTTAAAAGTGGTTTTTACTTCTTTACATGGTACTTCCATTAAATTGATTCCTGAAGTTTTGAAGCGAGCAGGTTATTCGCAAGTTCATATCGTAAAAGAACAAGAAGTGCCGAATGGTGACTTCCCAACGGTAAAATCTCCCAATCCGGAAGAGCCGGAAGCATTGCAAATGGCTGTAGATTTAGCCAATAAAACCGGTGCAGATATAGTAATTGGTACAGACCCAGATAGTGATAGAGTAGGTATTGCTGTAAGAGATACGGACGGCAATATGAAACTGTTGAATGGCAACCAAGCCATGTGTTTGATGACAGATTTCTTAATTAATCATTGGAAAAAATCTAATAAGCTGAATGGTAAACAATTCGTGGCTTCTACCATCGTATCTACTAGCTTAATGGATGAAATAGCTGATAGCTATGATGTAGAAATTAAAATTGGTTTAACCGGTTTTAAATGGATCGCAAAAATGATCAAAGACTTTCCTGAGTTGGAATTTATTGGTGGAGGAGAAGAAAGTTTTGGCTATATGGTGGGCGATTTTGTGAGAGATAAAGATGCTGTCACCACGGCGTTATTAGCTTGTGAAATTGCTGCAGATGCAAAAGCCAAAGGAAGTTCTTTTTATGAAGAATTGTTGCAATTGTATACTAGACATCATTTTTATAAAGAACATTTGATTGCTATAGTAAAAAAAGGAATGGATGGTGCAGCCTTGATCAAACAGAAAATGGTAGATTTAAGAAGCAATCCGTTAAGTTCAATTGATGGTTCGCCAGTGAAATATTTATACGATTATCAAGCTTCCACACAAAAGGATTTAACTACAGGTGAAACAAAGTCAATTGATATACCTAAGTCGAATGTTTTAATTTATGAAACAGTTGATGGCACTAAAGTAGCCGCTAGACCCAGTGGAACAGAACCAAAAATCAAATTTTATTTTAGTGTGAAAGCGAAATTGGATGAAGTGGCTAATGCCGTAAAAGTGGAACAAGCATTAGATGCTAAGATTCAAAGAATCATTAAAGAGTTGGATTTGTAGTCACTGTCTAATATAACGCATGTGTATAGTATTTACAGTTATGGAAAAAAATCGATATTTAAATATTTCTATATTAATCATTCTATTTCTTGCAAGCTGCAGCAATCAGCCAAAATCTGAGGTTGAAACAGAAGAAAAAAGAGTAGCGATAGAAATGGTTACTGATAAAGGCACCATTAATCTTGAACTGTACAACGAAACACCAAAACATCGCGATAACTTTATAAAGTTGGCCAACGAAGGTGCCTTTGATAGTTTGCTTTTTCATCGCGTGATAGAAGAATTTATGATTCAAGGTGGAGATCCGGAAAGCAAGTACGCGATGCCTGGTGATACCTTAGGAAGTGGAGGTTTAGATTATACGATAAAGGCCGAGTTCCATCCTGATCTTTTTCATAAGAAAGGCGTGCTGGCAGCAGCAAGAGACGGTAATTTACAAAGAGCGTCCAGTAGCATGCAATTCTATATTGTTCAAGGAAAAGTTTATAATGATAGTCTGCTAGAAATAGCAGATATCAAAAATAATGAGCGGTTAGCGGAGCATTATTTTAAAAATGATCCGGCTAATAAATCGTTGGCAGATGCCTTTCAAAAAGCAATGGATGAGGAAGACGAAGCGCAATACATGCTCATTAGCGATAGTATTAGAAACTTATCAAAGTCTTACAATAACTTTGAAAAATATACCATTCCTCAGTCACATCGAGAAATTTACAAGAGCATTGGAGGTGTTCCATTCTTAGATCAAAACTATACAGTTTTCGGTGAAGTAATTCAAGGACTTGAAATAGTAGATTCCATTGCTGCTGTTCCAACTGATCCTATAGATCGCCCGATTGAAGATGTTAGAATTTTGAGGGTTAGAGTGGTGGAATAAAAGGAAAAATACTCTTTACGCAAAGAACTCAGCGGCATTGAAAAAAGTTATAGATTATCTCAAATCCCACAAAGTACTTTCAATATTTAACTTTTTTTATTGCTGGTTATTTTAGTTTTGCCCTATAGCCGTGTAGGAAACTATTGGACCGAAGATGGAGACTATACTTGGGTTAATAACTACTTATTTAACGACTTCCAATTGTTGAAGTTTTACATTCCATTAGTGGTTTTGATTGTTTGGATACAGCTGACCAATAAACAAAAACTAAAAGAGAACCTTTTAGTTTTAAATATTATTATATACAGCCTTTACTCTTTCTTTGCATTCATTAGTTTAGTTGTAGGTTTTCAGGATTACATGCCTCACTTGGGGTACTTTAGCGGTTTTATTGCTAGCTCCATTCGCATTTTTGCTTTTTAAAAGTGAATTCAAATCAGTATAAGTTTGATTGTTTAGTCTTTCCAAACAGTTTTTTGCTAATTAGATATAAAAAAAACTAATTTCATTATTAGCATTCGAACCTACTAACTTTAGGCATTCTAGGCACTCGTAACTTTAATTACTGTCATTTCTTAAAAAATGTAAAATTATTTTCACCTTTCATTTTTATAACTACATTTGTAGTAATACAATTACAAATGTAGTACTATGCAACTTACAACATCAGAAGAAGAAATAATGAAGTATTTATGGAAGTTGGAAAAAGCTTTCATGAAAGATATCGTCGATGCCTTTCCAGAACCTAAACCTGCCTATACTACTATTGCCACTGTTTTAAAAAGAATGAGCGATAAGGGTATTGTAGGGTATAAGCAATATGGCAAAGTGCGAGAATACTATCCAAAGATCAAAAAGAAGGACTATTTCTCTAATCAGATTAACTCAATGGTTAAAAATTTCTTCAACGATTCCACCACTCAATTTGCTTCATTCTTTACCAATGAAAGCAACTTAAATGTTAGTGAATTGGAAGAATTGAAAGCTATGATTGATGAACAAATTAAAGCGCAAAAAAATGATTAAGATGTTACCTTATATAATTGAGTCATCTATATGTCTTACCGTATGCTATGGCTTTTATCATTTACTCTTACAGAAAGAGAATACGCTTTTATTCAACAGAATATATTTGTTGGGAACAGTTCTTCTTTCTATAATTATACCATTCATTACTATTCCCATTGTGCTTCCCGATTTTATCAATCTAGCGAGTGAAAACTCATCAAAAATGGTTAATACAACAGTAGTTGCTCAGCCAGTAATTACTGAAGGATTGCCAATTCAGCATACTACCAAAACTATCTCGGAGTGGTTGTTTCTAGCATTTACTTTTATAACCGCAATTTTCTTTATCAGATTTGTGATTAATGTAGCACACATCCTCTACAACAGTAGAAAAGGAGAAAAGGTGAGATACAATAATGCAAAGTTGGTTTTAAGTACTAGCAATATATCACCCCATACTTTTTTCAAATTTATTTTTCTCAATAAAGAAGATTATGAAACAGGTGTCATCAACGATGAAGTCTTACAGCATGAAAAAGCCCATTGCGATCAATTACATACCATTGATATTCTGTTTATTGAGTTGGTAAAAGTATTTTTTTGGTGGCATCCAATGGTATGGATGTATAAGCGGAGTATACAATTGAATCATGAATATATGGCCGACAAAGCAGTACTGCAACACATTAATATTATCGATTACCAAAAGGCCATTTTAGGCATTCTAGAAAAAAATCAATCCTTGGCATTGGTCAGCCATTTCAACTATTATTCCATTAAAAAACGATTTATTATGATGACAAAAATGAAAACTAACAACAAAAGCCAATTATGGAGAATATGGCTGTTTTTACCTGTAATGATTGGGATGTTTGCTTTAACAGTAGATTTAAATGCTCAAGAAAATGGGGGAGAAAAGGAGAAGGTTAAGAAAGAAATCAAGATTCAGATAAAGGAAGACAAAGAACTTTCTAAAGAAGAGATTGATAAGATTATCGAAAGGGAGTTAGCTAAGCATAAGTTGGATAAGAAAGACGTAGATGTTAATGTTGAAAGTAATAACGGAGTAACTGTTATTTCAATTAATGGCGGTAAGGCAATTTTTTTGGAGATGGATGATCCTGATGAAAATGAATCAGAAGAAAATACTCATATTATAAAGATCAAGAAGGATGGAAAGGATGACGTAAAATGGATTTCAAAAAATGATGATGTAATTGAGATTGAAATGGAGGCATTGGAGAAGGAGTTGGAATTTGAACTGAAAGATTTGGATAAAAGGATAGAAATCATTCAGTTAAAAGAGGAGGATGACATGCAAAAGAAAATGGAGGAAATTTCGAAGAGATTAGAGGAGATTGGACAAAAGAAAGAAGAAGTTATGAAAATTATTGAAGAAGAGTTAATGAAGAAGTATGAGATGGAAGAGGAGAGAATTTTCATTAAGAAGATTGAAATAGAAGAAAACAATAGCAAGAAAAGGAAAAAAAGGAAATAGTTATAACCTAAAAATAGCAAGAACCACGAAATGGAATAGGTCCTAAGTAATTTTACTTGGGACTTATTTTTTATGTGTTAGTTTAGTATTTCAAATAGTAATGGTTGATGAATAATGTACAAATAGAACAAAGTGCTACTAAAGGCAGAGCCTTTTATTTGAAGAATGACCAAACTTTGGCAGAAATGACCTTCTCAAAAGCAGGTTCAGAATTGATTATTATTGATCATACAGAAGTGGATGATTCATTAAGAGGACAAGGAATTGGGAGAAAACTATTAGATAAAATCATTGAAATGGTTAGAGCTAACAATTTAAAAGTTCTTCCACTTTGCCCGTATGTGAAAAGTGTTTTTGATAAGGATGCATCTATTAGAGATGTGTTGAAGTAAATGATAATAAAATTATGAAAGTATATTTTGCAGGTTCCATTCGCGGAGGTAGAAATGATAAGGCATTGTATCTTGAGTTGATTGACTATTTGTCTCAATTTGGTCAAGTTTTAACGGAGCATGTTGGTTTTCAAAATTTAAGTGAGTTTGGAGAAGAAGGTCCAACAGACGAATGGATATTCAATAGAGATGTATCTTGGATTGTAGAATCAGATGTCATTATCGCAGAAGTAACCACGCCATCTTTGGGTGTTGGCTATGAAATTGCGAAAGCAGAAAGTCTAGGCAAGCCTATCTTATGTCTCTATCGACCGCAAGATGGGAAAAGATTATCCGCAATGATTGCTGGCAATATAAAAGCGAATTCCAAGCATTATAAAAACTTAGAAGAGGCAAAAGAAGTAATTGGCTCATTTTTTGACTCACTTTAAGTAAAAGAACTATTATGAAAAGTAAAATGATATTATTAATGTTTTTGTCTTTTGGACTTTATCAAATAGAAACGAATGCTCAAACCGATACTACGATGATCCAAGATAGTTTAACCTGGCACATATACATTCCTGGAAGACCCAATATGAATTATTTAAATGCACAAAAATCTGTCGCCAAAAAATGGGGTGTTAAAGTAGAATATTTGTACGGTGATTGCGTAGGCACACACGATGATAAAGGCAAAGCATTTGAAGCCGAAAACCAAACTATATTTAATCTTTTTGAAGAAAAATTTGGCAAAGATTGGGAAACTAAATTTCAAGAAGAAGTGGAGTTAGAGTTGAAGAAGGAGTAACAATACTTTGTTCTAAATTTGGAAAATTGAGATGTTTCTCTGAAAATATGCCTTTATTTTATTGAGTTATTATGAAAGTTTATGATAAGTTACTATATTGTATATCTTATTAGTAACTGGGATAACTGATATCAAATATATTTTTTACGATTGTTTTTTATTTAGAAGGTGACCTTTTGGTGCTTATCTCATTTACGATTGTTTAATTAACTAAAAAAAATATTATGGGAGATTTTAAAGGCAAAATTCTTAATTATATACCTAATGGTGATAAACAATTTGGATGCGTAAAGGTTGAGCACGATACTGGTGTTCAAGACAATGATTACTATTGCATGATTCTAGGAAAGAATGTTACCTTAAAAACTAATCAAGAGGTTACAAAGGATTATGTAATTCCATTTAAATATACTGTAGAAGGTGAAACAGAACCTAGAGATGCATTTTATATTACGAAATCAAGGGTAGATAGTAAAAAACCGTTAAGAACTGTAACTGGAAACGATAACCCACCTAATGACGGTACTGGAGTTATGGACATAATAGAGCATACTTATGAGAATATGACACTAATTGTTGATACAGCTCCTGATAATCTTCAGGATTTGGAAGGCGAAACTTTACCAATTGTAATTGAAATAGATAACGCAGCGAATAATGGAAAAGGTAAGAGAAGGGAATATAATTTTAGAGGTAAAGGCATTAGAAAAAGAAAAGTAACCTTTGATGTTGTAGAGGTTTCTGCTGATGTATATGTAGCTTACAATGTAAAAAAGAGATAATTTTAACTCTTTTTTATAGTTACATAAGTAATAGCTGCTAATAATATAATGGTAAGTAATAAGAAAGCTAGTCTTTTATAGTTATTAGTATTTGGATTTGTTAAATTTCCAACTGAAACAGTAGCTGCCCAAAAATATGGATGGGCGTATTGATTGGTATTAGATTGTATATATTTCAGTTTAGTTTTTCTCATAGCATTAATGTAATTGTTATTACTTTTCTTAAGTTCTTTATAATAAGTTTTAGCAATTTTAGAACTGCTGTTATCTGATACTTCCCATAAATTACAGACGACAATAGGTGTGCCTGAAGCTATAAAAGATCGAGATAGATTGAAAATACCTTCTCCTGATAATTCCTTACCATTATTGGTGGAGCAGCCATTTAAGTAAACATGATCTAAATTGAATTTATGATTGAGAATTTGATAGTCAAACAATTTAATTGTTCCATCTTTTCCAATTAGGTGAATATAGTTTCCAAATTCATTACTGGTATCAACTTTTACGTGGGAGGCAATATGTAATCTGCTAAAGTGCATTATATCTTCTAAAATTTCCTCAGAATTTAAGTAACTCATACTTTGATTTAAACCATATAGTTGACTTATATAGTTTACTTCCTCAATGGAACCAGATAGTCCATCAGAAAGTAAGAGTAAATTAGAAGTTGCTGCTTTGGAAGTATTGGTTTTGACCTGAATTAAGTTGTTCCATATACTTGCAGATGGACAATAGTTAACTTTTAATCTTTTAATGAGGTAACTTACTGATTTGTAACTCGATGTTTCATTTTTTTCATAGGTCAGTGCCTCAAAAGGAACTCTATAGAGTAAACCATCTGGAATGATAGTAATTTGATTATTTTTTACAACCGCTTGGCTAGGTATAATATCCATTAACCAATCATATATTGCATAACTCAAACTGTTATAATCATTACTGGAAAAGGCTAATTGTTCTAATGAAAAATCACTAATTCTTGAATAAAATTCAGAGATTTTAGTTGAGATACTTTCATCTACCTTTTTACCTTTAAAACCAATCTTATCTTGACTGATTGAAATGCAATATAACATCGAATCGGACTCATAGAAATTTAGTATATAGTTATGCTTTTTTAATTGTTTTTGGATAGAACTTATTGACGATAGAGAGTTTTGACCAACGGTTGAAATTTGATCTTGATAAGCTGAAGTGATCTCATTCTTAATCCTCTTTCTTCTTTGTTCTAATAGGTCTAGTGCTGTAATGATAGAATCACTTTGTTGATTAGCATATTCAATCTCAAGATTAGCTATTGCGGATTCTATTTCATTTAATTGATTTCTCAAGTCTGTATCTTCCAAATCAATAGTCATTAAAAGTTTTCTATTAATGGCTTCCCATAGTAACATCGATTTGTTTTTTTCTATAAATTGATGAGCTAGCTCAAGGTATTTAGTCGATGATTCATCTTGATGAAACATATAGCATAGATCTATCAAACTATTATAGACATCTTTCGCTCTTGCAGATAGATCTAATTTTGTTCGATTCCAATTAGCATGCTCTCTTTTGATGGTGATCATTGTATCGGCATTCAAGAGGTCATTGAATGCAAATTTGGGGTTATCTTGTTCGAGGTGTATTAAAGCATTTAAATAATAGTAATCAATAAGATCATTACTTTTTTCTTCCGTAATTATTCCATTTTCTTAAGCTCTTAGGTTTTTAATTGCAAGGTTATTATAGTAAAGCGCATCAGAATTATTTTTGTTTCGATAAAAAATTCAGCAATATTATGTAATGATTAGTATACAAAATATTATCTTTTCCAACAATCGGTTCCAAAACATCAAAAGCTTGATTATAATATTTAATGGCTAAATTTATTTGGTTTTTAGAACCGATATATAAACCAAAATTAACAAGTAACAGTCCATAGTTATATTCGGTAGTATCAGCATTCTCTCTAAAGACTTTTAGAGTTTGTTTAGCTAGAACTAAAGCTTTATCTAGTTGTTTGTCTTCCGTTAAATAAGTTATAAGGTTATTGGTTGAGGTATACGATACTTTCTTTTTAGGATGCAATTTTTTACCATATTCTATTTCCTTTCAATCCAATCAATGGCAAGTTTGTAATTTTTTATTTGAATGAACAGTTGATATTAAATTTATACAGTTCAACTCAAATCCAGAAATTTCTTTATTGTATTTTGAAGCTAGTTTATAGGCATTTTTAGCATAAGCCATTGCCAAACTTATAATTGTCTAGTACGTTTGTTGTAAGACACTATTGTCATAATAGCATAAAGCTAAATCTAACTCATTGGTAGTGCCAACCCTTTGAAATCCATCTAATGCCTCTTGGAAATATTTTTTTGATATAGCTATCTCTCTAAAATGATAATAATATAGCTCGCCAATTTTATTGATAATTAAGTAGTAGAGAGCATCTTTAGTGTCATCAAATGAATATAAATCTAACGCTTGATTGTAAACACTTAAGGCCTCTTTTCGTTGAGAGGTCATATGCAACAACCATCCTTTAGCGAACAAATAGTTGATATAGATTGATTTGTTTTTTATGGTATCAATTTGAGTAATCAGTGGATTTGATTTATTCAAATAGATTTCTCCTTTGTCATATTCGGCTTTCCAAGTATGGCAGATCACTAAATAATTGAGCGCTTCTAATACTTCTACATCAGATTTTTGATTAGCATGAATGATATCCTTAGAAAGCGAAATACATTCTGAAAATTCTCCTGCTTGATAACTGGATTGGAGGTCTTTATTTTGACCAATTGAATAAAGTGGTAAAACAAGAAGCAGTAAGCATATGAATAGTGCGTTTTTCAATATCGAACAAAATACAAAAACTTTAGTCACTCGAAACTCCAAATTCTAGTCACTTGTTTACTCTATAATCTCCACTGCAATTACTTCTACTCGTCTTTCGTAGGCTGCTTCAGGACTGTAAACAGATTTCTTTTTCTCAGAGGCTTGATCACTAATTCCATAAGGACTAAAACTCTCTCCAAACGGATTTTCTACCACTTTAATACTGCCATCTTCAAAATATGGTTTTAACACACCACCATCTGCTCGTTTTAAGTAAAGCAATACACTTTCAATTCTTCGCATGGATAGCATTGTGTTGTATTGTGAAGCGGCCAACGGCGAAGTATAACCTTTCAATGTAAGTTTAACATCATAACCTTGTTCTACCAATGCTATTAATTGTGCAATAGCTAGATCTAATTGCTCTTTAGAGGCAGTTACTTGCGCAAACCATTCACCTGCTTTCTCACTACCTATCTGTCTGTAATATTCTTGCTGACGAGATAAATACTGATTGTAACTGGCAATATAATCTACTTGCGTTCTCGTATTGTAAGTATTTGGATCCGGATGATCGTTGTCAAAGAACAACTGTAATGGTAAACTATTTTTAAGTTGAACAAATTCTTCCGGTAAAGGTGGAGTAGTTTCCTTTTCAGGCTTAACTGGCGTTGTCGTTTTTATGGTATCCGTTACTTCCGTAACTGTATCGGTCGCAGTGCTATCACTTTCCTCTGTTTCAAGCAACGTATCTTTCTCAATCAATAAAGTATCAATTACATAAATAGTATCAATAATGAATTGTTTACGCTTTTCAAATTCATAAATTAAGCTTATCTCAAAGCCTCCTTTATTATTGGTAGCGTCTGTAAAGCTCGAAGTATTGATATCGTAACTAAAACCCAGTTCAACATCTTTTATCTTAACGCCGGTATAGGCTAATGCAGCATCATTAGTTCTGTAACCGCCACCCAAACTTACTTTTAATGGTGTATTGTTGATGTAAGTATGATAATTTGCAATTAGCGAATAATGATATTCCTTGGCTTTTTCTTGTGTATTAAAATAAAACGATGGTGTTAATGACCAAGTATTGGTGATATATAAATCACCAGTGAAATAGGTGGCATATCTAATGGGTCTTGGATCTCCTGAAAAAGATGAAAAGCTAAAATCTGGTTGATGAGGATTATAAATAGAGAAACCAATATCTACATTAGATAACCCATATAAATTGGTATTTAAGTTTACACCTAAGCCCAAATTAACTAAGTTGCCATTGTCTAAAGCTTCTCCATTGCTAATATTTGGGTCGTAACCTCCTGGACCATATTGATTGTCGAATTGAAGTTTAGAAACATCCAAAGATCTTCGCATGTAGCCCACTTGAAAGCCGGTAGACAAGGCAAAACGAGATTTAAAGAATTCTCTTGTATAAGAAAAGGAGAGTGTTGGATTAAATGTACTTAATGAACCATCACCGGCTTTGTCGTAAAAGAATTGCACACCGCCGGCTAATGCATTATTGTTTTTTGAGAATAACTTTCTATCGTAATTTAAATAGGTAGAAGAGTAGGGCACTACAACAGATCGCCATTGATCTCTGTATAAAAAAGTTAAGCGATTTATTTTTTCTCCTGAACCGGTTAAAGCAGGATTGACAAATAAAGGATTATTGAACTTTTGAGTAAAATGGGCATCTTGAGCCTTTACAGTAAAAGCCACAAAAAAGAATAATATGATCAATAACTTTCTCACCTAACTAAAGTTATATTTCCTTGTTGCTGAATAATTTCTCCGTTGCATTCAATCTCTAAGAAATAGCCAAACACATCAGTGCTTTGTAATTTTCCTTTAAAGACACCATCCCAACCTCTATTAATGTCATTGGTTTCAAAAACCAATTCTCCCCATCTATTATGTATTCTAAAATCTAAACGGTCATAAATTCCCATTAACCTTACAAACAATTTATCATTTTGACCATCACCATTTGGCGAAAATGCATTTGGGATATAAAGCGACTCAAAATTACATTCATCAGATTCTAATACGGTAATATTTACAGTATCTGAATTTCTACATCCATTAATATCCGTAACGGTTACTTCAAAAATTATATCATCATTTATGATAGCAGTGGGATCGTTAACAGTGGCATCAGAAAGGGTAGCAGCAGGTTCCCAAGCATAAGTTTCAAAACCATTGGTAGCATTTAAGTTAATAGTTGTGCCTGGTAAAACGGTGTATTGATCTGATGTTGCAACAACTAATGGATTGCTATTAACACTAATGAATACACTATCTGTTGCAAGGCATGTATCTCCATTCGTTAGAATTTCTTCAATTTGAACGGTATACCAAATAGAAGTATTGGGCGTGGCAATTGGTTGTGCTAAAGTATTGTTATCTAAAAATGTAGCTGGAGTCCATAAAAAGTCACTTCCAAAATTTGTAGTTAAGTTCAATCGAACACTATCGCCTTCACATATTGTGAGAGTATCTGCTAGTTCGATTTCATTTATTTCAATCGTTAGGTTTAAAGAAGCAGAATCATTGCAGCCTTCATCTGTTAAGGCAAACAATATAACGGTATAATTTCCTGAAGAATCATATATGTGTATTGGATTGACACTGTTTAAAGTATCTCCATCTCCAAAAAGCCAATAGTACTGAACTGATGTATCACTTGAAATAGATTGATTGGTAAAATTGATGACGGAAGGGTCACAACCATCGGCACTAGCGATAAAGTTGGCTTCCAATGTTTGAAATTCTAACACAAGATCTATTGTTCCAAATCCATCGCAACCGGAAGAAGTAACCACTGTCGCTTGAACCGTATAACTGCCGGTATCAGCATAAGTATGGGTTGGACTAACGTCATTTTGAATAGTCGTACCGTCTCCAAAGTCCCAAGTGATTGAAGTAATAGTATCTGTAGTCGTTAAAGCGGCGTCAAAATCTACCGTTAAACTGCCACAACTTAGAGTTTGGGCGGCAATGGTTACAGGTACTTCATCAGAAATTGTAATGGGATAAACCACTGTGTCAGCACATCCTTGCACATTTGTAATAGCAAATTGAACATTATAAATTCCTGCTTGAGCAAAGGAATGTGAAACAACTAAACCTGAAACGGTTGGTGTTCCATCGCCGAAGTTCCATTCTGTGGTTCCAATGCCACTACTTGTAGTGCCGGTCACTGAAAATGAAAAAGGTAAATTGATGTTACTACATCCTGAAGGCGCAGTAATGGTATAGTCTACATCTAAGAATGGTATGGTTAAGAATATGCTAGTGGAAGATTCACAGCCGGAAACTGTGGTTGCTGTTAGTATAACAAAATAAGAGCCAACAGAAGAATAAGTATGCGTTGGATTCTCTTCATTACTAAAGTTGCCATCACCAAAATCCCATTCCCACATTACAACAGAGTCTTCAGAAGTGGTAGTATTGGTAAAACCAACGGTTGGATCATTACAGACAAGCGAATTAGTTGAAAAACTTACGTTGATGTTAACCTGTTCTACTGTAATTGTTTTAGTTATCGTGTCAATACATCCTAAATCATTGGTGACAATCAATTGAACATCATAATCTCCTTCTACTGAATAAAAATGAATTGGATTTTCTACTATATCTGTATTGCCATCACCAAAATCCCATTGCCATTGTGTAATGGTAGAATTTTCACCGCTTAGATCCATAAACTGAGTCCCAAACACGAAAGGATTACAATTGGGTAGAGCCTCAAAATCTGCTTCTAAAACTTCATTAGTAACAATCACATCTTTAGAAACAAAATCAAAGCAACCAAATGCATCAGTGATAGTTAAAGTAACGGTATATTGCCCTGATCCTGAGAATTGATGAACTGGATTTTCTTGATTTGAACTACTTCCATCACCAAAATCCCAAGACCAATCCACTATACCAATTGAACTAAAAGAAGAATCAAAGAATTGAACCACAATATTTGTATCGCCACATTCTGCCTGACTATATAAATATTCGGCTATAGAAGTGCTTTCAAATATGGATATCTCCATCGAAAAAGTATCACTGCATCCAGATCCTGGATCGGCAATGAGAACCACTTCGTAAGTGCCTATTGTAGAATACGTGTGCTCAGGATTTTCATCTGTACTCGTAGTATTGTCACCAAAATCCCAAAGGTAATTATTGGCGTTTTCACTTAAATTATTAAAACTAATTGTCGTTCTCAAACAACCAGAATCAGAAACACTAAAATTGGCACTGGTGGCATTAAAAGTATCTGTTACAATAATCTGAATATAAGCCGTATCGGCAATAATACAATTGTTAGAATCTATGATGATAAATTCCACGTCGTAAACCCCCGGATCAGTAAAAATATGAACTGGATTTTCTATATCGGATGTAGTGCCATCATCGAAATCCCAGATGTAATATTCTCCTTCAATATTGCTAAAATTTTCAAATTGCACTTCCAATGGTGGGCAGCCACTTATTGGATCGGCATTGGTTGCTGCTAAAATAGGAGCATATTCAAATTCAAATTTAAAAGAGGCCGTATTACAGTTAGAACTGTTATTACTATTAGACCATACGCTATCGGTAGTAGGGAAATTTTGTAAACCACCACAACTAGAGCAACTGGCATGGTAAACAAATCCTTTTTTGTCAAATCTACTGGTGCCGCCATCTACATGGTCTCTACCCAATGGAAAGCCTGGTGGACTTACTTCGCCAAAGTAAGACGCATAAAGCAAATCCTTTTCTCTATCTATTACTAATAGATAAAAATCACTACCATCTGTATTGCTCATAAATGCATCACTAGTGGTAGCCATATTATTAGTATTTCCAGTATTGGAGTTATATCCGTTGTTCACATTTCCACCCCATCCGATGGCATAAATATTTTTACAATTGTCTACCAAAAATGCAGTAGGCGAGATATTAACTCTTTTAGTACTGCCATTGCCGGTTGAACTTCCGTAAACTGTTGAATAAATTGATTGACTTAAATTGTTATCTAATTCTTGAATAAATTGACTGGCATTCGTGACACTATATACATTTGAAGAAACAGGATAATTACCAACCGTTTGACCTAAAGCATAAATGTTACCATCAATATCTGTTTCTAAAAAATAAACTTGATCATATGCAGTTGTTCCTAAATAAGTGCCTGCTGTCGAAGTGCTTCCATCGTTCGTTAATTTTAAGATGAAACCATCTGCTTGTCCGCCTTGAAAGGAAGTATTTAAGCCATTCATTCCCGGCAAATCCGGACTGCTAGTACCACCACCAATGATAACTTCATCGTTAAATAATTCTATAGAATATGCCGCATCATTACCTGAACCACCAATATAAGTTGACCATACTAATTGAGATAAATCGCTGTTAAACCGTGCAGTAATAGCACTTTCTCCGGCATCTTTTACAGATTGAAAAGCGTTTGAACTAATAGGAATATCATTTGAAAAGGTACAAGAGGCAATTAAAATGTCATCATTAGACGCAATCGCTACATCGCCACGGGCAATGTCACCATAATTGTATTCCAAGCTAAGTCTTCCTGAAAAATTCAATCCATCTATATCTGTTCCACCATAAAAAGTAGAACCCACTAAATTTGATCCAGCAGCATTTAGTTTAGTAATAATGATGTCGCTTCCATTGGGATAAGTAATATTGAAAAATGGGAAAGTACTCGGTCCTCCATTAAAGGTTTTATCATAAGCATTTAAAGTAACAGGATAATCTGCAGAGCCTGTAGAACCATAAATAATCAATTCGTTTTTAGGCGACACGATTAATGAATGTGGGATTTCATTGCCCGATCCTCCAATGTAAGTAGCGTAAATTAGTTGTCTGCCATCAGGAGAATATTTTGAAATAGCAATATCTGTTTGTGTTGAACCATTTCCACCGCTGTAAATAGTGTCGTAAGCTCCAATAGTGGCAGGATAACCATTTCCGGCAACCATTCCACCGGAATACAAGTTTCCAGCATCGTCATAGGTAGCTGTAAAACCCCAGTTATCAGACGCAGAGCCTGAATAAGTTGAAAAAACTAAAACAGGGTCAATAGTTAGCTGCTTAGTTTTATCATAAGACTCGAGTATTTCAAATCCTACCTCTTTATTTTCTTTAACAACAAATTGAGCTTTAATCTGTTGGCGCTTTCCATTTATTTCTTGAAAAACAACTGGCGCTAATTCAACCAAAACACCTAAAGGAGTGGTTAAGTGCAGTTGCCCATTCTTTACGTATAGGTTTTTAATTCCATTGTATTTTAAACTGATTTGTTGCCAATTGGCGCCCGGATGAACCACAAAATCATATTCAAACAAATTGTCTTTACCATAGAGAATTACATCAATTCCCTCGTACATGTCAGAATATTGCACCTTTTCATATAAAGGAACATTTGAACGCCACTGGGATGGATTGGGATGGGTAAAGTAATTATGGTAAGCAGTTGATTTATTGAGACCACTAATTAGGCTGTTGTTATTCCCATTGACAAATTCAATTTGATAAGAAAAGGAGCCAAAAATTTCATCTTCGTTTTCCTCAACCAACTTACTAGCGTGCTCTAATTCATGATGGTGAATTTTGTCTTGCTCACTCACCACAAAAGTGACCTTATCTTGCTCAACGAATAAATAACCGCCACTTAAAGGAGCTTTGTATAGGATGTGTTCGTCCCATTGGCCGGTGTTTTTAATGTATTGAATTGGTGTTACTGCAGATGCACTAAACGCACAACACAGCAAACAGAAACTGATGAAAGGTAAAATCAGTTTACTAACTAATGAATAATATTGTTCTTTATTAATAACCCCCAAAGTATTATAAATATAGTGTATTTGTCCTTTTATCAAAGTAGAAATTAAATGTAAGAAAGTTAAGTCTAGTTTTTACTTAAGTTTCATCATTATTTATTTTAATTTTGAAGATATCCATTATAGTTATGATAAAACGAATATTCCAATACGCCTTACAGATAAGCATTTTACTTGTTTTTGTCGCTTGCTCTTCTACAAAAGAGACTGCCAAATCTGCCGATGAAACTAAAGTCGATGCTAACGATCCATTTGTTGATAGAGGGGATATTAGATTTATGTTCTATAATGTAGAAAACCTTTTTGATACCCAAGACGATACCTTAAAAGCAGATGAAGAGTTCTTGCCTTGGGGCATGAAAGGTTGGAAAACAGAGCGATATGAAGACAAACTGAAGAAAATCTTTAAAGTAATGGTGAATGTAGGCGGTTGGGAATTGCCTGAATTAATTGGCTTGTGTGAGATTGAAAATCGATTTGTGATGGAAGAATTACTTCGTAAAACACCGCTTTCAAGAGGTAACTATGGTATAGTGCACGAAGAGTCGCCTGATGCAAGAGGGATAGATTTAGGCTTGTTGTATAGAAAAGAGGCTTTTTTGCCATTGAAACACGATGTAATAAGAATCAACTTTCCATTCGACGAGTACAAAACCAGAGATATTCTTCATGTTGAAGGTTTAATCAATAACAAACAAGATAGTCTTCATATTTTTTTATGTCACTTTCCTTCCAGAAGAGGTGGTCAAGTAGCCAGTGAACCGAAAAGAGAATATGTAGCGGCGCAATTGAGAAGAGCGGTAGATTCTATTTTAGTGATTCAACCGCAAGCTCGCATCATCATTACCGGAGATTTTAATGATGAACCAACGAATAAGTCAATTTACGAAGTTTTAAATGCCAAAGAAAATTGGGACAACCAAAATGAAGGAGAGCTTTTTAATTACATGCATGCTTATCAAACCAAAGAAGGTCTGGGAACATACAAATATCAGGGCTATTGGAATATGCTAGATCAGTTTATAGTATCTGAAAGCTTACGAGATTCTACTAATCAAGTCTATTTAAAAAGAAATTCCGCACAAATTTACCAGCAACCTTGGCTGATGCAAGACGATCCTGAGAATCCTGGACAAAAGCCATTTAGAACTTATGGTGGAGCCTTTTATTATGGTGGCTACAGCGACCATTTGCCAATTTATATTGATTTGTTTTTTAGGAAGGAGTAGATTTAAAAAGTGGAGGTAAATGAAAAGCAATTCATTTGTAACAAGTTTTACGGATTGACCTTAACCACCTTTAACCAATCAATATTGCAGATTTACAAAAACAGCAGTACCTTTGCATCAGTGAAAATTATCGCGCTCATACTATCGCTTAACATTTTAGTCGCTACCAATGGTATTGCGATCTCAGAACATTTCTGTTCTAAAATGAGCAATACGGAGAACACACAAAATGATGTTCAAAGCGATGAAAACTGCTGTCATACCAATTATATAGGATTTGAAAAACAAGATATTGAAGGCAATATTTCTTCTTCTATCATCCTAAAAAAAATACATCAAAATTTACTAATACTCCATTATTCATTGGATGTATTGTCATTAAAAAAGGATTTTAAAAGTGGTGCAAAAGTTGACTATCCACCGCCAACACCTCATTGCCTACCCAAAACTGAAGCCTCCCAACTTCAAGTATTTCGTTGTTAGTATATAGTGTTTAATTGAAGACTATTTTCAGACTTTTAAAGTGAAAAGTGTTGAATGATTAATTGCTATTAACAATGAAAAATAAATTAAATGTATAAAATTATAATTTCGATTAGCCTACTCTGTGGGTTTTATAATTTGTCAGAACTTTGTGCTCAATCATATGATATGGATTATTTGAAAATCCATGTTTACGGTGCCTATGAAGATGATACCAGTAAGTTGTTTGGTGCGAATGTTTTTTGGTTGGGCACCACAGAAGGTGCCTCTTCAGATGAAAAAGGAATTGCAGCCTTGCCATTCCATAAACATTTGCCACACGATTTAGTAATTACTTATGTTGGATTACAAAACGATACGGTTGCTATTCTTAATCAAGATAAAAAGCATTATTACGTATTTCTACCCGACGATGATTTACTAAAAACAATTGAGGTCACTAGAAAAAAACAATCTTCTTATATTTCTACAATTGATCCTATTCGATCCGATATAATAGGGGAAAATGAGTTAAAAAAAGCAGCTTGTTGCGATCTGTCTGAAAGCTTTGAAACCAATGCTTCCGTAGATGTTAGTTATAGTGATGCCGTTACTGGCGCCAAAGAAATTCAGTTGCTAGGTTTAGATGGCGTTTATGTAGAAATGTTAGAACAGAATGTTCCATCTTTAAGAGGTTTAGCTATTCCATTTGGATTGAGCTATGTGCCGGGTCCTTGGCTACAATCTATTTCAATTGCAAAAGGTGCCGGTTCTATTTTAAGTGGACACGAATCCATTACCGGAACCATTAACTATCAATTTAAACGGCCGTTTGAAACAGAGAGATTTATTCTAGATTTGTTTGGAAATCATCAAGGGAGATATGAGCTAAATGCTATTACTGGTTATGAACTGAATGATAGGGTAGGCGGCGTGTTAGCCCTCAATGGTGGAGGGTTACACAGTAGGCACGATTACAACAATGATGGCTTTCTAGATCAACCTTTATACGATAGATTTAATATTATGAATAGATGGATGTTCCAAGGCAATAAGATGAGAGGACAGTTATCTGTTAATTATTTATTGGACGATAGAAGTGGAGGACAGATAGATTTTAATTCGGAAGATAAAGGCACAACCAATGCTTATGGTTTGGGGATGAAAACCAACCGTTTAGAAGCTTATGGTAAAACAGCCTATTTCTTTGAAAAGAAACCCTATCAAAATATCGCCCTCTTGTATTCCATTAATTATCATGATCAACGTGGCTTTTTCGGGCTTCGTGAATATATCGGAGATCAATTAAGTTTCAATACCACACTATTGTTCCAGACTATCATTAAAACTTCAGATCATGGTGTTGTAGTGGGTGGGAATACCCATGTTGATCATTATAACGAGCAATTTAGCACAATTAGTTTAACGGATAAGTTTTGGGATTTAGGAGCATTTTTAGAGTATACTTATTCCTATCTCACTAAACTTAAAATCGTTGGTGGGTTGAGGCTAGATTATCACAATGAACATGATCTTCAATTCAGTCCGAGAGTTCACATTAAATGGTCACCGGTTGATAAATCAACTATTCGTTTGTCTGCCGGTCGAGGTTTTAGAAACGCTAGAGTGTTAGGAGAGAATGTTAGCCTCATGGCAAGCTCAAGAGAATTTGTCATCGAGGAGACAATAGGCGTTGAGGCGGCTTGGAATACGGGGATAAGTTTTGTGCAAAAGTTTAATGTTGGAGAGAAACAAGGTCATATGGCGCTTGATTTTTATCATACCAACTTTCAAAAACAAGTAATTATTGACGGGAACGGAATGAATAATTTGCTTAGTATTTATAATTTGAAAGGTAAATCGTATGCTAATAGTTTTTTAGCAGAAGTGAGTTATGATCTTTTTAAAGGTTTCAATTTGAAATTGGCTTATAAAATGGACGATGTAAAAACCACTTTTAAAAGCGGACTAGAAACCAAACCTTATACTTTTTTACATAAAGGATTGTTGGTGGCTCATTATCAATCTAAAAATGAAAAATGGCAAATTGATGTCAATTTTGATATGCACGGCAAGCATAGATTGCCATCTAGTTTTGAAGGAGATATCACTGATAGCTTCTCACCATTTTATATTCAGTTAGGCGCCCAAGTAAGTAAGTTTTTCGATAACGGAATAGAGATTTATGTGGGAGGGGAAAATATTACAAACTACCGACAACCCAATCCAATTATTGGAGCAGATGATCCATTTGGAGATCGATTTGATACCTCACAAGTCTGGGGACCGATTGTTGGAGGAATATTTTACGGTGGTTTCCGTTATTATCTGAAAAAGAAAAGTGAGTTGTAGATTTAAGAAACGTTTGTTGAAAGCAATACGAGTAAAATTCCCCTCCTTGGAGGGGTTAGGGGTGGGTTGTTTCCCCTCCTTGATGGGTTTAAGGGTGGGCTATTCCCTATTATTATGTTGCGTTTTAGTGATGAATATATCTTGTAGTAAATCTTCAGATAATTCAAACTCAGAACCTATATTGAATGAAATTAAGCATGCAAATACTGATCAATTAACGCATGTTTTTAATTTTAACCCTTCCAAAATTTCAGACATTCCTTTACCCATTAACTATGAAAGAGTTGAAAATCACAACGACTTTGCAACTTATTTAAGAGGCCTTCCATTGGATACTTTGGATAATGTAGTTCACTTATTTAATGGCGAACAAAAAGGGAATCAAAATGTGCATTATGCCATAATTAAAATAGATGTTGGGAAAAGAGATTTGCAACAGTGCGCCGATGCAGTAATGCGGTTGAAAGCTGAGCAACTTTATCAAGCCAAGCAATACGATGATATCACATTTATGTTTACCAATGGAGACTGGATAGATTTTAATAAATACGCCAAAGGTTATCGACCCAATATAAATGGTAATAAAGTTTCATGGTCTAAAACGGAACAGCAAAGTTACAGCTATGAAACCTTCAGAGCTTATATGAATTTGGTGTTTAGTTATGCAGGTACTTTGAGTTTAAGTAAGCAATTGCAGCTCGTTAGTGATTTCAATGATATCGCTATTGGAGATGTTATCATCATTGGTGGTTCTCCGGGTCATGCTGTAATAGTGGTAGATGTTGCTATTGAAAAGTCGACTCAAAAAAAGATCTTTATGATTGCTCAAAGTTACATGCCGGCGCAAGAAATTCATATTCTTAAAAACCTGGAAAATAAAAGATTATCACCTTGGTATGAGATACCAACAGGCCAAAGAGTGACAACACCGGAATATGGTTTTACAAAAGACAACTTAATGCGTTTTACTAAATAGGTCTATTATGTAAATTTCAATTAACAAATTTTAGGTTTCAGTTTTTTATTTGGCGAACAATAAAGAAGTATTTTCGGTTATTAAATTCAAAATAAAACATAATGAAGCGTATAACGAGTTTAGTTCTTTTGTTACTAGTTATTCAATTTACTGCATCTGCGGCTGGAGATGGAGATAAGAAGAAAAGAAAAATCAAAGGAGAAGATATTGTTGAAGTAGTGGTGAAGGAGAAAAAAGAAGATTCGCCCTACAAAGAGATTAAAGAGGTAACTCAAAAGTGTAAAGAGATAGATGGAATTTTTACGATTTATCAAGACACCACCAATGGAGACACTTATTTGTCAATTTCAGAAGATCAAATTGGAAAAGAATTCATCTACTTTAAACACATATTAGATGGTGTTGTAGAAGCTCAGGCTTTCAAAGGATTATATAGAGATATAAGAATATTTAAAATTGAGAAGTATTACGATCAAATCCAGTTAGTAGAACAAAACACGGCTTATTATTTTGATCCTGAAAGTGCTTTATCAAAAGTGGACAAGGCTAACATTAATGAGCCCATTGTTTATTCAGGAAAAATTATGGGTATGAGTAGAGATACCTCAGCAGAAAAGAAAGCAACATATTTAATTGCTTCTGATGAACTATTTATGGGAGAAACCATAAATCAAGTAAAGCCTAGTCCAAATTCAACCTCTTCAGCTGGATTTAATTTGGGGAAACTAAGCAAATCAAAAAGTAAATATTTAGCGATTAAAAATTACCCAGAAAATTTAGATGTAGTTGTAGATTACGCTTTTGAGAACCCTTATCCATCTTACGATGGTGGTGATGCTGTAACCAATGCAAGATATACTTCCATTACAATACAGCATAGTTTTATAGCTATTCCTGAAAACGATTTCAAACCGAGATTAGAAGATTCAAGAGTGGGGTATTTTACGGATAAAATCACTGATCAAACGTCAATGAGTCATACACCTTACAGAGATGTTATAAAAAGGTGGTATTTGACAAAGAAAGATCCTTCAGCAGAAATATCTGAACCGGTAGAGCCAATAGTTTGGTGGATAGAAAATACAACTCCGGTAGAAATTAGAAGTATTATTATGGAAGGTGCTTTAAAGTGGAATCAAGCTTTTGAAAAGGCAGGTTTTAAAAATGCTTTACAAGTGAAAGTTCAGCCGGATACAGCCGATTGGGATGCTGGAGATATAAGATACAATGTAATGCGTTGGACATCTTCACCCAATCCGCCATTTGGAGGCTATGGTCCAAGCTTATCGAATCCTAGAACAGGACAAATAATAAGTGCTGATGTAATGCTAGAGTTTGTTTATCTAACCAATAGATTGAGATTTGAAAAGTATTTTGATTTAGCAGCGATGGACTTGATGGAAGAGGTAGATATGGCGATACATAATGCTGATGAACATTATTGTACGGCCGGCTTACAGGCTTTAAATGAAAATTTGTTCAGTACATACGCTATGGATGCAATGGGTATGGATGAAGCTGCCAAAAGTAAAATGGTTAATGATTGGTTACAGAGATTAATCTTACATGAATTGGGTCATACATTGGGTTTAAGTCATAATTTTTGTGGTAGTTACTTGTATTCAATAGATGAAATGAACGATCCTAATATTGGAGGAAAGAATGGTATTGCTTCTTCTGTGATGGATTATCATGCTACCAATGTTTCGTTAGATAGAGAGAAGCAAGGAGAATTTGCTTTGAATCAACCTGGTGTTTATGACATTTGGGCTATACAGTACGGTTATACAGAATTTAATAGTCCAACAGAGGAGAAAGTAGGTTTGGAAAAAATATTAGCTAAATCTTCTGATCCTCAATTGTGTTTTGGTAATGATGCTGACGATATGCGTGCTCCGGGAAGAGGAATTGATCCAAGATATAATATTGGTGATTTGTCTTCTGATCCTATTGCATTTTCCTTATCAAGAATAAAATTGGTAGAGCAAACTTTGCCAAAATTGAAAGAGAATATTTTAAAAGAGGGTGACTCTTATCATGAGTTGAGAAATGCCTATCTGTCTGTAACAGGTAATTATGATGGTGCATTAGATGTGATTAGTAGATATGTTGGAGGGGTTTATGTAAACCGTTCAAGAGTTGGTCAAGAACCTGGAGCCAAGCCTTTTAC
The DNA here is from genome assembly GCA_041393015.1 of Chitinophagales bacterium. Taxonomy (GTDB): domain Bacteria; phylum Bacteroidota; class Bacteroidia; order Chitinophagales; family JADIYW01; genus JAGQYH01. Next base: position 55,295 of record JAWKKV010000007.1, on the reverse strand, counting down.
GCCAGTACCTTACGCTGAGCAAAAAAGAGCGATGAACATATTAGATCAATATGCTTTTTCTCCTAGTGCGTTTCAATTTGATACGGATATCCTTAATTATTTGAAGATGCAAAGAAGAGGGTTTGGTTTTAGATCACAAAGTGAAGATCCCAAATTACATAGTAGAGTTTTAGTGGCTCAAAAAGGGTTATTAGATCACTTATTACATCAGAATGTTTTAGAGCGTTTAACGGATACGGAATTATACGGAAACAAATATTCTGTAGCAGAAATGATGTCTGATTTAACAAAATCTATTTTTGATGCAGATATGAAGACGAGTGTGAATACTTATCGTCAAAACATACAACTAGAGTATGTGAATAGATTGGGCAGTATATTGGCAGATAAAAGTGGATATGATTACATCTCGCAATCCGCAGCATTAAATGAATTGAATAAAATAAAAAGTAAAATAGGAGGAGCACAATCACCTAATGAATCTACCAAAGCGCACAGAAAGCATGTAGTTTTTGCTATCAATGAAATTTTGGATTTGGATTAAAGAAGTTACGATTGAGCTAAAGTTTCGAGTGCTTTAAAGTTGTAATTATGATTGTTGATACGCTTGAATAAGAGAAAATAACGTCGTCATCAAAAACAACTTAAGGTACTTTAAGTATTCGTAACTCTAAGTACTTCATTTAAGTGCTTTTTAGTAAAGTTGCTTTAACGAAATTATAGAGCGTTGCATTCTAACTTTGCATCAATAAAATAGAACAACTATGGAAGATGTATTATCTAAATTTAAGGAATCAGTAGATTCATTATTGGTAGAAGTAAACGGCAAAGCCGAAGAAATAAAAGAGAACTTCAATAGCTTTAAAGATGTTTTTGGTAAAGAGTTAGATGTTCAGTCAGAAAATCTTAAAACTTATAAAAGCAGATTAGAAGCAAAAGGGAAAAAGATTTTTGATTCGGAGGCTATTTTAAATGATGTGAAAGAAGAAGCTGGCTTTGTTATTAATGATGTTAAAACTTCAGTAGATAGATTGTTAGACATTATGAAAGATACGGTTTCAAAAGCCAAATAAGACTTGATCTAAACAAATTTGCAAAGGCTATCTATATGGATAGCCTTTTTTATTTTTCAAGCATGCATTTGCTATTTAAACGATGTAAAATGGAATGATTTACTTTTACTTGTCGATAAATTATTGAGGATTGAAGTACTGTGTTTAAAATAATGGTGCATTGTTTTAACACAGATAATTGTCAATGTTAAGGGGTTTGTTTTTGGTAATATAAGCTGCAAGCCAATAAATATCGAAAGCGGCTTGCCATCATAACCTTAAATTCAAAAGCTTGTAACATCTTGATGGTATTGATTTCATGAAAACCACATTTTATTATCAAATTTTGTTAAAAGGTCTTTAAAGAGTAATTAATAGTCCTCTCGTACCTTTACATCAATAAAATAAACGAAAATTATGAGTACTAAAGAAAAATTTCAAGACGCTTTCGATAAATTAATGAATGATTTAAATTCAAGAATTGATGAAGTGAAAACAAACGTTGAAAGTTTAACTAATGACATCAGAACACAGGTTGAAGGACAAAAAGAAGTTTTCAATCAGTATGCTGAGAAATTATCTTCAAAATATAGTAAAGCTGTAGATGTAGAAAAAGTAAGAGATACTTTTTTAGCAGAAACAGAAAACGTAATTGATGAAGTAAAAGAAAGAGTTGACCATATGTTCCACTATTTACAAGATCAGTTAAATGGTAAAGACAAAAATGGTGCTGCTAACGATATCGTTGAAAAATTAGGAAAAACAGCTAAGAAGATTGTATCAACTGTAGAAGGTTTAGCAGAAGACGCAGTAGAAGAAGTTAAAGAAGCTGCTGAGAAAGCAAAAGATGCTTTTGAAAAAGCTACTGGAAAAGCAGAAAAAACTGCTAAGAAAACAGCAAAAAAAGCAACTAAAGAAGCAACTACTGCTGCTAAGAAAACAACTAAGAAAGCAACTACAGCTGTAAAGAAAACAGCTACTGCAGCTAAAAAGACAACTGCAACTGCTGCTAAAAAGGCAACAACGGCAACTAAGAAAGCAGCAACAACTGCAAAGAAAACAGCTGCAACGACTGCTAAAAAAGCAGAAACAGCTACTAAAACTGCAGCTAAGAAAACAACTACTGCAGCAAAGAAAGCTACTACAACTGCAAAGAAAACAGCAGCTACTACAGCTAAGAAAGCTGAAACTACTGCTAAAACAGTAGCAAAAAAGGCAACAACTGCAACTAAAAAAGCTGCAACAACTGCTAAGAAAACAGCAGTAGCAGTAGAAAAGAAAGTAGAAGAAGCTACAAAGTAATAATTGGTTAAGAGTTTTAATAAAGATGAAAGCCATCCGTCAACTGACGGATGGCTTTTTTAATTTTATAAAATGTCTAGTCCTGAAATAGCGTTACACAAAACAGAAGGTTATGAAAGACAATCAAAAAACTCCCTACGTAAAGCGCACTCAGCGCGACTATTCTATGTCATTTAAGTTGCAAGTTGTTTACGAGATAGAAAGAGGAGAGCTATCTACTCATGCAGCAAAGCGGAAATATGGCATTCAGTCTCGATCAACAATTGTAAACTGGCTTCGTAAATTTGGTAATTTTGACTGGGAGAATCAAACTCCATCATATATGCCTAAATCACAAGAACAAAAATTAATTGAACTTGAGCAAAAGGTTCGTCTATTGGAAAAGCAAAAGCTTTTTTAGAAAAACAAGTTGAACAAGCCGATAAGAAAGCCGTCATGTTTGACATGATAATAGAATTAGCAGAAAAGGAGTATGATATTCCAATACGAAAAAACTCTATACCCGAGCAATCGACCTCTTCAGAAAAGAATACAAAGAAAGTTTAACAGCTACCTGTAGATTACTCGGGTAAGCAGACAGGTTTATTACAGATCACTACGCTCTACTAAGAAACGACGTCAAAGAGCTTTTAGAGTAGTAGAATTAGTAAAAGAAGTGCGTAAGCAAATGCCAATGATTGGAACAAGAAAATTATACCATCTATTATATAGTCATTTACGAGAATTAGGTGTTGGCAGAGATCAGTTATTTAGAATAATGAAAGCCAACCATTTAGATATTAAGCCTAAAAGACAATATCATATTACTACCAACTCCCATCATCGTTTTCGAAAACACAAGAATTTAGTAGAACACTTAGAACTCAATCGACCTGAACAATTATGGGTAGCAGATATAACTCACATTGGTTCCCGTCTAAATCCGATGTATTTAGCTTTAGTAACAGATGCTTATTCGAAAATGATTGTTGGTTATGATGTCTCTAATAGCTTAGATGTAAGTGGTTCAGTTAGAGCATTAAAAATGGCTATTAGAAAAAGAAAATATAAACAAGAAGAGCTGGTTCATCACTCAGATCGGGGTTTGCAATATTGCGGGAATGATTATCAAAAGCTATTAAATAAGAATGGTATAAAATGCAGTATGACAGAAAGCTATGATCCCTATCAAAATTCAGTAGCTGAAAGAATCAACGGAATATTGAAACAAGAATTTATTAGAAATAGCAAACCAAGTAAAATTGAAACAATGAATTTGTTAGTAAAAAACAGTATCGAAATTTACAACAAGAAAAGACCTCACTATTCTTGCTATATGATGACACCTGAAAAAATGCATAACCAAAACTCAATAAAAATTAGAACCTATAAAACGAAAAACAGCAGCAAAAACGTTTTTGCTGCTGTTTAATTATTAATTTTAATCCTTTAAAAACTGTAACGGTTTTTTAGGACGGGACAAAACCTTCTAGTTAATAGTTAAAGTGGAACGTACTACACCTTTTGCAGACTTAGAAATGACGCTTAAAAAATGGTGTAAACAAATGGTGCCACTGCACTACTTCCGCCTACAATCATCAAGATGCCTAATAGAATCAATACCAAAATGATTGGCGTTAACCACCATTTTTTTCGTTCCATTAAAAATTGATATAGTTCTTTGAGTGATTCCATAGGCATTCAATTAACAATAATTATAAGTTTGTTCTATAATACTTCTTATTAAAAATATCTCATTTGCTAATACTTACCAAATAATATTTAAATCTAACCTAGATGCATTATTGTATTTTCTGAAATACAAGTTTAGATGTAGTTTGACTGAAAATATCATATACTGATACTGTCAGAAATTTATCATCGATTGCTAAAATGGTAGCTTTGTTTACTACAACGCCTTCATTAGAAGATAGTATTTGATCGTCTTTTACCTCAATATTAAAAGTAAAATTTCCATTGCTGTCTTTGATGTGCAGCTGCATCACAGTGGTATTGAATTCGAGTTGAACCTTATCTTCAGATGTATTGTCGTAAGAAACCCACTGTCCATCTAACTGATCTAAGATAGATTCCCAATCCTTAGATGGCTTTTCTTCTTTAACCTCTTCTGCCGGTTGAGTAATTTCAGTACTATTTGATTTTTGAGGCGTTGTTTTACTGCAATTTGTAGTAATTAGAATAGCAACAAATAAGATGAATATTCTATAAATAGTATTTTTAGTCATTTATTTCTGATTTTATTTAAAGAATTAAAAATACATTTATTCGCAAGAATGTTTACATTCAATCAATTACTTTTAATATTAACCGCAATATTTAGTTCACATTAGTGTATGAGCAAAGCTGAAGAAATAGCATCCTACTACGATCGCACAACTGAAACTTATCTTAGAATATATGGTGAAGTGATTCAGGCATTTAGACCTAAATCTAATCGAAAATTACTATCCTATTTAAGAAGCAGTATTGGCTTCAAAAAAGGTCAAAAAATTCTTGATGCAGGTTGTGGAGTGGGCGGTCCGGCTGTTTATTTCGCCAATAAAGTAAATGTTTCTATTGAAGGAGTCACCATCTCTGATGTACAGGTTGAGAAAGCAAATGAAAAGATAAGATCAAAGCGTTTATCTTCTCGGGTGAATATTCAAAAAGGTGATTTTCATCATTTATCTCAGTACTTTTCTCCATTAGATTTTGATGGAGCTATTTTTTTGGAATCTTTAGGACATGCGGAAGATCCCGTAAAAGTATTGAATGAAGCCGCTCAGTTAGTGAAACCCAATGGATTTATTTACATCAAAGATTTTTTTAAAAAAGAATCAAAAGATGAGGCATTTCAACAAAAAGTAGAAACCGTTATTGGTAGGATGAATGACAATTATTGCTACAACACGTTGAGATTGATTCCGGTAATAGAAACTTTACGCTCATTAGACTTTGAAATTGAATTCATCAAAAAATTTGATTTTGACGATGACACGTCTATTCGTGCCGCATTTGAAGAAGATCAGCATATTGAAATATTCAAAGGTTTTGAAGAATTTTGGCCGGCAGAATGGTTAGAAATACGATGCACTAAAACCAGATAGTAACAACTTTACAAATTTTGAAAGCAAAAGCGTTTATTCAAGTACTTAGAACGAATGATTGGTGGAATAATATCATTCCTCCAATACTTGGATTCTTTGCTTTAGGGCAGTTAAGTTTAGCCCCTGATTTCAGAATATTATATATGTTCGGCAATGTTTTTCTGCTAATGATCTTTACGGCCATTTTTGGTTTTTTCATAGGAGAATGGTCAGATATTAAAGATGATACCAAGGCGGGCAAGAAGAATCTATTGGTAGGGAAATCATCCAGTTTTAAGTTTGGTTTTACCATTTTAAGTGTAATTGGAATATGCTTTTTTAGCTTTCAATTGAGATTGTCAAACTTTGATCTCTATCTGTTGGTCATAGCACAAATGCTTTGTTTTATTTTATATTCTATTCCTCCTTTTCGATTGAAAAAAAACAAGTTAGCCAGCTTGGTATTGGATAGTTTATACAGCGGCACGTTAATGTATGTTTTTGTATTTGCCATTGGTCGGCAAGATGCTACCGGATCATTAGTGGTGTTATTTATTTGGGGATTTTTACGCGGACAAAGAAACTATATACTGCATACTTTAAATGATGCCAAAAACGACCAACAAATTGGAATAAAAAAGCATTGGAAACTCATATGATACCGCAAAAGTAATGACCTTTCAAAAAAACATTATGTTTCGTTGGAAGTATTGCCATGTGTGTTTTTTTATACTGGATAGAACTTGTAATTATATTTTGATAGCGGGCTATCTATTAATTGTAGCCTATAGTTTTGTGCATCGAACGAAGAGAAAAAGATGAGTAGTTATGGCTTCCTAAGCAACATCAATCTCTTTCACGAAATGTTGTTTCCATTATTGATTCTGACAATCCTTTCAGTTTTGAAAATTTTCTGGTTAATTCCATTATTACTATTGTTAGTTTTAATTTAAGCAATACAAAGAATGGGGCAAAGCCATTTTTTATAAATTGATGACTTTTTTACAATCATGAAAGATATCTTCTTACATGTGAAGTGTATAACGCTATTAAAAATGATGGTTTTTATAAGGGCGTTTTATAGCAGAGAGACAATGAAGTAAATCAGCTACTTAACTCGTATCAACAGTTAAAAGTTAAACTGGGTCATTCATTTGGTAAAAATTTTTGGCCCAGCGGTCGTTATCCTGATCCTGAAATACGAAACTTTGCGAAAGAAGAAATAGAAAAAGTGGTCCCTAAAGCATTGGAAAAGATATATTGTAAGGGCTAAAACAAGATTGATAGGAGGTACTTTTTAATTAAAAACCACCTTCTCGTAAAAGTGCATTGAGTCCTCATCAAGATTCTTCTCATGTAGATGAACGAAAAACATTTTCTGTTTATGCTTGGATTCCACTTCAAAATGTAAACAAATGGAACGTTGTTTTCATTATTTACCTGAAAGTCATACATGGGGTATTCATCAGCGGTCTTTTAAACGTTGAGTGGCCGTTAAAAGATAAAGTGAAAGAATTAAGTAAAATGATGGAGCCACTTAAAATGAAGAAAGGAGAAGTATTGTTTTTTCATAGTGCTTTGATTCATTCTTCGCCTCCTAATTATACTTTTAAAACTAGAGTCGCTATAAATTATTATTTACATCCGAAAGATCATCCATTTTTACACTTTTATGAAGATAAAGAAACACCCGAAGGTAAAGTAGAAATGTTTGAAGTGACACCTGAGTATTTCTATAATGAAGATTTTGAACGGCGACCTAGTGAAAAATATCCTTTGATTGAAGTGATAGATAAGACTAAAATTAGAAAAGAAGTGCTGAAGCAGTTGATTTAATAGCTATTGATGTTTATCAGGCCAACTTGTTTTTGATGATCAAATGATATTGCTATGTCATTGTTAAGATGCAAATAAAAAAATCATCGCTTACTTCATATTTTTTTTATTTGCCCATTATTGTCTTGATGATAGTGTATAAGTTTAGCCTTATGAGGAATAAGTGAAAGGGCTGCCACTATTCTGGGTTTGTCGGAGCAATTGCTTTTAGAACCATGAATTAATCCGTGATCAAATAAAATGGCCTCGCCTGGTTTTGTATAAATATTTTCTTTAAGAAAGTGATTGATTTTTCTTTAATTGATGGTTTAGGGAGATTTAGTTCAGGCTTCTCTCAATGTTTTCTTTATATGGGAGCCAGGAACAACAATTAAATTGCCATTTGTTTTGTTTGTTTCTATAAGAGGCAACCAAACATTGATAGAAGAATATTTACTTTCATCAACAATGGTCCAATCTCTGTGAACATAGAATTTAGAATTTTTTCCTGGTATTTAATGTAAAACAAGCTAATTATTGTTCTATAATCTTTACAATTTTGTTAAGGCTAGGAAGTATTGTTTGCTTAATGCTTTCTGAATTGCTAAATTAACTTCTCAGTTATTGGTAAAGTTGGAATAAACGAATTGCTTGCTTTGAAGATTAGGGAAAAATTTTTGATACAATGTTTGTAGCTGTAATATTTTCTTTGTTTTCAACTAATTGATGTTTCAAAATCCATTTTTTTCGAATTCTTGTTGATGATGTTCGTTGATGAAAAATTTGGAAATAGACATAGTGTAAATTAATCAAATTTAGTTGCTTTAAAGTACGCAATAATTTTTTGAGGTAACACGGCGTATGTTTTATCGTCTTGAAATGAGCCATAATCTTGCTGCAATAGTTGGTGTGTCTCTCCCATTGCAAGATTTTGCTCAAACAGAAGATAAGCTTGTAAAGTACTGTAGCTTCATAATACCATAATTTTTAACACAAGTGCCTTCACCTAATGCCCGTTTGTACTTTATAAGGAAAAGTGGAAGAATCACATACGATATTACCCCTAACTAACAGAACAACCATAGAAGAAGACTATTGTGGTAATGGTTAGAGCATTTGTCGCCAGTGTATCGAGCTCCGTTTTCATCATGTCTAATTGTATAAGATAGAATGTCCTTTGCGTTTTAAGGATTTCTAATTCTTCAATTAACATCTACTGCAGTATTGAAATAACCTAACTCTGAATTGAACTCAATGAAATGATAGTTACTAAAAACCAAAAAGAATACGTAACATAGCCCATTAAAGATATAATACTGCAAGATCGCACAAAGAAAAATATGTGTTTTGAATACTTTTACCAAACAAATTAAATAGGATATATAAAACTATATCTTTATTATTGGTTATTTTAGTTCAACTATGCATGATATTTACCAACAATGGGATATTGCACCTTGTCACTACATTAAAAACGAATTGTTTGTGTACTTACCATAACAAGATGGGATTCATGGGATTGTCGTTCTTTTGCCTGAGCATATTCAACAATTAATAGTTGTATATGACAATTATGATCGTTGCAGTGACATGTTTATATTATTATGATCTCAATGACATTGTTTGTCGAAAGAATTTCATCAGTAAGTTAGGTAATACCAATACTCAAATACATAGAAATTCAGCTGTTAAAAGAAGCGCATTTTATCTAAATGGTTTAAATAATGAAAACATCTTTATTTTTAGATTCCACCCTTCAGAATCATCTAGCAAAACGGTTGGGTATCATTTCCTTATTTAAGCAAGGAGGAAATAATCAATTTAAAAGCTTTTATTTAGATAAACATCACAACCAAATTTAAATGGATTTCATGCAACTATGTTCCATACCGACTTATCCTACAAAAAGGAAGTAGATCGAATTATAAAAGATGTTGTTTATCATAAGTTCAATCATATTTTTCAACCTAATTTTCTTGATCATCAGCTCTATGCCAACTTTATGGTAAAGGAGCAAGGAAAAGAAAGTGATATGAAATGGCACCAAGATTGGGCTTATGTGCATGAAAACGAATTTGACTCTTATGCAATATGGATTCCTGTTGGTTGATTTAACGGAGTACAATGGTGCTTTACGGTGGCGGTATATTCTCATCAGCTTAACAATTATAAGAGGTCCTGAGTGGAAGATCAATTTATAAATACGAAATGGATAAGTGAGAATTATACTGTTCAACCATTGTATTTGTTAAGGTGGAAGCATTGGTTTGGCACCATCGCTTATTACATGCTTCACCACCTAATCTTACGAGTGACCTTAAGAATTGCTGTTACTTCCATTTTAAAAGAGAAAGATGCTGAAAATATTTACTTTTATATGTAGCAAAATGAAAATACATAAGAGAATATAGTGTAGATTCAGGCTTATCTTCAGAATAGAATTGAACTATTACCGCAGTTAAAGCTCAATAAAAAATTCTTTTATGATTTTGACCGATTTTGAATGAGCAAAGGTTTGAAAGCTATCAGCTTAAAAATAGAGTGAAAAGACTTTTTCTCATTCTAGAATTGAAAACTTATTTAGAGTATGAAGAAAAATATTTTTTAGACAACAATTTGGAGCAACGTTTTAATAAAGACGGGTATGTTACTTTATCGCTTTTAAATGAAGTGAGATTAAAGGAGTTGTTTCAATTGTTAAATGAATTACAAAGTGGAACTGATAAAAACAACGTCAAAATAAAAGCATCATATGAATTGAGCTTTTTAATAAAGATGCGGACTACAAGAGAATGGTTATGGAGAGGATTATCAATTTTTTAAACCAATGTTAGATGAGGTTTAGATAATTATGAACCATTAATCGTTAATTTATTCAACAAGAAACCAGGTAAAGGAGAAGTTCCTTTACATCAAAATTGGACATTTGTGGACGAATCAAAATATACATCTGTTTCTGTTTGGATTCCTTTATGATGTGAGAAAAAATGGCACATTAGAAATAGTTCCCTGAACACATAATTCATTAACCCTGAAGTCCATCTAATTCCTTGGGTTTTTGGCGAATAGAAAAGCCCATTAAGCGAAAATATATGGTGCCATTAGAATTAAGGGCATAATTTCAAGTTGCTATATTAGATGATGCTCTACATTATTCTCGCGACAATTCATCCTCTATGGACAGAGGAACCATTCAATTAATTATGACACCTAAAGAAGCTACACCCATTCATTATTATTGTCCAAATGTAAAAAATGAGAATTAGAAGTTTATCAGGTTAATTCACAATTTTTTGCCGATTTTGATATGCATTCAAAACCCGTTGGCGTGCCTATGATTGATAAAATTAAGTTTCAGTTTACGCCGATTAAAAACAGAAAAAGTTTTGAAGCTTTAGTGAAAGCATAATGGATAAGTTTCCCAATTTTAAAGTAGCTGAATTAAATGAATCCTTTAAAAAGAATGGATATGTAATTGTTCCATTTTTAACGAAATCGGAATGTGAAGTAGTTTTGGATTATTACAGTAAGAATGTTGAAGAAACCAAAGCTGAGTTTAGTACTACAATGAACGCCACAGATTCATCTAAAAAAGCGGAGATAAGCATAATATTTGTGCGAAAAATAGAAGTTCATTTAGATGAAATTATTGACGGGTTTAAACCTTATTTGCCAACTTTTAGCTAAAAAGCCAAATTCAACACATAAAGTGGGTTTACATCAAGATTGGACTTCTTATGTAGATGAGGAAACATTTAGATCTTTTAATGTTTGGGTAGCCCTTTGTGATACTGGACGAGATAATGGAGGTTTGAATGTTTTGCCAAAAAAGCCATTTGTTGCCGCTTCCTATTCGTTATACTCCTTTTCAAACAATCTTAAACCATATGAATCCATTATTAGATGGAAATCTACTTTGATAAACACTTCTTTAGGGTTATGCTGTATTATATGATTCAGCCTTAATTCACTTTTCTAATGCTAATAAAAACCAATAAGAGTAGACCCGCATTTGGCTGTGTATGTGTTCCTAAAGCGGCGACTCCATTACATTATTTCAAAGAAAGCAATCAGTTAACAGCTTATAAAGTAGATCGTCATTTTTTTAATTGTTTTGTTCCTGGTGAAAAACCAAATGCTCCTATTATTGCGCAAACTAATATAAAAAAAGCATAGGGCTTAAATTATTCTTTAAACTTATTACTTTGTAATCATGAAGGAAGAGTATTTGCTTTGGATAATTAGGCAGGTTAATATTGGTTTATATGCTATAGCCAGACTGATATGTGAGCTGCCCTTTGTTTATAATTTAATCAGTAAAAAGGAATCTAAGTTTAATATTATGGTTGAAAAAATATTTGGTATCGGCACTGTATTTATGATAGGAATATCATGATTGGCTTTTCTAATAGTTGGGTGCTTTTTAATGGCTTATTGTCTTTTATGTGTTAATAATGGAAGCAAACACATACTCCATTGATTGTGGATATGGTTGAATATGAAATGGAAATAAAATACAATATATTTAATGACTTAGAGATGTATTATCTTATAGATTTTGTGAGCGGAATTTTTGAAAATTATAAATAATGAGAGTAACATTTAAGAATGAATCGTATCAAGATTCTTTTGAGAGATTTGGTTACGTTGTGATTAATCAGTTTTTAGATAAAAAATGAGGTGGAACATCTAAGAAACCAATATTTTTGCTTAGATAATGACTTAGGTAAAGGTTTTCATGCTTCAATGCATAGTTCAAACATTACATATCGACGAAAAGTCACAGAGGTCATAAGCGAGGTTTTATTGCCCTCGAGCCAATCAGTATTTAAAAGATTATAGAAATTTAGTATCGAATTACACTGTTAAAGAACCTGGAAAAGAGAGTTTTTTTGATTTTCATTTAGATTGGAATATGGTGGATGAAACTAAAAGCAAATCAGTAACCATTTGGTGTCCATTGGAAGACACCAATGAAAACAACGGAAATCTATGGGTCTTAGAAGCTTCCTCATCAATTAGGAAATTCATTTAGATGTGGACCTGGTTTAGCGTTGTATTTGAGAACAAAAAGATTTAAAAGGTAAGAAATTTAAAAGAGAAGCTTAGCATTAAAATCAGGCGATGCAGTTATTTACGACCATAAGTTGTTTCATGGTTCGCCACCAAACAAAACCAATAATGTAAGAATCGCAATCAACCATGCGATGTGTGCATCGGAATTTCCTAGCATCCATTACATAGCCGATAAAACAGGACTTGTTGAAGAGCTAAAGTTGATGATGACATATTGCCAATGTATAATCAATAAAATAGATCAAGAAGGTGAACTGATACGAAAATTTAAATTTGGACATTCATCAGCTAGTCAAAAGGATGTAAATCGATTGATTTCCTAAAATTTATAATCAGCTTTAATGATTTAAATGTGGGCATATTTTTTATTTTTATCCAAGGGCGAGCAATATGAAGTTTAAGTTTTATAACTATCCAATAGTAATCTATTTATTTTTTTGTCTTTATTTTTTACCATTCCCATTGAGCGGTTCTTTCGCTGGTAATTCAGATGTTATTGTACATACAAGTCTATTTAAAGAGTATTTTTTTAACATAAAGGAATTTTTGGGATTAGGAAATTACGGAAATTCCTTTACTCCGTTGAAGGGGTCTGCATTATTCCTAGAAAACTCATACGGACATACATTGCTATTTATTATATCTAAGTTTTTAGGGGCAATTGATTACTTTGCTACTTACATCATATTAGTAGTTATGTGTGTGCTAAATGGACATTCGATTTATAAAATAATAGAACATCTGACAAAACATACACGAGCTGCTTTAATTTTTGGATTGTTTTTTTCTTCTTCATGTTATATGCTATCAAATATTGAGTTGCTAAATGATCTCGGTTTTTCCAATATTGTATTCCATGTATTTTGCACTTAGATTTAATGAGAATCTAAAATTAGATATTTCTATTTATCAACAGTTTTATTGGGATTTCAGTTTTCTTTTCTGGCTACTATTTTCTATTAGGAGGTGTTTTTTTTAGTGGGTTTTATTTGATGCAAATTTGGAAAGGAGAATTCAAACATATAAATTCCTTTAGTAATTGCTTTCATGATAATCTTATTGTGTGCATTTCCAACTATACTTAAAATAGCAAATCCAGAACTAATTAATGCTTATAATCCAGTTGATGGATCGATTATTAATCTTGATCAATTTACCATAAACCCAAAAGCTTTATATCATCTTTTCAGGAAATGTTATTTATGGATGGTTTCAAAATGGAGAATGGATAGGTTTTAGAGCGAACAATGGGATTTTAATTATTTGCCTATTCATAATTAGCATTCGTTAAGTTTAAAAACAAACGACGCTATTTCTTAATTGGTCTATTTACTTTAATTTTTTCCTTTGGAAGTTATAATTTTAATATTCTTGGTTGGAATTGTCCTTCACCTTTAACATTTTGTTTGATTGGAATGTATTAGGTAAATATTTTAGGCAGTCCTATAGGTTTTATACTGTCACATTAATAATCTTGACTATTGTTGCTTCTCATTTGGTTATATCAAAATTGAAAACAAAATAAAAGCAAAACACTGTTTTCTATAATTTTGTTTTAGGCATATTTTTGCTTGAAATATAGAATATAAAGTTTTTATGTAAATAATCAAAGAATAGTTAAAGAGATCCCAAAGATTTATCAATACGTGCAAGATAGCTCCAATAGTGTAATCCACATCCTAGCAGATTTTCCTTCTAGTTTATTCACTAGTAGTGAAAAGAGTTGGCCAATAACGAATATCGAAGGGAATACATTTACATGGATGGCAGACTTTTCATCATCAAAATATTATAAATGATCTGTGGGCTATTCCTCTCTTTCTAGGATAAGAAATAATGAACTAATGACAAAAATTAATGAAAATGATAACCTGATGTATCTTTAATTGATGAAAACCAGTTAGATTATATTGTATTTCATAAAAAATTTAGTTTATCACCCAACTGAATTAGATATTTTGAAATATTTTAAAAAATCTCCACTTTTAGTTTTTATGAAAGAAGATTCGAGGCAGTTATCTTTAAAACTATTGGTAAATGAGAATTCTTGTTTGTCTTCCTACATATAATGAAGAGATTAATGTTAAGCCCATGGTCAATCGAATAAGAGCATTAAATTTTGATCTAATTGTAATTACGGATGGTCTACCATCAAACAGTTCCGATTGCAAAAAATGGGCAAAAGTATTAATGAGAGATAAGTTTGGAAAAGGATCAGCCATTATAAAATGTATGGAATATGCAGAAAATAATAATTATAATAAAGTAATAACAATTGATTGCGATCAAACTTATCATCCTGAAGATATCCCGCGGCTAATTGAAAACGCCAATCAATATGATATGGTTGTAGGAGTAAGACCCATGAAAAATATATCCTTTTTAAGAAGGATTGCTAATTATTTTATGAATTTTGTTACCAATTTCCTTTTTTGCGCAAAAGTGAAAGATATGGCTTCTGGATTTAGATTGATTGATGTCAATAAGTTTAAACCTTTTCTAACTGCTCAAAGCTTTGATATAGAACCTCAAATTTATGCAGTTGGACTTAGGAGATTTAAAATTTTGGAAGTAGCTATAAGTTATGATAAAAGAGTGGGGGATGGAAAAATAAACATACCGCACTTATTTCTTGTTATTTATAGATTAATGATAGAGAGATTTAAATAAAGTAGTTTAAAGTTTTTAGTGAAAATTTAAATTAAAAATAATGAAAGTGGTTATACTATGCGGAGGGAAAGGTATTCGGTATACTAATCAATATAATGAATTGCCGAAAGCATTGGCCACGATAGGCAATGTTCCTATTCTTGGCATTTATTTAAATATTTCATTATGGATTCAATGATTTTATTCTTTGTATAGGTTATAGAGGGTTAGAAATTAAAATTATATTGAAACCTTAGAACAGAAAAGCTGGAATATTGAATGCATAGATACTGGTATTGAAACTCAAACTGGTGAAAGAATTAGACAGGTGTTACCTTATTTGGAAGGAAAGCATTTATGGTAACTTATGCTGATGGCTTAAGTAATATCAATTTGAAAGAGCTATTTGATTTTCATAACAGTAGAGATCAAATAGCTACTATAAGCCTAGTTAAGCCGCAATTACAATATGGTATAGCAAAATTGAGGAAAACAAGATTGTTCTATTTTCAGAGAAACCCGTAGCCTCATTTTATATAAACGGTGGTTTTATGATATTTAATAATTCTATCAATAAATTTCTTAAAGAAGATGATATTTTAGAAGTTGATACTTTTGGTAGATTAACTTGTGTATCTGAGATGAATGCTTTCAAGCATGATGGATTCTTGGAAAGTATGGATACTTTCAAAGAAAATATTGCCTTAGACACAATGTGGAAGGAAGGAGAAGCCCTTGAAAAGTTTGGTAACTTTAAGATTAAAATGACTATGAAAATGAAATTTAATTAGCTGAATTTAAGTAATTTTTTATTCAATCCCATTGTTTATTACTGGTTTCGAATAATTTTCTTTCTCTCCAATCAATATGCATTCTTTTCATGATCATTGACATAGAAGGTACATTGTATCATAGAGCTTCAAAAGTCCTTTAATATTTGATTGGTATTTTTCATTTACTATAAACTGAAGTGAAACAGGTCTATTGAGTATATATTTCTCAAAGTTAATGGGCATTTGTCATTTATCCATTTTAGTATATCAAAGTTGAACTCTTCTATTTCACTAGTTGCTAAAAAGTTTTTATAGATTTTCCATAAGTGTATTTGCTTTGGGGTGAAAATTTGAAGTTCTGTCCAGAATGAGGCCCAAAGGAGTGTTTTAAAATAGGGTGCTTTTCATGAACTAATTTATTTAATAAGGCATCAAACACCATTGTACACCATTTTTCCCAATACCAAAAAGAAGCTAAAGCTCGGTATTTATATATTAAATTATCACCTATTTGGCTGTTCCGTAATCGATTAAAATTTTGATCGTCACTGTAAAAGTTAATTACTTCTTCTAGAATCAAACACCCATTTTTAGTTTCTAAGAGAAACTCATCTATTAATTTTCTTGCTTCCTGATTGGTGTTCTTTTAGCATTCAAAATGGATTGAATAAAGCTCCATTTTTCAAAACCTAGCTTCACGAAAAAATTAATTAGAATGTCAAATCTAGAATCATTCCAACAAGTGCTTATTATAAAATGATATGTTCTGGCTTTCAAATAATCATCAAAAGCAATGTATTTGTACCAACAATAATTTCTTCTATATCAAATACTCTTGATTGTTATAAATGCCAAAAGATTTTGGGATTAGTCTGAATTTAGTTTGAAATTTAAATTTTTCTCTCGAATCTGATGCCTCTAATTCGGAACCCTTTTAATAATATTGCCTGAAAATTTATTAGAACACTAGTGCCACTATTGATTAACTCCTTCAAAGAGTTTTTATGAGTAAGTAAACTTTCGCCAGGTAATCCAATAATTAAATCAGAATTTGAGCGAAGCCCTCTACCCTTAATATAAGTTTGTATTTTTTTATACGTATCAAGGCTTATGTTTTTTCGTTCAATATTTTCTAACACTCCACTATTTAATGACTGTACTGCTTGATACATTCTTGCAGCACCATTAACTTTTTCTATTGTTGCAATGATGTTTTCGGCTTGATTTTTTCCAGTTGTAGCATCTATTGATAGCGGCCAATTATATTTTACTTGTGTTTCCCCTAAATAGCTGGCTACTTCAATATCTCTTTTATACATACCAAAGTTGGGGTCTGCAATAATTAAGTTTTTTTGTTCAGGAACTACTTCAAATATCATTTTGCCAATATATTCAATTTCTCTTTAATCTTTCTAAAGAAAATAACTGACTTTTGTATACTATTTTGTCCCTTGCACACAGAAAGTGCAGGTAAATGGACATCCTCTATTGGTTTCAAAAAGAGGTGCCATTACAGAACCAAAATATTTGTCAAGAATTCCTGTTAACCATGGAGATGGTATGTCATCCAAATGTCGAGTTCTTGGTTCTATGCTTCTTGTCACTACAGTTTTTTCATGATTCAATCGATAAATACTGGAATGAATGTTTGTTGAAAGCAGCTTCTCAATCGACATATCGTTTTTAAGAAATTTGTCAACTAAATTTGTTGCATAAAAAATCTCCTTCACCCGTCGCATAGATATCAATATTTGATAATGTTCAAAATATTCTATTTGTCTGGCTTTTTTCAATTGGGAAGTTAGACCTCCCATCACTACAAGACAATTGGAATTGATTTTTTTGCGTGATTAGCGAAATGTAGACTTAGCTGTTCATTCCATGAATAGTTTGTAAGCATTAAAACATCTGGAACATTTTGAGAAATAGCTAGATTTAGTTCATCTGGATAGGCAAAAATTTCAGATTTTACAGCTTTTAATTCATTATCCATTACCGCTTTCATGTATGCTATACTCAAAGGCATGGCATCAATGAGGTGATGCCTTGGAAGTTATATTTTAAATCTGCGAAATAAACTAAGACTTCTTTATTTTTAGCTGTTAACATAGAAAGCGATTAGTATTATTTGTCATTTATTATGATTTTACCTATAAACTAAATATAGAAAATGTTTTCACATATTCGTAGCACTCAAAAGTAAAAGCTTATTTGAGCAATGGATAACGGCTAAAAAAAGCTTATTATCGATATGAACGATTTTGATTGATGTGTTTTTAAACAATTTTTGCGATTGGATATGGCAAGATAAAGCGCTTTACCTTTTTTCTTTAAATCACTTAAATTGTCAATAATTGAATCTGCATAGTTCCAAGCCAAGATTAATATGTAATCGGGTTTTTCATGTATTAGTTTTTCTACTGATGATTTTTAAATCTGTATTTGGAAAATAAAAATTGTGTTTTGAATCACTAATATCAACAATGTAATCTAAATAGTTTTTATTAATCCCAAAATAGTTAAGCATGGTAGAAGCCTTCTGGAGCACCATAACCTACTATAGTATTTTCTTCATTTTTTAATTTTTGCAATAATTTTGATAGCGCTTGTTTTGCTTTGTCAATAGATTTTGAAAAAATTTTTGTAAGTATCTAAGTCAAGGAGTTTTTCTGAAACTTCGTTTTTTAACATATCAGAAACAGAGTCATGTATATCCTCGAAATGGTTAATGTATAGCCTAACTCCACCACCTTGTGTTTTGATTTGATCAACCTTATTAATGTGCAAGTCAACAGATTTAAAAAGAAAATTTAATGCATGTAAATTAAAATAGGAGAAATGTTGATGAAAAATAACATCGAATGTGCAGTTTTTAATCATTTTGGAGCCTGAGGTACTTCAATTACAGCAGTCCCATCATCACTTAATAAAATTTTCAAACCCTTTACAAAACCTAAAGTTTCGGAACGTGTGCCAACACGTTATTGGCCATAATTAATTTTGGCTTTTGTTGTAATTCAGTACAAAGTCGAGTCGCAAAATCAACTGTAAAAAATTCGGCATATGTTTTAATTCTCAATGATTCAGTATGTTGAATGTGATTTAGCGATGGTTCAATACCAATCAATTTGTTGGTATGTTTTCTAAAATGTTTGATTAAACTTCCATCGTTTGATGCAATTTCTAGCACTAAATCGTTCGTAGAAATATCGATAGCGGTAATGATTCTGTTATACGATTGTAGAAAATGTGCTTCTACTAGATCTTTGAAGAATAGTATGGATAATTAAATGTAAATAAATCAGTTGGGGCAATATTTTCTTTATCTGAAGATGCTTACAGTGATTACAGAAGCAAATTGATAGTGGTGCTGTAGGTGCAGTTCAAATTCAGTTTTACAAAGTTTATCGGCAATTGAAACAGCACCAAAATTATGAATATCATGCAACTTGATTGGCAAATTCTACATTTTTCAATAAGAATATAATTAATTGTTTTGCTTTCATCTAATAGTGCCAGATAGTCAGTTAGTTGCTTTAAAGAAAAATCATAAATACCATCAGGGTGTCGAGAAAATATTTATACCATAATGCACAGTATTTTAATCCTTCATTTACAATTCATTATTGTGGCTTCCACCAATGTTTAATGGCTTTTTTCACTATTTAGTTTTAGGAATTTATGCTCAAACAATCTTGGATTTATTTTTGAGATTTCATAAGGCCTAAAATCTTTTGGTTTCCAATGTTCCCAAAGTATACTTACCAGTTTCTCAACTTCAACTTCACTAAATGAATCGGGACCTAAATTATACGCTTCACCACTCATTTTGTCATCTTCTAAACTGAGAGCTGCTTTTAAATATCCAGTTAAAACATCTAATACAAAATTCCATGGCCTAACCGAATCAGGGTTTCTAATAAATAAACTTTCTTTTTTAGCCCAAGCTCTATACACAATCGGGAACAATTCTATTTGATTCCAATCGCCACCACCAATTACATTGCCTCGCTTCTACAAGTAGCTACCTTTATATGGTTGGTTTTGTTAAAAAAGGACTCGTAATAGAGTTTGTTACTAACTCAGCCATGCTTTTTGAAGCACTATAAGGATCGATGCCGGCCAATATATCATTTTCTCGATAGCCCCAAACCCATTCATTGTTTTTATAGCATTTATCGCTAGTAACAATTACTATTTTACATGGAGATCTACCTTCATTACACTTTCAAGAATATTTACAGTTCCCATTACATTTGTTTCAAAAGTTTTTCGAGGTTCTTTATATGCTGTTAGTGTAATGGCTTGTGCTGCCATATGAAAAATATAATCCGGTTGGGTAACTTTGATAACTTCTAAAAGTCTATCGTAATCGGAAATATTGATGTAGTATTGTTCAATAAAATCTTCCAATCTGCAATAATTATGCATCGACATTTCGATATGTGGTTTTAAAGAAACACCAATAATTTTCGCCCCAAGGTGATGAAGATAAATGGATAACCATGAACCTTTGAAGCCTGTATTGCCTGTTATTAGTACTTTTTTATCTTTAAACAATTTATAAATATTCAAACTTACTTTCTTGGGTTATATAATGAGGTAAATATAGGACATCTAACTTTGTTAAAAAATAGAATTATTTTTAGAAATCATATCTAACTAAAATGCTTAAGAAATTAAAGTAGGATTAGTCCTAAATTAGTTAATTATTAACTATAATTACGTATATAATTTTTCTAATTTGAGAGCACTGCGATTTGTTTGAGTGCCTAATTGTAAAAAATCCATTTTACATTTATCTACTGTTTTTTGTTGTTTATTTTTCTCCGTTTTTGTTTGCACATGCATTCCCAGGAAATTTAGATGTGATTTTACATGCAAGTGTTTTTAATGAATATATCTTAAAACTGAAAGCCTTGTTTGGGGTAGGGACATATGGTTATTCCTTTTATCCAGTCTCGGGAGCAAATTATTTTACTGAGAATATGTTTGGGCAATTTTCTGTTTATTTGATGGCTAAAATGCTAACATTAATTCGATACTGCTACTTATTTAGTTGTAACACGCGCTATTAAATGTTATAATAGTAAACAAATGATATTTTATTTATGAAAACATAAAGCTTTTGTTCTTTGGATGCTTTTTTGCAAAGATCTTATTTTATAAAGTATCAATTTTAATATTAGCCAGGTTTATTTTTTAATTCATTTTCACTACTTTAAATTTTAGTGCATTTTAGAAACAAAAACAAATTTGTAGTTATTTAAAGGTTAGGGCCGTCAGCCTCTTTCGGGATATTTTTGCCTCTGTTTTTTTATAAATATGTATACTTTCTTCAGTTATCTTGTAAAAAAACAACCAACTATTCCATTTTAAAAACTAATCGTTGGTTTAGTTATTCTTGGTTTTTTTACTTCACCAACTATTTATAAGGTAATATTAAATAATGGTCAGGAGTTGTTCAATCCAGTGGAGGCCTATGAAAATTATTCTTGGTTGTATTCATTAGATGTTCAATCGTTAAACAATCTTTTGAAAGGAATTTAATTTACGGGCGATTTAGAAGTGATGCGGTTATTCTTAATTAATGCGAATATTGGAATTCTAATAATTATACTTTTAATTCTTGGAATAGTAAGCCACTTTAATAAAACAGGAATTTGGTTAGCTTCAGGTATCTTCTTGTTATCCATTAAAGGGTTCTATCTTTCGTTAGTTAATTTTAATGTTCCACCGCGTATGAAATACTATTTAGCTGGAATTTTATAAGCGATTACATCAGGTTACCTTATAGGTTTTATACGCTTAGTCTCTGTGTATAACAGTAATCGCTGCTTACGGTTATATTTATTAATAATAAGAATACTATGTTTTGGGTATACTATTGTTGAAAAATGTTGAATATAAAGTCTTTAAATCTAATCATGATATATTATTAAACCAGCCATGCTTATCAAAAATAGAACCACGAGAAAAGATAAAATACCTGTTATTGTAGATCTTCCTTCAAGTCTTTTTTCTTCTTTATCTTCTTGAAATGAAAGAAAGTGAAATGAGAAGAGAACTTATTTATATGTATTGGCAAACCAAACATAAACTAAACATACTTAATGGGAGTGCCTCTTATTTTCCCAATTCAAGAATGAAGAATAACGAGCTTATAACAACTATTGAAAAGGGGAATAACTTTGCAAATGCTTATATCTAATAATCAATTGACTATATAGTTTTTCACAAAGATTTAGTATCACCCATCTGAATTGGATGTTTTGAAATATCTTGAAACTCTCCCTTTGTAATTACTGAAAGAGAAGATGCACATACCATCATCTTTAAAACAACCATTGAATAAGAAAAAATTGTTTAATGATGATAAAGAATTATGTCTCAAAGTTATTCCTTTAAAGCAATCTTCACATCGTTCAACTCAGCTCAGTTCATATTTTGAAAATGAAAAATTTGTTCTCTTTAAGCGTACTTAGCAAGATTCCTAAAAAGCCTATCTAAAAATACTATATTTAAAAATACAATACAGCGCTCTAAAGCCATCTTTCCAGTTGATTTTTTTTCCTTCCGAATAGGTTCTACCATAGTAGCTAATGCCTACTTCGTATATTCTAATGCCATCTATTTGGGCAATTTTTGCGGTTACTTCCGGTTCAAAACCAAACCTTTTTTCTTTTAAGGAAATACGCTTTAAAATATCGCTTCGAAACAATTTATAGCATGTTTCCATATCTGTAAGATTCAAATCGGTGAAAACATTGCTTAAAAAGGTTAAGAATTTATTGCCTATGCTATGCCAAAAAAACAGTACTCTATGCGGTTGACCGCCAACAAATCTGCTGCCATAAACAACATCAGCAAAATTATCTAAAACGGGTTGTAGTAATAAATTGTATTCGTTGGGGTCGTATTCTAAATCAGCATCTTGAATAATGATAAAGTCGCCTTGCGCTTTTTGTATCCCTTGATGGATAGCTGCCCCTTTGCCTTTATTTCGATCTTGTTTATCTAAGGTAATGTCAATATCCGTATTGTTTTCAATATAGGTTTCTATATTTTGAAGTGTGGCGTCTGTAGAACAATCATCAATAATGATAATTTCTTTGGCTACTTCTCCAATTAAATTAACTGCTTTAATTTTATCTAAAATTAAATGGATTGTTTTTTCCTCATTGTAGGCGGGAATAACAATACTAAGCTTTTTCTGCACTTTGGTTAATTTATTGAAATGATTCAAAAATAACGTTTATAATATCGAAAATACAAAACAAAAATTAGCAATCTTTTCTACTCATCTGATTTTAGATAATAGAGATGGATATCCAAGGGGAAATTAAAAATAGAGTATTCTACCTCAATAACATCTTTTGAAATAGGCAAA
This sequence comes from Chitinophagales bacterium, assembly GCA_041393015.1. Taxonomy (GTDB): domain Bacteria; phylum Bacteroidota; class Bacteroidia; order Chitinophagales; family JADIYW01; genus JAGQYH01. The sequence continues at coordinate 32,173 of JAWKKV010000007.1, read as the reverse complement.
ATTTCAAATTTAATTTTTCTGTTATAGAATGCTTCATAATAATCTTCTATAACACGTACTCGGTGCGGACTAAATAAAAACAAATAATCTTCATTGTCAATGGTTTGCTCGGCTAAACAAGGAAAGTCTGAACAACCGAATAAGGAGGTTAGTTGCTTTTTATGGCCTTCAGATGTTTTATTAAAGGATTCTTTAATGGCTATCCATTTATCATCGAACCTTACAGCATGAAACAAATCTTGGTGCAGTATAGAAACGGATAGTTGATCAAATAGAATGTATTTTGATGCGAGCTTATTTTCTAAATTACTTAGTGTAGCAGATATTTTCTTATACTCAATTTTACTTTCGCTAACCGCTTTCAAATTGGAATATATTTGAAATAACGTGATGCCCGTAAATAACACAATTAATATTTTAGGCAGCCATTTGTTATCGCTGTTACTAAGTATTAAATGCAGCAGTAGAAGTACTAGAATAGGGTAGAAGAATCGATATTCCATTTTATATAGGAGCACGATTAAAATCATAAATATTATCGACAAAAAATAGGCAATGATTGTTTTTGTTTGATGTTTGCTGCGATAAACTTTTAGTACAATTAGTGAAATGAGTAGTACCAAAAGTAAAGTAAACTCAACTCCCCAATTCAAATGAGCGTGGTAATTGGCATTGTATAAGGAAAAGATCTTTGAAAACTCCGATTTTAATTTAGCGGAGTATTTTTGGATAACATTTGTTTCTACTTGGTAGTCGAGCATTCGATCGATATAATCAAAATCTTCAAAGTAGGTGGAATCAGCAAAGAACCATGATAAATAGGCGGCTGAAAAAGCCTTTAACTTTGGATCATCCATTTTGGCCACATCAATCTCAATATTATTGTCTAAAATTTGTATTCTTTTCATATCCCATTTGATATCATGAGCCCTTTCGTTATTGAGTAACGGGATAATACTAATGGCATAAATGGCAACCACTAGCATTGGTAGGGCAGCGATATAAAATATCTTTCTTTTAGGCTGGTCAATTAGTATAAAGGGAAGAAACAATAGGCTGGCTAGAAAGGCTGTTGGGGGTCTGATTAAAAATGCCACTAGGAATAAAAGCGCTAATACTATAAACTTTGCTTTTGAAGCTAGTATTGACTCAAAATTATTGGTGAATAGCAATAAAACACTCAAGCTAAGAAGGATAGAAATAGAAGTGAAATTTGGGTATACAACGAGGGGCAATAAAAATGCTCCAAAAAAGGAAAAACTCAGCAACAGAGGAGTGACAATGGGTTTGGAATAATGCTTAAAAATTAAGTGATTAATACACGTTACAGCAGCAGTTATTATTGCTATATAAGAAATGCCAATCCAAGGAAAATCAGGGGCAATTTCATAAAGTGTATAATAAACATTGCTTAAAATGAAAAACAAATAAAAGAATAAATCGTTTCTTCCTTCACATAAAACTTGTTGTTTAAAAAGAAGTTCGAAGAATAGATCGTCAATCCATCCGTAATGAAACCCAAAGAATATGGAAACAATACCAATTTGGAGCATTGCCACTAAAGCAGATATTGTCCACTTGTTTTTTGTTTTTTGGATGCTCAAAAGGTTTTAGTTAAATAGATTATTGGATGTCTTAAATTTAGATTTTAGAAATGAGAATTTTTAATTTTAATTAAAAGCATGCCTGTTTGCAATGGACATTCCTTTCTCATGTTCAATAATTTTAATGAATTGATTTTTCTCTACATTGGTGATAAGCTGATGCTCATTTGTAATTGGCCAAGTAATTTCTATAGTCTCAATCTTCATTACTTTTCCAAGTCCTATATTTTGTGTTAATTCAGATGCACCATAAGAGCCACCAGTGGATACTGTTCTGTATATCGTTCTTTTATTATTGTTAACGTCCAAAACATTTACTTTTATTTTTGCTCCAATGGCCGATCTATTGATGGTTACGCCTTCTAATTGAATAGAAATCCAATCATTCTTAAACCCTGGATTTTCGAAAAAAGCATTTTGAAAGCCATCGCCAACATAAAAACCTCCAATATTAAGATAAACATCTTGGTCGCCATCATTATCCATATCCGCAAAGGAAATACCATGAGTTTTCTGTAAATGCCCCATACCCGATGAATTGGTCACATCGAGAAAGCCTTTTCCCGCATCATTTAATAACAAAATATTAGGATATAAGGCCTGGTAGCTAGGCATTCCAGTTCCCAAATATAAATCGATGTAGCCGTCATTATTAATGTCTCCAAAATTGATACCCATAGTATAAAACGATCTATCAAGTCCAAATTCTTTTGCTACTTCCTTAAAGGTTCCATCTTGATTATTGAGATATAGGTGAGGAGGATTTTTAGGATCCAGGCCTAAGTATTCAGAAGCTAATCCTGTTTGCTCATAAGCATAACCACTTACAAAAATATCATCCCAACCATCGTTATTGATGTCAGCAAATAAACAAGAAAAACTATTTACTAAACTAATTAAGCCCGCTTCCTCGCTAACATCTTTAAATTGTGGATATCCATTTTTATCATTGCCTAAATTTTTAAATAAATAATTATTGGAGCCATAGCAAGAAACAAATAGATCGGGCAGAATGTCATTATTATAATCGCCCCAAACAGCTGATTTTACTAATTTGTTGATTTTTAAATTACACTTATTAGCCACTTCATTAAATGTTTCATCACCATTATTAAGATAAATTTTTGAGGGGGAATCATTTTTATTGGATTGATCGATAGCTTTCCATTCTTCATTACCAACAAAAAGGTCTACATATCCATCGTTATTTATATCGCTCCATGAAGCAGTATGAGAAGGGGCGTATTCAAATAATTTAGCTGCAATGGTAACATCTGTAAAAGTGCCATTGCCATTATTGCGAAGTAAGGAATTTGGTTGATTACCACCTTCGTTTAACCAGCCTCCACGCATTATATAAATATCTATAAATCCATCGTTGTTGTAATCAACATGGTTACAGTTAACTCCTCCAGTAATACCTATTAGCTCTGCAGATTCTGTTCCATTTGTAAAAGTACCATCTCCATTATTGATAAATAGTTGAACATTTTTATTTAAAGGATTAGAGGTGATGAAAATATCAATAAAGCCATCGTTGTTAAAATCTTCTGTACTAGATCCTCCAAAATAGGTTATGGTATTTAACCCTTTTTGTTGGGCAATGTTGTTGAAGTTTGGAAAGGAAATGTCAGCTTGATATTTATTAAAATCAATAAAATATTCTTTTTTTACACCATCAGGATAACTGCCTATTGTCATATGGGCAATGTTGTATAACCATAAATAATCATAATTATCGGGATGTTCCTCTAGTACTATTTCTAAAATTTCTATCGCATTGGAAGAAGGAGTTTTATCTATGTGTATTGCATCTTCTTTAAGGGGTAAAATACATGCATTCGGACCATGATTATTAAAACAGTTAAGTTGTTCACCTTTTAGTAAATAAGCGGTAATGAGTCGGTCTCTGGACTCATTAATCAAATCGAATAGTTCATTATTTTGTTCTTCATGGTCGTCAGATTCAGGAGGTCTCAAGGCACCTAAATCGAATAACTCCTTTAGTATGTCTTCGTAAAATGCAATTGTAGAGTCTACCGAACCAAAATATAATTGTTGATTAACCAAAAGTCTTCTTAAATAGGTAGCCTGTTGTTCGTTTTTACTTTGGGCAATTAATTCGGTTATTCTTTTAATGGCCAAATCGTTGCGAGTAAAGTTTTTTTCAGGGGACTCAATATTATATAGTTTTTTGAGAATGTCTTTCATATTGGTGGAAGGCTCTTCATGTATGCAATTTGGTGAAAACCTTATGAATAGGGTACCAAGAAGTGTTATTATTAGTACTGATTTAATTAGCTTCAATTAACAATTATTTGGATTAAAATTTCAAGTGTACTTTTCAAATCGAAAGTAACTAATAAAAAAGTAAGTACTAATTTTTTTTCATGAATTTTACTTAAATTAAAATGTGTGAATCTAATTTATAGATATCGATTTTTAATTTTTGGTAACAACGTTGAAATATTTGATTATTTGCGCGACATCAAAAATGCAAGTAGCGTTGTTCGATCACATTATCAAAGGTGGAAGAATTAAATGAATTGGACCAACTACATAGAACATTGTAAAAGTATTGTTCCTTTTAGAAATAAGAAGGTTGTTTTATCAGTAGTGGAAGATGATGGTGTTTCTAAATTTCTTGTTAAAGCCAACGACAAATTAATAAGAAATTTTATGGAATTTGAATTGCTTCGAAATTAATGAAAACAAGAGTGAAGTAGTTAGTTTATTAACTGGGCATGAAAAGATTTAAAGTTATCTCATTAAAACGATATTGTTTTTACCAAGTTATTTTAGATTTAAAAAATTTGAGAAAGTATTGAAGAGCAGATATTTGAGTAATAATCGGAATATCTAATGCTATTTGTTATCTAACTTAGTTTATATGTAAGCTTTGAGAACATCTTTTGTGTATGCTGTTTTGGCTAATATATTAAAGAAGAATTTATTTACTATATTTAATGGGAAAGGTAGTTTTCTGTCAATATCCAAAAATAGAACAACTCTGTCTTCTTTAGTATGATTAACGGCATAGTGCTCAAAGGTGTCGTCGAGTAAAAGAACTTTGCCTTCGTTCCAATGTCGAATTTTATTATTGACAACAATCTTACAGTTTTTACGGTCTGATGGGATAATCAACCCTAAGTGGCATCTAACAACACCTTTGTAAGGCCCTTTATGAGGTCTAATTTCCTTACCTGCGAGCAATGCAGAAAACAGTACAGAAGAAACACCGCCAATTTGATTCAAAATTTCAATTGTCTTTGGAAATAAAGCACAGTTCTCATTAAAATTATGATTATACAACCTTAGTGGAATGGTTTGCCACTCGTTGTCGAGTACTATTTTTTTCTGTTCTTCAAAGTAAGATTGAATATCTTTTGGTTGAATTATATTTAAGGCCGAAAGGTATTCCTCTAAAATTATAGTCCAATTTTCCTCCAATAAATGAAATGGATAATTTTTATAGCTTGACATAAAGGGTTGGTGTGTATCGACAATGGAAACTAACCCACCAAAAATGCGGAATGCTTGCTTTCCGAAGAAAACCATTAATGGATAAAAAAGATTATTTTTACTCTTGATCATTCACTGCAAACATAAATGAATAATATTGGAATTATAGCAACGGGACATTATGTGCCGGAAGCAAAATTAACAAATAAAGCGTTAGAGGGCATAGTTAAAAATTTTGATCCAAAGGTGGCCAATAAAACCTTAGACGAGTGGATTTTCAATAGATACGGTATTAAATCTAGAAGTTTTTCAGATGAATTGCCTTCAGATCAAGCGACTGCTGCTGCAAAAAAGGCTATTGAAAAATCTAATATTGCGAAAGAAGATATTGATTTTGTTATTCTCAATACTGCTTTCGGAGATTATATACAACCCACTACAGCTACAGAAGTTCAAAAGAAACTGGGGTTGCGAAAAGATTCATTTGCATTAGAAATTAATATGCCATGTGGCGGTCCGACTTATGGTATAAGTATGGCACATGCATTTATTAACTCCGGCAAGTATAAATATGGTTTAGTACTTGGTGTTGATAAAATGAGCAAACTGGTTGATTTAAAAGATTTTAGAATGGCAGGTTTGTTTGGGGAAGGAGCGGGTGCAGCTATTGTTGGTCCAACTACTTCCAATACAATTGTAGATTATGTGTTAAGATCAAAAGGGGAAGAAGGAAACGAAGAGGATTATGCATTGTGTATTCCGGCAGGATATGCTAAGGAAGTAGCTTCTATTGAATCGGTACAAAAGGAGCGACATTACTTATATATGAAAGGTAGATTGGTGGAGCAATTTGTCGAATCTGCCGTAAAAGAAGTAGTTAATTACTTTGATGATGGATTTGGTGTGGGACCGGAGGCAATCACTTATGTAGTGCCACATCAAGCGTCAAAGAAAATGATTATTGATAAACTTGGTTTAGCGGGAATTGAGGCCCATAAAATTTGTTTTACATTAGAAGAATATGGTAATACCTCAGCGGCATCGGTACTTATTACTTTAGATAAATTTATTGATCGTTTTTCAAAAAATGACAAAGTACTTTTAGTAGCGATGGGTGGCGGTTTAAATTGGGGTGGCGTATTATTGAATTTTAATTGAATTTAAAATATTGATATTGGAGCTATCGCTAGTTATACCAACACTTAACTCTTCGGGATTTATTAAGGGAGTTATAGAAAAAATTCTACCTGAACTGCCGGCCAATGTGAAAGAGGTAATTATAGTTGATGATTCAAGTGCAGACAATACTTTTAAAGTCTTAAATGAAGCTTTAGTCCATCCATCGATTCCCATAAGATTAATTAGATTACAGCATAACTACGGACAAGCTTATGCCACGAAAATTGGAATAGAGTTAGCGACATTTGACTATGTAGTGGTGTTTGATGATGATTTGCAATATCCGATAAGTGAAATACATAAACTAATTCAAAAAGCTGAATCAGTTAAGGATTTTCAAATCGTTATTGGGCATAAAGAAAAGGATTTGTCTCCTGTTTCCAATTATCGAAAATTTACGACCACCATTTTTATTGTGTTGAAATACTTATTCATTCCTCAAGTAAGAAACCTATCCAGTATTACTTCATTTGTGCTCATCAATAAAAAGGAATTGGTTAATTATCATCCCATTTATGTGTGGGAATTAAAGTCGTCGAAGGCATTTTCGGTAAGTGTAAACACAAATACAACCAAGAATCGAAAAAGCAACTATACATTATCAAAATATTTGACTCATTTTTTGCCACTATTGGTTTTTGTATTATTTAAATCAACACTAACGATTGGATTTGTGGCCCTTTTGCTTTATATCAAGGACGGTGGAAATACCATGAAAATTATTTCAATTGTTTTATTATTACTATCCATTTTACTAAAATTACAATTACATTTATTGAAACATAAAAAAGTAGTTGTTAAAGACAAGTATGAATTTGATCCGGTCTGAAAATGAATCTCAATTCTATAATTTAGAAATTTATAGAAGCAAAGGCTATAGTGATCAATTAGATGCAAAAAGTTTATTATTGCCTATCTACCAACTCAGCCCTGATGTGGTAAAGCTCAAAATAAATGTTACCGATCGGCAATTGTTTAATGAGTTAAATAGCTTGGGGTTTCCCTTTTCAATTCATAGTTTAATCAGTAAAAATGAAGTAGAAATTCCGGTAGGCTATAAATACGAAAATACAGATGAGAAGATAACATATAGAAACGCTCAAAAAGAAGATAAACAAGCGCTTCGGGAAATTATTCCTAAAATAATTTCTAAGCCAACAGGTTTTAACTACCAACCACTTTATAGTTTTAATAACTCGGCCAACTACATCGAAAACACCATCTTTTACCTTGAATCTTTAATAGATAACGATAACGCTGATGTTTGGCTGACTTATTACGATGGGCAAATTAGTGGCTATTTTTCAGGTATCTTCTACGAAGATTATTTTGAAGGTATTTTATATGGTGTCGTACCCGAATATCGCAATAAAGGGATTAGTAACTATATTTATGGAACCATGAAGTCAATTTGTGCCGAGAAAAACAAAAAGAGATTTATCAATGATGTGCAAGTAACTAATCACGGGAGTATGAAAAGTGCATCAAAGATCGGTATGCAAGGTGGTATGTACTATTATATTCATTTGTACTGTTTTTTTTCGAACCATCATGATCTTATTTCTAAAGATTCAGTAATTTATAAGGACAATGCTTCATTAGTTGATCAGCTTTTGAAGCATGGATTGAGGATGGATCACCAATTGAGAATAAATACGAATACATTGGTGGTAGGAGAAAGATATGAATTTGAGATAAGAAGCTTCAGTGATTTTAACAATACCGAAGCATCTATTGTAAAGTTAAAAAGGGAATCGAATGTTAAAGGACATTTATTTAGTTAGGAATGTGTTTCTAATAGTTGTAATGCTTTCTTGTTGGAGTTGTAAGGAAGGTACAAAAGCAGAAGCAACTGTCGATAAGGCATTATTGTTTGCTGCACATAAAGCCATCAATGATGCAATTATTGAAGATGGTTTTTCACCGCCTGTAGCCAGCAGAATTTATGCTTACAGTTATCTAGGTGCTTACAAATGCTTACCGCAAGAAGCAACTCACTTCCAATTAGACCTTAATGATTTTAACAAAACTATTGAGTTTGAAGAAGCATATGATTCCGAAATTGCCTCCATATTAGCGCTTTTAAAAGTAGCAGAGCAATTGGTCTATCGAAAATTTATCATCAAGCAGACCTACGATGATATAGTAAACAAACTCCATCAAACTAAAATACCTGAGTCTACCATTGATAATGCTATAATGGCAGCAGAAAATGTGGCCAAGGCTGTTATTGATTACAGCAAGGGTGATAATTATCACAACACGAGAAACAAGCCCTTTTACAATATTAGTGAAGGATACGGGGTTTGGGAGCCCACTCCACCGATGTATGGAACTGCCATTGAACCTTATTGGGGAGAGATTAGGCCGTTTTTAATTGATTCTGTTGATGCGTTTTTAACCAATTACGATATTCAATACGATACCGCTAAAGGCAGTAAATTTTATAAGGAGGCCTTACAGGTATATGATACGGTAAATATTGCCACTCAACAACATATTGATAAAGCTCAGTATTGGGATTGTAATCCAAGAGAAACATTAAGTTCGGGACATTTAATGTTACAAGTTAAACAAATGAATCCTCCCGGACATTGGTTAGGCATTGCCAACACAATTTTTAAAAGAGAGCCATATCAAATTAAAGAAATTGTCGAGATCAATACTATTACTGCCTTAACAATGGCAGATGCAATTATCGTTTGTTGGAAGGAAAAATATACCACCAATTTGATTCGACCGGAAACTTATATTAATAGATTTATTGATAAATCGTGGAGGCCTAAATTGGAAACTCCCATGTTTCCGGAGTATACCAGCGGTCATAGTGTAATTTCTGCTTCTGCTGCCACTGTTTTAACACAATTGGTTGGCGATAATATTGCTTATACAGATTCAGTAAATTACTTTTTAGATTTAGCTCCTCGTTCGTTTAACTCATTTATAGAAGCCTCTAAAGAAGCTGCTATCAGTAGGTTTTATGGAGGAATCCATTATCTGCCGGCAATCGAAAATGGCTATGAGCAAGGTAAAACTATTGCTACCACCGTATTAGAAACTAAAATACTTCCGAAGTAAGCTTATACAATTGTAGTTGGTCGTTATTTACCGCAAAAAGAAAGTAGACTTCGCCTCCAATTACAATGGAATGGGCGCTTTTAACATCGCCTTTTAATCGTAATCCGGAGAGACGATAATCTAATTTTTCAAAATCGCCATTGCCCTTATTGATCATTACAGTACCCGGATTGGCGGAAATATTGCCCAGTCGGTAGTGGTTAGCATAATTGTTCCCAACGATCAGTAAATCTTTAAGACCATCTTTGTTAAAATCAAACAAGACAATATCGTTGATGGATGACAACTGAAGAGAGTTGTCTCTAAAGGGTTCAAATCGGAATTGGTTGCCTTCATTAAAAAATATGCCCGATCTTAACTCTTTTGCTCTTTTTGATACGGTAACCAAGTTGGCAGGAGCCAGTTGATCAATTGAAGCATTCGCAAAGTCTTTATTATTATGGTACTCATTGAAAAAAGCAGGCATTTTTCCACAATATTCACCCATGCCGGAATACAGTCTACGTTGATTTTTATAGGTGTGAATCAATAGCGTTTCATAATTGCTGTTTTGATCAAAATCACCACCCAATAATTCTAAGGGACTATTTTTGTTGGCTTTTAAAAATGAATTCATACCATAATTGCCGGCAATAAGGTCATTGTCTCCATCTTGATCTACATCAATTGCCACTAAGCTTCTCCATAAACCTTCGTAATCATCTGAAAAAAGTGTTGAATCAACATTAAAAGACGAACCATTACTACTTAAAACCATTGGTTTCATCCATTCTCCTAATACAATAAGTTCATTTTTGTCATTTCCATCTACGTCTACCCAAGTGGCATCAGTAACCATTCCTAAATTGGTAAATGATTTCGGTTGATTTAGTTGGTTGAAGTCAAAGAGGTAAGAATTGGGGCTTTGTCCATATTGCCCGGGAATACTTCTGCCGCCAACAAAAACATAAACAGGTTGATTGGCATTGTCAACGCTCATCACCGAACTGTTTTCTAAAATGTCAGGCAAACATGTACCACATTTTGAAAATTTATTTTGCCCCTTGTTTAAATACACGTAATTTTTATAATTGGCATTAGGATTCATATGCGCATTACCTCCGGTAGCAATTAAAATGTCAGGTTTACCATCTTTATCAAAATCAGTTACTGAAATGCCTGAAATCTCAAAACCATCTTTGTTCTCATCAATTAATATTTTTTTGAATTGTTTATTGCCTTGCTGAGAGAAAAGGTAAAACGGCATTTTGGAAGAACCCCCAACTATAAAGTCATCTAAATTGTCATTATTTAAATCAGCTACCACGCAAATCGGACCTTCATTACTTAAACTAAATGGACTTAACTTATCTCTATTAAAATCTACGAAATCGTCTTCTTTGTGTATCCAATCAATGTTTAGGTTGGTTTTGGTGAATAAGGTAAGCGGCTTTTTGTCTGTTGGAATTGTTTTAGTGCTTTTCTTTTGAATGGTATGTAACGTATTGATGGCGGGATTTAAAACTGTTTGTTCCGTTAAATCTGTCCACCTAATGGTTAAACTATCGATACTCGTAATAGTATCCAACCCAAAGATAATAACAGGTTCAGATGATGACTGAAAGCCCCTTTGCTGATTTAATGATTTTTTTTGAAGTAAACCGTTATTAAAGTAAATAGTTGCAATAGCGCCCACACCGTTGGTGTTTTTGGTATCATTCAGTTTTATTTTTAAATAGTTTCTATTTAGATGCTCGCTTTGATTTTGATAGATAAATGCCATCTCATCGGAATTGTTAAATACAAGATCAAAATCTCCGTCGTTATCTAAATCAACTAAAGATGCACCTTGTGAATTTACGACATCCATACCCCAAGCGTCGCTTAAGTCTTCAAAATTTAAACCATCTAAATTTTTAAAAACCGCATTCTGAATAATTGATCTCGGCATTGAATCAATAAGTTGAATGGCATTTTTAAATTCCGATCGTTTATAGTATTCAACATCATTAAACTTTTTCAATGAAAAGTCGAGGTCATTCATATCTCTTTTAATTCCATTGGTGATGAGTATGTCACCATAAATATCATTGTCTAAGTTTTCAATAAAAGCCGACCAACTCCATCCTGTTCGCTCCACATCGGCAAACCCTGCAATATCATTAAGCTGTTGGTTCTGATTGAGAAACAACATATTTCTACTCACCTGATCAACACCAAAATATCTTTTTTGAAGTAAGTAAAACTCAATGTTAAAGTTAAAGCGATGAGTATGCATCCGTTCATGTGTAAAAGGAGCCATATCAACGGCTAAAAGATCTTGTTGTCCATCATTATTAATATCTCCAACATCGCTTCCCATTGTAAAAAGGGGCAATTTTTCAAAATAGTCGAAAGTTTGATCACTAAAAGTTTTGTGCCCAGAGTTAATAAACAATTTATCTGCTGCAAAAAAATCATTGGCAATGTAAATATCTAAATAGCCATCTTCGTTAACGTCTAAAATAGAGGCACTCAAACCAAAGCCATTGTCTTTATCTAAACCGGCTTTGGTGGTTACATCAACAAATTTACCACCTACATTTTCCAATAATTTATCTCTATTAGCAGAGTCTTCAAGCATTTGAGTATAATATTGGAAATTGCTCACTTTTTTAAAATCAGGCGGATAATTCACTATGTAGGCGTCTAAATCATTGTCGCCATCATAATCAAAAAAGTAAGCTTGTGTGGTAGCTCCATCGTCATCTAAATTATACTGGTGGGCTTGCTCTGTAAACGTTAAATCGCCATTGTTTATATATAGCAAATTGCGTTTATCTTTTGTATGCATTGCGCCACCTTTACAAATGTAAACATCTAAATAGCCATCCGCATTAATGTCAACCATAGTAACACCGGTTACCCACGGTGGATTTGCAATGATGCCGCTTTGTTCGGTAATGTCTTTAAATTGAAAATTTCCTTCATTTAAGTAAACTTTGGTAGCCACTTGATTACCGGTAAAAACCAAATCAGGTAAGCCATCGTTGTTTAAATCACCTGCCGCCACGCCGCCACCATTGTAAATATAAAGTGTGTTGTAGGGAGTGTAGTCTTCAGTGTCTTGAATATTATTGGTGAAATCAATATTGGATTGATCGAATGATATTTTTTCAAATAATTTAAATGAGTTTGCATAGGAAGTGGTAGTGTTGGAAAAAGAAATTTTTTTAGCAGTTAGCTTTTGACCAATTTTTTCTTTGCAAGCAAGTGCTGAGACAATTACTATCAGCAAAATTACTGTAGTAGTAGCAGATAAATGTTTATTGGTTGCGATCATCTTTTACTCTATTTATTTTGCCACCTGTACTCATAGGTAAGCTTCCTTTTTTTACTAAATTCACCTTGATATTAATACCAAAATTATTTTTTAAAATTGAATTGAGTGCTGCTTCTTTTTGATTTCGTAAATGACCATCTTGAATGAGTGATGTTTCTTTGCTCTCCACATTAAGGGCTAGTTTATCAAGGTGATTATTTTTAGAAATGTGCAACTGGTAGTTGTAATTTAAGTAATCAATTTTACCAATAATTGACTCAAACTGAGAGGGAAATACATTGACCCCATTAATGAAGATCATATCATCATTTCGTCCTTTAATATTCGACATCTTAACAAAAGGGCGATTAAAACTATCGTCGTAATTGATGCTGCATATATCGTTTGTCCAATATCTCATTAATGGCATAGCTCTTTTCGTAAGAGTAGTTAGCACAAGCACACCTTCATGGCCATGAGGGACTTGTTTTTTAGTAATAGGGTCAATAATTTCAGGGTAAAAGTGATCTTCCCAAATATAACTGCCTCCTTTTTCATCATAGGCTTCTTGAGCTACACCCGGTCCTAAAATTTCGCTTAAACCATAAATATTTGTCGCATTAACGTTTAAGTTTTCTTCTATAACCTTTCTTGAAGCCTCCGTCCATGGTTCAGCACCTAAAATGGCATATTTAAGGTTGATTTTATCAATTAAATCATTTTGCTTGAGCGCTTCCATTAAAGTTAAGGCATAGGATGGAGTGCAACATAAAACTTCAGATTGAAGGTCGACCAAAAGCATAATTTGTCTTTCGGTTACACCACTCGAAACCGGTATTACTGTGGCTTCAAGATGTTCTCCACCATAATGAATACCCAAGCCGCCGGTAAATAATCCATAACCATAGGAATTATGGATGCGCATTCCTTTTCTAACGCCACCACAAATTAACGACCTGGCTACCAATTCCGTAAAAATATCGATATCATTTCTATTGTAAGCTACCATTGTGGGTTTTCCGGTAGAGCCGCTACTGCAGTGAATTCTAACTACCTCTTCCTTTTCGCAAGCCAATAAACCTAAGGGGTAATTATTTCTTAAGTCGTCTTTATAGGTAAAGGGAAATTGTTCAATAGCTTCAACTGAATCAATTGATTTTACATTGATGTTTGCCTGATCCCATCCATTTTTATAGAAGTCTTGATGGGTATACATATAATCAACCAACTGCTTAAACCTTCGGTCTTGTAGCTTTTTAAGTGCTATTCTGTTTTCAATGTTACTTTGGTTTTTTATCGTTATCATAATTTATTGAATTAATAAACGATATCTATTTTTCCGGTAGTTTGATCTAATATAGGACGTGTTTGAATAGACAAAAACACGGTTTCTTCCTCCACTTTAAAACCGTGTTTAACATTTCTGTTGACAATGAATACATCACCTGTTTTGTAATGGTGAGATTCATTATCTAATTGTATTAGGCCTTTTCCGCAGGTAATAATAAATTTTGTATCGGTATATTCATGTGTATGTGGCAGGTATTCAAACCCCTTTTTTATCTTTATTAACTCTGCACATCCTTGTGTTGTTGGTATTCTATGTAGATAAAAGTATTCATCATTTTGAGTCTTTACTTCATCAAAAGATATATTACATAATATTTCATTAAACGCTGTCATCCTTCTCTATTTATATGTAAATATAATTATTGCTAATAAAGAAATTGAAAATGTAAAAAAGGAACTTCAATTTGTACATTATTAGAGGAATAATGTTTGAGTTAGCGAACTAAATATTCGAAAAATTTTAGCAGCTAAAAATACTTTATCAGAAAAGAAATGCTAGCAATTTATAATGCTTTCCCTAATTCATCAACTATATAATCAATTTGATCATCAGTCAAATAATTATGCATTGGAAGCCTTAATAATCTATCCGCTTCCTTTTCGGTGTGTATCAATTGTCCGGCGCATCGACCATAAAGTTTTCCCGCAGGTGAATTGTGCAAAGGAACATAATGAAAACTACTTTGTATTCCGGCAGCAGCTAACGATTTTATGAGTGCGTTCCTATCTTCAAATGTCTTTAATTTTACATACGCTATATGCGCATTATGGTCGGGATAATTTTTAAAGTGATCTACTAAACAGCTGATGGACGGATGAGTACTAATAGCATTAATCAAGGCTAACCATTTTTGTTTTCTTTCATTTAAAATAGCTTTGCTTTGTAACAAAAGCGGATAGAGAATAGCGGCATTGTATTCCGACATGAAATATCTTGAACCTTTATCTATCCATTGGTAAGCATTAATTTTACCGGCAATAAAAGCTTGTTTGTTGGTGCCATTTTCGTAATGAACACTTATCTTATCAACCCACTTTTCTTTACACAACAGCACACCACCTTCGTTGGCACTGATATTTTTTAATGGATCAAAACTAATACATGAAAAATCACCATGTGTGCCCGCCATTTGATCCTTGCTCATGCAATTTATCCCTTGGGCATTGTCTTCAATCAATAATATATTGCGTGATTTACAAATGGCTTCAAGCGTTTTTAACTTATAACTTACACCATTGTAATTGGTAACCACTATCGCTTTTGTTTTATCGGTAATGGCTTTTTCAACTTCATCAACCTCTAAACACATTGTTTGAGAATCAATATCAGTAAATACAATCGTGGCACCATGATTGACAAAAGCGGCCGCTACACCAACGTAATTAAATGATGGCATAATTATTTCATCGCCCGGTTTTATCTCTAAGCTACAAGCTAGTAGTTCTAGAGCTTGTGTGGCAGACGGTGTTAAAAAGGCCTTATATCCGGTGTAAACCGTTTCTAACCATTTAATGCAAGCGTTAGAAAAATATCGTTGATTCAATAACACCGGTTCTAGCACTAAGCGCTGAACATTTTCAACACTTTCTTTTGTAGTATATGGAATATTAAATGGTACGGTCAACATTTAAATCAAATCGTAATTTCAGTATAAATTAATTTCTGTCAAAAATAATTGGCAATCTATCATCAAAATTGTAAAACAATTATAATCTTTAACAATTCTAAATGGGTCAGTAAATATAGCATAGCTGACTAAATATTTTCATTAATTGCTTGATTAAGCCGCCAATAAGATGAATTACGATCTTTCTGTAGTAGTGTTATGTTATAAGGCCGAGAGCTTTATTCGAACGTTTGTCAAGCAGCTTCAAGAGGAGTTGAGTAATGCTAATATCAATTTTGAAATGGTTTTAGTAGCCAATTATGATTCAAAAAATGATAGAACGCCGGAGATTGCAAATGATTTAGCACTAATATATGATAACATTACGGTAGGTGCTCAAGTAAAAGAAGGGAAAATGGGCTGGGACATGAGGAGCGGCTTAAGGGCTGCTACTGGAGATTATATTGCCATTATTGATGGAGATGGACAATGCCGGTGAGTGATACGGTAGCTGTTTACAACTTGATAAAATCATCCAATTGCGATATCGTGAAAACATACCGATCTTTCAAAATAAGTGGATGGTATAGAAAATGCTTTCGAACTGTTTTATTGTTTTATTCAGATTATTGTTTCATCTAAGGATTTCTTTAAAAGATGTAAACTCTAAACCAAAGATTATGACAAACGAAAACATGAGCGATTAAATTTGGTTTCTAACGATTGGTTTACCGATGCAGGAAATAATGATCCAAGCCATCCAGTTAAATATGAAAATCAGCCAAATATCAACTGTGTTTTTAAAAAATGAAAGGCGAAAAGCAATGGTGGGCTTTTCTACCATATTTGAATTTGTTACAATTTATTCTACTATCGTTTTTTAAAAAGTCGTGATTAGTTGGAATAAAAATATAAAAAAGACCTGTTTCTAAAAAAACAAGGTTTTGTTTGCTATAAAATCTAGTGTTAATACTCTCTAAATTAATCTTATTTTGGCGTAGTGGCAAAATCGTTGACTAAAATATTGAAAAACACAGCATTTGCAAGATGCGTCCGTTATCATCTATAGTATATTGTCAGCAAAGCATAGAAAAAGGAGCCATTTTTATCATTTTGACCTTTGTAAATGGTTTAATCGATGTAATTGGTTTAGCTCTGAATTATACCGGTTATTTATTTAATTAACGATGCATCACCCATCTACAATAATGAACTACTCAACAGAATTTACACCATAATTGGAATTGAACAAACGAAATTTGTTTTCATTCTTATTATTGCCATGTTGATTACATTTATGTTCAAGAATATTTTTGCTATTTGGGTGTATTACAAAGCAAAATAAATTTACTTTAAAAGTATCATTAGATCTTGTTTATCGACAATCTATTAATTTTATCTCTAAAGATTATGTCCATTCAAAAAGCACAAAATTCAAACTATTACATCAGAGACATTACCACTATTCCTGATGTTTTTGCGAGAGATATATTGCTGTCGTCCTTAAAAATTGCAAATGAAATATTAGTGTTGAGCTTTATTGTATTAGGGCTTTTACTATATAACATCAAGGTATTTGTTTTGTTAGCCGTTACCTTATTGCCAATGGCCTATTTCATTCTGGGAATCACCAGAAAAAATGCCAATAAAGCAGGCAGAAAAAAGAACGAACTCGAACCCAAATCATTTTTAAATGTATTTGAAATGATTTACAGCTACGTAGATATCAAACTGTCTAAAACGGAGTACTTTTTTGTAAAAAAAATTAGAAAAGGGTTTGCCAATATCATTCAACCACAACTGGTTATTTATACCTTGCAACGAATTCCACACAGGGTAATGGAAACGGCTATCATTTTAACCATAGCCGTTTTGTATGGCGTCATTATTATGTGGATGAAACGACCGGCAGAAGAGATCATTTGGATACTTATATTGTTTGCTACCGCTGCCTATAGAGTAATGCCATCGCTTAATGAAATATTAAGTTCAATGGTGTTGGTGAAGAGTGCCATGTATACATTTTGATATTCTAACCAAAAAGGATGATTTTACATTTAACGAAAAAATCGATCCTCAAGCTTCGTTCAACGATAAAATTGAGATGAAGAACATCATTTTTACATATCCTGAAGCGACAGAACCTACCTTGAATAATATTAATTTAACCATTGAGAAGGGCAGTATAATTGGCTTTATGGGCGTTTCAGGATCGGGTAAAACCACATTATTGAAACTGATACTGAGATTATTGAACGAGCAACAGGGACAGTTTTTAGTAGACAATCAATCCATTGACAGTATCTCCGATTGGCCATATTCGGTGGCATATGTACAGCAAGAGTTTCACATCATAGATGGCACATTGGCCGAAAATATTGCCTTTGGAATTGAGCAAGATAAAATTAATATCAAACAGTTGGAGCTGGCTATTAAACAAGCCAACCTAACCCCTTTGGTGAATAAACTGGAGCACGGCTACCACGGCAGAGTAGGTGAATTTGGAATGAAAATATCCGGAGGAGAAAGACAAAGAGTAGCCATCGCCAGAGCCTTATATAAAAATGCACAAATTTTAATCTTAGATGAAGCGACAAGTGCATTGGATGTACAAATGGAAGAGGATATCATGAATATGATTTATAGCTTATCTTCACAGAAAATTACGATGATTATTGTCAGCCATAGATTGTCGGCCATGAAAGGTTGTGAAAAAATTTATGAGATAGATCATGGCAAAATCGTAAATAATTACACATATTCAACACTCAGTAATAAAATCTGACCTATAATTGAATACTACAAAGTCATTAAAAATTTTAATTCTTAATTACGAGTATCCGCCGTTAGGTGGTGGTGCAGGCATTATGACCAAACGGTTGGCGGAAGGCTTTATTGAGCAAGGTCACAGCGTTACCGTCATCACAACGGCATTTCCAAATGTAGAAGATGTTACTTCAAATGACCAATTAACAATTATTCGGTTAAAGGCTCGTAGAAAACGGAAGGATCGATCGAATCCAAGAGAAATGAACTCGTGGATGCAAGCGGCACGGAAATATTGCAAAACTTCAATTAAAAAAGGTGATTTTGATATTTGCTTGGCGAATTTTACTCTGCCGGGTGGGGTAGTAGCGTTAGATCTTAAAAAGAGAGTTAATCTTCCTTATGTCATTCCTCACGGACATGATATTCCATGGTTTTCCTAAACGATGTTTGTTTGGCATTTTATTACTGTATCCGCTAATAAAAAAAATATGTTTAGAATCTGCCAATAATATATTGCTGACCTATGAAATGAAGCAAATGGCCGACAAGTTTGTTGGTAATGCATGGCGGGCTAAAAATGTAGTGATTGGAAATGGATTGGATATTGACAATTTAGATGGTGTTTTTAAAAATGAAAAACTAAAAGTACTTTTTGTTGGAAGAATGGTAGAGCAAAAAGATCCATTGCAATTTGTAAAGGCTGTTAGATTACTGAACAAGCAAAAAGTTAATGCCGAATACGAAATGTTAGGGGATGGTTCGCTAATGGACAAGGTAAAACAACTCATTGCCGAAAAGAAAATTACCAATATAAAACTACTGGGAAAAGTGGAACATAGCAGAGTTTTAGAAGAAATGCAAAAGGCGCATATTATGATCCAACCTTCCTTGCATGAAGCCATGTCTGTTTCCGTTCTGGAAGCTATTTCGTGCGGGGTTTATGTTATAACAACACCTGTAAGTGGAAACAAACAATTGATTATTAATGGGTTGAATGGTTTACTAGTGCCTCACGATGATTTACAGGCCATCGTGAAGGAAGTAAAACGATTTGAAAAAGTAGAATTAGCCAAAAGAAACAAAAAGTTTCCTACGGAATACTTTTCAGCTTTAGCCAATGAATACAGTTGGGATAGTGCCATAAAAAAATACCTAGACCTATTTAAGAAAATAATTGCTTAAAAATGCCTTTTATTTGAAAAGGAAGATTAATCAGACTGTAATTTAATCTGTTAAATTTAAAGGTATATCTATATTTACCTTTGTTTATTTCACTATAGGTAATCTTATGTTTGTTCAATAAATCGCCAATTGTACTTTCTTTTAAAAATGATTCTTTTGAAATATTAAGTCTTCTCCATTCTTCATTCATCCAATGAATGGCATACCATTCTTTATTCAATACTTTTTGGTGTACCAACAGCTTTGATACGACGGGCCACGAATCCTTATTCGAAATGTTTTTTATATAAGGCGTTAAATTATATTGTTCAATTCCCGCTTTTAAAATCTTTAATGGAAGCATCCAGTCTTTATTATTGGCATTGATTTGGTCAACGGCTTGGTTATAGCAATACAGCATTAAATCAGAATTTTTGGGGCATTTCATAATGTTGCCTACCAAACCATTTTTATGATGTGCCCTAAATAAATAGGGTTCGGGAAAGTCAAATGGTTTTAGGCAAGTTACATCCATGTCTACCCAAATGCCTCCTCGCTCGTACAATAATTTGTACCTAAACAAATCTGAAAACCCGGCATAACTTCCTTTTCCATGTCCGAACTGATTGGTATTGTGATAACTAAATACGTCCTTTTCGTCAATGATTTTATTGGCATCTTTTAATATAGTTCCTCTAGGTATATTTAAATCTATTGCGTAGGTCCAAAGTTGAAAAGAATGTCCATGATCTAAAAAGGACTGAATCGTTAGAAGTTCAACATTGCTCAATGAGTTACCAATCCATAAGCCATGAATGATATGATTGTTGATTAAACTAATTTTTTTGAATTTTAAAATTTGATGGAATAAAATTGGTGTAGTAAAAAAGGATAAAACTAACCCACCTGTTAAATAAATAACTAAACTATGCCAGGCATAGCCATTGCCTTCATAGTTAAATAAAACGAACTTAAGTACTACAAACAAAAATGCAAGAATGCTAAAAATTAGCCAGAATATTATTTTTTTAGCAGGCATTTTTATTATCTCTTGAAACAGGTGCTTAAGTGTAAATTGATTTTCAATCCAATATTTATAAATAAGATAAGCTCCTAATGCGGTAGCTATAACTTGCGGGAAATACCAACCAAAATAAAAAGTGAATTCCGCAAAATAATAACTTGGAGATAAACCAATAAAGAAAAGAGCTTTGAATACGACAAACATAAAATAATAGGCATCCCAATGACTAATATAGTCCAAGAAAAAATGGAACACAATGCCTATTAAAATTGAAGTTAGCTCAATCGTATAGTTTTCTTTTAAAAATCTATAATAGTTAAAATGCTTTGTGTATTGTAGTTTTTTGGAAATTGTGTTCGGTAAGTAATCAATTAATGTGTTTCTGCTAAAGTGGTGAAATATCAAACTTAGTATAATGGTTAATGGTACAAGGATGACAAAAATGGCAATAAAATTAAAGCCTATAATATGAAACCGTGATTCAGTAAACCTAAAAAGTATATCAAAATCAGGCGTAATACTTCCAAACATTAATCCATTGTAACTTAAATTTTTAAGCCAATTTCGTTTAATCCAAATCGAAAATCCAGGATGTGCGAGGGTGTATGGCATTTTATTAGGTTGATTTTTTATAATGAAGAAACAACAATTTTATCAAAACATCATTGATCACAATTTTTAATTGTCTTTAATTATGATAAAAAGGGAAAAGTCTATCTTTATGTTTAGCGAAGTTTTAGTAATATTTCATAAGGGAAACAGACAGAATAATAATTTTCTAAACAATCAAATTTTTGTTAACCACATTTTCATCTTATAAATAATTATATTTCACTCCTCAATGAGAATAATCCAAATAGTAAATGAAAAAAAATAAATTAAAATCTTCTAAAAATTTTAATTTAAATACCTTGAAGAGTAAGTCAAATAGTAATAATCTGTATTTAATTACTTGTGTTTTATTATTTATTAGTGCAATTCTTCTATATGGTCATACAATATACTACAATTGGGGCTTAGATGATATGGAGTTTATTTATAATCCAATAAAAAAAATAGAAAATAACTGGGATGGTATAAAAACCTTATTAAGTCAAAAGTATGGTCGATATGATTACCGACCTGTTACACTTTTAATTTTTTGGATAGAAAGTAAGGTATTCGGTCAGCTTTATCCGGGCATTAGCCACTTTATAAATGCAATAATTTATGGGTTACTAATTGTACAGATTTTCAGATTTGTCACAATAGCTGAGTTTTTTTCGAATAAACAAAAATTATTTGCATTAGCATTACTTACTTCTATAATTTTTCTAGTACATCCAGTACATGTAAGTGTTGTTGCGAACATAAAAAGTAGAGATAATCTATTGAGTATGCTTTTGGGTATTACCTCTACTATACAGTTTCTTCTGTTTTTTAAGGATAAGAAATGGTATAGATTTATTTTAATCATTCTGCTATTAGTATTAGCTCAACTAGCAAAACAAGATGCTTATTCCTTTTTTATCTTACCAATCTTGTACTTTTTTATTTATAAGTATAATCCTCAAAAAACAATATTTAAAGATAAATCTAAACTAATATTCACGACAATATTTTTTCTTGTTGTCATTATTAGTTCAGTTTTAATAATTCAAAGTTTTACCAATATGTATGTTGAGCCAATAAATATAACAAGGTTTGCTATAGATTCACCTTTAGTAGACAATAATACATTTATCAATAAATTATCATTTACACTAACTACTTTGTTTTACTATCTAAAATTTATGATTATACCACATGGTTATTACTTTTATTATGGCTATAATCAAATACCATTAACAAATTTGTTTAGCATCTTAAACGCGTTATCCTTTTTAGCTTATTCAGCAATTTTTATTTTATGTATAAAATACTTTAAAAAGGAAAAAATTTATCTCTTTTCTTTTCTTTTTTTTATGATTGCAATAGCTTATGCTGCGAATTTTTTTGTTATTGTTTCTGGGATATTAATGGATAGATACAGCTTTATAGCTTCATTGGGTTTTACTTTGGGTATTTCTGCTCTTATCATTAACATTTCTAAAATAAATAATTGGAAAATTATTTTAGACAAAAGACTGTTAATACTATTTACCGTATTAATAACTGCTACTGTTTATAGAACAACAGCATGGAAAGATTTATATACTTTGTTTGATAGAGATATACCACATCTGAAAAACTCAGCACACGCACAAGCCGTTGTTGGTGGATTATATATTAATTCGGCATTGTTCGACAATTATTCTAAAAGTGAAAGTGATAAAAATATAAAGATAGGAGAGCGTTATATTGATAATTCTCTAAAAATTTATGATAGTAACAAATTTGCGTTAGAATCAAAAGGTATAATATTAACCTATTTCAATAAAGATCAAGAAGCAAAACACTACCTAAAAAGAGCCATTCAAGCAGATTCTAACTATACAGGCCCGTATAATAATTTAGGAATTGCTCATAGAAATTTATCTGAAATTGATTCAGCCTTAATTTATTTTAAACAAGCTATGGATAGAGATCAACTATTTTCTTATGCAGCTGAAAATTATATAGATATGCTTCTTGTACAAGGAAGATATGATGCCGTTGATAGCACAGTACAAGTGCTGCTAACCAGATTTCCTAAGGACAAAAACTTAAAAAGGAAAGTGGAATTTTGGTATCAAAATAATAAATGGGAATTCTAACACCATATTATTCAAATAGTGTTGTACAATATGTATTATATAACAGGAAACTAAAATAAACTATAATCCGCTGCTATAATATGTGTTTATCAAATGTTGATAGATGAGTGATACTTGCTATGAGTATTAATCTATTGCGTTTATAATTTTATTTTACTAATTTTATTTTACTAATCTTTTAACTGTTGGGAGGCATAATTATTCATTTTAAGCATTATAAGAAAGATTATTACTTAATGCGCAGTGTTCCAGGAGTTGGTCCAATAGTATACAGCTGGCATTCTATCTGGAGCTGGTGATATCAGAAGATTCAACGCTAAAGAGTTTGTATGTACTATATTGATTAGTGCCAGGTATTACCAAAGTGGAGAAAATACAAGAACTAGTGGGATGACCTTTAGAGCTCATAGATTAATGCGAAGCTATATGATTGAAGCGAGTTGGCATAATTAGATTTGATCCGGTAATGCAAACCTATTATCGCAAGCACTACGGCAAAGACGTAAAGAAAATAATAGTGAAAGTGGCTCATAAACTGGCTAATAGAATTTTAGCCGCTGTAAAAAGCGGAGTAGAATACCAAATAGGAATAGTAGCATAAAACAAATTATAAAACATACCCAAATTGCTCAGAATAAAACACAAGGTAATATCTTCAAGACCACAAAAAACAACGAGTGGATGGCTTATAAAGTTATACCACATTTTATAGTAGGTGGCTTGTTTACCTTATCGGAACAAATATAATGCTGGTGACGGTTTTAAATCAATCGATCACATATAGGATGCGGAGCTAATAAGGAAAAAGTGATTGATATATTGAAAACGAAAGACAAAGTAGTTCTAGCAGAACAAAACCGTTCCAACATATCAACAACTTTTAATAATAAATATGATGTAAATTTTAAATAAAAATATTATTTTTAGAAAGCACGCTGAATTAAATTACTGCTTTACATAGGATACTTTGTTTGATAGAGATATACCACATCTGAAAAACTCAGCACACGCACAAGCCGTTGTTGGTGGATTATATATTAATTCGGCATTGTTCGACAATTATTCTGCAAGTGAAAGTGATAAAAATATAAAGATAGGAGAGCGTTATATTGATAATTCTCTAAAATTATGATAGTAACAAATTTGCGTTAGAATCAAAAAGGTATAATATTAACCTATTTCAATAAAGATCAAGAAGCAAAACACTACCTAAAAGAGCCATTCAAGCAGACTCTAACTATACAGGCCCGTATAATAATTTAGGAATTGCTCATAGAAATTTATCTGAAATTGATTCAGCCTTAATTTATTTTAAACAAGCTATGGATAGAGATCAACTATTTTCTTATGCAGCTGAAAATTATATAGATATGCTTCTTGTACAAGGAAGATATGATGCCGTTGATAGCACAGTACAAGTGCTGCTAAACCAGATTTCCTAAGGACAAAAACTTAAAAAGGAAAGTGGAATTTTGGTATCAAAATAATAAATGGGAATTCTAACACCATATTAATTCAAATAGTGTTGTACAATATGTATTATATAACAGGAAACTAAAATAAACTATAATCCGCTGCTATAATATGTGTTTATCAAATGTTGATAGATGAGTACATTGCTATGAGTATTAATCTATTGCGTTTATAATTTTATTTTACTAATTTTATTTTACTAATCTTTTAACTGTTGGGAGGCATAATTATTCATTTTAACATTTTTTTAGTTTAATGTATGTTAACATGGCATGATTTGTGTTGTAGAAATAACTTTACTTATTAAATAAATATAAAATAAACCCGTTGTGCATTTAAATTTGAGCCTTTAAGTTATTAATTTTTCTATCTAAAATGTATTTGTTTAGATATTGAATAGTTGTCAAGGCAGTTATTTTGGATATAACTCTTGTTCTAAATCCAGCTAGATTTAGCATAATTTCTTCGAATCATAAACTGGTCGCATAGTTGTGAAAACAACGTTTCTATTCTTCTAGCTTTTCTAAATATATAAGGATATTGCTTATAATTTTTTTGATTATTTCTCATTGGTGTTGATAATTCAATATTATTTTCTGTAAATAATTCTAGTTGCCAAGGTTGGCTTAGATACCCTTTATCTGCAATGATTATACAGTTTGAGAATTGCTGTCGGATATCATTTAGATAATGAATGTCATGAACCGATGCGCTAGATATATCAATAGATTCAATGATTCCAGCTACTCCACAAGTGGCATGTAGTTTATAGCCATAATAACTCATTTTCATGGAGGCAATAATATCTCTTTTATCTGGCGCTAAGTCTAAATCTTGTTGACATATAGAACTTCTTTGGCTGCGACTTAGCTTACATATTTCTAAAGGCATACTGTCCACTACAAAAAATAAGTCTTCAAATTCATTGAATTGATTATGAGAAGCCTCCTAATTTGTTCAATATAAATATATAAACCCCTACGCCTTCGATTATAACCACTGGTGATCAATTAGGTTTGAACCTCAATTGATTTGAGGCGAATAAACAAATTGTTTTCACTATCTATACCCATGTACCAGCAGTAAGGTTGAGACCACCAATTCAACATCAGATAGCTTAGGTAAACGACTTCTTTTGAAGAAATTACCATTTCTTTATCTAATATTTCTTTTCCTATAGATTTGATTTCTTAAAATTTTGTCGAAATTGTTCTTGAGGTTGTGCATAATTAATTGATTTTGTGAGAATTATCAATTTACGACTAATTGGTAGTCGGCACAACTTCACTTTTTAACTAATGCACAACGGGTTTAATATATTACTTTAGGGTTCATTTATGTTTTATATTTAAAAATACATTTGCTTTTTAACTGTATTAAGGAAGGTTAATTACTTGGCACGATTATTGTTGTATTAGTAAAGAAGAACATATAAGTGGCGATTAACGGCATATTATTTTATAATCTTGTAGTTTTTTAAAGAATAAACTGTATTAATCAATGGAAAAAATGGTAAGTAATTATTTTTTTATTTTTTAATACTGTTAATAAAATATTAATTATATAAGGTGTCATAAGTTGAATTTAAAAACCCTCGCTAATCTAAAAGCTTTTATGAAAAAAATTATACCTTTATGCATTACTGATTTTTTTCGGTAGTTCAACCAACCTCATTACTCCTTGCTCAAAATGGGAACGTAACTCTTCCAGAGGAACTATCATATCAAATGAAGCGCCATCTAATAAGATATCGGTAGACAAAACTATCGTGCAAAACCTTTATGGTTCACTTGAACACAAAGCCTTAACTACAGGTAATGCTGAATCACTTATTTTTTCCGACTTAGATATTCAAAAGTATATTCATTTGTTTGAAGCTAATCCTACTTCTTTTAAAGAAGTGGACAGAACTGTAGCCGTACAGAGAATTGAGGCTGAGGTGGATAACGCAGCAGCTAAATTGAAGGCGATTAACCATTCAAAAAATATCACTTTAATTGATTCGGATGCCTTCTATGGCGATGAATCAAAATTGACTAAAGTAATAAGTTGTAAAATCGATATCGTTGATAAAAATGATAAACCATTACTCTATGAAGTAATATTTATAGAAGTAAATGGGGTGTATAAAGTTATGGCCATCAACTAGATGGCTGATATGTTTTAGTAGAAAACAATTAAAATTAAAACCGCCAACATGAAAAAATTTTTACTACTTGTATTTTTATTTCCACTTTATATAGCTACGTATAGTCAGGTATACAATGATGGAAGTATTAGATTGGAGGTTTGGGTCAATAAAGTTTGGTCCAGTGCTGATTGTTCAGAATCGTTAAACTTCTTTTCTCCGGGTTCAGAACCTACTTTTAAAGGCATTAGAATTAGGGTAAACAATGGTGTTGGAGGATTCGACTATTCTCCTGCCGGCTTTGATTTAGGATATGAAGATAGAAATTCTCATCAATGGCTTACACCGGCACAATACGATCATAGAAATTTACCGGGAGGTGTAAGTCCCCAAGCAAATGGGTATAAAATTTTTGATAAAACATATAACCAAACATTGGTGCCTAATGTTTTTGAATGGACAATTGCTGAAGCTTATGAAAAAGATGCCTGCGGTAGCTGGGATAGCTACAGATCTTTTAATGCTAATCCTTTTAGCAGTAGCTTTTGTTTAGATGGTGATGATAAGCATTTGGTGAATTCTACTTGGCAGGCTGCTATAAATCCTTTTAGATCAACCAAGGCAGGTGATATAGGATATGTACAAACCGATGCTTTAGATGGGAATGGATCTTTTATCACAGGAGACAGAGATGATAGATACTCTATTCTATTTGCCTATAGATGGACATGGGTAACTCCTTTGCCTCCGGTTTGTGCTTCTACTCCTTATCAAGATGGACCTATTACAGTACAAGTTCGGTTAAAAGGTATTTGGAGTGATAGCGACTATGATTGGGGAGTAAGTTGTATTGGTGGTTTTGGTAATGAGGAATTGAGATTAAAATATAGAGCAAGAGATAATGGCGGAACTTTTAGTGCTTGGACGGATGCGCCCGATGTAGACCAACCTATTCCCCAATGGAATACTTATCCTACGACGCCTACTATTTTTTCTAAAAGTTATAATACTACTGCAACCGGATTTGAGAGTGTTGAATTAGACTTCGAAGCATGGGAAGAAGATGGTTGTGGTGCCAATAATCAATTTAATACTTGTAGTTTCCCAACTAATGGAGGGAATGATGACGATGCTCATTACCCCAATACGGAACCTAATCCTATTATAAAATGGAGAGATAGCCCACCAAACACTTGGAATGCTGTTGACTTCCCATTGAGAAACGGTTTGTACCGGTTTGAGAATTGGTCCGTTTGGGTTGAATACAGATGGACGATTAGTGCCCCTACTGCCACTATTGATAATTCCGGCGGATTTGGTACGGGGACTCGCTACGATAGAATAATGTGTGGCACTACGCCAACAACAATTACGGCAAGTACGGATGCTGCTACTTACTTTCAATGGCAAGTAGCAGACGTAATTACTCCTGATCCTGATCCATCCGGAACATGTCCCGGAGGAAGTACGGTTTGGACGGATATTTCAGGTGCTAATTGCCCTGCTTATACGCCTCCAACCACGCAGGGAACGAGAATTTATAGATTAAAAGTGATGAATAGAGCCGGTAGTGGCAGTACATCAACTACAGGTGATAGATATAGCATTGCCTATTCTCCTTGTGTAAGAGTAACTTATTTAGGTTCCTATGCGCCTTCTATTATTAGTAATGTATGTAATGGAGCCGTCTTTGCCGGTGGCACTTATAACTTTGCTGTTCCAACTAGTGGATTAAACGGCATTGTAAATCAATCTAGTTTTACTTGGTCAGTGTCCGGTCCGGGTACTGCATCTATTGCAACACCAAATGCTTCGAGTACTAACATCACTTTTCCTGCCAATGTAGGGAGTTATACCATTAGAGTTACTTATGGAGATCCTTGCGCTGGGGCAGATGCATTTGCAACTTGTGTGGTGAATGTAGTGGAAAGCAGTTGTGGTTTATTATATGTTTCCTTATCCGGAAATGATGCATGGGCAGGTTCTGCTGCACAGCCTAAAAGAACATTAGCGGCTGCATTAGCTTCTTCTAACAGTACTACTAATCACATTAGAATGGAGGTTGGTACATTTAATGAAAGTAATAAAGCAGAAATTACTCAAAATGGAACCATTATAGAAGGGGGATTTTATAGAAGTGGTAGCGTTTGGACTAAATCTAAAGATAGAACTACAATTGTATTTACAAATGCAACAGGTACAGAAGAAAATGGTACAGCAACCGGGCAAACCCATAGAATTGGGTTAAAGGTAAATAATAAGAATGGCTGGGTTTTACAAGACGTAATTTTAAGTACTGCCGGCGCAGATACAAGAAGAGATAACAGAGGGGCTTCCAACTATGCGATTTGGGCTAAAAACTCAACGGGTTTCCAAATCAAAAATTCTACGATTACTGCCGGCGCAGGCTATAGTGGTTTGAATGGCACAAATGGGGCCGACGGAACAAATGGAATTAGAGGAAGCGATGGGTCTAATGGTAGTTGTGATGGCTCACACGGTAATGGAGGAACAGGTGCAAGTGCAGTTGGTTCTACTGGTATAAGAAGAGGTGGAGCCGGAGGCAATGGTGGTCGAGGAGGCTTAGAAGGACATAATTATGGAGTTTCAGGAAGTGGTGGATCAAATGGAGGAAATGGTGATCCTGGTGGCGGCGGCGGAAGTGGCGGGACCACTAGTTGTTGTCAAGGACGCAATGGTAATTCAGGAGGTACGGGTAATGCCGGAGGAACAGGTTCTCCGAATGGTGGTACTGCAAGCACTCCGGGATTATCAGGAGATTTTTATACACCTGGAGGAAAAGGAACTGACGGCGGTCACGGCGAAGGCGGTGGCGGCGGTGGCGGCGGCGGTGGCGGCGGCGGCCAAGGCGAATGGAATTTATGTGCGATATGCGATGATGGAGGTGGAAATGGAGCCGGCGGCGGCGGCAGCGGTGGAGAAGGTGGTGACCGAGGAACCGGTGGCTACGGCGGCGGTGGATCTTTTGGAATATATTTGAGTAGTAGCTCTGGAAACTACTACTTCGGATCAACATTTACTGCCGGCACAGCGGGTGCTGGTGGATCCGGCGGTATCGGTGGATCCGGCGGCAGTGGCGGCGGTGGTGGAACAGGTGCTTCTAACTGTACAGGTGAAATTGGACGTGGTGGAAATGGTGGTTCAGGAGGTGCCGGAGGCAAAGGCGGAAACGGTCAAAATGGTGCAACTGGATTGGCACAAGGAATAGCATTGGTGAGTAGTTCATTAACCAATAGCGGAGGAAGCGCTTATCCTTCACCAAATGTAAGAGCTACTTATGTAAATGGGTGTACTTATTCGGTAATTGATTTCACCAAATCGGGGACCAATTGGAGTTCTTTTCCGGGTGGCGGAAATTATGTGAGAAACCTTTCTAATGGTGTAACTTCTTATTCAAGTACTTCTTCACCAATAGAAGTTTACTATACGAGTACAGGTATCAAAGATATAGTAACCACATCCGGTACCTATAACGACTTTGTTTACATTGATAATGTGAGAACATTACCCGTTATAGATGAACCTGTAACCTTTAATACTGACGGTTGTGGGTCTACAACAATTAATTTGGCGTCTACGATAATTGACTATTCCAATAGAGAAGAAGTGAAGTGGGAAATTGAACGAATTAGTGGACCAACTTATTCGAGAACAAATCCCAAAGCAGCTTCTTATACTTTTTCCGTTGAAGATCCTGGTATGGTTACCATAAACAGTGAAACCGGAGGAGTAGATACATTTCAAATTAAACTCCAAGTAAGAGATGCATGTTGTGGTTGGTCTATTCCGGTATACAAAGAAATTATTGTAGCACCGGTTATATCGAACAATTTTGTGGTAGATCCTGACGATACTTATTGTTCAACAGCTGCCAATCCGCCGGCAATCGGAGCTTCAACTCCTTCAGCGGGAATTGAGATAAACTTCCAATATGAATGGCAGCAAAGTGTGAATGGAGGAACATGGACAACGGCACCCGGTGCGAGCAATGTAGAAGATTACGATCCGCCATCATTAGCTATTGTTGGTGGAGTATCAACCAATTACTGCTACAGAAGAATCGTTACTAATTTTACTTGTGTAGATACCAGTGATGTAATTTGCTACACTATTTATCCTGAAATAACTGATAACGTTTTACCGGCAGATTTTGATATTTGTGATGGAGATAATCCGGCACCAATTGCAGGTTTACTGCCTTCCGGTGGTAATGGTACCAATACCTATAGTTGGGAGCAAAGCATAAATGGAGGCACTTGGACAGCTGCGGCAGGTACCAATAATACTTTAACTTATGATCATCCAACCTATGCGTTAGTGGGAGGAGTTACCACCGTTTATGAATTTAGACGTAATGTAGACTCTGATAAATGCAGTAATACAAGCAATGTAATAAAGGTTACCGTTTATCCGGCTATTTCAGGAAATGCTGTGTTAGATCCCAATCCATTGGTTTATTGCGGTGATAATGCTACTATGGCTACACTTAACGGAACACCTAAATCATTTTTAAGCGGAGGAAATGGAAGCTTTAATTTTGCTTGGGCACAAAGTGTGAATGGTGGTGGCTATACTGCAAATGCTGCAGATACACTTGAAGATTTTTCGGTAAGTATTCCTTTAGTTGCCGGAAATACAACCACCTATAAGTTTAAACGATTTGTATTTTCAGAAGGTTGTGCCGATGAGGTTGAAACGGCTGAAGTAACCGTTGTCAGCCCAATTGGAAATGTTGTCTTGTTTGTTTCTGATAAAGCAGGGTTAACTTATGGATGTGATCAAAATGGCTGGACGTATTATACGGATGATAATACCAACTGGAATGAGTTTTACTTTGCGATTGAAAGAGGTACTAATACATTTACAGCTGATGTGGAATTATCCATTAGACCTGATTTAGGGGCCGGAAGTCCAAATTATAATGGAACCATTTGGGATGTTAAATTACGTGGACCTTCACCATTAAAAGTAGCTGATGGATCATTTTTGATGAGACGTTATTGGAATGTTGATGTGACAGGCACGATTGTAACACCCGTTAAAGTTCGATTTTACTATAGTGTAATCGATAGCGTGAATGCCGTAAATGCTATGCTTTCTGAATTAACAGCGGCTCAAGCATGGGCACCGCAAACGAGTGTAGGACCATGGAAATGGTTCAAAACCGTAGGTTTAGATTTTACCCATACCTTAATCAACAATGGTAATAATTGGAGCCATTTCGACTATTATATCATATCTGATTTAGATATAAATTATGGTGTTGAAAATGGTGTTAGATATGTTGAATTGGCTAACATTGGAAGCTTTTCTGGAGGAACAG
>JAWKKV010000006.1:0-300888 GCA_041393015.1 Chitinophagales bacterium | reverse complement strand
ACTTTAAGCGCATTGTCGGCATATTCAATAACTTTTTTGAGTGTTTGTTCATTTTTCCAATCCTTATCATTAACGTATTTGTCAATGTAATAGGTACAAGCCATTCGGTTGGCCACTACTGATTTTTCTAAATAAGGTAAATCATGATTAAAAAGCGTTACTCTATCTTTCCAAACCTGTGCACGTTGCCGAGAAAAATAACCGTAGAGTATTAGTATTGATAGAGTTGTAATGGCAATAACAGGTTTTCCGATATTGTACTTTTTTAGCCTGCTGTATAAACAAAAAATCAATTGCGCTAGTGCCATACAAAATCCTAACGAAGCAATAAATGAATATCTAACAGCAACGATGCCTGCCACACTGATAAATAAATTTAGGAAAGGGAAAATGGCTATAAAAAAGATCAATGGTCCCAATGCATAAATATTTCTTTTTTTAGTTAATGCAATAAGGAAAATTAAAAATACCAAATGGATGACTCCAAATAGATAGGGCCAAATATTTTTATAGGTCCAAAGATCAATGGTATCGTAACCGAAATAAAAATAATACCCTTTGGGATAAATCATAAACATTTCATACATAAAAAATGTATGGAAAGTTACAGCCCATCTTTTTATCATACTCGTCGTAAAATCTATTGGGCTTTCGTCGGCGGTTACAATGGATGCATTGTCAAGCTGATAGTTTGGTATATCTTTTATTATGAAAACTAATACGAGACAAACTATAAAAAAAACAGCTACTGAAATTAGAGTCGCGAATACTTTTCTTCTATCAAAAAAGTAAGGAACAATAAAATATCCGGTAACGGGAAGAATCAACAGAAATACAATACTTTCTACTTTGGCAAAAATGGAAAGCAGTAAAATGCCAATGCATAAAAAAAAATAGACCAACCTTATAGGTTTGGTTTGTTTTAGAAAATGAATCCAAAAATACAGCGCCCAAAGTGCAAAGCTTAAGCTAAGTATTGATTCTCTGTTTTTAATACTAGCTACTACATTGGCATGTGAGGGATGAAGCAAAAAGAGCACCGCAATAAGCAATGCGATATACGATGCTAATTCAATTTTGGCGGTTCTAAAAATAAACTGAAAAATAAGGAATATGGTGAAGCAGAGTATGCTGTAATAAATGAGGTTGAAAAGGTGGAAAACCTTAGCGGACTTTCCAAAGAAAGTAGATTCAATTAAAAAAGTAGTGTAGGTAACCGGTCTAAAATCCGACTGGTTAAAGGGTTGGTTGATCGAAGCTAACTTTTCGAAAAAGGTTGTATTTTGTTCCGGAAGTTGATTGATGTAATATTCATCATCTATATTGTAAGAGAAATTTAAAGTTTGCCCATAAATTATAACTACCAATATTGGAATAATCACAAGGGCAATGAATGATAGTTTGTTTTTCTCGAAAAAAATAGACTGCATTTATCTAATTATTGGCAAAACGATTAGAAATGAATATGAGCAAAAATAAGTTTAAATTTAATTGCTAATTTATTGGTAAAGTTTTGTGTAAAAAAGTAAGATACAATATAATATATATGAAAGTAAAATCAATAATTATATTCTTATTTCTAGGTTTTATTCATATTGCTGCTTCCGCTCAAGTAAAAATTAAAATAACTGATTTAAAAGATGATTTTGTATTATTATCTGAATTCGAACAAGGCGTAAATTACATACTTGATACCATCAAAGTTAAAAAAGGTAAGCTGGTTGTACCCAAGCAATTATTGCGAGATAATATTATTTATGGCGTTACTATTCCTTCATTAGAATATGAAAGATTAGAGTTTATTTACGAAGGAAATGACTTTGCCATCACTACAACATCCGGCAATTTACTCGGAGATGTAATAGTTACGGGTAATAAAAACACAGCTGTTTTATACCAAGACCTCAAATTAAATCTGCCATTGCTTAACCAATTGATTGAAATACAAAATAAGGCAGACAAACAGAGAGAAGATAGTTTACTAAACCTTATACGATACAATAGAGATCAAATATTAAATCAAAATCCGGA
The DNA here is from genome assembly GCA_041393015.1 of Chitinophagales bacterium. Lineage (GTDB taxonomy): Bacteria > Bacteroidota > Bacteroidia > Chitinophagales > JADIYW01 > JAGQYH01. The sequence goes on along the minus strand of JAWKKV010000006.1, from coordinate 298,857 downwards.
TTTAGTTTGGACACAGGTGAATAAAGTAGATGAAGGCGCAAAATTGCCTTTTTTTGGTAATGAAGCATTTAAGGAATTAATGACTCAATATGCAGCGTTTTCGAATGGGAAGGCTGATTTTATTGATCAAATAGTAGTAGAAAATGATATGCTTTCATCTTCAAAAATGTTGGAAAGAAGGGTGAATAATTTGATTAATCATCCCGATAATTATCATAGCGATTCGATGATTGTGTACATGGATAGCCTCTTCAGTAAAGTTGCCGTTAATAAAGTACTTTATCATTATATTCTAAAATTATACTACCATCGATTTAACACATTCAGTGATCACGAATTGGAAAAGGCGATGATGCATTATTGGAACAATTATCTGAAAGATGCAGATACCGAATCGATAGGAGTATTAGAACATTGGGAATTTGGTAAGCTTATGAAGATGAGAGCCTATACATTGATTGGAGAAAAGGCGGGGCACTTTAGCGTTAGAGATAAAGATTTTAATAAAGGTGGAATTGTCCGAAATGGAAGGGGATAAAAAAATACTGGTATTTTATAATCCCGATTGGAAAATACATTGGGAAATTATTGCAAATTGGAGAGATGATTTTAATGAAAGCGGACTTTTTAATAAAGGCTATCGGTTGATTTTTATTAATGTTAAAAGTGATATAGTACAATGGGAACTGGCCTATATAAACCTATATATTGAAGATCTTCCTCAATATTTAAACAGATTAAATGATCCGGTTATCAATAACTTTTTTGATGTAGATTTGAAACATCCTTATCCAATGACATATTTAATAGACGCCAATGGAATTGTCTTAGATAAGTATAAAAGGGATATTTTAGATTATTTCCATTATTAGTCAATATATTATTAATGCCATGGAACCATTACTATAGTAAATTAGAAAATCTTCTTTTCAAACAAGTAAGTGCCGCATCGCTTAGTGTTTTTCGCATTTTTTTTGGAGTGATTTGTTTCTTTGAAACTCGTAGATTGGCTACTGAAATCGATGGAAACAGTCTCAATGATATCGTTTCTTTTGAGGTGCTTTTTAAATATTATTTTTTTGAATGGGTAAACCTTTTACCACAACATTGGTTGGTTGCGATTATTGTAATGATGAAGGTTGCAGCTGTATTGATTGTCATTGGCTTCCTTTATAGAATTGCAATATTACTGTACTTGTTAGGCTATCTCTATTTTTTTTTAGTTGATATGTCTCATTATAATAATCATTATTATTTATTGATTTTGTTTTTAGGTTTCATGTTGGTCGTAGACGCTGACAAGCTTTTTTCCATAAAAAACTTTTTTAAAAGGAAAAAGACTTATACCATACCGAATTGGCAATTGGTTTTGTTTAAGTTTCAAGTGGTATGGGTTTATTTTTGTGCCGGACTGGTTAAGTTAAACTACGATTGGTTATCGGGTTGGACCATGCGAACAGCGATTTTTAAAGGAGCAGATTTCGCGGATAATCCATTTTTTCATTCTATGTTCTTCGTATATTTTTATTCTTGGTCAGGACTTATTTTTGATTTGTGCATTGGTTTTCTATTGTTATTTAAGAGAACAAGATTATTAGCAATAATTGCCATCATTAGCTTTCACTTGATAAACGCACAAACATTATCAATTGGAATATTTCCATTTTTAATGATCTGGGTCTCCATATTGTTTTTTCAACCCAATTGGCCAATTGATTTATGGAACAGAATAGTCAATAAAAAGATAGATGCAAATATTGAAAATACGGCTTCAAAAAAGGTGTTTACTGCTAACAAGTGGATTGTTGGTGGCATTGGAGTCTATTTCCTTGTACAATTGTTTTTACCGGTAAGACATCATTTTATTAAAGGGAATGTTGATTGGACGGGAGAAGGCGTAATGTTTGCCTGGCGAATGAAATCTGCCGGTAGGAGTGGTATGGAAGGAAGGTATAATATATACCTCTATGATAAAATAACCAATAATGAGATTGATGCTAGCATCAGATTGTCAGACAGGCAGCGAAAATTCATTTTGTATAAACCTATTCTAGTACTTCAAATCAGAGATCACTTATTGAAAAAATTAGGTAGAGATAAGGAAGACGTAAGAATGGAATTAGATATTGTTTGCTCTATTAATAGTAGTGTCTATGCACCATTATTCTACAGACATATTAATATTTGTGATTATGAATTAAGATATTTAAAACATAATCAATTTATTACTCCCTATCCAAGTAATAAAAAAATATATACAAAGTAGATGTTCACCGGTAGTATTTTACTCCAATTTTAACTTCTTTCAAGATAATGTAGAAACAACAATAGCTTAACCGAATTGCTATTTATTTTAAGATAAATCGTGAGGTTTCCTCAAAAATAAATGTTTGCTTTTTGAGTAATTAAAAAAATAATGTATTATATTTATAAATCCTTACTAACTGATTAATAAAAAGTATACATAAATTCCCTGGTATTATTTGACAAAACATACTGTTATTAAAACGAAAAAAACTATTTTCTTATGGGATATTGCTATACTATTTTCACCTTCTTATGCCTATTTTCCTTTAACATTTCTGTAAATGCCCAAGATTGGGACGTTAACAAGAGACGGAATTTAAATTTCGTAATTGAAGCCAACCAAAGTGCATTTGCTAAAATGCCTGTGGAATCTCAACGAGATTACCTCACTCAATTGAGTTCGGATTTTGATAACAATAATTTGGATGTCAACAAACGCCATTTGATTTATAGCAAAACCATTGAGCAGATGGATTTTAATTTGTGGCCTGTTGATGTTAAGCAATTTGGGCTGTATCTTCTAGATCAATATGATTTACAGCATCCCACTAACCACGCCTACAAAAGCGGTAAGATTGCTGAGAGTATTATCACACAAATGTTGATTGAAGTACCGGATTTAGCGGCGGAAGAGCGAGGAACTAAATTAACCTTAGATCAGCAGTATCAGCTCATGAGAGAACGCATGGCTGAACTACAAGCAGAGGGCGTTAATTTTTCGAAGTATGCCCAATATTTTCAAAATCAATAAAATTAAGTTTAAAAAATAGGAAGCAATTTAGCTTCAAGCTTTTATAATTACCTACCTACTACTTAAAACTTTTACTATGGTTAATTTTTACACGCAATCTAAAACAATAGGGTTAAACAATCAGCAAAATCAATTTAAATGGATTCGGCGGAGCCTTTTGATGAGCTTCCTTATCATATTTGCGATTAATGCTGAAGCACAAGTTAATATTACCGGAAGTGCTAGTTGGAGCTCCGGTCAAACCTGTGCGGATAACTGTGAAGGTACTGCAACCGATGGTGATAGAGGAGATTATTGTGATGATATTGAATGGACTTCAAACCCATCTCCGGTGTATTGTCCGGCTACTTGGACGATAGAAGGTGATTTATGGGATTCCGAAACTGTTTGGCCCACACGATGTACAGATGCTGACATTAAAGATTGTCGTACGCAGGAATCTCAGTCCTATACACACTATCCCGGTCATGACAATATGGGGTCTACAACCTATCAAGTAGGTAATGGTTCTTCTGGTTGTTGGAGAAATTTAACATGGAATACTTATAGATCTAGCGGTACTTGGCCATTAAATATTAACTCCAGCGGGGTATGGAATGGGTCAATTTGTTCTTACTATACTGCGTCTAATGTATCCAGTACCGGTAACTGGACGGTAGCCAGTAATCAAACGATGGATTGTACAACCGGTACTACTTGGTATAGAGTTTATTTTGGAGGCACCAATAAGCAGTTTTTAAGATTTAGAAGTGTAAAAGATAATGGTGCAGCTACAGCATGGACATCTGTAAATACAGTTCGTTATAGTTCTAGTTCAAGTGGTTGCGCTAGCACTTGTAATTTGTCAGATAATGGAGGTGCAGGGGCCTATAATTTTGGTGTAGATAATCCTGCTCCGGGATACTATTTTGTTGCCGTCTCAGAAAGTACAGTTTGGCCGGCTTCTGATAATATTGAAAAATTTCATTTGAATGTAGAAGTTGGCGGTAATTTATCTTCTTATGATAATATTTGCTCTGCTCGTAACTTTGGTCAATTAGATCCGGGTGACACTTTTACAGATTCTCGTGATAATGGTTCATACACAAGTGAAAATCAATGTAGTTTAAGTGAGCCGGGAGGGCAAGATAATACGGTATGGTATACATTTACAGTTGGATCCACCAATCAGCCTACCACCATTTACTTTGATGTGGATGCAGGTAGTGTTTGTACCGGTTGGGCGCGATTGTACAGAGGCAATATTTCTTGTCCATTTAATTGGTCATCAAATGGCTTTAGCAGTTTAACCTATTTGGAAGATATTGATGTGGGGGTAGGCGATTATTATAATTGTCCTTCTGCCGGAACGTATTATATGCAAGTAGATATAACAGGGTTGTGTTCAACTGGTAGCTATAGTATGGAAATTTCTTCGCCTAACAAAGTAAAAGGTCCGGATGCTATTTGTTCTGCACTACCTGTTGGTACCGGTACAATAAATGCTGGTGGTTCTGCTCTTGTGCAAAACAATTTCTCTAATTATTGTGCTACTGATCAATCAGGCGAACCCAATACAAGTGGAAGTGATGAAACCGTTTGGTATTATTTCACAACCGGCTCAACTGTTGGGCAATGGATTGAAGTAGATGTAGATGCTTATGATGGAACAGGAGGTGTATGTGCAGGAGGAGTAACAACTGCCGGATGGGTGAGAATTTACGAATGGGATGGATCCGGATGTAGCTTTGGAGATATTTCTCAAGTAGGAAGTAATAATGATATCACCGGTGTAACACAAGATAGATGGACAATCGATTGTCCGAAAGCGAATACAAGATATTACGTTCAGGTAGAAACAGGAGGCTTGTCAACTTGTGATCTTGCTAATTTTGATATGACAGTCACAGCATCTGCCGCTCCACCTGCAAACGATAAGCCATGTGGCGCTTATACATTGGCTACAGTACCGGCATTTGGTAATAACTATACTAAACCGGGTTTAACCAATCAATCTAATGTTAATGCTACCAATTGTAACGAACCTAACCCGGATTGGACGTTGTCAAGCAACAATCATGGAGTATGGTACAAAACACAAGCTCCGGGCAGAACACTGGTGTTGGATGCTAAAAATACCGGAAGTGATAATATAGATGTTAAGTTGGCAGTTTATCAAAACAAAACAGGTACCGACGATTGTAATTTATTACTCGGTGATGGACCTGGTTCAGGAGATTATGTGGATAGAGAATGGGATACCGGTATTCCTGCCTTATGTGTTGGAGGATTGTGTGGTGAAACAATGATAGTAACTTGTTTAGATCCAACCCGTGATGTATACATTATGGTGGATGGCGCTAATGATTTATTAGGCTATGATGAAGGTACATTTGAATTAAGATCTTATTACCCTTACGAAGGCGCCACGGATTTCTGTAACTATTCTGCTGCAAATTGGGACGGCACCAGATTTTTAGGTACAGTACCTGATAGTGGTAGCTTTACGGTTAGGAATTTGTCGAATTTCTGTGGGGTATCTTCAATGCCGGCAGGCGCACCAGATATGCCATCTTTAAATACAGATAAAGCGGTATTTTTTAGATTTAGAACGCCGGATGCTGATGCCTTTGGAGAAGGTAGTGTGAAGATTACAGCTACTTCTGATCCGGTTATTGGAGATGATGTTGGATTCTTGTCAGGAGATGAGATTAATTTGGAATTGATGGTGCTTGAAAGAACTGGAGGAACTTGTAGCTCTGGTATTTGGCAAATAAAAGGTTCTTCTGATGGTTTAGCTACGGTTAAAGATGGTCCATACTCCGAATCGTTAATCGTGAATTGTTTGAACCCATTCACCGATTATTTCTTAGTTGTTGATGGGGTAAACGGATTGAACGAACAAGGATTTTTTGAATTACAATTTGAGGATTATGGAGTTAAAACACCTAATGATGACCAGTGTAATGCGATTCCTTTTACTTCCAATACTACTCAATTAAATCTTTGGAATGCTTGTAACAGTAATCATACAGTTACTTTAACAGGTCAAAACAACTATTGTGGTACAGTAAACAATGAACCTACACCAACTGAATGGCCCGCCTCTTCCGGAATGGTGTGGTATTCTTTTGTAGCACCAAAATCTGGTAAATTAGAAATTAGATTAAATACGAGTAATCCACTGACTGCCACAGTAGATGATGAATATCTAAATGGTATGTTAGCCGTTTATGACCTTCCGGATGGACAAGATATTTGTTCTTATGTATTTACCAATGCAGACCTTCATGTGGCAGATTATGATTTTGATGTGCCTCCGGTGAGTAGTGGAGAAGATATGACGGTAGAATGTTTAATACCGGGTAGAACTTATTACTTAGCAGTTGATGGTGAAGCCGTAGCTGTTGCCGGTGGAGACGATTGGGATAGAGGTGAATTTGAACTGGAGTTTGAGGCAGATCCTCAAGATAGTCCGGCACCAAACGATAACATTTGCGATGCTGAATTTTTAGGCGATATTGAAACAGGACCTAAATCAAGTACAAGTTTAAGACCAAGAGCCGGTTTATGTATGTCAGCGGAAAATAATTACTGTGCCACCTCAAACGGTGATCCTGATCCTCGGGTGGATGGCCGGGATCATTTGATGTTGATCAAGGCGTATGGTATTCATTTATTGCACCTGATTACAATGGCAATGGATATGGGTCGGTAAACATTAGTTTTAACAATAATCCGGGCTACGCTAGTCAAAGTGATTATATTCACTTACAAGCGGCAGTATTTGAAAATGTAGGAACAAATTGTGCTAACCCACAAGACTCATTTTCAGTACAAGGATTTGATCAAGCATTGACACCATTCGATAATATCGATTTTGATGTTAACTGTTTAACAGCAGGAGAAACCTATTATTTATTGGTTGATGGAGCTACGATTAATTTAGAAGGTTACTTTGATTTTGTAATTTCTGAAATTGTACCTACTGAAACACCTCCGGCTAATGATGATATTTGTTCTGCAACGGTTATGTCGGGTATGTGGCCAACTATTGGAACCACGATTACAGATGCTAATGAAACCAATAGATGTGCTGATTTACAAGCTATTCCGGATCCGGATAACTTTGGTAGAGATCATACCGTTTGGTATTCATTTACCACTCCGGCCGGTGGAACTACTTATGCACTTGAGGCAACTATTACGAGTGATTGGCCGTGGCCGTTTGGGGATGCCATGGATCCGCAAATCGCCTTGTATTCTTCAAGCAATGGCAATAACTGTGCTACCGCTACTGCAGTATACGAATTCGACGATTATGGACTCATCAATGTACCATTTACAGAAACAACTGAGTTTTATTGTTTAGATCCGGGTACCACCTACTGGTTAATGGTAGATGGATCGGGTTTAAATTCACAAGGTAACTTTGATGTAGATTTGACATCGATCAATCTAAAGGACCTACTACTAGTGACAATATGTGTGATGCCGCTCCTGGACAACCTAGGAGATTTAGGACAGATTCCAACATTATTTGGTTCTGTTTTCTCAGGCACTCGAAATAACTATTGTGCCACCATTGAAGCTGGTGAGGTAACTACCATTACTAGTCCATTGATTAATTACACAGTGGATAATACAGTTTGGTTCTCATTTATTACCCCTTCCAGTCCGGGCAACAATATTAATGTAAATTTCGATGCCAATAGTTTAGGCGGTGCACCAACTAACGATGGTTTAAACTTACAAGTGGCCATTTTCCAATCAAGTGATGGAACTTGTAATGGAACCATGACAGAAATTGATGCCGGCTTCGACCCAATCTTATGGGATGAAGACGTGAATGATGTATGTCTTGCAGAGAATACAAGATATTGGGTACAAATAGATGGATGGGAAGATGGAATCGGATTCACCACAGATGAATGGAGAGGATTCTTTAACTTAACCATTACAGCTAACGGTACTTCTTCTAAACCAACTAGAGATGATATTGCCCATGCTATTGCCAATCCACTTACTATAAGTGGTACGCCTTTAGTATTGTCTCCTGAAAACAACGATTGTGCCACTACACAATCCGGAGAGCCGGGTGTTGGAACATATGCTTCTAGAACGGTTTGGTATTCATTTGTAGCCCCTCCTTCAGCAGATGTAACCATCAATGTTGACGGCGACAACTGTTTCTGGCCAATTGGTGGAGGTATAGATCCGGAGATTCATTTGTATCATTTCTCTAATCCGGCCACTTTTGCTGGGGCAGAAGAGGTTGATATGAGCTATATTCCATTAAACTGTACCGTATTCGATGAAGAAATTACACCGGAATGCTTAAAACCGGGAGAAAGATATTACTTACAGGTAGATGGTTCTGATGCTGGTTTAGATGGTGACTTTACATTGTCAATTGTAGATAACCAACCGGCATACACAGGTCCTTCTAATAACTTCTGTGCTAATGCTACTGATTTAACTTTCCATTTAACAGGACCTTCCGGAAGTACATCTTGCTTCTATGGCGGAAGAGCTTTTGATGTTGAGAATTATGGTGATCCTACTTTGTCAATGGATCCACCTAGTGGATGTGGTCAGAACTGTGGTGAAACTTGGTATAAGTTTACCATGCCTGCAACCGGATATGTAAAAGTTGAAGGGGAAGATGAATATGGTTCTTTTGGTACCAATAATTCAACATTAAACATTGTGGCATACGATGCAGGAGTTTCCGGAGCATGTGGCTCAATGACGCAGTTAGATTGCGGAAGTGGCGGTAACGGTAGTGATGTAGAATTCAGTATTACCGCTACGCCGGGTAATATTATATACTTACAAGTATTTAATGATGGCGGTACAGATATGAATGAGCAATTTGGAATTTGTCTTATTGAACAATGTTCTGCAGATGAATGCTTAGACGCTGTAACAGCCGGACCAATGGAATTTGATTCCGTCTATTGTTTTAATTTACAAACCATGACAACGGAACCGGTAAGTGAAGGCTACTCAGTGGGTAATGCCAATGACGATCCGACACACTCTACCTATTTCCAATTTGATACAGATGATTTCTGCTTCGGCTATGTGTTGACGTTTGAAATTGCTGATATTGATGTTGGAAATAATGATTTCTGCCAGTGAACGCTTATAACAACTTAACCGTATCCATATTTAAAGATGATACGCCTTGTGATGGAAATCCTATTGTACGTACAGTAATTTATGAAACAAATGATTGTGCTGCAGGAGATGCCATTAATAGTCAAGTAACCTTACTAATAGGAGATGTGGTGCCAATTAATGTACCAAATTCATTGTATGATGACCTTGATACCGGAACAACTTACATTATTCAAATTGATGTATCTGCTCCGCAAGTATCAGAAGGATCAATCGTAATAGAGAAAATTTGTAAAGGACGTGACTTTGAATTGCCACCATTAGGGTCTACATCATCTAACGGATATTGTACTACAATTGATAATTGGAGACATTACTTTAATGATAACGGTACAACAGCAGCTACCGGAAACACTTATCCTGAGTATCCTAATTTCTGGGAAGATGATATATTAATATTCTCTGTCTTCCCTAATGGTAATACCATGGATGGAGTCGCAACCATTAACGTTTTACCTAATTATACATCTGCTGAAGATATACCAAACGCTGCAACTTATACGATGAGAAGGTATTGGGATTTTGATGTGACTTCAGGTTCTATCGATCCTGCTTTTCCGGTTGGTGTTAAATTCTACTACGATCAATCTGAAAAGGATGAAATCATCGCAGCGGCGCAAACCTTTGCTTTATTCCCGGGATTAGTTATTGAGCCGTTCGAATGGTTTAAAACACAAAATGGAGTAGATTTTGATCCAAGTCAAGTTCATCCAAGGTATATTGAAAGTAAACAATGGTCTGAAACAGGTCAGTTTACACCTTTCGTATTTACCGATTTTAGTGGTGTAGGGCATTTTGCTCAAGATTACGATGAGGATAATACCAATATCACTTGTAATGGCATACAGTATGTTGAAATGCAAGGTCTTACCGGATTCTCAGGTGGTACCGGAGCATCTGGTGCTAGTGATTCATTGCAAAGCCCATTACCGGTTGAGTTGATTTCGTTTGTGGGATGGAATGATGCAGAGGTTAATGAGTTAGAATGGATTACAGCTTCTGAAATCAATAACGATCTATTCGTGGTGGAAAGAAGTATTGATGCTATTAGCTTTACTGAAATTGGAACTGTTGATGGAAGTGGAACGACTACTGAAGAGCAGACATACAACTTTACCGATGTATCACCAATTGAAGGAATAAATTACTATCGATTGAAACAAATTGATTTTGATGGTTCTTTTGAATACAGTGATATTATTGCAATTGAACTAAGTGGTGGCATTCTTAAAACCGCAATAGTGAAATTGCATCCGAATCCTACTAATAGGGTCATAAACATTCAGTTACAATCAGCAAATAATACTGAGTTTGAAATGAATGTATTAGATATTACTGGAAGATTGATGGAAACTAAATCTATAACAGCTGTAAAAGGATTGAATAGTCCTTTTGCATTGAATGTTGAAGAGTATAGAAGTGGCGTTTATATCATTAGTTTATTTGATGTAAATTCTGGACAGCGATTAGAAGCTAAGTTCGTAAGAGAATAGTATTTTATTAAATGGAAAATGGGAAGGTGGAATGACGATTGTTATTCCACCTTTTTTTTATAGTTTAAGCAGCATTTTACAATGCTTTTTATCCGCCAAAAAAACAACTCTCAACTGCTTAATGATTAAATTAGGAAACCATATTCAATGCGAATGGGGGGAGATTAGTTTAAATATTAACTTATGTCTTACAGTTAAGTCTTTTAATCTTATACACATTTAAGATTTATCAATTAATAAGCTGAGAGAGATAGTAATTTGGATTCTGATAGCTATATGAGCTTTATTTCTTTAACGCTCAAAAAGAGCTTATGTATAAGAATAGGAGGCAGCAAGCATCAAGCATTTTATAAGAGACAATAAAAAGAATTCATTTGCTCAATTGTCAAAGCAGTCAAGTATTTTGTTTTACTACAGATAAAGCCGCTTCAAGCGGAAAATTAGCTGGCAATAAGATTGTATGCCTTTAATCTTATTCTAGTATCTAGTTTTAGACTATTGTTATTCTTTGGTGCGTTTAGTGCTATTGGGTATTTAACTTAACTATGCCTTCAAAACAGCCATTTATAACACTACTGTTTTTTAAAGTGATTGTGTAATCGACATAAGCTTTAGTTCCTTCTCTTTCGATAATTATACTTGCAGATTCAATAGAATCGTCATCTGATGCATATTCTTCCCCTCCATAAAAATCGTAAATCGATTCTATATCTTCATCTGCCAACTCATCTATAGCTACATAGACCAGCTAGCCCCAAGTCTTTCTTTCAGGCTGCCGCGAGTGTTAAGTGATATTTTTTTATTGAAGATAAAAAAAATCGAACGTCACTTGTGGCTTTCTAAAATCATTACATATTTAATAAAACTAAAGAAGATAAAAAACAATGCCTTATAATATCATCATCAGATTTATTACTTATAAAACCTTACTCGAATAGGAAAAAGGAGACAAACGCCCGTATTTTCGTTAAACCTCTTCTAAAAAGTATAATTGTATTGCCAAGTAAAGCTTCGTGGGGCTTCAATTTTTGCTAATCTCAAACTGTATTCTCGGTTTGTAAGATTTTTTACGTTAAAACCAATACTGTGTTGCTTAGTAAAATGAAAACCAATGTTTATGTCTAATACTAAATCACCTTGAGGAAATTTACTTTGCCAATATTCATTAATGCCAGGAATAATACTAATATCGCCGTTATCAAACTCAAAATCACCGTTTTCTAAATTACTGTAATAACGGGCGTAAACACCTAGACTTAAAAATTCATTGCTATATTCTGCATTTAAATTCACTAAATGCCTATTTCTATACTTTAACATAGCATTTCTCTGAATACTAGCAGGTGTATTCTCAATTTTACCGGCATATTTAAACAAGTCCTTTAGGTATGTGCCAATGTTTTTATACTGAGATCCTACAATGCCAGATTGTTGAACAGGGAAAGCATAGGTATACCCAAAGTCAAAAGATAAATTATTTGTTTTAGCTTGAATGTTTTGTTTTAAAGTAATTTCATAGCCCGCAATTCTTGCAGTAGGTATGTTTACCGGTATTAAAGCTACTCCATCTTCTAAAGCAGGCTGAAATTCAACTAAGTCTTTATATTCTTGCCAGAAAATTGCTAAATCAAATGAACCGGTATAAACATTTTTCTTCGTTTGCCAATTTTGCTTAAATCCTATTTCAGATGTCCAACCATATTCTGGTTTTAGATCAGGATTAGATTTAATTGAAATACCACTAAAATTATATTCAATGAAATACTCTAAAATACTAGGTAATCTAAATGCTTGTCCAATATTGAATCGAACAAAAGTATTTTTAACCGGATTATAATTTACGCCCATTCTCATCAATGGAACAGGAACTTCTTTTATTTCTCCTGAAACTTTATTATTTCGTACAAAGCCATAGGCTGCACCAAATCCATTATTAAATTTGAAAAATTCCGATCTCAATCCACCTGTTAATGAAACTTTGTCCCATTTCTTATCAATTTGAGCATATAATGCCCATTTATAAGCTTGTTGAAGGTCAGGTGTAAAGTCATTGTCATAAGCCAAAAGGGATTCCGTAGCTGCACCGGTTATAATGGTCCAAGCATTGTCAAATCTTTTGTGAAATTGATAATCAAGATTAACAAAACCACCTTTAATACCATTATTAGGGTTGTAGTAGTATAATCTAGATTTTAACTCGTGTTTATTACCTTTTTTATCGAATTTAATATAGTAGGGATCCACATTGAAATTAACGTATTTAAACCTTATCGCTTCAATTGGTGTTAAGGCCAGTTCGTCTGGACCTTTCCAAAAAATGAATTCAGATTCTTGATAATGAGTAAAGTTTAACCTAAATCCAGTTGAAGATCTTTTTTCTTTATTGTTCCACTTAGTGTATAAGTTGGTTCTAATATGGTAGTCAATATATTCATCATAAGGTAATTCACTATAATTACCATTCACACCAACAACGTATTCAAATTTATCTGAAACTTTATGTGCTCTACTAAAATAACCACCGGTATTCATCCTTGACCTTCCTGGCTTTTTATAAAGAGGGTTAGCATAATCATCTAACATTCCTATATAACTCACAAATTTCATTTCAGGTGTAGTGGTAGGCTTTATAGTTTGTAAATGAATGGTACCATTCATAGCAGATGAGCCGTATAAAATAGAAGAAGCACCTTTTAGTACTTCAATTTGTCCTACACTTTCCATAGGTAGATACTGCCATTTAATACTAGATCGGTCAGGCGTAAGTAAAGACTGCCCATCCAAAACAATATTAACACGGCTTCCTACGCTATATGACCACGAACTACCGGCTCTAATACTTGCTTGTCCGTCTGCTACATTTACACCACTCACTTTTTTGATGAGGTCATCCAATCTAATTGAGTTAGTCCTATCAGCTAATTGCGGTTTTATAACTTCAATAGAAATAACCTCTTCGCTCGCTCTTTTTGCATATCGACTTCCACTGATTACGACATCATCAAACTGCCTTGCTTGATATTCCATTTCAATATTTAAAGCGGTAGTGCCTTCTTTTATTTCAACGGTCATTGAAATGGTTTCATAGCCAACGTAACTAATCTTTAGCTGATATGTTCCAATAGGTAATGTAAGTGTATAGTTACCATCATAATCAGTTGTTGTACCAGTCGCTTCATTGGTAATGATATTTACACCAATCAATGTTTCTTTAGTTTCAGCATCAGTAATAACACCTTCTAATGTGCCTTTAACTTGAGCAAAAATGCTGGTTGTAAAAACCATAAGCATAATAAAAATAACTCTCCTCATGAAGCCTTGTTTTTATTTGTAAAATCAGACACAAAGGTACGCTATATTTGAAATAGTCATAAACCATTACTTGATACAATTGTTAATAACCAATATTATGGTTATCTTCTTGCTCTTATAGTTAACGATTACCATAATAGTGCTATATATTTGTTTTTAAATGAGGAAAATTGTTACTCTATCATTGATGTTTATATTGTTTTACTTTCCATTTGCAATGGGGCAACAATCTAATACCATTACTGGAAAGGTGATAGATAATGGTTCATTAGAGGCACTTATAGGAGCGACCATTTGGTTAGAAAACGAGAATACAGGTACTACTACTGACATTGATGGCAACTTTGCCGTTCAAGTTTCATTAGCTGATACTTATAGAATAGTAGTAAGTTACGTAGGATTTGTAACGGATACAATGGATATTGATGCTGCAGATATTACCAATATTGAAATAAAACTGTCTGAAGGATTTGAGTTACAAGAAGTAGAGATATCCAATAAGGGGCAGAAATCGAGAGATAATTATGAGCGAAATCAAATGAGTTTGGTAGAGCTATCAATGGAACAAGTAAATAAACTACCCGCATTATTAAGCGAAAACGATGTTTTAAAAGCAATTCAATTACTGCCCGGCATTCAATCTGCTGAAGGCGCTGCAACCGGATATTATGTGCGAGGAGGAAGTAGCGATCAAAATTTAATTTTGTTGAATAATGCTACGATATATAATCCTTTTCATGCTGCGGGTTTCATTAGTATTTTTAATGGAGATTTTATAAAAGATATTGATATCTATAAAGGTGCAATACCTTCTGATCAAGGAGGAAGATTATCATCTCTTTTAAATGTTGGCACTAAAACACCTTCTTTTACAGAAGTGAATGGAAGCGCTGGAATTGGTTTAGTAACCGCCAAATTAACAGTAGAGGCACCAATTGTTAAAGATAAATTAGCTATTCTCGTTTCAGGTAGAGCATTTTACTCTTATTCGTTGGTGAGAGCCTTGGTCTCCGATGAGTTAAAAGCAGACTTGCCGAAATACTATTTTTATGATGCTTATGGTCAAATGAATTGGAAAGCATCAAAAAAGGATGATGTATCACTCTTTTACTACAATGGTAGTGATTTAGTTTATTTCCAAGACAAAACTAACGATGAGAATACCATTTTTAATATTCCTTGGTCCAATACGGTAATGGGAGGAGAATGGAAGCATAAATTCAATGATAAAATGATTTCCAAATTATCGGCTTATCAAACCAAATACGATTTTATGTTTGGAGCTGATTATGGTTATGGTGCTCAAACTTTGAATACAGGCATAAAAGAAATTGGTGCAAGGTTTAGTATTAGTCATGCAGTTAAGAAGCATTATTTTAATTATGGTGTTAGTGGCAGTCATATGATGATTCGACCTGAAGTAACTAAGGATGTAGTCAATAATAATTCAGTTACGACTAGAATAGCCGATGTTAAAGAATTTTATAGCCCTACACATATTAATGCATTTATTAACGACGATTGGAACATCACCAATAGAATTGGATTAAACTATGGTGTTAGAATTGGTTTATTTAAAGAAGGGGATCAATATTATGTCAATATAGATCCTAAAATTGTTACAAGGTTTCAATTAACGGATCAAAGTGCTATCAAAGCTAGTTATAGTTATGCTAGTCAATTTGTTCATTTATTAGTGAATTCTACGGCTACTACACCATTAGATTTATGGGTAAGTAGTAATGATAAAATTAAACCTCAAACAGCCCATTCAGTTAGTTTGGGTTGGTATCAAAATTTTCATAAAAATCAGTATGAAGTAAGTGTTGAGAGTTACTACAAAAAGTTAGGCAATCAAATAGAATATAAAGAAGGTGTGGATGTTTTTTCTGATATCAGTTTTGATGATAAACTAATATTTGGCGATGGATGGGCATCAGGAATGGAGTTTTTTCTTAGAAAACAAGAAGGAAAATTAACCGGCTTTGTAGGTTATACATTAGCATGGGCTAAACGCCAATTTGACGAGTTGAATAATGGCGATTGGTACAATTATAAGTTTGATAGGAGACATGACCTTACCTTGTCTTTAAATTATCAAATATCGGAAAGGTGGTCAGTTGCATCATTATTTGTTATAGGAACCGGTCATACGATTACAGTTCCAAAAGACATTTATTTCACACCTAGAAGTCAAGGTAACGGCGGTTATACAATTGATTATGGAGAAAGGAACTCTTATCGATTAAAATCTTATCATAGGCTAGATTTAAGCGTTACTTACTCAGGAAAGTCAAGTAGAAGAGTGCAATCAAATCTCAAATTCGATATTTATAATGTCTATAATAGGTCAAATGCTTTTTTTGTTTTACTTACCTCTGAAAATTTGGGCAAAGGTGCCGGTAGGCAAGCAAGTTTAAAAGAGTATTCTTTAATCCCTATATTGCCTTCAATCTCTTATCAAATGGAGTTTTAAAATGATGAGAAATATACTTTTAAATGTATTAATTGGACTTCTGATTGTAAGTTGTATTGATCCCAAAAACATTCCTTTGGGAACAAGCAGTGAATGGGTAGTTTTTGGTTTGATGGGAGAAGATAAGGAACCCGTAATCTTTGTTTATGGTGTAGAACGAGAATTTGGTAGATTAATCTACAATAAAGAAGCATTAATTACGATTACAAACCAAAATTCTGGTGAAATTTCTACTTTAGAGTCTGTGGTGAATGATACTTCAAAATATTATAAGACAAACGAATTTCCATTTGCTACAGACCTAAGAGGTGATTTTATATATTATTCTTCTAATAGTTTCAAAGCTCAAACGGGAATTAATTATGAAATAGAAATTGACTTAGGAAATGAAAAAGGAAAGAGTTTGGTGGTTTTACCGTCTAGGGAGCGTTTCTCTTCAGTTGAATTAGTAAACAATGGTATAGTAAATCAAAATATCTTAATGAGTATAGAAAACCCCGACACTAATAGTTATTATAAGTGGGATGTGAGTATTGATCAATCTTTTAGTTATGATACACCGTTTATAGATTCTATAAATGGTGATACCAACTACATATCAGAAAATTTGGTTTTAAGAGAAACCTATACACCTAATATCTATATCTCTAAAAATAGGATAGAAGAAAGTGAAAATAGTTTCGTATTCAATATCGTTCAAAATATTGGTTATTATCCAAATATAGAAGAACCCTTCTATTTAAATGTTAGATTGCGTCATTATGGTAAAGAAGTAGTTGATTATTTTGAATCAATCAATAGACAAAACGAAATATCATCTTTTGATCCGTTCGTAGAACCTGTTTTTATAAAGTCTAATATTGATGGATTAATAGGTTTGGTGGGTACTTTTACATATTCTAACGATTTATTATTGGAATATCAACCTTGAATAAGTAGATTTGCGCCTTAATTATTGAAAAGTAAAATAAATAGTATGAGAAATAATTTAGTAATGATTTTTGCAGCTGTATTGATAATGACAAGCTGTAACGCTCAAACCGGGGGCAAAAAAGAAGAGAAAAAAATAAATTTAGAAGAAATGACAGCAGAACAAAAAGCAAGTTATAGCTACGGAATATTATTAGCGGATAATCTTAAAAGAGGAAATTTTGAAGGCTTAGATGCAGAATTGATTGGTCAAGCTATCAAAGATGTTTTAGCAGGTAATGAAACATTATTAGATGTAAATGCGGCAACAGTTGAATGGCAAGTATATGCTCAAGCTCAACAAGCAAAGCAACAAGAAAAAGAATCTGCAGCATTTGAAGGCAATAAAGAAGATGGACAAAAATTCTTAGAAGAGAATAAAACAAAAGAAGGTGTTGTTGTATTGCCAAGCGGTTTACAGTACAAAATTCTTAAGAAAGGTACAGGACCAACTCCGGGACCAAATGATAAAGTTAAGACACATTATCACGGAACTTTGATTGATGGAACTGTATTTGATAGCAGTGTAGAAAGAGGAGAGCCAATTTCATTTCCTGTTGGTGGAGTAATTGCAGGATGGACAGAAGCTTTACAATTAATGCCTGTAGGTTCAAAATGGGAATTATACATCCCTTACGATTTAGCTTACGGAGCAAGAAGAGCAGGTGAAAAAATTGCACCTTATTCAACTTTGGTTTTTCAAGTTGAATTGTTAGGAATAGAGTAATCAAATAAATTAATAAGTTAAAAAGAGCCATTGCTAGTTAATAGTAATGGCTCTTTTTATTTAGCTAACTTCTTTTAAACTCAGCTTGTTCCTAAATTCTTTAATAGCTTCAGGCACATGGTTAATTACTTCAAAGAAAATTTCAAGCTTTTCTTTTGGAATATCTTTAATGATAGTTTTTTCTGAGTTAAAAACCGCTTTCAAAGCAATTACTCTCATTTTAGCGCCTTGCTCAGTAAGCTTTATATAAACCTTTCGTTTATCTACTTTATCTTTTTTTCGTAGAATCATCCCTTGATCTTCTAAGGTTTTTAAACTACGAGATAAACTATTGGGCTCCATTCCCATTCTGGGCGCAATTTTGGTAACTGGTGTACCTTCTTTTTGATCAATGGCTAGCAATATAAATGCCATTGAAATACTAGCATCATATTCTGATGCTAACTCATTATATAGTTTGGCGATATTTAACCAAGCTTCTCTAATTTTATATACAACAACCTTGTTGGCAACACTTTCAAATGATTCCATTTTGTAAATATATAAAAATACTTCACGTTGCATTGCAAAGTGAAAGTGGTAAAATTTTGGACTAATTATTCAAATGATTTATAATTAATAAACTAATATCATATATTGAGCTAAAATGCCTTTAATTATCTACTGTTTTATTAAAATTTAGATTAATTTGGTTGATTTTTTACAAATAGGATTTTCTTTGTTAATATAGCTTCAAAATTTTAAAATAGCCACCTATGAAATTAATACCAATTCTACTTCTTTTATTAAGCACTTCAATTAGTGTATTCGCACAAAAAGAAGAGCATCAACCAGTTAATGGCTGGGAATGGAGAGAAGATATACCGGAAGAAGATAAAAAGGAAGATAGAAAAGAGATGCTTAAAAGGCTCAAAGAAGAGCAGGCTAAACATTTCAATGTAGCACAAGGCAAATGGTATTTCGGTACTAGATTTGGATATGGTGTTCCTTTTTTAACGGTTAATAGAAGAAATGTTGAAGACTATTTAGGA
Organism: Chitinophagales bacterium; assembly: GCA_041393015.1. Lineage (GTDB taxonomy): Bacteria > Bacteroidota > Bacteroidia > Chitinophagales > JADIYW01 > JAGQYH01. The sequence continues at coordinate 279,629 of JAWKKV010000006.1, read as the reverse complement.
ATAAGTGATTATTTCGAATCAGACCTTGGAGAGATTTCTAATAGAACAATTGTTACAAATGATGCCGGTGGACTTAAAACTGCAATTTATGGTGGCTATAGGTTTAATCAATTTGTAAGTACAGAAATTGATTTGTCATTCAACTATTATAATGAAGTATTACAAGGAAGGGTGGAATCACCTACTTACAATTCTGAATTATTTACAAGAGGAAAAAGTATTTCTATCAATCCTCAAATAGTATTGTATTCTCCTAACATGGGTAACTTTACCATTTTTGGAAAGTTTGGATTTTATTTGCCATTTTATGCAGATGCCAAAGGAACAGCCAAAATTGATGATCGAGACGGTACATTTATCAAAAGTATAGCGAGTGGGTCAGATGCTAACTTGTTAAAGATAGTGGATGCTGTGGCGGAATTGGTTGGAGAGAATGTAGATGGCTTAGGATTTTTAGAAGATGGATTTTTTAATGCCATTGGATACCGGTTTCAATACGAGGCAGATGTAGATGTGGATTTTCGAATAGATCAGCAGGCTATTGGATATTCTGGAAGTATTGGTGTGATTTATCAAATATCACCTTTAGTAAGTTTGTTTGCAGAGGTGAAAAATGGCGGTTACAACATCACAACCAAAGCATATCGATCAAAAGCAGTAGATGGGACATTAGATATCTTTGGCAATAGAAACTATGTAGTATTAACTTCTGAAGGAGCAGTGGTAGACGGAAGCGAAGTTATACCTGCTGAGGAATTGAATTTCCTATATAATGTAAATTATGAGTATTCCATTGATGAGAATTCAAATAATGATGTAACGAATCCAAATGGTATTGATCCTACAAAGCCAACAGATAGATTGGCATTAAGACGTAGTACTTTTGATGTGAGTTTTAATGTAAGTGTTCAATTTAATTTTAAAGGAAAAAAGAATAAATAATGAAAGTTCTATTTCAATATGTTTTAATAGGTTTGTTTTCAATTAGTTCAATTTATGCTCAAGAAGCCACTCAAGAAAACGAACCATCAGAGTCGACAGAATCAACAAAACTAACGTGGGCACAAAGAAAGGAAATAAGGAAACAAGCAGATGCTGAATATTTAGCTTGGGAAAGAAAGTATTATAATTCACCCGGGAAATGGTATATGTCTATTGAAGGTGGTTATGGCTATCCATTTTTAACAACTGAGCCAGAGTTAGTGCCACCTTTGTTTTTCTTAGGCAACTCAGATCTCACCATCAATGGAGATGGAACTTCGCTGAATAAGTTATTACTTTCAAGTCAAGGTGGAGGAACTCGATTTGCATTGTCGGTAGGAAAAATGTTTAATCGATTTATAGGGATGGAAGTAAAGATGGGTTACTTTATTGCTAGAGAAGACAATTTATCAACTATTAATCGACCGAATTATAATTCGAAATTAGATAATAATTTATCTGAGATATCAATAAGTCCACAAGTTGTGTTTCAATCACCCAACTTAAAAAACTTTTATATTTTCGGTAAAATTGGACCATACGTGCCATTGTGGGGAAATCCAAGAGCAACAGCACATATAGATGATAGAGACGGAACCTTTTTAAGTGGTGTTTTAGATGATCCACTATTGGCACCAATTTTAGAAGAAGTACTAGGGTCTCAATTTGGAGAAGATTTATTAGGATTGTTAGGATTTCGTGTTGAGCTTGACGCTGACGTAAAAATTATATTACAACAAAATTTTGATGAATTTAGCCTAAAGGAAATAGCAAGAGCAGTAAGCGTAAGCGCTAGTGTTGGTTTTAGATATCAGGCAAGTCCTATTGTTAGTATTTATGGAGAAGTAGGGGTAAAAGGATTTAACATCAGTTTAGCTAAAATAGTTATTGAAGATCTTGATGCTAGAGCTACAATTTTAAATGGTTCGGTAACTCTGTTAGAGTTAAATGAAAACGGCGGAAATGCTTTTGGAAGTCCAATACAGGCTGGAGCATTAACATCTTTATTAGAAACAGCTTATGTTAATGAATTGACCGAAGAATCAAATAATCCACACTACAATGGTGATGACTTTAGTAATTTTAGACCAAGAGAAGAATTAGCACCACGGTTAAGTGTTGTATCTATTGGATTTAATATCGGTTTACAAATTAATTTTCCTGGTAAAGACGTTTACTATAGAGAAAATAGCCGAAAAGCTAGAAAATAGAATCTAACTGTAAATTCTTTTGGCAAGGTAATTGATTTAAGTCAGGCAGACTTAGGTCAGCGTATATATTTTTTTCAAACTAAAATTTTCAAATGAAACTCACAAGATTAATTCTGTCAACTGTTGCATTTATTTTTGTATGCTCTATTGGCAATGTTCAAGCTCAAGATCCAGTAGAATTATTAAAGAAATTTGACCAAGCGGTTACAAAATATACCAAGTTGCAATACACTTTCAATTATAAAGAAAGAATGAAAGGAGAAGGTATTATTGAAGGAGATTTGGATTTGTACATTGAAGAAGGTGCTCAAAAGAAGGTACATGCTGTCGTTAGAAAACCTGAAGAAGCCAAGCTTTGGTATAGAGAAGGAGAAATGGGAAACAAAGTAATGACGCATTTAGGCATTGCTTTAGGAATGTACAACAAGCGATTGATGAAAAATGGGCAACATCCATTAGATAGAGCCGGCTTTATGAGAACTAGAGATATTACTATGGATACTTATAGAGCAAGAAAGGATGAATTAGCAAGCGCTATTCAAGTAAAAGGAAGTGTAACTTTTGATGGGAGAGATTGCTATCATATTGTAATTGTAGATAGCGATTACGGAACGACTAAATATACCGTTCAAGCTGGCGATAATCTTTTGAAAATTGCTGAAAAGAAAGCCGTTCCTGAAATGAGAATTATGGAGTTAAACGATGGTATATCAAATTATTTTGATGTAAAAGAAGGTGAAGTTATTACTATTCCAACTTCATACGCTAGCAAAACAACTATTTATTTAGACAAAGCTACTTATCTACCCATCTATCAAAAAGTGGAGGATGATCTTGGTTTGTTTGCAGAATATAAACACTATAACTTAAAGGTAAACGAAGCTTTTCCTGATAGAATATTTTATAGAAAATAGAAATTAAAAACAACAAAAAAGGCGACCATCGGTCGCCTTTTTTGTTAGTGAGCCATTGGGTTTTATTTCCTTTCTAGATCAAATAAAATTGATGTATAAACAGTAGCACCGATGGTTGGCGAGCCATATGCTTCAATATGTCTATCATTTAAAATGTTGGAACCGCCTACTTGTAAAGTGATGAATTTAGGAAACTCATAATTCACTTGAAGATCCAAAAGATTATAGCTATTTACATCTCCATCTCCAAATGGACTTTGCCATTGAAATCCTTGAACCCATTTGTAATTGACATTAAACCCTAAACCATGAAAAATATTAGAAGCACTTAAACCAATATTTAGCTTATGCTTCGGCGTATTGAATCCAGGAATAATTGGATCGTTCAAGTTTTTGGTATTGATATCAGAATAAGTATAATTAGCAGACGCCATTAAGCTTTTTACGATATAATAGTTTAGTCCGGTTGAAAAGCCATAACTCGTTACTTTTTCTTTGGCATTTGTTGGATATTGAACAAGGTCGTAATCTTCTGTCAATAATGAATTGATACCGGATTCTTCACCGGCTTGCGCACCACTCAATGGTTGTAACAATCTAATGTCGCCAATAAAATCTTTATAAATATTGTAATAAGCAGTTAAATCAATATATAGATTTTTAGTGATTACACCTCTATATCCTGCTTCCACTGAAGTTACTTGTTCCGGTCTAATTGGATCTAAAATAACGGCATCTAGTACTTCTTGCGCTTGATTAATAGTTACTTCCGGATCATCCACTAAATCAAAGAATTCATCAGCACTTGTTTTGGTATAGCCATTCGTTACGCCATTTAAATTGCCTTTCAGCTTAATTACCCCTAAGTCTAGTAATATGTATTGATTTTGTAGCGTTGGGCTTCTAAAAGCTGTTTGTGCAGAAACTCTAAATGTATTTTTCTTGAATTTTGTAACGATTGATCCTCTTGGTGAAAACTGTGTTTCATAATTTTCGTGTTTGTCAACTCTTAACGAAGCAATTAGTTTCAGTTTCTCATCAAAGAAATCTTTTGAAGCTTGCACAAAACCACCCATTACCCATGTCGCTAAATTCACAAACTCAGCTCCTTGGTCCGGATTTCCATTTTGTAAAGTATCTGCCGGATTCAGTAAAGTATCAGAAAATATAGTTCCAAAAGACTGAGGCATATATCTTCTAAAAGAAAATCCTGTCATCAAATCAACTTGTTTGATAAAGTCAAAATTGTATTGCGCATCAAAATGTAACAACCACGATTTATCTTGAAATCTAGCGCCGGTTTCTAAATTAGGATCTTTAATGATCTTATTAAAAGAAGTGTCAAAAGCTTCAGTGCCGGGCTGTAAATAAGCACTATCACTAGCAATCATCGTAGCATAGGCTACCGCTGAATCTACTTGCCATAGTCTTGGTTCGCCGTCAAACTCATTGGTTAAATCAGACAAAACATCAAAGTAACTTTCAATGTAATGTTCTACATAATTTTCTAATCCAATTTTTGAAAGGTTGATACCTGAAAATACCATATCATAAGAGTCACCAGCATTCTCTTGAGTAGTGTAAGCTTTTAAAGTCAATCCTTTTCCTTCAAACTTTAACTGATGCTGTTGAAACAAAATTTTGTTGATGCTGTATCTGTTCGATCCTTGATAAATGGCCGTTCCTCTTCCAAACTTATACAAATAGGATAAATTCATATCTTCCTTCATTTTGTAAATAGTTTCTATCCCAGCTTTAATACTTTCTGTTTTATTATCAGATAATTGGCTTTCTCTATAGCCTGGTGTTTTAACATTAACAATTCCCGGACTAGCAATAGGGTAGAAGTCTAGCCAAGTATTTAAGGCGCGAAAATCAGCAGCTTTTTCCGGATCTTCATCAAATTGTAATTCTCTAACAATAGCACTTACATTAATATCTACATCTAAGTCACCATAAACATTTGAAGAGTCATCATCAGCCACCCAATCTTCTGCTCTAAAATATCCGGCAGTAACTTTAATACCCAACTTTTTTTGTTTATCTAAAGTAGTGGCATATCTAAACTGTCCGTCAAATAACTGTCTTGATCCGCCTTTTAATTTAAATTGTAAACCGGGATAATCAAATGGATTTTTGGAAGACATACTTACAACACCTTGAAAAGCATTAGCACCATAAAGTGCTGAAGATGCACCTGAAATCAACTCCACACTTTCCAAATCAATATCTAACGCTCCAACCAAATTACCTACGGGAAAGTTTAATCCAGGCGCTTGGTTATCCATTCCATCTACAAATTGAACCATTCTAACCGGAGCGGTAGTGTTAAAACCTCTGGTATTGATAATTTGAAATCCCATACTGGAAGTGGTAATGTCTACATCTTGTAAATTCCCCATACTTTGATAGAAACTACCAGAAGCAGCGGTAGAAATCTGTTTGGCATTGATTTTTTGAATACTAATCGGCGATTCTGTAATTTTTTCACTTCTTCTGGAGGCTGAAATAACTACTTCATCGCCTAAACTATTAGAAACAGGCTCTAATTTTATAACAATAGCATCATTAATCTCGTTGATGTCAATTTCTAAATTATCAAAACCTACGTAACTAAAAACTAAGATGGTGGAAGCGCTTAGATCAGCTTCAAATTCAAAATTCCCATCAATATCAGTGATGGTACCGGAAGTTGTTCCTTTTAACAAAATGGTGCATCCTATCAAGGGATCTTCACTTTCGCTGTCTAAAACAGTTCCTTTAACTAATTTGGTTTGTGCAAAGCTATTAATAGCGGTTAAAAGTAGGATTGGTATAATTATCCAAACTGGAATACGATTGTACTTCATTTGATTTGTTTTTGTGGCTAGTATAAAATGTTTCGGAATAAATGTTACTGCTTGATGAATGCTTTGGTTATAATTACACCACTACCATCTAGCGATCTTATTTCAGCTAAATAATGACCGGTAGCCAAAGATTTTACACTTAGCATAGTGTTATTGGTAAAATCGCTTGTAATCATGGTTTGCCCCATATAGTTGAGAACATTCACTTTGTATTTTCCTGATTTTGAAGCAGCAATATTTAATTGCTCGACTGTAGGATTTGGAAATACTTGAAAATCAACTGAAATATCCTGATTTAACAACTGATCGTTGTTAGATGTAATAATAGAATTATACAAAGGCAGTATGATTTGAGAAGGCATGTCCGGAGAAATTGCTACTCTTTGAACAGCGATTCTTGGTTCCATTTCTTTCCCTTCAAACATATAAGATTTTCCATCGCCTGGTTGTCTCCTAAAAAACTCATTTTCCATAATTGGAATGTTTGGATTGGCTTGATATCTTGGAAAATTACTGCTGCTGATCAATACTTTTATTTTATGTTGGCGACCAAATGCATAAGCAATTGGCAACATATCGAAGTAGTACTCATAAATTTCTCCAATCTCGATGTTGGTAAATGGCGCATCATCATTCTCATTGCCTTCTGCAACACTTCTTGCATAAGCTCGGCCTCTTGCGTTAACGCATCCTTCATTCACTAACATTTCTCTTCCATCAGGATAAACATCCACAATTCTTACATGAAAATCAGTATCCGTTGGTCCATTTAACGCTTGGCTAGGATTTGATTTAGCATATAACTTCACCTTAGGAAATCCAATCATCGTCATTGGTTCAGTAAATGCTTCACTAGTAAATTTCACAACACCATCTCTATCCATTGTATAAGGGGCGTAGCGTTCGTCTTTCAAGTTAAATTGTCCTTGGCTGTCTCGATCACCTTGAGGTGTTTTAACAATCATATTGGCTCCACCAATTGATCTAATGGGATCTTCAGGGTCGTAAACAAAAATAGAATACCCTTCATCAGAAGTAGGTGCCTTGAAATCAACGGTGCCATTATTATGCAAATAAAGCGGAACGTAATCTACATCCGCAATTGGGAAAGTATCTGATTCCATCCAAATATTTCCAACATCGTCATTTAAGCCATCTGTGCCATCTCCTCTGTAATCAGGTCCAATTACATAATAACGAACATCCGGTATTTCTGCGAAATCCATTTCTGGAATACCATCTAATTGGCCTCCTAAATTGGTACCATCAAAATCGATTAATGGTGCGCCTAACTTTGGAATATCTAAGGTGATATTAAAAGCAGGTAAGTTGCCTATTTTTATAGCAATAGGTAAGCCTTCCAATCCATCTTTTGCAATTAGAAAGTTTAATAATTCTGAAATTTCTAAATCAAATTCTTCTGTTGGAAACTTGATGGATAAAGCAGGATATAATCTTTGAAATTCTGTAGCCTCTGGGATTCTGATTATAGGCTCACCAATATTAGCAATTGGATTTCTATTCAAATTATACCTGTACCAACCTACTAATTCTGATTCTGCTAAAGATTGTATATTAAACTCATCAAAATCATTTATATCGGCTCTTAAAATATCTAAAACATTTTCCGGGTAAACCATGTCACCTGTTGTTCTACTGGTAATGGTTTGATGCGCCCAAGGGCCAATAATTATCTTTTGTAATCCTTTATTTGGACTATTGGCAGGCAAATTATGATGTTGCAAATTTCTCGATTCGTACTGTCCTCCAACAAAAATATCATACCAACCCGAAACGTGATAAACCGGAACATCCATATTAGAATATCTGCTGTATTGACCATTAATATCGCCTTCGCCATTTTCATCTACCGGAGCGCGACTTACATCCATATCTGCTCTTAATGGAGAGTTAGGAAAATAACCTGGAGTTTTGCCTTCGTAAGATACAGAAGTAAAATGATCAATAGAAAGATCAGAAGCTTCAAATTTATCTGATAAGGCATAATCATTAGAGGAATGTAATGAGTTGAAAATATCGTGATCAATTGGCATCAAATCATCATCTGTATCTACCATTTGTCCATTGATCCAACCCCATACTAATTGGTGTCTTAAAACGCCATTCTCAAAACCTGTACTTCTATAAAACTCAGATGTTCCAACAATTGGCAATAAGCATTTTAAACCTGGTTCATTTGGATCAATTCTGTGAGCAGCAGCTGCTTGTAATTGATTATATGCTAGAGCCGAAGCGCCAAACATTCCAATTACGCCTGTATAAACGTCATCAGTAGTTTCATATTCGCCATCTCCATCTAAGTCATATTTTCTAACTAAATTGTTTTTAATGAACTCAATAGTGTTGTAGCCATCTTCATGATATTTACTGTTTCTAGGATGGTCTAAAGGAGTTACATCAATGATATGACTAAAATTAGGATGGTATGGATCTTTACTCCAACCTTGCGACATTAACGGGAAATATCTTCCTTCAGAAGAATACCTGCCTCTTTCATCTTGGCTCATATAGCAATACCCCAATAAACTTAAAATACCGGCTATTTCCGCATCTCCTTTTTTGTTATAAGGTGTTTTAGACAGTACAATTGGCAACTTATAAGGATTGGGATTGGGTGCTCCATTTAAAGTAGGATAAACTAAATATTGAACACCTTTTGGAATGATAACAATTCTTGTGTCTAGATTAATGTTTAAGCCGGGAATAGTATAATCAATGTCGAAAGCGATATCATCACTTGAAATAGGCAGATAAACATCCGTCATTAATTTAATACCATCGGGCATTGTAAAAGGGACTTGAAGTCTGGTTGAAAAATCAGCCAAACCATCCACAACACCATTAGGGGTTTCTGTAAGATCAATGGTTCCCGGAATAGGAATCAGATAAGATTGATCTTGTGCATGAAGCGAAAAAGTGAAAATAAAAAGAGTAAAAAGCAGTGTAAAGGTTGTTTTCATGAAAATACTTTTAGGCACAGTTATTAAATAATAATGAGTAGTTCGTTTTTCATTTAACGTTATTTCTATAGTTTAAAAGTAACGTTATCTAGTAGTTAAGTACAATATACAAATTAAATTAAATTGCCCTATAGTTTATTGTTTATAACTCTAATTTTGTATTTAGTTATTAAATACTTCTTGTTTGGCAAGTGCGTTTTAGAATAGAAGTTTAATTAAATGAGATATTTTTTACATTTTTTAGTCTTTGCTTTAACTACTATAATAACGCAAGTTGGAGGTGTTTTTTACCTTATTGGAGTAATACTTTATACGCTATTTAGGGTTGAAAAAACTATAATAAAGTTTTTAATAACCGTGATGGTTTACTTGGTTGGAATTGTTATAATTCTTCCACCAATGGCTAAAATGAATAACAGAGTAGCTATGCCTGTTTTTAAAGTTAAGGAAACACATGTTGGTTGTCATACGCTTTTCACCGTTTTAACCAATAGGCATTATGTGCGTCCTGAATTAAAGCAGCTCGTATTAGATGCAGCAATTGATGTCAATCAAAAGTATCCTGGCGTTAAAGTTGAATATTTAGACGGAAGTTTTCCGTTATTTAAAGAATGGAGAATGCTGCCACATTTGAAGCACGATGATGGCACTAAGCTAGACGTAAGTTTTATCAGAAGTAAATCAAAATCGGGAAAATATTCCAATCGATATTTTAGTTTTTTTGGATATGGCTTTAGCGAACCACCCAAAAGTACAGAAGAAGATTATCCAGCAAAATGTGAGGCATTAGGCAAGTGGCAATACAATATAATTGAAAAAATTGTGCCGGATCAACATTGGAGAAAATTATCGTTTCCTATAGCTGAAAATTCTTTTTTAGTAGAAAGTATTATTAATCAACCCAATTGCAGATACGTATTTATTGAGCCTCACTTAAAAACCAGACTAGGTTTTTCTAATAATAGTAGAGTAAGATTTCATGGTTGTTGGGCAGTACGGCACGATGATCATATGCATATTCAAATTAATAGGAAGTAATAATGGGAGAAAAAAAAAGCCCATCGTTACTTTCTTTAATAGTTTCTTTCCTCTTAACGAATTCCTGGTCTAGATTGCCCGCAAAAGAAAAGAAAAAAAGACTGTAATGACAGGCCATTTACTTTTATTGTACTAAAAATACAAATTTAGATTTGGAATCTATATTAGAATGAGTAAAAAATGCACAAATAAAAAAGCCTAACTGATAATGAATCCCCTTTCTGGCTTAAGTCTAGCGAAGCGTGACTTCAATTTGCTTCTACCAAATATTTTTAAGTCTTAGACTTGATTTATCCTAAACCAACCTCTTCTTTAAAAATGCTCGACCAGAACCAGATTTTAAATATTTTTCAAAATCATAAGCTTTGTATTTATCATTAAAGACAATATGAGTGATAAGGCTTATTGGAAGTCGAGATTTAGTATAGTGAACCTCTTTGTTGTTATGTCTTCTCAACCTATCCTCAAGATTAGATGTGCAACCAACATAATGTGTTTTATCAGAACACTCTAAAATATAAACCGTCCACATTTATTAAATGTAAGAAAAGTATAATTATCCTATATAGGAATGTTATAAATTAGGTGGATATCATCCACCGAATTTCATCTTCGCTAAAGCTACTATGGACACAGTTCGACGAAACTAGCAGAGAATTGAATAAAGGATTGAAATCGGCGAACGAAGTTCACTTTCGTTCCATACTTAATATCTATTTTATTGGTAATGGGTGGATATCACCCACCGTAGCCTGCCGAAAAATTAATTGTCTTTTAAATGAATTACCTGCATAAAATTAAAAAGCCCACCTTCGCTCCATGCAAATGCATGCAGCTTCAAAAAACGATAGTGGATAGCATCCACCGAAGTTCGACGAAACCAGCAGCAATATTAATAAAGGAATTAAAAGTATGGGCTAATTCACCTACGCTCCATGCAAATGCATGGAGCTTCGGCGAACGAAGGTGGAGTTGGAGGGAATCGAACCCTCGTCCAGACAAAGTATCAATATGCTTTCTTCATGCTGAGAATAAACTTAATTTTCGAGTAAACGGAGGCGTTTTTTCAAACCTTACCGCATTACCTTAGTTTCTTTGTTTCGCTACTGCATCGAAACAACTTACAGTAACTATTTCAGTATTGTGATGTTCAGAAAGCCGTAACTGAAAAATACAACTAAAGAACAGATGCTATCTAATACCTTGTATTAGGCAGCAAGGGCGTAAGTATTATCGCCATTTAAAATAGTTTATACCTTAATTTTTACGCGCCAATGGTACAATGCGCGACATGCTTACATACCCATATCAGTGCTGTCTATTCCGGTCAACCCCATATATGATAATGTTTTAAATAGTAGAAATACCAAAATCAGTTTGATTCACACAAATTGACCTATAAATTTCTAATACTTGAAATCATTTCAAAGAACTATACACTATAACGAGTACAAAATTAGAAAGTTTCTTTAATGTGTAGTATTGTATTTTCTTAACGCTTCCTTTAAACAGGTTACCGATTTTATAATGCTTTCCTTATTTAAAACATAAGCTAGCCTTACTTCATTTTTGCCTAGTCCTGGGGTGGAATAAAATCCTGAGCCTGGCGCTAACATCACGGTTTCTCCATTAAAATCAAATGATTCTAATAACCATTGACAGAAATGATCCGCATCTTTTACGGGAAGTTGAGCAATGGCATAAAATGCTCCTTTAGGTAAATGACAGGATACACCATCGATTTCGTTCAACAACTCAATAATAAGATTTCTTCTTTTTTTATATCGATCATTTACCGTTTTGAAATAACTTTCTTCTACATCAAACAATACATCGCAACCAATTTGTGCTAAAGTGGGCGGACTTAATCGTTGTTGCGCAAATTTTAATGCAGTAGCAATAACACTCTTGTTTTTAGTTACAATAGCTCCGATTCTAGCACCACAAGCACTAAATCTTTTAGAAATAGAATCAATTAGAATTGCGTTTTCTTCTAAACCCGGCAAATCTAATACTGATAAATGCTGTTCATCGTCGTAAATAAATTCTCTATAAACTTCATCGACGATTAAAAACAAATCGTGCTTCTTAGTAATCATTCCTAATCGTTCAATGGCTTCATTTGAATAAACAGATCCTGTTGGATTGTTTGGATTGCAAATTAAGATTGCCTTAGTTTTTGGAGTAATCAGAGCCTCAAATGCTTCTGTATCTGGTAACCTAAACTCATCTTCAAATTTACACGTCAATGCTTTAATTACTATACTGCCAGAACGCGCAAAACCAACATAATTAGCATACATAGGTTCAGGGATAATCATTTCATCGCCATCATCTAAAATGGATAAAAATGTAAAAAGCAATGCTTCTGAACCACCAGTGGTGATTAGTAAGTCACTGGCTTTAATTGGTTCGCAAATTCTAGTTTTATTTAAAAATGCAGCATATTTTTTCTTCAAATCAGCAAAACCATCACTTGGACTATATTCTAAAATAGTTCTATCAATGTGTTTAATTCTATCCCAAAAAACTTGAGGGGTTTCAATATCTGGCTGACCAATATTTAAATGATAAATATGAATGCCTCTTTCCTTTGCAGCATCTGCATAAGGTGCCAACTTCCTAATGGGAGAGGCAGGCATGGTCAATCCTTTATTTGAAATCTTTGGCATTTGGACGTAAAAATAAAAAACTCCATGACGTAAAAGTCATGGAGTTTCATTTTGTAATATTATTTCTTTCTACTAAGTAGACTTTAGTCTTATACTGTTAGTCAATATTAGGATTCGTAATGATAGATGGTTTAGCTTCTTCCACTGATTTTTCAGGAGCGGCAACCACTGCATTACCTTTAATAGATAATCTAACAACTTCCGGTGTATCTGTTTCATTTTCCGGTTTTACAGTTACTGTAATGCTTTTATTGAAAGCACCAGCTTTTGACATATTGTACTTTGTAGTGATTTTTGATTCTTCACCCGGCATAATTGGTTCCTTCGGCCAGAATGGTGTAGTACATCCACAAGATGCTTTTACGTTTTGTAATACTAATGGCTTCGTACCAACATTCTTAAAAACAAATTCTGTACTTACAGGAGTTCCTTGCGGATTGTCTCCAAAGTCATGTACTGTTTTTTCAAATTCAATTTTTGCACCGCTAATTAATTGATTAGGTTGGCTAGTGCCTTGTGCAGAAATCATTCCACCTGTAATTAATAATGCAAATAGCAACGTAAATAGATTCTTCATAGTTTTTTATTTGAGTGATGTAAATATAAGAACACTCTTTAAGTGTCTAAACATTTTAACTTGTGATTAACAATATTTGTACCAAAATAAGAATTTGAACAATTCGAATAATAATTTCAATAAGAACAAGGACTACAAAATAACAAGATTGTAATCAATAAAGCAATTTAGTGCCTGTGGGAACTAAAATAGGTCTCAATACGTCAGTATTTTGGATTTTTACCGATATTTGCAATCAGATTTCCTAATGGGAAGTATTTATTTATTGAATCTTCAAATTGAAAATAAATTTTCTATGGCCAAATCAAGCAACATTACTTCTAACACAACTCCAAAAAAAATAGAATCATTGACTTTGATTGATTTTAAAAAGGAAGTGTTAGCAGATTATAAATTAGCAAGATTAAGTAGAGAATTTAGCTATTTAGGAAGAAAGGAAGTATTGACGGGTAAAGCTAAGTTTGGAATTTTTGGCGATGGGAAAGAATTGCCTCAAATAGCCATGGCAAAAGCATTTAAAAATGGTGATTTTCGAGCGGGTTATTATAGAGATCAAACATTTGCCTTAGCAACAGGAATGGTCACTATTGAGCAGCTATTGGGTCAGTTATATGCTAATCCAAGTCTGGAAGCGGATCCACATTCTGCAGGTAGACAAATGAATAATCACTTTGCTACAAGAAACATAAATCCTGATGGTAGTTGGAAAACCCTGAAAAGCCAGAAAAACACAGCCGCTGACAATTCACCAACCGCCAGCCAAATGTTAAGGTCTTTGGGTTTGGCATTAGCATCAAAAAAATACAGAGAGCTTTGGGAAGTAATAGGAGAGAACAAATTTTCTGATGAAGGCAATGAAGTTTGTTTTGTAACCATTGGTGATGCCAGTACTTCTGAAGGGCATTTTTGGGAAACAGTAAATGCTGCCGGTGTGCAACGTATTCCATTAGCCATAAATGTTTGGGATGATGGATATGGTATTTCTGTTCCGAAGGAATTACAGACAACAAAGGGATCTATTTCAGAAGTCTTAAAAGGTTTTGAAGTAGATGATCAAAATAGAGGATATCATATATACAAGATAAAAGGTTGGGATTATGCTGCGTTGGTAAAAACCTATCAAGTAGCCATCAAAAAGATGAGAGAAAGCCATATTCCGGCATTGTTTCACATTGAGGAATTAACGCAACCACAAGGACATTCTACGAGTGGTTCTCACGAAAGATATAAAAGTGAAGAGCGCTTAGAATGGGAAAAAGAACATGATTGCATTGAGAAATTTAAGGAATGGATTCTTGAAAAGGAAATAGCCACTGTTGAGCAATTGGATGAACTAGATGAAGCGGCTAGAGTGGAGGTGTACGAAGCGAAGAAGCGAGTTTGGCAATCTTTCCAAAATGAGATTAAAGAGGAAATGGCAGAGGCAATAGAAATTATTGCTAAGATTGCCGCTTCAAGTAAAAGGAAAAATAAAATTTTGGCGATTGTTCAGGAGCTTAAAAATATTCTCGATCCAATGAGAAAAGATGTTTTTGTTGCGGCGAATGAAGTGCTAAGAATTGGTCAGTCTGACGCGGGAGTGGATTATACGTCCTTAATGAAATGGAGGAGAGAGTACAAACTGATGAATCAAGAAAAGTATAACACTTATCTTTTTACGAATTCTTTACAGTCGGCATTGAAAATTCCAACAGTTGCGGTTGAATATCCTGATAAGCCAAAGTATTTAAGTGGGTTTAAAGTTTTAAATGCTTGTTTTGAAGCTAATTTTGATAGAGATAAAACTATCTTGGCTTTTGGTGAGGATGTTGGAAAAATTGGTGATGTGAACCAAGCTTTCGCCGGCTTACAAGAGAAGTTTACTAAAAAACGTATTTACGATACCGGTATTAGGGAAGCAAGTATTATTGGAGAAGGAATAGGTTTAGCCATGCGTGGTTTTCGACCCATTGCAGAAATACAATATTTAGATTATTTACTTTATGGTTTGCAACCATTGTCAGATGATTTAGCAACACTCTCTTACAGAACAAAAGGCGGACAAAAAGCACCATTGATTGTGCGAACTAGAGGACATCGTTTGGAAGGTATTTGGCATACAGGTTCACCTTTAGGAATGATTTTAAGTGCCCTGCGAGGCATGCATGTTTGTGTTCCAAGAAATATGACTCAAGCTGCCGGTTTTTACAATACTTTATTAAGAGCTGATGAACCCGCTTTAGTTATTGAATGTTTGAATGGCTATCGACTAAAAGAAAAAATACCTTCTAATCCAGGAGATTTTACGGTACCGTTAGGAATCCCCGAAGTGTTGGTAGAAGGAGAGGATATTACTATAGTTACCTATGGTTCTTGTGTGAGAATTGCAGAAGAAGCTGTTAAGCAATTAAAAGAAGTGGATATCAATGCAGAGTTGATTGACGTGCAAACATTATTGCCATTTGACTTGCATCATAAAATTGGCGCTTCTGTACGAAAAACAAATAGGATTATCTTTTTAGATGAGGATGTTCCCGGAGGAGCTTCTGCTTATATGTTACAACAAACTATGGAGCTGCAAGAGATTTTTAGATATTTAGACGCGCCACCAAAAACGCTTTCTGCACAAGCTCATAGAGGTGCATTTGGAACCGATGGAGATTATTTTAGCAAGCCTGGTGCTCAAGATGTTTTCGAAGCAGCTTATGAGATTATGCATGAAGCTAATCCCAATGCTTACCCTTTATTCTATTAAAAATTAAAGTCAATTTAGCAATGTCTATTTACATATTTGTTACTGGAGGAACATTCGATAAAGAATACGACATGATCAACGGTAAGTTGTATTTTGACGAAACCCATATTCCTGATATGCTTGAGCTTGGAAGGTGTACGCTAGATGTTAAAGTGAGAACTTTAATGATGATTGACAGTTTAGATATGACGGATCAAGATAGAGAGATTGTTAGAGATAATTGTGGTCGGTCGGACACAAAGCATATCGTGATTACGCATGGCACTGATACCATGGTAAAAACTGCAGAAGTGGTGGCTAAAGCAAATTTTGATAAAACTATTATTTTAACTGGCGCCTTAATTCCTCATAAATTTGGTAGTTCCGATGGTTTCTTCAATTTAGGAAATGCCTTAGCCTTTGCTCAAATATTACCAAGTGGTGTTTATATTGCTATGAATGGTAGATATTTCCTGTGGAATGAAGTGAAAAAGAATAGGAGCACGGGTTATTTCGAAAAGGTATAAATAAAAAAAGAGCAGACGAGCTGCTCTTTTTCAATGTATCTATTTTAGTTTTATTTTGTCGAAGGACTTCTTGTAGGTGCCGTTTTGTTTACTGGTTTATCTTTTTTGAACTCTAAAGATCTAGGTCCGTTATCTTTTTCTTTTTTTCTGCTTTCTTTCAAAGCTTGAAGCTTCAAATATTTCTCGCCTTGTGCATCATTTAAAATTTCAACAAATTCCTTATCGAATGCCTTTTTTTGAGCTTTCATGGCATCGTGCATTGGAGCTAGTTTTTCTTTATATCCATCTTTAATCGCTTTTGCCTTCTCTTCACTTATCTCAGGATTGTTTTTAAGTTCCTGCATCTTTGTTTTCATTTCATCTAAAATCGGTTGGTATTTTTCTTTAATTACCTGTGCCTTTTTCTGATACATCTTTTGAAGATCACCTAATTGAGCAACTTGCTCATCATTTAAATCTAATACGATGGTTAAATACTCCTTTTGATAAGCTGCTTTTTCTTCAGGAGATCTTTCTTGTTTATCATGGTGGCCTTGTGCCCAAACGGATAAACTAAGAATAAGTGCTGTGGTTATTAATGCTAATTTGTTCATGTTTTTTATTTTAATAAGTTAAATATAGAGCTAAGACTATAAATTATTTAGAGGGTTTAAAGCGGTTTTGTTTATTAACACTCCTTAACGCAATAATGTATTGATCTAACACTAAACTTTTCAGTTTTATTGAGTGAATATAAAATAAAAAACCTCCTCACGAAATCTCGGAGGAGGTTTAATTTAAAATTTAATGAAGTAGATTATTTTACTTCTTCAAATTCAACATCTTCAGCTTCGCTGTTTGAATCTTCCGCAGTAGCATCGCCACCTGCATTATCTGTACCTGCATTTGGATCCATATTCGGTTGTCCATCAGCGCCTTGTTGTCCCTGATAAATATCTTGAGAAGCAGCACTCCATGCATTATTTAATGTTTCCATTGCTGCATCTATACTGTCAATATCTTGAGCTTCATGAACAGATTTTAATTTTGCTGCTGCATCTTCAATTGCTTGTTTTTTGTCAGCAGGAATCTTCTCACCAAATTCTTTCAATTGTTTCTCAGTTTGGAAAATTAAAGTATCAGCTTGATTTAATTTCTCAACTTTCTCTTTAGCTTTTCTATCAACTTCTTCGTTGGCTTTTGCCTCAGCTTTCATCTTATCAATCTCCGCTTGTGATAATCCGGTACTAGCTTCAATTCTAATGTTTTGCTCTTTTCCGGTTCCTTTATCTTTTGCTGAAACGCTCAAGATACCGTTAGCATCAATATCGAAAGTTACTTCAATTTGAGGAACTCCTCTTGGTGCTGGTGGAATACCGTCTAAGTTAAACTGTCCAATTGATCTATTATCCTTAGCCATTGGTCGCTCGCCTTGTAATACATTTAACTGTACAGAAGGTTGATTCTCAGAGGCTGTAGAGAAGATTTCTGATTTCTTAGATGGAATGGTAGTGTTTGCTTCAATTAACTTGGTCATTACACCGCCATAAGTTTCAATTCCTAATGATAAAGGCGTAACGTCTAACAGTAATACGTCTTTTACATCTCCTGTTAAAACGCCACCTTGAATAGCTGCTCCAATGGCTACAACTTCATCTGGGTTTACACCTCCAGAAGCTTTTTTACCAAAGAACTTTTCAACTGCTTCCTGAATTTTAGGAATCCTTGTTGATCCACCTACTAAAATTACTTCATCAATGTCACTAATACTCAATCCTGCATCTTTTAAAGCTTGCTTACATGGTTCAAGTGTTCTAGTCACTAAAGAATCAACTAATGCTTCAAATTTTGCTCTAGATAATTTTTTAACCAAATGCTTTGGAACACCATCAACAGCAGTAATGTAAGGCAAGTTTATTTCTGTTTCAGAAGAACTTGATAACTCAATTTTAGCTTTTTCAGCAGCTTCTTTTAATCTTTGAAGAGCCATTGGGTCTTTTCTAAGATCCATGTTTTCTTCTTTTTGAAATTCATCTGCTAACCAAGTAATAATAGTGTGGTCAAAATCATCTCCACCTAAGTGAACATCTCCATTAGTAGATTTTACTTCAAAAACGCCATCGCCTAATTCAAGAATTGAAATATCAAAGGTTCCACCACCTAAATCGTAAACAGCAATTTTTAAATCCTGTGTTTTCTTATCTAATCCATAAGCTAAAGCTGCAGCAGTTGGCTCATTGATAATTCTTTTTACTTCTAACCCTGCAATCTGACCGGCTTCTTTAGTCGCTTGTCTTTCAGAGTCATTAAAGTAAGCAGGAACTGTAATTACAGCACCTTTAACTTCAGTACCTAAATAATCTTCAGCCATTTTCTTAGCTTTTTGTAAGATCATAGCAGAAACTTCTTGTGGGGTATAAAGTCTGTCATTAATTTTAAGTCTAACCGTATCGTTATCGCCTTTAACTACGTTATAAGGTACTTTATCTGCTTCTCCTTTTAAATCAGAAAAACGTTTCCCCATAAATCTTTTAACAGATGAAACAGTATTAACTGGGTTAGTAATCGCTTGTCTTTTTGCGGGATCACCAATTTTACGCTCGCCATTGTCTAAAAAACCAACAATGGAAGGTAACGTTCTTCTCCCTTCTTCTGTAGGAATAACAACAGGTTCATTTCCTTCCATTACGGCTACGCATGAATTTGTTGTTCCTAAGTCAATTCCAATAATTTTACTCATATCTATAATTTTTTGCTTTTTATAATTTGACAATGGAATATCAATATATATACCAAGGCATATTTTAGGTGTTTTTAGGAAAAAATGGCATAATTAGATTGGCTATGCTGCCATCAGTTTGCAAATTGGTATGACAAAAAGGCATCATGCAGAGAATTGTGGCGTCGTATATGGCGGAATCCCAATTGTAATATTAACTGTTTTTGGGGTAATATAGATGTCGATAAAAATTTAAGTAGTATTCTAATCGTCAGATATTAGATGAAAAAACAGCAAATCAAGAGATTTCATAAATATAATTTAACCGTAGCACCGAAATATCATCTTTAAAAAACTTATCTTTGCACCTCCTTAAAAAGGGCATAATAGAATAGATGGGCTATCAAGATGTAAAATTAATTTCCGGACGAGCAACTCGTTACCTTGCTGAACGCATTTCAGATGTGTACGGTCAAGAGTTAACGCCAATGGAAGTTCAGGTTTTTAGTGATGGCGAGTTTGAGCCTATTATTCAAGAGTCTGTAAGAGGATCTTACGTATTTATCATTCAATCTACTTTTGCACCTACAGAGAATTTGATGGAGCTTTTGTTGTTGATTGATGCTGCTAAAAGAGCTTCTGCTGGACATATTATTGCTGTGATGCCTTATTTTGGAATGGCAAGACAGGACAGAAAAGATAAACCAAGAGTTGCGATTGGAGCAAAATTGGTAGCTAACTTGTTAACGGCTGCCGGTGCTACTAGAATCATGACAATGGATCTTCACGCTCCTCAGATTCAAGGTTTCTTTGATATTCCGGTAGATCACTTAGATGCTGCAGGTATCTTTTTGAAGTATGTGAAGGAGTTAAAGATGGATAATGTCATTTTTGCTTCGCCTGATGTTGGCAGTACAAAAAGAGCGAGAAGTTATGCTTTACACTTTGACACTGAAATGGTAATTTGTGACAAGTATAGAAAGACAGCCAACGAGAT
Organism: Chitinophagales bacterium; assembly: GCA_041393015.1. GTDB lineage: Bacteria > Bacteroidota > Bacteroidia > Chitinophagales > JADIYW01 > JAGQYH01. Next base: position 259,471 of record JAWKKV010000006.1, on the reverse strand, counting down.
TGCATCGATGAGAGTGATAGGAGAGGTAGAGGGAAAGAATGTGATTTTAGTAGATGATATAATAGATACTGGAAACACTTTGACGACTGCTGCCAATATTATTATGGACAAAGGGGCTAAGAGTGTTAGAGCATTAATTACTCATCCATTATTGTCGGGTAGTGCCATAGAAAAAATTGAAAAATCAAAATTATTGGAATTGGTTGTTTGTGATACCATTCCAAAAAAACATAATTGTAGTAAAATAAAAGTACTTTCGTCAGCTTCTCTATTTGCCAAAGCAATCAGAAATGCGCACGAGTTTAAATCAATCAATAAATTATTTGTAATTAAAAAATAAAAGTAGTCATGGAAACAATTGCAATCGAAGGAAATGTAAGAACTGACATTGGAAAAAAAGCAACAAAAGCACTTAGGAAGCAAGATGCAATTCCTTGTGAACTTTATGGTGGTGAAGAAAATGTTCATTTTGCAGCAGATAGAAAAGCGGTAAAGGATATTATTTATACGCCTAATTTTTATGTAGCAGAATTAAATATTGCTGGTAAAACGCATAAAGCTATTGTAAAAGATATTCAATTTCATCCGGTAACAGATGCAATTCTTCACATTGATTTTCAAGAACTTGTACCAGGAACTGTTATTAAAACTGAAATTCCAGTTAGAGCAGTAGGAGTTGCAGCAGGAGTTAAAAATGGTGGTAAACTTTTAATCAACGTAAGAAAGTTAATTGTTAAATCTACACCTGAAAACTTAAAAGATAAAATTGAAATTGATGTAACACCATTAAAATTAGGACAATCTTTTAAGGTAAGAGATATTGCTGATACAGGTATGCAAATTATGAATGCTCCTGGTATTCCAATTGCAGCAGTTGAAATTCCTAGAAGCTTAAGAAGTGCTGGATCATTAGCGGCTGATGAAGAAGAGGAAGAAGTTGAAGAAGGAGCTGAAGCAGCAGCAGAATAATCAACGCATTAAATTAGTAAGCTAAATAGATAGGCGTTTTGATTCTTTCTATCTTGGCTAACAGAATTAATTATAATAAATTTGGAGGCTTCTTTGGAAGCCTCTTTTTTTTATAGTACCGTGTCATAATATTATTTTATTTATGAAATACTTAGTAGTAGGGTTAGGAAATATAGGTGAAACTTATGCGGATACTCGTCATAATATTGGATTTAATGTTGTTGATGAATTAGCCAATGAGTTTGATGCTAAATTTGAGTTAGATAAACTTGCTTTGCGGGCAGAGTTCAAATTTAAAGGCCGGCAAATCATTTTAATTAAACCAACTACTTATATGAATTTAAGTGGTAAAGCAGTTCGTTATTGGTTGGAGAAAGAGAAAATTGATGTAAAGAATTTACTTGTAGTGGTGGATGATCTAGCTTTAGATTTCGGCACTTTAAGAATAAGAGGAAAAGGCAGTGATGCGGGTCATAATGGTTTAAAGGACATTCAACAAGAATTACAAACCACGAATTATGCAAGATTAAGGTTTGGTATTGGCAGCGATTTCCATAGCGGACAACAAATAAGATTTGTGTTGGGCAAATGGGAAGGGAAGGAGTTAGAAGCATTACCAGAACGAATCATGCAAGCGAGCAATGCCATTAAATCATTTTGTAGTATAGGTTTAGCCCACACTATGAATAATTTTAATAATAAATAAGCGCCATGAAGATATTTTGTATCGGTAGAAATTATGTGGATCATGCTAAGGAGTTGGGTAATGAAGTACCTGATAATCCGGTAATTTTTATGAAACCACCTACTGCATTAATTAAGGGCAATAAGTCATTTTACTATCCCGAATTTACTAATGACCTCCACTATGAAGGAGAATTAGTCGTTAAAATCAGTAAAAATGGAAAAAGCATTCAATCCAAATTTGCCAAAAATTATTACAATGAAGTAAGTCTAGGATTTGATCTTACCGCAAGAGACATTCAAGCTAAGCAAAAGGAAAAAGGATTGCCTTGGGAAATAGCAAAGGGATTTGACGGTTCAGCTCCAATTGGTGAATTTATTGATTTAGCAAATGCAAAAAATGACGCAGAAGAAATTGAATTTCAGATCACTAAGAATGATGAAATCGTTCAACAAGGAAATACAGCTCTAATGATCTATTCAATAGATATTATAATTGAATATTTATCTAAATTTTTCACGCTGCAAAAGGGAGACTTAATTTTTACAGGCACACCCAAAGGTGTGGGATCGTTACAAATTGGTGATTATTTGAGTGGATCAATTGGTGGGAAGGAGTTGATTAATCTAAAAATTAAATAGAATATTTACTTATTTACTTACATTTGCCTTGCCTTAACAATTAGGCTATAATAATTATTAAATTAAAAAGATATAAATGCCATATTTATTTACATCGGAGTCAGTTTCTGAAGGGCATCCGGATAAAGTATCAGATCAGATTTCAGACGCTTTAATTGATAACTTTTTAGCATTCGATAAAGAATCGAAAGTGGCTTGCGAAACATTGGTTACTACTGGTCAAGTGGTACTTGCTGGTGAGGTAAAATCGACAGCATACTTAGATGTGCAAGAAATCGCTAGAAACGTAATCAATAAAATTGGTTACACAAAAAGTGAGTACCGATTTGACGGTAATTCTTGCGGTGTTTTAAGCGCTATACATGAACAATCTCCGGATATTAACCAAGGAGTTGTTAGACAAAATAAAGAAGATCAAGGAGCTGGTGATCAAGGGATGATGTTTGGTTATGCTACCAATGAAACGGAAAACTATATGCCTTTAGCATTAGATCTTTCTCATAAATTATTAATTGAGTTAGCGGATTTAAGAAGAGAAAATAAGGATATTAAGTATTTGCGTCCAGATTCTAAAAGTCAAGTAACGCTAGAATATGACGACAACAATCGACCTATTAGAATTGACGCGATTGTAATTTCAACGCAGCACGATGATTTTGTTAAACCAAAATCCGATGCTAAAGAAGATAAGATTGCAGCTGATAATGAAATGTTGGCTAAGATTAAAAAAGACCTAATTGGAATATTAATTCCTAGAGTAAAAGCTAAGTTTCCTAAATATGCCCACTTATTCAATGATGATATCACTTATCATATCAATCCTACTGGTGTATTTGTAATTGGAGGTCCTCATGGTGATACCGGTTTAACTGGAAGAAAAATTATTGTAGATACTTATGGTGGAAAAGGAGCTCACGGTGGAGGAGCATTCTCGGGAAAAGATCCAAGTAAAGTAGATAGAAGTGCTGCGTATGCTACACGTCATATTGCTAAAAACTTAGTGGCTGCAGGTTTGTGCGATGAAGTATTAGTACAAGTAAGTTATGCCATTGGCGTAGCTAAGCCTACATCCATTAACGTTCAAACTTACGGTACTGCTAAAGTTGATATGAATGATGGAGCAATAAGCAAGAAAGTTGAGGCTATATTCGATATGCGCCCTTACTTTATTGAAACGAGATTAAAACTAAGAAATCCAATCTATTCTGAAACGGCTGCTTACGGACACATGGGAAGAGAAAATGAAACCGTAACTAAAACGTTTAAAAGTCCGGACGGAAAAGAAGTTACTTTAGATGTTGAGTTATTTACTTGGGAAAAATTAGACTATGTAGATAAAGTTAAAGCAGCATTTGGATTGTAATCTGAAAGTTAGTTAAATAAAAAAAGGGATGTTGGTTATAATCAACATCCCTTTTTTATTGTTAGATTTTTAACTTAAATATTGGCTTTCGGCTTATTAATAGCCGCTAACTCTTCATAATTCTTACGTAGCGTACTTAATTCTGCTTCTAAATGAATTCTTTTCTTTCTCCTTCTCCATCTGCCCGGAATAGAAAATAAAAGCGCTAAAATTGCTCCTATGGCTACACATATAATAATTAGCAATGCCAATGGCGGTCCTGGAGAAACTTTCCATATAAAGAAATCAATTTCGGTGTTATTGCCGTTTTGAACAGCAAAAATGATAATGGCAATAGCCAAAATCAATCCAATAATAAACAAGAAGTTTAAATTGCTTCCTGATTTTTTAACTGTTTTTTCCATCTTCTATTTCTTGAATTTCACTCACTGAAATAATTACATTTTCTTTTGTAAAACTTTTAGCTGGAATAATAATTCTCTTGCCTTTTTGAGCAATCGTAATATTAACGCTACTAATGGCAATAATCTGACCTTCAACATCACCAATTCTTATATATTGACCCACTGCAAAGGTTTTCTTAGCAAAGAACACGGACAATATATTGCCCATCACATCTACTGCAGATAGACCATAAGCTAAAGCTCCCGCAATTATTATTCCTCCTATTAAGATACTAATATTATCTGTAATTAAAGAAGCATCAATGTGCATTTGCTCAATTGCGGTTACCGAAATCATGATTAAAATAAAGTAGAATATCATATTAGCTATGATGGCTCCACTTGCCATTCCTACCGAGCGAGTTGCTGATGTAATGATACCCTTAATCAAATTTGCTAGATAAAAGCCTATCACAAAAATGATCACAGAAACTAAAACTTTAGGGAAGAATTCAATTAAGGAGGCAATTAAATCAGTTAACACTTGCATGCCTAATGATTCTACTGCTGTAGATAAGAATATTAGAAAAATAAAATAGTAAATAAATTTTGAAATTACATTGATGATGGCAGTGCTCAAATCTTTTCCATCGGCTAATTCATTAATACCAACTTTATCAAGTACTTTTCCAATATTTACTTTTTCTAAAAGCTTTTTAATGGTCTTAGAAACTAGCTTGGCAATTATCCATCCAACTAATAAAATGGCCAAAAAACTGAAAAATACGGGCAATGCGGCCGCAAATGCTTTGGCGTATCCTAATAATGTTTCCCTTACAAACTCCATATACTAATTTTTACTGTTTTTGTATGTTACAAAAATGAAGTATTGAACGATAAATCTAGTTAATATTATTAAGATTTATCATCGTTCCCACCACTTATCGTCTCTATAATCTTTAAACGTGTTTGCACATGTTTAACTGATAATAGATCAAAAGCCTCCATAAAGAGTTTAGCGTTCTCGATAGTTCCAAGAACAGCTTGCTTATCCTTATCGGTTAAGCTCTCCGTAGGGATAATCTTTTTAAAAGCGTTATGTTTATCTAACTGATCCATTTAGTTGTAGGTTGCTTCATATAGGGTTTTTAATTTTACTCGTGCTCTTGATAATCGCATTTTTATGGCACTTGCTCCTAACTCAAAATGATCTTGTAGATCTTTAATCGACATATCATCTTGATAGTACATTAAGAGCATTGACTTATCAATCGTGGGTATTTTTTCCAATAAAATCGCTAGTCGATCCATTTCCATTTCGAGAATCTCCTTTTCATGAACGCCATTATCTTCTTCTCCTACTTCTATAATATTGGAAATATCTTGTTCTCTTTCTAAACTACGTTTCTGTTTCCTTAAAAAATCTATACAATAATTGTAAGTGATCATGTACAGCCAAGTAGAAAACTTAGATTTACCTTCAAATTTTGATAGACTTAAAAATGCTTTTATTAATATTTCTTGTGCAAGATCTTTACTCGTTTCTACATCTTTTACCATGCTAATGGCCTTCCTGAAAACTTTGTTACCATATCTATCATACAATTCGCCAAATAGCTCCATATCTCCACTAGCAAGTATGGCGGCTATTAACTCCTCATCAGTTAAATTTTTTGTATTAATAGTTACTTGGTCCAAATAAAATTGTGGTTGTAGCTGCAAACTCCCAATAAAAATCAGTTAATTTTATAATTTATATTAACATTTGTTCGTATAAAGACGAACAGTAAGCGAAATGGTCACATTTTTAAATTTTTACGATTACCATATGAGCTATAAATTTTATACATGAATTATATTTCTTTAATTAAAATGGAATGATTTTCGCTTAATAAATGAATCAAAAAGTTACTAAAGCAATACAACTAAAATAATTATGCTTCAAAAATCCATAATTTTCATTTGTGCATTACTGGCGAGTTCATTTGTTCAAGGACAAGAACAATGGGCCTCCAACGTTATAAAATATTCCTCTCAAGCTGGCTATAAAGCTTATGCTGCTAAACAAGTTATTGGACCACCGAATGCTTTACAAGCTGGTAAGAATGCAGTAGCTTGGGCAGCTCAAGGACCCAATACAGGCATTGAATATATTGTTGTTGAATTTAGTCAACCCTCAAAAGTGAAACAGGTGGCCATTTGGGAAAACTTTAATCCCGGAGCCATTTATCAAATATTTTTGATTGATACCGATGGTAAAGAGCATCAAGTTTACGAGCAAAACAAACCGGTTAAAGTGATGCAAACGGCTAGAATGTTTCGACACTTTATGAATTTAACGTCATATGAAGTAAGTTCTTTAAAATTAGTTTTAAATACCGCTGAAGTATTCGGATTAAATCAAATAGATGCTATTGGAATTTCTTCTTCAGATACTCCAATGAATCCTCGAATCAATAATCCAAAGGATAAAACATTTGTAGGGAAACCTGAAAATTTAGGTTACGAAGTCAATAGTCAATCACCGGATCTTTTACCATTGATTTCTGTCGATGGGCAAACCTTATATTTTGCTAGAAAGAACCATCCTGAAAATACAGGGCCACAATTGAAAGACGATATTTATGTGTCTTACAAGAATAAAAAATCACTTTGGACAACAGCAAGAAATATTGGGCCACCGTTAAATGACGAATACAACAACTTCGTTTGCGCGGTAAATCCTGATGGAACGGAAGTGTTAATATCGGGCAGATATGATCAAGGAGAGGGTTTGTATCGAACATCACTTAATAATGGAACTTGGTCAAAACCAAAGAAAATTCTCATTGATAGTTATAGCAACAAGAGCCCATTTGTTTGTTATCATGTTAGTCCTGATATGAAATTTTTAGTGATTGCCATGGAAGATGCAGCCACTTATGGCGATATGGATTTGTATGTTTCTTTTATAAAATCAGATGGTAGTTATACTAAACCTAAGAATTTAGGGCCAACTATTAATACTGCTGGAACAGAACCTAGTATCTTTTTATCTGCAGATAGTAAAACTATTTACTTTGCGTCTGATGGACATCCGGGATACGGCGCCTATGATATGTATATGAGTAGAAGATTAGATAACTCTTGGGGAAGATGGTCGGAGCCGGTAAATTTAGGCGACCAAATTAATTCTGACGATTGGGATCTTTATTATACTGTTCCTGCTGATGGTGAGTATGCTTATTATTCAAGTGCTAAAAACTCTTATGGGGAAAGTGACTTGTATAGAATTAAGTTACCTAAAGATGTTCGACCTGAACCGGTGGCTATATTGAAACCTAGCTATGTAAATATCAATACTAAGACACCAATTGCCAACTTGGAAAAGAAAACAACTGCTATTGTTGTAAGTGATGATTCTAAAATCAACCTATATGAAAATATCAAAGGTTTTTATCCGGTTAACGAATCAGAAGACTTATCGGATGAATTGGAAGAAGAAGATAATTTTACTACGCCTATAGCCAACAATGATGCTGCAAATACTCCAGATCCTGCTGATCAAAAAATGAATGATCTTTTGGCAAGATTACAAGAACTAAAAAACGAACAAGCCAAAACAGATGTAGCAATCAAAAAGGCAGAGCCAAGCCAAACAAACGAAGTGAAAACGTCTTCTATAAAGCCTACAAATACCAAATATTCTTCTGATATAGATGATAGACTTGCAGCCTTAAGATCAGACATGGACAAAATTGAAAGTGGAAAGCAACCGATAGAAAATTATGGTAATGAAGATAAAGGTAAGCAGTATAATGTAAAACCTGCTACCAAAATAAATGAGAAACAAACAGCTCAAGAAGAGGCATTTAAAGAGCAACAAGAAAATAAGTTGAACAATTATGATGCTCAAATGGAGGCGTTGCAGAATTATAAAGAAGCTGGCAGTGATAGAGATGTCGCGCCAAGAGAACAATATAAAAAGTCTTATGATTTAAGGGAGGTTGATTCAGAAGAATATATTGCTCAACACCAAACTTACAGAGATCAACTTAAGGAATTAGCTGATCAAAAGGCTAAAGCGGCTTACGGTACGCAGCCTTTAACAAAATATTCTTTGGCTAAAACATCTATTGATGAGGATACTAAAGATGCACTAGTGGCTTCTTCTATGAAAACAGAATTGGCAGAACTAAAAGAGAAACAAAAGCAACCAACAGCTTATAACCCGGAAGTTGATGCGTATAGAAAGAAATTAGAAGAACTCAAAGCACAACAACAAAATCCAACCTTACCAACATCAGGGAAAAGAATTACAAAGCCTACAGTATCTGAGGAAGCACCAGCCAATGAAAATGAAATGGCACCAAAAGAAGTAGATCCTGAAGTATTAGCATTTCAAGAGAAATTGGCAGCACTTAAAAGCAAAATGAATAATCTGCCATCTAGTAATACTGAAACAAAAGGAGAAACTGATGAAGTAACTACTACAGCACCAATCGCCAAAAATGATGTTCCTAAGGAAGTTGCTAAAACGGTTGATCAGCACGAAATAAAGAGCAGCAAAATTAGAGGAAAGAAAACGGTAAATGAGCCTGAACCCGAAGTGGTAGCGATCAATATTCCTCAAAAACAAGAGGTTAAGCAACCTGATTTATTAGAAACGGCAACTGACAATAAAATGGCAGAAGTTAATGATGCTATTCAAAAAAAGGAAATTGAAAAGGAAAATCTCAGCAATGATCTTAACAACTTAAAGCAAGATACTGATGCTATTAAAGCGGAAAAAGAAATAGCGGAAAAGGAGAAAGCGGCAGCTGAAGCAGCAAAGCAAGCACTAAATGAAGAGAAGGCTCAGTTAGAGGCTGATAAATTAGCAATGGAGCAGCAAAAGAAGGAATTACAAGATATAATCGCTCAATTGCAAAAAGAAAAAGAACAGTTTTTAGCCGATCAAGCTAAAATTGAAAACGATAAGCAAAAATTAGAAGCACTTAAATTGCAACAGTATAAACAAGTGAAGCAATTGGAAGCTGATATTAAACAATTAGAACAAGAAAAAGGAAAGGTGCAATCGGAAGTGGCCATAGCTAAAGAAACGGTACCTAAAACAACTACAATAGTAGATAAGGAAATCTTCTTGATGCCGGTAGAAGAAGGTGTCACTGTAGAAATTAGAAACGTTTTCTTTAATGCCAACTCTGCTTATGTAAAACCACAATCTTATAAAGAATTGGATAAAGTAGTGTCATTCTTAGAGGTTAACAATGGTATTGAAATTGAAATTGGAGGACATACCAATGGTTTATGTCAAGATAATTTCTGTGTTCAATTGTCAGAGAAAAGAGCCATTTCTGTAAGAGAATACATTGTATCAAAAGGAATTGCCCCGAATAGAATCAAATACAAAGGGTATGGTAAATCTCAACCTATCGCAGATAATAATTCTTCAGAAGGTAGAAAACAAAACCAAAGAGTAGAATTGAAAATATTAAAAGTGAATTAAGCTGAAATAACCAGTTTTTATAAATTAGGTTTAAATTTGTTTCGAAGCAACCGCAATTATGTCTAAAAATCTATTTTCTGCCTTTCAACCAGTTTCAAAAGAAGCTTGGAAAAATAAAATCATTAAAGATTTAAAGGGCAAAGATTATAATGAGAGTCTGCAATGGCACTCTGAAGAAGGTGTTTTAGTAGAGCCAATTTATCATTCTGAAGATTTAGAAAAATTGATTGAGGATTACAACAATACATTGCTCAATCTTCCATCTAAGCCGAATAATAATTGGTTTGTTTTAGAAAAGGTGAAGGTGGATGATGCAGAAAATGCCAATCAGATTGCATTAAATTTATTGAATGAAGGTGCTGAGGCAATTGAATTTGATTGTCAAGAAAAAACGATTACCGCTGATTTAGTAGATCAATTAACCAAAGGTATTCTCGTAGAGGTTGCTCCAATTTCATTTTCAAATTATAAAGGCTCCATAAGTTTTAATGCTTCTAAGCATTTGTCATTTAAGAATGATGTCATCAGCCAGCAATTAGCTACCAATCAGAAAGTAGATCTTAGTCAATGGCAAACAAGTTTAGCAAAAAGCGAAATAGCCTCTGTTTATATAGATGGAGCCTTGTATCAAAATGCAGGGGCAAAGATGGTGGAGCAATTAGCATTTGTTTTAGCTATTGCCAATGAGTATTTCAATCAATTGTCTGATAAAGAAGTTAACAAGATCAAGAACTTACAAATAAAGTTAGCGGTGGGATCAAATTTCTTTTTTGAGATGGCTAAGTTGAGAGCGATAAGGAAATTGATCAAGGTATTGGTGAATCAGTATGCAATTGATTTTGAATCCATTCAGATTGAAGCTACCTCAACAGGCATTAATAAGTCAACTTTAGAAGTTTATAATAATATGCTTCGCAACACAAGTGAATGTATGTCGGCCATCATTGGTGGTGCTGATGTTATTCATTTGGCTCCACATGATAGTTTGACAGATCAAAGCGAAAAGGGGAGAAGATGGGCGAGAAATATTTCTCATATTTTGAGGAATGAAAGTCATTTTGATAAGGTGATAGATCCTGCCAATGGTTCTTATTATGTGGAGGAATTAACAGATGAATTGGCAGATAAAGCGTGGCAATTGTTTAAAGAAATTGAAGCCGAAGGTGGATTTTTAGCCGCATGGGAAAAGGGAACTATTCAAGATAAAATTACTGCCAATAGAGAAGAACAAATTGAAGCCTTTAAAAAAGGTAAAAAAGTAATTTTAGGCGTTAACAAATTCGCAGATGCTTCTTTGGAAATAGAAGAAATCAATAAATTAGCTAGTGCTCTTGCGCCATTGAGGTTGTCAGCATTTTTTGAATAGATGCTGAAACAAGTTCAGCATGACATTTCGTTTTTTTGATACATTTCCTGTCTTCGGGTCATCCTGAATTTATTTCAGGATCTAAAAGAGAAAATTTACATTACTCGCAAAGTCTCCAAGTTAATAGTATCCAATACTTCAAAAGCAGTCTCGGCCATTTTATTTCCTTTCATATCCAACAAAGGATTAATCTCAACAAATTCCAAACAAATGACCTTTTTTGAGGCAATAATGTGGTTAATAATTCCAATCACTTCATATTGATCAAAACCTTTAGGCACTGGCGTTCCTGTGCCATAAGAAATCATATCGCAATCCATGCTATCTACATCAAAAGAAATATAAATCATATCGCAAGAAGAAAGTTTTTCTAACGCTTCAGAAACACACTTTTCTAAGCCTCTATGGCGAACTTCTGCTACCATATAATTCTTAATGCCATATTTATTTATCTGATTATTTTCAGGTGTTTCCGTATCTCTTACACCAAAGAAAACAATGTTTTCAGGCGCTACTTTTTGACCTTCTAATCCTATGTTTTTCATCGCGGTCCAATATTTATAGGTGTCGGGGTCTAATTCATTAATTTGTGAATCTAGATTATCATCGTTAATGGCAGCAGCCAATGGCATACCGTGAATATTCCCTGACGGCGATGTATAAGGCGAATGTAAATCTGCATGAGCATCTATCCAAACTACGCCTAACTTCTTGTCGGGATATGCCGCTTTGATACCACTGATGGTGCCTAATGCAGAAGAGTGATCACCTGATAAAACCAATGGGAAAAAACTGTTTTTCAATGTTGTTTTAACCACTTTGTGTACTCTAGAACACTGCTCTAGAACATGTCCAATTCGCTTAGCAAAAGAGTCGTGGACCTTATCATAAATGGACTCATTTAATGTTGGAACATCCACAAAATTATATTGATTAAAAAAGTCGTTATTCTGATTGATAGCTGCAATTTCCATGGCATCAATACCCATGTCGGAGCCACGTGTTCCCGCACCTATATCCGACCTGTTTTTAATGAGTTTTATGTTAGATTTCATACTAGAAGTTTACTTGATAAACTATACCAAAGATAGTGGAATCCTTTGAATGGTTGATAATATCAAAAACTATAAATCTAGGTTGGATTTAGTATTTTGTGTTGCGACATCAAGAAGTTAAATCCTAAACTGCTATCCCTTGAAAAAATGAGATATATAAACGATAGAAGGGTTGAGTTTATAGATTTACAGAACGAAGAAGTTCTAGTTGATTAATTGTATTAATTTTCTTGCTTATGAATAAAGAAAACATTTCCCCAAAAGCACAACCCAATAATCCGTTACATGGAATGAAATTGCAAACGATCTTGGAGTTGCTTGTAGAGCACTATGGTTGGGAAAGTCTAGCCTTGAAAATCAACATCAATTGCTTTAAAAATAATCCATCCATCAAATCTAGTCTAACGTTTTTAAGAAAAACACCTTGGGCAAGAAGTAAGGTGGAGCAACTTTATCTTGATTTAGAAAAGAAACGATAATTAAAACCGACTATATAGCTATGCAATACCTTATTAAAATTATTGTTACCGCCTTAGTAATTGTGGGAGTTGCTGAAGTTGGAAAGAAATTCTCACCCATTGCTGCCATATTAGCATCTCTTCCACTAACCTCTATTTTAGCGATGATCTGGCTTTATACTGATACAAAAGATGTTCAAAAAGTTATTGACCTTTCTTCCAATATATTTTGGGCCGTTTTACCATCCTTAGTTTTTTTCATTGTTCTCCCTATGTTCTTAAAAAATGGTCTTAGATTCAGTTTAGCGATGGGATTGTCGATAATAGTCATGTTCATCGCCTACAGTATCTATATCATTGTTTTGCAAAGATTTGGAATTAAGCTGTGAGTTTTAGACTTATCTCTAATTGCTAACGAGAGGTACTTCTACCAATAACTCCATCAATTCTTCTTGTAAAGAAGCACCTTTATCTTTCGCATACCATTTCTGTATACGTTTATGTTTTTCAATAATAGGCAAATCAGTTTTTTGAAAATCCAACATTATTTGTTGTGCTGCTTTAGGTCTTGGTCCCCAAGTAAACAAGTCTTCTCCCTGACTATTTCTAACCACTAATTTTGGTATAGATTTGCCGCCATTAGTCAAATAATTATCAATCATATTTTTACCATTGTCACGCAACTCAATTTTAAAATCAATTAATGGATTTTCTTGACTTAATCTAGCTAAAACAGGAACGCTATGCGCTGCATCACCACACCAAGGTTCAGTAATTACGATCCATTGTTGAGGCGTATCAATCGCTTTAATTTTTTCAACCAAAGCTTCATTTAAAACATCTCCTTTTAACCAACGATTAGATCGTGATTGATTCATTTTTACATAATTCATGTATTCGGGAGAGTTATAAGGTGCTTGGTTGTATTCGCCACTCAAAATTTGCTCAAAAAGCGTATTGTATTCATTCCATTTCATAAGTCAAGCTTTTACTTCCACTACCAACCAAACCTATCTATATTTAGTTCTTGGGAGCATAAAAAGAGAGTTTTAAAACTTAAGGCATTTAAAGTACTTGTAACTTTAAGTACTTAATTTTACCATGGCCAAGTCTCCACCATCATTTTAATGGCTACAATTCCAGCTACTCCGGAAACTGCCCAATTCCAATAGATCTGTTTTAACTTAAATACTGACATCATCAAAATTGAGCAGGAAAGCATCACTGCAACAATCAATAATTGACCAATCTCAATACCAACATTAAATGCAAAAAGAGGGAAGGTAATATTAGCTTCTGCACCTAATAAAGCTTTGAAATAATTAGAGAATCCCATGCCATGAATTAAACCAAAAAAGAGTGCAATAAAATATTTTACACTTACTGCCTTAGATAAACTTTGAACTCTTATAATTTTACTTTCCCTTATAAATACTAAATTATATAGCGCTGTAAGTAAGATAGTTACTGGAATTAGAAATTCTATTATAGCACTATTGATGGTAATAATGCTTAATGCTGACAAAGCCAATGTAATGGAGTGTCCAATGGTAAAAGCAGTAACCAATATTAGAATCTTGCGCCACTCACTCAACTTGTAAACGGCACACAAGGCAACTATAAACAAAATATGATCGTATGCTGCCAAATCAGCAATGTGCCTTAATCCAACTTCAAAATATACTTTAAACATTTTCTGTGCTTTGCAGCAAAACTATTAAATGTTTTAAACTTTGAAAGAAATATCGGAAATCAAACTATATTTATAAATAAAGTATAATAATTGACATCATTTAGAATTGAAAAATGATTTTGAAAACCATAACTTAGTTAAATAGTAAAGGAAGGATAAATCTACAATAGCATATGGCAAAAGAATACGATTACGTAATTATTGGAAGTGGATTTGGCGGCTCTGTTTCTGCCTTAAGATTAGCCGAAAAAGGCTACAGTGTTTTGGTAATCGAAAAAGGTAAACGCCTAACAGAAAAGGACTTTCCAAAAACCAATTGGAATTTAAGAAAATGGATGTGGATGCCTAAAATGGGCATGACAGGGTTATTCAAATTGACTTTTTTTAGACATGTTGGAATTGTATCCGGAGTTGGCGTAGGTGGAGGATCATTGGTTTATGCCAATACTTTGCCTGTTCCAACAGATAAATTTTTCGAAGCAGATTCATGGTCGCATTTAGCCGATTGGAAGGAAGAATTAAAACCTTTTTATCCATTAGCCAAAAAGATGCTAGGTGCTGCTGAAAATCCATACTTGACAAGAAGTGATAAAGCTGTTCAACAATTAGCCAAAGATATAGGGAAAGAAGAACATTTTAAGCCAACCGATGTCGCAGTTTTTTTTGGAAGGCCAAATGTGACGGTTCCGGATCCTTATTTTAATGGTGAAGGGCCGGAAAGAACCGGTTGTAATCAATGTGGAGGCTGTATGTTGGGCTGTAGATTTGGCGCTAAGAATACTTTAGATAAAAATTATTTGTATTTAGCTGAAAAATTGGGCGTTGAGGTATTACCGGAGTCTGAAGTTTATGATGTTCTTCCTTTATCTCCTGATGGTTCAGAAGGGTATGAAATAAAATACAAGCATTCAATCAAATTTTTTCCTAAGAAATCTAGTTTTAAGGCCAAGCATGTTATTTTTTCTGGAGGTGTTTTAGGAACGGTACAGCTATTATTAAAGTTAAAGCAAAAGTCATTACCTAATTTGTCAGATCAATTAGGGCGTCAAATTAGAACTAATTCAGAAAGTTTAATTGGCGTTACTTCTTTTGATAAAGACAAAGTATTTTCTAATGGCATCGCTATTGGTTCCATTTTACATACAGATGAAAACAGCCATTTAGAGCCTGTTCGATATTCTGCCGGTTCTGGTTTTTGGAGACTTTTAATGGCACCAATGACGCACGGTAAAAATTTCTTCTCACGACTTTTTAGATTGGTGAAAGATATTATCATGCATCCTATTGACAATTTGAAAGTATTGTTTGTCGATGATCAAGCGAAGCGAACAACAGTATTGTTATTTATGCAAACTTTAAATAGTACACTTCGATTTAAGAAAAGTTGGATGGGGATGTCGAGTGGAAAGGATCAAGGAGAACCACCAACTTCTTATATTCCTGAAGCACAAGATTTAGCCAATAAATATGCAGCTATTGTCAATGGCAAACCAATGGTTTTAGCATCTGAATCCTTGTTGGATATTCCTACAACAGCGCATATTTTAGGTGGCTGTCATATGGGAAAAGATGCTTCAGAAGGGGTGATTGATAAGAACAATTTTGTGTTTGGCTATAAAAATATGATGGTCTGTGATGGCTCTATGATTTCTGCCAATCCAGGTGTCAACCCTTCTTTAAGTATAACCGCCATTTCAGAAAGAGCTATGAGCAAGATTCCAGTGAAAGCAGGAAAAACGAAGATTGAAGCCGTGCATGTTTAGAATGGATGTGCCTAAAATACTTAGAGAGTCTTAAGTTTGTTTTATTTTCATAAAATCAAAACCGTATATCCAAACAACTGAATAACCGAAAATCCACCAAATCATGCTCAACCACCCATTTAAAGTCAGTTTATTATTTGGTATTCCAATGCTCATTTTGGGACTTATTTTAATGTTTACCAATCCAACTGCAGAGGGTAATTTGGCTGAGGGATTTTTTACGCCCATCATTGCTTTTGAGTTTATTCAATCGGTCTCGGAAGTTAGTAAATACTTTGAAGTAGAAAGTCCGAATGGTTATAGAAATTCAATGATGTTAGGGAATAACTTAGATTTTCTTTTTATGTTTTTCTATTCTGCTTTTCTTGGTTTTACAGGGTTGGGCATTTTGAAAGAAACAAAAGAAAAAGCATTGTGGCTGCCAATTATGCTTACCATCGTAATGTTTTTTGCCGATCTATTAGAGAACATGACAATCGCCTCCATAATTGCTAATTATTTTAATGGAGAAGACATTACCGCCAGTTATTTTGGCAATTTGAAATTTTTTACTTGGTTAAAATGGGGAAGTATCGCTGCTGTTATATTGATGTATGCCAGCTATTTTTTACAAAGGAAAAAGTTAGTAAAGGTTATTGGCGTGGTGGCTATTATTAATTTCCTCGTGGCTATTGCAGCATTTTTTCATCGTTCTGTTTTAAATGAAATTATGGCTACTATAGTCATACTTTTGTTCGTCATGATTTTTATTCATAATGTTGCTTTTAAAGTAGAGAACCAAATATTAGAACTATAAAGTAATTTATTTATAGCTCAAATAGAAGTTTTGTTTGATGAGTTTCATTAAATAATGCTGTTGACATGTTACAGAAGCGTGGCCAGCCAAATCGCGGCGGCTAGAAGGGGCAGAATGCGTGGGGCGATCGATTTGGCTTGATTTTTTGTTACTTTTTCATCTAAGGAAAAAGTAAAAGAAATAAATCATCATATGATTAGAGAGAATAAATTCTTTTTATGATAAAAGGGAAATATGAAAGGTTAACTCAAATTAAATATGAAAGCAATAATTTACTGTATTCTCATTTTATCATTTCAATCTTGCCAAATGAAAACAACTTCTAATCAAGAATCATTTGATTTACCTTTCATTGATAGCCTTTGGAACTATAATGATCCTGCCGAAACCGCATTAAAATTTGAGGCACTTATTGATACTGCTAAATCAAGAGATGAAAATTACTATCTGGAGTTAATGACTCAAATCGCTAGAACCCAAAGCCTACAAATGAATTTTGATAGCGCTCATATCATATTGGATCAAATAGAAAGCCAGTTAACAGCTGATAAAGTAATCCCGACAATTAGATACAATTTAGAACGAGGAAGAACTTATAATTCAGCTAACAAAAAAGAAAGGGCTTCTGAGTTTTTTACAAAAGCATATAATTTAGCCTTAGCCAACAATCAAGACTTTTATACCATCGATGCCGCACACATGTTAGCTATTTCTGAACCTGCAGAAAAACAACTAGAATGGAATTTAATTGCACTGGAACACACAGAAAAAACGGAAGATTTTCGAGCCAAAAAGTGGCAAGGATCTTTATACAATAATATTGGTTGGACATATCACGATGGCGGTGAATTTGAAAAAGCCCTTATCTATTTTGAAAAAGCATTAGCTTATCGTGAAGGAAAAAATGACCAAGAAGGTGTTTTTATAGCCAAATGGACCATCGCAAGAACCTATCGATCATTAGGAAAAATAGATGAAGCCATCAATCTTCAAGAGCAATTAATGAAAGAAATGACACAAGAGGGTGGGACGGAAGATGGATATGTTTATGAGGAATTAGGAGAATGCTATTATACAATTGATCCCGTAAAAGCGAAGCCATATTTTAAAAAGGCTTTTGATTTATTGTCACAAGACCAATGGATGGTGGCTAACGAATCAGTACGATTGGAACGATTAAAACAATTAGGAAACTAAAATCAGAAAATGAAAAGGATATTGCTCGTTTTTCTCTTGGTGGTAGGCTTGGCATATATTGCAGGGCTCTATCATTTTAATTCAAGAGATCCTTTGCTAAAGTGGAATTGGTCCAAAATTGATACATCACAAAAGAGCTTTCCCAAAGATTTCGTTTGGGGTGTGGCATCCGCAGCGCATCAAGTAGAAGGAGGGCACCAAGACATTAATAACTTTGGTTGGTGGGAAAAGCAGGTTGATGAAAATGGTGTTTCAAGAATCCTCAATAATGATAAATCTGGTCTTGCCTGTGATCATTGGAATCGCTATCCGGAAGATATTCAATTGATGAAAAAACTAGGCGTGAGTTCCTATCGGTTTTCCGTTTCATGGAGTAAAATTATGCCGGAAAAAGATAGAATTGATAGTTCTGCATTGCAACATTATGTGAATTTATGCGATAGCTTAATTGCCGAAGGGATAACACCTATGGTGACGTTTCATCACTTCACACATCCATTGTGGTTTCATGAAATAGGCGCTTTCGAAAAGGAAGAGAATATTCAATATTTTGTAGATTTTAGCGAGTTGGTTTTCAATACTTTAAAAGATCGAGTAACGCAATGGTGTACCATAAATGAGCCGGGCGTCTATATGTTCTCTGCTTATTTTGCTGGTGAATTTCCCCCAGGAGTAAGTGATCCCGTGCTAGCTTCAAAAGTCCTGGAAAATTTAGTCAAATCTCATGTGGCTATTTACAAGAGAATTAAATCATTACCGGGCGGCGATCAAGCACAAATCGGCATTGTCAAAAATATGATGCAAATGGATCCTCTCAGGAAATATAACATCATGGATCAATTGATCAAATATTCTGCCGATGCCAACTATAATGAAGTGCTTTTAGAAGTCTTTAAGTCGGGCAAATTCCATTTTAATATGCCAACCATTATCAATTATAATTCAACAATTGAAGAGGCGCCTAATACATTAGATTTTGTTGGATTGAATTACTATTCTCATTATGCTTTTAAGTTTACCGGTAATTTGGATGAAAGCTTGCAGCCATTGCCTTTTCCAGGGGAAACAATGACAGATATGGATTACGGAATGTATCCTGAAGGTATTTATAGAGCCATAAAACGTATTTCGGAATTGGGGAAGCCAATTTTCATTACAGAGAATGGATTGGCAGATGCTGAAGACAATAGAAGAGCAGAGTTTATCGATAAATATCTTTATGCCGTATCTAAAGCCATTGAAGATGGTTATGATGTAAGAGGCTATTACTATTGGTCTTTGATGGACAATTTTGAATGGCATTTAGGTTTTGGAGAGCGTTTTGGATTGTATGAAGTCAACTTTGAAACGCAAGAAAGAACTTTAAGATTAGGAGCACAAAAGTATGTTGATATAATTGATGATTGGAAGGAAGCTCATTGATTTTATTAGTTTATAAAACAAAAGTAAAACATGAAAACATTTAGAATTAACGGCGCCGTGGGTGCCATTTTAGACGAATACGAAAGAGCAATTGAAGAACTTCAGCAGACTATTGAATCTATTTCTGAAGAGGAATTGATTATAAAAGTTGATCTAGAAACAAAGGATGAAGATTGTACTTCCATTCAAACTATTTTAACCCATATTATTAGTTCGGGTTATAATTATGCTATTCTAGTTAGGAAACACTTTAGAGAGGAATTGGATTATCAGCCTAAAATTACTTATAAAACGGTGGCAGAATATAATGTCGAATTAAGTAAAATGTTTGAATACAATGTAGCGTTGTTTCAATCCTATCCTAATTTATTAGATGGCTCTTCAGGTGATAAAATGGAATCGCGTTGGGGACAGGTTTACGATGCTGAACAATTGTTTGAACATGCTATTGTTCATGTGCTGAGGCACAGAAGACAAATTGAGATATTCTTGATGGAATTATGGTCGTAATGTTTTTTATTTCAAGGAATTTATTCTAAATATTATTCCATAAACTTACCCAACTCATTTCCTTCGTCAGTAAAATGATCAGCCACATTTTTTCTAGTGGAATCTGGCTTATTTTGACTGAGTTTATACTTCGCTTCAATCTTAGTAATTTGAATATCCATGCCCGTCATTCCATGGATTAGTTTATCTCTGTATTTAGAGTTCAGTTCGTCCCATTGTTTCATATATTCGGGTTCAAAACTATTGATGGATTCAATTAATAAATCCTTTTTTTGATCAAAATCATCATAGACTTTTATAGTGCCATAAACATGCACAGCAATGAAATTCCACGTCGGCACATTTTGCTTTTCTTCATATAAACTAGGACTTACATAACCGTGCGGACCGCTAAAAATGATCAAGCAATTGGAATTCTTTTTCCAATGATTCAACTGAGGATTGGCAGCCGCTAAATGACTTTTGAAATAAAATGTTCCATCTTCATTTTCAACTAGAATAAACGGTAAATGTGTGCCCACCATTTCTGATCCATCATTCGATAAAATAACGCCAAAATTATGGGTCTTGATAAATGATTTTATCTTTTCAGTATCCTTCTCTCTAAAGTGTTTTGGAATGTACATTAATTGGCTGTCTTTTGAATAATAGAGTCAAAATTAAGTAACTTTAAACTTAAATTTTTACCCATGTCTTTTAATGAAGCCTTACAACATATTTTAAGCGACAAATTATTGTTATTTGCCACGCCATTTTTCCTTCTACTCTTAGGAGTTGAATATTGGGTAGACAAGCGAAAAAACTATGGATTGTATGAAAATAGGGATACGTTCACATCTATGATGATGGGTATTTTTTCATTAATAGTAGAGTTTATTCCAAAAGTGGTGTTTTTTATGATTTTCTTTTACATCCACGAAGCCAATTGGTTGGGATTAAGAGATGTGGTTGGCAGACAATGGTGGGCTTGGGTGTTGTTGGTTTTTGCAGATGACTTTGCTTACTATTGGTTTCATAGAATGAATCATGAAGTGCGGTTGTTTTGGGCTGGTCATGTAAGCCATCATTCTTCTACACATTTAAATTTTGGAACGGCTTTAAGGCAAGGAGTAGGCGAGCGTTTACATAAATATTTCTTTTGGATTTGGTTGCCTATTTTGGGTTTTGATCCGGTAATGATGTTCGTAATGATGGCGGTCAATTTGATTTATCAATATGGAACACATACCGAGTTTATCAAAAAGCTGCCAAGATGGTATGAAGCGGTTTTTAATACGGCTTCACATCATAGAGTACATCACGCTTCTCAAGCAAGATATTTGGATAGAAATCATGCCGGGATTTTAATTATTTGGGATAAAATGTTTGGGTCGTTTTCAGAAGAAAGAGATGATGATAAACCGAAATATGGCTTAACGACTAATATTGAATCTCAGAATTTAATTTACGTAGCCACGCACGAATATGCTGCTATTTGGAGAGATGTAAAACGGGCTGATAAATTCATCGATAAATTGAAATACATCTTTTATTCTCCCGGATGGAGTCATGATGGCCCGGATCAAAGAGCGAAGACGTTGAGGAATAGTGTTAATGATTAGTGATTAATTTTTAATAATTAATCTGGAAGCGGAGTTAAATATGACACTTAATATGTTAAGAGTGATGTTTACACCAAATCCATTTAAATTAGAAAATTGAAGTATTACAGTACAAAACTTACTGTCCAGAAGAATAAGAAGGAAGTGTTTAGGGCATTAAAATCACTGTTACTTATTTATGATAACGATTATCAAAATAAAATAGTTGTCTTTCCTTTTTACATGTTCAAAAAACAGTTTTGGCAAGCATTAGTTGATAATAAAAACAAAGGCAGATACTATCATGGAAAAATAGAAAATGATATTATTGATATTTATCGACAAGGAAGTAGATATAAACCACATTTTGAAATAAAAGGCACGATTAAAGAAATAGCAGAGGTAAGTGAGGTGTCGTTATCTTATCATATAGATAGATTTGATCAGTTTGTTTTTATTCTAATCACAATAATTAGTGTTGTTTTTTACTTAAATGTAGGGAGTTATTTGTCTTTAATATTTCCTTTAATAATTGTGATAAGTTATATATTTGGAACTTATCTTTCTATAGTTAGAATAAAAAAGTGTCTAGGTTTATATAAAAGAGATACTTTATAAAGAACCTCTTGGATTTGAATTTAAAAAGTTATAAAATTTGCGTTTGAATTTGAATCTTGAATTTGCGCTTTTTACCTACTTCAACACCTCAACAACCGCTTCCAAACTTAACACCTGTTGCTCTCCACTTTTCATTTCTTTCAAAGAAAATTTACCGCTATTTATCTCTTCCTCGCCAATAAAAATTACATAAGGAATGTTCTTTTTATCAGCATACGACATTTGCTTTTTCAGCTTAGCAGCATCAGGAAAAAGCTCGGAAGGAATGTTGTTTTTACGTAATTCTTGAAGTAATTTCCATCCTTCACTTTCAGAACTGGCGCGAGTTTGTAACTTATTGCTGGCGCGCGTTTGCAACTCGTGTCCAAAATTTATAATCAATACTTTGGTAGAAGTAGTGATATCTGAAGGCCACTTGTTCAATTCTTCTAACACATCGTAAATACGCTCTACGCCAAAAGAAATACCAACGCCACTCATGTTTTGTCCGCCAAACATTTCAGTTAAATTATCATAGCGTCCGCCGGCAGCAATAGTGCCCATTTGTACATCATTCGCAACCACTTCCCAAATCGTTCCTGTATAATAATCTAGGCCACGGGCAAGAGCAGGAGAGAAGACAATATTGTCATGAGAACATTTAGCCATAATGGCTTTCATTTCATTTGTGCCTTCTATTCCAATAACACTTTTTCCTTCAAAAGCATTGGCTAATTTATCCAAATCAGTAATGGAAAATAGCTCGAAAAGGTCAGTGATTTGCTCAGAAGTTAAATTCAATGTTTGAAGTTCTTTCTCAACACCTTCTTCGCCAATTTTATCTTTTTTATCAATAGCAATTAAGATCTCTTTATAGAGATTGGAAACGCCAACTGTCTCAATAATTCCCTCTAAAATTTTTCTATTGTTGAGTTGAATTTTTACAGAAATTTCTAATGATTCAAAAGCCTCTGCTAAAATCAAAGTCAACTCTGTTTCATTCAATAAACTAGTAGATCCAATGATATCCGCATCACATTGAAAGAACTCTCTGTAACGTCCTTTTTGAGGCCTGTCTGCTCGCCAAACCGGACCGATATGAAAGCGTTTAAAAGGAAAATTTAAGTCGTTTTGGTGCTGCACTACGTAGCGAGCCAAAGGAACGGTTAAATCATAGCGCAATCCTTTTTCTGAAATTTTGAAAGTTATGCCTCTACTATCTTTTTCTTGCAGGCTTTTATCATCAACCTTAGTAAGAAAGTCACCTGAATTTAAAATTTTAAACAAGAGTTTATCACCTTCTTCACCGTATTTTCCAGTCAAAGTTTCTAAAGATTCCATAGCAGGTGTTTCAATTTCTTGAAAACCAAATTTTTTAAAAACAGATTGAATAGTGGATAAAATATATCGCCTTTTATTGACCTGTTCCGGCAAAAAATCTCTCGTTCCTTTAACTAAGCTAGGTTTTATCTTTTTCATTTTATTCTTTCCTTCTCGCATTATCGAATTTTCGCATTCACTCATTCTATCATTCACTCATTAATATATCTGCCTTCACCTCAAAATCTGTTTGGCTCAACATCAATGTTCTCTGCCATCCATCAATGGAATAGCTGTTTCCTGGTCTAAAATTTAATTTTTGTTTGGATTTATACAATAAGCTTTTTCTTTCAGATTGAATCACAATTTCGCTAACTTTTCCCGTAGCCGTAAGCATAACTTCTAATTGTTTGATAGGAATAGATGCATCGGTGGTTTGATACAAAATGGTAGAACCATTATTGGTGGTTAAAGTGTCCACTTTAAACTTATCTATCCAAGAAGAACGATTGATATCGGCCTCTGCAAAAGTTTGTAATTCAACACTCCAATCAATGGCCATGTTTTCTTTTAACTCTGATTTGTTACCAAAACTAACTTGCTTGTTTACGAGTACACTGTCTGCTGCATAAGTTTTGATGATATCATTGAAATAGCTTCTTAAGTCAAAGAAAACTACCTGTCTAGTATCTTTAACTTCTCTTTTTTCATTAGTTTTATTACAAGAGGAAATGAAAGCTAAAATAAGCAACATTAAGACTGGAAATATGATTTTCGATTGTCTAAAATTATTCATCTTTCCTAATTGTCGAGTAAATTTTCACCGGTCATTTCTGCCGGTATAGTTAATCCCATTACTTTCAAAATAGAAGGCGCTAAATCTGATAATTTACCTGCTTTTACTTTGCCTTTATAATCATTACTAATCACAAACAATGGCACAGGATTTTTAGAATGTGCGGTATTCGGGCTGCCATCTTCATTGATCATTGTATCTGCATTACCATGATCCGCTGTTAAGAAAACCGTATAATCATGTTCTAAACAGGCTGCTATTACTTCTTTTAGACAACTGTCTACCGTTTCAGCTGCTTTCATGGCAGCTGAAAAAACTCCTGTATGACCTACCATATCAGTATTCGCAAAATTTAAACAGAAGAAATCTGGTGTATTGTTTTTTATTTTGGCAAGAAGCGTGTCTTTTACTTCATAAGCCGACATTTCCGGTTGTAAATCATAAGTGGCAACTTTTGGCGAACTAATCATCGCTCTATCTTCACCATTAAAAGTGTTTTCTCTACCACCGCTAAAGAAAAATGATACGTGAGGATATTTCTCTGTTTCAGCTATTCTTAGTTGAGTTAAGCCGGCTTTTGATATAACTTCCCCAATGGTGTTTTTTAAAACATCTTTATCATATACAATCTTAATATTCTTGAACTTATCATCATAATTCGTCATAGTAACGTAGTATAATGGAATCGTTCTCATACCATCTTCTGGGTGATCTTGCTGCGTTAAAACTTCCGTAATTTCCCTACAACGGTCTGTTCTGAAGTTAAAAGCAATCACCACATCATTTTCTTCAATGGTAGCTATCGGTTGGTTGTTTTCTTCCACAACAATCGGAAGAATAAATTCATCGGTAACGTTCTCTTTATAAGATTGATCAATCGCTTCTAAAATATTGGTGGTTGATTTTCCTTTACCATCAATCAATAGGTCGTAGGCTAATTTTATTCTTTGCCACCTTTTATCTCTATCCATGGCATAGTATCTTCCTATCAAAGATGCTATTTTGGTTGGACTAGTTTTGCAGTGATCCACTAATGCTTTTACGTATTTTAATCCACCTTCTGGGTCGGTATCCCTTCCATCTGTAATAACATGAATAAAAGATTTTTGCACACCATTGTCTTTAGCCATATCGACCAAAGCTTTTAAATGATTAATGTGCGAATGAACACCTCCATCAGAAACAAGTCCTAAAAAATGGACTTTCTTGTTGTTTTTAATAGCATATTTAAATGCCTCTAACAAAGTAGCTTGTTGAAAGAAGGAGCCATCTTTTATTGCGTTGTTGATTCTTAAAAAATCTTGATAAACAATTCTTCCAGCACCAAGATTCATGTGTCCAACTTCCGAATTACCCATTTGTCCATTTGGCAATCCAACTTGTTCCCCGTAAGTAACTAGTCTCGTGTTTGGATAAAGTTGATATAAACTATCCACAAAAGGAGTCGCCGCTTGAGCAATTGCATCTACTGATGGATCGGCATTTATACCCCATCCATCCATAATTATCAACGCTGCTTTTTTGGTAGATTTTGTACTCACAAATTTTTATTTCAATTTAGTAGAATATTATTTGCCGAATTTAATAGGTATTGAGCTAACTTGGCACATTTTCTGTGACAAATAATTGTTGCGAAATTAACGATTTATGCGAAGGCGTTTCAAAATATTAGTGCTTTTTATGGGTCTCTTTATGATATCTAACTTATCAATAGGCCAAGAAATTCATGTACAATTAGAAACGGCTTTAGTCACGGCAAATGTTAAAACATTTTCAAAACTATTTGATAAGCGCATTGAAATTGTTATTGATGGAGATGCACAAGATTATAGTCAGCAGCAAGCACAAGTAGTTTTGAACAAATTTCTAAGCAATTTTAGTGAAATTAGCTTTGAACTAATGCATAGTGGCGTTTCTAAAAATCAATCGAAATATTATATTGGTAAAATGAAAACTTCCAATGCAATATATCAGGTTTACGTTTATTTTAAACGAATTAATAATGCTGATTATGTACAGGAAATAAAATTTGAAAAGCAGACAAATTGATAAATAAAGCAGAATTACTTTCAATAATTGAAAGAGCATTTAAAGAAGACGTAAAAGATGGAGACCATACTTCATTAGCTTGTATTGGTAAAGAGCCAAAAGGCAAAGCAAGATTGATTATTAAAGAAGATGGGATTCTAGCAGGTATTGAGGCTGCCGTAGAAGTTTTTAAATATTACGATCCTAATTTGAAAGTCACTACCTATATTAAAGATGGTGAAAACGTAAAGTATGGAGATATAGCTTTTCATGTGGAAGGAAGTGCATTATCTATATTAACAGCAGAGAGAATTGCTTTGAATATTATGCAAAGAATGAGTGGTATTGCTACTAAAACTTCAAAATATGTAAAAGCCATTGAAGGTACTGGGGCAACTGTTATTGATACTAGAAAAACGACTCCAGGCATTAGATTGTTAGAGAAATGGGCAGTGCGAATTGGTGGCGGAGAAAATCATCGAATGGGTTTGTATGATATGATGATGATTAAAGACAATCACGTTGATTTTTGTGGTGGAATTAAAAAGGCGATTTCTGCCGCCAATAAATATTTGGAAGAAAAGGATTTAGATATAGCCATTGAAATTGAAACTAGAAATTTAGACGAAGTGAGAAGGGTAATGGAAGTGGGTAGAGTGAATCGTATTATGTTAGATAACTTTACACCTCAGGAGTTGCTCAAGGCGGTAAATTTGATTGATGGAAAGTTTGAAACAGAAGCATCAGGAGGCATTACATTGGAAACGATTAGAAGTTATGCGGAAACAGGGGTACAGTACATTTCATCCGGAGCATTAACACATTCAGCAGTTTCAATGGATATGAGTTTGAAAGCAATAATTGAAAAATAAATAAAGTGGGTAGAAATAAGAAAGGCGGTCGAGTTGTCTATTCAACCAGTGAGAACTTTAACTTCGATAATGAAGAAGAGGAAGAAGAAACACTTCCAATAGAAGATCAATTACTATATGTATCGTTAGATTCCAAAAAAAGAAAAGGAAAAACTGTTACACTAGTGGAAGGTTTTGTTGGTAGTAAAGACGACTTGAACGATCTAGGTAAATTACTAAAATCTAAATGTGGTGTAGGAGGCTCTGCAAAGGATGGAGAAATTATCATACAAGGAAATTTAAAGAGTAAAGTAGCCGAATTGTTGCAAAAGGAGGGCTATAGAATAAAATTGAAAGGATAGTTTAAAACCTTTTATGACTAATCAAAAACTTATTGCCGATATTGATCTTTCTAAGATAAAACAACAAGCAGCTAGTAAAAGAAAGGAGCACGAGAAAATTGTATCGAAGCTAAAAAGCAAAACACCTAAGCAGCTCGATCAAACCATCCATCAAAAACATGAGCAGTTATTTGAAAATATAGATTGCCTAGATTGTGCCAATTGTTGTAAAACTACCAGTCCTTTAATTTTACAATCAGATATATCCAATATTTCAGCTTACCTTAAAATACAGCCGGGTGAGTTGATGAAACAACATATAATAATGGATGAAGATGGCGACTTTGTGTTTAATCAAACACCTTGTCCATTTTTAGGTAACGATAACTATTGTAGCATTTACGAAGCAAGACCTAAAGCCTGCAGAGAATATCCACACACCCAACAAAGAAAGCAAATTTCAATTATTGATATTACCCTAGAAAATGTAGCAATTTGTCCAGCAGTCTTTCGTATATTCGAACATATAGAAAGCAAATTTGAAAACGGAGCAATTTAAAAATAGGATTTTTCTTCTATTGACTATCACAACTTTTTGCTTAGTATTTTCTGCTAAAGCTCAGTTTGTAGAGCGCTCAGAAGAGGTAGGAGTATATCATGTTTATAGAAATGCAAGTTTAATCGGTGGAGGGGTTGCTATTTTTGATGTCAACAATGATAATCTATTAGATCTTTTTATCGTAGGCGGCAGTCAAAGCAGTGCTTTGTATATCAATAATGGTAATGGATTCACTAAGGAACTCGTTTACCTCGATATAGAAGATATTGACTATTACAGTTATACTTCAACTGGTGTCGCTGTTGGGGATATCAATAACGATGGTTGGGACGATCTTTTCATTGCTACTAATGAGAATTATCCAAACTTTATTATGATCAATAATCAGAATAACACTTTTGATGTTATTCCTAGTGCGACTAGCGGAATTGTAGAAGAAGCTTGGAGTGCTAGTGCTAGTTTTGGAGATATCAATAAAGATGGTTGGTTAGATATTATTGTAGCGAATTATATTAGTGCTGCACGCATTGCTATCGACCCGGTAACGGGCAATACAATCTTCTTACATGAAGGCTATTCGAATTATTTATACATCAATAATGGCGATAATTCCTTTACTGAAGAAAGTATGGATTATGGATTGACAATTGAAGGAACATCTTTGGCTTGTACAATGACAGATTTTGATAATGATAATGATGTTGATATATATATTGCCAATGATTTTGGACATTTTGTAGAACCCAATGAGTTATATGAAAACAACTATCCTGAAACAGGCTTTACGGACATCAGCGAGGCATCCAATGCAAATATTGGATTGTTTGGAATGGGAATTGCCATTGGTGATTACGATAATGATCTTGATTTAGATTACTATGTTACCAACTTAGGAAAAAATGAGTTGCTTCAAAATAATGGAGATAAAACCTTTTCAAAAGCAACTAACTATGCTCAAGTTGGAGATTCTGCAGTAATAGGTGAAGGGTTAGCAGTAGGTTGGGGAACAGGTTTTTTTGATTATGATAATAACGGTTGGTTAGATTTATACATAAGCAATGGTTTTATTCCAAGCGCTAATGAGTTAGAAAATCCTACTTTAAATCCTAATGCCATTTATCAAAATAATCAAGATGGAACATTTACTGATGTGTCTAGAGCAATGGGAATTGAGGAAAATGGATTTTGTAGAGGAGCTGCATTTGGTGATATCGATAATGATGGTGATCTCGATTTAATTTTTGTTCCGGTCAATAAAGCCGCAGGTCAACCGCAAGATGGTGTTCGACCAAATGTAGAAGTGTTTTATAATGAAACAGAGAATAACAACAATTGGGTGAAGCTTAAATTACAGGGTGTCAAATCGAATAGAAATGGATATGGATCTCATATTATTTTACACGATAGTGAAGGTAATGCCCAAATGCGAGAAGTGGATGGCGGCTCTAGTCATGCATCTTCAAATAGTGCTATTGTACACTTCGGATTGGGAAGTGCTGCTATAGATTCTATCGAAATTTTTTGGATAAATGGGATGCATCAAACTGTTAGAGATTTAGAAGTGAATCATCAGTACACAATCATTGAGGATTCTTTAATAATAAACTTAATCGATACTACAACTATAACTTCTACGGTAAATATTTTTAAAAACATAGTTCTTAATATTTATCCAAATCCTAGTTCGCATAAATTGGTTGTTACTAGCATTAATGAAAACCACACTCTGAATGACTTGTACTTTCAATTATTAAGTATGAATGGGAAAATTATACAGCAATCAAAAATTGAATCTTTCCCATTTGAGATTGATTTAAATATGATTGAATCCCAAAACCTAATACTTAATATATATAATCATAGAATCTTGATTGCATCTAAAGAAATAAGTAAACTTTAAAGATTAGTCTCTTGCTTTCATATGGTTTTTATATTTTCGGATATAATTTTCAAGTCTAAATAGATAAAGCTGAGCATTAACCCTAAATATATCAATTCAATATTTTGTCTGGTTATTGTGGCAATAGTCTTTTCAGTTTATGGCAATACTTTGAATCATGATTACAACCTAGATGATTCTTACTATGTAAATATTCTGCCTAAAGTTGATGCAAAACCAAATGAGATTGTTAAGGTTGTTACTAAGCGTTTCAGTAAAAGTGATTATAGGCCTATTCCAGCACTTCATTTAGCCATCGAACAATATTGTTTTGGTCAAAAATCATCAGTTTTTCATTTTTTTAATGTGTTTTACTACGCACTTCTAGGTATAGCGATATTCATACTATTTAATCAATTAAAAATTTTTCCCAACCAGTGGATGGTGCTACTATTAGTCATCTTATTTTTAGTTCATCCTTCTCATTCAAATGTTGTAGCAAGCATAAAAAATAGAGATGTCATTTTAAGCATGTTTTATGGTGTTTTAGCTATAATTTGTTTTGTTAGATTCTATGATGTAAAAAAATATCTATACTTATTATCTAGTGCATTATTGTTGTTGATTGCAATACTTTGCAAACGGGATGCATTAATGTTTTTATTTATTGCTCTAGGAGTAGTTCATTTTAGTAGAAGTATCAATTGGAGAAAAGCTTTAATCCCCGTTGCTGTTTCATTTTTCTTAGTAGTAAGCTTTATACGTTTTAAGCACTTTTTTTATAGCAGATAAAGTGGTAGAAGCATCGGTAACCGATTTTTTTGAAAATCCGCTGGTGGAAAACATCAGTATAGTTAACAATATAGGAGTAAAACTTTTTTTGACTAGCTACTACCATAAATTTATGGTCATTCCAACCGGCTACTATTTTTATTTTGGATTCAACCAAATTCCTATTCCTAGCTCATTTTCACTAAAGGTAATTGCAAGCTCTATTATACATTTATTAGCTCTGTTAATGATTACAGTGCTATTGTTTAAACGAAAAAAAGAAAATCTGTTATTGGGTTTTGTAGTTTATTTTATTTTTCTGTTGCCAATTCTAATATTCTTAGATTCTACTGCTGGTATTATTGCTGTTAGGTATTCTTTTAATGCTTCACTTGGATTTTCATTAATACTAACCTCCTTATTAGTGTATGGCTATCATTCAAAACAGAAGATGGTTAAGTTTGTTAGTTTGTTTGCGTTCTCAGTTATCTTCATAACAAGTGTATTTTTTACTATTTCTAGAAATAGAGACTGGAAGAATAAGGAAACCCTTTTTAGTCATGATTTAAAGTATCTCAAACAATCTTATATGGCTAATCGAATGGGAGGTATTTATTTTAAGTTTTTGGCAGAACAAGAATCTGCTAATTCAAGCCAACAACAAAAATATTTAACGTCTGCAAGTAAATATTTGAATGCTGCCAAAGAAATTTATGATCAAGATCCAATATTATGGCAAAATCTTGGTTTGTTGCACTGGAAACAAGAAGAATATAAACAAGCGTTTTTTAGTTTTAAGAATGCTGTTAGTTTAGATAGCACCAATACTGCATCGTGGAATTACTATGGCAATTTCTGTGAATTTGCAAAAGACTTTGATAGAGCAGAAGAAGCATATAAGCAAATAGTGACTCTAGAACCAACCAATCCTTTAGGCTATAAAAACCTAACGAGTGTTTTATTGAATCAACAAAAAATAGATGATGCCATATTCATCAATAGGAAGTTGCTATTAGATGATGAAATGAGGAAGTATGGATTGGAGAACTTGGGTCATATATATTTGGCCATAAGAGATACTGCCAATGCAATTCAAAATTTTAACCAAGCTTTTGATGAGGGTTTAGAAAATGATGTACTTAAAAGAGATGTTAGCAAGCTATCTAAAACATTTTAAACCATAAAAGTTGATCAATTAAATTTATTGCGCTCTAAATAGAATATGGATCATAATAATTAATTTCGCATACAATGGAAGAAGACCTTAAAAATAGTGAGAACAAGGCTAGTAATAATAAGCTTGAGGAGCAGGAAGTAGACGAGCCATGGTATGCTGAGTACTGGGAAACTCTCAAAAATATAATAGATCTTAGAGATGGTCTTGATAGATATGGTACTATTACATCAATTAGAAAGAATATCCATTTAAAAGGAAACAATGTATGGATGTTAGTCTGCTCTATTATGATTGCTTCCATTGGGTTAGATCAAAGCTCAGTAGCGGTTATTATTGGAGGGATGTTAATTTCACCTTTAATGTATCCAATACTTGGTTTGGGTTTATCCATAGCTATGAACGATCGTCAGAACCTTGTAAAATCGCTTAAGAGTTTTAGTATTGCTGTAATTATTGCCTTAATAACTAGCGTAATTTATTTTGCAATTACACCATTTGGAATGGCAAATGCAGAAATTTTGGCAAGAACGGAACCTGATTTACGTGATGTCTTTGTTGGATTTTTTGGTGGCATCGCTGGTATAGTTGCCGGCTCACGAAAGGATGTATCGAGCGCGATTCCGGGAGTGGCCATCGCAACAGCATTACTGCCACCACTTTGTGTGGCCGGCTATGGTTTAGCCAATTTAGATTTAGCCATTTTTGGAGGTGCTTTCTATTTATTCTTAATGAATACCTTCTTTATCATGATCGCTACTTACTTAGTGGTACGCTATCTTAAATTTCCTTATAAGCAACATGCTACTGAAGCGCAGAGAAAAAGAGCGAAACGTTATATGGTAATTGCAGCTACGTTAATGATATTGCCAAGTATTGGATTTTTAATACGTTCTGCAAAAGAGGTTCGACAAGAAAATCAGGTACGAGCCTTTATAGAAGAAAATTTTAAACGCAATGAACATGTTAATGTAATAACATCTGCATTTGTTGATAAAGACACAAGTAAATCTATAGATATCACCTTGCAAATTGATGATCGATTAAATGATTCGCAGATTGATAGTTTAACCAGTTTAATGAAAACGAAGTATAAGCTTAAAAACACAGCTTTAAACCTTACACAAATTGAAGTAACAGAAAAGGAAATATCAGAAATTAAAGATGACCAATCTGCATTTAAGTCAGATATTGAGAAGGCTTTAGATAACTTTAAAACATTAATATCTGAAAAGGACAAACAACTCAATGATTTAAAGAATACACAAAATGAAATGCAAGCGGACTCAATTGTTTTTAACAAGCTAAAAGATGTTTTAAAAATATGGTATCCAGATTTAGAAGAAATTTTGGTAGGGGAAATGTGGCATTCCAATTATAAGGATCAAGATAAAACGCTAACAATCATTTTGGATTGGGAAAAAAAATATTATCAAAGCGTGCTTAACGAAAGGTCGGAAAAGATTAAAAGCTATGTGATGAATGAATTTCCTTTCTTAGATACTGTTCAAGTTCAACATCAATACTAACTTGTATTATCAACATACAGAATAAATTGAGCTAAATTTTAATGTGAGGAACTAAATCTTTTGTATTATATTGTGCTTCATATATTAAGAAATCATTTATACTGTCTTTAAATTATTGAATTTTTATTGATTGATTTTAGATATAATAAAGATTAGAACTAAATTTATAGTTGTTAAAAAAAAGAAACCAATATGAGTAGTCTTTACAAGAGATTTCCAAACCTATGCCGTGCTGCTTTATCTAAATTTTCAATTACATCCATTTTAATGGTTGTTATGTTGTTTAGTTATAATCAATCTCAAGCACAATCGGTTCTATATGAATCAGTTTCTATTAATTTAGAAAGAGTAACATGGAATTTATACTGTGCTGATGGTACAGATGTTGGATTAGGCTGTGTGACTGTTTCAGGTGGACCGGATCCACGTTTTAGGTTTAGAGTAGGAACAGATGGGAGTTTTTCATCTTATAGACATTTAGGAAATGCGGTGGGACCTCAAGGAGGTGTCTTAACGCTTAATGATGTTTCAGATACAGATGGTAGAAATGTTAGCAATAGTAATTATAATGTAACTTTTACTAATTTATGTGCAGATTATTTTTCATTAAATCTTCAAGCTTGGGAAGAGGATCAAGCTATTGCAGGTGTAGGATTATGTCCAGAGTCTGTTGATTATTTGTATAATTCATCTGCTGTTGGAGGTTGTAATGCTGTTCAAGGCGGTGATGATAGCGAAGCAAGTTATAATGTTAATACAGCGTCAAATATTCCAAATGCCGCTTCAGGTAATTATACTCAAACTTTTAATTTTGGAGCATATAGCATGAGATTTGCATTTGCTTATAACAAACAAGATGCACCAACTGTTACGCCTTCAAGCCCACAAGCATGTGTTGGAGGATCAATTACATTAACTTCATCAGCTCCTAGAGGGCCAGGAAATAATATAGAGTGGTTTACCAATTCAAGTAACCCATCAGGATCGTCTTTAGGTTTTGGAACTTCAAAAACTATCTCTTCAATTCCATTTTTACCATATACTGTTTATGCTGCAGAAACAAGAAGTGGCTGTTATGGTGATATTCGAACCATTACAATAACACAGGCATCAATACCTAGTACGCCTTCTGCAAATGGTGCTCAAACATGTTTAGGGGGATCAGTTACTCTGTCAGTAAATCCTGTTGTGCCTGGAGTGACTTATTCTTGGTATGACGAGAGTCCTTTAGGTAGTGGGATTTTAGTAGGCGTGGGACCTAACTTTACAACGCCACCTATTAATGTTGCTTCAGAAGATTGGTATGTAACTGCTTCAAGTGGAGTAGGTTGTGAAAGTGCTGCTAGACAAGTAGTGGTTAATACAAATTTACCTTTAGTAGCACCTATTGCATCATCAGAAACAATTTGTGAAGGATATAAAATAACTTTATCAGCTGCATCTGGAGGACCTAATTCTGGTTTCTTTAGTTGGTATGCTGATGCCGGTTTAACTAATTTAGTGTATGTTGGTAATCCTTTTACAACACCTAATCTTTCTTCTTCAACAACTTACTATGTTACAGAAGATATTAATGATTGTGAAACAGCAGCAACAGCTGTTAATGTTACAGTAACTCCTAGACCTGGTACGCCGGTTCCTGATGACGATACATTATATACCACAATAGGTGGCTCAGTTACTTATTCTGTTTCAACTCCTCCAGGACCAAATGAAGTGTACAGATGGTATGCAGACAATCCAATATTAGGAGGTCCAGTGTTATTTGAAGGAAGTTCTTGGACAACTCCTCCAATTATGGTTCCAATTGAAGATTTCTACGTTACCTTAACAGATACAACTGTTGATTGTACTAATGGAAGCTTAAAAATTGATGGAAGTGGATTAAGAGCTATCAATAGTAATGGTGTAAGAGTAGTAGCTGTAGCTGCTAACTTAATAGCACCTCCGGTTGTTGAAAATGATACAATTTGTGAAGGTGATGTTGCAGTATTAACTGCTACTGCCGATAGTGTTGGAGCGGTGATCGTTTGGTTCAGCAGTGGAAGTCCGGTGGATTCTATTGCCACTGGTAATACTTATACCACGCCAGTTTTAGCACAAACAACAACATTTTATGCAGGAGAATATATTAATGGAGAATTAGTAAGTGAATTAGCCGCTGCAACTGCAGTCGTTAATTCTAAACCTGCCACGCCTCAAGGACCTTCGGATATAATAATTTGTGATTTACTATTGACAATAAATGCAGTAAATGTTAGCAGTGCTAATGTTGGTGATAATGCTAACTTCATTGTGATACAAGAATCAACAGGAGATACCGTTCAAAATGTTACATTGTTAATTTCGGATGAAACACTTGATTTAACTTGGGGTGGTCAAACACCACCTGACTTTATAGATGGCTCATACACTATAGTTGTAACAGTTATTGATAATGTTACAAATTGTGTGAGTGATCCATTAATTATAGACTTAAATGTATTGCCTTTACCTAGTGCTCCTTCAGTTTCTGGAGACACAATTGTTTGTTCAGGAGAAAGTACAGTCATAACTGCTGCTGGTACAGGAGGGTTTATTACTTGGTATGATGATGCTGGATTAACTAATGTTATTTCTACTGGTTCTCAACTAAATACTGGGGCTATAACAAGTGCTACAACGTATTGGGTAACTGAAACTAAGACAACAGTTGACGGATGCGAAAGCGAAGCAACAGTTGTTAATATTACAGTTGACGCCCTACCAACTGCACCAACTGCAA
Source organism: Chitinophagales bacterium (assembly GCA_041393015.1). Lineage (GTDB taxonomy): Bacteria > Bacteroidota > Bacteroidia > Chitinophagales > JADIYW01 > JAGQYH01. The sequence goes on along the minus strand of JAWKKV010000006.1, from coordinate 223,493 downwards.
TAAACGATACTATTTGTCAAGGAGATGTTGCAACATTATCGGCAACTGGCAGTGGAGGAACGTTAGTTTGGTACAGCGATGCGAGTGGAGCAGATTCAGTAGGTACTGGAACGGCATTTACAACTGGTGCTTTATATCAAACAACTACTTATTATGTAGGAGAGGAAAATGCAAGTGGTTGTGCTAGTGTTTTAACGCCGGTAAGAGCGGTAGTTAATCCTAAACCAACACCACCAAATGCCCCTACGCAAGTAACGCAATGTATCTTGCAACCTGTATTTTTAAATTTCTTAGACGAGCAAATTGGTAATTTCTTACATTTCATTGCAATTGATGACGCTACAGGCGATACGATAGCCAATTTTAACGAACCAATTTTTGCATTGAGCCAAGATATTGTCGGAATATTCCCAACTGCAAACGAGCAAACTATAGTTTTATCTGTGATTGATGCGGTTACTGGATGTGAAAGTGATGTATCTATCATGAACGTATCCATTATCGATCCACCTATAGCACCAACCGTTACTGGAGATACTACAATTTGTGCTAATGAAGCTACTGTATTAACAGCTGCTGGAACAGGTGGTTTAATTACATGGTATAGTGATGCTACTTTATCGACAGTTATTTCTACGGGTTCTCAATTGAATACAGGATCATTATCAGGAGATACCACTTTCTTTGTAACAGAAACGAATGTAGATGTAACTACTTGTGAAAGTGAATTTACAGCGGTAGTTGTTAGTGTAACTAGCTTACCTGCAGGACCAACAGTAACCAATGATACCATTTGTGAAGGAGAAACAGCTACCTTATTGGCTGCTGGATCTGGTGGAACTTTAATTTGGTACAGCGATGCAAGTGGTAACGATTCTATTGGAACAGGTACTTCTTACACTACAACTGCATTAACACAAACTACTACTTATTATGTAGGAGAAGTTAACCCTGCTGCAGAATGCGCTAGCGAATTGGTAGCGGTATTAGCAGTAGTAAATCCTAAGCCAACGCCACCTGAGTTTGTAGCACCAAGTTTTGTATGCGAAGGTTTGGTCTTTCCTTCATTCTACTTCAATGATGAGCAATTTGGAGATATTTGGAATGTTATATTGATAGATCCTGTTGGAGATACTATTGCATCAGCCTCAGGTACAATTACAGAATTGTCAAATGATTTCTTTACCAACGTAAGTCCTGGTATACATATAATAATTGGATCGGTCACTGATGCTACTACAGGTTGTGTGAGTGATGTAACCATAGGTACTTTGACAGTTGTTGGTTTACCATCTGCTCCAACCGTAAATGGTGATACTACATTATGTGTTGGAGAATCAACTATTTTAACAGCTACAGGTACTGGAGGTACAATTACTTGGTATAGCGATGCTGGATTAACAAATGTAGTGGCTGTAGATGTACAATTCGTAACACCAGTTTTAACTGCTAATACAACTTATTATGTTACTGAAAGCAATGATTCAACTCAGGGCTGTGAAGGACTTGCAACAGTTGTAAATATTACAGTAAATGCTTTACCTGACGCACCAACAACCACTAATGATACAATTTGTATTGGTGAAACGGCTACATTGTTAGCTAATGGAACGGGCGGAACTTTGGTATGGTTTAGTGATCCATCAGGTGCAGATTCTGTTGGAACAGGTTCATCATTTACAACACCTGCTTTAACACAAACCACCACATATTATGTTGGTGAGATTAATGCAGAAGGATGTTTAGGAGGTTTATCTCCTGCAACAGCAGTAGTGAATCCTAATCCTGAACCTCCAACAATGGCTGCTGAGTTAGAAGCTTGTGAAGGAAGTGAGTTGATTTTCAACATTACGGTTAATCCTGATTTAGTAGGAGGTACAATTACTAATATATTGATTGATGCATTAGGAGATACTGTGCTTAATTTAGAAAGACCAATCACTGCTACAGTTATAGAAACGGATTTAACGCCTCTTAACCTAATAGTAGGTGTTTATACACATTATGCCTTCGTAAATGATGGCGATTGCAACAGTCCTATAGTAACTCAATCTATTACTATTAACCCAGTGCCAGATGCACCAATAGTGTTAGATACAGTAGAAGTTTGTGCTGGTGAAACGGCAACATTATTTGCTTACGGTCAAGTTGCTAATCCAAATAGTATTATTACTTGGTACGACAATGTGAATTTTGATCCATTAGCTACTGGATGGGAATATGAAACTCAGCCTTTAAGTGCTGATAAAGTTTATTTCGCAACAATAACAGATGAAAATGGATGTGAAAGTGAAGCATCAACTATAACTGTTTTAGTAAATGAATTACCTGCTAATCCTGTGGGTATGAATGATACGGTTTGCCAATGGTCAACTGCTACTTTATCAGCAACTGGAAATGGTGGTCTATTAACTTGGTACAGTGATGGAGCCGGAACCAATGTTTTGGGAACTGGTGGTTCATATACAACGCAGGCATTAGCACAAACAACGGTGTTCTATGTAGGGGAAACCAATACAACAACTGGTTGTGAGAGTAATTTGGTAGCTGTAACTGCAGTAGTTACACCAGGACCTGATGCACCACAAGCTGGAAACATAACTTTATGTGTTAACGAAACAGGTGAATTAACAGCGACAGGTTCTGGAACTGGTTCATTAATATGGTATGATGCCAATCAAGTACAAATTGAAGTGGATGCTATGCCTCCGGCAAATGGAAGCTTAGCAGTAGGTCCTTTTGCAATACCGGGCACATACTTCTTCTATGTAAGTGAAAGTGATGGAAATTGTGAAAGTCAATTAGAAGAAATTGAAGTGGTAGTTGGAGATGCTGTTATAGCGCCAATTGCACAAGGAGATACAATTTGTGAAGGTGAAACAGCTACAATTACTGCTGTTGGAACTGGTGGAGTAATCAACTGGTATGCAGATGGAGCGTTAACGATTCCAGTTTCAAGTGGATCTCAGTATACAACTGGTGTATTAACTGTAACTACTTCTTTCTGGGCGACAGAAAGCTACGGTTCATGTGAAAGTCCAGCTGTAGAAGTTGAAGTAGTGGTTAATCCATTACCGGCTACGCCAATTGCAGGCTCTAATTCACCAATTTGTGAAGGAGCTACTTTGCAATTAACAGCAAGTGATGCCTTTGGTGCCACTTATACATGGACTGGACCTAATGGTTTTACATCTTCTTTACAAAATCCAACTATTGATAATGTAACGGAGGCTGATCATCAAGGCGTTTATAGCGTAACAGTAACTAGTAATAGCTCTGGATGCGTATCTGGTACTGCAACAGTAAATGTGGATATTGTGCCAATTCCTGATGCACCTTCGATTGCTAGCAATAGTCCTTTATGTGAAGGCGAAGATCTTATATTAACTGCATCAGCAGTAGATGGCGCCACTTATACTTGGTATGATGGTTCTAATAACATTATTACGACAACCGTAGATAATAGTCTAACGATTCCAACCGTAACATTGGCGGATGCTGGAACTTATGGTGTTAGTGTAAATGTGAGTGGATGTGAATCTCCAACTAATACAACAGTTGTAGTTGTTAAACCTAGACCGGATGCACCTGCTGTTTCAAATAACAGTCCTATTTGTGAGTATGAAACTCTATCTCTAATCGCTCAGGTGGTTAGTGGAGCAACTTATACATGGACAGGACCTAATGGACCAATTGCTCAAAACGGACCAATTGTAACTATTCCAAATGCTACAGCAGCAAATTCAGGAACATATGGAGTATTTATTACTGTTAATGGCTGTTCTTCCGATACAGCAACAACTGAAGTAGTAGTTACACCAGCTCCTGTATTATCTCAGAATCCGACTACAAATAGTCCGATTTGTGAGCACGATATGTTGATCTTAGAAGCACCTTACGATGCTAATTTGACTTACAACTGGACAGGACCAAATGGTTATGTAGCTGATTCAACATTTATCGATACAGTAAATAACTTCTATGTTGAAGTAGTATTCGATGCTAATGAAAATGATCACCAAGGTTTCTATACTTTAGTTGTAACTGATAATACAACAGGATGTGATTCTAAAGCATATCCGGTGTTAGTTATTGTTAACAAATTCCCTGACAATGTAATTGCAGATAATAATGGACCTGCTTGCGAAGGAGATGAAGTTCAATTGACAGTAACTTCTATAGTAAATGCTACTTATACATGGACTGGACCATTGAACTATGTTTCATATGAGCAAAATCCAGTTTTAGAAAATGTAACGCCTGATATGTCAGGAACTTATGAAGTAACAATAATGCTAGGTGGCTGTACTTCTATGACAGTATCTACAGATGTGTTAATTAGAGCTAATCCAATTGCGGATGCTGGTGTTGATTTATATATCGAAGAAGGTACAATATTCCAATTAGATGGAAATGGAAGTATTGGAGCAATTGACTTTGCTTGGTTAGGAGAGGATCAGTCTTATTTTGATAATCCTACAAGTCCTAATCCTTGGATTGGATTAAATGGTCCACTACCGGCAAGAGATGAACCATATGTGTTCGTGTTAACAGTTTACAATCAGTTTGGTTGTACAGATATGGATACAGTATTGGTATACATTTACGAAACTACTGATCTTATCATACCAAATGTTATCACACCAAATGGTGATGGTGTTAATGATGCTTGGGTAGTTACTTATCTTAATAATTTAGACAACTATGTATTATCGATATATGCTAGAGGTGGAACATTAGTTCTAAAAACATCAAGCTATAATAATGATTGGTATGGTACTAATGTAGATGGTGATGACTTACCGGAAGGCACATATTGGTATACTATTCGATCAGATGATGAATTAGTATTCAAAGGATATATAGAAATTTTAAGATAGACCTCAAATTAATTAGAAAAAAGAAAATCATCTTATATGAAGGATTTTAGAATAATAGTACTGTTTACATTTTTATTGAGCGCTAGCTTGTTACAAGCGCAACAATTACCGGTGTATACCAATTATATTTTTCAACCGATGTTGTATAATCCTGCAACTGTTGGTTTGGATGGTGATGTGGTATTAACGATGAATTTCCAGAAAGCCTATAACCGTGCTGCTGGTAGTCCGGTAACCGGTTGGGCTGGTTTTGATATGCCCATTATGAATGAAAACATTGGTATCGGTGCTAATTTTAGTGTTGATAATCTAGGAGCGCATAACAACATTAGTGGTAATGTATATTACGCCTACCATATTCCATTTTCTGAAGCTTATGAGCATAAATTGTCAATAGGTTTATCAGCCGGATTTTTTCATCAACGATTTAACTTTATTGAGTTGAATGCTGCGGATGCAAATGATCCTGCATTAAATGTAAACAATAACGGTGCGACTGCTTTCGATATGAATGTTGGTTTGAACTATAGATTCAAAGGATTAAACGTAGGTTTTTCAGTTCCTCAAGTATTGGATAGCAAGCTTACTTTTAGAGAAGGTGGAAATATTGATGATACAAGAGGATCATCACACTTAAGAAGACATTATTTTGTAACAGCAGGATATGAGATAGCAATGGGTAAGGAAAAGAATTTCTTCTTAACGCCTTCAGCATCTATGAGAAAAATTAAAGGTCTACCCGTTCAATTTGATGGAAATCTATTGTTTGATTGGGATCACATGATTTGGGCTGGAGTTAGCTTTAAAACGGCTAATGGATTTAAAAAAGCAGCAAGTATTTCTCCAGTCATTGGGTTTAACATTAAAGATCGTTTAGATATTAACTATGCGTTTTCAACTGATTTAGATGAAACAGAGAATACAGATTTCGGACAAGGACATGAAGTAATGTTAAAAGTAAGATTTGGTAAACGATTTAAACAAATTGAAAGCAGATTAGATACTTTAGAAGATGCTGTTAAGAGAAATGCAGGTGCCATTGCTGAAAATGGTCAAAGAATAGATTCATTAGCTGATGAGTTAGATAGCTTAAGAGGTGATGTAAATATTAATACTCAGAATATTGCTCAAAATACTGGCGATATTAAAGAAACGAATGAAAATGTTCAGAACATCTTTAATACAGTAGAAGAATTGGTTGAAGCAAGTAAGAAGAGTAATGTAATGTACAAGAAAGTAGGTTCTGTATTCTTTAAGAACGATAGACATGAATTAACCGATGTAGCTAAAGCCAAACTAGATGCATTCAAAGATGCTTTATCTACGCCAGAAGGAGAGTTCTTTATCTATGTGGCAGGTAATGCAAGTGAAGAAGCATCTGAACAATACAATATGTTATTGTCTAATAGAAGAGCAGCAGAGGTTAAGAAATACTTAGAAAGTATTGGTGTAGGTGGACACATCTTCATCTTAGCTTACGGCGAATCAGCTCCAATGGTTGATCCACAGAGAACAGAAGAGCAAAGAGCTCAAAACAGAAGAGTTGATATATTTATCTCTGGTAAATAAATCTTATCAAATAATTTATAAAGGCTATCCGCCAAATGACGGATAGCCTTTTTTTTTGCCATATCTTTTATGTCTACGAATAAAATTATCCACTGTTGATAGTAAAGTAATTTTCTGCTTGGAAATAAAACTACCAATGTTGAACTTTACAATATGTCTGATTTTACTCATTTACATTGCCATACGCAGTATTCATTATTAGATGGTGCCTCTGCTATTCCTAATATGATTGCTAAAGCAGCTGCTGATAATATGCCGGCGGTTGCTTTAACGGATCATGGAAACATGTTTGGTGCGTTTCATTTTGTAAATGAATGCAACAAAGCTGGGATAAAACCAATAGTTGGCTGCGAATTTTATGTGGTTGAGAATCGGTTCGAACAAAGTTTTACGAGAGGGAAAAAGGATAAAAGATATCATCAATTAATTCTGGCTAAAAATCAAACGGGTTATCATAATCTTTCAAAACTTTGTTCATTAGGTTTTATTGAAGGTTTATATGGTAAGTTTCCAAGGATAGACAGGGAATTAATCAAACAGTATAAAGAAGGATTAATAGCAACTACATGCTGTATAGGAGCACAAGTTCCTCAAACTATATTAGAGCATGGTGAAGCGGCTGGTGAAATCGTATTTAAAGAGTGGCTAGATATATTTGGAGATGATTATTATATTGAATTACAACGCCATGGCTTAAAGAATATTAATGGCTCAGGATTATCTCAAGAAGATATTAATCAAATTCTTTTAAAATGGTCAGAGAAGTATAATGTACCGGTTATAGCTACCAATGATTCTCATTATGTAGATGAGATAGATGCTAATGCACATGATATCTTACTTTGTGTAAATACTGGTGATTTACAAAGTACGCCTAAAGGGCATGGGAAAGGATTTCGTTTTGGATTTGAGAATGAAAATTTTTATTTCAAAACGCAAGAGGAAATGAAACAATTGTTTTCAGATGTTCCCAAAGCCATTGAGAATACCGGTTTAATCGTAGATAAGGTCTTCGCACCAAAATTAGATAGAGATGTGTTACTGCCGGCGTTTAAAATGCCGGAAGGTTTTAATACTCAAGAAGATTATTTAAGACATTTGACATTTGAAGGAGCAAGAAAGAGGTATGGTGAAATAACAGCTTTGATTGAGGAACGACTCAATTTCGAAATAAATGTTATCAATAGTTCTGGTTATCCTGGTTATTTCTTAATTGTTCAAGATTTCACTACAGTGGCTAGGCAGATGGGCGTTGCAGTAGGGCCGGGAAGGGGCTCCGCAGCAGGTTCAGCAGTGGCCTATTGCTTAGGAATTACCAATATTGATCCTATCAAATATGATCTACTTTTTGAGCGGTTTCTAAATCCTGAAAGGGTTTCTATGCCGGATATTGATATTGATTTTGATGATGAAGGTCGTCAAAAAGTAATTGATTATGTGATTGATAAATATGGAAAGAATCAAGTAGCGCAAATTATTACTTATGGTTCCATGGCAGCTAAATCTTCCCTTCGAGATGTTGGAAGAGTGTTAGATGTGCCTTTATCAGAAGTAAATAAAGTGGCTAAAGCATTTCCTGATCATTTATCAGCTACCTTAAAAAAGGTATTGCATGATGGAGGTATTGATCCTGGTTTAAAAGAAAAATTGAATAGTGATCAAGTTGGCCAAGCAGAGAATTTTAGAAAACTTGCAGAAGGCAATGGTTCTATCGCTGAAATGATTAATACTGCCAAACAATTAGAAGGTTCGGTTAGAAATACGGGAATACATGCCTGCGGTGTAATTATTACACCAGACGATATTACCAATTTTGTACCGGTGATGACGGCTAAGAATGCCGATCTTTTAGTAACGCAATTTGATAACAGCGTTGTAGAGGCTGCCGGACTTTTAAAGATGGATTTCCTTGGGTTGAAAACATTGACCATTATCAAGGATGCCATAAAAAATGTAAAAGAACGACATGGTGTAACAATAGATCCAGATCTCATTCCGCTAGAAGATGAAAAAACATTTGAATTGTTCCAACGTGGAGAAACAAATGGCATCTTTCAGTTTGAATCACCGGGAATGCAGAAGAATATGAAGCTTTTAAAGCCGAATAAATTCGAAGATCTTATTGCGATGAATGCACTTTATCGTCCAGGGCCAATGGAGTATATTCCAAACTTTATTGCTAGGAAAAATGGTCAAGAAGACATCTCTTACGATTTGCCGGAGATGGAAGAGTATTTGGCTGAAACTTACGGAATTACCGTTTACCAAGAGCAGGTAATGCTTTTATCGCAGAAACTTGGTGGTTTCTCAAAAGGTCAAGCCGATGTGCTCAGAAAGGGAATGGGTAAAAAGAAAAAGGATATCATTGATAAACTTTACCCATTATTTTTAGAGGGTTGTACAGCCAATGGACACCCTAAAGATATTGTGGACAAAATTTGGAAGGATTGGGAAGCATTTGCGGCTTATGCGTTTAATAAATCTCACTCTACCTGTTATGCTTATTTAGCTTTCCAAACAGGTTATTTAAAAGCACATTATCCTGCTGAGTTTATGGCAGCAGTTCTTTCTCATAATATGAATGATATCTCAAAAATCAATTTCTTTTTATCTGAAGGAAAACGAATGGGAATCAAAACATTAGGCCCCGATATCAATGAAAGTAATGTCAATTTTGCAGTGAATAACAAAGGTCAAATTAGATTTGCATTGTCAGCTATTAAAGGAGTTGGTACCACTGCAGTGGAAGCTATTATTGAAGAACGAAATGCTAATGGAAACTTTGAAAACATTTATGATATTACGAAAAGAGTAAACTTAAGAACGGTTAATAAAAGAAGTTTAGAAAACCTTGCATTAGCTGGAGCTTTTGATGGATTTCAAGATGTTCATAGAGCTCAATATTTTGCGAATAGCGGAAAGGACGAAAATACAGTGATTGAACATGCTATTAAATATGGAGGTATGTATCAAACGCAAAAAGAAGCAGCTGTTACTTCATTGTTTGGCGACGATTTAGAGGAACAAACGGTTGATCCTGTCATTCCTCCGGCAGATGAATGGTCGGAAATAGAGGTGTTAGAAAAGGAGAAAGAAGTGACGGGGATGTATATTTCAGGTCATCCTTTAGATGAATACCAAACGGAAATTAAAATGTTTTCTAATTCGACATTAGCTACTCTAGATAAGCGTAAAAACGGCAAGGTAAGTATTGGCGCTTTAGTGGCAAGTATTAATAAGAGAATTAATAAAAGAGGTCAGCCGTTTGCAATAGTTAAACTGGTTGATTTTAAAGATAGTTTAGAAATTTTCCTTCATAGTAAGGATTATGATAAATTTTTACCCTTGCTTGAAGTAGGAAATAGAGTGTTGATTAGCGGCAATTATAAAGCTAGATATTATAATGCAGATGAGTTTGAGCTTCAGATGAATAAAGTTGAATTCTTATCCAACTTAATGGATGACAAAGTAAAGGGCATTAGAATGGTACTGCCTTACGATAAAGTATCTAAAAATGTATTGGATGATATTGAACGAATTTGTAAAAGTCATTCCGGTAAAAAACAGTTGTCATTTTTCTTAAGATCTAGAAATACAGGAGGATATGTGCCATTGTTTTCCAAGTCTGTAATGATTGACGTTAATAAAGACTTGGTGAATGAAATTTCTGAATTAGATTCAGTAGAATATCAACTGATAAAAAGTTAGTCGTTCAATAAGAGTATTTTAGTTTACATCCTCATAGAATTTATCAATATTGGCTTGTGAACCACTAACAAATACTAAATCATTTTGATTTAACTTTTCTTGAGCAGTAATGGTGTTAATCATAGTGTCATCTCTTAGAATGGCCAAAATACTTACGCCATATTTATCAAGAATGGCTGTTTTACCAATTGATTTTCCAGCAATTTTTCCACTGTCTGCGCATATTCTAACGCAAGTGATATTGATGTCTTTCATTCTAGCCGAAACCAAAGCTTTTGATCGATTACCTTGACCTTGAAACAACTTGTAGTTGTCTGCTCTAATACTGTATACTAAATTGTCAATTTGATCAACAGGTACCAAAAAGTTGTGCAGCACTCTAGAAAATATTTCAATTGAAGTTTCAAATTCTTCCGGAATAACTTCATCTGCTCCAAGTGCAATCAATTCGTCTATTTCATTTACATAGCGTGTTCTAACCACAACGTAAACAGATTGGGAATGATGCCTAATATTAGTAATAATGGCTTTTGTAGCTTTTGGATCTGAGATGGCGATGACTACCACTCTAGCTTTGGATACGTCAACAGATTCTAAAAGATGATCTTGTACAGCATCACCAAAAATAATCGGTTCACCTTTCGCTTTTTCACTTTTTACGATATCAGCATCTAATTCAATGATAAGATAGGGGATATTAGCATATTTGGCGGCTAGGGCTACATTTTTACCGTTAATTCCATAACCAATGATGAGTAAATGATCTTTTAAATTACTCTCATCTGCCACCTGCTCAATAATGATATCATTCGTTTTAATCTTCAAACTTTTTTGTAGGCGAGAATTAATGACTATTCCAACAATTTTTTCGGAATAAATAAGAATAAATGGGGTTAAAAGCATGGTGACAATAGAAACGGAAAGAAAATACTGATTCATTTCATTGGTTAATAATCCATATTGTATACCAACTTTGGAAAGTATAAAAGCAAATTCTCCAATTTGAAATATTGCTAAACCTGTCAATAGAACTGTGCGTAAAGGATATTTTAAAACGGCTATAGCGATGGCCGTAATAGAACCTTTCACAATCAAAACGATCAACACCAAAAGCATTACGATTGCCGCATTTTCAATAAAAAATTGAATGTCGAGCAACATCCCAACGGATATGAAGAAGAAACTGGTAAAAAGCTCTCTAAAAGGCAAAATACTGCTGGTAGCTTGGTGACTATATTCTGATTCACTAATAATCAAACCGGCTAAAAATGCTCCTAATGCTAAGGATAATCCCGCTTCTGATGTTAAAAATGCCACGGCAAAACATAAAGTTATAGTGGTTAATAAGAAGAGTTCTTTACTCTTTGTTTTAGCTATCAAGTACATTAATTTAGGTACAATGTATCGAGCACTTACGTAGGTAATTACTATCACCAAAGCAGATTTGACCAATAATTCTAAAACTTCATATAATATATTTGTCGATTGACCGGCTAGAATAGGTGTCACCAACATCATTGGCACCACTATAATATCTTGAAAAATTAGGATTCCTAATGCATTACGTCCATGTGGTGCCGAGATCTCATTCTTATCTTGTAGTATTTTAAGAACGATGGCTGTACTAGAAAGAGAGAAAAGAAAACCTATAAAGACGGCCTCATTCCAAGGAATGCCCATAAATTTGCAGACAAACGTGGAAACAGCAACAGTTAACCCGACTTGAAGAAATCCACCTATAAATACGGTTTTACGGATAGCAACTAATTGTTTGATAGATAACTCCATTCCAATGACAAACAAAAGAAGGATGACGCCAATTTCTGACATAATCTCCACTTCATGCACTGCTTTTACCAAACTTAATCCATAAGGACCAATAATGATACCTGTAATCAGGAAACCTAGTATAGAAGGCAGTTTTAATCGTTGTAAAATAAAGACAACCACAACTGAGAATCCTAGTAATATCAATATGTCTTGTAACAACGGAAAATGCATAGGAATAAAATAATTAAACTTCTAAAATTTTACTAATCAAAACTAGCATTTATTAATAGCATCATTTTACAATTTGTCTCAATCTGCATCAGTTAATCATTATGTTTATGTATCACAATTATTGACAAAAATATTTTTACGTTAGTGTATAGAACTAGTAAAAATTTATCTTTAACAAATCAACTGTAATAGTTCAAATCACTTTAAATATAATTATGAGACACTTGTTTTCTATTTGTTTGTTTGTTTTTATGCTACAAAGTAACGCTTTCGCACAGAAGAAAGAAGGAGTGGCATTAACGCCGCCAATGGGGTGGAATTCTTGGAATTACTTTGCGTGCGATGTGAGTGAAGATTTAATCAAAGAAATGGCGGATGCCATGGAGGCTTATGGAATGGCAGCAGCGGGATATGAATACATTGTGATTGATGATTGCTGGCAAGTGAGTAGGGACGAAAATGGTAAAATTGTGGAAGACCCGAATCGATTTCCTTCCGGTATAAAAGCTTTGGCAGATTATGTGCATTCGAAAGGGTTAAAGTTTGGTATTTATTCTGATGCTGGAAAAAGAACTTGCCAAGAAAGACCGGGAAGTTTAGGATTTGAAGAAATAGATGCCAAGACCTATGAGGAATGGGGTGTTGATTACTTAAAGTATGATTGGTGCCACAATGGAATTGGTAGAACATCAAAAGAGGTTTATCCAACTATGGCCAAAGCGCTATACGAGTTAGATCGTCCAATTTTATTTAGTATGTGCAATTGGGGGCGGCAAAATTCATGGGAGTGGGCAGGAGAGTATGCTCATATTTGGAGAACTACACATGATATTAAACCCACATTTAGTGGAGTTAGTGTCTTCTTTTTAAGCGTTTTAAGAATTTTAGATAAACAAGACGGATTAGAGAAATATGGTGGAATCAATGGGTGGAATGATCCCGATATGTTGCAAGTCGGTAATGGCGATTTGACGTTAGAAGAAAATCAAGCTCATTTTGCCCTTTGGTGCATGTTGGCAGCACCTTTAATGGCAGGCAACGACTTAAGAAATATGCCTCAAGATGTTTTATCGATTTTAACCAATAAAGAAGCCATTGCCGTTAATCAAGATGTTCTTGGCAAACAAGGTTACCGATTAATCGAAGAAAAGGATTTTAATGTATATGTAAAGGAATTATCGAGTAACGAGTGGGCGGTTTGTTTATTGAATAGAGGAAAACAAACAAAGACTTTTGATTTTAATTTTCAAGAGCAATTAAAACTGGAGCAGAATTATTCTGTCTACAATATTTGGTCGAAAGAAGATATTGGAAAGAGCAGCGAAGCGTATAGTTTTGAAATGCCAAGTCACTCAGTAGTGTTTGTGAAACTGAGAAAATAGTTTCGGAAAAATGAGATTACTATTTCACATTCAGCAATCTTTAATTTTAACTTAGTAAATTAGAAGTATACAAAGATTATAATTTAATGTTTGAAATTTGGATCGAAGAAGCGTTGAGCATTGTGCAAAAGTATTTTACTTATGCCGGCATTACCTTCTTTTTGTTTTACGTAATCTTGAAAAAGCCACTCTGGTTTAGAAGAATCCAAAAGAAACTCCCTAAAATAAGTGATTACGGACGTGATATTTTCTACTCTTTAATATCTGTGTCCATTTTTGCTAGTGTAGCCATTCTTTGTTTCACTGTTTTATCACCATATGCTAACTTTTTTAATGAAGCCAATCATTATGGATGGTGGTATTACGGTTTTACATGGGTGTGGATGTTATTCGTTCACGACACCTATTTTTATTGGATGCACAGAGCTATGCATCATAAATTGCTGTTCAAGTATATCCATAAAGTTCATCATAAATCTACTAATCCGTCGCCTTGGACAGCTTATGCTTTTCATCCTTTAGAGGGATTTTTGGAGGCAATGATTATTCCTATTTTAGTTTTTGGACTTCCGGTGCACAGAGCCTCTATTTCTACATTTTTTCTTTTCCAGATTGCTTATAACGTTTACGGACATTTAGGTTTTGAATTGTATCCTAAAAATTTTCATAAAACATGGATTGGAAAATATGTGAATACTTCTGTGGCGCATAATCTTCATCACAAAAGATTTAAAGGCAATTACGGGCTTTATTTTTTGTTTTGGGATAGATGGATGGGCACACTTAGGAAAGATTACGATAGCACCTATGAAATGACAACTGGTTCGATAAAACCAAATCAAACAATGCCAGCAAAAGAAAATGTAATGGAAGTTGGTATCGAGTAGCTTACTTAATAATATGCTCCTTAGGTTTAAAATTCTGACAATCTTTTTTAAATAAGAAGGTAAATCGCGGATACATCGTAGTGTTAACGCCATCTTTGGTTTGATACCAACTGCTACAACCGCCCGTTTGCCATACCGATTTAGCTAACTCTTTTTGCAGCATTTCATTGTATTTTTCTTCAACGGATTGTTTTACCTCAATTGTTTTCCATTTCTTTTTTTGCTTATGCTCAATCGCTCTAATAATATATTCTAACTGTGATTCAAGCATCCCAATGGCAGAGGTATGTCCGGTTCCTGTGTTTGGTCCTGCCAATAAAAATAAGTTGGGAAAATTTGGAACTGTTGTACCTAAATAAGCATGTGCATGATGATGCCAAGCATCTTCAATAGTAGTTTCATTTCTTCCAATCACCGGATAAACAATAACATCTTCAGAAGCATGAAAACCGGTAGCAAATACTACTAAATCTGCTTCAATATGTTGCCCGTCAATGGTTGTAATTCCGTTAGCCGTAAATTCTTTTATGCCTGAATTTTTATCTAACAAAGTTACATTAGGTCTGTTAAGCGTTGGGTAATAGTCATTTGATAAAAGAATTCTTTTACAACCCATTAGATAATCTGGCGTTACTTTTTTCTGAAGCGCTTTGTCTTTCACCACATCTTTAATATGCTGTTCGCCTTCTTTTTGGAACAGTTTTAAAAGATTATTCATGTACTGGAAAGCCAAAACTCTTGCTTCCAGTTTCATATAAATGGTTTTTCTATAAGCCTTTTGGATTTGTGGGAATTTCTTAAACGTGTCTCGTTCAACACTGGTTAGCGCTCTATCTGGTCTTGGTAATATCCAATGTGCGTTTCTTTGAAAAATGGTTAACTCCTTTACAAAAGGTGCAATAGCCGGAATGATTTGAATAGCACTAGCAGCACTTCCAATCACCACCACATTTTTATCTTTGTAATCAAAGCTATGATCCCATCTAGCGGAATGCATGGTTTTGCCTTTAAATTTATCTAATCCATCAAAGTTTGGAATGTTCGGCTGACTCAATCCTCCTGAAGCATTAATGATGAAGTTGGCTGAATAGTTTTTTCCAGCTTTAGTACTAACCTTCCAGTTGCTATAAGATTCGTCGAATTCAAGTTTTGTAACTTCTGTATTGCATTCCGCTTTGGAACGGAGATCATACTTATCAATCACAAAGTTGGTATACTTTAAAATTTCATGTTGTTGAGCATACACTCTCGACCAGTCATAGGGTTCAAAAGAAAAAGAATATAATATTGATTCCACATCAACTTGTGCTCCGGGATAGGTGTTGGCATACCAAGTACCACCCATTTCTGCATCTCTTTCCAGCATTAGAAAATTAGTTATGCCTTTCTTTTTTAATTGAATGCCGGCCGCAATTCCGCCAAAGCCACTTCCAATAATGATAACTTCGTAATTATTATCCATATTTCTAATCTTCTAATAAAAATGATTTTGTATCTAATGCTGAACGTTCAGGAATTTCTTCCATAGGCAAATGACCCACTTTTTCATAAATCAAAAGTTTTGATCCTTCTATTGAATTTTTAAATTTAAAAGCACTACTTACATTAAGCAGCCTATCCTCTTCTCCCCACATAATAAGTGTAGGTAATTGAATTTTTCTGATCGCGCCCGTGTGGTCTTTATTGGTTAAAATTAGATTGTCTAAAATAGCACTAAAATTCTCTCGATTACCTTTTCGCAATAATAGATCGTAGTAGGTATCCACTTTTTTATCGGTAATTAATGTCGCATCATAAACGGCATTTTGGTAAGATGACTTTACTAAAGATTTGGGTGTAATATAATGCGTAAGTTTTTTTGTGAATGGATGAATGGTTAAATGAAATCCTATATCTGCCATTTCTGATTTGGTTGTAACAAATCCGGCAGCATCCATTAGTACAATCTTATTTAAACGTTTTGGCGCATGCAAAGCATAATTCCATGTCAATAACCCACCTAAAGAATTTCCAACCATATAAATCTTTTTAGCCTGTAAATGATCTAATAGCTGATCAAAAACACGGTTGTACATGGCAAAGGAATAATCCTTGTAAGGATGTCCGCCGGTTAATCCAAATCCGGGAATATCTAATGAAACAACTGTAAAATCTTTAGAAAGAATATCGTGCCATTCTGACCAAGTGTGCAGCGAACTTCCAATTCCATGCACCAATAGTAAAGTTGGACCTTTACCTGTTTGTCTATAGTGCAGTGGCATGCCATCAATTGAAACAAACTGAGATTCCTTAGTAGTATATTTTTTCTTAAGCTGTTCTAATGAGTATCCTGAGGAATATCCAATTGTTTTTTCTAGAAAAGATTGTAGCATACTGTAACGTTGTTAAACAAGCATCTATATTGATGATTAAATGTAGTAAATGTATACAAAGAGCAGTACGATAAGCGTTTAAATTTGCATTATTAAGAGTGCTTAACTAAGTAAGGAGTAGTTGATTAATAACTCTCCGTTTCTTTTCCATTGAATCCAACCTTTACCCGTTTCTTTAAAGCCATCGTCTAATAGAATAACTTGCATCCATTCATCTTTAATCAATAAAGGCTTCATAAAATCGTATGGGCTATTGACATCGCCGGCATAATCGAAAGGTCGTACTTTCACTTGCTCACTTTCAGGTGATATAAATTCTACAGAATTGATTTTTAACAGAAAATCGGGCCAATAGAGTGCTGTGCCTTGAAAACGACTGACATATGCCGTTTGTTGGTTGATAGTATTGACGGTTACTTCAATGAAATCCCAACTTATGGATTGCATTCTGAAATATAGAATATCGTAATCTAGTTTTAAATGATCCGGCACTAGCCAAGGTGGCGCATAACTGATATCAAACCCACCATTTTCTAATGGTTTGAAAACAATGCTATCTGTTGGACTGTGGTCTGAAACTGACTTTTCAAAATTAGGCTGACCATAAAAATATAGCACCTTGTTTTCATAAAAATTTGGATTGAATAAACCTAAACCCATTGGTGTAGTATTGTCGTCGTCTTCTAATTGGAGCGATTGGTTATCCAAATAAGTAATTGTTTTTGTTTTAGAATTGGCTTCAATGGTTGCAGTCGTTTCTGATTTATTTAATTTATAATAGCGAAATACAACAATTGCTATCAGCAGTAATAGCAATACGCCTAAAACTTTGTTAGCCAATTTGATGGCTTTAGGATTCGTAAAATAGGTATACAATAGTGCCGCAGCGAAAGCTATAATGGCAAATACAATTCCATTGCCCAAAATGATAGCGCCACCCGCCAAACCTTGTCCTTCAGCGGCACCGCTTAAACTGGCGTAAAACATTCCCACTAATAGAAAAACCAAGATGGTTAAAACGTATAATAAAAGGCTTGTAGGCTGGACAAATCGTTTCAAATCAAAATATTTATCGGTAATGAAATGAAAGTAATATAATAAAAATTAAGCATATCAATTCATCATATAGGCTTTCATTTGTTGTCGCAATTCATCCGAAAGCGGAGTTTTGCTGTTATCGTTGTAGTTGAGCATTACAACCACACCATCACCATAGCAAGCAATTTTATTGTGATTTTTGCTCCAAACTACATGTTCTACTACCATGCTCGTATTGCCCAATGATTTAACTCTAAAGTAAGTTCTTATGGTATCAGGATAGGTGAGAGGTAGTTTAAAATTTAATTCTACTTTAGCTAGAATTGGTCCAATGCCTTCAGCCGCCATTTGTTGCAACATACCTGACTCCTCCATAAACTTGATCCTAGCGTTCTCAAAGTATTTGAGGTAAACACTATTGTTAACGTGTTTAAACTCGTCCATTTCGCCCCATAACACCTGTTGTTCAAAATAAACAGGATATTGATCAAGATTAGCCATTCTTAAAATTTTTGTATAAAATAAATGATTTCGTAAAGCAAAAAAAAATGGGCGGATATACCGCCCATTTTAATATTAAATATCTAAAAAAAATTAAGCTTTTGTTTTGCTTCCTTTTCCTTTTAATCTAGTTGTTTTAACAGGAGCCGCTTGAACATCACTGTTTTTGCCCATTTCATACATAATTGGTGTGGCTACAAATACTGAAGAATAAGTACCTACAATAATACCAATCAATAAGGCAAATGCAAATCCTTGAATAACAGATCCACCAAAGACGAATAAAATAGCTACTACAAATAAAGTAGTTAATGATGTAATTAAAGTTCTACTTAATGTGTCGTTCACAGCGTGATTAATCACCTCAGCTCTATCCTTTTTAGGATGTAAGCCAATGTATTCTCTAATTCTATCAAATACAACTACTGTATCGTTCAATGAGTAACCAATCACCGTTAATAAAGCCGCAATAAAGGCTTGGTCAATTTCCAATGAGAAAGGTAAAACACCTTTCAATAATGAGAAGATACCTAACACTACTGCAACGTCGTGAATGATGGTAGCCACTGCACCTACTGCATATTCCCACTTAATTCTTCCACCTTTGTTAAGCGAACTAAATCTTAATAAGATGTATAAGAAAATTACACCGATAGAAAGTAAAGTTGCCCAAATAGCACTCTTTTTAAAGTCTACCGAGATCAATGGATTAATTTCCGTTGAACTTAACAAGTTGTTGTCTTTAAAGTAAGCAAAAGCTTGTTCATCAGAGATAGAATCAGGCATTTCACCAAGGTAAGGCTGCAATCCATGGAATAATTTTTCTTCTACTTCATTATCTACTGCTTCACCAGGCTCATTTATTTTATGAGATGTAGTTACCTTAATTTTCTTGTCTGAACCAAATGCTTTAACAATCGTTCCTCCGTTAAAATAGGCTGCATCATCTAATGCATTTTTAATTTCAGAAGTATTAACGCTTTGAGCAAATTCAACTTTATATTCTCTACCTCCTTTAAAATCAACACCAAAATCGAATCCGGTGGCAATAATAGATCCAATACCGGCTAACGTTAACAAACCACTTATAATGAAAGCTGTTTTTCTCATTCCAAGAAAATCAATGGTAAGATTTTTAAATCTATTGCCAGAAAGTGCGGTTGAAAAACCAATGGTTTTGTCTTTGTGTTTACCTAAATAAGATTCAATCATTACTCTGGATAATAAAACCGCTGTAAACAAAGAAGAGAAGATACCAATGATTAAGATGGCGGCGAAACCTTTAACTGGACCTTTACCTACTGAGAATAAGATAAATGCTGTTAAAAGTGTTGTTACGTTCGCATCTAAAATGGCTGAAGTAGAGTATTTATAACCATCTGCAATGGCTTGTCTTAAGCCTTTCCCTTTATCAATCTCCTCTCTAATTCTTTCGTAGATAATTACGTTAGCATCTACCGCCATACCTATGGTTAATACTAAACCGGCAATACCTGGTAGTGTTAAAGTAGCTCCTAAACTGGCTAAGACACCAATAATTAAGAATAAGTTTAATAAAAGTACTATAACTGAGATAACTCCTGCTCCGGCATAGTACAACATCATAAATCCAATTACAATCAATAAACCTGCTGCTAATGATAATAATCCGTTTCTAATGTTGTCTTTTCCTAATGTAGGTCCAACAATTTCTTCTTCCACAATTTCTGCTCTAGCCGGTAATTTACCGATCTCCAACATATTGGCTAAATCTTGTGCTTCTTCAATTCTAAAAGCACCTGAAATTTGAGTAGAACCACCGCAAATTTTTCCGTTGATAACGGGTGCAGAAACTACACCATTATCTACAACAATTCCAATATGATTTCCAACGTTGTCGCCTGTAAGATCACACCAGATAGTAGACCCTTCGTTGTTCATATCCATACTTACAACATTCAAGCCTGATTGGTCGATGTCTTTTTTAGCATTTTTTACAACTGAGCCATCTAAAATTGGATCATCATTTCCTCTTTGTGTTTTAATAGCATATAAATAGATCAAATTATTGGCTCCGTCAATATGCTTGTATCCCCATCTAAACTTCATTTGTTCAGGGATAATCTCTTGTACTTTTGGATCGTTTAAATACTTATTGATTTGAGCGGTATCTTTAATTTGTGCATAACCAACTGCCGGTCCATCAATAAATCTACCTTCTGAATCAACACTTAACTGGAAAATACTTCTAATAGGGTATAACTTTTTAATTTCCTCAGGAGAAAGATCTAACTCAGAAGAATCTCCTTCTAATTCGTCTAATACATCTAAAGATGTATCTTTTTCTGCTCCATCTAAATCAGCTAATGGATCTTCTACTGCACTATTTACTTCGTTAGCCACTTCTTCAGTAACGGTAGGTTCTCCATCTTCTAAGCCTACTAAATCATTGTCAACTTCTACTGTTTCATTTAAAGCTGCTTCAATAGCTAACTCTTCTTTAATGATTTCTTCTGCTTGCACAATGTAATTGCCTACTTCAGCTGCTTTGTACATTAACCAGAATTCGAGATTAGCAGTTGATTGCAATAATGTTCTTACTCTGTTTGGATTATCAACACCAGCTAATTCAACTACAATTCTTCCTCTTTTTTCTTCTAATTGAATGTTAGGTTGGGTTACTCCAAATTGGTCAATACGAGCACTGATCATATTGTAAGTAGTAGTGATGGCTTCGGCAGCTTTCGCTCTAATAATCTTTTCAGTGTCCTCATTAGAAAGATCGAAAGGAATTTCATCCTGATTATCTCTGGTATTGAAAATTGGCGCTAAGCGAACGTTTTCACCTTCCGGACTTACTTCCTTTAAATGTTTAATAAATAAGTCGATGTAATCTGCACCTGTTTTCATGTGCTCATCTTCCGCTCTGGCCAAAGCTTCATTGAAGGCAACATTTTGGTTGTCGCCAGATAAGCCTTTAAGGAAATCCTGTAATTGTACTTGAAGTACTACAGACATTCCACCTTGAAGGTCAAGTCCTAAATTCAATTGGTTTTTCTTACATTCTGCGTAAGTGAATTTTTTAAATCCAAGATTAAATACCTTTTCTTCTGAAAGAGAGTCAAGGTATAAGTTTTTGGCATTTCTAATTAATTCAGTTTGATCTTCATCATATAATGAAGCAGCATATGTCTTTGCTTTTTTCTCAACTTGTGTTACTTTCCAAGTAAACAATAATTGATAAGCGCACACTACTATTAGTAGCGATGCGATGACAGTTATTAGTCCTTTACTTTGCATGATTTTAATTCTAGATAAGTATAAATGATTTTGTTTGTTTCTTGATTTTCGAGGCGCAAATATAAGAATATTTCAATACCTCTGATGTAAGTGGAAGAAAGGCGTGTTATTTATTAACAACTACTTATTGTGTAACGCTTTTCAGAGCTTAATCCTTAATGAATTTTGAAAATCCTAAGGTGTTATTTTCTGAAGCAACTTCTAACACATAAATGCCTTTGCTCAGTTGATCAACATTTAAAGAAATTAGATTTTTTTCTCCATTTTCTTGTTGCTTAACCACTAGCTGTCCACTCATGTCATAGACCTTTAATACGAGTGGCGCTCTTATCACTATACTATTTTTAAGTAATAGTGTTTTTTGAACCGGATTTTGAAAAATACTTAATGATCCATTCTCAAATGCGTTATTATTGATTGAAGTTGGATTAGAAATAGATACAATAACTACATTGGTATTGGTAACACCTGTTCTCGTATCTTCTAATACAAAACAAACGGAATCAACATATTCACCAAATAAATTATTAGCGGTGTAAGTGATACATCCTTGTTGGTTAATTGTCCAAGTTCCATAATCTGATGTTAGATCAGGATCACAAGAATAAACGATATTGGCATCAATACCTTGAGTATTCTCATCACAAATAGTTAATGTGGATGATGTACTTAATTCAGAATATATTGTATCATTTGGAGTAGCACTTAAGGAAATTAACTCAATTACCTCATCAAACGTTGCTCCGTTTTCAAGATTAATGGTGGTGGTAAATGGTTCATATCCAGATTTATCTACTGTGATGGTATACATACCACCTGTTTTATAACCTCTTTTAAAGTCTCCTGTTAAATTAGATAGTATAGTGAAGCTTTGGTTTGGATCTTGAATAGTAACACTTGCATTGAACAACTCCTTTTTGGTAGCTTCAGAAATTACTTTACCTCTAATGTGAGTAGCTCTTTTATAAGTAGGTGTTAAAATTTCAAGTCCTCTTTCAATATCAGTAGCTAAAACAATACCGGATGGTAAGTATGGATAAACTCCCCAAGTACCATTAAATCCATTCCCATTTAACCCATTATCATCATGTCTACCCATTTCAACCAATTCATCCGGTTGGCTAGCATCTAAAATAATAACACCATCTCTGTAATAAGATGCGATGGCAAAATCATCCTTTATAAATACATTGTGAGGAATCACATTTTGACCTGATCTGTAAGTGTCTAAAGCTTCAATATTATTAATGTCAGATACATCAAATGAGGCAATTGGTGCACCGCTATTTTCATCCGTAGTAAAAGCAGTTTTACTATCATCAGATAGCCAAATATTATGAGAATAGCCAAAAGTGGATTGTGTTGATAGAACAGTAAGGTTATTTTTATCGCTAACATCAACGGCTGCAAAGCCTCTATTTCCTTCGGCTGCCCACATGATATTATCTCGTACAAAGCAATCGTGGACATAATTTGCAGTATATCTTCCAACAACTTTTGGATTTAATGGATCTTCATTTAAATCTAAAATGATAGCGCCACGAGTATTAGACGCTCCTAAGTTATGCCCCACTATATAAGCATATCCGAATTCATCAATAAATATATTGTGTGCATTTGTGAAAGGTGCTTCTAATGTATTATCAGCATCATTTGACCAGAATGTAGTAGAAATACTACCTGGCAACATAGATAAATCAACAATTACTAATCCGTGGCTTGTTCCACCTAAATTGGTGCCATCATGAACGCCATAGGCATAGTTACCATAAGTTCGCATTTCTCTCCAATAAGAACCAGGTCCGCCATTTGGACCTTCAATTTGGTGTAGTTTTACCGGGTGCTCTGGATCGGTTACATCAACGATAGAGAAGTAATGAGTGGTGGCTACTAAAGCGTATTCTTTATCATCGTGAGACCATCCCCAAATGTCGCTCATTTCTCGATCGTAAGGTACTAGACTTTCTAATTCAAGATTTTGAGCTATGATATCAACCCTAGCAATAAATATACTTAGGATTAGGAGTAAGAATCTCATATGATGCGTTTGGTTTCTATTTTTAGATTCAATCAGAACGAAAAATTCTCCAAATAACTCTAAAAATCGATGCAAAAGTAAACATAAATTAGCAAAACAAGTGTTAAAAAACTTAGATAGAGCTATAAGGAGTACTAGTCTTTAATGAATTTTATATATCCCATTTCCCTTATTGAGGAGGTAATTGTGAGAATATATAACCCTCTACTGAGTTGATGAGTATTCATAGAAATAATATCATTGAATCCGGCATCTGCTTGTTGATGTACAATTCTGCCATTGATATCATAAATAGAAAGTGTGATGGGCGTATTTTGATCTAAGTTGTTTTTTAAATACAAAATATTTTTTACCGGATTTTGCATTAATTTATAATTCCCATTCTCCAATACATTTTGCAAGGTATTTGTTGTGGTACTATTTAAGATGGAGATAACTGCTTCTGTAACGTTGTATTGTTCCCCACTTTCGTTAGCAGCAACAAAACAAACAGTATCGATAAAGTTACCGCTGTTATCTCCGGCAGTATAGGTAATACAACCACCATTATCGAAAGTCCAACTGCCAAATACTGAGGTGTCTAAACCATTACAACTAAAGACGGTGTCAATAATCAAACTATTGTCAAAATTATCACATACTGTAATAGATTCATTTATGTCAACTTCATGAAAAACAGTCATGGCATTATCAAACTCAGGTAATAACTCTATTTCAAGTTCCAAGAAATCTCCATTGGTTAAGGAGTATTCAGCTGTATAAGTTTGATAGCCTGCTAATGACACAGTAATAGTATAGTTACCGCTGTTGGCAAAACCACTTTTAAATTTTCCTTCTAAATCAGAATTATAAGAAGAAGAGTTTCCGTTTTCTTCTATTTCGATTGAAGCGTTATAAAGTTCTACATGGGTAAGAGCATTCAATACGGTTCCTCTAATTTGTATCGCACGTTTATATGATGGCGTAAAAACATGCAATCCTTTAGCTTGGTCGGAAGCCAATATATTGCCGGAAGGCAAGTAAGGATAGGCACCCCAGCAACCTTGATAGTTGTCGCCACTGATGTTAGGTTCTGTATCGTAGTGTGCTACTTCAACTAATTTATCAGGATGGCTGCCGTCCAATACTACTAATCCATAAGAATAGTGAGAGGTTACTAAAAAGTCATCTAAAACATGAACATTATGAGGCGTTGAAGTTGGCGTTGAATTGTATTCATCCAACAACTTTATATCGGATAGATCACTAATGTCATAAGCCGCTACTGAAGTATTTACTTCTGCATTTTCGTCAGTTGTAAATGCCGTTTTACTATCATCAGACAACCAAATATTGTGGCTGAATTTTGCCGGAGTTTCTTGATCGGCTAAAACAGTTAAGTTATTTTTATCCGACACATCAATAATTGAAAATCTTCCTGCAGAATATTCTGCCGTATATAATCTGTTATTTCTTGCCACACAATCATGGACATAAGCCCTAGAATATCTTGCTACTACAGTTGGATTTAATGGGTCTTGGTTTAAGTCAAGGATTAAAACACCACCATTGTCAAAATTATGTCCAACTATGTAAGCAAATCCAAATTCATCAATAAATATATTATGAGCGGATTTTAAATCAGGAATAGTGCCATCGGTTCTCCATGGCTTTCTAGTGATAGAATCTAAATCGCTTAAATCTATTATGGTTAATCCAGCCGTTTGAGAATTACAGTCTTGTGTTACATAAGCATAGTTGCCAAATGTTTTAATGTCACGCCATGTACATCCATTTCCATATATAAAATGTATTTGTTCAATGGAATCTGGATTGGTAACATCAACGATGGAGGTTCCATTGTACAATCCAACGATAGCTAACTCGTGTGTTTCGTTTGACCAGCCCCAAACATCACTAGTGTTGGTAGCATAATCTAATCTATCTCTTAAAGTTAGATTTTGGGCGAATAAAAAATTAGAAGCAAAACTTACAAGTAGAAAAGGTAAGAGGAGTTTTTTTTTCATTTTTAGTCTACTTTGTTGTATCTGTAATTTTCAAATTTTACAATATGAATGTAACTATTATCCCAATAGTCTATGTCTAATCCACTTTCATTTTTTCTAGGGATAAACTTGAATTTTGTTTGGAGACCTCGATCTGATTCATCAATAGTGAAAAATCGCTCTTTGTTTTTATTTAACTTGTCTTTGTTTTTGGCAATATAAGCTAATACATAGTTGGCGAGATCATAGCCTTGAAAAGCATATTCACTGGGCTTCATATGATAATAAGCTTGAAAAGATTGTTCAAAGTTTGCTACATCAATGTTGTGTTCGTTTACCCAATATGATTCGGTTAGATGAACTTTAAGCCATTCAAAGTAATCGTAATTGATATTGTTGAACTTATTCCAATTCGGCATTCCAAAAACAATGGATGGGTAGTAAGTTTTTATTTGCGCCAATTGACTTAAAACATAAGTAGTAAACATTTCATTATTAGACGGTATAAATACCAAATGTGTTGATAGCGAATCGAATTGGGATTTGATAGTTTTTAACTGATCGTCTATTGTTACCGGAATTTCTTGAATGAAGATTGAACTTCCTTTATCAAATTTAGAATTGATTTTTTTGATACTATTGATTACTTCTCTTTCTGTTGAGGTACTATTGTGAATGATGATTAATGTATCATTTGGATAAAACTGTTGAATGTGATTCATCATTGCTTCGCGATGAGCATCTGTTGTACCGTTAGCAGTATAGTAATAAGGATTATTTTTTGTAATACTAGAAGAGGAGGAAAGCGGCGATATCAATGGAATTTTGTGTTTTTCCGCATAGTCAGCAGCTATTCTTAAATTCTTGTTGTAAACCGGACCAACAATTAAATCAACTTTAGGGAATGGCGCCGTGTTAAAAGTTCTTTTTACAACATTTTCATCGTTTTTAGTGTCAAATACGTAAATATTGGCATTGATTTCACTGGTTTTTACAGAATTGATGGCCAATTGAAAACCTTGAAAAAATTCAATTGACATTGCAGAAGCTCTACTAAAATCTACTTGTTGAAGATCATAAGGAGTAAGATCGTAATTGTCTACTCCAAAAGGGAGCATCACTGCAATCTTAAAATCCTTTTTTACGATTACTTCTTTTACGGTATCCACTTTCACGGGATCTTTGATTACAATTGGAGGTATAACAACTGTATCTTTCACAGGATCCTGTACATCAGGTTTTACTACTGGCACAACAACAGTAGTATTGGTAGTAGTTTTAGATGCTCCGCAAGAAAACAGAACAA
Source organism: Chitinophagales bacterium (assembly GCA_041393015.1). Classification (GTDB taxonomy): domain Bacteria; phylum Bacteroidota; class Bacteroidia; order Chitinophagales; family JADIYW01; genus JAGQYH01. The sequence continues at coordinate 196,547 of JAWKKV010000006.1, read as the reverse complement.
AAAAGACAGGTATAAAAAAATAAATTACCCGCTTATTCCCATTCAATGGTAGCAGGTGGTTTAGAACTGATATCATAGACAACCCTATTAATCCCTTTAACATTATTAATGATGTCATTAGAAATTTTTGCTATTAATTCATACGGTAGCCTGCTCCAATCTGCTGTCATACCATCAAGAGATGTTACTGCTCTTAATGCTACTACACTTTCATAGGTGCGCTCATCGCCCATAACACCAACAGATTTAACTGGTAATAGCATAACTCCCGCTTGCCATATTTTAGTATACCAACCTGAATCTTTTAAATTTCTAATGTATATATCGTCAGCTAACTGCAAAATACTAACCTTTTCTTTAGTTACCTCACCTAAAATTCGAATACCTAAACCAGGTCCCGGAAATGGGTGACGCATTAATATATGATCAGGTAAGGCTAATGCCGTGCCAACTTTTCTTACTTCATCTTTGAACAATTTACGCAAAGGTTCTACAATTTTTAAATGCATGTAGTCCGGTAAACCGCCAACATTGTGGTGGGATTTTATTTTTGCCGATGGGCCATGAACGGAAACCGACTCAATCACATCAGGGTAAATAGTGCCTTGAGCTAACCATTTTACGTCTTCAATTTGAAGGGCTTCTTCTTGGAAAACATCAATAAATACTTTGCCTATCGCTTTTCTTTTAGCTTCCGGTTCTTCGATGCCTTTTAACTCATCTAAGAATTGATCAGAAGCATCAACACCTTTTATATTTAAGCCTAAATGCTTGTAACTTTCTAATACTTCGTCATATTCTTCATAACGTAACAAACCATTATTGATAAAAATGCAATACAAGTTTTTACCAATTGCTTTATGCAAAAGTAATGCCGCTACAGAAGAGTCTACGCCTCCGGATAGACCTAATACAACTTTATCATCACCAAGCGTTTTTTGAAGATCTACAATTGTTTCTTCTATAAAAGAATCTGGTGTCCAATCGCCTTCACAGCCACAAATATCTCTAGTGAAATTTTTAATGAGTTGATTTCCATCTGTTGAATGACTTACTTCTGGATGGAACTGAATGCCATAAATAGGAGGATGGTCACCATTTAATCGGAATGCTGCAACAGGAATAGATTCTGTTTTCGCCAGCAAAGTTACATTGTCAGGCATTTTTAGAATGGTATCGCCATGCGACATCCAAACTTGTGAGTTGTGTGTAATCTCATGAAAAAGTGGATCATTTTTATCAAACTCAATTAAATGAGCTCTTCCATATTCTCTTTTATTTGAACGCTCTACATTACCGCCCATGGTATGAACCATATATTGCGCTCCATAACAAACACCCAAAATTGGATATTTGCCAATATGCTTATCCATGGGGAATTGCAAGGCTTTTTCATCTTTAACAGAGAAAGGACTTCCAGACAAAATTATTCCTTTAACATTGTCTTCTTGATTGATTTCTTTATTATAAGGAATGATCTCGCAATAGATGTTTAGCTCCCTTATTCTCCGCGCAATCAACTGGGTATATTGCGATCCAAAATCAAATATGATAATCTTTTCGTGCATACAAATGCAAATGTAGGTATTCACTATTTAATTATTGAAGTCAGTTGAGTTAAGATATCTACATGAAACAAAAAGTTATAAGTGCCTTGAGTTACAAGTGTCTACGGTAGTATCATATTTGCGATGAGGACATTTAAGGTTCTACTTATTAATGACTTACTGTTTATAAGGTCTATTTTTCGGTAAACTACGTTAAATAGTAGTTGTTAAGCGAGTGTAAATTTTTTTTTAAAAAAAACCTACTACTGTTTGGTAGTTTAAGATAAAATTCAGTATGTTTACGTCAGTAAAGTTTTTTTCGTAGGGATGAAAGGAGTACAACTCAAAAAAGTTACTCCTTCCTTTTTTTTTACCCTGTTCCCATTTTTTTCGACTTCAATTCATTTTCTCATTCGCATTAGACATTTCTTTCTAAGTACTCTTTATAAGATAAGCTGTTAAAGGCTATAGAACCCACCTCTGATTTTATACCAAATCTCATATTTGGAAAAATCTTCCCTGCCTGCCGGTAGGCAAGTCCTCCAAGGAGGAGAGTTAACGTTCCTGACAAATTGTATCCGAATAAGAAATCTCTAGTGAGCTGGACTTTGCTTACTGATATAATCATCTACGGTGCTAAAAGTAAAATCAGGATATTCTAACATGAATTTTTGATTGATGAGTCCACCCATTAATGGTCTATCGGCTTTTTGGTTTAATTCTACTGTAGACAATGGGAATAAATCGTATTCTGCTTTTGGAAAATGATGTAAGATTCTTAGGCACAATTGAACCCTGCTCATAAAATCTGTACTAGCTATATTGTAGATGCCGGTTTTATCATCACTCAAAAGCAAAAATAAACTTCTAGCGATATCATGAGCGTTTATTGGCGTAGCATATTGATCGTTAGGAACTTTTAAGGTTAGCTTTTTACCTTCAACAATTTGCTCAACTACTCTTGCAATAAAGTTTTTACCGCGTTCTTCATCACCATATACATTCGTAATTCTTAAAATTAAATGATCACTGATGTTTTCTCGAACTAAATTTTCTGCATCTAATTTATGTTGACCGTACACACTTAATGCATTGGTTGCAGCATCTTCTAAATATGGACCGTTTTTGCCGTCAAAAATATAATCCGTTGAAATGAATACCATTTTTGAGTTATACTTTTTACAGAGCTCAATAATGTTTTTAGTAGATTGAACTGTTTTTTGGTAGCTTTCTTCTACATGATCTTCACAATAATCAACATGGGTTAAAGCACCACAATGGAGAATAACGTCGGGTTGGAAGCTTTCAATGTCAAAATTTTTTGGATTATTAAGATCTAGTGTATCAAAGAATAAAGTGTTTTTTGCTTCATAAGAGAAGTAAGTGCCGGCTATTTTCCAATCACTTTTTGCTGTAAAATAATTCATACAATTTCCTCCTACCAATCCGGATGCACCAATAATCAAAACGTTCATGCTAAATCTTTAAAATGTTTAATTTTCTTTATAAAATACTGAAAAACGATACTTCTTGGATATAAGTACGTTTTTGATTTTTGAATGGGCGCTAATTTTAGCTTTAAAGCCCTTCTTTTTTGAATCCATTTTGGCAACATCAAATGGAAATCGATAAAAGCCTTTAGTATGGCATAGCTTTCTTTTAGATTGCCATAAGCTAAAGCTTGAATCATGGCTAAAATATCCATGAAATCTCTAAAAATAAAATTGAAGAGAAAACGATTAGAGGCAATGTTTTTGGTGACCATCAACCTATTATTCCTAAAGTTTAAGTAGGTTTTTCTTGGATTCATTTTTTGTAAAGTACCGCCACCTAAGTGATAAACGGTTGAACTGGGGCAAACCTTAATTGAATAACCCATTCGTTGTAATCGCCAGCATAGATCAATTTCTTCCATGTGCGCAAAAAAGTCTTCTTCAAAACCTTTAGACTCGAAAAATAAGTGCGATCGAATGACTAAGCATGCACCGCTCGCCCAAAAAATATCTATTGTATCTTCATATTGATGTTCATCTTTTTCAAACGAATCAAAAATCCTTCCTCTGCAAAATGGATAACCGTGTTTGTCTACGAAACCGCCACAAGCGCCGGCATATTCAAAATATTCTTTGGCTTTATATTGTAGTAGTTTAGGTTGGCAAGCTGCAATACTTTTATCCGATTCCATTAAGCTAATTAATGGATTTAGCCAATTTTCGGTGACTTCTACATCAGAGTTTAAAAGAATGAAATAGTCTTCCTTTAAATTTTGTAGCGCCACATTATACCCTTTGGCATAGCCATAATTGCCATCATTTTGGATAATGGCTACTGTATCTTTATAGTTATTCTTTAGATATTCAATGGAATCATCAGAGGAAGCATTATCTGCCACATAGATAGTGGTGTTTGGGTATTGACTGTGTTGAATAACGGATGGAAGAAACTCTTTTAAGAGGTTTATACCATTCCAGTTGAGTATTACAACAGCTATGCTAGGTTGATGATCCATTTATGCTGCAAAGAAACGAAAAGTTGAGAGAATTAAATGACGTCATTGCGAATCAAAAAAAACGAAACGAAGTGACGATTTTTTGATGTGCCCATCGGTTTATGATTAGAAGTGTGTTCTTGAATATAAAAACCATGCTCTCAAGTATTATTCCTGTTTCTTTTGCTTAGTCCCTCCTTCGATTTACTCAGGAGAAACAAACCGCGTGTCGCTGAAGCATTGGCGGAAGCACAAGACAAGTCAAATCAATCGCGCCACGCAAAAATGCCTTTCTAGCTGCCGTGATTTTTCTAAACCTGTTAGGTTCGCGAACCTAACAGGTTTTATACGAATGCCGCGTTAGGGATAGTCCTTCAATTCTTCAGGATTTACAGCCCGGAGTGAGGAACGAACGAGGACTTGGAGCGAATAGCCCGGCCTTGAGGGGTTAGTATTTGCATTATTAGAATTAACCTTTGCTTGTTTGTTTTATATGATTTTGTTATTTACTAAATGCAAACGAAAGGCAACGCCCTTGTTGAAGTGTAAAGGGAAAAGGATTAAAGTATAAAGTTTAAAGAATTAAGGATAAAAGTATTAAGGTCTATTGATGGTTACTTCTTTTGGTTTCAAATGACTTCTTTTCCATCTGCGGTGACTCCAGAGCCAAATTTCAGGTTGTTTGATGATATTGGTTTCGAGCATTTTGGTATGGATTTCTGTAATTTCTCCAGGTGCTAAACTTTTGGGATTGTCGGTTATCAATTCAAAATCAATATGGTATTGTCCTCTTCCTGTTTTACTGATGTTTAAATACACCACAGCTAAATTATATTTGATCGCCATTTTTTCTACGCCGGTATATACGGGTGTGGTTTGCCGTAAAAAATAGGTCCAATGTGCTTTCTCAACATTAACCGGTGTTTGGTCGGCTAAAAAGCCAATACCAATGGGTTCCTTTTCCAAATTTTTGATAAGACTTTTAATTTCTGTAGTCGCCACTAGCGTTGCGCCAAATCTACTTCTGTTCTTTTTCATCCAATTGTCGAATCGTTTGCTGGAGGAAGGTTGATACAAAGCATTTACCGGAAAAGTAACCGATTGTGCCATTCTTAGCACCGCCCATTCCCAATTGCCCATATGGCCTAAAACTCCTGCTAAACTTTTTCCGCTGATAATTAAGTTTTCTAGTAATTCTATGTTTGTTAGCGTTACTCTTTTATTTAATTCTTCTTCTGAAATTCGATTGGCTTTGATACTTTCTACAATAAGATCGCAAAAATGACGGTAAAATTTCCTTTCAATTTCCTGAATTTGTAGATTGGAATAGTGCGGAAAACTCATGGAAAGGTTCTTACGAACGACGGCTCTGCGATAGGTAAATACATAAAAAGTGAAGAAATAAAGCACATTAGAAATAACATACAGACTTTTCATGGAGAGAAAAGAAAGCAACAATATTATGGGCTTTAAAAAAATCATTCGTTATTTGTTGGTGAAAGATAATTATTATTGAAGTATCACAAAGTTTTTGAACATTGAAGTTAGTATTAGATTGTCATTACGCGCCGAGCATTGCTTGGTGGTCTTTAGCGGCAAAAGCCGATGAAGTATCTATTGAACAGCACTCTTATTTTAGAAAAGGGTCTTATAGAAATAGATGTCATGTTTATGGTGCCAATGGTTTATTAAGGTTGTCGATTCCATTGAAGAAAGGGAAGGGGCAGCGTTCTACTATGAAAGATGTTCAAATTTCGTATGATCACGATTGGCGAAAGTTGCATTGGGAATCTTTGTGTTCTGCCTACAGATCTTCTCCGTTTTTTGAGTTTTATGAGATGGAGTTTCAAGCCTTGTATGAGTTAGAATTATCGTCCTTAATGGATTATAATTTGCATTTTATCAATCAAGTGAAGGCGTTACTGGGTTTGAAAGCAGAATGGCCATTAACTACCAAGTATGAAATGAACTTAGAGCAAGGCATTATAGACGCTAGGGAGATTATTCATCCTAATGAAGCCAAGAATATTCTAAGTGATAGGATAGATATGCCTGAATATTTGCAAGTATTTGCAGAGAAGCATGGTTTTATAGGCAATTTAAGTATTATGGATTTGCTGTTTAACTTAGGACCGGAGTCGCTTGATTATTTGCAGAATCAGGTGAAAATTATTCAATAGATGTTTTCGCTTTTCTATTAGGACACGAATTTCACTAATTATCACAAATATAAATGTGATTTATACTGCTAACTTTCTAAGCAAGTACAATCTCACTAATTAACTTGCCGCTTAAGCGGCATAATCTATGTAATTGAATTCAAAATTTTGTCTTGAGTTTATTTAAGTAAGATCTTTAATTTTGACTTTGATATCAGAGTAATTAATTTGTCTAATGAATTAATTCCGTGAAATTCGTGTCAGAAAAGAATTTTGACACAAAGCGAGCTTAGTCATTTTTCTTAGGAACACCTTTATATTTGATGAAAATATTTGCCCAAATAGATCTAGAAATTCTAAAGTTGATAGGTGCTAAAATAACCGTTGGAATAAGAATAGCTGCTATGATAGTTCCTGGTTCTCTATAGCCTAATGCTAATGCAATGATTGCTGCAATGATCGCAATAGCCACACCCACTCCATAGCTAATATACGCAGCACCAAAATAAAATCCAGGTTCAGGATTATAGGTTTGGTTACAGACCGGACAGTTTTTATGCATTTTTAAAAAATTGGCTAAATCATAGTGATTGCTATGGGTGAATAAGTCTCCTTCGTGACAACGAGGACACTTAAATTTTAAAATTCCATAAGCTATTGACTCTTTTTTCAAATCGACTATTTTAGGCAAATATATCAATTACAATATTTAGCTACGTGATTTAAATCACAAAACCGTATAGTCTGCTTATAATTCAAGACAATACCTGCGATATCAATCAATATTGTTTTTAGAATGAATTAAATAGTTATAAAATGACACAGTATTGTAAAAGTGCATTTGAATTATTGGGATCAATATCCGAGTGAATGTTCATAGCTCTAATTTTATAAAGTATATAACAAAAGGATGTAGAATTAGTTTGTCAAAAATCTCATTGACATATTATTGAATTATTAGCACTTTTTTCGGATCAATCAAAAGCAGAATTGATGTATCTTTTTATAGTGTCAATAATTTCCAAAATGGTAATTCATAAAGTATGGATTAATCCTTTTAATATAGAAGTCATTGAATAATGATTACCTCTAAAATCTTATACATTTGCAAGTATGAATAGTGAAAATTATAATGGATTAAACGAGGTTATTATTTCTAACGCCAGTAAAAACATTAGGGTTGGCGTCTTACCCGATTATGGTGGTGCTTTAAACCGATTTGAGGTTTTAATTGATGGTCATTATCTCAATTTGATTGATGGTTATTCTAGCATAGAAGAAACAAATAGGCATAGATTTAAAGGTGTTTGTTTAGCACCATTTCCGAATAGAATTAAAGATGGGAAATTTGAGTCGAATGGTGTGAGTTATCAATTAGATTGTAATGATAAGTTTGATCATGCCATGCACGGCTTTGTCTACAATAAGGAAATGAGTTATCTATTGTATGAGACATCTATTGAATTGGATGATGATTATGATGGACAAATTTCTGGCTATCCATTTCCATTTCAATTGCAAATAATTTATAGGCTAAAGGATAAAGGCTTTGAACAAGAAATACAATTGACCAATAAAAGCAATCAATCTATTCCAATTGGCTTAGGTTGGCATCCTTATTTTAGCGATTTAGGTATTGGGGTTGATCATTTAAAAATGAAAATGCCAAACGCCAAAAAAGTAATCGTGGATGAAAGAAAGATTCCGACAGGAGAACAAATTGACTTTAATCAGTATGAAGAGTTAAAACCAATTGGAAACGTAGAAGTGGATCATTGTTTTATTGTAAACAGAAAGCCAACCCCTGCTTTAGAATTAAATTATCCAAAATATGATTTCTCACTTTCCTTATCAATTGATGGCCCAAATGATAAGGAAAATTACATTCAATTGTATATTCCGAAAGAAAGAAATGCCATAGCTATTGAACCTATGACTTGTGCTCCAGATGCCTTTAACAATGGCGTAGGATTAGTAACATTAGCACCAACTGCTACTTATAAATGGACATCAAGATGGGAAATAGAAAACAAAAAGTAACATTAAGCTAAAGCCGCTTCAATATTCTTCCTAATTCTTTCTTCAATATTGGTTTGATCTGCTTTTACAAATTTTTCACCAACAATATTTTCGTACAACTCAATATATCTTTCACTAATAGATTGAACAAACTCATCAGACATAAAAGGTACTTTTTGACCTTCTTTCCCTTGGAATCCATTTTCAATTAACCATTGGCGAACAAACTCTTTTGATAATTGCTTTTGGGGCTCATTATTGGCTTGTCTCTCTTCATATCCATCTGCATAAAAATACCTTGAGCTATCCGGTGTATGGATCTCATCCATTAAAGTAATTTGATCACCGATTTTACCAAACTCATATTTTGTATCCACTAATATAAGTCCTCTTTCGGCTGCCATTTCACTGCCTTTCGCATATAAAGCTTTTGTGTAGGCTTCCAACTTAGCGTAATCTTCAGCGCTCACTAATCCTTTTGCCAAGATTTCTTCTTTGGAAATATCTTCATCGTGTTTGCCTTGTGCTGCCTTTGTGGAGGGAGTAATGATGGGCTCAGGAAATTTATCATGTTCTTTCAACCCTTCCGGCATTGTTACGCCACATAAAACTCTTTCACCTGTTTTATAAGTTCTCCAAGCATGCCCGGTGCAATATCCTCTAATCACCATTTCTACCATAAATGGCTCACACCGCTTACCGATGGTAACATTTGGGTCGGGAACACTTTCCACCCAATTTGGCACAATATCTTTGGTAGCTTCTAAAAATTTAGCGGCAATTTGATTTAAAACTTGCCCTTTAAATGGAATCGTTTTGGGTAAAACCACATCAAAAGCTGAAATTCTATCACTGGCAACCATTACTAAAGTATCTTGCCCAATACTGTAAACATCCCTAACTTTTCCTAAATAAAAGTTAGTTTGATTTTTAAAATTGAATTTTGTTCCCTTTACAGACATTTCTCTAAATTTTTAGATGAAAATTGAAAGTTAAAGGAACGAGTTTTTTGAGGTAAAAAATAGTCCTATCTCAATTAGATTTTAACATCTATTTTCTACTCTTAGTATTTAACTATGAGTGCTATTTTAAGTTGATCCATACTTCATCTTTTAAATAATGCTAACTTGGTTTTTTATTACGATGTATATGATTGTTATAAAAACCATAACTAGACTTATTAAATATTTTTTGGAATGAATGGGAATATACTTTTGGTTTTAGCCATAGGTTTTTTTTGTACGTGTAACATAATGGTTGCCCAAAACAGAATATCAGATGAACAGGGTTTAGATGCAAGTTTATTCTGGAAAAGTTCAGGAGATTACGTTGACTCTATATCATCAGATAAGGGCAGTTTATATCTAAAACTTGGGCATCATGGTCCGGCGATAGAAAATTTATGGGTGGCTTTTAGAGTGTATTTCAATGATTTTGGAGGCGTAGATATATTTTCAAAATTCAAGCCTGGATTAGAATTGAAAAAGACAAAATGGTATCCAAGTAAATTACAACGAGCAGAAGGCTTTGGTTCTGATAATTATCAAGCCGGAAAAACAACGGGTTTGGGTGGTATTAAGCTATGGAATGGCAATGATTTCCAAAACTTAGGTCCGGTTGCTAAAAGAACCGCTGAAGTAATTTTGAACGACACTTTAGCTCAAATTGTAATCACTTCTTATGCTATTCCTTTTAAAGATGGTTTAATTGATGTAGAGTTTAAGCTTACTACTCAAATTGATACCAGGCATGCTGTTATTGAAGTAAGAGAGTTGAATGGAACGGCTTTAGAGCTTGCCACCGGAATACCTATTCATGATGAATTAATAGTCGCTTCAACAGATGGAAGTGTTATTGCTTGGGGAGATTATGATTCTCATGAAAAGCACGCTGTCTTTAATCTTGGTGTTGCTTTACTTTACGATACAGCCAATTTTCAAAGTAATAAGATTACAGAAAAAGAGCATTTGTTGATTTCTAAACCTACTTCATACCTTAAATATTATGTGACTTCTTCCAATGAAAAAGAACAATCCGATTTGAACACCTATGAAGCTTTTGAAAATTATGTGGAACAATTACAACTAAAATTGATTGCTAAATAAACGGCAAAACGAGATAATAACTACTGATTCATGAAATTAAATACTTACTACTTTTTTTACCTTTTTCTGTTTTGTTTAACTAGTTGTATACCGGCTAAAAGTATTTTTCTTGGTAATCCTGATGAAAAGGATATCATACGTTTTAATCATGCAGAAATTCAAGCAGGGGATAAATGTTTTGAATTCAAACAATCAGAAAGTACAACGCCATCTCCATTAAAAATTAGTGACTGGACCACTGATATTCCTTTCTTTTTGCCACTAGACTCATTTGCGCAAACGCATGAAGTTAGAAGCATGTTGGTTATTCAAAATGATAGTGTAAAGTTTGAATACTATAGAAATGATATCAATGAAAACGATTTACATACGTCTTATTCCGTCGCTAAATCTTTTACTTCTGCATTGATAGGCATTGCGATTGAAGAAGGTTTTATAAAAAGCGAGCAAGAGTTAGTCATTAAATTTATTCCAGAAATAGCCGATGTTCCCAATGCTGACAAACTCACTGTTGAACATTTGCTTAATCATACTTCTGGAATAGAATATAACCTTTCAACGGATGCCATTATTTATTATGGAAAAGATGCCTATAAAGCATTGAGTAAAATAAAATTTGAAACGGTACCTGGCACTAAGCAGCATTACTTGAATTTAAATGTCGAATTGTTGGGCTTAATTCTTCAAAGAGCTACTGGCGTTTCGCCTTCAAAATATTTGGAGGAAAAGATTTGGCAACCTATTGAAATGTGCTCCAACGGTATTTGGAGTGTAGACGAGAAAAGTCAACTTGAAAAAACATTTTGCTGCATGGGCGCCACCGCATTGGATTATGCCAAATTTGGTAGGCTATATCTAAATGAAGGTGTTTGGAATGAAGAAAGGATAATAAGTGAGGAATGGTATAATAAATCGATCAGAAGAGATACCAGCAATGGCAGTAGTTATAATTACAATTATTGCTGGCATATTGGGTTAAAAGAGTATGGAGATTTTATGGCGATTGGTTTGTACAAGCAACACATTTATATCAATCCAAAAAAGAATTTGATCATCGTTGTGTTTAACGATAGAGAAAAGGCATTAAAAGCAGAACGAGTCAATTGGTGGTTTATCTTTAGACAAATTGCAGATCAATTGTAACTATCTGAAAACAAAAAAGCCTTCGATGGAAGGATCCAAAGAAGGCTTTTTTATTTGGCTTTGAATAGCTTTAATTCAATCGCTTGAATAAACCGCTAAACTGCATCATTACACCTAAATTATCTGCTTTGATTTTACCCGTCATAAAAGCAGTTTGTGCATTTAACTGACCGCTTTCCACACCGATATAAGTTTCATCGTCTGTTTCTACTAAACAATCTCTTTCGCCATCATGACCTTCTATAACTTTGCAATCTCCATCACCAATTTGAACCGTATATTGGCCACCATTATCTCCTGAAATGTCAAAATGCACATTAGCTTTAAAGTCACCGGCTTTGTCTTTCTTAAATCGTTCCGGTAGTTTGCCAAAGATAGCTTCCACAGTAAGCGGCGCTGCAGTCTCGGTTGAATTTGAATTTGCACTTCCATTCTGACTTGATCCTGAAGATTTGTATCCAACATCATCAATAATCATTTTGGAAAGAATTTCTCTCATAATTTCAGAAGTTCCACCGCCAATGGTTCCTACTCTGGCATCTCTAAACGCTCTAGCCATTTTGTATTCTTCCATAAAGCCATAGCCACCGAAGAATTGTAAGCACTCTGTCATGCACTTATTAGCCAATTCTGTTGCCAATAATTTACTCATTGAACACAGCTTAACGTCAATATTTCCATCATCGTAAATTCTACAAGCATGCAAAGTCAATGCTTTAACGGCTTCAATTTCACTTGATAATTGCGCTACACCATGTCTTAATACTTGAAATTTATTGATCGGTCTGCCGAAAGCTTTACGTTCCGACATATATTGCAATGAATATTTTACTGCTTCTTCACATGAGGCATAGCCCATAACACCAGCACATAATCTTTCCAACTGCAATCCTTGCATTAAATAATAAAACCCTTGACCTTCTTGACCAATTAAGTTTTCTGCAGGAACTTTTACATCATCAAAGTTTAGTTCGCAAGTATCCGAAGAATGCCAACCTAATTTTTTCAATCTTCTTTTGCTGATGCCTTCTGCATCTAAATCAATTACTAATAAGCTAACGCCACCAACTCCAGCATCTGGATTAGTTTTTACAACTGTTACTACAATATCTCCAAAAAAGGAATTGGTAATAAAGGTTTTAGCTCCGTTGACTACATAAAATTCACCACTTTCATCTAAAATGGCTTTGGTTTGTCCGTTGGCAGCATCTGAACCACAACCTGGCTCACTAATACCTATACAACTTAATGCTTCACCGGCAATTAGTTTTGGCAAATATTTTTCCTTTAGTCTCTCACTTCCATGCTTTAAAATGTAAGGAACAGACATGTAATGACTGGCTACAGGAGTAATGGAAAATCCACCCGACCAACATTTAGATATTTCTTCCAAGAAAACTACTGAGTAAAAGAAATCAGCATCCATTCCGCCATACTTTTCAGGGAAGTTGATGCCCATGTAGCCCATGTCTCCAAATTTTTTCCATAGATCTTTTGGAATGGCTTCATTTGCTTCCCATTCATCAATAAATGGTTTTACTTCTTTATCCAAAAAGGCTTTTAAACCTTGTCTAAACATTTGATGATCTTCGTTAAAATAGTAATCTTTCATTTTTGAATACTTTAATTTTGATATGATATAATGCTATAATGTTTTTTAGTTTCAGTTATTCGGTATCTATTACTAATTTCCTTTTAATAAAGAGTAATTCACTCCATCTACAATGTCTTTAGAAATTATTTCTCGCATAATTTCAGATGTTCCGCCACCGATTGTTCCCAATCTGGCATCTCTGAACATTCTTGCCATTTTATAATCTTCCATAAAACCATAGCCCCCAAATGCTTGCAAACATTGCGTCGCTACTTTATCAGCTAATTCGGTGGCCAATAATTTAGACATGGCTGCTTTGGTGACTTCGTATTGATCGTCTTCATACATTCTACAGCATTGGTAGGTAAATATTTTGTTCATTTCTATTTCTGCCGCTAATTGAGCCATTCGATGTCGTAAGACTTGAAATTTATTAATAGGTCTTCCAAATGCTGTTCTTTCTGCCATATAAGCTAAAGTGTAATCCATTGCGGCTTGACTAGCGGCATTGGAAGAAATGGCTAATACCAATCTTTCCAATTCAAAACGCTGCATGATGTAATAGAAACCAGCATTTTCTTGGCCGATCAAATTTTCCTTTGGCACTTTTACATTATCAAAATGAATTTGGCCGGTATCAGAGGCTTTCCAACCTAATTTTTTCAATTTGGTGGCTTCAATACCCGGCATGTCTCTATCTAACACTAATAAACTAATACCTGCAGAACCCGCTTCAGGATTGGTTTTACAAACAACTACTAAATAGTCACTTAACACACCATTGGTAATAAATGTCTTACTTCCATTTACTAAATAATGATCTCCTTTGTCCTCTGCTTTGGTTTTAACGCTGGCAACATCAGAACCGGAATGAGGCTCAGTAATGGCTAAGCAGCCAAATTTTTCACCTTTTATGCCCGGAATCAGATATCTTTCTTTTAGATAGTCAGATCCATTGTGAGCAAGATGAGATAAAGTTAAAAGTGGATGACCGGTTATGGCAGCTCCAAATCCGCCACTGTTACATTTTGATATTTCTTCCAGAAAAACAACCATATAAAAGAAATCGAGATCTAAACCACCGTATGCCTCTTTTTGATCTAGACCGAAATAGCCCATTTCTCCAAACTTTTTCCAAAGCTGCCTGGGGATTTCACCGTCTTCTTCCCATTGATCAATGTATGGAATAGCTTCTTTCTCTAAGAATGCTCTTAAAGATTGTCGAAATAGTTCGTGTTCTTCTGTGAAAAAGTATTTATTCATAACTTCCAAAAATCAAAGTTCAAATAACAAATAAATTTCAAATTCCAATTTTTTAAATACCAAACCATAAAATTTAATTTTCAAATTAATTACTTTGATTTTTCTATTATAGCTGAAAATATTTTCTTTAGTTCAATAGATTCTTGTATTAATTTGTCTACTACATTATTGTTATCTAATTCATTTGTATCTCTAATTAATCTAAGCCAATAAGTGGACTCTTTTGCTTCTTTTCTGCAAATTTTTATTCTAAACGTAAAATCTTTTTTACTTAACGATTCATTCGCTTCAATATAATTTGCTCCTACAGATCCTGAGGATCGAACCACTTGTTTCGAATCTTCAATATTGGCAATCGTTTTAGAAATAGACTTAATGAAAATTCTGACATCTTTTGCAAACTCAAATGTTCTCTCTTCTAAATTGTAAGGTTTGCTCATTTATTTATATTTTTAGAAGATTGATATTTCATATTTTATTTGAGATTTGTTTTTTTGCGATTTGGAATTTTATAAAACTATACTTCCAATTCCATTCTCAACAAATGACTACTAAAATTCTTACCCAAATTATCCATTCTTCTTGATCTGGCACCACCGCCGTCTAAGGCTTCATGACAAACAAAATTCAATGATTCTAGTGCCTCCCAATCGTATCGAATCACTTCCCCTTTGATGAGGTCGCCAAAATGTGCTTTTACTTTGTCTGCTGTGAGATGTTTTTTTAGCAACTCGTAGTTTTTTATTGAGTTAGCCATTACACCAATATTGCAGATGTTATTTTTATCACCCGACCTAGCCGATGCGATGTCTATAATTTTTACGATGCTCATACTTCAATAATTTTTGTAACAGGGTTGACTAAATTTCTAGGAATTAAGGTTGGCCATAAGCCCAACATCACTCTATTGGGTTTGCCCCAACCCGGCATAGCATTTACACCTGGAGGCCCATTTAACCCTAAACAGATAATAGATGAAAAGGCCGCTTGAGAAGTTCTTTGATCCTCGTGGCGAATGACAATTCTCAAGCCTAGTTCATTTCGGTTATTTAACTCTTCATCTGATGGGCAAGGAGCAGCACTTCTATGAATAGCGTCAACACCGATATATTGAAATTCAAAGTCTTTTACTTGATAAGGCAACCGTTTCCAGATACCTCTTACCCCTTCTTCAAATTTTTTGATTTTATCCCAAGCATAAGGCCAGCTAAAAAAGAAAAACTGTTCAGATAAATAACCTTCCATTTGACCAATGGTCATTTTCAATTTTTCCGGTTTGGGTTTGCCTTTTACATTGGTTAATCGCACTTTATTAGGCTCAATTTCTTCTAACTTGATTTGAGTGAGGTCAACGGTTACATCTGGCGTTAGGTAATTCGCTGGATCATGGATTTCATAAACGAGTTGTTCACGAACCGTATTTCTTGACATTTTGCCACCTTGATTTTCCAATTTTGTAAAAACTGTGCTTCCATCAGAAGAAACATGAGCAATTGGATAACCAAGATCATGAATAGAATAGTCCATAGGCCATTCCGAATAGGCGTTTCCACCGGACGCTTGACCACCACATTCTAATACATGTCCGGCAGCAATACCACTGGCCAAAAGATCTAATTGCTCTTGCGATAAATTATCGCCTTCGATTGTCCAACTAAATTCATGTGCCAAAATTCCTAACATTAAACAAGGATCAGCCACTCGGCCTGCTAAAATGATATCAGCACCTTGATCAAGTGCATCTTTAATGCCTTGTGCGCCAATATATACATTCGCATGAGTCGGTGTTTTATCAAAGGAAAATTCCTCTCCAGAATCCATGTTTGACAATAAACCTTTCTCTTTCAATTCTTTGAGTTCATCAATTTTGTTATCACCAGTTACAATGGCAATCTTGGCGCCTGTAATTCCTTGGGCTTGCAAGATCGATTTTACTTTTTCAGCCGCTGCTTCAGGATTTAATCCGCCGGAATCAGTCACTACTTTTATACCCGATTTTATAGTGGCGGGGAAAAGTATTTTAGCATGTAACTCTATATCTCTTGGATAACCCAATGAAGGGTCTCGCATTTTGTCTTTTTGTAGGATAGAAAGCGTTAACTCTGCTAAGCTATCATGCATTAGATAATCCGCAGCTTGGTTCATCACAATCGCCATAGCACCCATTGGACTGTCACCATAAAAGCCTTGTGTGCCGGCAATTCTCACTATTTTATCTGAATTCATTCATTAATTTTGATAATTGATAATTGATAACTGTCTATTCTCCCGTCCAAACAGCTTTTCTTTTTTCTCTAAAGGCCAATAAACCTTCTTTAGCATCTTTAGACGTTAAGACTTGCATTAACATTTTATGTAAATATTTGTGTTCTTCCTCTTTAGGAACGGAGGCTAATTCTTCATAAGCTTGTAAACCTAATCTAATGGCTGAAGGAGATTGTTCTTTAATTTCGTTTACTAAAGTTTCTACCGCGCTTTCCAATTCACTTAAATCAACTACTTGAGTGGCAATTCCTAAGTTTAAAGCTTCTTTAGCAGATAATACTTTTGCTCTCATACAAAGATCAAGCATTTGCCGAGCGTTCATAATTGGAATCAAACTTGCCATTACTTGCATCGGCCAAATCCCTCTTTTTACTTCCGGTAGCCCAAATTTGGCATTTTCAGCAGCTACAACATGCGTGCAACCTCCCAACAATAAAAAGCCACCAGCATAAACATCACCATGAACTTGAGCAATGCATGGCTTGTGTAAACCTTTAAATTCGTTGCCAATAATTATCATGTCTTTAGGCATTGGAATCGTTGAGCCTTCCATGTCAACTTCCATTCCCGCAAAAGCTTTTAGATCTGCCCCAGCACAAAATACCGGACCATTGGCTTTAAAGACAACCGCCCAAATACTATTGGTATAATGTGCATACGCCAACGCATAAGCAACTTCATTTAAATAGGGCTGATGAAAGGCATTTCTTTTTTCAGGTCTATTGAGCGTTATATATAGAGTATTGTCTTTTTCTTCAATTTCTATAAAAGCGAATGTGTGATCATTTAAGGAGGTAATTTGTTCTTTTGTATAAATCATTTTTGCTTTTTAGTGTGATAAAAACTTAAATCAAGAAATTAAATCCTAAGGATTAAAAATATAGTCTGAATATAGGAATGACTTCTTAAAATTTAAAATAAATTGACATAAAAATTTATAATTGAGTATAATAAATATATATAATAGATAGATAAATAGAATGTTGTCATTTTTTATCAAACAAACATTTGGTTAGATTGAAAAATTATTTTTAATCTTTTTATATTGCAGCATTCTTTAAATAAATAGTTTAAAATTATCATTATGAGTGTACCACAAACGGCCAAAGAAATAATATTGGCATTACCAGAAAGATTTAAGGCAGATGCTGCCGGAGGAGATTCGGGTGTTTTTCAATTTATCATTGAAGGCGACACCGGTGGAGAGTTTACTGTTAAAGTTGAAAATGGTGTTTGTACTTCAGCTGAAGGCTTAGAAGGAGAACCTGATTGTGTTATTAGAGCAGATGCTGCAGATTATGAAGATGCAGAATTGGGAAGATCTAACAAGCAAATGGCTGTTATGATGGGTAAAATTAAGATCAGTAACTTAGGGTCAATGATGAAATTCATGACCATGTTCAGAGATTTAGCATAAACAATCAGATTAAAAGTTTAAAACCTTTTTTTAAGGTAGATTTTAAGTGCCTAGAGTTAATTACTTTAGGCACTTCTTTTTTAAGGTTATAATGAATTTATGATTAGATATGCTTGGCAGTTATTGCTGGAATACTTTCCTACTGGGCTGGAGTTTCTTAGTTATGGTGTTCCATCAGTTATGCTCGCTTTTGTTTATCTCTATTTCGCGGGTTACCTTAAAAAACATAAAGGTTGGCGAACAGGTTACACTCGTAAAGTATTTCACTTCTTAGTTTTTTTTACTGCAAGTATTGTTCAGATAAAGCTTGAACTAACAGGTACAATAGTTTATGGAATAGCTGTTTCTATAGCTGTTTTTTTTGCTATTTATAAAGGTAAAGGGTTTATTCTTTATGAAGCGATGGCTAGAGAAAAGGATGAGCCTAAACAAACCTATTATATTATAATGCCTTATTTGGCTACTTTGTTAGGAGGTATTTTAAGCAATATATTATTCACTCCAGTAGGGGCTGCTTTTGGATATTTAGCTACTGGTTTTGGTGATGCAGTTGGAGAGCCATTTGGAACAGCATTTGGTAAGCACAAGTACAAAGTACCTTCTTTAAAAGGCGTGAGCTCTTATCGTTCTTATGAAGGTTCTGCTGCTGTTTTTTTAGCAGGTTTTCTGGCTATATTAATTGGTGTTTTGCTTAGCAGTATTGTGCTAGCACCAATCGTACTCGTGAAAATTTTAGTGATTGCATTTGCAGTTACCTTAGTGGAAGCTGTTTCCCCTCACGGTTGGGATAATTTAACTACCCAATTAGTTGGGTCTTCGCTAGCTTTTCTTTGGTTTTTATAGTAAGTCATATTAGCTTTTTGGCAATATACGATCATATAACCAACTGTGTTGTATATTAAAAATACATATATTTAGTGTTTCAAAAAGTAACAACTTTAAAATCGATTGTAATGAAAACAATATTTTCCAAATCATTCTTTTTAGCCTTGTTGAGTGTACTAATTTTCTCTTGTAATGATGATATTGATGAGCAGTTAGAAGTAGATGACTGTTTAAACAGCGGCTATACTCATTGCTTAGAGTTTGGACCCGGTCAAGAAGAGGAGATAAATATAGCCTTTTTAACCATCGAAAATAGCACTCGAATTAAGTTAAAGGCAGGAACCTATTACTTTGACAATCTTAGTCTTGTTAATGTAAGAGATATTTTAATTATTGGTGAAGGTCCAAGTAAAACGAAATTAGATTTTTCATCGCAAACTAGTGGTGGCGAAGGTGTTAGAGTAACCGGAGCTACTAACTTTACTATTAAGGGTTTAACTTTAATGGAATCTGCAGGTGATTTGATAAAAGTAGCAAACAGCGAAAATGTTACATTTAATAATATTCATGCTATTTGGAAAGGCGTAGGAGATTCAACAAGCGGTGGTTATGCCATCTATCCTGTTTTATGTAAAAATGTATTAATTGATTCTTGTTTGGCAAGCGGTGCTTCAGATGCGGGAATTTACGTAGGACAAACACAAGGGGCAATAGTTAGAAATTCTGTGGCGTATAAAAATGTTGCCGGCTGTGAAATTGAGAATACACAAGATGCCGAGGTTTACGATAATGAATTCTATGATAATACAGGTGGGTTTTTAATATTTGATTTTCCTAATTTATCTCAGCGTGGTGGAAATATTAGAGCTTACAACAACTATATTCATCACAATAATTTTAAAAATTTCGCACCGGCATCAAGCTTTGGAACAACCGTGGGCGTTGGGAATGTTCCTCCAGGTTGTGGTGTAGTATTAAGTTCAACTTCCGATGTTGAGATCTTTAACAATAAAATTGCTAAGAATAACTTGGCGAGCATGTTATTGGTTTCAGGTTTGGTACTTGACGAGAATGCACTTGATTATGTAGGACCTAATTTCTATCCATTTCCGACTAATATTAAAATTTATGATAACGAAATGATTAAAGACCATCAGTGGCCGGAAGTAACTTTACAGCATGAATTTGGGGAGTTAGTTGTAGCGATGCACCTTTATTTAAAATTGACAAGTCCTAACCAACATCCATTTATTCAGCATATTTTGATTGGCGGAGATAACTCAAATCTTATAACCGGTGGAACAGAAGAAAATCCAGATAATATTTGCATTGATGAATCTGAGTTTAACTTGTTTTTAAATATGAAAGTTATTGATGGATTCGATGCTATTAATGGGAATATTCCATTTGAATCATGGACACCTTCTAGAGATGTTACCAATTTTGAATGTTTGTAAGTAGCTTAAAAAGCTAGTGAATTATACTTGTGTATTTAAAACTGCCATTCAATATCCGACAAATATTAAATGGCAGTTTTTTATAGTAGAGTGTTTAAAAGAAGATTAATTATTCATATTAAACTTAATTAAGCCGGCAATATCTTCCACATTGATTCGCTTAGCTAAGATCTTTTTTTCCTTGTCTAAAATAATTACAATTGGCGTGGAGGTTACATCGTATTTTACTCTAAAAGGATTGCTTCCAAAAATGTCGATACAATGAATCCAGCCCTCTTGCTTCAATTCTTTTTCATTGATGAATTTGGTCCATTCATCATATTCTAATTCAGTAGAAATAGCAAAAATACCAATTTTAGCAATTTGCTTAATTTCTGTTTCATACAAATCTTTTAAGATAGGCATCTCCGTTTTACAATGTCCGCAGCCAGAATTCCAAATCACTAATATGGTAAAATCATTCTTTTCAGCTTCTTCATAAAGATTTCTTGTTTTTCCTTCTATATCTGCTATGACAATGTCGGGTGCTACTTTGCCTAACAAGGTTGGCTCTTTTTTCTTGACGAGGTCAGTAATTTTAAATCTTTGATCCTCATCGACCCAATCAACAATCTCAGGATTGGCATAATATTTCTTAGCCATATAAACATAAACTAACTCGTGCGCCATTACATTACTTTTGGCATACTTGTTAAAAATACTTTGCAAGGTAAGTTGAAACATATCGTAATTTGGCTCAGCCATAGCTAGTATTTTGTCTATTGCGGCATTAATAGAATCGGGATAAGGCAGTGTGTAGTATTCTAAAAATCTTTTCACCTTTCCTAAGTAAACAGGCGTTCTAGATAATCTACTATCTGTTAAATCAATATTGTCGAAATAATGATTTTGATAATATCTATAGGCAAATGCCGAATCATTAGGATTTGGATTTTCCGGTAATTCAATTTCTGACATCATTTTTAAAACAACAGCGTAAAAAGTTTCAGGATGCTTAGTGTAAATGTCTTTTCTAAATTGCTTTACTTCTTTATCCAATTCAATTAACTCGTTATTCAATTTTTCATATTCAGCATCGCCTTCTTCGAGTGTTTTTATTTTTTCTTTTAACTCGTGTGATGTTTCTCCGGCATCCATCATATATTTCAAATTATTGTAGAAAAGCTCGTTCTCTAACGAATTCTCAATTTCCATATGAAGTACTAGATTGCTAGTATCTGTTTTCATTGAAAAACTCTTCTCTTCTCCTAAAACCAATTCGAAAAATCTCAATTTTAATTGAGGGAAAGCAATTAGATATATGCCCGTTGGAATTTCGGCCGTGTCTTTAATATAGCCAACACCATTCTCGTCAAAATCAATGGTATCTCTAATGTATTTTGTTTCAGAAAAATAATAAGCTAAAATGGCTTTTTCATTGCTAATTCCATCAACTTCAAATTTAATGTTATAGGCGTCATCGTTTGCTTTTGCAATATTTAAAAAGGCGAAAAATGTAGCTAGCGTTAATATGTATTTCATCATATGACTCATTTATCAAAAACTATTCCTAAAAGTAATAGTTCAATATTAGAATGGTTGGCTTTTAACAATATTTTGAATATATAGGAGGCCAATATCCATAGATTGGATACTCGAATAATATTCAATTTGTTGCTTCTGATTACTCAATTGTAAAAATCACATAATAGGAAGCCTTAATTAAAATTTTACTATATTGAACTGATTCATAAAATTCCTTATTCTCAAAATTGAACCGATTGGATACTACAACTTCATCCAAAAAACCAGACACATTGCTTGAAATATTATAATTATTTTGATTGTTCTTTATAGGTGATATTTTTAAAGGTTTGCCAGTTTTTTCTCCTATAGCCTCCAATAAATAATCGGCTTTTTCTTTTGCTGCTTTGATAGCCATTATTCGAACTTCTCTTTGTATAGAATCTCTTTTACTATAATCTACTTTTGAAATAAATCCATCTTGAATCTTCAAATCATCCAATATTTCAAAAATTTGGCTCACTTCTTTTGCATTTTGAGCAATATATCTGTATTGTTTTTGTAATATTCCTTGATCCATTTTGAATCGTTTATACAATAGGTCTGAATCAGCATCTGTCAAAGAGAGATTGTCAATATTTAGACCTTCTATTTCTAGAGCACTAAATAGCTTCTTTTCTTGTGACTCTATGCTTATGTTTTCTTTACCTTCCTGTCTTTCACGAAGCGATATTGAGATAAAAATTTCATCAGGAATAACTTCTATTTCCGCAGTGCCGGTAATCTCAATATTAGGAACTTCATCAATTAATTTATTTTGACTATGGCTATTGAAGGTGAATATTGTAAATATTACAGCTGTGAAAATTAATTTTTTCATTTTAGTTTGATTTAGTTATTGAATAAAATATAAAAACTTTGTCAAGGTCATCTATAATATAGTGATGCTATAAAACGACCTTTTGGTGTCTACAACTAAGTATTAATAATTTTTTTAACAGCTGGCTAAACTTTTTCTCATATTATTTTGAACCAAATTGCTACACACCTTCAATAACTTAAATTTTTCTTACTTGAAACTTGAAACTTGAAACTTGAAACTCCTACAATTCACCAATCATATCCTCCGGTTTAACCCATTCGTCAAACTGTTCTGCTGTTAACAACTCTAATTCAATAGCAGCCTGCTTTAACGTTTTGTTTTCAGCATGCGCTTTTTTAGCAATTTTAGCTGCGTTGTCGTAACCAATTTTAGTATTTAAAGCCGTCACTAACATCAATGAGTTGTTCAAATTGTCTTTGATATTAGCATAATTAGGTTCTAAACCTTGTACACAGTTTTCATTGAAAGAATTTGCTGCATCAGCTATCAATCGTGCTGACATTAAGAAGTTAAAAATCATCACTGGTTTAAAAACATTCAGTTGAAATTGACCATTGCTACCAGCGATATTAATGGCAACATCATTTCCCATTACTTGCGCGCAAACCATAGTAATGGCTTCTGATTGTGTAGGGTTTACTTTTCCCGGCATAATGGAAGAACCCGGTTCGTTAGCAGGAATATTGTATTCTCCAATACCACATCTTGGTCCGGAAGCCAACATTCTAATGTCGTTACCAATTTTCATCAAACTAACAGCAACAGTTTTTAAAGCTCCATGAGCTTCCACAATAGCATCGTGGCCAGATAAACCTTCAAATTTGTTTTCTCCAGTAATAAATGGAATGCGGGTTAATTCAGCAATTTTATCTGCTACCTTTTCTGCGTATCCTTTTGGTGTGTTGATACCTGTACCAACCGCTGTTCCGCCTAAAGCCAATTCAGATAAATGATCTAAACTATATCCGATGGCTCTAATACCATGATCTATTTGCGAAACATAAGCAGATAGTTCTTGTCCAACAGTTAAAGGAGTAGCATCCATAAAATGGGTTCTACCAATCTTTACCACTTCCATATATTGAGCCGATTTTGCTGCAAAAGTATCTCTTAGCGCTTGAAGTGCCGGAATAGTATGATCAACCAACATTTTGTAGGCAGCAATATGCATAGCTGTTGGGAAGGTGTCATTAGAGCTTTGAGACTTGTTTACGTCGTCATTTGGATGAATGATCTTCTTTTCATCTAATAGGTGGCCACCGTTGATTACATGAGCTCTATTGGCGATTACTTCATTCACATTCATATTAGATTGTGTGCCTGAGCCGGTTTGCCAAACTACTAGTGGAAATTGATCACTTAGTTTTCCTTCTAAAATCTCGTCGCAAACTTTACCTATTAAGCTTGCTTTTTCTGATGAAAGCACACCGCATTCCTCATTCGTTATGGCTGCCGCCTTTTTAAGGTAGGCAAATGCTTCAATTACTTCGGTAGGCATTTTTTGACCACCAATTTTAAAGTTCTCACTTGATCTTTGGGTTTGAGCTGCCCAATATTTATCAGCAGGCACATCAATATATCCAATACTATCTTTTTCTTTTCTAAATGACATTTTTTATAATTTTCGGTTATTCGGTTATTCGGTTATTCGGTTATTCGGTTATTCGATTATTCGGTTATTTTTGTTTAGGCTACAGATTTTGAACTTCATTTAATCGTCCAAAAATCCATATAGCTAAAAGTCTTAAAATCCTTTATTTTCCTTTAAAATCTGGTTTTCTTTTTTCCATAAAAGCTTTAGCACCTTCTTTCACATCTTCTGTGTCGAACAATTCACCAAAGCTTTCAATTTCATATTCAAATCCATTCATATGATCGCTGTAAAATGCATTAATACATTCAATAGCTTTTTTAATAGCTACCGGACCTCTTGATCCTATTTTAGAGATGATTTTAGTAGCTAAAGGTAAGAGTTCTTCTTGAGGAACAACATGATTGATTAATCCAAATTCATGTGCTTTTTTAGCATCAATCATATCGCCGGTTAAGATCATTTCCATTGCTTTACCTTTTCCAACGACTTGAACTAATCTTTGCGTTCCACCATATCCCGGAATCAATCCAAGACTTACTTCGGGTAAACCTAATCTTGCATTTTCGCTACCGATTCTAAAATGGCAAGCCAACGCCAATTCGCACCCACCGCCTAAAGCAAAACCATTAATAGCGGCAATTACCGGAATAGTCATGTTTTGAATTTTATTAAAAACGCCATGGCCTCTTGCTGATAATTGCATAGCATCTTCTGCACTTAATCCGTCAAACTCTGAAATGTCAGCACCAGCAACAAATGCTTTGTCACCGGAACCGGTTACAATGATTCCTTTTAATCCATCTTCCTTTTTTGCATGCGCAAAAGCTTTTTCCAAATCATTAAAAGTGCCTGCGTTTAAAGCATTTAGCTTATCGGGGCGATTGATGGTAATGGTTAAAATATTATCTTGAATACTGTAAAGGAGGTTTTCTAAAGTCATATTTCATTATTTTAAAAACAAATATAAAGCTTTATAAAAGTCATTATTCATTACGTTTGTTATTATAATTTAATTATCAATGGATATTAAGACGGCTTTGCTTAAAGAGCATACTAAAGAGAATAGTTTATTGATTGCTAATTATATTGGTAATGATAAAAAACGTTTTGATGAGTTAATGCAGCTATTCTTTCATGGTGGTTCTCGAATCAACCAAAGGGCTGCTTGGGTAGTTCGTTTTTGTTGGCAAAATCATCCAAGACTTATTTTACCATATCTAGAGGAAATGGTGGAGTTATTAAATACAAAAACACATCCTGCCGTTAAACGAAATATTGTTGGCATCTTTCAAGAACAAGATATGCCCGAGCACTTGCAAGGAAAACTACTGGATTATAGCTTTAAACTTTTAATGGATAGGAGAGAGCCCGTTGCAATAAGAGTTTTTAGTATGACGATTATCGATAATCTTAGTAATACTTATCCGGAAATAAAACAAGAATTGATTGCATACTTAAAAGATGAAATTGATTTTGGAAGTGCAGGATTTAAAAGTAGGGCGAAAAAGATAATTCAGCGGTAAAAAAAAAAGACCTGCTCGAGGGTTGGAGCAGGGTCTTTATGTTAGGGGGTTTTATGCTAGGTTTTTATGTTTGTATGCGTATTATGGGTTAATATGCTTTCAAGGTTTTTACATTCTTAATTTTTGTTCCCTCATTTCTGTATGTAAACATAAAATGAAAATTCACTGTTTCCTTTGCAAAAGTTTCTTGTTTGTGACATAGCAGATGTGCTACAATTATAAAATTTAAGAATTTTAACATTTGTAGTTACTATGTTAAAATGTGTGAACTAACTTAGTGGGTAGATATTATTAATTAATTGATAATCAGTGTAATAAGAAAATAGAATAATATTTATATCTATGAATTTTACTTTAATGCACAACCAAATGTGGATAAATATGCAAATGTGGATAATTTGTTTAATTTGGTGGAAATCGTGAAAAATTTGTTAAAATTTTTTTTCAAAAAAAAGGTCATTTTCCTGCAATAAATTGATTTTTAGGTAAGAATATCTTTGACATCGGTGATATAAACAGGTTGTTCTTGGGTTGCTTTGATGATTAAGATATCTTCTTGGCTGTCAATTTCATAGTCAATTGCCTTTTCCCAGTAGCATGTTCCACAAATAATACAGTACTCATGTTTTTCTAAAGCACCTTCTTTGTATCTCATTTTTTTATTGAATCCAAAATGAGTGGTGCTCTTTAAATCATACTTTAGTAAAAAGCTTTCTAATGCTTGGCTAGCATCATTAAAACTGCCTGATTTGTAATTTTTATCCATTTCAAGATAGCCTTCAATGGCATTGGCTTCTACTAGGGCCAATAAATTGCCATCATCAATTAAAAAATTAACGGCTGAAGCTTCATCGATCTCTTTTACCCATTTACTTGATTTGCCTGAGCTTTTCATTCTATCGACGGTAGCATGATAATAAACACATTCTCTATTGGATAGAGGAGCTTTTATAGATCTTTTATAGAAAACAACATTTCCGGCTATAGTTACTGTTTCACCATCTACAACATGTTCAATTCTTTTAAAAGGTGCTTTTCGTAAATTATTTTTGATCAGTCGCTTTTGATTTTGAAATTTAGCAAAAACAGTAATGCCTCCAGCAACAATTCCTCCTATGATTAATAATGAAATGGGTTCCATTGATGTAAATAATAATTTAAAATCTAATGTAAGCCAATAAAAAACTTAGATATAGATGTTTTATCAACTTACGGTCTACTATTATTTTGTGCTATTATTTAATACAGTTGAATAAATCTACCTTTTGTATTTAATAGGTTTGTTTTTTGGACCAAGATGTCTGTCTTTAGCATACCAACCACCTTGCTTGCAAGTAGAGGCGCAAGAAGTAGCTAAAAATAGAACCAATAAAGAGATGAGAATTATTTTGGAAAGTTTTCGTAGTTGTATCATATGTAAAAGTTTGCTTTAAAACGGCTGGGAAATTAAAAATAGTATAGTGGAAATCTGTGTATATGCATTCACTTAGCATTAATTTAAAAAGACATTGCAATAAAAATTAAATATTGCATTATCTTTGCCGTCCGTTACTGAGAAATCAATAACATGGTTGCGTAGCTTCTACCTTCGTTTTACTTCGTCGGACAAGCAGCTTCGCTACTAGATGGTCGAATAGCTCAGCTGGATAGAGCATCTGCCTTCTAAGCAGACGGTCCCAGGTTCGAATCCTGGTTCGATCACAAGTAAAAGCCTTCCAATTTTGGAAGGCTTTTTTGTTTCTATAATATGTCTAGTCCTGAAATAGCGTTACACAAAACAGAACGTTATGAAAGACAATCAAAAAACTCCCTACGTAAAGCGCACTCAGCGCGACTATTCTATGTCATTTAAGTTGCAAGTTGTTTACGAGATAGAAAGAGGAGAGCTATCTACTCATGCAGCAAAGCGGAAATATGGCATTCAGTCTCGATCAACAATTGTAAACTGGCTTCGTAAATTTGGTGATTTTGACTGGAGAATCAAACTCCATCATATATGCCTAAATCACCAAAATTAAAATTAATTGAACTTGAGCAAAAGGTTCGTCTATTGGAAAGCAAAAAGCTTTTTAGAAAAACAAGTTGAACAAGCCGATAAGAAAGCCGTCATGTTTGACATGATAATAGAATTAGCAAGAAAGGAGTATGATCATTTCCGTACAGAAAAACTCTATACCCGAGCAATCGACCTCTTCAGAAAAGAAAAGATACAAGAAAGTTTAACAGCTACCTGTAGATTACTCGGGGTAAGCAGACAGGTTTATTACAGATCACTACGCTCTACTGAGAAACGACGTCAAAAGAGCTTTTAGAGTAGTAGAATTAGTAAAAGAAGTGCGTAAGCAAATGCCAATGATTGGAACAAGAAAATTATACCATCTATTATATAGTCATTTACGAGAATTAGGTGTTGGCAGAGATCAGTTATTTAGGATAATGAAAGCCAACCATTTAGATATTAAGCCTAAAAGACAATATCATATTACCAACTCCCATCATCGTTTTCGAAAACACAAGAATTTAGTAGAACTGCTTCAGAACTCAATCGACCTGAACAATTATGGGTAGCAGATATAACTTACATTGGTTCCCGTCTAAATCCGATGTATTTAGCTTTAGTAACAGATGCTTATTCGAAAATGATTGTTGGTTTATGATGTCTCTAATAGCTTAGATGTAAGTGGTTCAGTTAGAGCATTAAAAATGGCTATTAGAAAAAGAAAATATAAACAAGAAGAGCTGGTTCATCACTCAGATCGGGGTTTGCAATATTGCGGGAATGATTATCAAAAGCTATTAAATAAGAATGGTATAAAATGCGAGTATGACAGAAAGCTATGATCCCTATCAAAATTCAGTAGCTGAAAGAATCAACGGAATATTGAAACAAGAATTTATTAGAAATAGCAAACCAAGTAAAATTAGGAAACAATGAATTTGTTAGTAAAAAACAGTATCGAAATTTACAACAAGAAAAAGACCTCACTATTCTTGCTATATGATGACACCTGAAAAAATGCATAACCAAAACTCAATAAAAATTAGAACCTATAAAACGAAAAACAGCAGCAAAAACGTTTTTGCTGCTGTTTAATTATTAATTTTAATCCTTTAAAAACTGTAACGGTTTTTTAGGACGGGACAATAAGTTAACTATGTCAGTAAAACCACAAATAGATGATACTTGGTTAAATGCTTTACAAGAGGAATTTCAAAAGCCTTACTTTATTGCGTTAAAACAATTTTTATTGGATGAAAAAGCAAAAGGCAAAACAATTTATCCTCCTGGTTCCCTAATCTTTAATGCATTTAATTCTACGTCATTTGATCAAGTGAAAGTGGTAATTTTAGGACAAGATCCTTATCACGGACCTGGACAAGCACACGGATTAAGCTTTTCGGTTCCTGATGGGATTAAACCTCCGCCTTCGTTGGTTAACATATTTAAAGAGCAAAAAGAAGATTTGAATATTCCCGTTTCGACCAATGGAAATTTGCAACAATGGGCCAATCAAGGGGTGTTTTTACTGAATGCTATCTTAACCGTAGAAGCTAAACAACCGGCTTCTCATCAAAAAAAAGGATGGGAGTTGTTTACTGATGCTGTTATAAAGACATTATCAGAAAAAAGAGAAGGATTGATTTTTATGCTTTGGGGAAATTTTGCAAAAGGCAAGGCGGCATTGATTGATGATTCAAAACATACCATTCTGCAAGCCGCTCATCCCTCACCATTTTCTGCCTATAATGGTTTCTTTGGATGTCAACATTTTTCAAAGGCTAATGAAGTTTTACAACAACAAGGAGAAGTGCCTATTAATTGGGCATTAAGGTAAATAATCAATTACTCCAAACTAATTCTATAGCAAATCACTTCGTTGGCTTGTCCATTGCTTACCAATGCCATTTGATCGCTGCCTAATAAATTTCCGGTGCAGTTTTTACTGCCAACGTAAAAATCAGGTTGAGAAAGAATTTCGCCTTTGCCATTTAGTATAGTGATAGTGTGTTCGTTATCATCAATTACCGCAATAACATCTTTTGAGCTATTATTTTGCTTAATTAATTGAATTTTTCCTTTTGCATTTTTTGACCATAACTGCGAACCGGTATAACTAAACACTGTAATTCTAGTGCCATTGCTCACTACAATTTCTGGTTCGCTGCCACCATTTAAATTGGCCATCATAAATTGAGAAACAGAACTAACCGGTAGTTTAAAAGAACCAACATTCCCTTTTGGATTAAAACTGACTAATTCTCCATCCGATTTTACATTTTTAAGCTTAAATGGTTTTGCTTTTTCATCAATAAATGGCTGAGAAGGAAATTGCGTTTTAAAGTTGGTACTTTTTACCTGTTTCCCTTTTTCATCCCATATAAACAATTTACCTTCTTCATTTAATGCCGTAATATAAACAGCGCCGTTATAGTCAACAGATTGAATGTTGCCCACTATATTTCCAACCTTATTTTGAGGGTTCCAACCATGTAAAGGCTTCCCGTTGATTTCATAACCATAAATATTGTCGTTACTGAAACCAATAAATGCACAATCTTTTCCTTTAATCTTAGCAATGTTTAATCCGGTGTAGGCATCATCTTTAAATTTTAACGGAAAGCCCACAATATCATTGGCATCTTCATCCAACAAAAACCAGTTGAGCTGTGTGTTGAAACTTATCTGAACGGCGTTGTCACTGTATAGTTTTAAGGAATGTGCCTTTCCTAACCACTGACTATTGAGTTGTTTTTGCCATATTAATTCGCCACCTTGGCCCAATAAATAGAGTTTGAAGTCTTCATCTTGCACCAAAACACCTTTGTCGCCATTTTTATTGATGGTTAAAATTTGTGGACCGGCAATGACATCTTTTTCTAAGTCGGTTTTCCAAACAATGTTGGTATGACTTGAAATATCGTGCTCAGAGAAAGTAAAATGTGCGTTAGTTAAATAGCGATCTCCATCTTTACTAAACTGAAAGGCGACTTGATTGAATCCTTTTAATGCTTCAAAAACTTGCTGATAATCACCTTCAGATTTATAGATAGAATGGAACGCCTCTTTCGCGTAAATTGATCTAGCGTAGAAATTTACATTGGCATCCATTTTCAAATCTTCCTGCAAAGCCATATAGATTTCATCCTTAGATAAAACTTGATTGCTGTTTACACTATTGTAATAATTTTGAAGAATTGAATTGTTAGCCGCTACTAATTGAAAATTCTTGAACGATTGACTATAAATTTGCTCGCTTTTTAAAATTCGTTTCCCAAGGTTTTCAAGCTCTTTTTTGTTTTCCTCACTAGATTTTTTAGCATCATTAATTTCAAATACCAATACCCAATCAGAAATTTTATCCTTGCTTAAAGGTTCGATAAGTGATTTTGTCCAACAAGCTGTGATATTTGCTAAATTGGTGTAAGATTTTAACGAATCCGGCAATTGTGAGTAATGTGCAGCTACAGCTGTGTTTACTGGTAAAATCATGTCAGTTGTATGGCTGCATTTTGATTTTTCAGTAAAGTTGGATAGCGTATTTGAACCTTTTGTTGATGTAATACCAGATAAGAAAATACCATCGTCATTTAGGTATAAATCTAATAGCATCCACTCCGCAAAATTCTTGTTTTGAGCTAACAACTCAGTACTTTTGGGATTGGAAAAAGTGGAGAGCCATCTGCTCATATTCGAAAACTTGAACCATAAGTTTAAGTCTGCCGCATTGCTTTCTTTATTATAAACTTTTTGAAAACTGTCATCAGATAGCAAGCCATTGCTGCCGTTTAATTGTTTGATTGCATCTTCCACTAAGAAAGAAACTGGACTAGCAATCAATATGTTATCCTCAAAAGCTAAAGTGATTTTAGTGGTTAACTCAGGAATAAGCACCTCCGTAATGGTGGAGTTTTGATATTGCCACTGTTGTTTTGAAATACCTGAGAAATTATCGTCCAATAATTTATTGAATGCCTTTTTACTAATGTTTAATGGGTAATAATGAATGGAGTTTAATGCTGAAGCATTAGCTAAATGCAAGGAAGCCACCATTGGGAAAGTATGATTACTATCGGTTGCTGCCACTTTATTCAAAATACTTGATAAAGCTATATGATTATTTTTCAAGGTATTTAACCAACTGTATTCATCAAGAACAGTGGCATAAGGTAAGCTATCAAGGGCGTTTTCTAATTGTTGGATATTATTTGTTTTGATAATAAAACAAACATTGTTAGGTATAGCTTTGATCAATTCTACTTTTTGATCAGGAATAAGAGATTTACAAGAGGTTAGCGCAATAAAAATGATAATACTAAACTTAAAAAATATTAAATGCCTATTCCTTTTCATGTCCCATCTGCTTTTATAAAAACAACTTGCTTACTTTTGTGCAAAATTCTTATAAAAAGTCTTTAAAATATGAAGGTTTTATTCACAGTTGGTGCATTATTAGGCGCTTTAGCGGTTGTTTTAGGTGCATTTGGGGCGCATAAATTGAAAATGTCTTTAACACCAGATCAATTACAAACATTTGAAACAGGAGTGAAGTATCAATTTTATCATGTTTTTGCCATTTGTTTAGCTGGTTTACTTTGGATGAAATATCCTCAGCAAGGTTTTGTGGTAAGTGGTTGGTTGTTTGTAGTTGGAATACTGTTTTTCTCAGGATCATTGTATTTATTGGCTAGTAAAGAACTGCTTCAATTAGGCAATGCAACGAAAATAATTGGACCTATAACACCTATTGGAGGACTGTTATTTATATCTGGATGGATAGTATTGGCCATTAATATTTTTAAAACTATCAAATAAGAATTAATACTATTTTAACGAATTACCGAACAACAGAAAATCAAGAAAATGTCAAAAGAAAAGTATAATGAATATGTAGATAAAATGCAGCGAATTGCAGATGTTAATTATAGTGCTGCCGTTTTAAACTGGGATCAAGAAGTATGTATGCCTGAAAATGGAGCTGCAGTTAGAGGAAGACAGTTGGCTACATTAAGTGGTATCGCTCATAACATGTTTGTAGATAAGCAGTTAGGAAGTTTGTTAAATGATTTAAAAGATTCTAATTCCCTTTCTGAAAAGGAAGCCAAAAATGTGGCGGAAACTTTTAAGTCTTACTCTAAACAACAGAAATATTCTCAAGCATTTGTAGAGAAACAGTCTATGGCTATTTCAAAAGCATTTCATGCATGGAATAAAGCTAAAAAAGCCAGTGATTTCTCACTTTTTGAACAAGAGTTAAGTGCTTTGGTGGATATAAAATTGGAAGAAGCCGATTTAGTAGGATACGAAGATCATCCTTACGATGCACTAATGGATACATACGAACCCGGTGCTACTGTAGCTTTTTTAGATCCATTGTTTGAAGGTGTAAAAAATGACTTGATTAAATTATTGGATAAAGTAAAATCTAGACCTCAACCAAATATTACTTTCAAAGGACGAAAGTTTGATAAAGATGCACAGTATCCAATTGGCTTAAAGTTATTGGAACAAATGCAGTATGATTTCACGTCAGGTCGTCAAGATCTATCTAGTCATCCATTTACCACTAATTTTGGGGCAACAGATGTTAGGGTCACTACAAGAATTAATGAAGACGATCCATTAGATATGATTACAAGTTGTATTCACGAAGGTGGCCATGCTTTATACGAGCAAGGACTATTGCCGGAAAATTATGGATTACCAATGGGAGAGTATGTTTCTTTAGGAGTTCATGAGTCGCAATCGAGATTATGGGAAAATAATGTTGGAAGAAGTTTAGAATACTGGCAACAAAATTTTCCGTTGTTACAAAGTAGCTTTCCGGAAGAATTGAAAGATGCATCGGCTGAAATGCTTTTTCATGCTGCAAATTATGTAGAGCCATCGTTGATTCGAGTACAAGCGGATGAATTGACTTACCATTTTCATATTTTGATTCGTTATGAAATAGAAAAGGCAATTTTAAGTAAAGAAGTAAAAGTGAAAGATCTTCCAGCGCTTTGGAATGAAAAGTACAAGCAATATTTAGGTGTGGACGTACCAAATGATGCGAATGGAATTTTACAAGATATTCACTGGTCGCATGGTAGTTTTGGCTATTTCCCAACTTACTCTTTAGGAAGTTTTTATGCAGCTCAATATTTTAATCAAGCGGAGAAGGAAATTACCGGATTGAAAGCACAGATTAAAGATGGCAACCTATTGTCATTAAAATTATGGTTGAATGAGAATATTCACCAACATGGTAAGTTTTATTCTGCAGATGAGCTTTGTAAAAAAGTAACCGGAGAATCTTTAAATATCAGTGTTTTTATGAAGTATATGGAAGATAAGTTGGGGAGTGTTTATGGGTTTTAAGATAACTCTGCTTTAGTCATTCTGCTAGGGAAGAAACAAACAAAATAACTGACACGAATTCCACTAATTCTTGCGAAAATAATTATTGATTCATGCGATAAATGTTTACTTATTTTTCAATTACACAGATTAAATTGCCGCTTTGGCGGCAAGATTGAGTGCAATTGTTTTGAAAATATATAAACACCTCAAAATAATATTTTAATTTTAGAAGACGAATTGAACTCTTAAAAATTGAAACGTAAAATTAATTTGTGTCATTCGTGTCAAAAAAAGTAATTGTGCAGATTTGGACATCTTCTACATCTTCTCAATCTTTTCTTTCAACTTAGTAAAGTTGTCTTCTTGCCAATAAGGTGAGAAGGCATTGTCACTAAAGATTTTTGATCGATAAGTACTATTTTTAAACAAACCATCTTTGCGTGCTTGATTGAGATAGTAGTAAGCATGTTGACTATCATTTTCCAAAGCATAGGTTCTAGCAATGTGGTAATAGCATTTATTGGTTTCTTCATGTGCTAATTGAATAATTACTTCATAATCATAACGAGCGAGTGGATAATTTTTGAGGATTTCATAAGTTGCTGCTCGTTTATATAAAATGTCGAGCTGTTCACTATTCAATTTTAAACTTTCGTTGAAATAAGTAATGGCATCCTCATATTGTTCTTTAGCCAACATCAAATTTGCCATATGAAAATAGATCAATGGATCGGTTGGATCCAAGTAGATAGCTTTTTGTAAGTCAACAAAGCTTTCTCTAAACTTTCCCATTTCATAGCGCACCAATCCACGATTTCTATAAGCACTAATCAATAAAGGATCGTATTGTAAAGCAGTAGTGTAATCTTTTTCAGCACGCTCCAAATCTAATTGACTTGCCTTTTTTATATCCTGACGATTATATCGCGCAGATCCTCTATTACTATAGGCTTCTGCAAAAGTAGAATCCAGAAATACCGCTTTATCAAAATCATAAAAGGCGGTGTTATATTTTTCAAGGTAATAATAACTCATGCCTCTATTATTATAAATAATGGCGTTTTTATTATTCTCTTCAATAGCTTTGTTAAACCATTTAATGGCCGTTAAGTAATTGCCTTTTTGATTGTTGGCATATCCTAAAGCATCCATTGCTCGGCTATCTTTCGGATTTCTATCCAATACCAAATTTAAGTCAATCATTGCATCATCAATTCTATCTAATTGCAATAATGCGTGTGCTCTCCAATAATATGCCTCGGAACTGTAGCCAAATACTTTAAGATATTCACTAAACTTTATAATGGCTTGTTCGTACTCACTATCAATCAGGTTTGTCTTGCCGGCATGTATCAATGGAGGATCTTTAACCACTTGAGCGGATGCCATGTAAGACATTGATACCGTTAGGCAGAATAGCGTAACCGTAAAGAATTGCTTAAAGCTGATATTTAAAATATTTGTCAAAATTGCTTTTAGGTGAAACAAACAAATTTAATGCCTTATACGTATGCTATCAAAATTTAGTATTGAATCGTATTTTAAAAAATAAAATTTCTAATACTTAAAATCCGTCACAAACTTGATTCGTTCTGCTTTTTTAGTTGGTACTTTAAAGAAACCATCATAAGAAATTTGACTGGGATAGAACTTATCATTGACTGCTTTTAGTTTCATGTCCATCGCAATATCCAACTTTACTAAAGCACCTTGATACTCCATATGGTAATCTCTTTGGATAATTTGAAAGTCGGATCTCCTAAAAGCAGTGATGAGTTTACGAACTATAATTTCTTTTCTGGAATCTTCATAGTTGGGTTTTGCTAATACGGTAAAAACAAAACATTCTTCGCCTTCAACCATTTTTCTCTCAATAGAATAATTATAGAACGCTTGCATTTGGGGTTCGAAAATGGCAAACTTTTTACCAATTAATGGTAGGTCAACTGGAGTGCCCGGATTAAAGATGACTCTTTTTACAGATCCTAAATGACCTTCTAGCTTTGAACCATAAACGTCTTCACTCCAATTGGTTTTTCGTTTTTCTCCGCAGATAGGTTTTTCACTGTACAATGTATTGTCAAACAATTCAACTGTGTAATATTTATCATTGCCTTTTCGATTGACAAAATCACCATCAACATAAAAACTATCAATGATTTGTTTACGGCATTTATCTTGATAAACTTGGCTGACGATTTCTTTTTTCCAGGCATCTGTTTTACCTTTTTTATCTAAAACAGATAAATCATGTATATATTGATAACTGGCAAAATGTAAATTATTGTAAGCGATATAAAGGGTAGAATCATATTGCATCACTTTTATTAAATCTTCAATACTCAATCCTTTTTTAACAGCGCTGATGACTACAGAATCAAGTGTGATATGGGAATAGGGCAATACATTATTTCCCTGCGACTTTAATAGTAACGGAAACAACATAATAGATATGACCATCTTCCAATTCATAAAAATTATTTTTGCAGCTTTGCAAGTATTCAATTTAATACCATAACAAAAGTAACACCAAAATGATTAAGAAAGTAGCAGTAATAGGAGCGGGCACCATGGGAAATGGTATTGCACATGTTTTCGCACAAAGTGGTTATCAAGTTAATTTAATTGATATTTCTGAAGATGCCTTACAAAAAGCATTGAAAACCATTGAATCTAACTTAGATAGATTAATCAGAAAAGAAAGAATTTCTGAGCAAGATAAGGAAGCTACTTTAGCTAGAATTCAAACTTATGTATCAGTAGAAACGGCTTTAGCCGATAGAGATATCGTGGTGGAAGCAGCGACAGAAAATGTAGATCTTAAATTGAAGATTTTTAAGAATATGGATGAATTGGCACCGGCGAATGCTATTTTGGCGACCAATACTTCTTCTATATCTATTACAAAAATGGCAGCAGTAACCAAGCGACCGGATAAAGTAATTGGGATGCATTTTATGAATCCTGTTCCCATTATGAAGTTGGTAGAGATCATTAGAGGCTATGCTACTTCAGATGAAGTGACAGAAGCGGTTATGGAATTATCAAAAGCGCTAGGGAAAAGCCCAGTGGAGGTAAACGATTATCCTGGATTTGTTGCCAATAGAATTTTAATGCCAATGATTAATGAAGCTATTTTGACCTTGCATGAAGGTGTAGCTGGTGTAGAAGAAATTGATACCGTCATGAAATTGGGAATGGCTCATCCGATGGGGCCGTTACAATTAGCCGATTTTATTGGACTAGATGTTTGTTTGTCGATTATGAGAGTATTGTATGATGGCTTTGGCAATCCAAAATATGCACCATGTCCATTACTGGTGAATATGGTGACTGCGGGCTATTTAGGGGCAAAAACGGGAGAGGGTTTTTACGACTATAGTAAAGGAATGAAAGAAGCAGTTGTAAGCCAACAGTTTAAATAAGCTATTTAATTCTAATCATGTTTTTCATCATATCTAAAGTTTTAGCCTTTGTATTAAGTCCAATCAATTGGATTGTATTTTTTACTATCCTTGCTTTTTTTACGAAAGATGCATTGAAAAAGAAAAAAAGAGTGGGTATTACATTAGCGGTGCTACTTTTTTTTACAAATGGATTTATTGCAAGTAAGGTTTTGAGCTTTGTGGAGATTGAAAGTATTGGTAGAAATGATATTGTAGAACCTTTTGATGTCGGGATTTTATTGGGTGGAATGGTTAGCTTTAAATCCGATTCTACTGTCATTAACTTTAATCAGAACGGGGACCGTTTATTTCAGACCATTGATCTTTATAAGTCGGGTAAGATTGAAAAGATATTGATTACCTCAGGTTCTGGAATGATTCAATTGCCATCTTTTAAGGAAGCGAATTTGATTCGTCAATATTTATTGAAAATAGATATTCCGAATGAAGATATCATCATAGAAAATAAGTCAAACAATACACATGAAAACGCGGTATTTACGGCCGAAATTTTAAGAGAGCGCTTTGATGATATAAACGATAGAGATTTTTTATTAATCACGTCAGCTTCTCATTTGCGAAGGGGAGTGGCTTGTTTTGAAAAGCAAGGAATACCGGTAACGCCATACTCTACTACAAAAAGAGCTACAGAAGAGCCTAAAATTTTTAATTCCAAATGGATACTTCCCGATCCTTATGCATTAGAATATTGGGAAATTATATCGCATGAAATTTTCGGCTATTTGATTTATAAGGTTAGAGGTTATGTTTGAAACTCTGTTTTAATCGATATTCCTCTAAAATAATTGTACATCAAAAACAAACTTGAACCGGTGAGCAAATGCCAAATAGAATGGCCTTGTAACAAACTTTCAGGATTGCAAAACACTTTGTTGACATCTAAATTTCGAATGTAAAAAGCTACACAAACAGCTATAAATCCCAAAATAGCTAATATCAAATTTCCTTTTAAGTGTTTGGAAATAGAAACTCCGATAGTGACCATCAATAATATAACGACCATAATAGGGAGCACTACATTAGCATCTAACTGCCATTTGTAGACAAAGAAAAAAACATCAGCTATAATTATTAAAACGATCATTAAACCTACTGGTCCTTTTTTATCTTTTGGAAGATAAATTTGGAGGACAGACAAAATGCCTAAGCCAACTATAGCGTTAACGGCCGCATATGTTCCTGCAACGTCCAATAATTGAGTGAATCGGGTTAAGGCGGCATGATATAAAAAACTCCCAATGCCTAAATACATAAAAGAAAGTCCGGTAAAAACAGATAAGACAGGATATTGATGGATAACATTTTTGTTTTTTCTATTCTGATTGGGTCGCAGTCCATTTAACAAGCATACTAAACCAAACCAAACAAAAGCTAAATTCGACCAGCTATTCATTCTTTCTCGCAGAAAATCTTCCATTCTATTGAGCTCGCAATATTCTTCATACATTCCTGCTACGCCTAAAGTTAAACCCGACCAAATGTTATCGCTTTTAAATGTATAGCTAAGTATAGCTATTGGTATTACAAATAGAATGATTAATAGAATAGTAGCAAGTTGGTAGTTCTTTTTCATTTGATTTAAAGAATATCATCAAATATATTGTTTCCTATTGATTGAGCGTAAGCAACGAAACATATAATTTAGAACTCTATTTAATGGGAGCTGAATATTCATTATTCAGTATGGGAACAAAAATGTAAGACTTTTTATCACCTCAAAAATTAAAAAATGAGAAAAGTAGTCTTATCACTTTTGTTTATTGCATTAGTATTCACATTGAATGCTCAAAATGAACTTAAAAATGAAGTCGGATTTTCCTTAAGTGGATTTAATTCATTTGGATTGTCCGCTAAGTT
This sequence comes from Chitinophagales bacterium, assembly GCA_041393015.1. Lineage (GTDB taxonomy): Bacteria > Bacteroidota > Bacteroidia > Chitinophagales > JADIYW01 > JAGQYH01. Next base: position 157,097 of record JAWKKV010000006.1, on the reverse strand, counting down.
TGAATCAGAACCGAATCGAGTTTGGCGATTAGGAGCCTTAACTTTTATAGGTAATGCCGACAAAACAAGTCGAGATTCCATTGTATTAGATCGAAGGAATTTTAGAATGGAATTTGGTTTTGGAAGAGAAATTAGAAAACCAATAACCGATGAGTTTTCTATTTATTTTGGAGTAGATGCCATTATTGGATTTACAAGTACTAGAAATGAAGTTGCTGTTCAAGATGAATTTGATTTAGCAAAAGACAGAAGTATTCGAGGAGGTATCGGTATTCCTGTTGGTTTTAGCTACATTTTAAAAGACCAAGTGAATTTTAGTATAGAGTTTGTTCCTTCTTTGGGATACCAATATCGAAATGTTTCATCTTCTAACTCAGATACAAAAAAAGTAGCTCATATTGTCACTAATAGCTTTTGGTCAACTGTAAATACAGAATCTTTGAAAATTACCATTGCTTACCGATTTGAGAAGCGGAAAAATAGAATGAATGAAAATCTATCGGTTGATTAAAAGGAATTTTAAATTTATTTTGGATTTAAAAAATTAATGGATCAACCTTTCATTACAATAGATACCATCAAAGAGATCAATCGAAATCTTCCAATTCATAATATGTGGGATGGCTTTTGGATTCACTATTATGATAAAGATTATTTGATGCTATCCTGTAGCTTTGATAGAATTTATTATCGAGATTTTGATATTGAATTTCGTGGGGTTATATTTTTTAATTTACCCTATGAATGGCGAGACACGGACATTCAGGGTGATGAATTAATACGATTGTCTGATAAAGAAGAGTTTGGCTTGTATCACCCCGATTTCGATACTAGAGAACATACCATTATGGCAATTGATATTTACTTCGATAGAGGAGTTAACACAAAAAAACAAACATTCTTTGTGGTTGCTAAATCAGTGTTTTTACAAAGAATACAGCAAAGTGTTAGAATTCCAACAAGAAATTACGTTGATATTTATGCTGACGAAAAATTTCCTTGTTTTAAAAATAGGGTAGTTTGAGAAACTTTGAAAAGGAGAATTTAATAATTATTACTATTTGACTCTAACGATTGGTTTTTTCTAATGATCAAATAGTCCAAAGGATTCCTAATTATATCATTGATGCTTAATTTAATTAACTGACCTAAATCTTTTAGAGTAATACCCCTCGATTTTAAAGCGAGAGTAAAGGTAATTGAAAAGCTTACCGTAAAATTGACGAAACCAATAATTAGAACGCTAACCAAGGCTAATAGAATGGTACTTACACTAAAGGCATTATTAATAATCGCATAGCCAACATTGGCAGAACTGAATGCAATATGCCTGATATCAATACTCAATGGTAAAAAATAGGATAACAAAAATGCTGACCCAAGAAAAAATCCAAGACTAACATTACCAGCGATTACACCAAGACTTTTTTCAATGTAATTTGAAATTTTATCCCTCATTTTTTTTGAAGTAATTTTTGAAAGAGGTCTATGGTGTTTAATTCTATAAGGTAAATTGGAAGCAATAACACGATTGTCAAAATAGCCTGAGATAAAACCGGATAAGGCTAAGAAAACACCGGCAATGGCGGCATAAAATATTCCTCCTCCAGAAAATGGAAAGACTTGTTGAATAAGATAATTTGATTTTTTAATTGAAACAGGATTATCTGTAAAGCCTAACGACAATATAAATGCAATAAGACAGGATACTGAAAATGCCATTAAGAAATTTCCAATCAATGAAATAAACTGACTACGAGCAACTTTTCTAAGTAATATGATTATGTCTTGAATAGCATCTAATCTTAAGTCATCGTCTTTATCAATGTGTTTGATAATAGTGGAGGCCGTCATAGCGGGTTGTTTGGTGGCAATTGTTCCGCCTAAGAATTTTACCAATAAAAAGCAAGAAGCATAATTTAAACTATATAAAAAAGCGCGCGGTAGAGTGATGGATAGGTGTGCATCAATAAGTATTTTAAAAAGTGCAAAAACAGCAATAATAGCTCCGCCTAACAAACCTTTTCTAAAGAACTTATTATACTCTTTTGCATTACTAGCAACATATTCCTCTCCTTTTTGAGAGGTGTGTTCAACTACTTCTAGCGCTAATAAATCAACATGAGCATTAAGGTATTTGCGTAATGAATTTTGTGTCGACTGAAAACTAGCATAGTCAACAATTAATTCTTGCCATTTATCAATATTATCAATATCACTTTTTAAGTCTAGAAGTTCTTTTGCACGATGGATATAATCCAAAATTCGCCTAGTAACCATTGTTAAATGCAATGATGTTCCAATGACATTTTTATTCCTTCGAAGTTCAATAATGGTTTGTGAAATCTGATCTAGATATTCTTTTATTTTTAAGATATCAGAATGATCCAATTGAGAAAGATCCTTGATTTGGAAGATCAATTTCTGATAGCATTCAGAATTTATATTTAGTCTTTTGAAGTAAGATTGAAATTCATGATCCAATCCGAATGACACCACTTTTGTTGTTAAAGCAGCAATAGCTTTATTTAAATCGTTGATAATAGCTGCTTTATGCTCGGGATTGACTAAAAAAGCACTTAAAATATCAGAAGCCACTCGATAATCTCCACGTTTAAATTGTGATCTCTTTAAATAAAACTCAAATGAATCTTCTTCTGCTACTCGAGGGATAAGTTTCCTAAAGATTCTGCTGGTAAAGCCAGACATAAACCCATAGCTTTCAAGCAAAGAATATTTAGTAAAGAAAGAATAGAATTTAAGTTTCAAAATAGAAAAAGTGATTTAGTGAAAAGTTTATTGAATTGAAGAAACAAGTCAATATATAAGCTTGGAAAATAGAAATAAAAATAAAATTTCTATCATAAAAAAGTATAAATCAGATTTTTAGTGGGATTTATTCGATGGCCAAATCATTGACCATGTCTTAAGCTCTTTGCTCTTATCGCAAATAAATTCTTTATAAAGAACAAAACCTCTTTTTTGATAATAAGCTACATTTAGCTCATCATTCGTTTCCAAATAGATAGGTTGATTTCCAGCTAATTCCTTCACAAAATTAATGATCTCCTTTCCAAAACCACCACCTTGATTAGTTGGGTCAACCGCTATGGTTTGGATGTAAAAGAAGTTAGATTTTGGTTGAGCTTGATGAATTTTATTAAAAATGGATAGCATCTTGATACTTTTTCTAAAAGGCAGTCGATAGCCGTATCTGCGTAAAATTGTAATCAATGATTTTAAAGAAGGCTCTTTTTTATTGGGTGAATCCATTAGTAATACCGCCTGCACAGAACCAACATGGGTAATACCGTAAACAAATTCCGAAAGATATGTTGCAGAGATCTCAAACAAAATTGGCAGGAGTTTCTTTCTTTGATCAATATCAGGAAATAAATAGGTGTAGAGTGGATAATTTAAAAAGGATGTACTAAAAACCGTGGCAGCTTGTGCTAATTCTTTTTTGGTTTTTAGTAGTTGAATGCTCATGCTTTACAAGATAATGCTTTCAATTTTTTATTTTGAAGAATGAAGATCAGAAGGAGTAAAGTTGAGTAGAAAAATCTAACCTATCTAATCATTATTCAATCAAAGTTTTGTAATCTAGCTCAAGATATAACCATTCTTCTGAAGCGACAGGTTTGTTTCCTGTTCCATATTTACCTCGTAAAGCATGCACTGGATAGGCTGTAAGTTGGATGTTATTGGGTTGGCAAAGTTCCAATACTTCATCTTTTCCGGCTTTATCATTTGCATCAATTTCAATATATTTTTTCCCCAATTCATCGTTCAGTATTACCGGCATTCTTGCCTGATTCATTTTTGGGTTATTGTGAATCTTCTTTAACAAAGAATTGCCTTTTGTAGTGCAAATAGAAAATGTAACCATTGCGCCATCAGGTGTTTTGATTTCATTCCAAAGCCCTGCCAGTAGAATGGGTTCTTGAGCATGAATGAAAAAAGGGTAAGTTTTTCCTGCATAATGATGGTGCTCATAAAATCCATCCACAACAATCAGGCACCTTTTGTTTTTTGCGGAAGATTGATAAGCATTCTTTTCAAACATTTCCTCACTTCGTGCATTGAGCGTTTTATTCCAGAATTGCTTACCATCTTCTAATGTTTTTGCCCATGATGGAATGAAACCCCATGAAGCTATTTTGAATGGCTTCTCTTTATCATTCGTTATTATAGATAATTGAGGATGATCAAATCCAGAAGAATGATGAATGTCCAATAGTTCTAATTGTTCCAGCTCTTTTTCTAATTCTTTCACTTGTTTGTCGTCACCAAAATGTTTTGCCTTCTTCAATTGAGAACGTTTCATGGTTTTAATATCGTAGCACATTCAGATTTTTGTTTGAGTGAAAAAATGAAAGGCATTCATCTACATACCTATCATCTAATAAATATATGACTAACTGAAATTAAAAGCTTATCCTTTTAATTCAAAACATCAAAAGAACTGCAAAGAATTAAGGATTTTAGGAATGCAAACTTTTGGCTTAAAACTTCATATAATGAATGGACAGGCACAAGAAAAGATATAATGAAATAGAGTTAAAATACTCTGAAGGTCAAAAAGAAAAATTAATTGAGCTTATAGATGGTAAATGGCAGTATTTATGTAATAATTAACAGTTTAAGTATGTGTTATTTGTTACACAGTTTGCGCGAACAATACTTGGGGTCGAACCGACTTTGACTGCCAGTCGCACTCTACCAACTGAGTAACCCCAAAATTAAATATAGTATTTTTATTAAAAGCCTTTATTTATGGGGTTTATTAGAATAAATTATCATTTTCCAACCTTGTTAATAAGGAATATTATACAGTTATACAGTTATACAATTATACTATTATACAATTTTCTCCTTTGTCTGAAAATTTTAAATTAAATAAACATAAATGGTGCTTACTATAGACTTTAATCCATTTATCATAATTATTTGATGAAATGTTAGTCATGAGGAGTTTTACTAATGATTTCTTATTTTCTTGTGCAGGATAGTCAATGGAAGATATAACTCAGAACTCAATAGGCTTTGTATTGAAACCCTAGGATAGTCTAAAATAAAAAATAATTCTTAAATTGGATATTTGTTCATTTTGAGAGTATACTCAAATATATTATATTTACTATTCATTTTTTACATGTAAAAATAAAAATGGACACTATTATTCCTGTTTTTCAGTTTGAAATTAGATATAATCATATTTTAAACTTTTCTCAGATTGTTAGGAAACTTTTATCGCCATTTGTTAGGTTAGGTCAAAGTATTGGCGTTGAAAATGAAAACACATTAAATGAGCGAATAACATAAATTTAGGAGATAATTATTCAATAGTAAGTTGGGAGAATTTAATAAGAGGACAAGGAGATATTAATTTTTTACAATGAATTTCCATTTGATTCATTTATATATTTTGAAAAATTGAAAGAGTTAGATGAGTTTGTTTGGTTCAAAATGTTCTATTTGCTGTATCACACGTCAAAAAAATAGATTCAGATATGAATAGTTTAGCTTCTGTTATTGCGAAAGTTTCAATTCCAGAGCCAATTAGAAATACAATGAATCAAATCACTGATTTGGAATAAGTTAATTAATAAAGATGAAGTTGGTGGTGAAACAATATTGCAATAATATTTTGACTAAAGAACTAACAAAAGATGATTAGTTCTTTAGATATAAGCAAGCTTAAAGAAGCAGATTTTCATGGTATATTAATAGAATATAAACAACTAAAACATAAAAATGATTTTAATTTTTATGATTTTGTAAGTATGGTTAAAGAATCAAATGAGTCAATTAGTAAAATATGCAAGAACTTTTAAGTAACCACAAGTACAATGTGTCTGGATTCGTAGATTTTCAGCAAATCAAGTTAAAATTGATTTCAACTCAAGTGAATGAAAAAATGAAAAATTATTAAATTATTCGCCTCATTGAACAATTGAATTCGAAAGAATTGATTCATCAAGCAATTCCTAGGTAATTTATTAGTCATCGTGGAACAATTCTTAAAGAAGAATGGGATATTTCAGAGAACATACAAGGTAACATAGTTAACATTAATAATGATTTTGTTTTTGTAGATTGTTTAGTTGATATTGGAGCTAAAATTTTTGAACATAGAAAGTACCCTAAGTATCTGTTTGATCATATAGACAATATAAAGACCAAAAAAGGTAATTGTTAAAATTCGACTTAAACGGTTCTTCAAGAATCGATGTTTATTCAGAGAAGGTATAGTGCAACCAGAATTATTTAAACAAAAATATAATTGATTCATTAGTGATAGTAACTTAGATAATAAACTTTCTGGTGGTAAAGATTTCATTAAAAATGTAGGGCAAGGAGATTCAGTTATTTTAGAATGGTATGATAATGAAATTTAAATTACTGTTATGATTGTAACTATATAAATCTATAATCCAGTTCTAATTACATTATAGAAAAAACAAATGAATAGATTTAGATTCTTTCTCATCCGCATATGGATCACTTCGGTTTAGAAACTATTAAATTACTGTAGGACTAAAAAATTGGATTGATAAATTTTACATACATCTCAAGTAAATCAAATTTTTTAAAACTACAGAATATTTGCTGAAGAGGAATTGTTTAATTTATCTTTATTAAGAGATATGAGAGATAATGAAGAATATATATTCAATAGATGATAATCCAAATTTAAAATTCCACTAGAGAAGAGTTTACATTAGAAATTCTTTCCCATCATCAATAGAGACTGATAAAATATTCGGAGTAAAATATCCATTTGATGAAGAAGATAGTGGTAATCCTAATGCAAATTGGTTGTCTACAGTTTTAAAATATATAATGAAAATGCATCAATATTAACTTGATGCAGAATCAAGTACTCTATCAAGAATTGGTAAAAAAAAATCTGGGAGATTGGCAAATGATAAATTGATATTATGCCAGATTCCACATCATGGATCAAAAGGAAATTTGAACAAACATTTTGGAGGTTAAGAAAAAGACATAACACCTCCGTTATTTCAGTTGGTGAGAATGGATATAAACATCCTTCATTAGATGTAATCAATTTTTTCGAAAAAACGATCAATTATGAAGTTCATAGTACTAATTTGACTGGTGCTCTAAAATATACTATTCAACTCGATTGATATATAGTGAGGATGTATCAATATCAATTGATAGTAAATATAATGGGATAAAACTTATTCTTTACAGGTTCTAATTGTATCATTAAAAAATAATTTTCATAAATGTAAATTTTTAATTTCGTAGATATTTTTCTGAAATTATTTAATTAAATTCCCAAAAGGATTAGCTTTTTAATTGATTGAAGCCATAAACAAAGCAATAAATGAAAACCCGTGAAAGCGGGTTTTTTTATTCCACAAAACTCTCATAAATTAATTGCGCTGCTTTATGTGAGCCAGATTCATCACCCAAGAGACTTTCCATTTCTTTATAACCTTCTTCAATTTCTAGTCTTTTCTTTGAGCCGGGTAAGATCTTAGTCAACTCGTCTTTTAAATTCATTTCAGTTAACTCTCCTTGGATTAACTCTTTCACCAATGGTTTGTTTAAAATGAGGTTCACCAATGAAATGAAATCTATTTTTACCAACCTTTTCGCCATAAAATAAGAGAAACGATTGCCTTTATAACAAACTACTTGAGGAACATTAAACAAGGCTGTTTCTAAAGTAGCCGTTCCCGATGTAACAATGGCAGCAGTAGCCACTTTTAAAAGATCATAGGTTTTGTCGTGCACCACTTTGATCCAATCTGTAGAAATATGCTTTTCGTAAAAATCTAACTTAATTTCACTTATCCCAGCTACTACAAATTGATAATCAGGGAAATATTTAGCAATAGAAGACATTGTAGACAAAATGTGCTTTATCTCTTGTTTTCGGCTTCCGGGCAATAAAGCAATAATGGGTTTGTCGCTAATATTCGTTACCGCAACATCTGCCGGTTTGTTTTTTTCATTACTAATTTCTTCAACACTTGGATGTGGCACTCTATCTACCGTTAATCCGTGTTGAGCATAAAATTGTTGCTCAAATGGAAGAATAGTGATGAGCTTATCGGTATAAGCTTCAATTTGTAAAACTCGTTCTGATTTCCATGCCCAAACTTGTGGTGATATATAATAAATTACTTTGTAGCCTTTCTTTTTCGCCCATTTGGCAATACGCAAGTTAAAACCGGGAAAGTCAATAAGAATTATAGTATCAGGATGATAAAGCTTAATGTCTCTATGGATAAATCTAAAAGCTCTTAAAATTTTACGTAGATTTTTAGCTACTTCCCAAAAACCCATAAATGATAGTTCATTAGAATTTTTGGCAATTACCACATTTTCGTTCTGCATTCTTTTGCCACCAACGCCTCTAAACTCCGCTTGCTGATCCATTTGGCTGAGATGTCTCACCAAATTGCTCCCATGAAGGTCGCCCGATCGTTCGCCTGCTATAATATAGTAACGCATCTATGCAAAATGTAAGTAAACAATTAAAAAACCGTAGAATAGCGTCATGCCTATAATCCCTTTTGAAACATTGGTTAACTCAAAATTTAACGCTAAAAAGAAAGCACCCAAATTCATTAATAACGATGCTCGAAGCACTGTAGATAGAACTCTAGGCTTTCTAAGCATGGTTAAATAATCATCGTATGTTAAACCGGAAATACGCTCTGATGGTAATGCCTGATGAACATAATAATAGAGAAATACCCCTAAAAAAGGGGCAAGTGCACCAATAGTGATGCCTAATTTCATATTATCTAATCGGCTATTTTTCGTGGACATTCAACTTCCAATTTTTATTGATGTAACGAATAGCGTGGTGATTTGTTAAATCGTACTGAACGGGAACAATAGACACATAATCGTTTTGCAAAGCCCATTCGTCAGTATCTTCTCCATTATCAAAATTCACAAACCTACCGGTTAACCAATAATATTCTGTACCTCTTGGGTCTTTCCTTTCATCAAATTCCTCAATCCATTTGGCCACTGCTTGCCTTGCCACTTTATAGCCTTTAATCTCCTCAATTGGCTTGTTCGGAATATTTACATTTAACAACGATCCTCTTGGAATACCATGTTGTAAAACTTGACGAGCGACTTTTTCTGCCACTAATCCTGCCGCTCTCATATCAGCATCTAATGAGCCGTTTAATAATGAAAAGCCAACTGCTTTGATACCACTGATGGCAGCTTCCATAGCAGCAGACATTGTTCCAGAGTAAATAACGTTAATAGAAGAGTTTGAACCGTGATTGATACCACTTACACAAAGATCAGGTTGTTTATGTAAAATTTTATCGATGCCAATCTTTACGCAATCTGCCGGTGTACCAGAGCATTGGTAGGCTCTAACGCCTTTAAAAATATCTACTTTATTAATTCTTAGTGGGTTGTTCAACGTTATGGCATGACCCATGCCTGACTGTGGACTATCGGGTGCAACTACCACCACTTCCCCAATGTTTTTCATAGCTTCCACCAAGGCTCTTATGCCTGGCGCTATAATACCATCATCATTTGTAACTAATATTACCGGACGTTTTGCCATCTATTGCAAATGTAGTAGATACACTTGTGCTTCTTTTATATACGATATTATCTATTAGTCAAATATTGATGAAGGGTTTTGTTAAATTTACTTCCAAAAGCGAGTAGAATTATATGGAAATAACGGTTTCTGTTTTAGTTTATTTACTAATTGTTGTGTTAGCAGTAAGCGGAATTGTATTTTCTATATTGCCACCTATTCCAGGACCTTTGTTGAGTTTAGGAGCCATGTTTAGCTTGCATTATTGGCTGCCTAATCGTGCGTTTGAAAATCCAAATTTATTGTGGATTATGACAGCTGTTACGATTACAGTATTAGTTGTTGAAAATTTGATGCCTATTTATCTAACCAAGAAATTTGGCGGTAGCAAACAAGGTATTTGGGGCAGTACTATAGGGCTGTTGGTTGGGTTGTTTTTCTTGCCTGCCAATATCATTTTTCCTTTCAATTTGATTTTAGGATTGTTTGTTGGTGCTATGATAGGAGAGTTCATTGCCGGAAAGGACACTAAAACTGCTTTTAAATCGGGCTTCGGATCTTTTATTGGATTTTTAGCCGGCAATGGTTTAAAGTTAGCAGTGGCTATTATTATGACGGTTCAAATGATACAAGCAATATTTTAATGGAACAACAAAAGAAAATATTGATCTTCATTTTTGCCGTGTTTTGCCTTGTTCAAGCTTTTTTTATCTATAAACGAGTTCATAATTATCCTTTTATGATTTACGATATGTACTCTAGAAAGGAACAACCTAAAAAGTATTCTAATCTCTATACCATTGTGGCGGATAATGATACTCTGAATTTGGTAAAAATGCCTATTCTTCAAGAAGGAATGATTGTAAATACATTGAAGAACTATGAATATTTGATAACGAACGATAAAAACTACTGGGATAATGCCCTTAGCTCAAGGCAGCAAAGGTTGGGCAAGCGATTTACCAAGCGATCAGATCAACTGCTAAGAACTTCCCAAGAAGAATTAAAGGATTATCCAATATGGTTAAAAAAGTATATTGAAGATCAAGTAGTTCAAAAACCGGTTGAGCAACTAAAAGTATATGCTACCACCTTAGATCATACTTTTGGATTTAATTATAAAGAACAAATCATAATTAATGTTGAATAAGCTATCGAGACATCAGTTGTTACAAATAGTCATTGGTTATACGCTAATGCTATTGGCGTTTAAATGGTACAATGGTGTGTTGCCATTTCAGCTGGCCAATGCTCCTTTGTTTGATGTTAGCATAGATAATACATTTTGGCTCTTTCATTTAACAGGTATTCCCAAGTGGATTATTCAGCAAAAAGTGCTCTTAATAGTTTTGGAAGTTGTGTTGGTCTTTTTGGGAATTGCTTCCATTGTTAAATCTCACAAATATTATTGTATTGCATTTTTAGTGCTTTACGTTTTTTTAGATCTTTTACAACAAACCTATACAGGAACACTAACCAAAACGAGCGTTATTTTTCCGATGGTATTTTTGCCTTTTTGTTTTTCGAAAGCATTGTTCTCTTTTGTTTGGAAGCTACCGAGATATTATCTGGTTTATCTAATGTTTAGTGCAGCCTTGTTTAAGATTTTAAATGGAGGATTAATGCATGCGAATCAAATGGTCGATATATTAGCCAATCAGCATCTAGATCTTCATTACTTTGAAAATCATCATATTAGTAAAACAGTAAGTGGTTGGTTATCAAATCATTCAACTATAGCTAATATAAGCTATTGGATAATATCCGTATTGGAACTGTCATTTATTGCCTTATTATTAACAACTAAGGCAGATAAATTATTGGCGATATGCTTAGTATTCTTTTGTGTTTCTATCTATTTCACTTTAAGAATTAATACACTTGAAATCCTTTATTTAGTCATACCGTTGCTTCCTCATTTTAAAATAAATGAGTAAATTTGAATTGTAAAAAATTATAATAAAGAAAATAGTTATGAAAACATTTTTGATACTAGCCTTAAGCGTATTGATGACAATTAGTGTTGATGCACAAAGTTTTGGTAATAAGCTTAAAAATAAGGTGCTTAATAAGTTGGAAAATAAAGCGGATGAAAAAATTGATAAGTCAATTAATAGCGCAGTAGATAAACCGGTTGATAAAACGGAGGAAAAGGTTAAGGAGAGTGTAAAAGGTGATGGTAAAGAATCAAATTCAAGCTCAAATTCTAGTTCAAATTCAAGTCAGCAGGGACAACCTTCTCAAGCAGATATGGAAAAGTATATGCAGATGATGGGCGGTGGTGCTGTTACAATTGAAGATTATCCTGATTTAGATGAAGTTATGCCAAGTAGTTTTATTGGTAGTTTTGATATGGAAATAACCACTACAAAAAATGGGAAAGTGAAAGATGAAGGCATGGTGAGTTGGTATATAGACAAGTATGATGTAGTCATTATCCCAAAAATGGAAGAGAATGGGAAAGAAGTAGAAAGTAGAATGATCAGCAACAGAAAGAAAGGTGTGATGACCATTTTAACCAATAGTGATGGAAATAAAGTAGGTATGGTGATGAAAATGAAAACCATTGTTGTAGACTTATCAAAAACGGATGCTGATAATGATTATGAAGACATGAACATTCAGGTGTATAAAAATGAAACGAAAGTTATAAATGGTTATCCTTGTTATAAAATAGTGGCTTCTAATGATGAAATGGAATCAGAATCATGGGTAACAGAAAAGATTGATTTGGATATGGAGCAAATGTTTGGTTTTATGAATATGAAAACTAAAGGCGGAAACAACTCCTATCAAGATAAATTTGCTCAAATTGAAGGTTGGCCAATTAAAACAGTAAGTAAGGATAAAAAATCGGGTGAAGTTTCTACAATGGAAATGAAGAACATTAAAGAAGGTTCTATTCCGGCCAATATTACAAGTACTGATGGTTACAACTTAATGCAAATGCCTGATTTAGGCGGATTTGGGAAGTAAGCAACAATCGCGCGATTTAACTTTTGTTTTAACAATATCCTTTAAAAATAATTTTATTCATGGGTGAAGCATCTAATTTGATCAACTGGTTTGAAATTCCTGTAGTAGATTTTGAAAGAGCCAAAAAATTCTACGAAGCCATTTTTGATTTTAAAATGGAAACAAAAGAAATGGGCGATGCGATTATGGGATATTTTAAATATGAGTCAAATCACGGTGTAACCGGCGGTGCTATCTGCAAAGGAGAAGGCTATTTGGTAACGAATAAAGGTCCTAAGTTATATTTCAACGGTAATCCCGATCTTTCAGTTATTCTGGAAAGAGTAACTCCTGCCGGAGGCGAAGTCTTAGTATATAAGGAATTAATAACACCAGAAGTAGGCTATATGGCTGTTTTTAAAGATACAGAAGGCAATCACTTGTATTTACATTCTGAGAAGTAGAAATTCAAACTTATAAATATTGTATTTAGTTTAATGTCTATTTAGAATCTGGTTAAATTTATCTGCCGAAGGCATGAAACGGCTAAAAAATTGCACATTGAAGTTTCCGTTGTGCTCAAACTCCTACGATCATTGGTATCATTACTTTTTTAAGAAATTAACAAATAGTCTATAAGTATAATATATACTATGCAGTTACTCATTTTACTTTTGCAATTCTAAAAAAATAATTATTGGTAAGGGTAACAAACTCAATTGCCATGTAATTAGTAATCATTAGACAAAACATTTTAAAAATTAAAACAAAAAAATATGAAAGCATCAATTTTAAATTCAGTAAAAAAATACACTAAAATTGCATTATTACTTTGCCTACCTATTGCTATGACTAATTGTGGAGATGACACAGTAACTTTTCTTGAAGAAAATCCATTAGCAGGCTATTTAGAGGTTTCAGGATTTGATGAAGCAGTAGATACATTTTATAATTCGAGTAATTATGAATTTGGATATTTCTTTACACCTACTGTAAATGGTCAAATTAATGCTATTGTTGCGCGTTTACCGGAAGCCAACCCAACTTTAAGGGTAACGATTTGGGATTTTGATTCTAAGACTGTCTTAAAAACAGTTACTGTAAATGTAGAAACTGCTAATACTACAGTAACAGAAGCTATAACACCTTTGGTTTTGGAAATGGATAAAAATTATCAGATAACCATGAATTCTAATGATTGGTATAATAGAAAACGAACAGATGGGTCAGATGTTACCTACCCAATAACGGTTGATAATATTATAATAAATGGATATAGTTGGATAACTGGCTCAACCCAAACATTTCCAACTAATACGGAAACAGATTACTATGCCGGCGATGCTAGTTTTATCTTCCAAGAAATTGCTGAGTAAATCTAATTTATATTTTTCAATTCTAAATGCTGTCTTCCAGTAACGAAGGCAGCATTTTTTTTTGATTTTAATAGAAAATAGTCAAAAAATCAACCCCTCAGCTTGACACTTGAGCGCAAGTATTGCGAAGGCAAAACTATTAAAGCGGAAATACCTATCATTTCATTTCAAAAAAATCAATACCAATCAACGTAACTATGAAAGCTTGATTGCCATTTAGATTTATTTCATAACCAAACTTTTGATAAAACTAAAACCCACCAGTCTGCAGATTGCTGTCAATCAGAATTTTCTAATTATATAGCAAGGTGAAGCGTTTAAAGATACAGAAGGCAATCACTTGTATTTACATTCTGAGAAGTAGAAGTTTCAGTCTACTATAATATTTTTTTTCTTGGTGACATTTGTGCCATCCTCGTGCTCTTTGTGGTTAAAGAAGTATTCTTTCCCAATCAATGTCTCTCGCAGAGGACGTTGATGGATAAGATCAATTCTGAATCAACACCTTACTCGTTGCCATCTCAGAAGTTATAGTATTGGTTCCAACAAGAAAATAGATGCCGTTCAAAGAAGATTGTAAAACCACTTTTTCATTGTTTACCTGTAATTCAGACTCAATAACTTTTCCTGAAACATCGATAAGTTTAAAATCATAATTATTAATATTTTCTAAACCTTTTATTTCAAGAATGTCTTTCGCAGGATTTGGAAAAACTGTAAATGGTTGAACGATATTTGTATTGAATGATGTTGGAAGTTCAGTACATGGAATAACATATCTAAGAAATCTAGCCATTTTTCTCATCATGGTAGTGTAAACCTCCTCATTTTTCGACCCATCAAATTTGGTGTGAGGCACATGATTAAGCTCATTAACGGGATACAATACACTGTAGCCACCAATTTCTTCCATTTTATTATGAATAGGTAAACTCCCGGCCAAAATGGGTAATAAAGGTATTTGATAAGGATAACCATACCGGTATGGAACGGTAAGGTCAACGGTATTATGTGAATTAAAAATAGGAATATGGGCATCATCATCCATGTGACTTGGAGAAATTAGTGCTCCACTAATATTAATTACCCCGGCAATATCATCAGAAAAGCCTAAGTTGCCACTGGTTCCAACCAATGTGGTGTCGCCACTTAATTCTACAATCCATCCTTGATAGTTTGAAGGTAGTTTGTAGAACTCATCCATAAAAACAGAATGAAGGGCGGCTATGGAGCCCGCAGAAGTTCCTCCAACAATAATCAATTCAGAATTGATGTTATAGGGATTGCCTTCAGCCGCACTTCTGTGAAAGTAACGAATGGAGGCTTTATAATCTTCTGTAGCCCTGATTACTGCTTTAATCATTTTTTCCCGATCAATCAAAGAAAGTACGCTAGCTTCTTTTCTATAGTTAATAGAAGCTGTAACAAAACCTCTTTTAGCAAAATCTTCGCAGAACCAAACTACTTCAGCCATTTCTTTTGATCCATCAAAAAAACCACCACCATGTGCTAAAATAATTACAGGTCGTGGATTTTCAGAAGCAAATGCAGGCTCAAAAATATCCATAGTTAAGTCAATACTATCTCCATCAGAAGTGGTATTGCTGCCATAAATTATATTCTGATGTAGAACAAAAGTATCGCTTAGCGGTTCGTTGTATCGGTCATCGCATTGGGCGTTGACATTAAATGAAAATGATAAGAAGACCAAGAAAAAGTATGTAAACTTTGACATCAAATAAATTATTTTAAAATCTCTAGCTTAAATATAAAGTAATTTAACTGACTAAAATAAGATGCCTTTCGCTTTTTATGTTTCTTTGTAGAATAATAAGTTTATATGTTTAATAAGATCTCTTGGGTTTTAATCCTAATCCTTTTAAATGCCTCGTTTTTTGTCTTTTCACAAAATAATTCCCAAACAACCTTAACTAAAGATTTTCAGTTGTTGGACAGTGATTTAAGAGCTGATATTTTATTTATTGGCGGGTATCATGGCGTTCATAATGCTAACGGTGAGTTTGCTTTGGCTAAACAAAATCATGACTTTACCGGCTATATTCCTATTGATGGTAGAAGCGATAGTGGTTATGTCATTGTCAATCATGAATTGATGATTAGCGATCCAATTTTGGGAGATGGAGGAGGAATGACTGTATTTACTGTATCTAAAGATCCATATTCCGGAAAATGGTCGGTGGTAGATGATCCAAAAGGAAAATTTAGAAGTGTTGATTTTAGTGAAGTGGGCGGAACATTGATGAATTGTGGAGGATTTCAAACGCCATGGGGAACGGTTCTAACTGCAGAAGAAACCATGTATGATGACAATTATGCTATTAATAAAGACGGTACAGGAATAAGAGATACATCAGATTTTACGGTAAAGATTTTTAATGGAGAAACCGTGAATCAACCGATAAAAAAGTTTGAGAATTTTGATTGGATGGTAGAAGTGGATGTAAAAAATGCCAAAGCTATACGGAAGAACTACAATATGGGGCGTTATCAGCATGAAGGTGGAACAGTTTTGCCCGATGGGAAAACGGTATTCTTAACCGACGACACGCCTCCGGGTTATATTTTCAAATTCGTGGCTAATCAATCATTTGATTTAAGTGTTGGACAATTATACGTTTACAAGCAAAGCGAAGATGGTCTAACAGGTGAGTGGCTTAAAATGCCAATGGAGTTGGATGCAATGATTCATGCACAAGAAACGGCAGCCAAAATGGGGGCTACCATGTTTAACAGAACGGAATGGTCGGTGTATCACAACGGTAAAATATATTTTACAGAAACAGGTCGCGATGATACAGAAGATTTCTTTAAGCAATCAGCTGCTTTAGGTGCTAAAATGGCTTTGCATCTTCAAGAATTAGATAAATCAGATGGCAATGAAGACAATCGGTTGTTTGATTATTACGGTAGAATACTAGAAATGGATATGGAAACGGGTGCCTTGCGGGTTTACTTAGCTGGTGGGCCTGGTAAAAATCAATTTTTTAGTAATCCTGATTGCTTGGCATTAACGTATGTCAATGGACATCCAATTGTAATGATTAATGAAGATTTGAACGGCTATTCTCATGGTCGAGTACCGGCAGGTTACAACCAAAAGATCAATGAAATCTATTGTTTAGATCTTTCTATAGAAAACCCAACGGTAGATGATTTACATAAATTTGCCATTGGTCCGGATGGTTGCGAAACAACAGGTGGCCGATTTACGCCCGATGGAAGTTCCTATTTCGTAAATCTCCAACATCCTAAAAGTGAAAACACATTTCCATTTAATAACTCCGTGACAGTGGCTGTTCGTGACGTTGATGATTGGATTGCCAAAACAGTTTTAGGTCAAAAATTATCAAAGGCAGATCAAGAAATGTATGATTTTAAAAGAAATAAAGTCTTACGTTTTAATAAAAAGAAATCCTTTACCGTGTTTAGTAAATCAGGCGAGATTGTTTATTCCGGGAAAGAAAAAGTAATAGACTTCTATAATCTACCAACCGGTAAATATCAATTATTGATAGATGACCAATTACGACCGATTGTGATAGAGTAGGTTCAGCTGTAACCTTTCAGCGTGCGAAGCTCCTGAAAGCGTTAAAAACCGTTGGCTAACTTACTCATCTTACATTTCTTACCCAACTTTCTTTTCTCTCAAACCTCCCATAAACACTAGCTTTATAAATTTTTTTTAAAAAAAGTTGGTCAATTTTTATGGAATTTTTGTGCATTCGGACTCTTAGTATAGTTATTAATTGTTTTTATCACGAAAATTTAAAATCATGTTACGAAATCAAGTACAATTAATTGGAAATTTAGGAATGAATCCTGAAGTTAAGCAAATGGAAAATGGCAGAAAATTGGCCAAAATGAGCTTAGCAACAAATGAGTATTACACTGATTCCAAAGGAGAGAAAATTGAAAAGACCCAATGGCACAATGTTGTCGCTTGGGGCAAGACTGCCGAACTCGCAGAAAAGTATTTACAGAAAGGTAAGGAAGTTGCCATTAAAGGAAAGTTGACATACAGAAGTTATGACGACAAAGACGGCAACAAAAAGTTCATCACAGAAATAGTGACGGATGAAATACTTTTCTTAGATAAGGCAGCAAAGAATTAGTGGTGTCATTTATTTGCGGAATTTAATTCCGAAGTCCGAATCATTAAAATGGTTCGGACTTTTTTTTTGAGCTAATCTCATTACTTCTAAATTGACTATTGAAATCTCTAATCCCTTCCTTCGTCAATAATAAAAAAGCCATCATTACCTTGACTTTGATACAATGGCATAAATATTCTACCAGATAACGGAGCGACAATTTCTCCATTTTCATTATCTGCTAAAACAGTGCCTTGACTAATTCTCATAAAATTTTGGAAACCGGGACGCATTTTAAATTTTTCGCCGGGCTTAATACCATATCTATAAATAATGTCAAAAACATATTGCATGTGGATACTGTGGTGATATAAGTTGTTGACGATTTCTTCAAAATTTTCAAGATTACTTTGATTCAATAAGCCTGTTCCTACCAATAATAACTGTATAATGCTTTTGTGGTACAAAACTGATAATGGATCTGAATGGCTTCCCGCCTCAAAAACAATAGCAGCATCTCCACTATCATTCAAATAATTCATCAATGTGCCTTTGATTCTATTTTCAACGCCCAAAATAGTTGGCGCAGGAATGGGAATAACTAATTTTCTATTTCTGGGTTCGTTGCTGCATAAAATAAAAGGTAGGCTTGCAGCCGAGGTAGTATGTAGATCCAATAAAATCAATGGACGATCTTTTTGTTCGGACTTGATTTCGTCGATAATCTCTTTTATTTCTAGATATTCTTGGTATTCTGATAAGTTTTTAACCTGGTCTTCCTCTATATCCGGCGCCCACATTCTGTTTAGGTCGGTATCAATAAACCTGGTTTGCTTTTGAATAGCTTTCACATTGCCAAGAATGGCATAAATACTGCCTTGTATTTTATTTTGCATGCCATTCAATTCCAGCATCATTTCTTCCAATGCTTGAATGCCCGCAGGTTCATTGCCATGCATTCCGGCAACAATTAAAAGAATTGGTCCCTTATCTTTTGCTATATGTCCAATAAATCGTTTGGTATGTTGCATTTGCGCAATACTCATTCTTCCTCTTTTTGAGTTAAAAATTCTTGTAAAAAGTGATCCGACACGTTGACAAAATCATGCTCTGTAACGATGCCAACCAATATATTTTGCCCTTCGATGACAGGTAAACTATGCACGTTATTCTTTCTGATGATATTGATGGCGTCTTTGGTGAGCATATCTGATTTAATAGACACTGGATTTTTAATCATAATATCCTTAATGAGCAATTTCTTACGTTTCTCGAATGGATGGGTAGAATAGTATTTTATCAACTCCATATAAGTGATTAAGCCCACTAATTCATGATTGTCATTCTCTACCGGAATACTAGAAATATTTTTCCAACTCATTAAATTAGTAGCCATGTCAATTAAGTCATCGCTTTTTACCGTATATAAATTTTTAGACATAATTTGATCAATTCTCCAATATCTATTGATCCAACTGCCTGCTTCGTTCATTTTTGAAATAGACCATTTATGTACAGGAATATTTCTTTTTTGTCGTTTTGCCATACCTGCTGTTAGGGCCACAATTGCTTCGTCTTGCGTGCCTTTATTTTTTAAATCGTTATAAGAATCCAACATCCACTGCGATCCTGTTCTACCTGTTTTTGTGCGTTCTTCAATAACATCCATATAGCGGCTAATGTCTGCCGGGCGAATATTGGCTTTTTTTAAACCTTCTTTTGCAATAGGTAGTAATTCTTTTAAAATCAAATCTTGAACCGTAATAGGTCGTTTACCGATCCATTTAAAGGCCGTGCCCATACCCATTTGTGCGGCTCTAAAAAAGTTGGTTTTTACTAAATCAAAATCAAGTTTCTTATGGATATTGTCATATTCTTTAGGTCTGCCATGCATTAACCCAAGCCAAAAAGCAGTATTGGCCATTTCGTCAATCACTGTTGGACCGGATGGAAGCACTCTGTTTTCAATTCTTAGATGAGGTTTCCCATTCATAATGCCATAGCAAGGTCTATTCCATTTATAAACTGTACCGTTGTGCAATTGCAATGCTTTTAATTTCGGAATTCTACCTTCATTTAAAACAGTTAAAGAATCTTCTTCAATTTCTGAAGCAATCAATACTCTGTGTCGTGCAGCATCTTCTTTAAACAATTCCACTACCGACTTATAGATCCAATCGTTGCCAAACAATACTCTTGATTCTTGTTCTCTCAAATAGGCACTACTTCTTCTTGTATCTGTAGCTTGTTGAAACAAGGCAATTCTAGTTTCTCTCCAAAGCCTTTTTCCTAATAATAATGGAGAATTGGTAGCTGCTGCTAAAACAGGAGCGGTTATAATTTGCGCCCAGTTGTAAGCGCTTACAAATTCTGCCGGACTTACTTGATAGTGGACCTGAAAGCTGGTATTACAAGTCTCAAACATTATAGTGTCCGATTTTGTCAATAACTCATCTGTTCCATGAATTCTAAAATCGTAAGAAGAACCACGCATATCAAAAAGTGTTTTATTTAAAGCAAGATACCTTGGATTAGGTGTCATGTTTTCAAGCTTTAAATCACTTTGTCGAATAGTGGGAAGAATGCCTGCTAAAACCAAATCGACATCGAACTTTTTTGCCGTTTCATAGATCTTTTTCAATTTATCTTTCAATTCTTTTTCCATTTGACTAAGGCACTTGCCATTAAATTCTAATGGGGAAAGATTAATTTCTAAGTTAAATTTAGGCAACTCATTGGTGATTTGATGATCATCTTTTAAAACATCTAAAATCTCTTGCGCCAATGGTGCTGGTCGAAAAGCAGAATCTACCAAACAAATCTCTTGCTCCGCTCCAATTCTTGTGATACCTTTTTCAAATCGATTATTGGAGATCATCAACTCCATCGCCTTAATATCTTGGAGCAAATGATGGGTGAAATTTTGCAATGCTGCTTTAGACGTTAATTTCCCTTCATGGTGTTTATCCATAATTGGTTTTTTATAAATTGAAAATCAATAATTGTCGGATTTAACTCTATAATACTAATAATTTGAACAAATTATTAGAAATTAGCGTTCTTTGGGAGTAACAAATTAATCGTTGTGGTTTATCAGAAAAAAGAAATTTATCAAGCAGATGTATCATCTCAACTGCAAGATCATTATAAAAGTGTTCTTTCTCTTTTAGGAGAAGATGCCAATAGAGAAGGTTTAATTAAAACGCCTGAGCGTGTGTCGAAGGCACTACAGTTTATCACTCAAGGATATGAGATTGATCCAGTTGAAATTATAAAATCAGCACTATTTCAAGAAGATCATCGCCATATGGTAATTGTAAAGGATATTGAGTTGTACTCCATGTGTGAGCATCATATGTTGCCATTTTTTGGTAAAGCACATGTCGCTTATATTCCGAATGGTACCATCACTGGTTTGAGTAAAATAGCTAGAGTGGTAGATGCTTATGCTAGAAGACTTCAAGTTCAAGAGCGATTAACTACTCAAATTAGAGATTGTATTCAAGAGGCATTAAATCCACTTGGCGTTGCGGTAGTCATCGAGGCAAAGCATTTATGTATGATGATGAGAGGTATTGAGAAACAAAATTCTGTAACTACTACTTCTGCATTTACAGGTGAATTTGAAAAGAATGCTACAAGATCAGAGTTTATTGACTTGATCAGTTCTAGATTAAGCTAGAGGATAGATATATTAGTTATAATTTAAGTAATTAGGGTTTGATTATTATACAATGAATCAACCTTCAGTATAGTTTCCGTTTGATTTTTTAAAAACACACTAATTTTGTTTTGTCACTAGTTTAAAAAGCGAGGGGTTTGTGTGTGGGCGATTGATTTGGTTTGCCTTTTGTTTCTCCAGAGCGAGACGAAGGATTGGCTAAGAAAAAGAAAAATAAATGGTTATTTGTCAAAGTAAGCTTTCTCTGAGATTACTACTTGAATCTGAATTAAAGAATCTAAATTAACTCTAACTTCTTAAAAGGAGAGGTATATATTGACTAGAAAAACTTTCCAACCATCACTTTATCGGTTTGGTCTTTTATTTCTTCAGGATCATATAAGCCATCTTCCAAAATAAATTTGGTAATCAAGTAGTTGGGAATATGCTCTTTGGAATAATTGTCAATCTTAACGTTCTCTGGTGAATTTTTCCAAATGGATTTATCAGGTAATTTTCCTTCTCCTATGATATTGCTTAAAACATTTTGAGGAAAATATTTAGTATTCAAGATTCTTCTGCTATCAGCGAGTAAGAAAATAGGTCTTTTATAATATTTAGCCGATGCTATTAAAGTATGTGTCCCCGCATCGCTTACAAAATCCTCTCTAAGAATGAGCTCACAACCAATTAAAACATAATCTATTTCAGGCAAAACCTGACCAATTGCATTGTCTTCAATAAAATTCACCTCGTACCCAATAGCCGCAATCTTTTCTGCTTGAAGTTTGCCAATTTCGCTGGGACGCCCAATGGTTTGATAGACCTTAACTTTCTTTTCTTCAACTATTAAAGCTTCAAACAATGAGTGGATGGATTTTTCATTTCCATGTAATAAAATACTTACTTCTTCACTAAAATCAATATGTTCAAAAGCTAATTTGGCTGTTTTTCTATCTACATTTTTCCATCTTTCATGGTAAACTTCCAAAAGTTCTTTTAAAACGGGTGGTTGATTGTCAGGATCTAATTTAAGGAGAAAATGGTTGAAATAATGATTGATTCCGGCAATATTGGGCTTGGTTTTGATCAACGTCATTAAGCCATTGATCATATCTTTAACAGATTGAGAAACTTTGCTGTCTTTTAGCAAACTCTTTAATGAATCGACTGTTTTAGTGATTTTATTAATCTGATGAATAGGTTCCATCAGTTTGTTGCCGCTAACAGCCTCTTTCAGTTGTTTAAATAGATCCATAGAATATTAGCGTTGAATTTAATAGAATACTTTGAAATTCAATCATAGAAGCTTCAACATTTACTTATTTTAGTGGAATAAAATGATTTGTTTATTAGTTTAAGTCAATTTTCTTAAATGATAAACACGTTTTTCTAATTTTGTAGAACAAGAAAAAGATATGGCAGAAATAAGAAACGATTGGACGAAGGAAGAAATAAGCGAAATTTACTACAGTCCAATAATGGAATTGGTTTCCAAAGCTCACAAAGTGCATGAAGAGCATCAAAAAGTAGGAGAGGTTCAAGTATGCACTCTTTTATCTGTAAAAACAGGTGGTTGTCCTGAGGATTGTGCCTATTGTCCACAAGCGGCAAGGTATAATACGGATGTGGATGTACATAAATTAATGAATGTTGATGCTGTTTTAGAAAGCGCCAAAGAAGCAAAAATGGCTGGTTCTACTAGATTTTGCATGGGAGCAGCCTGGAGAGAAGTAAGAGATAATCGAGATTTTGATAAGGTAATTGAAATGGTGAAAGGCGTAAGTCAAATGGATTTAGAGGTTTGTTGTACTATGGGTATGTTAACCGATAGCCAAGCCAAGAAACTGAAAGAAGCCGGTTTGTATGCTTATAATCACAATTTAGATACGTCAGAGGATTATTACGATGAAATTATCAGTACAAGAACGTATGATGATAGATTGGAAACCATTGACAATGTAAGAAATGCAGGCATTAGCGTTTGTAGTGGCGGTATTATTGGTATGGGCGAAAGCAATGAAGATAGAATCGGAATGCTATATACTTTATCTAACTTACCAGAACATCCTGAATCCGTTCCTGTTAATGCATTAGTGCCGGTAGAAGGAACGCCATTATCAGAACAACCAAGAGTAAGTGTGTGGGAAATGCTAAGAATGATTGCTACAGCCCGAATTATAATGCCAAATGCGATGATTCGATTAAGTGCAGGGCGATTACAAATGCCGGTGAGTGAACAAGCATTGTGTTTTATGGCAGGAGCCAATTCTATTTTTGCCGGTGATAAATTATTAACCACTGCGAATCCTGCTTTTGCTGATGATAAACAAATGTTTGAGTTATTGGGTTTAAAACCAAGAGCATCTTACAAAGAAGAAAAAGTTGCTATAACAGCATCATAAAATTGTACCATTGAATTTTGAAGAGCGAATTAAAAAGATCCTAGAAGCCAGAAAAGTCAAACAGGAATATAGACAGCTTTCTCATCATTCTTATCCAATTGATTTTACATCTAATGATTATTTAGGACTCTCGAGGTCTGCTTGGATTAAAAATAAAGTAGCTGAATCCTGTCAAAATAATGACGTTAAAAATGGCTCAACCGGCTCAAGATTACTCAGTGGTAATTCTAAATTTATGGAGGCTCTAGAAGCTAAAATTGCCGACTTCCATCATGCTGAATCTGCCCTCATTTTCAACTCTGGATTTGATGCCAATTTGGGTCTAATTTCAACCATTTGTCGAGGGGAAAATGATGTCATAATTTACGATGAATTGGTACATGCTTCTATTCGTCAAGGGATGAAGTTAAGCGGTGTTATATGTATTCCGTTTAAGCACAATAATGTATCGGATTTGGAAGCCAAATTAGATCAAAATTCTTTTGCCAATTGTTTCGTGATTGTAGAAAGTATTTACTCAATGGATGGTGACAAAGCACTCTTGAAAGAGATCGCTAATCTAAAAGAAAAATACCCTTATGAGTTAATTGTTGACGAAGCACATGCCTTAGGAATTTTTGGAAATCAGGGTAGGGGATTATGCAATGAAGCTAAAATAGAAGCAGATTGTTTAGCAAGGGTTTATACTTTTGGTAAGGCGATGGGAAGTCATGGAGCAGCTATTGTAGGCAGTAAACTACTAACAGAATACCTCGTTAATTTTTGCAAGCCTTTTATCTATTCAACAGCGCCTTCAGACCATAATTTATGGAGCGTGGAACATAGCTATAATTTTATTTTATCTGATGATATTCAGGTAGTTAGATTGTTTAAATTAATAAATTACTTTAAGTTGGTTTTTCAAGCGCAAAAATCGATCAAGATTATCGGCGAAGGACCAATATTTGGGCTTCAGATTGGCAATCCTGAACGAACAAGAGCAGTAGCCAAAATATTAAACGAACATGGTTTTGACATTCGGCCAATTGTATATCCAACGGTAGCAAGAGGAAGTGAGCGGCTGAGAATTTGTTTACACAGTTACAACACTGAATCTGAAATTGACCTACTTTCAGAAGTTTTAAGAGATATGAAATTATGAGTAAGAATCAGCAAAAATTATTTGTAACAGGCATTGGAACTGAAGTGGGTAAAACCATCATTTCTGCTATTTTGGTGGAGGCTTTGCAAGCAGATTATTGGAAGCCAATTCAAGCGGGTTTGGAAGATGTTACGGATAGGCAAAATGTGACTCAATTGGCACCTTCTCATGGTACTGTTTTTACGGAGGCTTATCGACTCAAAACACCTATGTCGCCAGATGCTGCTGCGGCCCGAGAAAATGTAAAAATTGAGCTCGAAAATATTGTCTTGCCAGCCACAAAAAACCACTTAATTGTGGAAGGCGCCGGTGGACTTTTAGTGCCCTTAAATGAGGATAAAACGATTTTGGATTTGATTCAAAAATTAGAGCTTTCGGTTGTCTTAGTGTCGAGACATTATTTAGGAAGTATCAATCATACGCTCTTAAGTATTGAAGCTTTGAAAGCTCGAAAGATTGAAACTGAGTTATTGGTTTTTATCGGCAATCATCCAGAAACGGAAGCTTCCATTCTAAAACATTCTGGAATTGAAAAGTATATAATCATTCCGGAAGTGGAAGTTGTAGATGTGGATTTTGTAAAGAAACAAGCGGTAAGAATCAGCTTTAATTAAAATACCTCAGCAAGTTATCCTCATCGCAATATCCGTCGTTACAACTATAAATGAAGATGCTAATTCCCCTCCTTGGAGGGGCTAGGGGTAGTTCTTAATGTACTAACCCTATTTTTACATTATCAAGCCTCCAATACGCTCTAACAACTTCTTTTCCTCTCCATCCCAATCTTTAAACCAATCCAAAGAAGAGATAAAGTAAGTTGCAATGCCAAACGATTCCAACATTTGAGTTTTAAACAACAACATTCTATAAGCTGTCGAATTGGTTTGATGTTGATTTTCTGTCGTGATTGCAATAAGTGGTTTTCCTTCGCTTATAATAGCGAGTTCTAACACAAATCCTCCATAGGTGTAATTATGTTGAACTGCTTCGGAACCAAACTTGTCTATCAAAGCTGCTAATAATACTTGATTAAAAAGCGGCAGATTTTTGTACTCATGCTTATAATTCTTCTCTGAGCAATAAGTATTCACTAAGTCTAACACATTATTTTGCTTCAGCTTATTCTTGCTTGACAATGCTTCAGCATAATTTAAATAGGCATATAAAATGCCTTTTCCGGTGTTGCCTTTATTTGAAATTTCCTCTGCATATGTGCTGTTAAATAGCTCAGGAATAGAGGTGAAAACGGCAATTTTTTGCTTGGCTCTAGTAATCATTACATTTAGTAATTGATAGCCCTTACTTTGTGAAATAGGTCCAAACAATTGCTTGAAATTACCCTCTTTATTAGGCCCAAAAGTAGTAGAGATCAGTAGAATATCTCGCTCGTCTCCTTGAATATTCTCTAAGTTTTTAACAAACAAACCCTTTTGGATCAAAGCATCTAATGTTTTAGCTGCTTGTTCGTCTTCATAAGTTCGTTCCATCAGTAAATCCCAAATCAAATTTCTTTGATTCATATTAAAAGTAGCAATTCCTACCGATGGGAATTCGTCATTAATTGGTTGAATTTTTTCAAATACAAAATCAACTAAAGCTTTAGCTTCCGTTTGATTCGTTCTGTTGTCATACACTCCATTTACTTGAAAATAGGAGATAGGATTATAGTGTTTTTGCTGCGGCATCGGCACCAAACGGTCACCATAAAAAGCTTTATTGGAGAAAGAAATTAAATCAGGGTGTTGAGAGCGATAATGAAAATCTAAAAAAGTAGATTCAAAATCACTATCCATGCAATACTCTAAAAGAGAATCACTTTCGGCCAAGAAATCATCTGAAACCACTTCGTTTTCCATCTCTTCTTCCTCTTCAATAGCGGATAGTTGCACATTGCTTTGGAAGTAAGAAGTAGGTGGCATTTGATGTTTATCGCCGGAAACAACTTTATGATGGCCTCGTAATAAAGCGGTATAGGTATCTTCAATCCTAAGTTGACTGGCTTCGTCAAAAATGACCAAATCAAACAAATCTTTTTCTAATGGAAAGATAGAGCTACAAACGGAAGGGTTAACCATCACCACCGGAAAGGCATTCGTAAAGAGTTCTACGTCATTGTGAATAATCTTTCTCAAAGAGTTTCTTCTGCCGTAAGCCTTATTTCTTCTATAGTTGTAAAGATTTTTGATATTGGAGATGGTTCTTTTCTTTAAAACGCCCTTTTGCTTTTCATCCCAAAGAGATAAAATCTTATCACCTAATTGAGTTCTTACCGATTCGTCTGATTCAGCAATATGATTCAACGTGTTTTTGAGCTTAAAATCTATTGAATTGTCTTTAATGTACTGCTCAATAAATTTGGAATTATAGAACATTTCAAAGCTGACGAGCCATTGAGAAAAGCTCACTTGTTTGCTTAATGCCTTTAATAATGGTTGATAGGTAGCATGCTCGATTAAAAATTTTCGCCAAGGCAAGTAGTTTTTTAACTGGTCAATATGATTGTGAATCGGCTCAATGATATTAATGAATTCAGTTAAAGGAGCTTGTAACTCACTTAATTTGTCAATATTTTGAGGGTCAACAAAATGGAAATCAAAATACCGATGTTGATGGTAAGTGTTGATTAAATTTAGATATTGCTCTAGAACAAAGGCCTGATCTTGTTGTAGTTGTTTGGCGTGCTTTAAAAAGGGAGCTGATATTTTTAATCTCAATGCCGGCCATCCTTTCAGTTCGTCAAAAGCAGCGCCACTTGTTTGATGGTTAGCTAAAGTTTTTAGAATAGTTTCAGCATTCGTGAGCATTTGTAATATTTCCAATTTTAGCAAAGCTAGATTTGAATTATCGATAAAAAAATCATCTTTAATCTTTTCAAATGGAATGGATTTGCCTTCTAATGGTTGAAAAATTTGTTGGCCTTCATCCACTACTTTTTTTAGCGTTTTAAACTCCTTATAATTTAGTTGAAGGAACTGTATAGGCTTTACCGATAATGGTTGTAGGTTATTGGTTTGAATTAACTTCTGTCGTTTAGCAATCAACGCAATCAATTTGTCATCACCAAAACATTTAAAATTTAAGGCGTCTATATGTTTATTAATTGTATTTTGATCGTTTAAATAAGCCGTTAAGTTTTCTTCAAAATCGAAATGCCTAAAATCTATTTCGGTTTCACTTCTGGTTTCTAGCAAATGCCTTACTTTATCTACTACAGTTTTTCTATCACTGTAAACATCTTCAATAATGATACATAGCTCTGATAAGTTATGCGCTGCTAAATTTTTATAAATAACATCTAAAGCTGTTTTCTTTTCACAAACCACCAAACAGGTTTTGCCATGATACAAAGCGTTTGAAATTAAGGCTGTTAAAGATTGACTCTTTCCGGTGCCCGGTGGACCTTGAATGACAATTTGTGATTCTTTTGTTACTGTGTTTAAGATATGTTCCTGACTTGGATCTAATGGTACAACTGATAAAGTCGTATTGCCTTCTACTTCCTTTGGAATGCTTTTAGGCTCATCCTTTTCATCGAAATGCTCAATCAAGCTTTCGATATCATGGATAATACTCTGCTTTTGGGTTTTATACATTCCAAATATCCCTGACCACCTAATCCAAGGGTCATTTTTGGTGATTTTTTCGATGGAGGCTTTATTTGTGCCTGGTAACACCAATAACTCTTCATCGAAAGAAGACGCCGTTGTACCTAGTTTTTCAAGCATCAACTTACAGATGTTCAATATCTGACTTTCGCTAATCAGATTCTCTTCCAATAATTCTAAAATGTCATCCATCTGAATTTGCTCATAGGTTTCAATATGTGAGCGGAGCACTTCATTAAATATAACAGGATGGTTTTCATTTCTAGAGATGGACCAACTATTGCTTTTATGGCTGTCTTTTTCAAGATCGAGATACCATATCAATAAAGGCGCTTTTAAAATTCTATCTGTATTGGTTGGATCTCTTTTTATGAGTAGAGGATAACCAAAGGCAAATGTCTTGGTGCCATGTTCTAGAAACTCATCTTGTTGTTGGTAGAAAATGGCATTTAAAGTTTTGGCTATTTGATGAGCCGCTTTTATCTCTTCCCTGCCTTTGCCGGTAGGCAGGTTCGATTTTTTTTGAATAAGCTTAAAATCAATAGAGATATTAAAATTGAATTTCTCTTTACTTAAAAGTTGATTGATAAATTTGAGGTGTAAGCTTTGATCAACATTAATTAAATCAAATAGATCTAAACGTGCAAATCTACCGGGTAGTGCATTTAAATGAATAGATCTGCTACTGCCGGTTTTTAGCTTTAGCAATAATTTTTCAAGAAATAATTTGCTGGATGTCAATTGTATTGGTTTCAGCTAAATAGAAATTCTAATGATCGGTTAATTGATTGCAATAAGCGATAATGTCTGCAAAAATCTCCTCTTTTTCCGGCTCATTATGCAATTCGTGATACATATTAGGAAAGGTTTCTAACGTTACATTATCACCTGCTTTAGCATAAAAATCCTTACTGCCATTATAGTCTGTCAACTTATCATCTTCACCATGTAAAATGTAAAGCGGTACATTTACTTCAGCAGCATGCTCAATGGCATATTCGCCGGTTTCTAATAACGACATTCCTAATTTTGCCGACATGTTATTGTGTACCAATGGATCATTAATGTATTTCTTCACTACTTCCTTGTCTCTAGAAATATAATCCGGTGAAACTTTTGCTTTATCAGGGAAAGCACCCCAAATATTCTGCATAATTTTTCCTAAAAATAATTGAAATGCAGGAGGCGGTTCAGCGGTTCTAAAGAATGGCCCTGTAACAATACTACCTAATAGATCCGGCTGACGTCTGATAAGATAGTTGACCACAATTCCACCACCCATACTATGTCCATAAAGAATGATTTTTGCATCAGGAAAAACATCTCTTGCCTTTTCTAAGAAAATATCAATATCAGACATTAATAACTCATAACTTGGAGTATGACCTCTTTGACCACCAGATTGTCCATGGCCTCGATGATCTAACGCAATGACTGAATATCCATTCGTACAAAACATTTCTGCTACATGATGATATCTGCCACTATGTTCGCCATAGCCATGCACTAAAGCAATAATGGCTTTTTGTTCTATATCAGTTTTCCAAACCTGACCAAAAATACTTAAGCCATCTTTTGAAGTCCATTTTAAATTATTATGCTTCATATTGTTTTTTTTGACAATTTTTTTCACTTGATCTTTCGAATTTACTATTAAGTATATAGTTTTTACAATTTTAGGTATAGAATAATTGACAGATTAGCTGTAAAGTTGATAAGCCTATTATAATGGCAAATAAAACGTAGTTATCTTGTGTGATATTCGTCTTTATTTAAGGCTTAACCGGAACAATTAAAAAAATGAAAGTGTTAAAGATACTTCTACTATTAGTACTGCTAGCGGCCATCTATATTATTGGGTCAATTCTTTATGGAACCCTAACGGATTATAAACCGGCAGAGAAAATTACAATAGAGCCCTCAAAAGCATCTAGTTCCGCTATTTTGAAAGATTCATTGGTGTTTTATATTTGGAATATTGGATACGCAGGATTAGGAGCAGAGTCTGACTTTTTTATGGATGGTGGGTCTTCAACAAGAGTTTCTAAAAAGCTAACGGAAAAAAATTTAGAAGGCATTAAAGCCACTGTAAGCAATTGGAAAGATGCAGACTTTATTTTATTGCAAGAAGTAGACGAAGTAGCTAAAAGAAGTTACAACGTAAATCAGTTTACTGCTATTGAAAACAGTTTAGAGGATAACTGGTCGGGGGCATTAGCGTTTAACTATAGAGTGAATTACATTCCTGTACCACTTTTAAAACCTTACGGTAAAGTGATGGCAGGTCTGGCGACTTATTCACCATATCAAAGTGTTGAGAATACTCGGTATCAATTTCCTGGAAAATTTAGTTGGCCTAAAAGTATTTTCTTTTTAGATAGATGTTTTTTAGTGCAACGTTTTCCTATTAATGGAAAAGAATTGTTGGTGATTAATACCCATAATTCTGCCTATGACAAAGGTGGAATATTGAAAGCAGGAGAGATGGAATATTTGAAAAAATATGTTTCAGCGGAATATGAAAAAGGAAACTATGTCATCGTTGGAGGCGATTGGAATCAATGTCCTCCGGGATATGATTGCTATGGCGAGTTTACCAAAGAAGAAGTGGGCTACGAACAAAGTAGTATTGCAGATGATTATATGCCAAATGGATGGAGTTGGGCGTTTGATGCCGCAAACAAAACCAATAGAAAGCTAGAGAAGGCTTATGAAAAAGGGGAAACTTTTACCACCGTTATCGATTTTTACCTAACTTCTCCAAACATTGAAATACAAAGTGTAAAAGGGCAAGACTTAGACTTTCAATTTTCAGATCACCAACCAGTGAGATTAGAAGTGAAGTTAAAGTAGTTGTAAAAATCAACTAATTAGTTTTTATCAATGGGACGTTTTGTAAATTATCCCTATTTTAGCCTTGACCAGAAATTTATCAACTTAATTATTAAAGCCGACAAATGAAGCAAAAATTTACACTTTTACCAATTTTACTATTGATGATCACCACCGCTTTTGCCCAAGAGCAAAGAACATTGTGTGGCTATGATCACTTAATAGAAACGATGTCTGCACAAGACCCTAATTTTATGGAAGCTTATCAAAAGCATTTCGAAGAAATTAAAGCCATTGGAGAAAATAGTAATCAAAGAGGAACTGTTTTAACCATTCCGGTAGTATTTCACATCGTTTGGCATACCAACCGGCCGGAAGAAAATTTAGATGATTCGGTGGTATTAGATCAATTAAGAGTTTTAAATGAGGCTTATCGTTTTACCAACGAAGACAAGGTAAATTTGAGAGACACATTTAGTAGTATAGTAGATGATGCCATGATTGAATTTACTTTAGCGGGTGTGGTAAGAAAAGAAACGACTAGAAATTTTGGTTATGGACAAACAGATAATGCAAAAAAGGAAAACACTGGAGGAAGTGATGCTTGGGATACCAAACGTTATTTGAATATTTGGGTTTTTAAATTGCCATCTTTATTAGGAGGACAATTATTAGGAATGGCTTATCCGCCGCCATTTTTACCTAACTGGCCTTTTCCAACGAACTTAGGTGCGCCATCTGCTGCTGTTGATGGAGTAATTGTTGATTTTAGAGTATTTGGAAGTAACAACCCTAATAATTTTGGTACATATGATGCGCAAGGGAGAACTACCGTTCATGAAGTAGGACACTATTTAGGTTTAAGACATATTTGGGGAGATGGTGCTTGCGGTGCAGATGATGGTGCTGATGATACACCTAGATCTAATCAAAATTCAAACAATTTTAGTGTCGCTTGCGATCCGGATAGAAATACTTGCAACAACGAACCTACTGCTGATGGATTGCCAGATAGGCCTGATATGTGGGAAAATTACATGGATTATTCTACAGAATCATGTCAAGTAGCTTTAACAAAAGATCAGATTACAATTATGCGAGGAGCCTTAGAAGGACCAAGAGCTTTATTATTAACGCCAATCACCACTTCTATCAATCTAGCAGAAAGTAAAAATTTTGGTATACATCCTAATCCGGTGTTTAATAATATAGCAAGAGTTTATGCCAGTGAAAAACCTAATTCAATTGAGATTTTTGACTTGGTAGGTAAAAGTGTTTATTATTCTGATCAAGTAGTAAATGGTCAAGAAATTAATTTTGATGGAATGCATAAAGGCATCTATTTAATTATGGCAACATTTGATAATGGAAAAGCCACTCAAAAAATTATTTTGAAGTAAATAAGAAATCAATAAAAGATAAATAGGGTAGTGATTGATATATTGCTACCCTATTTTTTATTTTTGGAGTAAAGAAGGAAATCGTGAGTAAATATATTTTATCGTTAGATCAAGGAACGACAAGTTCAAGAGCTATTTTATTTGATGAGAAAGGTATAGCGAAAGCTACTGCCCAAAAGGAATTTAGACAAATATTTCCCAAGCCGGGCTGGGTAGAACACGATCCAATGGATATTTGGAATTCACAATTAGAAGTGGCTAGAGAAGTAATTGCTAGTCATAATATAAAAATTGAGGATGTTGTAGGAATTGGCATCACCAATCAAAGAGAAACAACTGTTGTTTGGGATAAAACTACCGGTCAACCAATTTACAATGCCATAGTTTGGCAAGATAGAAGAACAGCTTCGATTTGCGACCAGTTAAAAGCCAAAGGGCTGGAAGATAAAATTAGGAGTAAAACAGGCTTAGTGATAGATGCCTATTTTTCCGGAACGAAGATTAAATGGATATTAGATAATGTTGAGGGTGCTAGAGATAAAGCAGCAAAAGGTAAACTGTTGTTTGGAACAGTTGATACTTGGTTGATCTGGAATTTAACAGGAGGGAAGGTACATGCAACCGATTATAGTAATGTTTCTCGTACAATGATTTACAATATCATCGACTTAAAATGGGACGATGAGCTTTTAGAAGTATTGGATATTCCAAAAAGTATTTTACCCGAAGTGAAAGCTTCAAGTGATGACTATGGTGTTACTCATAAAGATGTTTTGTTTAATAGAGAAATTCCAATTGGGGGCGTGGCAGGAGATCAGCAAAGTGCTTTATTTGGTCAAGCCTGCTTTGATCCTGGAATGGCAAAGAATACCTATGGAACAGGATGTTTTATGTTGATGAATACAGGAGAACAACCCGTCATGTCTAAGCGTGGTTTGTTAACTACTATTGCTTGGGGATTGGATGGGAAAGTGGAGTATGCATTGGAAGGAAGCGTATTCATTGCCGGAGCAGCCATTCAATGGCTTCGAGATGGATTAAAGATAATAGATTCGGCACCTGATTCAGAATATTATTCTTTAAAAGTACCGGATACTGATGGCGTTTATGTAGTGCCTGCTTTTGCAGGTTTGGGAGCACCATATTGGGACATGTATGCAAGAGGAGCTATTTTGGGATTAACTAGAGGAACTCGAAAAGCACATTTAATTAGAGCTACATTAGAGTCTTTAGCCTATCAAACCTATGATGTTTTAGAAGCTATGGAAGTAGATTCTGAAATAGAATTAAAAAAATTGCGAGTAGATGGGGGAGCAAGCGCTAATAATTTATTAATGCAATTCCAATCAGATATATTAAATGTATGTGTAGAAAGACCTAAGGTTATTGAAACCACAGCATTAGGAGCGGCTTATTTAGCGGGCATTCAATTAGGTGTTTTTTCTAAGGAAGACATTGATAAAAATAGAAATATTGACGCCTCTTTTAATCCTAAAATGGATACAGATAAAAGAATTAAGTTGATAAAAGGGTGGCATAAAGCGGTTGATAGGGCAAGAGATTGGGAAACCAATGAGTAAGAATTTATAGTACAATGTGTTACTTGGTTACATTGTTTTAATAATTACGTTATTATATATAACTGTAAGTTAACTATTAAAATTTGTTAAAATCTCAAGTAAACCACTACTTTTGTTGGAACTCAAAAAATATTTTAAAAATGAAAAAGGTATTAATTTTATTAGTGGCAGTAACTTTTGCTTTAGGATTTCAATCTTGCAAAGAAACTGTAAAAGGTGCAAAAGAAGACGTTACAAATGCAGTAGAAGCAGTTGAAGAAGCTGGAACTGAAGCAGTAGAGGCAGTAGAAGAAGCTGGTGCTGATGCAGTAGAAGCAGTAGAAGAAGCTGGTGAAGCTATTGAAGGTGCAGTAGAAGGTGCTAAAGAAGCTGTTGAAGGACATGAAGGTCATGGTCACTAGAATAAAACAACTTTAAAAGTTAAAGGGATCATATTTGATCCCTTTTTTTATGTCTATACATTTTACTAGGTAACAATAACATAAAAACATAATTAGTAGAAATAAGTATTCTATAATTGTATCTTTGCAGCCGCTTGGCGGGGTAGCTCAGACGGTTAGAGCGCAGGATTCATAACCCTGAGGTCGGCAGTTCGATTCTGCTCCCCGCTACAATAAAGGCTCCTTCATTGGGGCTTTTTTTTTTACAGTTCTTTTTTATTGTGAATTGCTTTCATATTTATCTGCCAAAAGTGAGGGCAAAATTGTAATTTCATGTGATATTCAACAGCTGCCGTAAATAGAAAGATAGTTGAGTTCTTGTTGTGAATTGCTTTCAAAATTGTAATTTCATGTGATATTCAACAGCAAGAACTTGACTTAAAAGGGGCGGCTTACAGTTGTGAATTGCTTTCAAAATTGTAATTTCATGTGATATTCAACAGCTAGGAATTTCTGTGTCTAGGTATTGACCTTGTTGTGAATTGCTTTCAAAATTGTAATTTCATGTGATATTCAACAGGCGAAACCTACAACGATGGTTTCCTCGATCTGTTGTGAGTTGCTTTCAAAATTGAAATTTCATGTGATATTCAACAGCAATCGCTAGTACAATAGTATCTAATCCTATGTTGTGAATTGCTTTCAAAATTGTAATTTCATGTGATATTCAACAGCCTTGAGACCTGTACAGATGAAGAAAAAGAGGTTGTGAATTGCTTTCAAAATTGTAATTTCATGTGATATTCAACAGCGAAGTTTATTACCATACTTAGAGAATATTTGTTGTGAATTGCTTTCAAAATTGTAATTTCATGTGATATTCAACAGCCAAATAGCCGTAATTGGTGCTAAAATCGTGGAACTTATTGTTGTGAATTGCTTTCAAAATTGTAATTTCATGTGATATTCAACAGCTCTTTCATAGGTTTAAAGTCAAGCCAATCAGTTGTGAATTGCTTTCAAAATTGTAATTTCATGTGATATTCAACAGCTTCTCAGTTTATCACTTGTTCTTCCTGCTAGTTGTGAATTGCTTTCAAAATTGTAATTTCATGTGATATTCAACAGCCAGCTACTCAAATGAGGGTGAAATAGTGCGGTTGTGAATTGCTTTCAAAATTGTAATTTCATGTGATATTCAACAGCAAACGAAACGGAACTTATCCGAGGGTTAGGTTGTGAATTGCTTTCAAAATTGTAATTTCATGTGATATTCAACAGCCAATAATTAAAATTGATGGACAGTCATCAGGTTGTGAATTGCTTTCAAAATTGTAATTTCATGTGATATTCAACAGCTCCGCCGTTGAATTATTAGGAGGCAATCGTTGTGAATTGCTTTCAAATTGTAATTTCATGTGATATTCAACAGCTAAAACAAACTTTTCAACTGCATTTGTTTTGTTGTGGTGCTTTCAAAATTGTAATTTCATGTGATATTCAACAGCACCTACAGCGATTGGAACAATGGCGAGTTAGTTGTGAATTGCTTTCAAAATTGTAATTTCATGTGATATTCAACAGCTTGTAAAAATTCTATTATATGGCATATTATGTTGTGAATTGCTTTCAAAATTGTAATTTCATGTGATATTCAACAGCCTCGTATCAGTTCGATGCGTTGAAAACTGTGTTGTGAATTGCTTTCAAAATTGTAATTTCATGTGATATTCAACAGCACCGTTCCTTAATATAAAGGTTAGCGCCCCGTTGTGAATTGCTTTCAAAATTGTAATTTCATGTGATATTCAACAGCGCTGAGAAGATTTGCATTGACTGAAGCTCAGTTGTGAATTGCTTTCAAAATTGTAATTTCATGTGATATTCAACAGCGCTAGGATTTACCCAGGCAAAAATTTGGACTTCCTGTTGTGAATTGCTTTCAAAATTGTAATTTCATGTGATATTCAACAGCAATGCCGTTTCTGTTTCAGTATATATTCGGTGGTAGTTGTGAATTGCTTTCAAAATTGTAATTTCATGTGATATTCAACAGCTATTAGTAGAGGTGAATTAGACTTGTTCAAAGGGTGTTGTGAATTGCTTTCAAAATTGTAATTTCATGTGATATTCAACAGCAGACAAGAAATACATTTGACTATATAGGTCGTTGTGAATTGCTTGCATAAATTGCAATTCATGTGATATTCAACGCACTAAAACGGCGACTTCATTGGCAAAATGAATCTCAACATAGCGTTGTGAATTGCTTTCAAAATTGTAATTTCAGATATTCAACAGCATCAAAGCGTTGTGAATTGCTTTCAAAATTGTAATTTCATGTGATATTCAACAGCTTCATCGATAAATCCGCATGACCTGTTAAGTTGTGAATTGCTTTCAAAATTGTAATTTCATGTGATATTCAACAGCTACGCCACTTCTTATACGTTGCAATGTACGCAAAACGTTAGTCAGAATTGCTTTCAAAATTACCTAATTTCATGTGATATTCAACAGCATTTTGTTGGAGTTTCAAGTAAAAATAGAATTGGTTGTGAATTGCTTTCAAAATTGTAATTTCATGTGATATTCAACAGCACATTTGATATTGATTTACGCTTTATAGCTGTTGTGAATTGCTTTCAAAATTGTAATTTCATGTGATATTCAACAGCACTTTAAAGCATTTACTATTTAGAGATTCAGTTGTGAATTGCTTTCAAAATTGTAATTTCATGTGATATTCAACAGCAATACATAAATGTTGGGATGATGAACGCTGATGGTTGTGAATTGCTTTCAAAATTGTAATTTCATGTGATATTCACAGCAAAGCGACCAAGCCAATGATCAACACTAGGAACTGTTGTGAATTGCTTTCAAAATTGTAATTTCATGTGATATTCAACAGCAAAGTCGTTTGACAAATGTTAATCACGGATGCCGTTGTGAATTGCTTTCAAAATTGTAATTTCATGTGATATTCAACAGCTTATATTTTCTTACAAATACGCTCGATAGTTGTGAATTGCTTTCAAAATTGTAATTTCATGTGATATTCAACAGCTGCACTTAGGTCTAACATGATTACTATAATGTTGTGAATTGCTTTCAAAATTGTAATTTCATGTGATATTCAACAGCAGACCATCCATAATCGGATGGTTTTCTGTTGTTTAGGCCTAAAATTAGGATTGAAAAATGAAGACTTAATTTCAGAACAATTCTAATTGTTGTGGTGGGTTTTCTGGTTCTATTGGTTTTTTGCCAAAAAATAATTCCATCATACCGAATTGTTTATCAGTAATGGATAAAATGCCGACATGGCCATTGGGCGGTAAATTTAACTTGGTGCGTTTAACATGTACAACTGCATTTTCCCTCGAAGGGCAACATCTCACATAAATACTAAATTGAAACATCCCAAATCCATCTTTGATCAATTTTTTTCGAAAAACACTTGCGGCTTTTCTTTCCTTTTTGGTATTGGTGGGCAAATCGAAAAATACTAAAATCCACATCACTCTATATTGGTTAAACCGATCTTGCATCCATACTTAACTTGGGTAACTTTAATCTGCGCTGACTGCCTTCATAGCATTGTTGTAAACTATTGGTAGTTCTACTGATCGCTACTAACAATGGACTGCTTTTCTTCGACATCAATACATCTTCTGTGCAAATTTTTAAAAGTTTTTGTTTGGTGGCAGGGCTTAGAAATTCCTCCAATCCCTCTTCTTCCATAATGTCAATTACAATTTGATCCACAAAAGGTCGATAAGGCTCCATCACATCATCTGCTAAACAATAAGCATTGTATTTGTTGCGATGAAAAATACCCAAAGCGGTTAATAGGCCGGATGCTACTAAGGCTCGCGCTGTAATGGCTCTCAAAATGGCATAGCCATAATTCAATAAATTGTTGGGCGGTTCGCCATATCTATCTCTTGTAAAAAAGGGAAGATCAAAAATGTTATCCCAATAGTAAACGGCGGCTTGAGCCTCACAATTATTGGTATCGCCACTGGTGACTTTATTTTTAAGGTGCAAAAGCCGTTTGTTATTGATGGCTTGTCGGTCAAGCAATGCTGCTTGATTGTGAATTTTATACTCGATCAATTGTTTCCATAAATTTTTCTGCAATGGAATGCTGGCATTTATTTGTTCTTTATACCGCTTAGATAACTCGCTATGTCCTTCAATAGGCAACATTAAGCTGGAAGGCATATGCTGGTTGTCGCAGCCAATTATAATGCCTTTGTTAGCTGTAATTTCTTGCACAACACTATTGGTGATTGTGATTTGTGAATGCTCTAAAACCAAAATGCCAATATCTTCAATTGGAATGTTTTTTTTTGGTTTATGTTGATCGCCTGGCCAGGATATTTCTAATTGCTGTTGCTTAACGCTCAAATAGGCTGGATTGCTAAAAAAGAGAGTGCGTTTCATTTGCGGTTGATTAAATATTTTTGGGGCGAATTGCATTTCGATCCAACAATATGCTTTTATTCATTGTGTAAAGAATCTTTTTCCCAATTAATTGGATTATTGATAATGTATTGCGAAATGTGATTATTGGATTTTTCGTTTCGAATAATGTGCTCGTAATAATTGCGTTGCCAAATTTTATAATCTAATTTTTTTATTATTTCTATCGTTGGGGCGAATTCCGTTGGGGCGAATTGCAATTCGCCCGTACCATAATAATTATGGATATAATCCTTAATTTTTTTAATTGTAGCGATTTTATATCCTCTGATTATAGAGCCGATAGTTTGGGATGGAGATTTGAATTTTCCAATATCTTCTTCTTTTCCTTTTTGCCATAATATTTGTAGAATAGCGTGAAAATGATTGGGCATTACGATAAAATCATGTAAGGCAATATTATCTCTGATTTGAGCGGTATTCAGCCATTCATTATAGGCAATCTGTCCTATGGGATTTAAGCATAATTTTTCGTTTTCTATTTTTCCAAATATATGCTTTCGGTTTTGTACGCAAAGGGTAATAAAATACAATCCTTCTTGAGCATAATCGTAGCCTATTAAACGTATGCTTCTGCGGTGGTGTTTATCTGGATTGTATTTTTGCATTTTTTTCTTTTTTTAATATTCTCCAATACTCACAATATCACCAAGATGATTAACACGAACCTTTATTATTCCTTGTAAGTGGAGTAAACTTTTTACTATATGATGAGTGACTCCTTTTAACACAGAAGATTTATCTTTCGTTGTATCCAAATGATGTCTAAAAACATAATCTCTTACAGCATTATTTCCATACATAACTTTCGAGATGGTTTGTACAATAAATAAATTTGGACTAATTAATTTTTTGTTATGTGAATCAAGTAAATCAATTTCTTTAGGGTTGAAATCTGTTGCTTCATTATGAAATACAAAATATTCATTCTGCTTCATAGAAAACTCCAGTTGTAACCCATGTTTGGGTAGCGTTGCCAAGAACGATTGATTGTTAATTCCTAACTCATGAATTTTATCCCATAACTTGTTTGTGTCTTTAGGAACAATTGGAAGTCCGAAATTTTTACGTCTTACAGCATCTGAAAAGCTTACAGCATAATCAACCATTTCACCTTTTTCATCTCTGTAAATCGCAACGTGATGGTTATTACCTGTACTTACAAAATCGACAGGAATTTTATTTCCGTCTTGATCCAAAATCTCTTTACCAAAATGGTCTTTTTTGTAATGCAAGGGCTCAGCATTTTTACGCCGGAAATCGTTACTCGCTTAATGGAAATGCCTTTTGCTTCATTGAGCCAAATTGGGTTTTTCTCTAAATCAGCAAAAGCTTTTGTTGGGTCATTGTCAAATTTTCTTAATCTGTTTAAAAGAATTTCTTGTATTTTTTTATCTACAACCTTATTTATTTTCTTCTCTGCACTTTCTTTTGTCGCTTTTTTATTTCCGTCTTTTGTGAAAGATATGACTTCTATTCGTTGTGAATAATCGTCCTCCAACCAAACCAACTTTACTCTATCGGGCAAAACATCTATCATATTTTCATCCAAATAAATTGGATTTTTTGCCAACGAATTTTTCCCTCCAAATGCTTTTTTCGGCTCATTGTTACTTTCTTCTAATCGTTTTAATAACAATTTTCTAAAATGCGGATTGGCAACTTTTTGAATGGTTTCTTTATCAAATTTCGTCCCTACCTTTTCTTCTTTACTTTCGTAATAGTGGTATTTCCCATAAACAGTCTCCTTGTGCAATTGCCCTCTTGGTGTACTTATAATTTGCCCTTTAACTTTCTTTTCATTTCCATTTTTATCTTTTACAATACTTGTTACCTCGTTTCTTGCTCTATTAATATTTTTTGTTACCACTTTATTTTTTGCCTTGTGTGAAACCAACACATTTTCCAAATGTTCTTTGGCTACTTGGCGAAAGTTGGCAATAGGCAGTTTAAACTTTCGCTTTTTATTGCCTTTATCATCTGTAACCACTTTCGTTTCTTTGGTTTCAATGGCAATAATATTTCCATGTAGTTTGTGATTTTCATTTTTTCGGGCATTCAAATAGTTTAGATATTGGATGTGATTATGCTTGGTAAAAGCAACTGTAAGCGCATCCATAGCATGATGACGATGGTCATTTCGTTTTGTCCAATCGGTAATTACTTCTACTTGTTTTCCATGTTTACGTTCTTGGATTTCGGTAAGTCCCAACGCTTTATATTTAGGCAGATTGAGTTCTTTCATTACATTTATCAAATCCCAATCTTCTCGTAAACGGTCGGTAATTGACCCGGAAGTAGAAACCACCGAAAGAGCAATTTCAAACAGCATACTTTTGGCTTTCTTTGCTATGTATTGGCTGTCGCGCAAATCCCTTTCGGCAAATCCTTCACCAATTTCTGATTCAGGTTTTTGGAGTTTTTGAAATTTGGCTTTTGAGATACCTTCTTCCTGTTTGTCTTTACTCCAACTTTTGTTTAATGCAGTGATTCGGTTTAAGTATTCCTCTAACATTTCTCTTCCATATTCACTTTCAATATAATCAATGGCGGTTCTATTCCCCTTTTTTAAATTTTCCTCTCTATAACAAATTGTTTTGTTGGAAAAACTATCATCAAAAGCTTTTGATTGTGGAATGATATGTTCAATATCAATTTCTTTTGTAAAAAGTTTATCTCTTGGGATATAAGTATTCGTATATAAATCTTTATAGCCGTTGTTTTTTAACTCCTCGTAAAGTTTATATCGAATGATATCATTTCGTGTTGGATTGGCTACTCCAAATTCAGATTGCAATAGTTTTACAATTTTTTCGTGGCGGGTTTTCGCTGCATTGATATTCGAAGTCATTTCTGCTCGTTCAGCAGCATTCTTTTTCAGCTCACGAGCCAGTTCAATTCTTATTTCATCAAATTTGAAATTCGGGTCTTTTGCCCTTTCAGTATCAATAAGAGTATTCACAACATTCACCATTTGGTTTAGGATTTTCTCTACCACAGGATTTCGTAAACTGTTCTTTTTGAGCAATTCCAATCGTGGTTTTAATTCACGATTTTCCAATTCTTCTTTGGTAAGCGAGTGTTTTGAATGACGATAGCCAGCCAATTCACAAGCATCTGAATAATTGTGTTCTTTAATGAACGGATAAACTTTTCGCATTGCTTTGGTGCTGAGGTTTCCATAATCATCTTGTAAAACCACATTTAACAAAACTTTAGCGTGTTCGGGTTGAAAGCCGAATTTAGAACACAATTGTTTTTTCAAACCAATGTTATCATTCCCGTAAGTATGAATATCTTCTTCGCTGTATTTTTTACTGTCATCTTCGGCTGAATACAATAAATGCCACAATTGATATGCGACTTGTTTTTCAAAATCCTTTCCGTCCAATTCGGCATCAAAATCCAAGATTTCGGTGTTGATTTTTAAGGTTTCAAAAATTCGCTTCACCATATCCTTGATTTCAGAAGCGGGAACATCCAAATCGTCCAATTCTACTTCATCCTTATTGGATTTTACCTTCAGCAAATCTTTTACATCGTAACCTTCTATTTCTAAAATTTTCAAATAGGCTTCGTAAAATGACTTGTTGGTGCGGTTTCCTTCTAGTTGTGTGTAGTTTATTTCCCATTGGGCAGATTTATAACCTAGTAGCTTGATGATGTCATTAGCTTTTAAATTGCCTTTAAGGTTAAGTT
Organism: Chitinophagales bacterium; assembly: GCA_041393015.1. GTDB lineage: Bacteria > Bacteroidota > Bacteroidia > Chitinophagales > JADIYW01 > JAGQYH01. The sequence goes on along the minus strand of JAWKKV010000006.1, from coordinate 113,895 downwards.
CCTCAAAAAGAATCTCTTTGGTTTCTATATCAAATTCAAAAATTTCTTTTTCTTCATCAGACAATTTTGCTTGAGCATCATTTTTGATAACACGTTTTCTACTGCCTTTTTTTCGTATAACTACATTATTCAACACTTGCCAAATCTTAAACTCTTGAAACAAAGGGGATGATTTTGGAGCAACACGCAGTCCAATAGTTTTCTTCTTGTCGTTTACAATAATTTCTCGACTTTCAAACTCACAGAAACTAATGAGTCCTTTTTGAGATTTTAGTTTTCGTTGGTAGAAAATAATAATGTCTCGAATCTCTTCTTTTAGCTCTTTCGTCAATTCTGAATAAAATTTGGCTTGTGTTTCCCAAATTGCTTCAAATTCATCTAAATAATCCTGACGATAAAACACTTGATTTTTTAACCGTGAATGTGGATTTTCTTGAAGTTGTTTGTATAAATATTGACCTACAGTTTCTTTGTTGAAATACAATTCTTTGCTTCTGTCACTTATTTCACTCAATAAACCGCTCGTGCTCTTAAAATTTCCGTTTATTTCCTGAAGAACAATAACTAAACTCTCCAAATCAAGTTGCTTTGTTAAGCCTTCAACTCTCCATTGATAATTTTCTTTCTTGAGTTCGAAACCTTTGGTTTGACGTTTGTAACCAACTATCGCAAAAGGTTTTTCACATATTTTCCAAGTTTGGCCTTTATTCTTTCCTCTTAATTCCTCTTTTAAGTTATTGTTTAAAATTTCAGGATAAAATTGCTTTTGAAAACTCCAAACCTTATCAAACTCTGCTTGTAAATCGGAGCGGTAAAATTGAAATTTTGGATTTTTACCCTTTATCAATTCCTGATAAACTAATTGTCCGGGGGTTAGTTTTTCTTCGTATAAACGCTTGGCAACTCCCATTCCGTCAATGGCTTGCCCATCTTCCTCGTTTTTAGCTTTACGGCTACTTTTATAACCACGCTTTTTGTTGATAGCCAACAACACACGAGCAAATTCCTCTTTTTCTATCTTTTCATTTACGGCTTGTGCTCGCAATCGCCAAGTTTCAAAGGTTGTGTTTTTTCCATTTTCAACTAAAATACTTTCATTAGAAATTAAACTGGCTTTTTTCAAAACTTCAATTAAATTTCCCCTACGCAATTGATAGCGGTCGAGATTCCGTCTTGCCCCGCGCTTTAAGGTTCTATCTGCGTTTGTAGTTAAAGGTTTGCCTTTTTCAAAATTAGTTTGTTCATCTGTTGTAAGCGGATTTACTCGAACTCCAATTTTCTGAATAGAAGATACTTCTTTTTCTTTATCCGCTTCTTTTACATAAGCAAAGCCGATAGAAGTTGTCCCTAAATCCAATCCTAAAACTCTTTTCATATTTTATATTTTATTTTTTATATTTGTTCTACAATTTTGAAAACAATTCACAATAAGGATTATTCCGTTGTGAAAACATTCAAAGCGGGTACTTTTCGGAGTAGCTCGCTTTTTTTTTTGGATGTTTCGTGAACTCTTTTGAAAAAATCCATTATAGTAAACAAAACATTTAAGTTGCCTTACCTTTCTGTGGGCATTTTTTTGTTTTGTATCTTCTTATTTATGTAACAATAAGCCAATTTAACAATAAATACTTTAATCAAATATTTTTTCCATTCTTTTTTCAAGTTTTGTTTTTTCACCTTTTTCCACAAACAATTATTGTTTAGAATTTCAATTATTAGTAATTTAGAGGTGTCAAAAAATAATTGAGAATGCATCGTTTTGATGAAGATATTGACGTACTAACAATTGAAGAGGTTGATGAAGACATTGGCAATGGTGATCTTCACTTATTGATTATACATAATGATGAAGTCAATACTTTTGAATGGGTGATTCAATGCTTAATGGAGATTTGTAAACATACGGAAGAGCAAGCGGAACAATGCTCGTTGATTATTCATTTTAAAGGAAAGTATGGTGTTAAAAGTGGATCAAAAAGCCAATTGCAACCTATGAAAAATAGTTTGGCAGAAAGAGGCTTAAGCGTTACCATTGAGAAAATTGAAGACTAACATCGCAATTTGCCCATCTATCAATTAAACGAAACCAACTTATTTCCTCCTGTTAATCATGCAGAAGAAGGCATTATTGCGATTGGTGGAGATTTATCCACAGAAAGATTAATCGCTGCTTATCAATCAGGCATCTTTCCATGGTATTCCAAAGATGAACCTATCATTTGGTGGGCACCCGATCCGCGATTTGTACTTTTTCCAAAAAAAATAAAAATCAGTAAATCCATGAAGCAACTCTTTAATAAAGAGGCTTTTACGGTAACTTTTGATGCTGATTTTAAAAATGTTATTAAGGAATGTGCTATTCAAAAAAGAGAAGGACAGCCAGGAACCTGGATAACGGATGAAATGCTGAATGCTTATATTAATTTACATGATCATGGATTGGCTCACTCTGTTGAAGTTTGGTCGAAAGAAACAGAAACTCCTCAACTTATTGGGGGATTATACGGCGTCTCTTTAGGCAATGCATTTTTCGGTGAATCAATGTTTCATAAAAGAAGTAATACTTCAAAATATGGTTTTATCACCTTAGTGCAGCAGTTGATTAAAAGGAACTTTCAACTAATAGATTGTCAAATGGAAACGCCTCATTTAAAAAGTCTTGGAGCGGAGTTAATTACCCGTAACGAATTTATGAATCGATTAGAGAGTTGTTTGCAAGAAGATACTTTTGTTGGAAAATGGAGTGATTGGTTGCTGTAATTCTACTTATTTAAGAACTTTTCTTCTAAAACAGTAGGTAAGTTATTAATGTTATAAAGCGTTTCACCTTTTGCGACAATAACGGGCATTCTAATTGAATTTTCATCGAAACCAGCATTTTTAAGTCTTTGCCACATCGCTATATTATTGGCGTCATTATTAGTGGTATTAAATTCTGTATAATCTATTTTATTGCTTTTAAGGAAGTCAATCGTGTAGGCGCATCTACCACATCCATCCATGGTGTAAACCATAATTGTATTGTCATTGGTTATTAAATTTACCTGATCAAAATATTTTTCATAAGAGTAACCAATACTATACGTCCAGTTTTGTGTTGCATTTTCAGGACTTATATATGCTATTTTTTTTTCTTGTCCTGCAGGAATAGTGGCTATAACTGGTGAAGGAACATTTGTTTTAGCATTTATTAGGTTGATTTTTACTTCAACTTTATAATCATTCTCGGAGTTATTTTTAGCTATTAAAACAATATTGCCATTCTCCGTTAATTCAATTAATTCAACTGATTTATCTTGGGCGAAGATAAATTGTGTAAAGGCAATTAAACAAATTATAAGTTGGAACTTCATAGGCTTAAATTACTGTACGTTTGATTCTTTTAGGTAAAATTTCTATAATCGATTACAAAAATTAGACCAACGATAAACATTTCAGTTTCTAAATATAAGCAACGTGTTGAGATGTACTATAAACTACTGTTAAATAGAAAAAAGGAAAGCATTATCAGGTTATGATAATGCTTTTTTTATAATTGAATAAGATGTGTTTTTGTAACTAAAAGAAAATAAATTAAGGTGTTCTGGTAATGGTGGCAGGAATTGGCTCTTCAGAAACTGGCTCTAACGCTTCAACAAAGGCAGGCAAGCTCTTAATGTTATAAGAGATTTCACCATTCACAATAATAACAGGCATTCTTACATCTCTCACTGTTGGATCAACTGTTTTTAAAGTATTCCACATCAGCATGTTGTTCTCAAAATTTCTAGTTGTATTATACTCTACAAAATTAAAGTTGTTGTGTTCTAGATAATCTAAAGTATAATCGCATCTTCCACATCCTGTCATTGTAAAAAGAACAACAGTATCATTTTGAGCCATTAAATTTATAGGTGGAATATATCGTTCATAGCTTAAAGATGTTTGGTAGGTCCATTTTTCATAAATATCAACAGCACTTATTTCTCCCAAAACTTCTTCATTGCCTGCTTCAATAACTCTTTTAATTGGTAAGTCAGTGTTTGTTTGTGCATTCACTAAATCAACTTTTAAATGAACAACCAGATCTTTATCTGACTTATTTTTAGCGAGTATAACGACTTTGTCGTCTCCTTTTTTTTCAATTAACTCAATGGGATTCTCTTGTGCGAAACAATTACTTGCCAATGCAAAGCATAGAATAAATAGATAGGGTTTCATGTTGTAGGTAATTTTAGTAGCTCAATTATATTCAAAATAAATATTAATGGCTACTTTTTACCTTATAAATATTCCTTATTTATTAAATATGCTCCCATTAAATTGAAAAGGCAAAAGGTCTTTTATTGTATCAATGATAATAACTTCCTTGTTGTTCCCCGATAGATAGACTTTAATCGGTTGATTTTGCTTAGTTTCTTCCTCTAATAAAGCTTGTCGACACATGCCGCAAGGAGGTATGGGAGGTAAAATTTTTCCTGTTTCGCTTAATACAGATATAGCAATGGCATTTACCTTTGAATTTGGGGAAACAGCAACTTTACCTGCAAGTGCTGTCCTTTCGGCACAAAATCCAATAGGAAAGGAAGCATTCTCTTGATTACTGCCTTTAACAACTTTGCCATTGTCTAACAAAAGTGCTGCTCCAACATGAAATTTTGAATACGGCGCATGACTAGTAATTACTGCCATTTCTGAGGCAACAATTAATTGTTTAATGTCATCAGAAAGCTCATCAACATTAACTACCTCGTAATTTATATTTATTTCTTTTTTCATCTTATCAATTAAATCTAGTAAAAAATTACTTAATGATGGCAATTATTTACAATGACAACTATATTCTCCATTAAGATCAATAGCTGTAACTACTTTTACAACGTCATCACAATCGGCAAATACAATTCTTACTCGCTGACCATCAGGTGTATTATCTTCAACTGCATAGGTTGGGCAAGGGGTGTCATTTAAATCACTTTTTTGATAATTTATCTGTCCACTTCTAAGTGCTTCTGCAATTTCTTCCTCTGAAATAAACCTACAATCCATTCTACATTCAGCGTGTTTAGTATAAATCAATCTTTTACTTCTTAATTCATCAAGAACAGTTATTTCAACTTCTTTGTTATCATTAGATGGAGTAAATAGATTACTATAACGATAGATAACTATTCCTAACAAAATAATTAGGTAAACTCCGTGTTTAATACTTGGCTTTTTCATTTATAAATTGAATTTTTAGAAGTAGTAATAGTTTTATTTTTGAACAAAAGTAGAAACAATTAAATCATAAGTACCTTTAACGGCTTTAGGAATTTAAAATTTAGCATGGTTTTTGGTCAGCTATCGTAACACATAATAAAAATAGAATAATGAGAATAGTAAATACTTTAATATTGGTTTTATGTCTGAATACATTAACATTTGCAGGAGAAGGGCTTGCATTTAAATGGATGGAAGGAAATAAAAATGTAGGGGAGTTGAAAATTACTGAAGTTAAATCCCAAGAAACCATTACTTATCATTATTTGAGCGAAATGGTTGTAAATTATGGCGAAGAAATAACCATTAAAGAGGAAATGAAAGCCATTTATCCAGTTGCTTTAAAAGATTCATTGCTATACACCATTTCATATTTAGAGGCAACAAGAAGTTTCAACGCTAAGCCTAGAATTAATGTGAAAGAAGAAATGAAAGGCGAAAAATGGGTGAGGATAGTTAATGGAAAGGAGAAGGAGATAGAAAGGGCACAAGACGTATTTTGCTATATGTTTTTGTTTAAGAAACCACCGGTAAATGTTACATCAGTTTATTCAGAGCTATATGGAATGCATTTCGAAGTGGTGGATAAGGGCAATAATCACTACCTGATAAAAGGAGCAAAAAACAGACAACATAGCTTCGCCTATGATGATAAAGGGAACTTAATCAAAGCTCAAATTAATTTAAGTTCTGGTACTTATACGCTGTTGCCAAAGTAAAAGACTACCTTAGTTAAAGGTATTGTCACTTTTTTACATAATGTTTTATGTAATTCAGAAAGTTATGCGTCTTAATATAAAATCAATTAATGAAACTACTATTTTTTGTGTTGACATTAGGTATTTCTACCACTCTTATAGCACAAAAGTCAATTGATTTAAAATATGAGGTGTCAACCGAGTTGCCATTTGGAGCTGTAAATCCGGAAGCAAAAGAATATTTGTCAGATTTCGCTCCAATGATAGGGCAGTGCGATTGTAAAAGTATCAATAGAAAACCTGATGGTAATTGGGGAGATACTGTTGATATGATTTGGAAGTTTAAGTATATAATGAATGGTCATGCCATACAAGACGAAACTTGGAAAGCAGATGGAAAGCATTCAGGAAGCATAAGGCAATTTCAACCGGATAGTGCGCAATGGGTCGTCACCTATTTTAGTCAATCAGGAGTAACATTTTCGCCGGGTGTTTGGATAGGCGGTAAAGATGGTCAAGAAATAGTGTTAAAGAAGGAACAAAAGTCGCCCAATGGAATGGAAGGATTTTCTAAACTTACATTTAGTGATATTTCTACTAGTGGTTATAATTGGATAGGAGCATGGATAAGTTTGGATGAATCAATAGTTTACCCATTTTGGAAAATACACTGCAATAAACAGAAGAAATAACTAAAAAATATGCTAGTTAATATGCTAGCAATAAGATTAAGTTCAGTTATTATTTGCGAAGAGTGATGCGGTTTAGACCCCATGTCACTCTTTTTTTAATGTAATTAACTTGATGATTTGTTAGTTTTTATTTTCGTTTTATTTAAAGAAGATTAATATCAGCTAAAAAATTACGAATATCGAAAAACGAATGTTGAATCATGAATTCTAAAATCGTTAATCTAGATTCGTTATTCAAAATTCAAAATATGAATATCAGAAATCAAAATCTACTAATGACGTTTCAAGAAATAGAATCGTTATGGCATTATAATTATAATCGTACAAGAAGAATTTCTTGCTTAACTGGTTATTTTTAATCCCAAATACCCGGCACTACAATTTCTACCGAATGAAAATCAGGATCTCTAAAATAAATGGATTTTAAGCCATTTTCCCAAGTAGCTTCATGTTCAATATCAATACCGGATTCTTCCAATTTTTCTTTCCATTTTTCATAATCTTCTGCGAGACACTCAAAAGCAAAATGTTGTTGTCCATAACCAAAATGATGCGGTAAACTGGTTTCTTTCATGGTTACTTCCGGTAAAAAGCATAACAAAACATCTTCACCTACTCTAAAAAACACATGTCTATCTTCATTGAATGAGATAATAGGTAAACCTAGAATGTCGTGGTAAAATGCTTTGGTTGCTTGCAAATCTTCCACATATAAGCAGGTTTCTTTTATTTTTTGAAGTTTCATAATGACAAATTTACGAATAAGCAATAAAAAAATTGCTAAAATATTTGGCAATTAAAATATTGTGAATTATATTCGCAATAAAATTATTGTGAAATGAAAATAGGATTAGGGCAGCCAGTTGAAAAAGAAGATTATTACCATCGTGAAGACATAGTGGATGAAATAACTGAGTTATTAAAGGGAGGAGATAATATTCTAATTGCTTCTCCTAGACGTACTGGTAAAACTTCTATTTTAAAACATATTGAAAACTCTCCTCCCGACAATTTCGAGCCAGTATATATGTATGTTGGTCATATTGATACAGAAGAAAAATATTTTGAGCAATTGTTTAAGGCAGTAGTTGCAAGTGGTAGTTTTAGTAAAAGAGAGCAGAAACTTATAAAAGGATGGAATTGGGCTAAGCATTGCTTTGATGATATTACAATAAATGTTGGAGGTACTGGAATTGACTTTAATACAAAAGCAAGAAATATTTACACAGAAACATTTATTGATCTAGTACGTAATTCGAAGCTTGATAAAAAATTACTATTATTAGTGGATGAGTTTCCAATTACAGTAAGTAAAATCATTGAAAAGGAAGGTGCACACAATGCAACAATGTTTTTAGAGGTAAATAGGCGCCTTAGGATCGATTCTACTATAAGTTCGAAAGTTCAAGTTGTCTATACTGGTTCCATCGGGTTGAGACATGTAGTTAAAGGGATTAATGCTTCTGATACAATAAATGATTTGATAAAAGTAGAAGTTACACCATTAAGCTTACCTGATGCGCGGGAACTAGCTAAATTACTGCTTAAAGGAAGAGAAAATACAATAGAAGATATAGTATTGGATTACATGCTTGAAACTAAAATATAATGGTGTATTCCGTACTTTATTCAACATTATTGCTATCAGTTAACGAAACATTATAAGAAGGAACATATGAAAGCAATGAGCAAATTGATCTTGTAGAAAGTCACTTAGTGAGTCAAATTGATACTAATTTAGATAAACTATGATGATAGACTTAAAAGGTATTTTAAAGATGAAAAGAAGAAAGTTTGCGAAAGCTGTTTTAGACATAATATGCGAAAAGGATACAATTTCAAGGGAAGAAATTACAAATTTATCTAATCATCCGAAACATAAAGTGGAAGATTGGCAGAATGTAATTAGTATTCTAAAATATGATGGATATATAAACAATGTTGGAACGCCCAATCAATATAGATTCAATTCTCCAATATTAAAATTATGGTGGTATGAGTACGCAAGATAGAACAGTCAATGAATTTGTAAACAAGTCATTTAATCCTCTTGAAATTAGCAAGAAGGCGTTAAAAGAAAACTTTGTTATTAGACAAGATGAGTATCAAGAAATTCTCGACAATATAAGTGATGTTCGCTTAGATAGAGCGCAGCAGAACTATTTGATTGTTGGGCAAAGAGGAATGGGTAAAACCACTTTAATGTTAAGATTAAGATATGAAATTGAGGAGGATTCAAAACTAAAGAAAAAACTTTTTCCTATACAGTTCCCCGAAGAACAATACTTTGTTCAAGACTTAGCCAGTCTTTGGCAATACACTATCGAATTCTTGTCAGCAGATTATAAAAAGGAACTTGGTCATCTACAAGGCCTTGCAAATGAAATTGCTCCATTAGATTCTGAATTCGAAGAAAAATTAGCAGAGTTATTATTTTCAGAATTAAAAGATAGACAAAGGGTTAATATTATTTATTGACAATTTTGGAGATCTATTGGACAAGCTAGATGATAACGAACTTCATCGGTTAAGAGGTATTCTCATTGATAAACCGCATTTAGAGATCATTGCAGGTTCTTCCAAAATATTAGAACGATTAGAAGAACATAATTATCCATTTTATGATTTCTTCCTGCAAATTCATTTAAAAAGGCATTAGCCAAGAGGATACCATTAAATTATTAAGAGCAATTTCAAAATACTATAAAGAAGAAAAGCGAATCGATCAAATTATTGAAAAGGAGAGTTATCGGATTGATGCTTTAAGGCGATTAACAGGAGGAGTGCCAAGAACGATGATTATATTGTATGGTATTTTTGAAAGGGAGTAGTAGTGATACATTTGAAGATTTGGAAGCATTATTAAATCAAGTGACTCCTCTATACCAATCAAGAATGAATCATCTGAAAGGACAACAGCAAAAAATTATTGATGCTTTAGCTAGAGCGTGGGATGGAGTGACTACCAAGAATTATTGGAAGATAGTTTTATAAAAGAGCTGGTATCACTTCGTCTCAAATTTCAGCCCAATTAAAGCAACTTGAAGACAATCAAATAGTTACCAGTAAAAAATTAGAAACTAGTACTAAGCTCAAGATGTATCAATTGACAGAACGTTTTTTAATATTTGGTATTTAATGCGAAATACTAGAGATTATAGTAAAGAGAAAGTAGTTTGGTTGGTTAAGTTTTTTGAAATGTGGTGTAATGATGATGAAGTGAAAAATATGATTAATCAAATTATAGATGAAGGGAATCTTAAAAGCTGGATAACAATAAAGCTTTTTTAATGACAGAGACACTTATAAATGTCGCAAATCCAGAAGATGTAGATCAATTATATTTATTGATTGAAAAATTTAAACCAGAATTGACGGACAAGTTAAGTTCAAGGTCTCAAATAGCACAAGCGAATATAAAGAAGAAAATGAATAAGTTAATAATAGAGAAAAAATATGAAGAAGCACATATTTATCTGAATAAGTGTGAAAGTTATGCGGATGAAATAATGTTGACGCAAATGGCTTTGGGTATGATGATAAATTCATTGATGTTTGATGGCAAAAGTTATGAGTATTATGCCAATATCGCTTTAAGTAATATTCTTAAAAAAGAAAGACTCTGCAAGGCTGATAAGGCTGCGCTTTTTGGCATATTTCTAGTTATAGATAAAGGGGAATTTTTAGAACATTTTTATGAATTGGTTAGTAAAGAGAATAGTAAGTCTATTTATTTTTTATTTTATACTCATGCCCTTTATAAAGTTTCTAAAAAGGAAGAGTTAGCTTCATCAAAAGATTTTAGTGATTCTTTGTATATGTTAGATGATGAAGAAATTCCAAGTAATAAAAAGGTATCGACATTAAAAATTATTTCGATTGGGGCATTGTTACTGAATGAGTGTTTGGATCAATTGGAGAAAATACTGTTAAAAGAACAATTTGTATTAGTTGATTTGGATAACTTCAATTTCATTTTAAAATCGGCGATTTCTGTAAAGCAGTATTGGTGGACCTACAAATTATTTACTGATATTAAATTCTCTCATTTAAAATTAAAGATGATTCAAACCAATCTATTTTGCATTAATGCACTTTATGAAAGAAGAATTTAATGAGTATTTGCGAGCAGGGGAGGAATTAACAGAAACTATTAATGAAGTAATCAAAGATATTGAAACCTTGGAAGAGAGTATAAAGACTTTAAAATTAAGCCAACATTATAATACAAAGAATATTCTTATATAGTTGAACCATAGCATTTTAGATTAGTTATTTTTGAGTCTCAATTTACCATGATATGTCATTTTCAAGTCTACAACGTAAAACCTACATTCAAAATCTTAAAACAGAAACTTTCGACTTATTAGTTATAGGTGGCGGAATAACTGGAGCCGGCATAGCCTTGAATGCTGCCGTTCGTGGGTTGAAAGTAGCTTTGGTAGAAAAAAACGACTTTGCTTCTGGTACCAGCAGCAGATCGACTAAGCTGATTCATGGTGGTTTAAGATACTTAAAACGCTGGAAGTAAAACTAGTTCGTGAAGTAGGAAAGGAACGAGCCACCGTTTACAGTAACGCACCACATGTTGTCATTCCTGAGAAAATGTTGTTACCAATTGTGAAAAAGGGATCATTGGGTAAATACTCATCTTCACTCGGACTTTACGTTTATGACCGTTTAGCAGATGTAGAAGAAGAACGTCGGAAAATGATGTCGCGTGCTGAAACCATTAAAAAAGAACCTTTACTTCGAAAGGATATCCTTTTAGGGGTGGCTTATATATTGAATATCGCTCTGACGATGCTCGTTTGGTAATAGAAAACATGAAAGAAGCGGTTAACCGAGGAGCAATTTGTTTAAATTATGCTAGTCTTGAAGAATGCACGAGAACAGATGGTAGAGTGAGCGGAGCAATCATCAAAGATGAACTTACGAATGAAACATTTGAGGTAAAGCTAAAACTATAATCAATGCAGCCGGCCCGTGGGTAGATGATGTAAGAAAAAAGAAGGCTCTTTGAATGGGAAGCATTTACTTCTAACAAAAGGTGTTCATATTGTGGTGAGCAAAGAAAGACTGCCTTTAAATGCTTCCGTATATTTTGATGTATCTACGGATAATCGAATGATTTTGCTATACCAAGAGGTAAAGTAGTATATATCGGAACAACCGATACGGTTTATCCTAAAGAGGAAGATGTGAATTTTCCTTTCGCCAATATGGAAGATGCCAATTACATTTTAAAGGCCGCCAATTTCATGTTTCCAGAATCTAATCTTACCATTGAAGACATAGAATCTACTTGGGCGGGCTTACGGCCTTTAATTTATGAAGAAGGAAAAGATCCTTCTGAAGTATCGAGAAAAGATGAAATTTTTATCACTGATTCTAAGTTGATTTCAATTGCTGGAGGAAAGCTAACTGGTTACAGAAAAATGGCAGAACGGGCAGTTGATGAAGCCTTTGATCAATTAAAACATATCGACGGTAGAAAGCATATAAAATGTACCACAAAAAAAGTAAAATTAGCTGGAGGAGATTTAAAAGGAAGTAGTGGTGTTGCGGATTATATCAAATATTTGAAGGCTCAATATGTCGATTTTACCCACGAAAGTATTGAAGATTTGGTTTATAAATATGGTACTAATACTGATGAAATTTTAGATGCTGCTAGGTTAATTGATGGAGAAGATAATTTACTAAAAGCAGAACTCAACTACGGCATAGAAAATGAATCGGTAATTTCAATAAGTGATTTTCTAATTAGAAGAACCGGACGATTATTTTTTGAGCGGCCTACTTTAGCAAATAAGTATCATCAAATCCATCAATATATCTGCGATAAGTGTGGTCATTCAAAAGAAGTTAGTGATAAACAATTAGCTCTGTTTGAAAAAGAGTATTTTGGCGTGGTAGCTTTTAAATCATAAATCCATACATAGATGCCAAAGATCATACATCCTAAACAATCTTCATTTACGCCAAATGGTCAATTATTAAATTATGGCGCCTATAATGACATCATTGAAAACACCAACTTAAGTCAATGGGACAGTGATGGAGGCTTTATCAAACGAAGAAGAAGTCAGCGAAAAGCTTGGATGTTTATAGGGGCTTATTCAGAGGATTTAATGGTGGGTATGGCGATAGCCGACGCAGGTTTTTTGGCTAATGCCTTTGCTTATTTTTATGTGCCAAGTGAAAATATCTATAAAGAACAAAAAGTATTATTACCGCTCGGTTTTCCCAATAAATTTGATGGAGGATTGTTTGATAAATGGAATCTTAGAAATTTCAATATTGAATCGCACCAAGGAATTTTAAGAGCAAACTGCACAGGTGATTTTCAAATGACAATTGAATTAGAGCACAATGATAAAGGATTAAGTTTTATCTGCCCAACAGTAGATCGTCCATTTAACTTTACTTACAAAAATTTGTGTTTGCCTACTAAGGTTTCTGTGTTTTATAAAGGTAAGCAATATAAGATGGAAGGCTTACAAGGTGGTTTAGATTTATCAAAAGGCTATCCTCCTCGACATACTATTTGGAATTGGGCATTGGTGAGTGGTAAAACGAAAGAAGGACTTCCTGTTGGTATGAATTTATTTAGAGGCCATAATGGGAAATATGAAAATGCTGCGTGGATAGGTGACGAGCGAATTTTGCTTTCTAACACAAATTTCATTTACGATAAATCCAAAAAATTGGAGGATCAAATTTGGACGTTACAAACAGAAGATGGTTTGGTAGACTTGAAATTTACACCATCAAAAGCACGTAAGGAAAAAATTGATGTCAAGTTTCTTAGTCATGATTTTACACAACCATTTGGCAAATTTGAGGGCACCATTAAACATAATAATCAAATACACGAACTGATCGGTTTTGGTCCGGTGGAGGAACACGAATCATTGTGGTAAATATAAGTCGCAAATAAAATAAACTGATTGTAGCATAAAGCAGTCTAATAAAATTTGCTACAAGCAGCTAAAATTCCCCTCCTTGGAGGGGTTAGGGGTGGGTAAAATTAACTTGATGCACATAAATAAGTATCCTCAAACAATAACATTTCTAATAACCGTTTTTAAAGTGTTTTTTTGACTTTAATTTGGCAAATTTTTAATCCTTCATGAAATTGAATTCCAAAATAACTTTCTTAATGTTGTTTCTAACGTTACAAACTACTTTTGTTTGGGCGCAAGAAACGGTTGTTAAGGGTTTAATATTGGATTATTATACAAAGGAGCCTTTGCCTTATGCCGATGTTTTATTTATAGGAACAGATATTGGTGTTACGGCAGATATTGATGGTCGGTATGAAATAACCACAACAGACCTGACCTTAGATAAGCTAACGGTTTCTTACACAGGCTATGATTCTAGAAATGTACAAATTACACCCGGCATCACGCAAAGAGCAACTATTGAATTGAAGCCTAATGAATACATTTTAGATGGGGTTGATATCGTAGCGGAGAAAAAAATTAGAAAAGATACTGCAGCTCACACACTTTTTAGAAATGTGATTAAGCATAAACCAGACAATGCGCCAGATAATTACGACAATTATATCTATGAAAACTACACCAAAACTATCTTTGGGTTGTACGATGTAAAAGATCGATTCAAATCGAGAATTATTATAAGAAAAGTTCCTTTCATTTTTGACAATATAGATACGATTCAGAGCAGCCAAACGACTATTTTACCCGGATTAATGAAGGAAAATTACAAGCATATTCTTTATCGTAAGGATCCGAAAAAAACAAGAGAGATTTTAATTGGCGATAAATTGTCCGGAACTTCCAATAGCAGTATTTCAGATTTAATTGAGTTCAATTACGATGATGTAAATATTTATGATAACATCATTAATGTAAATGGAAAGCCTATCATGAGTCCATTTGCAGATAACGCTCTCCTCAACTATAAATACTTCTTAACTGATACACAAGTTATAGATGGTTACTATTGCTACCAATTACAATTTACAGGAAGAAGCTCAAAAGACAATGCTTTTAGTGGAATGGCTTGGATTCATGATACAACTTTCGCTATTAAAGAGATTCAATTGAGTCTTTTACCGCAAGCGAATATAAATTACATCAGTTTGTTTGAATTGGATCAAAGTTTTGTAAGAATTGAAGGGAAATATTGGTTTAAGAATTTCGAATCTTTTCAAACCAATATGAATGTCTTTAAAAATTCTGACAAACAAAGTTTTATGGCCAAAAAGGAAAGTTGGCGGCGAAATATTCTAATTAATCATCCGGCCATCGATACTTTAGTGGCAGGAGAACCAAGAATAGTTTTAAAACAAGCAAGAGAACAAAAGGAAGATTTTTGGCAACTCGTTCGCTCCGAACCTTTAACTCATCAAGAAGCACAAGTAGATCAAACTGCAGATTCTGTCTTGAATACCAAGGTAGTTAAGTTTATGGTTTGGTTAACGGATGCTATGCAATCAAGGTATTTAAATGCAGGACCCATTGATATTGGACAATACGATCAAATATATAGCTACAATGCCTTTGAAGGGTCAAGAATAAAAGTGGGTTTAAGAACATCTAATAAATTAACGGAACGAATTCTATTCGGTGGACATTTGGCATATGGTTTTAAAGATGATAAATTTAAATATGGCGCATTTACTCGCTTTCATTTAAATCGACCTAATGAATTGTGGCATATGATGGGAGGGAGTTATCGGTTTGATTATTCCTTCATTGAGCAAAGAGAAAGTTTTGATGTTCACGACAATATTTTGAATACCATTTTAAGAAAAGACCCTATTGATAATATCTTTTTATCTAGACAAGGGAAAGCATTTTATGAAAGAGATTGGCGTCCTGATTTTACTACTAAATTAGACTTTGCTAGAAGAACCTTTTTTAGTGTTCCTGGGAAATTTAATTTTGATATTGATAATACAGGGAATCCTAATACTAGTTTCACAACAACGGAGTTGGGGGTCAAACTAACCTATGCAAGAGGACTGAAATATTTTGAATCAGGTCCAAATTTTGATCGAACACCAGTAACTTCAGTACAGCCTAAATTAATTTTAAATTATGTTGTTGGTATTAATAATTTCTTAGGTAGCGATGTCGGATATCATAAACTGGAAGTTAGTTTATCTCAAAGATTATTGAGTCCAATAGGTTATACAAAATATTCAATTTTAGCGGGTAAAATTTATGGAAATGTACCTTATCCCTTATTAGAATTGCATCGAGGGAATGAATCAATCTATTTTGAAAAATTGTCTTTTAACTTAATGAATGATTTTGAATTCGTTAGTGATACCTACGCTTCTCTTTGGTTAGAGCATCACTTTGATGGATTTATTTTCAATAAAATTCCGGGGATTAAGTATCTTCAATTAAGGAGTATCTTGTATACTAAAATGCTTTTAGGTAAATTAGATAAAGGAAATGAGAATGTAGTACCTTTTTTGGATGGATTGAAACCATCAAATGGCTTTTATATGGAAGTTGGATTTGGTTTTGAAAACATTTTTAAACTCTTACGTGTTGACGCCATGTGGAGGTTAACACAAAGAGAACAACCCGATATTCAAAAGTGGGGGATACGTTTTGTAATTTCGCCAAAATTTTAACTCATGAATAGAAAATTTTACACTAGTTCTGTAAGAGTGGCAACGCTTTTTTGTTTGCTCTTTCTTATACAGTTTGGTTTCGCCAACGATAATGAAAATAAATCAGCCTTAGAAGAACAATATTTAGGCGTTTGGATGGGTGACAATGGAGAAGAAAGATTTGAAATATATAAGAAGGGCGAGAAATATTTTGGCAAAATTATTTGGACAGCATACGATGATCTTCACGGACAAGGATTGGTAGATTCTAAAAATCCTGATCCGGAGAAAAGAACTCAATCATTAATCGGACTAGATATTTTATTAGATTTTGAGTTAAACAATAACGGTGTATTAACGGGTAGAGTATATGATCCGGGGTCAGGCAACACTTATAAGTGTAGAATAAAACTAGAAGGCGACAAAGCCGAAGTTCGAGGATATATATTAGTTCCACTTCTTGGAAGAACAGAAATAGCGTATCGCGTTAAAGAATAGCATGAATTTATTTTCCTTAAAAAATAAAACCGCCATTGTGACGGGTGCCTGTGGTTTGTTGGGTCAACAGCATTGCATAGCTTTAGCAGAAGCCGGAGCAAATGTTATTGTGGCAGATATCGATCAACAAAAAGCATCTGCCTTAGCAGCTGAGTTAAATGGCAATCATTTAGGATTAAGCGTTAATGTAACCTCTAAAGCGTCTTTAAATCAGGCAAAAGAAATTATACTCGAAAAGTATAGTCAAATAGATATTTTGGTTAATAATGCCGCCGTTAACGATATGTTTGAGAATCCTGAGCTATCTGGTTTCTACTCGCGATTTGAAAATTATCCTCTAGATAGTTGGACTAAATCTTTAGAAGTAAATGTTACGGGAGTATTCTTGGCATCGCAAGTTTTCGGAAGTGTAATGGCAGAAGCTGGTAAAGGAAGTATCATCAATATTGCTTCAACTTATGGTGTTATCGGACCTGATCAAAGCATATATGTAGAACCGGGAAAAGAGCAGCAATTTTTTAAATCACCAGCTTATCCGGCCACTAAAGGCGCCATCGTAAATTTCACAAAATATTTAGCAGCGTATTGGGGGAAAAATGGCGTAAGAGTAAATACATTGTCTCCAGGAGGTGTTGAAAATGGACAAGAGGATTGGTTTATAAAGAACTATAGCCAAAAAACGCTTTTAAATCGAATGGCACAACCACAAGATTATAAAGGAGCTTTGGTTTATTTAGCAAGTGAAGCTTCGAGTTATATGACAGGCGGTAACTTAATTGTTGACGGAGGTTGGACGGCCATATAAGAAGAAGGAATGGAGATAAGCGAAGACTTAAAAGCGAAGATAAATAAGATAAAATGGGTGATCACGGATTGTGATGGCGTTTTAACTGATACTGGTGTATATTACAATGATGATGGAGAATTATTAAAACGATTTTCTATTAGAGATGGAATGGGTGTAGAACGACTTAGAAACATCTTAAACATAGAAACGGCTATTGTAACAGGAGAAAATTCAATGCCTTTAAAGCGAAGAGCAGAAAAGTTAAAGATAAAAGAACTGTATTTATACGTTAAGAATAAAAAAAAATGTCTTGAAGAATTTGTAGTTAAGCACCATGTGGATAACGACGAGATCGCATATATAGGTGACGATTTCAACGATGAAGAGGTGTTAAGAATGGTAGGTTTAGCGGCATGTCCGGCAGATGCACTTGAACCAATTAAAGAACTCTGTGATTATATTTGCACTGTTAAAGGTGGAAATGGGGCATTTAGAGACTTGGCAGAATTAATTATTAAATGCCGAACTTAAAACATATTGAAACTAATGGGAAAGGTAAAAATTGGAAATAAGTTGGTGGGCAAAGGATGTCCTACATTTATCATTGCTGAGATTGGAATCAATCATAATGGTTCTATCGATATTACAAAGAAACTAATTGACGAAGCCGTTAATGCGGGTTGCGATGCTGTGAAGTTTCAAAAAAGAACACCTGAATTATGTGTTCCAGAAGATCAAAAGTATAAGTTAAGAGATACCCCATGGGGAACAATTACTTATATCGATTATAAAAAGAAGATTGAATTTGAAGAAGAAGAATTCAATATCATTAATGAATATTGCAAAGAAAAGGATATTCTATGGTTTGCTTCTTGTTGGGACCTACCTTCTGTAGATATGATTGAGCAATTCAATCCTCCTGCTTATAAGGCAGCATCCGCTTCTTTAACAGATTTGGATTTATTAAAGAAAATGAAAGCAACAGGAAAACCTTTAATAATTTCAACTGGAATGTCAACGTTAGATGAAATTGAAATGGCTGTAAATGCTCTAGGTAAAGATAATTTGCTTATTGCTCATTCTACTTCTGCTTATCCATGTCCGGTAAATGAGTTAAACCTTAGAATGATTAATACATTAGGAGATATGTATCCAAATGTACCTATCGGATATTCAGGTCATGAAACAGGATTAACAACAACAGTGGCTGCTACAACATTAGGAGCAACATTTATAGAAAGACATTTCACTTTAGATAGAGCGATGTGGGGAACAGATCATCCAGCATCAATGGAACCGGTAGGAATGCAACGCTTAGTGAGAGATATTAGAGATGTTGAAGTAGCTTTAGGAGATGGTATCAAGAAAGTATACGACAGTGAAAAGGGAGCTTTAGCAAAATTGAGAAATATTACTCAAGAAGTTCTTTTAGGAAAATAAAATGTCATAGGGTCTCATTCTTTTGATCCGCACTTCTTTCCATTTAGTTTACGCTTATGTCAAGATCAGTTAAGGTATTATTCATTATTGGGTCAAAAAATCAGACCCAAATAATGCATAAAATATCACAACATTTACCTTCCAATTATGAATGCTATTTTTCTACTTTCTATGGTGATGGATGGTTAGAACGTTGGGAAAAAAGAGGTTGGTTGGAAGCTACCATAATGGGGAAGTGGTGCCAAAAGGAAAATGCTGATTATTGTAAAGACCATAATTTAAATTACGATTATAGAGGAAAACTACATGAATACGACCTTGTATTTATGACTACCGATATGACGGTGCCGAACAATATTAAAAAGACTAAGAAAATACTTATTCAAGAAGGTATGATTGAACCGGTAGATTGGCGATTTAAAACCGCAAAACTATTGGGTTTACCAAGAGTGTTGGCCGATACTGCTATGTTGGGTTTGTCAGATGATTATGAATATTTTTGTGTCTTTAGTGAAGGCTATAAAAAGGAATTTATTAAACGTGGAGTAAAGCCTAATAAGATTATGGTAACCAGCGTCCCTAATTTTGATAATGTCGATCGCTATCGGAAAAATGACTTTCCACATAAGGATTTTGTTTTAGTGCCAACTTCCAACCATAGAGAAACTGCTCGGCCGCATGATAGAGTTGCCTTCATCAAAAAAGTATTAAAAATTGCTGGCAATCGCCAAATAATTTTTAAGTTGCATCCTAGAGAAATTGTAGATAGAGCGACAAAGGAAATTGAAGAACATGCACCTGGAAGTTTAGTTTTTGCTACAGGAAATACAGAAGAAATGGTGGCCAATTGTAGTTGCTTAATAGCTACTTACTCCACCGTGGTATTAACAGCCGCCGCTTTAGGTAAAGAAATTTATAGCGATTACTCTAAAGAATTGTTAAATGAATTAAAACCTTTACAAAATGGTGGAAAATCTGCCAAAACTATAGCTACCTTAGGCGTCGAATTAATAGAAAACTGATTCTATGAGAAACTTAAAACAAGAGTTTCAGGAAAAAGGCTTCGTTGTTTTAAATCAAATTTTAGACCAAGAAGCTATCCAATTTTATATTAAAAAACTATATGAAGTTGGTGCGAATAAGAAAAAAGCTTCATGGACCATTCCTGATGGAGTAGTGGCTAATCAAGATTTTTGGCCCATTATTTTTAATGATACTTTATTAAAAAATGTTCGTGAGATTTTAGGAGATGATGCTAAATTTCTTCAACATAATGATTTGCATTTAGGATATTCATCTTTTGCATGGCATAGAGATGGTATTAATAGAAGCTATCAAGCCAATTGGCCAGATTGGCAAGAAGATAATGAACCATACGAGTTAATGAGATGTGGCTTTTATCTTCAGCCCGAAGCCAACGATTTTCATTTAGGGGTTTTGCCTGGAAGCCATAAGTTAAGTGGTTATATTTCTGAGGAAGAGTTTCTTTCTTACGATCAGAAACTTAGTAATGTAGAAAATGTAAAAGCCAAATTAGGCTTAAAGGATTATCTAAAAGAGAAGGCAGAATGGATTAAAACGAAGCCGGGGGATTGCATCTTGTTTGATCCTAGATTGATTCATACCGGAGGAGAGTTTGAAGCCGAGAAGTATTCTTTTTTCATTGCTTTTGGCAATAAAAACTTCCATTTCGATCAACACTATACTTACTATCGGCATTTACGAAAGGATTTACATTATAAGGCAATTCCAACAGCATTGGCAGCTAAATTGAAAGAACACAATTTATATGCTTCCGAAGATAAGTATAAGCAAAAAATTGATGGTGCTTGGATTCCTTCTTCGGCATTTTCTTTCGTAGCCAATTTTTTCGAATAATAAATTGTTCAACTAAATTATGTCAACCCAACAGCCAATCAAGATTTTAGCTTGCATTCAAGCTAGAACAGGTAGTACGCGTTTGCCCAATAAAGTAATGCGACAAATCATGGGCAAAGAAGCCTTATTATATATGTATGATAGAGTCAAATTGGCTACATCCGTATCTGATGTGATGATCATTACTTCTACCAATACAAATGATGATAAGATAGAAGCTTTGTGTAAACAACACAACGTGCCTTGCTTTAGAGGAGACGAAAATGATTTGTTGGATAGGCATTATCAAGCAGCAAAAAATCAGCAGGCCGATTTCGTTTTAAAAATACCATCAGATTCTCCATTAACTGATTTTCGATTGATTAATGAAATGGTGGATTATTGGAAAGAACATAGAGATGAAGTTGATTTTGTAACCAATATCAGTCCGGGCACTTTCCCTGATGGTTTAGATGTGGAAGGCTGTTCGTTTTCTGCTTTAGAAAAAGCTTGGAAAGAAGCGGAGAAAGGCTATCAAAGAGAACATACCTTCCCATATATTTGGGAAAATCCTGAGTTATTTAGAATTAAAAACTTTAGAAATCCAATTGAAAGTGAAGGCAATATGTTTATGACGCATCGCTGGACATTAGATTACGAGGAAGACTTTCAGTTTATTGAAACTGTGTTTACAGAGTTTAAAGATCAATTAGATTTTTCAATGGAAGATGTTTTAGATCTATTAGAACGTAAGCCTGAGATCGCAAAAATAAATTCTAAATTTGCAGGCGTGAACTGGTATAGAAATCACGAAGCTGAATTAGATAAAATACCAAGATATATGTATAAAACCACTGGTCCGTTAAAATTGGATAAATGTATGGCGCATTTGGATTATGCGTTGGAAAGAGTACCGTTAGGAAGTCATACTTTAAGTAAAAGCACCATGCAATGGAGCGTTGGCGCTGTGCCCTTGTACTTAGAGTCAGGCAAAGGTTGTGAAGTAACCGATATGGACGGCAACCGATATATTGATTATGGAATGGCGTTAGGTCCATTTATCTTAGGCTATTGCGATCCGGATATCAATGCTGCTATCATTAAGCAATTGGAAAAAGGCACTATGTTTACATTGTCTTCTCCCATTGAAGCTTATGCTGCTCAAGTAATTATCGATGCAGTGCCATGTGCGGAAATGGTTCGTTTTGGAAAAAACGGAACGGACGCTACTTCAACCGCTATAAAATTAGCAAGAGGTTATACAGGAAAGGAAAAAATTATAATTTGTGGTTACCATGGTTGGCAAGATTGGTACGTTACCACCACAGAAAGAAGTGCAGGAATACCGAAAGCTTATAAGGATTTGGTTTTATCTACTAAATACAATGACATTGACTATTTAGAAAAGCTTTTAGAAAAGCACAAAGGCGAAATTGCTGGTTTAATCATGGAGCCTGTTGGTGCAATTAAGCCCGAAAATAACTTTTTAGAGAAAGTAAGAGAGCTTACTACAAAGCATGGTGTGGTTCTAATTTTTGATGAACTTTTTACTGGTTTTAGATGGGGCATTGGTGGCGCACAAGAGTATTTTGGTGTAACGCCAGATTTAGCTTGTTTCGGTAAAGCAATTGCTAACGGTATGCCGGTAAGTGCCATTTGTGGTAAGAGAGAGTATATGGATCAGTTTGATAAGGTCTTTTATTCAGGAACTTACTTAGCAGAAACCCTTTCTTTAGCAGCTGTTATTGCCACTGTAGAGAAATTGAAGACGCATAAAGTTCATGCTCATATTGAGTATTTAGGTCAATACATGATAGATAAATTCACTAAATTGGTGATGAAGCATCAAATTGATGACGTTGTTTCCATTATTGGTTATCCTTATAAATCAGTTGTTAATTTAGCAGATGGAGATACATGGACGTCGTCGGAGTTAAAATCATTTTGGCAACAAGAATGCGCCAAAAGAGGTGTGTTGTTTATTGGCTATCATTTAATTTCTTTATCACATACCAAAGAACATGTTGATTTTACTTTAGAAGTTTATGATGAAGTCCTAGCCGAATTGAAAGCTATTTTGGATGCTGGAAAATTAGTTAAAGATGCCTTGATTGGTTCTGTTATTGTTCCGGTATTTAAAAATGTTGGCGATAGAAGTTCTTATAACGAAGACAAGGATTAACAAATATATTTTTAAAACTTTGACTTATCAAAAGTCTTTAATTTGAAAAGAACCTTAGTGACATTAGTGAAAACTTAATGTCCTTTGTGGTTAGAAAAAATTATACTTCATCAATGCCTTTTGTAGAGGGCGTTGATGATAGAAACAAAACTAAATGAAAACAATCATCCAAAAAAATAAGCCACTTGCAATAGCTTATGGATGCTGTTTGTTGCTTTTTCTAATCCAATTTTTACCTTACGTTATTCGTCCTGATGCGTATATCAGAATTCATGATACACTAGAAGGAGAGTGGCTGTGGTTCAGTTCATTGGTGGATTATGGCGTTGCCTTAGATACGAATATGGACACGATGATTCCATCTTTTTTAGGAGGTCTTCCGAGGTTCTTGTTCCCTTCTGGTTTATCGTTCACAGTTTTATTTATTTACCTTTTTGGAACGGTAGGCGGTTATGTGGTGAGCTCGTTTGTTGTTCATTTAATTGGCTTCTTCGGCACCTATTTACTCTTTAGAAAATATGTTTTTACAGAAGAGGATGAAAAACATTGGCCCATATTTATAGCCGCTTTATTTAGTATCATTCCTTTATTTATCACATTTGGTGCCTCAGTATCTGGACAACCAATATTGCTTTTAGCTTTTCTAAATGTCTTAAATAAAAGAACAAATTATTGGGAGTATTTGGTCATTTTAGCATTTCCATTTTACGCTAATATTGTTTGGTCGGCAGCTTTTGTAAATCTAATGTTGGTTGGAGTTTTCTTATTCAGTTATAAGAAAGAATACGCGACTTTAAAGTTCTTCCTTCTATTGGGTTTAATGAATGCTATTTATTTGGGTGTCAATTATCATTTAGTATATGCTACTTTTATGGCAGATCTTCCTTTGCAAAGAGATGAATATAAACTAGCTATCAATGAAATACCAGGATTTCTAAAGTCCATCGGAGAGACGTTTTATATTCTATTTATAGGAAGTTTTCATGTAGGTACATTTGTCACCTTACCAATTTTTATTTTGGGATGTTTTAATCTTAGAAATAAAGCCGTCAAGTATTTAATAATTTTGGCAATTTTCATTGCTCTACTCAATGGGTTTTATCTTTTTATCGTTCCAGTTTTAGAGAAGATTCATCCATTTATCATATCCTTTAACATCAAAAGAATAAAAATCTTATTGCCTTTTATTTGGATGGGAATTTTGGCTTTCAGTATTAAGGATACGCACCGTTTCCCTAAAGGAAAGCAATTGAGCTATTTTGTTATTTTCTGCATGATATTATCTACTCTTTTCGCTAATGATGAGGTCATCAATAACTATAGAAATTGGTTGGGATATCAGCGTAAACCAGATGCCAATCAATTTTTTGCAACAAAAACTTTTGATCAAATAGATAGATTTATTGCAAGAGACAAGAAAGATTATAGAGTAGCACACCTTGGATTAAATCCAACTATTAGTCAGCACAATGGCTTCTTAACTATTGATGGATTGCAAGCGATGTATCCTTTAGCACATAAAAATTTGATGAAGGAAATCATGCGAGGAGAGTTGGACAAAGATTATAAGCTGGTTCGTTATTTTGATGCTTGGGGAAATCGGTGCTATTTATTTTCTTCGGAATTAGGAAAGGAAAATAATGCTTTCATGATTGATAAGGAGCAAGATGTTTCAGTAGAGAATTGGGCAATTGATACAAAGTTGTTACAAGCTAATGCAGTCGATTATATATTTTCAACTGTAGTGATTAAAAATGCAGATGAACTGAACCTAAGCATGGATGCAATATTTAAAAACAAAGATGATTTTTGGAAAATCTACCTTTATAGAATTTTAGATAATGAATAATGTAAACAAACTCTTAGAGAAGAAGTGGTTGCTAGCATTGGCCTATTTTATTATTGGGGCAGTTACTTTGCTATCCATTTACGTATTTATTGCAGGAGGAAATTTTATATCAATTCTCGATACGATCTATTAGAGGATAGTTGCCACAAATAAATTCTTTTATATTGTTGCCAATCAAGATTAAGCGAAGAGTCTCATTAATTTACTTCTTTACCCTCGAAAAGAAAACGACAAGCAACGCAGCGAAAATTAATCTGAAATAAGCTTCAAAGAATCGCCAAACCAATATTAAACCAACAATCATATCTTCAGAGAAGAAGGATTTGTAGACAAAATAGAAAGTAGCTTCTGCGCCTCCTGCACCTCCGGGAAGTGGTGTGAAAGTCATACCACTAAATACTATCCATTGTAGCGACCAAATTTCTAAATAATCGATGTCAATCAATCCAAGTCCCGCTACTAAAATCATGAGAATAGCGTAAATTGCCATCCAACGGATTAGATTGATTAATGTAGTGAGTAGAAAATAGATTTTCCCTTTTGAGACAATTAATTGATACGAAGCTTTGAAATCACCGAATGTTCTTCTTATCGCTCTTATTAATTTTAAACCAAAATTCGATCGCGCAATAACATATCTCGTAAATATGTACATACCAACTAGAATTGCAGCGATGATTAAATATTGAGTTAAGTTAAAATTGAGATTGGAAAGCCGACTAAAGAGTATACTCATATCAACTGTATCCGATAAATAGATAGAAGAAATTACCAAGATGATAAAAGCAATGACATCTTGAATACTACCTATCGTTACAACCGCTGCCGCTTGGCCCATCCTAAATCCATTCATCATTAGTAAACCTAATTTAAGCGGTCCACCACCAAACATAGTTGGCGTTACGGCAGAACCTAATAGGGAAGTAGCAGATACGTTGACAGATTCTTTGAATGTGAGCTTATATTTAAAAAAGTCGCCCCATAACTTTAATGTGTAGGCATGCAGATAAATTGGAAAGACACCAAAAATGAAAGCTAAAAGGATAAACTCAAATCGAAATGACAGGAAAATTTTGGGATCAAATGACTCAGATAAAAAAGCTACAATTATAATATTTACGAGAAAACCAATGCCTACAATAATGGAAATTCGCTTAACTACTTTATTCCATTTTGTAGTGTAAGATTGATCTTTAGTTTGATTCTCCATTAAACGGTAATGTTATTTAGGAAAATTATAAATCATAGAGTGCACAATCATTGGGCTTCGTTTTTTTGATATGCTCAATCATCTCATCATCAAAAGCAACCTTGTTAGTTTTCTTAGAGATATTTTTTTTCTTAAAACTTGTCCAATCGATGGCTAAGCCAATTTCCTTTAATATTGTTGGCATTTCTTTGTCTATATTTTCTACTTTAATGATTTTATTAACTAGATTATTACCATTGTTATCAGAAGTAAACTTGATTACATCAATAAAACGTCTATTGTACCAACTACCTAAAACATACTTTTTAAAATCTTTCGGAGTGCGGGTAAATAAGTCGATAGGATCTTTATTTTGCCAGAAATCTCTTTCGTAATAGTAACAACTTTTTATTCTGTTTAAAGGGTTTCGAATAGTTGTAAATACAAAATAATCGTCCCAATTGTAATTTCTCTTTTCTAAATATTTTTTTACTTCTTTCGCATAAGCATGTGTTCCTAATGGTTTTTGGTAAACGCTAATAGTAAATGCTTTGTCAGAATGTGGTCGCAGAAATTCGTGAATAGAAGTACTGGCGCATTTTGGATTGGCTAAAAAAACAAACCGATGCTTGTGGGATATTAGAGTCATTAAATTAGTAAACTATTTATTTAAGGCGAAGTTATAAAAATTGAATAGGCTAAGTATTTAATTTAAGTTAGGTTAATCAATTATCCTCTTTGAAAATAAGTAGTGATGACTCAAGTTCCCATTGCTATCTACAATACCATCTTCGTTGAGTTGATTAATTTGAACCCAGCCACTCGCATGAATAATCTGCAATTTCTCATCGTCCTTAATAACTATACCAACATGCGTAATTTTATCACCTATACCTTTATTAAAAAAGGCAAGATCACCTGTTTTTAGAAGTTCAAAAGATTTTACTTCTATTCCCATTTCTGCCTGCTGATAGGCATCTCTGTTTATAGATATTCCATTTAATCTATAAACCATTTGCGTCAATCCTGAGCAATCTATGCCAAACGGAGTTCTTCCGCCCCATAAATAAGGAGCGTTTAAAAATTTCTTTGAGTTATTAATAAGTTGTAATGTATCGTCACTTTTTTCGAGAGGTATAATACTATTTGATTGTAACCACTGATTAATATTTTGATCAACTAGATCAGATTTACGTAAATAACTACCAATGGGTAAATAATTGTCTTTAACTCGGATAAATGCACAATTGACAGTGTATTCAGCTTTCTCTATATTTATATATATATGTAATTGTTTTTTATCTACCCAACCTCTATAGTTATCATGCAAACTTTTAACAGCATACCAATTATCATTTTTTTCTTCAATCATCACTTGTTCTCCAAATATCAATTGACTTATTTGTTCTGAAGAATCAGATGGTAATTTCCTGATAGGTACGATTGATAGTTGACAGATTCCGTACATTTTATTTTTGTATAATATGATTTAAACCAATGATTTTCTGCAATTTAACAATTGTAATTTAATTTTCTTGCAATGAAATAAGAACACAGGCAACGACGTTAAAAAATGTTAGGTATTATAATGGTAAAGAAGATAGATATTACTATTTTTACAAACTTTGACAACAGGGACATGAATAAAACTTCTACTTTCAAATACATCAGGAATACTTTTGCGTTTATTTTTTTAATGGCAATATCTAATATTGCTTTTAGTCAAACAGCAAATTTTTCCGTTAATCCAAGCCAAGGTTGTGCCCCGTTACAGGTGCAATGTACAGATTTGTCTGTTGGAGCAACACAATGGGCATGGTCGGTCAATACTCCAACACCATTAAATAGTTCAGATCCAAATCCTGGGTTTACAATTGTTACGCCTGGAACTTATACAATTACCTTAACTATTAACGGAGGTGCAAGTAGCTTTACGCAAAATGTAACTGTTTTTAAATTACCACAACCTAATTTTATAGCTGCCCCAAGATCAGGATGCGCGCCATTAAATGTTCAATTTACCGATCAAACCGTTTTAGGGGATGCACCTATTACTTCTTGGGAATGGGATTTAGGTGAACCGCCAATTCAAAGTGCTCAAAATCCGTCCATCACGTATGTTAAAAATAACACCTTAGATATTGTGTTAGTAGTTACAGATGCCAACGGATGTTCTAAATTTATTAGAAAGGACGATTACGTAGCAGTAGATAAACCACCGGTTCCAAACTTTACAGTTAGCCCTTCGGCTAGTTGTCAAGCTCCTTTTACACCAACAATAACGAATACTACGCCAGTAAATCAGCCTGGATTAACTTATAATTGGTCTTTTCCTGGCACTGGCGTTGCTCCATCAACGGCAAATACATTAAATCCGCCGCCGATTACATATAGTCAAAATGGAAGTTATGATATTTCTTTATCAATCAATGATAACGGATGTATAGACGATACCACAATTATTGGTGCAGTAGTAATTGATCAACTTAATACTGATTTTAATATTAGTAACTCAACACCGTGTCAAGGGGAAACAGTTACTTTTACTGATAATTCATCATTAGGGGGTTTGGTATATCAATGGTATGCAAATGGAACATTAGTAGGTACGAATTCAGCAATTTATAATACATCATTTGCGAGTGTAGGAACTAAAAATATATGTTTAGTAAGTTCTACAATAGATGGTATATGTAGAGATTCTATTTGTAAAACAGTTACGGTTCAGCCTGGGCCAACGGTAGATTTTTCTACGCCTAATACATTATCGTGTGGTGTTCCATTTACGGCTAATTTTACATCAGTTGTAACGAATACTACTAACTATTTATGGACGGTTACTCCTGGAACTGGTGTTACACCGTCTGCTACAAGTACTCAAGCTAATCCATCATTTACTTTTAATAATTCAGGAAATTATACTATTAGTTTAACAGCTACATCAGCAAGTGGTTGTTCGCGAACGATAACAAAAAGCAACTACATTAGAATTAATGACAATATTAATGTAACAGTCACTTCGAATGCACAGGGTAATGAAGGTTGTGCACCACTTGGTATCACTTTTGATGTTTCAGCAAACTTACCAGCAGGAACAACCATAACTGGAGTTACATGGGATTTACCTGGGGGAAGTCCCGCAAGTGGAAACGGATCGCCAACCGCAATTACAACAACTTATGGGGCTTTAGGAAATTATGTTGCAACTGCTACCGTTAATTTTAGTGGTGGTTGTGCACAATCACAAGCTTTACTAGCAATTGAAGTAGGTGATCAACCTAATTTAACAATGAATGTCACACCTACAAATATATGTATTAATGAGACTGTAGCTGGAACAGCTACAAGTAATATTCCTAACACTCAATTTGATTGGTATTTTGAATCTCCCGGGGGGTATTTTAATGGTGGAATGGGGACGACATCTAATGTCAGTTACCAATATGAAGATGAATGGGCACAGCCTTTTGAAGTATGGCTAATTGGAGATGTTAATGGTTGTAAAGATACTATTTCAACAAATGTTACTGTAAATCCACCAGCTGCACAATATACTTTTAAACCAGTTTGTGGTGAACCAACAAAAGTTAGATTAATCCCGAATAGAGTTCAAGGTCAATTTGCTGATAATGTTGTTTGGAATTTAGTTTTTGGTCCTGGCTCACCTAGAGTTTTAGGTACATTCTCAAATATTAATAATGCTGAAATTGTAGTTGATCTTGG
Source organism: Chitinophagales bacterium (assembly GCA_041393015.1). Lineage (GTDB taxonomy): Bacteria > Bacteroidota > Bacteroidia > Chitinophagales > JADIYW01 > JAGQYH01. Next base: position 84,135 of record JAWKKV010000006.1, on the reverse strand, counting down.
CTCAATTGATGTCTTTCAGATACAACTCGTTGTAAGTAGTGCATTTACTGGATGTACAGATTCTGTAAGGAATACTATAGATCTTGGCAATATAAGTGGAAATGCTACTATAAATCCTAGTGAGATTTGTCCAGGTGAGAATGTGTCCTTTTTTGATAATACTCCGGGTGTTGTAGCTTGGAAATGGTATTTTGGAGATGGAGATTCTACAGATTTTTTTGGAACACCACAAACCATAAATCATGTGTACACTAATAGTGGTACTTATACTGCAACTTTAAGAACAAGAGACAATTCTTCCCCTGCTTGTGTACAGTTAACTCAGTATCCCATAACTGTAGGAGGTGGTGTTGCTGATATTAATGGTGTCTTAGGGTCATGTAATACGCCATTTACAGCAGTATTAAATGCAGAAATGTTATCACTAAATGGAGGTGCAAATGTAATTGCAGATGCTAACTGGCTAATACAAACTGATGGTGCTGGAGTTCAATCTTTTAATAATACTTTAAATCCTTCACCTCCTCCCTATAATTCGCCAGGACAATATACTGTGCAATTAACGACTTTTGATGCGATAGGTTGTTCTGATGACACAACAACAACTTTAATTGTTGGTGGAGCAGTGGCTAATTTTAGTAGTGACAAAACTAATATTTGTCCAGGTGAACAAATAAGTTTTAACAATTTAAGTTTGGGAGGGAATCTTACTTATAATTGGAGTTTTCCTGGAGGGACTCCATCATCATCAACATTAGAAAATCCTGTTGTAACTTATGGAACGGCCAATACATATGATGTTACATTAACGGTTACAAGTACAGCGAGTGGAGCCACTTGTAGTGATGATACTACAGCAAGCTTTTACATAACTGTTACAGGGTCAGGATTTGACTTTGTGGTGGATAGAGATAGTGCCAATTGTCCTACCTTAACATCTAATTTTACAATGGTTCCAGCACCGTTACCGGGGCAATTAAACTACATTAAATGGTATTACGAGCTAGATACTGATGATCCAGGATATTCCGGAGATGAATTAGTAGGGTTTGCTAATGGGACTAATATTTATACGGCAGGTAGTGCTTTTGATGGCTATTGGGACGTTGCTTTAGTAGTAGATGGGGCTTTATGTAGAGATAGTATTTATAAAAAGGATTTCATTTTTATTGGAGGTCAAGCAGGTAGATTTACTTTTAATCCAGATACAATTTGTGCACCTGATGATGTATTATTTAGTCAAGTAAATGTTCAAAGAACGGATTCAATATTTTGGGATTTTGGAGATGGACAAACTTTAAATGATATTGTAACTACAGATAATATTACTGTTACCTATGATGATCCGGGTGTATACAAACCTTTAATTTTGTTAAAGGCTGAGAATTGCCCTCCTGTAGAGGTAGAGTTAGGTAGAAGTATTTATGTCAGTAGACTAAAGACTGGGGCAATTGTTGACCAAACTTATTTGTGTGATACTGGACCTATTATCTTTAACGATAGCAGTATAATTGACTCGGCACAAACAACAGGAGATTTTATAGCCAATGTGCTTTGGAATTTTGGTGATGGAACTACGAGTAATCAAACAAACCCGACCCATGTTTATGATGGCACCGTTACTGGTAATTTGACTGTTAATTATGAAGTAACAACTGATTTTGGTTGTAAGGATGATACTAGTTTTACAATAAAAATATTTGAAACTCCTAATGGAACAATAGGGCCTGGAAAATCAATATGTATTGGTGATGATATACAATTATCTGCTTCAGGAGCTACCAATTATTTATGGTCTCCGGCTAGTGTAATTATTAATAATACTAGTCCTAATCCAACAGTATTGCCAACTGATACAACAGTTTTTCAAGTAGTAATGTACAATGATACAATTGTCTGTGCCGATACTTTAACCGTTCAAGTAGATGTATTAAAGGAAATTCAAGGTTTGGTAGGGCCGGATGCACAAATATGTGCTGGACAAACGGTAGAATTACTAGCAGAAGCTACACAGTTCCCTCAAGACGGAACGATAGATTATGTTTGGACTCCTGCAGCAGGATTATCTAATCCAAATATTCCTAATCCAATTGCTTCTCCAAACAGCACAACGGTTTATTCAGTGTCTATATCTAGTGGATTATGTGAACCTGAGCAAGCAAATGTCACTATTGAAGTATCAGGGGCACCATTTGTTGATGCGGGAGAAGATCAGGTAGTAGTAGCAGGATCAACTGTTGACTTAACTGCTTTTTCACCAGCTATTGTAACATATAATTGGTTTGATAGCGAAGGTAATTTTATTAATAACACTCAATCAATTACAACTGGTCCAATAACGGAAACCGAAGTTTATTTTGTTGAAGTAGGAAACGGTGGATGTAGAGCTATAGATTCGGTTGTTCTTTTAATAGTAGAAGATTGTGCCCAAGGTATTGCTTCAGTTCCTAATGTGTTTACACCAAATGGAGATGGAATTAATGATCGATTAAAAATTACTCCAGGATTAGGAATCGCAGAAGTGTCTACATTCAAAATATTTAATCGTTGGGGAGAATTAGTTTTTGAAGCTGATACAGAAACCGCTTCTTGGGATGGAACACAAAATGGTAAGTTACTTGATCCTGGCGTTTATGTGTATTATATGGAATTGGTTTGTACCAATCTTCAAAGATCAATTAGGAAAGGAAACATAACATTACTAAAGTAATTGGAAGAAAATTTTTGTAAATGAAAAAAGCCATTTTAAGTTTATTAATAATTTTATGCTTTACCACAAGCAAAGCTCAAGATGTGCATTTCAGTCATTTCTTCTCCATGCCAATCTTCCATAATCCTGCTTTTACAGGTTTTACCGAAGGGGATGTTAGAGTAGCAGCTGATTTTAGAATGCAGTGGGAAACCTTCGGAAATGGATTTGGTAATGCCTTTAGAACAGCTGCAGTAGCAGCAGATTTTGGATTCTTAAGAAATAAAACAGGAGGGTCTACTTTAGGCGTAGGGGCAACATTCATTAATGACGCCGCTGGAGATTTAGGACTAAAAACAAATCAAGCGGGTTTGGCATTGTCTTATGTGTTAGCGTTGGATAGAAGTAGATCTAACTTTTTGGGAGTTGGTTTTCATGGCACATTTAGTCAACGATCTATTGATTTTACTAATGCACAGTTTCCTGATCAAGTAGAAACAAACCTTTTAGAGAATTATAATTTTTTCAATTTAGGTGCAGGTTTACTTTGGTTTTATCAACCATCTGATGATGTTAACTTTTATTTAGGTGGAGCTTTGTTTAACATATTTCAACCTAATGTTTCGTTTTTTGCTGGTGAAAACATCCAATTGGATAGAAGGTTTACAGCTCAATTCGGTAGCCAGTTTACAGTATCCAATAGAGTTAGTTTTGTGCCTAGTATATTATACCAAAAGCAAGGACCTTCTCAAGAGTTGATATTTGGAACTTTCTTTAAATATAAATTCGGTAGTCAGTTTCAAACTAGAGAATCGGTTAACTTCCAATTAGGAGCTTTCTATAGATTTGCGGATGCCATTATTCCAGTAGTTCGGTTGGATTATAAACCAGTTAGTTTTGTGTTTAGCTACGATGTTAATATTTCAAAATTAACCGCTGCTTCTCGAGGTGAAGGTGGAGCCGAGATTTCTATTACCTATACAGGTCGAATTTTTCCTGAGTCTAATAAGTTTAAATCTATTAAGTGTCCAATCCTATAAGAAACAATCGAAAAAAATCGATAACTTTCTTCAATAAATATATTTACTTGTTTAGCTCCCTCGTAATATTGTTGGGATGTCAATCTCAACTAAAAGAGAATAATAGCTTAGACTATGTATTTATTAAGGGGGAAACAATGGGGACCACTTATTCTATTAAGGCTAGTACTCATCATCAAAATTTAAAATTTAGGGTTGATTCACTTCTTGGTAGTTTCAATTCCGTTTTTTCTACTTACGATACGTCTAGCATCATTAGTATTATTAATAGAACTAATGATGACTCAATATGCTTCAGGGATATTGAGAGTCATTTCTATAATACACTAAATTTATCAAAAGAAGTTTGGGAGAACACACAAGGATATTTCGATCCAACGGTTATGCCGCTAGTAAAATATTGGGGATTCGGGCCTAAAAAGGAAGCCCTAATACAGGCCAACCCTATTGAAATTGATGCAATACTTTTAAATATTGGTTTAGATAAATTACGATGGACAAAATACGATAACCAATTGTGCTTATTTAAATCAGTAGAAGGCTTATCAATTGATTTAAATGCTATTGCAAAAGGTAAAGGAGTAGACTTGATTTGCGAGATGTTGCAAAATCTAGATATTGAAAACTATATGGTTGAAATTGGTGGTGAAGTGAGAGTAAAAGGAATAAACGATCAACAAGAATTTTGGAAGATTGGTATAGATAAACCAATTAGTACTGAAAATTTATCCAATAGACAAAATCAAGCCATTATCCAATTAAAAAACCAAGCGATAGCCTCTTCAGGTAACTACAGAAATTTCCATCAGGTGGATGGAGAGATTGTTGGACATACTATCAATCCAATAAGTGGATATGCAGAAATAAACGATTTGTTAGCAGTGAGTGTCATAGCGGATAACTGTGCTAAAGCAGATGCTTATGCTACCGGGTTTATGGCTATGGGATTTGAAAAGGCTTTTAATGTGGCAAAAGAAATCGAATCAATAAAAGTTTTATTTATAAAACTAAATGAAGATGGAAGTGATATTGAATTACAAAGCACCAATAACTTTGATGCAAGTATAGTAAGTGTTAATTAGTGCTTTTGCACTCTTCTTCTGGTCTTGCTCCACAAACGGTGCATTCACCAATTTCATTTTTAAGCATTGGGTTGTTGGTGGCGCAAGTACCTCTAAATTCACCTCCTTTTACAAAAATTATACGTAGTGCAATACCTGCAAATGCTAGTCCAATAATAACCGTTGTTGCTAATAAAACTTGTACCATATCTTACAAAAATAACGTATTTACTTATTAATTAGTTCTAAAAGATAAATCGAAGCTTAAAATTTCTTTTTTCATATGATTGTAGCAATGTTCTTTTAACTTATCAGCAGAACCTTTGAATTTACTAGGGTCTAAAGGGGGGAGATAATGTAACTGTGCAGAACCAGGTTTTATAATTAATGACTTATCGTTACCTATCGATCTTGAGTTAATTGCAACAACAGGTAAAATTTTCACTCCTGTTTCAATTGATAATCTAAATGCTCCTAGTTTAAATTCATCTAAAGCAATAGAATCGTTGTTTCGACTCCCTTCTGGAAAAATCAATAATGAATCACCTTTATTTAAAGCTTTTTTTAGTGATTTATAAGCTAAATTTCTGCTTTGCTTATCATTTCGTACAACTGCAACAGCCGACATTCTAAATAACCAACCTAAAATTGGTACATGAAGCGTTTCCTTTTTAATAAGTGGTTTTCCCGGTATTTTTAAACATTTATTGGCTAGAAAAATGTCTGTCACATTTACGTGATTCATTACGACTATATAACTATCGCTTAAATTTATCTTGTCGCTATTTTTTGAAGTAAAATTTAATCCTACAAGTGGTGTCCAGAGGTTAATAACTGCCTTATTGATAGAATAAACATATTTCATTCGATTTTTGTAGGGTACAAACAACCGTACAAAGAGATAAGCTAATAGAACAGGTATTAGCATAACTGCTAAAAGCGTATAAGCATAGGTTGTATATATTCTGTATTTCAAAATTTTAAATCATTACATTTCTAAAATACTAAACAGTTGAAATAAATTTAGGTTTCAAATTAGTTTCTATTGTAATGTTTAGAAATTATTAACTAAGCGTTGATTATTTAATAGATTTGTTATATTTTAGGCGAGCAAATTAAAAAGGAAATGGCAAGTTTACAAAGCTCTGTAGTTAACGTAATTGCACGTACGATTCGAAGTAGTTTTTTTATTCATAAAGCGGAGACGTTTACTCAAAGAAAAAGTTTTGAAAGACTTTCAGTTTTTACAAAATTTCCACGATTTGTAAAATCAGAAAAACATGAAATTGCAGGATTAGAAGCAATGAGTTTTTATCCAAAGCAAATGAATAAAGACAGAGTTGTTCTGTATTTACACGGTGGAGCTTATTGTGCGGGTTCCGTTAAAACACACAAAGCGTTAATTGCACGAATAGCTAGGGCATCTAAATGTAAAGCTATTGGTATCAATTATAGATTAGCGCCTGATTATCCTTATCCGGCTGCATTAGAAGATGCATTGTCGGCTTATAATGAGCTTTTAGCTCAAGGACATAAAAACATTTTTTTAGCCGGAGATTCTGCTGGAGGAGGATTGTGTATGGCTTTAATGCTTAAACTTAAAAAACAAAGAAAGCCAATGCCAAAAGGGGCAACTTTAATTAGTCCTTGGACGGATTTAGCGATGACGGGTGAAAGCATAAGAACTAAAATTTATAATGATCCTTTAATTGATCCAAAAGTTTTAAAATACTTTGCTGGTTTATATATTGGTGAAGATTCGCCAACTAATCCTTATATCTCGCCTTTATATGGTGATTTAAGTCAGCTGCCACCAATTCTGATTCAAGTAGGTGGTAATGAAGTAATTTTAGATGACTCCACTCGGTTAGCCAAAAAATTGAAAAAAAATGGCTGTGAAGTAGAGTTAGAAGTTTGGGAGAATATGTTTCATGTATGGCATTATTTAGGAGGAGTGTTACCAGAATCAAAAGATGCTATTGATAGTATTGGCAGCTTTGTCAAAGATGTTTATCAGGCAAGTAAAGAGATTAATGAGAATAATCTAGTGTCATATAGGTTAGAGGTAGCCTAAACTTATTTTCTTAGTATTATCTTAACTTGTTTTAGACTTCAACTGTACTTTACAGCTCAAACCTTCTCTTATATTTGTTTTATTGTGCAGCGACATACTCACTTACATAACCAACCGGTGATCATTGAAAGTGGTTTCGAATTTGAATCCATACAAATCACTTATCATACTTATGGAAATTATGATCCAAGTAAGAATAATGTTATTTGGATTTGCCATGCATTTACCGCTAATTCTGATCCATCTGAATGGTGGGAAGGAATGGTAGGAGAGAATAAATTGTTCAATCCCAAAGATCATTTTATTGTATGTGTCAATATGTTGGGAAGTTGCTATGGAACTACCGGACCATTAAGTATTAATCCTAAAACAAACGAGCCGTATTATGGTGATTTTCCTGTTGTAACCATTAGAGATATGGTAAAAACATTACAGATTGTAAAGGATCATTTAAAAATAAAGAAGATCAGATTTGCAGTTGGTTTTTCCATGGGGGGACAACAGTTGTTAGAATGGATGTACGAAAATCCAGACCTTTTTGACGATGTTTTATTAGGGGCTACCAATGCATTTCATTCTCCTTGGGGAATTGCTTTTAATGAAAGCCAACGAATTGCAATAGAGGTAGATTCAACTTTTGGAGAGCGCAATAAAGATGCGGGATTAAAAGGAATGGGAGCCGCAAGAGGTATAGGCGTAATTTCATACAGAAATTATAGAGCTTATGATAGAACACAAAAAGAGGCGAACAATGATAAGTTTGATCAATTTAAAGCATCATCCTATCAAAAATACCAAGGAGAAAAGCTAATGAAAAGGTTTAATGCCTATTCTTACTGGATTCTCTCCAAAGCAATGGATAGTCATAATATGGCACGAAATCGAGAAAGCTTAGAAATGGTGTTAGGACAAATTACCACTAAAACTCATTTAGTGGGCATAGAATCCGATTATCTCTTTCCTCTAAATGAGCAGCAATTTTTGCACCAACATTTGTCGCATTCTGACTTAACTATTATAGATTCAGATTTTGGACATGATGGTTTCCTAATAGAATTTGAAAAGTTAAGCGCAATTATTAAGCAAATATTGAATTAATATCCACCCGTTTGTAGTATTACATTATTATACTATCTTTCAATCAGAGTTATTAATTACAAAAATCAATATTATTCCTAATCGAAAAAAATATTTGGACATTGCTGCTAAAAAAGTGGGCTCATTTGGTTACGATCCTTGGGGCTTCCATTTGAAAGGCATAGAACGATCTTTCCCGATCGCTAAGTTCTTTTATGAAAAATATTTTCGTGTTGAATCTTATGGTCTAGAAAATATACCTAAAGAAGGCAGAGTTTTAATAATCCCTAATCATAGTGGTCAATTACCTTTAGATGGCGCCTTAATTGGTTACGCTATGCTAACTAATGATTACGCACCGAGATCTCCAAAAGCAATGATGGAAAGATTTTTTCCTACAGTTCCGTTTATTGGAAATGCTTTAAATAGGATGGGAGCAGTATTAGGTGATGTAGATAATTGTAGAGTAATGCTGGAAAACGAACAAGCGATAATTGTTTTTCCGGAAGGCGTTAAAGGAACTAGCAAAGTTTTTAGTCAACGCTATCAACTACAAAAGTTTGGCAGTGGATTCGTCCATCTAGCTATGAAACACAAAACACCCATTATTCCTGTTGGGGTGGTTGGTTGTGAGGAATCAATTGTATCTTTAGCAGATTTTAAACCATTGGCTAAAAAGTTAGGAATGCCAACATTACCCTTAGTAATTCCTATTGTTTGGCCAACCAAAGTAATTATTCATTTTGGTAAACCTATATATTTTGATGACTCTAATATGAAAAGTGATATTCTGGTTAAAAATGTAGAAATAGTTAAAAAGGAAGTAAAAAAATTAATAGATTTAGGATTATCCAAAAGAGAGAATTTATTTGACTAATGGCTGAAAGACAAAATTTACGACCGAAAATTATGGTTACTGGTGCTGCCGGTGCATTAGCTCAAGCTATTATCCATAAGCTAAGCGCCAAGTATCGCGTTATTGCTGTTGATTTTAGAAAACAAGTTGAATTTCCGCCGCCAATTATTAGTCAAAAGGCCGATTTCAATAAAAGATTGTTTGAAGATATTTTTCGGGATCACGTAATTGATGGAATTATTCATTTAGGTAGAATACAAGCCAATGAAGCGAATAGATTTAGTAGATACAATGCGAATGTAATTGGTACTCAGAAATTATTCGATTTAAGTAAGAAGTACAATGTCAAGCAAGTTTTAGTATTGTCTACTTACTTTGTCTATGGAGCTCATCCTTATAATCCTTCTTTGTTGGATGAGAAAACTCCTTTAAAAGCTGCTGAGCTTACAATGGATTTAGTGGATTCAGTAGAGTTAGAAAACTTGGCTAATATTTATTTGTATAAGTATCCTGAACTAAATATCACCATTCTTAGACCTTGCAACATTGCTGGGCCAGGTGTAAAAAATACATTTAGTACGCTTTTATCACAAAAGAAAGCACAAGTGCTTTGGGGATTTTCGCCCTTAATGCAATTCATTCATATTGATGATATGAGAGACGCTATTTGTTTAGCATATGAGAAGAATATTCCCGGCTTATATAATGTAGCTCCTGATGATTACATCGCTTTTCAAAAAGCTGTAGAAGAATCGGGTTGTACTAAAATTCAAATTCCTTCAGTGCCACCAATCTTGGCAGAGCGGATTAGTAAAATGATGAAATGGAAGTCATTTCCGGTTCATTTGATCAATTATTTTAAATATCCTGTTATTATTGATGGTTCTTTATTTGAGAAAACTTTTGGGTTTAAACCTAAAAAATCCCTTAGCGATATATTTAAATATTATAGAAGACTAAAGAAATAAACATTGGGACTTTTAGATAGTATAAAGAATATCACCAAATCGGAGGGATTGGATACGCTAATGAAACGTTTTCCAACCAATGTAGGTTCTTTTGGATTCGATCCTTGGGGATATAATTCAGATGGAATAAAATCTTTTTTAGGAGTTGGGAAAATCTTCTATGAGAAATATTTTAGGGTAGAAGCACATGGTTTGGAACACATTCCACCCACTGGAAGAGCATTGATTATTGCTAATCATAGCGGACAATTGCCTATTGATGGTTTTCTTTTAGGATATACTTTGCTTACTAATCCTTTGGCTCCTAGAGTATGTAAAACAATGATGGAGCGATTCATACCAACCGTTCCTTTCTTAAGTGAATATTTTGCAAAAATTGGTGGCGTAGTAGGAAATCCAACTAATTGTAAAAGAATGTTGGAAGCAGAAGAAGCTATACTTGTATTTCCCGAAGGTTCAAGAGGTATTTCAAAGCCATTTAAGGATAGATATAAATTACAAAAATTTGGTACAGGATTTATGAATCTTGCTGTTATGCATCAAACGCCTATAATTCCTGTGGGCATAGTTGGATGTGAAGAATCAATTATATCATTAGGTAATCCCAAGAGAATTGCTAAAATGTTAGGTTTGCCATCAGCACCAATTCTTTTGCCGGCTATTTTGCCTTCCAAGGTTATCATCAATATCGGTGAACCGATGTATTTTGATCCGGGCATCGGACATGAGGTGATGTTAGAACGCTATGTGGATGATGTAAAGGATGAGATCGATCGATTAATACAAAAAGGATTAAAAGAGAGAAAAGGTGTCTTTTCAAAGTAATGCCTTAGTGATTCTGATTTTTCATATTATCATCTTCTCTTTTCAATAGCATATAAATTAAAATACAAACTAATACTGCTGCAATGGTAGCTATAATAAGTATTTTTGCACTTGGCATATATCCATCCATACGAGAAATTTAAAAGTCAATTTTCTAAACAAACGCTAGTTAACAAAAGTTTAGCGCTTGAATCAATGCATTGAGCGTTAGTTATCAAAATTTAATCCAATACTACCATTCGCTCACTAAAGTATTTCTTTTCAAAAGGACCATCATAATTCAATACAACCGTATAAATACCTTTAGAAAGAGCTTGGTTGATTTCAATTTGGGTATTGTTGGAATTGATATCTTGATTATACATTATTTGACCTGCACCGTTTATAATTTGCAAATTACCATGTGTTGATCCTTGCAAGCTTGGCAATTCAATAGTAAACTTCCCATAGTTAGGATTAGGGTAAAAACTAAGTTCTTGATAAGCATTATTGCTATTGTTTAAAACCAATTCAGGGCAACCTAATAAGCTGTAACAGAATTCACCTATATGTTTTAATGTAGGATTAAGCACTGTAGGTGTAAAAATGAAATCTAGCGGATTGCCACTAAATAGAGCTTGTAGATCTAAACCAAAAAATGGAACATGGCCTAGTCCATTCCAAGTGTCTAACTCACTTCTAACACCAATACTTTTTAGTTTTTGATCAATAGGATAACTGCCCATTAATTTCGGTAAAGTAGGTAAACCAAATGGTCTGTCAATATTATAGGGTACAATATCATCTGATGTACCATGAACATGCATCATTGGAGGATAATTATCTGCATTGTAAGATTTGATCCAATTAGTATCTAAAATAGCACCTGAAACATTGATTAATCCGATGACATTAGCGCCACAATATTTGTTATCTAATAAAGCTTGGGTGTTTGGCTCTACTTCTAAAATCCATTCTTCATATTGAGGTGGTGCCCAAGTCAAACTATCTAAAAATACTGCTTGTAAAAAACTCACTGCACCTGCCGACACACCACCAATTATAACTCTTGAAGGATCAACACCATAAGGATTATTATAGTTAATAGTTGTATCCATTAAATAACAAGTAGCTTCTCTTATATCAATTAACGCAGTAGCCAATGCCTTTACCATTTTTTCCTCAGAGAATAATGAAAGGAAAGTAGGTTCTTCTCTGTATTCTACTGAAAAAACAACATAGCCTCTAGCTACTAAATCTCTTGCAATTCTTACTATGTCTGGACTTTTTTGATCAATTAAATTGATAAAACCACCACCATGAGCCAAAAATACTGCCGGTCTATTAGTTTCCGTATCACCTTTTGGAAGATAAACATCATATCTTAAATTTTGCCAAACTCCATTTGACGTTTGTTTTCTTGCAAAAACATTATTCGCATCTACAATGTAATCATCAAAAATATAGTCAATATATCTGCCACCAAAGCAATCATCGGCTTTGATTGAACTTGAAATGAATAGTAAAATAATTGTAATGTAAATGTATTTCATATTAGGTGTTTTGGTATGGAACAAGAAAAATACAACATTTTGAAACTTTTTCTTATCAACTTTTTAAGTATTTCTGAATATTTAATAACCGCATATATTAATAACTATATTTTTGCAGTAGGTGACATTAGTGGAACAAATAGATAAGGCCAATCAATGGTTTAACTCCAATCAATGGAAGTCATTTCCTTTTCAAGAAAAAACATGGGCGGCATTTTTATCAGGGCAATCGGGTTTACTAAATGCTCCAACAGGTAGCGGAAAAACTTATGCTTTAATGATACCGGCGATTATAGAAATGATGAAGGCCAATAAAGTGAAGGGTTTACAAGTCATTTGGATTGCTCCCATCAGAGCCTTAACCAAGGAGATAAAACTTTCCGCTGATAAATTAATTAGGGATTGGAACCTTGATTTTACAGTGGCTATAAGAATAGGAGATACTTCGGCTGCCGAAAGACAAACACAGAAAAAGAATCCACCAAACATATTAATCACTACTCCTGAAAGTTGGCATATTTTAATAGGTCAGAAAGGATATCACAAATATTTCCAAAATCTAAAAGCTGTTGTTGTCGATGAATGGCATGAGTTATTAGGCTCCAAAAGAGGTGTTCAAGTTGAGTTAGCTTTATCAAGAATGAAAGGAATTTGTCCAAAACTAAAAGTTTGGGGAATTTCAGCAACCATTGGTAATTTGGAAGAAGCCATGGCTGTATTACAAGGCGTTTTACCCAATCAAGAACATGTATTTATTAAGTCTAATATTGAAAAGAAAATTCAAGTAGAAAGTGTTTTACCTGAAGATATTGAGAAGTATCCTTGGGCGGGTCATTTAGGCATCATGATGATTGATAAGGTTATTCCAATCATTAATCAAAGCGGAAGTACTTTGATCTTTACCAATACGCGTTCTTTTTGTGAAATATGGTATCAAAAGTTACTAGATCGAGCACCTGAGTTAGCAGGACAAATTGCGATGCATCATGGCTCATTAAGTAAGAATTTGCGGCATTGGGTGGAAGATGCTTTACATGAAGGACAGTTAAAAGCAGTGGTTTGTACTTCAAGTCTAGATTTAGGAGTGGATTTTAGACCGGTAGATGCTGTTATTCAAATTGGAAGTCCGAAAGGTGTCGCCAGATTTATTCAACGTGCCGGTAGAAGCGGACATCAACCTGGCGCTACCAGCAAGATATATTTTGTGCCCACCCATGCATTAGAATTAGTGGAAGCAGCAGCTTTGCAAAAGGCTATTGAAACTAAAGTAGTAGAAGCTAGAATTCCGTTTATCAGATCGTTTGATGTTTTATTGCAATACTTGATGACATTAGCCATATCTGATGGATTTGATGAACAAACAATTTATGATGAAGTGACATCTACATATGCATTTGAAAGTGTTTCAAGAGAGGAGTGGCATTGGTGTTTAGATTTTTTAGTGAATGGTGGGAAGAAAATGGATGTTTATGACGAGTTTCATAAAATGGTGATAGAAGATGGCGTTTATAAAGTAACCAATAGAAGAGTCGCACAACGTCATCGATTATCCATTGGGACAATTGTGAGTGATCAAATGTTGCAAGTGAAATTTGTTTCCGGAGGGAGAATTGGAACGGTAGAAGAATATTTCATTTCTAAACTCCAACCGGGAGATGTTTTTTGGTTCTCAGGAAGAGCGCTAGAATTTGTTAGGTTGAAAGGCTTAGTTGTTCAGGTGAGAAGAAGTAAAAGAAAAACAGGAAAGGTACCATCATTTCAAGGTGGGCGAATGCCACTGTCAAGTCAGATGTCTAAGTTATTGAGAGAAACCATGCATTCGGATGGAGATAGCCCTGAATATGAAACGCTACAGCCATTGCTAAAGATTCAACGAGAACTGTCAATTATTCCTTCAGCGGCTGAGTTTTTAATAGAGTATTTTCAAAGTAGGGAAGGCTATCATTTAGTGCTGTATCCATTTGAAGGAAGGTTTGTACATGAAGGGTTAGGCGCTATAATTGCTTATCGAATATCATTGCTTCAGCCAATAACATTTTCTATTGCCATGAATGATTATGGTTTAGAGTTGTTATCAGAAGATCCATTAGATATTCAAGCTATCTTAGATAACAATATTTTTTCGACAGATTATTTAAAAGAAGATATCCAAGCCAGTGTAAATGCAAATGAAATGGCTCGGCGCAGATTTAGAGATATTGCTTCCATTAGTGGAATGGTATTTCAAGGCTTTCCCGGAAAAATAAAAAAAGAGCGTCATATGCAAGCCTCATCAGGTTTGTTGTTCAACGTATTTTACGATTACGATCCAACTAATTTATTACTTAGACAAGCGTATGAAGAAGCCATGGATCAGCAATTGGAAGAAGGCAGATTAAGAGAAGCATTAAAACGGATTAACCAGCAAAACATCATTGTAAAATATCCAAGTAAGATGACACCTTTCGCATTTCCCATTATTGTAGATAGATTATCTAGATCTCAAGTAAGTTCAGAAAAGTTAGAAGATCGAGTCAAAAAAATGCAGCTAGATATGAAATCGTGAAATGCTTACAACAAAGGCGAATTCGACAATTAAATGCGCACTTTCAAAATAATTTTCAAAAAAATAAAATAGCTGGGTGACCTTTTATATCCTATTTCATATTGAACCGAAAGTAGTAAGTTTTTTTATGCAGGTAGGGGATTCTCGGGGGAGAATCTCCTTTTTTTATTAGTTCAGAATACTTCGAGGTATTTCAGAACATCAGCCCAACTTGTTACTCAATCTCTAAATCCTTTTTGAAAGAAAATATCATTTTATTTTTTTGAAGGTGACCTTTTAATCCTATTTACATTTAGGTATAAGAAAACAAACTCATCAGTTATTTTCTAACATCAGTTCTACACCTTTTAATTGAAACGGGGTTATTGGGTTATTAAAGATAGAACTGATTCATTGCTTAGGGAAAAGGCCCTCACTGGAGAGCCTTTTTTATTTTATAGCTAATAGAAAGGAGTTTTATATGATAACATGATATTTTTTATTAATAATTGCTTATTTTGTTATTGTTGCAGCAACTGACCTACTAAAGCAACTTTATTTTATTACCGAGAGAACTTTACTTAGAAATATTTCAACCTTATAAATAATTGTTGGGTGACTTTTTAGTTCGTCCATCATATAATGATGTTTATTGTAATTAACTGATATAGTTACAATGTAGTAAATGCTGTAAAATCCAGTCAGAGGGAAAAGCATTATAAGATTAGAATCAAAATGAAAAACTAATGGGAATCTGGGATAAACTAAGCAATTCAGCAGATGAAATTGCAGCAGCACTAAAAAATCAAGTTACACAAAAGGATATTTCTAATTTGATTGATAACGCAATTGAATTTGGCAACGAAATTAGAGGGAAAGTAGATCTTGAAGGATATTATAAATTGATAAAAGACAATAAAGTTTGGAATGACTTTGTTGAAAGTAACCCTTCTGTGCCAAAGAATCTAGATGAAGTTGCCGAGTTAAAGGATTTTTTATTGGATCAAGTTCATACACTAAAGATCCCACAATACTTAAAAGATAGAGGCGTAATTAAGGAAATTAACTTAAAGTCAACTCAACTTTTTTGAAAAAGGATTGTTGAAATCACTAAACCAATTAATAGGATAAGACTGGCAGCAATGGATAAAGGTGCCCATAAATTTCTTTTAGTGGGCTCGTTGATAGATATAACTTTACCTTTAATGGAATTTTCCTTTGAATGTTTGTTCTTCATCTTTTTAGTTGAGATAAAATCTCTTGTCAGAGTAGAATGTTGAATGCCTCCAATTAGAATTTTTAACTCTTGAAACAATTGAGCAAACCTTTATCATCTGATAGCAATCTTTCAACTTTGTCATCCTCAATGAGGCTTGTCCAGCAAATAGCCTTCAATTAATTCGATATTTTGTTCTGTCTATGTTGTGATATATTTTCAAATACAATTTTTCTTTTAATCGTTGTATACATTTATATTTTTGGTTTTTAGCAGTTGCTGGATTTTTATAGTCCATTAAAGTTGTCGATCCATTTGTTTCTTTTTCGTAATAATAAAACTCGAGAAGTGTCTTGCAAGGTGGACCCATTTGTTTTAAAGCCATGCCTACTTTGTTCAAACTCTTCATTTTTCCCCCATAATCTATCTCTTCATCAATTTGCTCTATCTCTACATGATCAGGAATACTAGTATTCTTTTTGTGATACCTTGTGAGTTCAAGAAATTTATTTCTTCCGATGGCAAATAGGTAGGACTTAAGACTAAGGTCATATCGGTGAGCTTACCTGAATGTATATTTTCGTATAAGGTCACCACTGCGTCTTGATATATTTCTGTTGCCATTTCATCATCTGCATTAAATTGTTTAGCTGCCCACCCAACAAATTTCATTTTCTCTATAAATAGCGTTGAGGAGTAGCTATCTCCCTTCTTCAGCTTTTCTAAAATATTTTGACTCTCTGACATTAGATGTATTTCCTTAAAAAGTAACCCTCTAAAAATATATTCAAACAAAATTTAACATTTTATCGAAATTTTAGATTACTAAGGTCAGTAGTTATAGTAAGAGGATACTATAACATAATAATAGGTTTTAAAGTCCCTTTCCTGTTTCATTAGCATATATTTTAAATGCAAAAAAAGCGAAGCAATAAATTTTATAAATACTACACCATGTAGCACTTTAATCATCAATTCATTTAAATAAATATGAATTGAAAGAATAAATATTTTTCCATTTAAATGAACCAATAATTCTCAAGTCTTGTTATATGTTCCAATTTTTCTTAAAAAAACAAATAATAAATTTATATTATTTGTTTTATCCCTTTATTATCAGTGGATGTAAGAAATTTGGGAGGGAATTATTTTTATCTCAATAGGGTGACTAAACGTACTTGGAAAACATTAATTACTGACAGGAACAAAAAATCACTCACACTAAAATTTACAACCATGTTAAACGAAGGCAAAAATTGTGAACCAAAATTGAATGTTAGATCAAATTTAAATTCAAAATTTTTAAGCAAAATATCTTTAGTTGTTATGTTTATAATTTTTCATTTTCAGTTAGTGCAAAAGAACATAGTATTTTTGGAATTATCCTCCAATGGAGGAGCTGCAAATAAAGGAATGATTTCTATTATCAATACCAATGTAAATACTCATCTAATTGGAATAAATTGTTTAGATAATATTCATAACAAGAAGCAGATTAAATGCTCTGTATCTTGAAAACGTATGATTGATGGTAATGACGGTTATTTAATCTATATGGAACTACATCAGAAGGAGTCGTCAATCATGGAGTATTTTATAAAAGAAATGGAATTGAACAAGTGATATTTCCAGTTGATTCAGAAACAGATTTTTTAAAGTATTCTGAGGATCAACTGTAATGGATGGTAATAGTGAAATAATAAATGACTTTGACACTTATAGAGGCGCAAAAACAAAAGAGAGTTATAGCAATGTTACTTTTTGTTTTTTACCTTAGCGTCTTGATTAAACACCAACATATAATTCGTAATCAAAGCTTCTTCTTATTGGCACAAAGAGCAATATTTTGGGAAGAAGAAGCTTGCTTAATTATTAGCGATTTACATTTAGGCAAAGTCACTTTAGAAAAAGTGGGGTAGGGAGTGCTCTAAACCGGAGATTACAAAAATCTATCTATCGTTAAAGGTTTGATTGATGTTTACAGCCAAATGAGTTATTGTTATTGGGTGATTTGTTTCATAGTGAAGCCAATCATCACGTATTAGAAGTTAAATAAAGATTTTTTTGACAACTATCCAAATCTAACGCTATTTAGTGGTTGGAAATCATGATATCATGGATGAAAGTTGGTATCAATTATTGAATCTTGTTATCCATCGGGAGAAATTGAATTTGGGGGACCTTTCTCATTCACTCATGAACCTCTAGAAGAAGAAGCGCTTCAAGATAAAACATATAACATATGTGGTCATATTCATCCTGCGGTTAAATTAGTAGGTAAAGGGCGCCAATCCATTACTTTACCTTGTTTTTACTTCTCAGAGTAGTGCTGTTCTTCCTGCTTTTGGCAAATTTACAGGCAATTACAGAATAAAACCTCTAACTAATGATAAAATTTTTGCCATAGCGAATAAGTTCATTATAGCGCTTTGATTGTCCATTTATTCGGTAGTCTAAAAAATAACAAAGCATGTTGGGTTGCTACTGCAATCAGTGAAATGATTTTAAGGTTGCGTTTACTATTTAGCTAGTATATATTTAAAGGCACCGTTAGGTGCTTAACATAAACCCCCTATACTATGAATAGATTTTTCTATTTAGCCACTTTCTATTTTTGCATGCTTCATCATTAGTGGACAATTGCAGGCGCAAAATGCTATTGAACAAAAGGTATATCAGAATACTGAACAGTTTCAAAGAAAATATAATTACCAAATTGGTTAATGGAAATAAGTTTTTCCTGACAGTAAAGGAGGCACAAGTTTTTAAAGGACAAAAAATCTATTTCAGATATTGTGTGTTGAACAACCAGCTGTGCTACAATTAAGTATTCCAACAATCTAAAGATACGAAGCGTATAAGTTGATTAAAACTTCTATTGTTTCTAACGACTATTTTACACAGGTAAACGGCAAAATCAATGTTGGTTATGCTGAAAATGGAGTACACTATCAAGGTATAATTGAAGGGAAACAGAATTCATTAGTAGCCATTAGTTTTTTAACGACGAAATGATGAAGTATCTGCATCGAGAGACAATGGAACATTAGTAACAAGGAAACTAGATAATAGTGATGATTATATCCTCGTATTTCAAAAAAAGATTTATTAGTAGATAGCTATAGAGATTGTAATTCTACAGCGGAAAATAATATGATTGTTGAACCTCTAATGAAGGGAATCGAAATGGAAACGGCAAGAGGTTCTGGAAACTGTGTCCGAATTCACAGAGTGTAATTATGAAATGTTTGTAGATAATAGTAGTAGTGTTGCTGCTACCATTAATTATAAAGAAGCAATGTTTAATGTGGTGGCAACCTTATATGCCAATGACTCTATGGATATCTCGCTATCTTATGTAAACGTTTGGGATACACCATCAGATCCATTTAGTGATGCCACTTCTACAGAAGGATTGAATTTCTTTAAAAGCTTATTTAAATGGTGGTGCGCCATTGAATGGTGATTTAGCTCATTTGTTATCAGGATCTACTGGAGGAAATGGTGGACTAGCCTATGTAAATGTACTTTGTACGTCAAATATTGGCAATAGAACAGCTTATAGCAATATCAATAATAACTTTAATGGATTCCCAAATATTCTTGGGATGTTGAAGTTTTTGCACATGAAATGGGACATAATTTCGGTTCAAGACATACTCATGCTTGTGCTTGGAATGGTAATAATACGCCTATTGATGACTGTGGCAGTCAGTATTACGTACTCAATGGTTTTGGGTCGATGATGGCGATGGACAAACAGAGAGTTGATGAAGCTACGGAAGCCAGTGGTTGTTTTGATAATATAAATAATATCATTCCTGCTAAAGGAACAATAATGAGTTATTGTCATTTGATTGGTGGCGTTGGAATTGATTTTACTTTAGATTTGGTCCTCAACCAAGTGCATTAATGCGAAACAATGTTGCCAATGCCGTGTTTAACCGCATGTAACGCAAATAGTTGTAGCAATGTTTTAAATCTTGAAGTTGATAATATTACTGGCAATAGTGCTTCAATATCTTGGAGTCATACCGGTGCGGGTGATTCTTTTTAGAATTGACTACGACAACGGTGCTAGTACATCTACCATCTATAGCACTACCAATTTATCAATTTAGTAGCCTTAACTTCAAATACATTATATGATATCAATGTTTCGGCTATTTGTTCAGGTGGAAACTCAGATGTAGTTAATGACATCTTTAGCACTAGTTGTGATCAAGTTTAATGTGCCTTATGCTGAAAAGCTGGAAAGTGGCGCAGCTGGATGGATTGCTTCTGGAACATCAAGCTCTTGGGCTTTGGGAACTGCAAACTACAATAACTGGCGCAGCAGATGGTACTCAAGCTTGGACAACCGGTGGTTTATCTACCGAAAAATAACGCAAACGAAAATTCAACATTGGTTAGTCCTTGTTTTGACTTTACCGGTGAAAGTAATCTAGATGTTTCATTTAGTATTTGGTGGGATATCGAGCAAAGTTGGGAAGGTGCGGTGTTTCAATATACCACAAATAATGGAGCTACTTGGCAAACTATTGGTGGATTTGGTGATACTACAAATTGGTATAACAGAAATGATATTAATTCGGCTCCGTGGGGCTCTAATCAAGGTTGGTCAGGCGATGTTGATTTAGGCGGAAGTTCAGGCGGTTGGTTGAACCTATCGCATGTAATTGATCAATTGGCTGGTTTATCAGAAGTGAAATTTAGATTTGCTTTTGCATCAGACGAAATATATCAATACGATGGATTAGCCATTGATAATTTTAAAGTGTACAATCCAAATACAGTATATACTTGTAGTGATACCAATTATTCATGTTAATGATGCTAACTTAAATAATGCCGAACCGTAATTACTACAGAAACAGATTCCAACGGATGTAGTTATCAGTTAACTACAATTACCAACTGGACGGGAACTGCAGAGTTGATACCTTTTGGATCTTCTTGGAAATATAAGGATGATGGCTCGAATCAAGGGACAGCTTGGCGTGCTGGCGGATTCAATGATGTAAGTTGGCTATCAGGTCCGGCACAACTTGGTTTTGGAGATGGTGATGAAGCAACAGTAATTAATGATAATGATCAAATTACAAACTATTTTAGAACAACTTTTAATGTTGTAAATGTATCAAGTATTGCAAGTCTAGATCTTGAATTAGTTAGAGATGATGGAGCAGTTGTATATATCAATGGAGTAGAGGTTTGGAGAGATAATATGCCAACAGGTACAGTAAATTATCAAACCTTAGCGTCAGGAAATGCAGATCCTGAAAATGGAATTATTCAACAACAATTTCACCTTCTATTTTAGTAAATGGTTTCTTAAAACACCATTGCTGTTGAAATTATCATAAATACCACATCTTCAGATGAGTTTTGACCTAAGACTAGAAGCAACTAGCACAAATAATGGTCCGAATTTATCTCCAAAAATGATATTTGGAGATATTGGATAGCAATCCAACACCAGTTTCTAATTGGAATGAGGTAGGATTTAATGATGCCTCTTGGTCACTTGGAGGTGGAGATTTAGGTTTCGAATGGCAATGTAACGACAATTAACAACAATAATATAGGTGGAATCTGACTTATTATTTTAGACATACATTCGAAGTGTCAACCATGTATACGGTAATCTTTCTTTGAATTACCGAGAGATGATGGTGCTGTAGTTTATCTAAATGGTGTAGAGCTTTACCGAGATAATATGCCTATAGGTACTGTTGATTTTGATACACCTGCTTCCATCTGCCGTAGGAGGTGCCGATGAAACAACTTTATTATACTCAGGATGTAACTGCTATGTTACAATCAGGTACAAATGTAATTGCTGTGGAAATTCATCAGCAAAGTACTGGATCTTCCGATGTGACTTTTGACTTATCAATGACTGCTTCTGCAGCGCCTGCTGCTCCACCTTATGTTAATTTTTTGGAGATGGAAATATAAAGATGATGGTTCCAATCAAGGAACAAGTTGGAAAAATAACTCATTTAATGATGCTTCTTGGACTGCTGGTCCGTACGAATTAGGTTTTGGAGATGGTGATGAAGCCACAACAATCAGTGATGTCAACCAAATAACAAATTACTTTAGGAAAGTCATTTACAGCTACAGGATTTGCGTCAACTGACTTTATAGAAATCAGCACATTAGAGATGATGGTGCGGTTAAAGTTTATTTAAATGGCACAGTTTGGCGAACTAATAAAGCACCAACGGTACGATAAATTATCTTACAGCGGTTTCTTCCAATATTAGTGGAACAGAGTGAAACCAAGTAATTCATACAATACTTTTACCTATAACCTACTTGGTCGATGGAACTAACCTTTGTAGCGGTTGAAACACATCAAGATTTAGCAACAAGCTCTGATGTTTCAATGGATTTAGAAATTAAAAATGTAGGAACACCACAAATTACTTTAGAAAGAGGTCCATATCTGCAAACATTGACCCAAAATAGTGTGATAGTTAAGTGGCGAACAGAAGCTCCTACGAATTCAGTCGTAAATTTTGAGCTTCACCGGCTTCTTTAAATAATATTGCTCAAGTGATAGTGGTCTTGTAATGGATCATGAAGTAACTGTAATTGGGTTAACACCTGAACAAAATACTATTATAGCATAGGTACTACAGATACAACTTTCGTTGGTGGTAATGCAGATTATTTCTTCACAACAGCGCCTGTTGATAATTATACTGGTTTAACTAGAGCATGGATTCTGGAGATGGTGCACGGCAGATAATAATCAAAGAAATGTAAGAGATGCTATGATTATGTTGCGGCAAATGGAGGACAAACCGATATGATTTAATGTTAGGTGATAATGCCTACAATGACGGTACTGATGAACAGTATCAAACAGCCATGTTTGAAAAATATGTATGAAGATATTTTAAGACAATCAGTAGTTTGGTCTTGCCCGGAATCACTGATATATATAGCGCCAACTCAAGTACTCAAACCGGTCCTTATTATGATATTTTTTCTTTCCAACAGCAGGTGAAGCGGGGAGGATTAGCATCTGGAACAGAGGCGTATTATTCATGGGATTACGGTCAAATTCACTTTATATCTCTAGATTCAGATGATTCTCCGCGAGGTACAACGGATCCAATGTTAACTTGGTTAGAAATGATTTAGCTGCCAACACAAAAGAATGGGTGGTGGCTATATTCCATCATCCGCCTTATACCAAAGGGTCGCACGATTCTGATGATACTGGTGATAGGAGGAAAGAGAGATATGCGTGAGAATGCATTGCCGATTTTAGAAAGTTATGGTGTAGATGTGGTGTTATCAGACATTGCAGCCACTCGTACGAAAGATCATATTTCTTAAATGGTCATTATGGCACTTCAAATACTTTTGATAACTCTATGAAAGTGCAAGATGGAAGTGGTCAAGTAGATGTAGATTGTTCTTATAAAAAATATGCAGGAGATTCTGAAGATGGAAATGGAACGGTTTATTTAACGGCTGGATCTTCCGGCAAGTAACAGGTTCTTTGACACAACATGCTGCAAATGTATGCTTATTTATATCAAAGAGGAAAAAATGTAATTATAGAGGTAGAAAATAACAGATTAGATCTTAAATTTTTTAATGAGAATGATGCCATTACAGATTATTTCTATTGACAAGAATATCAGTAATACGGCAAAAGATACTACCATAACGGCTGGTTCTTCAATAACTTTAACAGTTAAAGGTAGATTTCTCTTGGAATCCTAATGGAGAATCTACTCAATCAATTACCGTTTCTCCTACAACTACTACTCAATATATTGTTCAAAATGCAAATGGATGTTTACATTTCAGACATTCAATGTTACCGTAGTTCTTGGTTGTAGTAATGATTCTGTAACTGTCAATACCAATACTTGTATTGTGGCAGAAATGGAACAAGTGTTCAGACAATTACAAATCAAGGAGGATGTGACTCAATAGTTACGACTATCGTGACTTACGTAGGTTCAGAAGATGTAGTGATTAACGAAACGACTTGTGACGCCGGATCAGCCGGAACAACAACAGTTACTTTAACGAACGCAAACGATTGTGAATACTGGAAACTACTATCGTGACTTATGTCGGAAATGAAGATGTAGTAATTAACGAAACGACTTGCGATGCCGCTGCTGCTGGCACAACAACAGTTACTTTAACGAATGCCAACGGTTGTGAATACACTGAAACGACTATCGTGACTTATGTTGGAACAGAAGACGTGGTCATCAATGAAAACACTTGTGATGCCGCTGCTGCCGGAACGACAACAGTTACTTTAACCAACTCAAATGGTTGTGAATACACTGAAACGACCATCGTGACTTACGTTGGTTCAGAAGATGTAGTAATTAACGAAACGACTTGTGATGCCGCTGCTGCCGGAACAACAACAGTTACTTTAACGAATGCGAATGGATGTGAATACACTGAACCAATTATTGTAACATATGTCGGAACAGAAGATGTAGTGATCAACGAAAACACTATGATGCCGCTGCTGCCGAACGACAACAGTTACTTTAACCAACTCAAATGGTTGTGAATACACTGAAACGACCATCGTGACTTACGTTGGTTCAGAAGATGTAGTGATTAACGAAACAACTTGTGATGCCGCTGCTGCCGGAACGACAACAGTTACTTTAACCAACTCAAATGGTTGTGAATACACTGAAACGACCATCGTGACTTACGTTGGTTCAGAAGATGTAGTAATTGGGGCGAAACGACTTGCGATGCCAAGCGTCGAACAACAACAGTTACTTTAACGAATGCGAATGGATGTGAATACACTGAAACCACTATTGTAACATATGTCGGAACAGAAGATGTAGTGATCAACGAAAACACTTGTGATGCCGCCGCTGCCGGAACGACAACAGTTACTTTAACCAACTCAAATGGTTGTGAATACACTGAAACGACCATCGTGACTTACGTTGGTTCAGAAGATGTAGTGATTAACGAAACAATCCTAGATGCCGCATCAGCCGGAACAACATCAGTTACTTTAACGAACAGCAACGGATGTGAATACACTGAAACTACCATCGTAACTTATGTCGGAACAGAAGATGTAGTGATCAACGAAAATACATGTGATGCCGCTGCTGCCGGAACAACGACAATTACTTTAACCAATTCAAAATGGATGTGAATACACTGAAACGACTATCGTGACTTATGTTGGAACTGAAGACGTAGTGATCAATGAAAATACTTGTGATGCCGCATCTGCTGGCACAACAACGGTTACTTTAACGAACGCCAACGGATGTGAATACACTGAAACTACCATCGTAACTTATGTTGGAACAGAAGATGTAGCGATTAACGAAACGACTTGTAATGCCGCATCAGCCGGAACAACATCAGTTACTTTAACCAACTCAAATGGTTGTGAAGAATGAAACCAAGCCATCGTGACTTATGTCGGAACAGAAGATGTAGTAATCAACGAAAACACTTGTGATGCCGGATCAGCCGGAACAACAACAGTAACTTTAACCAACTCAAATGGTTGTGAATACACTGAAACGACTATCGTAACTTATGTTGGATCAGAAGACGTAGTCATTAACGAAACGACTTGCGATGCCGCTGCTGCTGGCACAACAACAGTTACTTTAACGAATTCCAACGGTTGTGAATACACGGAAACGACTATCGTAACTTACGTAGGTTCAGAAGATGTAGTAATTAACGAAAACACTTGTGATGCTGCATCAGCCGGCACCACAACAGTTACTTTAACGAATCCCAACGGTTGTGAATACACGGAAACGACTATCGTAACTTACGTCGGAACAGAAGATGTGGTGATCAACGAAAATACATGTGATGCCGCATCTGCTGGCACAACAACGGTTACTTTAACGAATGCCAACGGTTGTGAATACAAGGAAACGACCATCTTGACTTACGTTGGTTCAGATGATGTAGTGATTAACGAAACGACTTGTGATGCCGCATCAGCTGGAACTACAACGGTAACTTTAACGAATGCCAACGGTTGTGAATACACGGAAACGACATCGTGACTTACGTTGGTTCAGAAGATGTAGTGATTAACGAAAATACTTGTGATGCTGCATCAGCCGGAACCACAACAGTTACTTTAACGAACGCCAACGGATGTGAATACAAAGGAAACCACCATCGTAACTTATGTAGGTTCAGCAGATGTAGTGATTAACGAAAACACTTGTGATGCCGCTGCTGCCGGAACGACAACAGTTACTTTAACCAACTCAAACGGTTGTGAATACACTGAAACAACTATTATAACTTATGTCGGAACAGAAGATGTCGTGATTAACGAAAATACATGTGATCCCGCATCAGCCGGAACAACATCGGTTACATTAACGAACGCCAACGGTTGTGAATACACTGAAACGACTATCGTGACTTATGTCGGAACAGAAGCGTAGTGATCAACGAAAACACGAATGACGCTGCATCAGCCGGAACAACAACACTTACTTTAACCAATTCAAATGGATGTGAATACACGGAAACCACCATCGTAACTTATGTAGGTTCAGAAGACGTAGTGATTAACGAAACGACTTGTGATGCCGCATCAGCCGGAACAACATCGGTTACATTAACGAATGCGAATGGTTGTGAATACACAGAAACTACCATTGTAACATATGTCGGAACAGAAGATATGGTCATCAATGAAACGATTCTGTGATCAAGCATCAGCTGGCACAACAACAGTTACTTTAACGAATGCAAAATGGTTGTGAATACACTGAAACCACCATCGTAACTTATGTAGATTCAGAAGACGTAGTGATCAACGAGACGACTTGTGATGCCGCTGCCGGAACAACGACAATTACTTAACCAATTCAAATGGTTGTGAATACACTGAAACGACTATTATAACTTACGTTGGAACAGAAGACGTGGTCATCAATGAAAATACTTAGATGCCGCTGCTGCTCGAACGACAACAGTTACTTTTAACCAACTCAAATGGTTGTGAATACACTGAAATGACAATCGTGACTTATGTAGGTTCAGAAGATGTAGTGATTAACGAAACGACATGTGACGCCGGATCAGCCGAACAACAACAGTAACTTTAACCAACTCAAGTGGTTGTGAATACACTCAAAACGACTATATTTACTTATGTCGGAACTGAAGACGTAGTGATCAACGAAAATACATGGATCCCGCATCAGCTGGAACAACATCAGTTACTTTAACCAACTCAAATGGTTGAATACACGGAAACGACTATTGTAACTTACGTTGGAACAGAAGATGTAGTGATCAACGAAAATACATGTGATCCCGCATCAGCTGGCACCACAACACTTACTTTAACGAACGCCAACGGATGTGAATACACCGAAACGACTATCGTAACTTACGTAGGAACAGAAGATGTAGTGATTAACGAAACGACTTGTGATGCCGCATCAGCTGGAACAACAACACTTACTTTAACCAACTCAAATGGTTGTGAATACACGGAAACGACTATCGTAACTTACGTTGGAATCGACGATGTAGCCATAAACGAAACAACTTGTGACGTTGCATCAGCCGGCACCACAACAGTTACTTTAACGAATCCCAACGGTTGTGAATACACGGAAACGACTATCGTGACTTATGTTGGAACTGAAGACGTAGTGATCAATGAAAATACTTGTGATGCCGCATCAGCTGGAACTACAACGGTAACTTTAACGAATGCCAACGGTTGTGAATACACGGAAACGACTATCGTAACTTATGTAGGTTCAGAAGATGTAGTGATTAATGAAAATACTTGTGATGCTGCATCAGCCGGAACAACATCGGTTACATTAACGAATGCGAATGGATGTCAATACACTCAAACGACCATCGTAACTTATGTAGGTTCAGAAGATGTAGTAATCAACGAAAATACATGTGATGCCGCATCAGCAGGAACAACATCGGTTACATTAACGAATGCGAATGGATGTGAATACACGGAAACTACTATCGTGACGTATGTCGGAACAGAAGATGTCGTGATTAACGAAACGACTTGTGATGCTGCATCAGCAGGAACTTCAACAGTTACTTTAACGAACGCCAACGGATGTGAATACACGGAAAACCACCATCGTAACTTATGTAGGAACAGAAGATGTAGTGATTAAACGAAACGATTCTGTGATGCTGCATCAGCAGGAACTTCAACAGTTACTTTAATGAACGCCAACGGATGTGAATACACGGAAACCACCATCGTAACTTATGTAGGAACAGAAGATGTAGTAATCAACGAAAACACTTGTGATGCCGGATCAGCCGAACGACGACAGTTACTTTAACCAATTCAAATGGATGTGAATACACGGAAACCACCATCGTAACTTTATGTAGGTTCAGAAGACGTAGTGATTAACGAAACGACTTTGTGGTGATGCCGCTGGCACAACAACAGTTACTTTAACGAATGCCAACGGTTGCGAATACACTGAAACGACCATCGTGACTTATGTCGGAACAGAAGATGTAGTGATCAACGAAAACACTCAGATGCCGCATCAGCCGGAACAAACATCGGTTACTTTAACGAATGCCAACGGATGTGAATACACGGAAACGACTATCGTGACTTATGTCGGAACAGAAGATGGAAGTGACTGGAATCTAAAACACTTGTGACGCTGCATCAGCCGGAACAACAACACTTACTTTAACCAATTCAAATGGATGTGAATACACGGAAACCACCATCGTAACTTATGTAGGTTCAGAAGACGTAGTGATTAACGAAACGACTTGTGATGCCGCATCAGCCGAACAACATCGGTTACATTAACGAATGCGAATGGTTGTGAATACACAGAAACTACCATTGTAACATATGTCGGAACAGAAGATATAGTCATCAATGAAACGATTCAGATCAAGCATCAGCTGGCACAACAACAGTTACTTTAACGAATGCAAATGAAGCCAGAATACACTGAAACCACCATCGTAACTTATGTAGATTCAGAAGACGTAGTGATCAACGAGATGACTTTGCGATGCCGCTGCTACGTTTCGAACAACGACAATTACTTTAACCAATTCAAATGGTTGTGAATACACGGAATCGACTATCGTGACTTATGTTGGAACTGAAGATATAGTCATCAATGAAACGACTTGTGATCAAGCATCAGCTGGCACAACAACAGTTACTTTAACGAATGCAAATGGTTGTGAATACACTGAAACCACCATCGTAACTTATGTAGATTCAGAAGACGTAGTGATTAACGAAACGACTTGTGATGCCGCTGCTGCTGACACAACAACAGTTACTTTAACCAACTCAAATGGTTGTGAATACACTGAAACGACTATCGTAACTTACTTAGGAACAGAAGATGTAGTGATTAACGAAACGACTTGTGATGCCGCATCAGCCGGAACCACAACGGTAACGTTGACGAACGCAAACGGTTGTGAATACATCAAAACGACTATCGTGACTTATGTTGGAACAGAAGACGTGGTCATCAATGAAACATTCTGTGATGCCGCTGTTGCCGGAACGACAACAGTTAATTTTAACGAACGCTAACGGTTGTGAATACACGGAAACGACTAACGTAACTTATGTTGGAACAGAAGATGTAGATTAACGAAACGACTTGTAATGCCGCATCACCGGAACAACAACGGTTACTTTAACTAACTCAAATGGTTGTGAATACACCGAACTACTATCGTAACTTGCGTGTTGGAACAGAAGATGTAGTGATTAACGAAACGACTTGTAATGCCGCATCAGCCGGAACAACAACGGTTACTTTAACTAACTAAACGGATGCGAATACACTGAAACGACCATCGTGACTTATGTCGGAACAGAAGATGTGGTAGTAATCAACGAAACGACTTGTAATGCCGGATCAGCCGGAACAACATCAGTAACTTTAACCAACTCAAATGGTTGTGAATACACTGAAACCACTATTGTAACATATAGAACAGAAGATGTAGTGATCAACGAAACACCAGATGCCGCATCAGCCGAACAACATCGGTTACTTTAACGAATGCCAACGGATGTGAATACACTGGAAACGACTATCGTGACTTATGGAACAGAAGATGGTGATCAACGAAAACACTTGTGACGCTGCATCAGCCGGAACAACAACACTTACTTTAACCAATTCAAATGGATGTGAATACACGGAAACCACCATCGTAACTTAGGTTCAGAAGACGTAGTGATTAACGAAACGACTTGTGATGCCGCATCAGCCGGAACAACATCGGTTACATTAAATGAATGCGAATGGTTGTGAATACACAGAAACTACCATTGTAACATATGTCGGAACAGAAGATATAGTCATCAATGAAACGACTTGTGATCAAGCATCAGCTGGCACAACAACAGTTACTTTAACGAATGCAAATGGTTGTGAATACACTGAAACCACCATCGTAACTTATGTAGATTCAGAAGACGTAGTGATCAACGAGACGACTTGTGATGCCGCTGCTGCCGGAACAACGACAATTACTTTAACCAATTCAAATGGTTGTGAATACACGGAATCGACTATCGTGACTTATGTTGGAACTGAAGATATAGTCATCAATGAAACGACTTGTGATCAAGCATCAGCCTGGAACAACAACAGTTACTTTAACGAATGCCAACGGTTGTAATACACAGAAACCACCATCGTAACTTACGTAGGTTCAGAAGATGTAGTGATTAACGAAAATGCCGCATCAGCCGGAACGACGACAGTTACTTTAACGAATGCGAATGGATGTGAATACACGGAAACCACCATCGTAAATTATGTTGGAACAGAAGATGTAGTGATCAATGAAAATACTTGTGATGCCGCATCAGCCGAACAACAGTTACTTTAACGAATGCCAACGGTTGTGAATACACTGAAAACGACCATCGTGACTTGCGTCGGAACAGAAGATGTAGTGATTAACGAAAACACTTGTGACGCCGCATCAGCAGGAACAACAACAGTTACTTTAACGAATGCCAACGGTTGCGAATACACTGAAACGACTATCGTAACTTACTTAGGAACAGAAGATGTAGTGATCAACGAAAACACTTGTGATGCCGCATCAGCCGGAACAACATCGGTTACATTAACGAATGCGAATGGATGTGAATACACCGAAACTACCATCGTAACTTATGTAGGAACAGAAGATGTAGTGATCAACGAAACGACTTGTGATGCCGCTGCTGCTGGCACAACAACAGTTACTTTAACCAATTCAAATGGTTGTGAATACACGGAAACGACTATCGTGGACTACGTCGGTTCAGAAGATGTCGTGATTAACGAAAATACATGTGATCCCGCATCAGCCGGAACAACATCGGTTACATTAACGAACGCCAACGGTTGTGAATACACTGAAACGACTATCGTAACTTATGTTGGATCAGAAGATGTAGTAATCAACGAAAATACTTGTGATGCCGCATCAGCAGGTACAACAACACTTACTTTAACTAACTCAAACGGTTGTGAATACACTGAAACGACTATTGTAACTTATGTTGGAACAGAAGACGTAGTGATCAATGAAAATACTTGTGATGCCGCATCAGCAGGTACAACAACACTTACTTTAACCAATTCAAATGGTTGTGAATACACTGAAACGACTATCGTGACTTATGTCGGAACAGAAGATGTAGTGATCAATGAAAATACTTGTGATGCCGCATCAGCCGGAACAACAACAGTTAATTTAACGAATGCCAACGGTTGTGAATACACTGAAACGACCATCGTAACTTATGTCGGAACAGAAGATGTAGTGATTAACGAAAACACTTGTGACGCCGCATCAGCCTAACAACAACAGTTACTTTAACGAACGCCAACGGTTGTGAATACACGGAAACGACTATCGTGAATTACGTAGGTTCAGAAGATGTAGTGATCAACGAAACACTTGTGATGCTGCATCTGCTGGCACAACCACAGTTACTTTAACCAACTCAAATGGTTGTCAATACACTGAAACGACTATTGTAACTTATGTCGGAACAGAAGACGTAGTGATCAACGAGACGACTTGTGATGAAGCATCTGCTGGCACAACAACACTTACTTTAACTAACTCAAACGGATGTGAATACACGGAAACGACAATCGTAACTTACGTTGGAACAGAAGATGTAGTGATTAACGAAAATACAGATCCCGCATAGCCGGAACAACATCGGTTACATTAACGAACGCCAACGGTTGTGAATATTAGCCTGAAACGACTATCGTAACTTATGTTGGATCAGAAGATGTAGTAATCAACGAAAAATATCTGTGATGCCGCACGCAGGTACAACAACACTTACTTTAACTAACTCAAATTATTGGGAATACACTGAAACGACTATTGTAACTTATGCTGGAACAGAAGACGTAGTGATCAATGAAAATACTTGTGATGCCGCATCAGCAGGTACAACAACACTTACTTTAACCAATTCAAATGGTTGTGAATACACTGAAACGACTATCGTGACTTATGTCGGAACAGAAGATGTAGTGATCAATGAAAATACTTGTGATGCCGCATCAGCCGGAACAACAACAGTTACTTTAACGAATGCCAACGGTTGTGAATACACTGAAACGACCATCGTGACTTATGTCGGAACAGAAGATGTAGTGATTAACGAAAACACTTGTGACGCCGCATCAGCCGGAACAACAACAGTTACTTTAACGAACGCCAACGGTTGTGAATACACGGAAACGACTATCGTGACTTACGTAGGTTCAGAAGATGTAGTGATCAACGAAAACACTTGTGATGCCGCATCTGCTGGCACAACCACAGTTACTTTAACCAACTCAAATGGTTGTCAATACACTGAAACGACTATTGTAACTTATGTCGGAACAGAAGACGAAAATAACGAGACGACTTGTGATGAAGCATCTGCTGGCACAACAACACTTACTTTAACTAACTCAAACGGATGTGAATACACGGAAACGACAATCGTAACTTACGTTGGAACAGAAGATGTAGTGATTAACGAAACGACTTGTGATGCCGAAGAAGCAGGAACAGTAATCACTACTGAAACCAACTCAGCGGGTTGCTCTTATACAGTAACTACTATTACAGAATTTGTCAATAGTATTTCAACAACTATTAATACAACAACATGTGTGGAAGAAGAGGCTGGCACTGAAACATTCACTTATCCTTCAAGTACAGGTTGTGATTCAGTTGTAACCGTAATAACTACCTTCAATCCTGCTAATGAATTTACTTACGAAACAACCACTTGTGATCCAAATCAAGCAGGTACGTTTGTTTATACTTACACAGGCGTAGATGGTTGTGATTATGTAATTATCTTAATCAAGACATTATTGCCAAGCTATTCAGAAACGATTTACCAAACGTCATGTAATAGAAGAGATGTTGGAACGGAAGTATTTACTTATCAATCATCAAATGGATGTGATAGCGTAGTTACAGTAGTTACCTCTTATGCAGGTGTAACTTCATCGTTTACCTACAATATATTAGGTACGACAGTTAATTTCACCAATACGAGTACTGGAGCTACTGAATATTACTGGTTCTTTGGCGATGGAGCAACTTCAACTGCTGAAAATCCTTATCATACCTATTCAAGACCTGGATTTTATCTAGTAGGTTTGGTGGCAGGATCGCCAGAATGTGGCTATAAAATGAGTATTCGATTCATATTTGTCACGGGTGGCAGAATAGCACAAAATCCGAAAGAAAAAGATGCGAAGGAAGAGATCGTTAGTCAAGATACACCTTGGAAATTGTTAGATGATGTAAAAGTTTATCCTAATCCAACTAATGGACCGTTAAACATCAGTTTAGACAATGGATTATATAATTCAGATAAAACAATTGAAATATCAGTATTTGATATTCAAGGAGTAGAAGTACACAGATCAATTATGTTATCATCTACAGAATTTATAGAACTGGATCATTTGAAAGCAGGAACTTACATTGTAAGATTAATTAGCGGTAATGAATCAACCAGTAAGAAGATCATTATTCAGCATTAGAATAAACTTAATGAACTAAAACAGCAGCCGATCAAGTATTTTGATCGGCTGTTTTTATTAGGCCACATAATTATCTTTCACCACTCTGGTTTTAGACAACATATCATGTAAACCAAATGATCTTCCCATAAAAAAAGAAACAAATTCAAATGGAATTAAGCGAGCAACAGTTCTTATAATTATGTCTTTAATAGTCGGTTTAGATCCATCTTCATGCACCACTCTAGTTCTAGTAATAAACTTAGAAGGAGTTTTATTAAAAATATACTCAAAAATAAACCACCAAGAATACATCGTAAAGTAGAAAACAAGTACAAATCCGTTACTTAAATTAGTTTCATGATAACCAGGAAAAACCATCAAAAAAATGAAGGTTGTTAGCCAAAAGAAAGTCATGCCATCCAATACACCATGCAAAGCCCTTTGCCATAATTTTGGAGCATATTTCTCCACATCTTCCTTGGGCTCAAAAAAACTATAATCAAGTCTGTCATCCAAAATGTCATCTGATCTATCGTCATGCATGCCTTGTTCCATAAGCTACTTTTTATATTTTAACTTTGGCGATCTCCCTTTTTTATAGACATTTCTAGCCGGCATTCCCTTTCTCAATTCTCTTTGTTCTTCAATAGGTAGTTGAATAAAATCCTGACATTCCACTGAGCAACAATGATCCAATTTTTCGCCACAATTATCACATTGAATAAACAACAAATGGCAAGCCTCATTCTTACAATTCACATGGGAATCACAAGGCGAACCACATTGATGACAAACCGCAATCACATCATCACTAATTCGCTCACCCAATCGTTTATCAAAAACAAAATTTTTACCGATAAACCTATTTTCAATATTGTCTTCTTGAACTTGCTTCACATAGTTGATGATGCCACCTTCTAAATGATGAATTTTCTTAAAACCTTTATGTTTAAAGTAAGCACTGGCCTTTTCACATCTAATACCGCCCGTACAGTACATTACAATGTTTTTGTCTTCTTTTCCGGTAATCATTTCCTCAATAATCGGTAACGAATCCCTAAAAGTATCCACATCAGGCGTAATGGCATTTTTAAAATGACCCACTTCACTCTCATAATGATTTCGCATATCAATTAAACCGTCTCAGGATCTTTGGTGAGCTCATTAAACTCCTTGGCTTTTAAATATTTCCCAACATTAGCAGCATCAAAAGTGGCATCATTTAAACCATCGGCCACAATTTTTGGTCGCACCAATATTTTTAATTTTATAAAAGACTTCCCATCATCATCTACAGCCAAATTTAATCGGCAACCATCTAACCAATCAATAGAGTAAAGGAGCGCTCTAAAATCTTCCAATTTATCCGTCGGAACCGAAATTTGGGCGTTGATTCCTTCTGTAGCTACATAAATTCTACCTAATACATCTACACTAGATAAGGTCAAATACAAATGGTCTCTAAAAGTTTCAGGATTGTCAATCGTGTGGTAAGTATAAAAAGATATGGTCGTTCTTGGCTCATCACTCGCCGCCAAACGTTCCTCCAATACCTTTTTATCAATCTTATTATACAGTTGCATGCTATATGTTTAAGTGTTAAAAAGTTGTGCAAAGATATAGAAAATCAATAACCGTCATGGCGAGGAAGTCAAATTTTAACAAAGATTTGAACGACGTGGCAATCTGTTTCTAATTAAATCTACTCAATCGGGCGTTCCCTTCGGTCGCGCTTTCCACTCAAAGTCCTCACTGCGTTGCGGGCTTTCCGTTACAATCGCTAACGCGACATTCGTTAACAAATTAGATATACTTTCCTTTATAGCATCAGGTCTTTTGAAAGATGAAAATTTCACCTCATAGATCCTGATCCGTCGGCTGAAGGACAGGATGAACCAGTTACATAGATTAGTTAAAAAACGAAGTGTCATGCTGAACTTGTTTCAGCATCTTTGCCTTTGTTGGTGTTATCACCAACAAAATCTCTAGAGATCAACCAACAGAAGCTATTTTTATTCATTACATTAGTAATATTATAAAGAAGAAATGAGATATTTCGTTTGTTGAATTGTTAGTAGTAATATTAAAATGAGTTTTAGAGGTCCAAAGTCAGTATTTGATAATCGTAGTTTTCAATATGTAGTTGATGTATTGTTTCAATTATACTCATTTAGAGAATATATAAAACTTACAGAACGAACAATTAACATCGAAATAAAGAATGAGCTTTCTAGGTATAATAAATTCCTAAATGAAAGTTCTGATTTTGAAATAGAACATATGTATGACTTTGAAGATCATACTATAAAAACACTTACTCATCAATTATATTATAATTCAATTTTTATTTCAATATATTCTTTTCTTTGAAAAGAAAATGTTCTAATTATGTAAACTAGCAGAGGTGAATGAAACCATAAAAATTAAAGATTTAAGTGGTGAAGGTATTTTGGCATGCTAAATATTTGAAAAAGGTATTACTTCTTGACTTAGATAATCAAATGAAGATTGGACAAGAATAACTAAATATAATAAATTACGCAATAGATTAGTTCATTTAACAACAAATACTATTGATAAGTCGGAAAATAACTCGCAATTAAAACAATAGCTTCTATTAAGAATCTAAATGTTATTGATAAAAAGGGGACTATTATGAGTTTGAAATTTCCAGCACTAAAATACTTTTAGATTTTCTAGAGGTAATAGAAAATTTTCTGACAAAATTTATTTCGAAAGGAAAAGTTTTTTGACACCGCCAAAAAACCTCCTGCTAGCCCCGTGTCTTCCTACTGGGTTGCTTCGAGTAACAATGAGGCATTAAACATCGAAGATGTTTGATTAGCGAATGTCACTTGGAGCTTACTTAAATGGCAGATAGCAATACTAAAAAAGGATCGTTTTTGCGATGAATTTTCTCGTATCTCAGGAATGGAGATTGCGATGAAGGAATCTGTCGCCTTTGTTGGTGTTATCACCATAGAAGCTTATTCAAATCCCCTCTAGGGTTATCCGAAGGAAACCCTGAGGAGCTAATAAATGAATGAGGTTTCACTTTTCGCCTTAGTTGTTATTATCACCAACAAAAATCTTCAATTCACAATAACCAATAGAAGCTAATTTTATTCTTTACATTAGTAATATTATACAGCAAGCAATTTAAACAGACATATGATAAAGCAGATAATTACATTTTTTGTTCCTCTTACTTTCTATCTTGTGTTATGGACAATCAAATCAACTGGCTCCCACAACAACAAACCCATATGTCGCTACTTATACTGAGAGCATTGAGATAGACGCTATCTATATTTATGAACAATACACAGAAGTTGAGCTTGACTATAACTACCTGGAGAAACAATCAAAGATTACGAATTAGTTCCGATTCTTACATAGTAGACCATCTAACTTGAAATGGGTATCCAATATTACAATTTAAAAATAATGAATTTGGATAAAGCACATTGGGTAAAAAATTAGAAACAGGTTCTTTTAGACTAGTTTTTGGAAGAATCCCAACGAATAAAAAATACATATTATTATTAATCCTGAAGAGCCAGATCAATACAATTAAGAAGTGTAGTAATCAATAACCCAAATAATCACCCTAAAACCTCATGGAATGAGGCAACTTTAAAGAAAGAATGGGACAATAATGGTTTAGACCAAATTGAAGGTATATATGAAAATATTACACAATCTAAGTCTATACCAAAATATAAATTAGCATTAAAAAAAGAAGGTGAAGTATACAATTTAGTCTACTTGACAGGTGCGGATTTTAGTACTTGGAAAGTTGGAGATATAAAAGCTATATTAACTAAAACAGCAACAGACCTACTTTTTAAAGTAAAATGGTATATGGGCAATAAATCACCAAATGAAGATCTATATATTAGGTTTGAACAAGGCTCGTCGAAAGTTATTTGGACTGATAAAAGACAGACAGATACAGAGTAGTTTTACTTAAAATTATACCCAACTTCCAGTGTTGATCCTATTTTAAATGAAGATGTGTCATCAGGCACTGGTTTTGCATTAACCTCAAATGGCTTGATAGTTACAAATCATCATGTTGTTGATGGAGCAAATAGTATTATCATCAGGGGCGTTAATGGTTCTTTCGATAAAACATTTAATGCAAAAGTTCTTCTTACAGATAAGAATAATGATTTAGCCATACTTAAAATCGAAGATCCTTCCTTTATAGACCTAGGAGAAACACCATATACAATAAAAACTAACTTAGTAAGTGTAGGCGAAAATGTTTTTGTTTTGGGATATCCACTTAGAGCAACAATGGGTGATGAAATTAAATTAACTAATGGAATTATAAGCTCCAAGACAGGTTTTCAAGGCGATGTAACATCTTACTCAAATTTCTGCTCCAATACAACCAGGCAATAGTGGAGGTCCTTTGTTCGATAAAAATGGAAATTTAATAGGAATTATTACAGCCAAACATGCTGGTGCGGAGAATGCTTCATACGCTGTTAAAACATCGTATTTAAATAGTCTTATTGAGTTACTTGATGATGAACCTAAATTACAAACAGTTAGCATTATGGCAAAACAAGACATTAATACAGCAAGTGAAATTGTCAAAAACTTTGTATTCATTGTTGAAGGTCGATAGAAAAACTGCCTACTAGCCCTTAGTCTTCCCACTAAGCTGCTTCGAGTGTTAATTGAGGCAATAACATCGAAGATGTTTGATTAGCGAATGTCACTTGGAGCATTCTTTGACTATTCAATATTTTTTAAACTCTAGGCACTTCGTAATCTACCTGTCGGTAGACAGGCTCTAGCTCATTTTAGGCACTCATTTCAAAAACTCACCTCCATATTAGCATAATCCTTCGCAAAAATAAGTTAAGATGATATCCGTTCCTAAGACGTTTTATAATTATCAAAATTTCCGCATTACTTTATCATATTCTAACCAGCCTTTTTCACAGGCGGCTTTACCATACTGTATTCACCGCTCACATTGTAAGCCGCAATCGGCAATGCAAAGTTTTCTTTTAAAGTATGAATGATATCCAAATACGCCAAGGCTGGTTTTACCATTAAATAGTCGGCCCCTTCGGCGTAATCCAATTCTGCTTCTCTAATGGCTTCCAATTTATTCGCTGGATTCATTTGATAAGTCTTTTTATCTCCAGACTTTGGAGCAGAATCTAACGCATCTCTAAATGGACCGTAAAATGCACTGGCATATTTTGCAGTGTAGCTCATAATACCAACGCCTCTAAAACCATAAGCATCCAATTCTTCTCTTAAATAAGCAACTCTACCATCCATCATATCCGATGGACCTAAAATATCGATACCCGCTTCTGCTTGTGCAATCGCATATTTGGCTAAAATGGGTAAGGTTTCATCGTTTAAAATTCTGCCATTTCTTACCAAACCATCGTGCCCATCACTGTTGTAAGGATCCATCGCAATATCGCTTATCAAACAAGCTTCCGGTAATTCCTTTTTAATAGCACTAATCGTTTTCAGATAAAAATTCTTCTTATCATAGCCGTAAGTGCCTTTGGTATTTTTTAAACTGTCTTCTACTGCAGGAAACAAAACAAAAGAATTCAAGCCTTTTTTCATGCAAGCTTCAATTTCATGAATCATCAAATCCTGACTGAATTGATAACAACCCGGCATAGATGGAATTTTATTCTTGATCTTTTTTCCATCCACCAAAAACAAAGGATAAACTAAATTTTTAACCGATAATCTGGTCTCTTGAACCATATCTCTAATCGCTGCGGACTGTCTATTTCTTCTAGGTCTTGAAAGCATTTTTGTATTTTTTTCAAAAATATAGGAATTACTTGAACTTATAAACTATTAGAAGTTTAAATAACATCTTCAATAATTTTAATTCTCATTTTACAATAAGGAACGGCATTATTTAAGAAGTCTAGAAAAATCGAGAATGGTTTAGTGTTGGGAAGGAAGCTAAGCAGCCACGATGAACTTTGATATATTTAATTCTTTGAATTAAGTTTTAGGTTTTAAAATTAATTGAGCAACAATATCAGAGGTGTGAATACTTGGCTGCGGGCAAAATAAACATTGTCGTTGTTTTTCAGACTTCTTAAATACAGCCAGAATTTTTTGTAACTTCTGAGCAAAGCGAAGAATCTATCAGAAAAAGTAAGGTAACTAAATGATGATAAAGAAAATTTTGAAAGGAGTAGGAATAGTAATGTTATTATTACTCATAACCATTCTAATCACTTTAAAAGTGATGGATTTCCGTTGGTCGGATAAAAAATACGAAAAGAAATTTACTAAGAAAGATGTAGAAGTAACTACAAATATCTTTAAGAAGAATGAAAAGCAAATCCATTATATTGAAACTGGAAATAGCAATAATCAACCATTGTTTTTTATTCATGGCGCACCAGGTTCTGCCAGAGATTTTAAAACCTATTTATGGGATAAAGATTTATTAGAGAAATCAAATATGCGAGCTGTTGATCGACCGGGTTATGGTTATTCGAACTATGGACAATCAGAAAAATCGATTATCGAACAAGCGAATCAAGTTCAACAAGTAATTGAAGACAGTTCTATTGTTGTAGGACATTCTTTCGGTGGGCCGGTAGCAGCTGCTATTGCCATGTATTATCCTCATAAAGTAAAACAGTTGATTTTATTAGCACCGGCGATTGATCCCGATAATGAAAAGCAATTTCTACCAAAAGCATTTGGGAAATCACCACTTAAATATTTGTTTAGTCCAGCTATACAAGTAGCTTTTGATGAGAAATTATCTCATGAAACGGCCTTAATAGAGTTAGTAAACGATTGGTCGAAAATTACTTGTCCGGTAACCATAATGCATGGCAAAAAGGACCATATAGTCCCCTTTGAAAATGTGGCATTCTTACAGAAAGAATTGGATAATGCTCCTTTAGAATTTAAAACTAAAAAGGGCATGAACCATATTATGATCTGGACGGATTTTGAATTTGTAAAGGAGTTGCTTTTGGAGAAACTAGATTAAGCAACGGATGCCGAAGGAGGGTATGAATAGTAGGAAAAATACATTTTGTCGATTAAGTTTCTCGGTTGTTTGAAAAGTCCAAGCGAGACGCTTGAACTAGTGCGGTATTCAAGTGATTTTTGCCGCCAAAGCGGCAAACTAATCTTTGAAATTGAATTTGCCCTGAAAATTAGCTGTGCTAATCAAATATAGTATCTGTGATAATTTGTGAAATCAGTGTCTCTTTTTCTATACAAACTTCAAATGATAAAACTGTCCAATTTTTACAAGTTTATTAATCACCATGGCCATGTTAGTCGTTGGAAAAAACCGTAAATCCATATCTATATGATCGAAGTAACTCTCTTGCTTCACAATCTCAATATGCTTTGACCATTTCACAATTTCTTTAGCATTGTTAATGCCCCATTTTAGTTCTGCTTCTTTCATACCAAT
The DNA here is from genome assembly GCA_041393015.1 of Chitinophagales bacterium. Lineage (GTDB taxonomy): Bacteria > Bacteroidota > Bacteroidia > Chitinophagales > JADIYW01 > JAGQYH01. The sequence goes on along the minus strand of JAWKKV010000006.1, from coordinate 42,734 downwards.
CATTTTAATGGCTTGCGTTACCCAAAATCTGCCACTAGTGGAAACCACATCAAATATAATCTCTGCATCTTTTAATTGTTGAGGAACCGTTTGAAAAAACTCTTGAATTGTTGCTTTATCAATATAAGGGAAAACGCCAGGTACTTGAATAAACAAACCATTGGAAACGTCTCCAATATCATCTATCCAGGAATAGTCAAAAATAGATTTAGCCAAGTGGATATTCCTCTCAGAAGGAGGAAGAAATTGTTCTCTTAATGCAATAGAATCTGGTAAATCTAAGTCAATCCATTTGATCTGACCATTATCCACTCGCCAAAAAGCAGTATCCAATCCGGCACCCACATTTAGTATCGTGGCCTTAGGGTGATAATAGACAAAATCTTTTATCGCCTGATCTAATTTAATCGCACGAACGGCCATACTCAATAATCCAGCTTCGCCCATTGTTCTTCGAGCACGACCTTTATTGAAATCTAGTTTTTTAAAAATTTCCTCCGCTTTCTCATCTTTAAAAAAATCAGGATGTTTTTTACTGATCTCCACTCTTCCAATTAATGGCATTAGTAAGGTTTCTTGAACAATGCCTAATTCTGGTTTCAATTTCTCCATAGTTATAAATATAGTTTGATTTTGGAATTTGTATAGTAAGGCATTTTAAATGCTTTTAATTATTTTGCAGCCTATTCTAAAATGTAATCATGAATCTATTAGTTATCAATTGCGGAAGCTCTTCCATTAAAGCAGAAATTATTGAAAGTATAAGCGGCAAAAGGTCTTTGTCTTTAAAAGTGGAGCGAATCACGGATAATCCACAAATTATTTATGATGGCGAAGAACAACCCATTCCTTGTGAAGGGAAAAATTTTGAAGAAATATTGACCTACGCTATCCAATCTTTAGTTGATCATGCTAAAAATATTCAAATTAGTGGCGTTGGTCATCGAGTCGCCCATGGTGGTGGCGATTTTGATGGTCCGGTAATTATTGATGATAAAGTTATAGAAAGAATAGATGAGTTTTCTGCTTTAGCACCTTTACACAATCCTCTTAATTTGTTAGGAATTAAAGTAGCTAAACAGTTTTATCCTGATATTCCACACATTGCTATTTTTGATACGGCATTTCATCAAACACTTTCTACAAGAGCTCAAACTTATGCCATTGATAAAACAGTAGCAGAGAGAAATGGTATTAGAAGATATGGCTTTCATGGTACTAGTCATGAATTTGTAGCCAATAGAGCTGCTCGTTTCTTAAAAACGGAGACAAGAGCTTTGAGATTGATTACCTGTCATTTAGGAAATGGATGCAGTATGGCGGCGGTAGAATATGGTCGTTCTGTGGAAACCAGCATGGGTATGACGCCTTTGGAAGGATTAGTGATGGGAACAAGGGTAGGAGATATTGATCCTGGAATTTTAATTCACCTTTTGAAAAATGAAAATTGGACAGCTGAAGAATTAGATGTTTTTTTAAATAAGGAATGCGGCTTAAAAGGGTTGTCAGGTATTGGAAATGACATGCGTGATATTATTGAAAAATCATCAGAAGGTGATGCCGATTGCCGATTAGCATTGAATGTTTTCTCTCATCAAATTAGAAAATATATTGGTGCATATGCTACCGTTATGGGCGGTGTAGATGCCATCATTTTTACCGGTGGAATTGGAGAGAATAGCGCTGTGGTTCGTCATAGAGTTTGCCAAAGATTAGACTTTTTAGGGGCCGTTTTGGATGAAGATAAAAATCGTGATGTGCGTTTGTCAGATGATGAACATGTAATTGAATTTTCATCAGATTATAGTAGAGTAAAGTTGCTGGCAATAGCTACAGATGAGCAATTAGCGATTGCCAGAAGTAGTGCCAAATTGATATTGGAAATGGATAAAGTCAATATAGATTTGAGTATTCCTATTGCAATTTCAGCACGCCATGTTCACTTAACGCAAGCAACTGTTGAGCAACTTTTTGGAAAGGGCTATCAGTTAACAAAATATAAGCCACTGTCTCAGCCGGGACAGTTTGCCTGCAATGAAAAAGTAACCATTGTCGGTCCGAAAAATCAAATTGAACGAGTGAGAATATTAGGGCCAACAAGATCAAAAGATCAGGTTGAAATCAGCAGAACAGATGAGTTTTTTTTAGGGATAGATGCGCCCATTAGACAATCCGGACATACAGAAAATACGCCGGGTTGTACCTTAGTGGGGCCGGAAGGAAAGGCTTTTTTAAAGGATGGTGTTATTTGCGCTTGGCGACATATTCATATGACACCAGAAGATGCAGAGCGTTTTCAAGTGTCAGATATGGATGTTGTAGATGTAGAGGTGAAAAGCAATGGAAGAGGTTTAACCTTTGGCAATGTGATGATTCGAGTGTCACCAAAATACAAATTGGAAATGCATATAGATACAGATGAAGGTAACGCGGCAGAGTTATCAAGTGGTGCAGAAGGAACATTAGTGAGCACAGAAGGCGAAGCTATGCTTAAGAAAAAGAATGTCCATTTTGTATCTTGATGGAAGAATTCCTTTCAGCGTCTGCAAGACCTGAAAGCGTATTCTTTTCTTTCAAAAACGACTCTTTCAGGAGCTATCGCACGCTGAAAGGTCATTTGTTTTCTTTTCCGAATGTTACTGATGATAAGACAAGCAAATGAAAAATTCCATCAAACAATAAGATAATATTAAAAAAGCTTAGGAAAGACGATAAGTGAGTATTTACGTTCTCAACACATCATTCCTATTTCGTATCTTACTATTATTATGAAAAAAGTTTTAATTTTCTTTACTACTATCGTCTTAATTTTAGCTTGCATTATTATTTTTAGAAAGGATAATAATATTCCATACGAAGCTGCGGTTGCTAAATATCAAACAGAATATTCTCACTTTTTAGAGTGGAAAGGAATCAAGTTGCATTATGTAGATATGGGGGAAGGACCAACAGTGATGTTGTTGCACGGATATGCAGGATCTTTCACCAACTGGAATAAATTAGTAGATGAATTTCCGGAAGGCTATAGGTTAATTATTCCTGATTTACCGGGTTTAGGCTTGTCGCAATTTCCTGAAGTAGCTAAAGATGAAGATTTTATTGCATTATATACAGATTTTACAAAAACCATTATTGAAACATTAGACTTAGACTCTATTCATCTAGTAGGCAATTCATTAGGTGGATTTTTAGCTTGGGAAACCGCGCTTAGAAATGAAGACAGAGTAAAAGATCTAGTATTGTTAAATGCAGCAGGATATAGTGTTGAAGACTTAAATGCTTTTTTTATAAAGTTGACAAGAACTCAAGTTTTTACCTTTATAGCTAAGAAAGGCATTCCTAGATTTATGTCAGCAGCAGCAGCCAAAAGGTGTATGGGCGATCCATCAAAAGTAGAGAAAAGTAGATTAGAGGCTTTTCATGATTTGGTGAATAAGGAAGGTAATTTACAAGTAGTAGCTATGTTAGGTAATTCAGGTCAAGCGCCTGATTCAACAAGAATTTCTAATATTCATGTACCAACCTTAATTGTTTGGGGCGATAAAGATGCTATTGTACCTGTAGAACATGCTTATAAATTTAATAGAGATATAGAAGGAAGTAAGTTGTTGATTTATGAAGGAACGGGTCATGTTCCAATGATAGAAAATTCTGCCAGATTAATGAAGGATTTAGAATCTTTCTGGGGATACTCTCAATTGACAGCTACTGAAAATTAGTGGAATAATCTTACCGCAATTTTCAATCTTTATAAATGAAATTAGTATTCGTTTCTTCAAAAATACCATAACAACATAGTTGATGGATGGAGTAGTTAACGTTTCAATGAATAGGTTTTAAGTAGTGAACATCTATTTATTTTGACTTTCTTATATGTTTTGAATAATTTCCGATTTAATTTTACAGTCTTTTTAAAACCCTTTAATCATCACTAAATGAAATGGATCTCATTTCGAAATTCTTCAGTAGTTTCTATTTTAGTATCTAATTTATTGTTGCTTATTGCTACAATAGTTTTTAAATGGGATGGTTTAGGCGTCTTTATCTTATATATTATTGAAACGGTTATAATTGCAATATATCATGTTTTTAAGCTGTTTATCATTGGGCATCTTGATCATACAAATAGGATAAAAGTTGAAGGTGCTCCTGGTTTAGTCGGTACTATTGCAACCGTTTTATTTTTTATGTTTCATTTTGGTTTTTTCCTTTTTATACAAACCATGCTCATTTTACCAATGAAATCTGGGAGTTTTATAAAAACTTTTACTTCTATAAACGATTATTTAGGGGGAGAAAATAGATGGCTAGTTATAGCCTTTTTTATTATTAACTTCTATTCGTTAATTAAATATATTTTTATCGATGATGCTTATGAAGGAAAAACATTTCAGAAAATTTTGATGGAACCTTATCCGCGAATTTTCGTGCAACAATTTGTAGTAATTATCGGAAGCGGTATTTTAATGATTTTAGGGTCTTCATTAGCTTTTGTATTGTTTTTCATTTTTATAAAAACAATAATTGAATTAAATGTTGACTTGTTTACCCAAGATGTGAAATAGAAATTCAGTTTGTTTTAGAATGTCGATTAACTATTCTCACCAATCTATCCGGATAATCTGTAATGATTCCATCCACGCCTAAATCAATTAATTCTTGCATTTTAGAGGTGTCGTTTACCGTCCAAGGAATCACTTGTATACCTTCCTTATGGAAGAAATCAACCATAGCTTGTGTAACAAATATTTTATCAGGACTAAAAATAGTAGGCTTATAATCCAACCTAGATAAGTTATGTTGAAAGCCCAGTTGGTTTTCAGTGAGGTAAGCTGTTTTAATGCCAGGATAATTGTCATTTACAAACATTAATGCTCTTGGGTCGAATGATTGAATAATCGTTCTATCTTCTACTTTTGCTTGTTTAATTTCAGTCATTACCAAGTTAACATATTCTTCAGGTTTAGGATGGTAAATATCATCCCCTTCAATTCGACTTTTAATCTCAATATTATATTGGAGAGGTTTAAAGCCTTCTTTTAAGCTCATGCTTTCAGTCAAATGAATGACCTCTTTCAATAGAGGCTTAGCATGTGGAATTTGCTTTTGATCAGGGAAATTGTTGTGAGGGAAACTACCACAATGAAAAAGAGTAACTTCTTCATAAGTCAGTTCGTAAATATTCCAAAAATGTTTAAGCGAATCTGCAATTGTATGGCCGGCACTATCTAAACAAATGGTGGGAGAGATCCATGGTTCATGAGATAAAATAACTTGTTTGTCTTTGGTAATAACGACGTCCATTTCCAGCGTGGTGACACCCATTTCAATGGCTTTTTTAAACCCTTCTAAGGAGTTTTCAGGCAAATAACCTCTTGCGCCTCTATGCCCTTCTATATCAAACTTAGTATCGATTTTATCTTGATGACAACTAGATATAAAAACTATGATGACCAGGAATATTAAACTGACTTTTTTCATGTTACTTTTTTATAATTCCAAATAATTCCCTTCCTGCTCTTGGTGGAATAGAGTTGTGGCAGGCTGTAAACTGAACACTTGAAAATCCTTTAAAATACTGTTGATACTCTTTTTCTGTTCCTGTAAATGGCGGTCCCTTACGTTCTGCAACTTCCGGAAAATTAAACCAAAGCCCCACTAATTTTCCATTAGGATTCAAAATGGTATGCATTTTATCGGCGTACTGTTGCCTAAATTTGGGGTGAAGCGCACAAAAGAAAGTCTGCTCGATCACTAAATCATATTTTTCATAATGATCAAAAAAGTTCTGATGAATCAAATGATCATTCGGAAAATCTGGATGTCTTTCAGACAGATTTTGAAGCGGCAATCCTGAGATATCTAGAACATAAACATTTTTGAATCCATTTTTATAGAGGTGCTCTGCCTCATAAGCATTGCCGGCGCCAGGAATTAAAATCTTAATGGATTTATCCTTCAATGTATTAAAATACTCTACTAGAGGCGTGGAGGCGTAACCAATATTCCATCCTGTCTCATGATTTTTATACCGTTCTGTCCAAAATTCTTCTGTCAATTCTATATCCATGCTTACAAATTAAATAAATAGACTTAATAACATTTAATTTTATAAATCTTTTCTATTTATTGTCGATTTTTCAGTTCTTAGAAGTATGAAGACAATCTTAGCAATAATCGGTTTAGTTTTAATCATTGGGAATGGCCGATTATCTGGACAAGAAGTAACGACTAGTGAGGCAAAAACCACGGCTGATACTACTTTAAAAATTTTATCTTGGAATATACATTGCTTACCGGTGATGGCTTATGTGAATGGGAAACGTAAGCGAGGCGAGCAAATTGGAAAAAAGATGATGGAAGAAGATTTTGACATCATCGTTTTTCAAGAAGCTTTTAATCATGGGGCTAGAAGAAGAATAAGACGAGAAACCAGAAGTGAGTACAAATGGAGAGTTGGTCCAGCCAATGCACGATATATAACGATACGAGCGAATAGTGGCATCTGGATGATCTCAAAGATTCCGGTAAAAAAAGTAGACAACATCAAATTTAGAGAAAAAGCAACTGCTGATGATAAAATGGCTAGAAAGGGCGCTTTAATGATTGAAGGCGAGAAAAATGGTCAAAAATTCCAAGTGATTGGAACACATTTGAATGCCGGAGGTCCAATAGAAGTAAGGCATAGTCAAGTGACTCAAATAAGAGAAGAATTACTAGATCCTTATATGAAAAAGGGTGTTCCGCAATTTATTTGTGGCGATATGAATATGCGTAAAGAAAGTGATAATTACGATTTTATGCTAAAAACTTACGATGCAGTTGATGGCGCATTGGAAGTAAGTGAGGCGATGCGAACAACTTGTTTTGATAAAAATGATAGATTGTTCAGAGATGATGTGATAGATTTTATTTTTTATCGAGCGAATGGTGTTAAACCTGTTTCGATCCAGCGATCTGTGCCTTGCTTTCAACAGCAATGGAATAAAAAAGGAGAGGAGTGGTTGTCAGACCATCCGCCAATGGTTATTGAAGTAGATTTTTAAAGACGTTTGTTATGATAGATTTTTTAGTAAGTAAGAAAAACCTTTTTGACTGCCATTTTGCAAAGCACGATACTCCAAAGCACGAGGATTTAAAAGAAGGTGAGGTGCTATTAAAAATCAATAATTTTAGTTTTACCGCGAACAACATTACCTATGCCGCTTTAGGCAATTCGTTTTTGTATTGGGATTTTTTCTCAAAAGGTGAAGAATGGGGTAGAATTCCATGTTGGGGATTTGCAGATATAGTGGCTTCAAACGCAGAAGGTTTAGAAATAGGAGAACGGTTATATGGCTATTATCCAATGTCTTCTTACTTAAAAGTTAAAGCAGGAAATATTAAGAAAAACGGATTTTATGACGTTTCCGATCATCGTAAATCATTGCCAATCATTTACAATCATTATTCAAGAACTAAATATGATCCTGCATACGCTGAGGCTTACGAAGATCTGATTATGTTATTTAGACCCTTATTTACGACTTCATTTCTTTTAGAAGATTTTTTAAGATCATCTGACTTTTTTGGTAGCCAACAAATTATTTTAACCAGTGCCAGCAGTAAAACAGCATTGGGATTGGCTTTTATTTTAGCCCATCACAAAAGTATAGATAACAAGAATATCAAAATTATTGGTTTAACTTCTGATAAGAACAAATCTTTTGTTGAATCCGTAAATTACTACGATGAAGTCATTAGCTATGATGAACTAGATCAATTATCATCAGTTGATTTAAGTATGATAGTGGATTTTTCAGGGAATAAATCGTTGCTATTACAAATTGATAAACAATTGAATGGACAACTAAAATATTGTAGCACGGTTGGTTTATCCCATTGGGATCAAAGAGAATCAGAAGGAGAATTAAGTGTTAAAGCTGAGTTGTTTTTTGCTCCATCACAAGCAGAGAAAAGAATTGCAGAGTGGGGCAGTAGTGGCTTACTTCAGAAGTTAGGAGAGAAATGGATACCGTTTATTCAATCGAGTAAATATTGGCTAGAGGTTAAACATATCGATAATCAAGAAAATCTCGTAGCGTTATATAAAAATATGTTAGATGGTAACTTCGACGCTAAAGCCGGATACATAATTGATATAAAGGATTTTGAATAATAGAATTTACCTCAGCAATATAATATTGCCTCGTTCTGTAACTATTTTGTCCGCCTCATAAAAATAGATAGCGTACCAAATGTAATTGTCCATAGGCGCTTCTTTTCCTTTAAAAGTCCCATCCCAAGTGTCATCGCTTCCTCTAAAAACCGTTTCCCCATATCTGTTATAAACATATAACTCATAGCTTAAAAATCCTTCACAAATATTTACCGGGCCAAACTGATCATTCTTGTTATCTCCGTTGGGTGTAAAGGCAGACGGCATTAAAATCTCACAATAGTAAAATTCTGTAGTATCTATAGGAATGATAATGGTATCATTAATAGTAGTATCTACTGGGATGGTATCACAATCAATAGTGAAAACTTCAATAGCATCTGTGCCAGTTTCACAATTGCCTGAAATCGTTAAAGTATAAGTTCCGGGAGCAGAAACCACAATCGTTTCTGCGGTTGATCCTGTACTCCATTGATGAGTATACTCTGGTGCAGAATAAGAAGTTGTTATACTAGTGGTTTGTCCTTCACAAATTGTGATATCATTTCCAAGATTTAAAGGAATGGTAGTAGTAGGCTGCAATGAAACTATGATGGTATCTGTACCTGTTTCACATCCATTGTTTAAGGTTACACTGTAAGTTCCTGGTGTAGTAACAGTTATACTAGCAGCTGTTGAACCATTGCTCCAAAGATGATCGTATACCGCTGTATTATAGCCGGATGATAAAATCAAATTATTACCTGGACAAATTGTGGTGTCGGGACCTAAATCAATAGGAATAGGGGATCCTGTTGCAGCATCAACATTAATATTGTCTGTTTTTTTGCAACTTTGAAGACTAACTTCTACAGAATAATTACCAAAAGTAGAGGCATATATTTCAGCAGTAGTTTCGCCTGTATTCCATAAATAGGTTGCTCCAGCTTGTCCAATGTCATCTCCAATCAAAACTGAATCACCTGGACAAACAGTAACATCATTTCCTAATTCCAATTGAAAATCAATAAAAGTAACAGTGATATTGTCTGTTACTTGGCAAGTTCCAATATCAACCACTACACTATAATTGCCAGAAGTAGTAACTACAATAGCAGAATCACTGGCGCCATTACTCCATGTGTAAGTAGCGGAAGGATTGCCCACATCTGCATTTAGAATAAAAGAACTTCCAAAACAAATTGTGGTGTCATTACCTAAATCAAAGGTTGAAGAACTGGCTACTGATACAGTAACTTTAGCACTATCTATAAAACAGCCATCTGATACTATATAATAATAAACGCCTGCCGGGTCAACTGCCGGATTAAATATACCTGAGTTACTGGTCAAGCTTGGTCGCCATATGCCACCAACATCCGGAGATCCTCCTAATGAATTAAAAAGATTAGCAGGAGCATCTGAAGTGCAAAATGAAATAGTTCCGTCATTACCGGCTTCTACATCATCTACAATGGTAATTGTGGCGAAACCAGTGTCGCTTCTTCCTTCGCTATAACCAATTACACGAACTGTTCTTATTCCTTCCGAAATAGGGAAAGCAGTATTATTATAACGCATACTATTTAAGAACGCTTCAAAATTTGCAGTGGTAGCGGAACCATTGCTAATACCAACTATTTTTTGATCTAAATTATTGGTATTGATATTGGTGGCTGTTCCAACAGATAAAAATTCATTGCTACCATTCAAAGTGCCACTTGTAATTTCTATTGAAATGGAATCTACTAAATTGGCTACTTCTATTTCTGCATCAATATCTGCAATGGGAGATTTTGCATCGGGTAAACAACTGAAATCTACTTGGTAATTACTGCCTGTGGCACCGGAACTATTGTTTTTATCTAAGTCAAGTGTTAGGAAACATTCGGAGGCATTAAATTCATCTGCAGAAGTAGAACCGTAAAGATCAACGTTGCCAATGCATAATCGATCAACAATGGCAGTGGCCATATCCAATCTGTAATAATCGCCTTTTTCACTTAAGCCATAAGTAATAGAATTGTCGCAATTTGCAATTACGGTTACTAATGCAAATATTCTATCACCTGGTTTTACAACACCTGAAAAACTTCCAATAACTGTACTATTGGCAGCATTATTAACATCAACTTTTACTAGTTTATTGTTGTCGGATGCGTTATAAAGATTTCCAAAATACCAAGTTAGGTCACCGGCTGAACCATCTGCTAAAAAACCTCTGCTCTCATAAGTATTCGTAACCGGATCATATACAAACAACCTACTAGGTATAACATTTCCTTCTGTAATATAAATAAGGCCGTTGGCATCGGCCGTCATGCCTACTAATCTGCTGGCTTCGGTAATAGTGGTTAATTCAGTTAACGCTCCGGTAGTCATATTCACACGGTAAATCTTTCTTGCCGTAAAACTGCAGGCATACATATTACCATTGGGATGAAGTGTTATATCTGACAAGTTACTAGCGGTATTGACCACAACCGTGCTCGTACAATTGTTGTTCGCTATATTTATTTTTGAAATATTCTTATTCTCATCAGATATAAAAATCTCAGATTGCGCCCAAAGATTGCACGTGATGAACAAAAATACTATTAAGCTTACCCCTGATTTAATCATTTATCTGATCCTTACTTATTAATTTCTATAAACTCATCTGAAATGAATTGAGATTAACTTTCCTGTGATGATAAACTCAACTTTTCAAATGGGCTACAAGATACCGTTTAAAAGTTTTTGTATTCTTACTTAACCTTTAAATATTGACTCTATAGACTGCAAAAAATGTTAAATTTTACAGCCTATTTTTATAACAGAATTTCAATGAAGTTGTTGTGTCGTTTCTAAAATGATAAACAAAGAATTATTTAATGATTTCAACTTCGATAATCTCCACTCTTCTTTCAAATGCAGCCGATGGACTATAGATAGATTGTTTAGCATTAGTGGCCTTGTCATCAACTTCTAAAGTACTGTTATCCTCTCCAAATGGATTTCTTAAAATGGTAATGGTGCCATTCTCAATATAAGGTTGGAGCACTCCATCATTCGCTTGGTTGAGATATAAAATGACACTTTCAATTCTTCTCATAGAAAGTAGGGTATTGTATTCACTAGATCCTAATGGAGAAGCATAACCTTTGAATGTCAATCTTACTTTATAGCCGTTTTCTGTTAATGTTTTTAAATAGTCAACTACTTGATCTAACTGATTTCTAGATTGAGTGAGCTTATTGAATATCTCATCTGTTTTTTTCGTTCCAATTTTTGAAGAATATTCATTTTTTCTTGAAAGGTATTGGTCGAAAGTACTCAGATAATTACTGGTTGTATAAGATTGAGTACCTTGACTTGAACTTTTTGGTTGGTCATTATCAAAGAATAATGGTAATGGAAGTATACTCTTAATTAAATCTATCTCTTTCGGCGTAACTACTTCCGTTACAACTGGAACATCAACAGGTTCTGGTTCTTCAACTTCTGTTACTGTTTCAGGCGTTTCAATAACTTCAACTTCTGTAATTTCAGCAACAGTATCTTCTGTTATTTCTTCTATCACAGTATCTGCTTCAACTATTAAAGGTTCTTCATTTTGAACAGTATCTATCTCTACTATTTTATTTCTTCTTCTCTCAAACTCATATATTAAGCTCACTTCAAAGCCACCTTTTTTATTGGTTGCTTCCGTAAAATCTGATGTATTGATATCTACACTAAAGCCAACTTGAAGATCTTTAATTTTTGCACCCACATAAGTAAGCGCGGCATCTTTTCCTCTATAACCAGCACCAGCGGTTAATTTTACAGGAGTTTTGGTGCTTTTGGTATAATAATTAAGTAATAGAGAGCTATGGTATTCTGTAGCTTTTTCTTGTGCTTGGAAGTAAAAATTTGGCGTCAAAGAAAATTGGTTCGCAACAAAAAGTTCTCCTGTAAATTGTGTGGAGTATTTTATCGGCCTTGGATCGCCTGTGAAAGACGAAAAACTGTAATAAGGCTGATGAGGATTATCTACTGCAAAACCAACATTAATGCTTGATTTGCCATAAAGCGTAATTTTTGTATTAACGCCTATCCCTAAATTAACGAAACTAGCTTTTTCCAGCGCTTCGCCACTTCCTAAGTTAGGGTCATAACTATCCACGCCATATTGACTGCCAAATTGAAAGGCATTAAAATCAAAAGCCGTTTGTAGGTAGCCTAATCTAAGCCCACCTGAAACGGAATATTTCTTTCCGTTAAAAAATCTAGTATACGAAACAGAAGCAGAAGGGTTGTAAGTTGATAGGGAACCATCACCTGCTTTATCGTAAAACATGTGAACTCCTCCAGAAACCAAATTATTATTAGATTCCAATAGTTGACGATCGTATCCAATATACGTAGATGAATACGGTACAATGACAGAGCGCCATTGGTCTCTATAAAGAAAAGTTACTCTATTTAATTTATCTCCATTGCCTGTTAAAGCTGGATTGACAAAAGGTATATTGTTGAACTTTTGAGTAACATGTGCATCTTGTGCTTTTGTACTTAAAAAGCCTAATAGAAATAATATGGTTAAAAGTTTTCTCACCTAAGTATGGTTATATTTCCTTTACGTTGTTCAATTTGATCGTTGCATTTTAGCTCTAAGAAATATCCAAATACATCGGTGCTCTGCAACTTTCCTTCGAAAATTCCATTCCAACCTATTTCAATATCATCTGTTTCAAAAACTAATCCGCCCCATCTATTGTAAATTCTAAAATTAAATGAATCGTAATTGCCAACGTATCTAACTAATAATTCATCGTTTAAACCATCTCCGTTTGGAGTGAATGCATTGGGAACAAATAAACTTTCAAATAAGCAACTGTCTTCTGCTTCTACAAATACCGTTATTGTTGCAAAATCTGAACTACATTGATTTGAGACAGTGTAGGTATAGACGCCACTTGCATCAGAACTTGGATCAAATATGCCGGTTCCACTTTGAAGACTAGGTGTCCAACTACCATTGTTATCAGGCGTTCCACCGAGAACAGTAAATAAGTCAAATGGAGCATCTGATGTCGCAACTGTAATTGAATTATCTTCTCCTGCATTAGTTGCTGTGGCATTTTGAAGGGTGATATCTATTGTTGCACTAGCGCTTCCACAACTATTGGTTACGGTATAGGTGTATAATCCTTCGCCATCATTGGCTAGATTAAAAGTATTGTTGCCACTATTTAAAGCTGGTGTCCAAATTCCTCCTGCTGCAGAATTGTTGCCCAAAGCAAGAGACAAATCAAATGTAGTATCGGTATTACTACATAACACAATTTCATTGTTATTTCCAGGATTTAAAAGTTCGCTCACTTCAACCACTACATTGGCAGAAGAAGTATTACAGCCGGTTATAGTATAAGTATAGGTGCCTTCATTGTCAAGCGTTGGATTAAAAATTCCTGTTCCACTATTTAATGCAGGCGACCATGTTCCACCTGTAGTAGGAGCGCCATTTAAACTATTAAATAAGTCGGCTGGTGCATCATTAGTACAAATATTAAGACTACCATTGAATCCAGCACTTACGGCATTATTTATGGTTACTTGTAAGGTAGCACTATCATTGCCACAACCATTATTTATAATATAAATATAAGTCCCTGCTGGATCTACAGAAGGATTAAAAATATTGGTATTGCTGTTTAATGCCGGAGACCAAATTCCACCAGTTTGCGGACTTCCACCTAATGCATTTAACAAGTTAGTTGCGGCATCGGTCGAACAGAATGTAATAGTGTTATCTTCTCCAGCGTTTGGATTTTCGTTTAATGTAACAACAACAGAAGCCGAAGCCGTATTACAACCAATGACGGTATAAATGTATGTTCCTGCAGGATCAATACTAGGATCAAAAAGACCAGTGTTGCTATTTAAATTGGGAGACCAAGTTCCGCCAGGAGTAGGAGAGCCACCTAAAACATCAAAAAGATCAATAGTATCAGCGTTAGAGCATAAGGTTATTGATCCATTTTGACCAGCATCAACGCCATCATTGATACTTACTGTAACAGTTGCACTATCTGAATTACAGCTGTTTGAAATAATATAAGTATAAATGCCTGCTGTATCCACGCTAGGATCAAAAATATTGGAATTACTTGTTAATAAAGGAGACCAAACACCGCCGGCATCAGGAGAACCTCCTAAAGAATTAAATAAATTAAAAGGATCATCATCTGAACATAAAGTCACCGACCCATTCGTCCCCGCGTTCACACTTTCTGATAAAGAGATAGTAGCTAAAGCAACATTGCTTGTGCCATTATTGCTGTATGCCAATACTTCTATAACTCTATCGCCAGAAGAAATTGGGCTAGCCGTATTTCTATAAGTTAAAGTTCTTAGAAAAGTTTCAAAGTTGGCAATAGTGGCCGATCCACCATTACTAGCCGATATTGTAATGCTATTGTTGTTAGCATTAATATTTGGAGTACTTCCTAATTGTAAAAATTCATTCGCACCATCTAATATTCCGCTTAGAATTCTAACAACAATGGAGTCAATTGGATTGGCGGATTCAATATTTACATCAACATCAGCAATATTAGAACTGCTTGATGCACACTCGAAATTGGAGAAAAAATCATTACCGGTAGCACCTGAACTATTGTTGTCATCTAAATCAATAGTTACTAAACAAGTATCTGATGCTCTAAACTCATCTCTTGAAGTGGCACCAAATATTCTGGCTCCTGATCCAATACAAAGCGCTGTTGTATTCGCGTTTGTTAAATCTATGATGAAATATTTTCTATCTTCAGTTATACCATAAGTAACAGATGAATCGCATGAGTAAACATTTGTTACTAGCGAGAAGATATCAGTAGTATTGGTAATAAATGTACCAATTACAATACTATTTTCAGGCGTTTCAATATTTACTTTAACTAACTTATTGTCTTCCGATACGTTGTACATTTCACCATTCGACCAAGTTAAATCTCCGGCAGAACCGTTGGCTAACAATCCTTTAGTGATAAAAGTATTATTCGTTACATTGACTTCAAATAATCGGCTAGGCATGCCATCTCCCTCACTAACGTAAACTTTGCCATTGGCAGCAGCAGTCATCCCAACCGGTCGAGTGCCACTTGGAAAAGTAAACATTTCAGTTGTAGTTCCATTGATGGTATCTATCTCATAAAACTTACGTTGAGAAAAACTACATCCGTACATTTTTCCATTAGGATGCAATGTAATATCAGATAAACTGATGCCAACATTTTTAATCAACCGCTTTGAGCAGCTATTCGGAAGTCCAACTTCTGAAATGTCTCCATCAGTATCTGCAATTAATATGGGAGCTTGTGCAAAACTCGCCCAACTAATCAACAGAAATACAATAGCAAAAAGTCCCTTTTTTATCATTTACTTACCCTTGAAAATGAAGATAGTCTAATACTTTTTAATAAACTTCTCTTCAATGATCTCATTTCCATTATACCATTGAACAATATATAAGGCACTTGGTAACTGACTAATATCAATCGATATTTGAGTGCCACCCGTTGATAAGTTTAATTCTCTTTGAGAAACAACTTGACCGTTAGCAGCATAAATTACTAAATTCCCTTTCTTGTCATTTGTACTTAGGAATTGTAAAATTAAGTCATTTTGTGCTAAAGTATTCACTACTTCCATAGTATTTTGTCCACTGTTATCAATTAACACAGATCGGATAGCAGAATAAGCAAAACTGCCATTGAAATCAACTTGTCTTAATCTGTAATAGTTGATGCCGGTAGGAGGGGCAATATGAGTATGATCATAAAAATTTTGAGTATTAGTAGTTCCATTTCCATTGACTTCGGCAATTTTTGTAAAATCAACAGCATTTAAAGAATGCTCTACTTCAAAATAATCATTGTTCAATTCAGAGCCGGTTACCCAATTTAAAAGGGAGTTATTATTGTGATTCTCGGCAGTAAAAGTGAGTAACTCTACTGGTAGTAAGTTTACTTCTCCACCGCCAAATCCATAATTCGACCAACCTGAGGCACCTTGTCTGCTAACCGTAGGTTGGGCACTATTGCCATTTAAATAGAATGGTTGAAGGTGATTTCCATTTTCAAACCAAGCACCGCCATTCACTCTTTTTAATAAGGTAATTTGACATAAATCTACTATGTTGTCAAATCCTTCTCCAGTGCATGTTATGTCGTAATTTCCACCAGTTAAACCATCTCCATCATCTATTCTCCAATAGCCTTGATCCTCTGTAGAAGTAACATCAAATGTTGAGCAAGCGCCTGCGGCTGCAATACCGTTAATTGGTAGACCTAAATAACTCATTGGTACGTTTACAAATCTTGCCGTTAAACTTCCACCGGCAGATTTAGCACTGCTATATTCTACTTTTGCAAAACGGTTATGAATGTCATTTCCTGCAGCATAAGTAGTGTCTCCTAATGGAAACAATCCGGTTGAATCATTTAAATTGGCATTAGTATGAAACCATCGTTTCATCTGACCAATTACAAAAGGTTCATCTGTAGTGTTATATTCTAATCGTCCTTTAGTTGAATAAGTTGTACCTGTTCCTAATTCTAATAAATTAGCCGGTTTAACAACAATATTTCCTCTATCCATGTCAAAAATACTACCGATTGTTATATTATCAGTTAATGTTACCTTATCTGATAAACCTGACTTTTCAAGATAGATATTAACAACATTTGTAGGCAAACCATTACCAGATTCCATATTGGCAGTACTTGTAAAGCCATAAGAAGCGGTACTTGGAAAACTTCTGGTGCCTGTTACTTGAATATTACCGCTTGCTCCTGCAGTAGTGATTCCGTTATTGTTGCCATATTTAAATGTACTTCCTGGTTGAATATTAAAACTGCCTATGCCACTAATAATATCAGTTCTATCTAATTTGAAAACACTAGGTGAGTTAACATTCATAGTACCGGTTAAACCAAAGCTTGCCTCTGATCCAACATTAGCATTTTGATAGCCTAATTTGGCACTTATAGCATTCACTTCTATATTATGCCATGAAACAGTTTTTGGATTGGACATTGTCCCATAAATTCCTCTTATAATTTGTTTGGTAACCATAAGAGCGACACCAGAACTGGTAGAGCCATATAGTTCAAATGTACCTCCAGTTATCGCGTAGTCAGTGGCGATACCAAGAATTTGAGGATACACAAGGCTACTTGCTTGAGATATCCGAAGTCTTCCACCATCCATCGTTAATCCAGCGTTACCAGTCATACTTCTATGAGCTAAGTCAACAATTGCATTATCTGTAATGTATACATTATTGTCAACTGTTGTTGCACTTGATATATTTTTGTAATTAGATAGATAAGTATTAAATCCACTGAATTTAAGATTGTAATAGTTAGGTCTTGAAACTGTTCCCCTAAGAGTTTGGAAATAGTTGCCAGCTGAATTTCCTGCTAACTCTATAGTGCCTCCTGTCAATACGTAATTATGAGCAACTCCATTCATTCTAGGAATAAGATCTGCATTACTTGCAGTTGAATCAGCACTGCCTTTTGCTATTTGATACAATGTGCCAGGCGACATATGCAAAGTGCCTGAAGAATTAATAAAATAAGCAGTGGTGCTTTCAATAACTTGTCCAATCCGTATATCTAATTTTCCACCCGTAGGACTTAGAGCGGTTGTATCTGATACTCCAGTTGAGTTAGTTAAACGAATTTGAGTGCTATTATCAGCAAGTTCAACAATTATTTGCTTTCCTGTTGAACCACCTGTTATACCGTTTCCAGTTATTTGATTTACTTTTCCAATATAATGGAATGTAGCAAGTTGATTTATACTCCTATTAGATTTTGTGGTTTGGATATTACCTCTATCGATAGGCGTCGCAGCTACCGTTCCATTCCATATTCCATCTGGATTAGTAATTTTCAATGTACTTCCTGTTTGAGAAGAAAAATTAGTGCCAGTTTGTAAACCAGAAATTTTAACATTAAGAGCAGTGGAACCATTAAAACCAAAGTCATATGTTCCCCCGGTTTCAACTATTAATGAACCATCTGTTCCTAATTCTAAATCACGATTGATTTGACGAACATATGCACCATTTTTGACATAGAAATTAAGACGTGAATTTTCTAAAGAATTAACAGTAGCTATATCTATTGTTTGAGTAGTGGCATTTGTTAAACCATCACCTGTCCCATTGAAATTTAGTCTGCCTACAACAGTTGTATTATTGTTATTTAACAATGCAGTTGTTGGTGTTGCACTTAAGTCACCTTTTAAGTTAATTTGTGTAAATGCAGTCGTAGAGTTTCCAATATCAAATTTAAGTACACTTCCAATTAAAGTAAGATTTCCATCAACATTAAAAGTTACATTAGGAGTATTAGTTGTTTGTGAATTGGCTAATCTTAACTCTTGAGAACCTTCATGTAAAATGTTACCATTAATGTTTATAGTGGTTGTGCCATTTGTAGATAAGAAGGTGATGTCTTGATTGAATGTAGATTCGACTATTAAATCTCCTTGAATAGTTGTAGAGTAGTTGCCATCAGAAATTCGAATATCATCTGGACAATTTCTAAAAATTAGATTTCCTTTTGTTAAAGTATTAGAATAACCGGATGGTAATAATTGACATTTTCCTGCTGACATGTCAACAATTAAATTACCAAAGCAGCCTCCATTAAATTCCGACACTTCTCCGGGGGTTTGCATAAACAAGAAGTTGCTTGTGTTGTCTAATGTTTCAATGATAAAGTTTGAATTAGCATGGAATTTTTCTGTACCATTCCAAATATTAGTTGTTCTGGAAGTCGTATTTGTGTGCCTAAAGGTAAAAGTTGCTCCATCTTCTACTTCAACCGTTCCATTGATCTTAACACCATTGGCTTCTTTTTTAAATGTACCTCCAGTTTTAACTAATAATTGATTGAAAGTGGCAGATACTGTACTTGTTCTTAATATTCCACCATTTTCAATTGTGATATTTGATGCAGAAAAAGTACCAACTAAGAAGATATCATGATAAATATAAACTGAATTAGAAGTATTGGTAGGAGGCGCAGAAGGTGATGACATAGTAGTCCATGTGCCACTAATCAACTGTTCCCAAGTTGAAGTACTACTTCCGGATGTTGAATGCCATGAGCCATTTGATGTGGTTCTATAGCTTCCATTTGCGATATCAACAATGTTAAAAGAGTTACTGATAACTGGAGAAAATAAAGAATGACTAGCTGTTAAAGTCAATCCTGTTCCAGGAGCAGAATGAACAATATTACTTAACCCGTTAAAAGTAGCCACTCCACTAACAGCGGTTGTAGTAATTGGATCATTCGTCATTGTTCCGAAAGGAGATGTAATGGTAACATTATCTATCCAGTCTAAATCTAAATTCGAATAAATATCAACTCCAGAAACTGTTACAGCTGGCGCCATTGCTGCATTTATAGAGGCATCTGAGGGTTGTTGAGTAAAATTTAATCTATCAGCAGTCACTTCAATTCTGTTCCTGTTATTTGCCCCAGAGTTATCTGAAAATGCTCCGCCTGCATCTGTTGTATCAAACACTGAACCTGTAGTTGCATTGGCAGTGGCACTTACAATTTTAAAGATTAATTTCTCATTATCTACCACATTTTCTGTAAAACTTACTCTTAATGTAAGTGTCAAACTCCCATTTTGAGGGGCTCTAAAATTGGGCCCTGTTAGACCAGAAAAAGTAATAGTACTATCAATATAATTAATGGAAGTTGCAGCGCCAGCTCTTACAGCATTTCCATCAAACAAACCTGCAGCTCTAATATAGCCAATATGTGCAGGGTCAACTGCAAAGGTAATATCTGTTAATTCTGTATATAAGCCATCACTATCAGCTGAACCACCACCATCACGTACTTCAAATCGGAATACTTCAACACTTCCTGATGAATTGGTAAATGGACTTGGAGCTTGATAAGTCACATAAGGGATATTGTTAGTATAACTGGCAGCAGACGATACAATTATATCTGAAGAACTACTATTGGTTCCTGTACCTTGTATTACAAATATAAATGGATCTTCATCAGGGTCATCACTTTCGATAGACACAGTATCAGTAATTAAACCCGTTGTACTTGGATCGAAATGAATAACGAAGGTAGTGGATGAGTTAATACCTGTTGGTGTTAAAGTGGTAATGGCTGGTTGAGTAGTAACAGTAAAGTCTGTGCCAACAGCTAACTCCACCAATGGAGAGCCATTTAAAGTTAAATTTAGACCGCCGGCATTAGTAATTGTAAAAGTACGATCTACAGATCCACTTGCTGTAACCACATTTCCAAAATCCGTATGGTCAGTAGCTATTGGTGTAATGTCGTTATTTACAATATTGTTTGAATTCCCTGATAGTGCAATGTCAGGGGCAACCGGATTACAATAAACAACTACATCATCAAATGCGAGATTACCGGAACTTTTGCTGTAGGTAAAACGAAATTGATTAATATCACTTGGTAATGCAGGGGTAGTGGTTCCATCATAAAAATAAGTAGTGCCTGATGTAGGAAGACTTGCTGTAATATTCTCAATCGTACTCCAAGTGCTTCCATTATAGCCTTCTATTAATAAAGCTGAAGTTGAATTGGTGCCATTTCCTTTTATCCAAAATGATAGAGATTTGGCAACTCCTGTTAAGGTAGGTGTTATTAGATTGTCTCCATCATCATTAAAACTAACAGAATTTGGCGCTAAACCTGAACTTCCTGTTGATGTATAATTACTGCAACCACTTCCTGACCAACCTGCTGGAGCGCCACTAGTAAATGAAGTAAAATGTTCTTCCAAGCACGGACCATCTGTGGTGGCACAGCTTGTTTGTTGTAATCCGGCCCCAGTGACCTTATATGTTATATTTGTGCCGCTATTAGTATAAGACCATATTTTGAAATAATAGGTGGTATTAGGTGTCAGTCCACTTATTGTAGTATTGCCTACGCCATAACCAATGGTTGTCGAGTTAGCTCCATTACTTGTGCTTCCATTTGTAGGATCAGTTATCGAAACAAAAGATACGACACTCCACTTTATAAGATAGCCATCTGGCTCTGTACTTCCAGAACCGGCATCAGTCCACGTTAATGGAATGTCATTGGTAGTGGTAGTACCGCAAGCAAATGCAGTAGGATGATTAGTAGGTTCATCTTTTAATGTAGTGAAACTTGACTCATTGCCATAAACTGTTCCCGTTCCATCAATTATATAAGCTCTGTAATAGTATAAAGTATTGGAATTTAATCCTGCTAAAGAACTTGAATAAGATGCTACTCCATTTCCATCATTAGAAAATGGATTGCTTAGAATTGTAGGATTAGGAGAGGTGCCCCAAACGACTCCTTTTTGAGTAATTGGGCTACACCCAATAGTTGGCGTTCCTCCAGCTTGGCAGTGTTTGTCCAACACTGATATTAGTTGGTGATTACGCTCCTGGTATTTATTCCATTACCCTTACGCTATTTTTCTGTTGTTGCAATGTACTTGTATTTGTAAGTGCCGTATTGCCAACAACAGTAGGTATAAAACGAACATTTATTGTAGTATCATTAACTTGCCAAAGTTGCGCTAAATTCACTGTGTTGCCGTAACTTCCAGCACCAATTGCTTTAATTTCGCCAGATGGTGCA
Organism: Chitinophagales bacterium; assembly: GCA_041393015.1. GTDB lineage: Bacteria > Bacteroidota > Bacteroidia > Chitinophagales > JADIYW01 > JAGQYH01. The sequence continues at coordinate 20,930 of JAWKKV010000006.1, read as the reverse complement.
GTAATAATTATATATTTAATAAATTTATTCCAGAAACTGTATGATTGAACACTGCTGGTTGTATTAATACATTCAGAAGCTGTTAAATTTTGTCGATACAAATATTGTTGGAACTGTTGGCGCTAAAGTGGTAAAGAAATCAGGATTACCAGTAGCAGTTGATGATAAATATTGTTCTGATCCAGGACACAATTGCTCCACCACCATTACTTGATAATCGGTTAAACCAGTTAAACCTGTTACAGTTACACTTGTGCCTGTACCATTGTAAATACCAATACCATCCCGAAGAATCAATTTCAGTTCCTGATCCAAAAACCGTATTGGCAGTATAAGTTGTATTGTTTACTGGACTTGAGAGACCTGTATTAGTTTGCTTAATGAAAACTGCTCTGTAGCACCATTACCATTGTCCAATTAGCAGTAGTTTCTGTAATGATTGAAAATATAATGTTGGAAGCTTGTGCTAGGAGCAGCAAGGAGAAGTAACACAGATATCAAATGTACCAAAAACATTGCCACCATATTCCCATATTCTAACATAAACTGTGCTCCGGTTAATCCAGTTGGTTAATTTCTGACATATCCAACCGTCATCGTCATCACATTCTAAAGATAAACTGATACAAGGGCTGCATAAACCATACCTCCTTAGAATTCCTCAACATCTGTTGTAACAGTAATCTCGATAGTGGTACAACTATTTGAACCATACATCTGCATCATTATAATTGCACACCCTGGATATGGTACGCCGCTGCCGTTGCTAACGTTAGTACAAGTATAAGAACACGTTATCCCTGGCGTTAACAGGATAGCGCCGCTGCATAAATCATTAACAGGTGTTGCGGTTAACAACGGCACTCGTAATTTCGTCACCCATCCAACCAATCTGTAAAGTTAAAGTTCCTGGCTACCCACTGTATATTCAAGTTGGAAAAAAGTGGACACCATTTACAGGTGCTACAGATGTATACAATAAAGCAATATTGATGTACTAGTGGTAACATCTAATAACAGCGCCATCATAGTCTTCATCAATCTGTCCATGTTCATCCACATATGCTACTGTTTTAAAGGCGACATCACTGTATTAACGATACGTCGGTTGGTTGCTGAATAATAACTAATTCTGTAGCATCAATATCAATGGTAAAATCATTGGAATTGAAATCGCCTAAAAAGTCGTGAAAGTTGACCTGAAAATCAGCAGCAAATCTGCGGTACCTTCTATATAACAAGGAGAAAATAGCACCATCTACTATATTGATGTGTTTAAATAGATGTAAATTTCAACATCTTCTGAGTTCCATCTGCAATGTCTAAATTGCCTGATGCAATAGCAATATCTATATCGTATCTGTAATATTTACCTTGAACTGGTAAGTGTAGTGTATTGCATTACTACCACGCCAAAAATATGATCTGTCCAATCTGCTGTATTAGTAGTGTGTGGCTTTAGGTTGATGTCTAGGTTACACTAGTGACTAATCCATCTCCAGAACCCATGTCTTCTACAGTAAAGTCAAAAACGTTAACTGCCTCTCCGGCGTATCATTTGAAGAAATAGTGCTAGGTCCTGGTTGAGAAGTACATTAAACTTCTGAGTCCGTATCGTTTGTATAGGTGCCATTTGTATAGATAGCATTTCCTTTGATTAGATGTATAACATACAAATTTTGCACTGCATTTACTGTAATTCTTGCTCCTGATGTAATTGAAGAAGATACAGTGAAGTTCCATCTCTGATTATTGCCACTTACAGAATTAACAACTTGAACGTTATTGCTGGAGCCAGTATATGAGACATACTTTGCTGAAGCCTCATTGTAAATTGTTTTACTTGCGCCATTATCTTCAATTCTCCAAACAATAGCACCAGAAGGATTTACAATATCAGAACCTGAATAACTAACAGCAGTCCGATCCAAATAGGTGCCATTGTGAGAATTATTCATGGCATAAGCACCACCTGATTCTACAATAACATAATAACCATCAGTTATATCAGCTGTTGCACTAATTTGACTAAAAGTTCCTGTGCCAGAATATTGCCCATATATATTTTCGGTAACTACAAGACACAGCAAAGCCAGAAGAAGAGCGTAAACATTTTTCATAAAGCATTTTTTCGTATCATAAAAGTAATAAAAAAAAGACCCACTCGCTGCCCATGCTTTTATAGATTTATTAAAAGTCGATGAGTAGAGAGTGGATAATGTGAAATATTGGTGTTTATTTACTTTCTAAGTGCTTGATAAATAACTTGTTGTGTGTCTATCTAACAAGGTGTTAAGAAGTAGTAATGCTTATGTTTACTTTTCTAATATTGAATGTTAAGTTTTTTTTGAACTACTGAAAATAGTAGCAAATTATTTTGTCATGCCTTATAAATGGCATTTTATTAGCGAATTAGATAAGTCAATGCAATTGGTTTTATTTCGTGTAGTAAAATATTAGTATATGTAAAAGTTTAGCAATCAGTGCTAATTTTACGTATATGAATGAAAGGTTATGATGATGCTTAAAATGCATTACTCATTCCTACCTCTTTTGTTTGGGTTGATGTTTCGCTTATTTTCTTTAATGGCTTTATCTAACAAAAATTCTATTTGGCCATTAATTGACCGAAAGTCATCTGCTGCCCATTTTTCTAGAATTTTTAGTTTTTCTGCATCAATTCTTAATACAAATCTTTTCTTTTCACCTGCAGGCATATTCTTATTTTAGTAAATGAGTAAAATTAGCCTTAAGGAAGCTTCTTAATTGATTCTCATGATCAACACTAAAAGTAATGATGGTCTTATTTTTTAGTATAATTTCTAAAGCGTAATTTTTGTTCATAATGTAAGCCAGTTTCTTTTTAAAAATTCTTCGCCTTTTACCTAAACCTCCGTACGATAGCCATTTTTGTTTTTTAAGCACCATTTGATCGATATCACTAGTTGAAATATACTTTGTTTTCCACTCAAAAGGTGTAAGTTGATAGCTAATCTTTTCTTCTGAAAACTCCAAGTGAAGTTTGGTTATCCAAATAATTGACAATGCTGCCATTGCCATTACTACACTAAAAATTAAGGGTATCCATTCCGTATTTTCTGTGTCATCAACTGCATTAGCCAACAGCGTTATCAATACAATGCTCGACAAAAATATAGTGAACAGCCATTTGATTTTGGGTGAAAAAGATTGTGTTGCCTGATAAGTTTTCATAATCAAGAGTATCTGTTAATGTTTACTGGTAAAGCGTTCCCGTATTAACTACCGGTGTGGCAGATTTTTCAGAACACAATACAACCATCAAGTTACTAATCATAGATGCTTTTTTATCTTCATCAAACTCGGCAATGCCTTCTTCTTTTAAATGATCTAATGCCATTTTTACCATACTAACAGCACCTTCTACAATTTTAAAACGTGCCGCTACTACTGCGGTAGCTTGTTGTCTTTGAAGCATAGCACCTGCAATTTCTGAGGCATATGCTAAATGGGTAATTCTGGCTTCTAAAACTTGAACGCCGGCTAGGGCTAATCTTTCAGCCAATTCTTTTTCTAGCATTTTATTTACCATTTCGCCACCACTACGCAGTGTGATTTCTTCTTCTTTCTCACTGTCATCATCTTCAAAATTGTCGTAAGAATAGGTACCCGCCATATTTCTAATCGCTGCTTCACTTTGCACATTTACGTAATCTCTATAATCATCTACCTCAAAAGCTGCCATGGCAGTGTTTTCAACTTTCCAAACCAATACAGCACCAATAATAATTGGATTCCCTAATCTGTCGTTTACCTTAATTTTTTCAGAAGTTAAATTTCTAGCCCTTAAAGAAATTTTTGTTTTAACCCAAAATGGATTGCCCCAAAAAAAGCCATCTTTTCTAACCGTTCCAACATATTTTCCGAAGAAGGTCATTACTTTGGAATCATTAGGTTGAATAATAAAATAGCCCGGTGCAATAAGAATATTGGCAATAAATAATGCAATAACGGTAATAACTCCTGTCACCTCGTTGATTCGTTCATTCGCTAGCATAGAAATCATTGAAATGATGCCAATAATTAAAATGAATTGAATGACCAAAAGAATAAAGCCGGAAGTTGGTTGAAGTGATTTCTCTTTCATGATAGTTTGTTTTAAAATGATATCAATATGATGTCATTATACGGTCAAATATCAAAAAGGTTTCAGTTTTGGTAGATGTGCAAGTGTGGTGATGAGTTGATATGCAGATTAAGAGATATTATTATTGAAGGAGATAAAGAAAAATGAGCTGTATATTGAGTTACACTTTTAATCAAAGTAAATATCAGTTTCACAAAGTAAAATCAGCATATTAGCACATTTATAAATTTGCACATCTTTAAATTAACTTCTTCAATACCTTAAAGAACCAATTTTTATCGTTATTGATAAATTTATCGAGGATGGCAGTAGAGTCGGTGGCAAATGATTTGAGATTATTGGTTATACTCACAAATTCGTCAAATTCGGCGCCTTTTCCTTTTACATTTTCTACATCATTAAATAGTTTAATAATGGGTTCAATCTCTCTTTTTCTTCTTTCTTGTGCTACTTGTCGAGCCAAAGCATAGACATCTTTTTCTGAGGCAAAATACTCTTTTCTTTCCCCTCGAACATAGATTTTATAGACAATGCCCCAATCCATCAAAGCTCTTAAATTCATATTTGCATTACCTCTTGAGATTTGAAGGGCTTCCATAATTTCATCGGTTGATAAGGGGTCTGGAGCTATCAGTAATAAGGCATGAATTTGCGCCATAGCTTTATTAATTCCCCAACTGGTGCCTAAGCGACCCCAAGCTTGTATAAACTCTTGTTTTGCATCTTCAAATTCCATTCTTCAAATATATGGTATTTTCAAAAATTATTGAAAATTGGTTTTTGATTGGTAATAGATTCGCCACGTAAAGCTGGCAGCTGTACCCTTTAATGTTTGGAGGACGGAAATAGATTCTGAAATAAATTCAGGATGACCCAATTACAATAGTTCGTTTAACAACTCGAGATGTCATCCTGAACTTGCCTCGCTGACGGCAAGCCTTTGGCGACCGTTGGTTTCAGGATCTAAAAGGTTAAAGCTTTTGTTATGTGCTGAGTTTATCCATGTTTTTATAAAAACTTTGGTAATTATAGAGATATATTAATATATCTCAAATGGATAAAGGCTCTTTAAAATAATATTGTATTAAGGTCTGTTATAAATGCTGGTCATTTTTACATAACTTTTTAAATTCGCAATGGAATAAAGATATTATTGTAAGTGCTTAGTCTTATATCTTAAGTCTATTGTCTTATATCTCTTATCTAACATCTAAACAAAACAAATGAAAATATCATATAATTGGTTGAAAGATTATTTAAAAGTTAGCCTACCTGAGAAGGAATTGGCAGATCTATTAACTGATATTGGTTTAGAAGTAGAAGGAGTTGAGGTGTTTGAAAGTGTTAAAGGCAGTTTGGAAGGCATCGTGGTAGGTTTAGTGGAGGAATGCAATCCTCATCCTGATGCAGATAAATTAAAAGTAACTATTGTAAATGTTGGTACAGGAGAGAATTTACAAATTGTTTGTGGTGCTCCGAATGTTGCAGTAGGTCAAAAGGTGCCTGTGGCTTTGGTAGGAACGACTCTTTATGGAGAGAAAGGCGATTCTTTTGTTATCAAAAAAGCAAAATTGAGAGGTGTTGAATCGGCCGGTATGATTTGCGCCGAAGATGAGTTAGGCTTAGGCGATGACCATGACGGCATAATGATTTTAGAGGATTCATTAGCAATTGGTACGCCTTTAAACGAAGTTATTAAGGTTGAGAAAGATATAATTTTTGAAATTGGATTAACCCCTAATCGATCGGATGCTTTTCATCATATTGGTGTCGCTAGAGATTTGAAAGCGGCTTTAAATTTCAGAGATCAATCAAATTTAACGCTTGAATTGCCTGATACTGGCAAGTTTACGCCTATATCGAGCAATAACTTTAAAGTTACGGTGGAAGAAACCGCAGCTTGTCCACGATATGCAGGAGTGGTGATTGAAAATTTAAAAGTAGAAGATTCTCCGGCTTGGTTGCAAACAAAATTAAGAGCCATTGGTCAGCGACCGATTAACAACATCGTTGATATCACTAATTATATCATGCATGAATATGGTCAGCCCTTACATGCATTTGATATGGCACAAGTAGGGAATGAAATCATTGTAAAAAAGTTGCCGGAAGGAGCGAAGTTTACCACTTTAGATGAGGCGGAACGCACTTTATCCAATGAAGACTTAATGATTTGCAATGGCGATGGCGGAATGTGTATGGCCGGTGTTTTTGGTGGATTACATTCGGGTGTAAAAAACAGCACTACTTCTATTTTTCTAGAAAGTGCCTATTTCGATCCTAAATCTATTAGAAGAACGTCTACTAGACATGGTTTACGAACCGATGCTGCGATTCATTTTGAAAAGGGAATTGATCCACATATTACGGTGGAAGCCTTAAAAAGAGCTGCTTTGCTGATTATGGAAGTAGCTGGAGGTCAAATTGCGTCAGAACTGTTTGATATTGCTTCAAAAAACTTCGAGCCATTTGAGGTACGTTTGAATTACGGACGGTTAAACAAATTGGCCGGAGTGGAAATTTCTGAAGAAGATGTAAAGAAAATTTTTGATGAATTAGAAATTTCAATTGTAGAAAAATCAGATAGTGATATTAAGGTAAATGTGCCTCCCTATCGGGCAGATGTGCAGAGAGAAGCTGATTTGATTGAAGAAGTTATGCGTATTTATGGCTTTAACAATATTCCAATTCCGCAAAAATTAAATGCTAGTATCAATGTTTCCAATCAATTAACCACCGATCAATTATATGAAAAACTAGCCGGTTATTTAGTTGGAAATGGTTTTTACGAGATCATGGTTAACTCTATTACTAAAGACAAATACTACGAAGGCAAAAAGCTTGTCACCTTAATGAACAACTTGAATGCTGAGTTAACGGTGATGAGAGAAAGCATGATTTACAGTGGTTTGGAGCCTATCAAGCATAACATCAATCATAGAAATACAGATTGTAGATTTTTTGAATTAGGAAAAAGGTATTTTGTTAGTGAAGATGGTTATGGAGAAGAAGAGAAATTATCACTTTGGTTAACGGGCAATATTTCATCTTCAAACTGGAATACAAAGGCACAGCCGGTTGATCATTACTATTTAAAATCAATAGTAGAAAATATTTTAAGCTTAGCTGGATTGGATACCTATCGTGAAAAGGAAGAAGCATCAGAAAACTTTAAGTATGCTCAAAGCTACGGTACTAAAAAACAAGACTATGTTACTTTTGGCTTGTTGAAAAAATCAGTATTGAAAAAACTAGCGATTGAGCAGCCGGTATATTATGCAGAATTTAACTGGTCGGTTATTTTAGAGGCAGCGAGAAATGCTAAAACAACTTATTCACCGTTACCTAAATATCCAAGTATTAGAAGAGATTTAGCCTTATTAGTGGATAACTCAACAAGCTTTAAAACGATAAAGGGAATTGGGAAGCAATATGGGAAGCAAATATTACGAGATATAGACCTCTTTGATAGCTATCAAGATAAAAAAATGGATGCAGATAAGAAATCTTACGCTATTAGTTTTATCTTTAGAGACGATCATAAAACATTGAGCGACAAAGAAGTGGATAAGATTATGAGTAATTTAATGAACGCTTACCAAAAGGAGCTTAACGCGATAATTAGATAAATGGCAAAGGCTGTAGATAAAATAGATAGAATAATTAATAAAATCGGTCTAATTTTAGAACGTAATTTAAAGTTAGAAGAAGAAATAACGAATTTAAAAAAGAATTTAACCGAATTAGAACAAAATAGAAAGCATTTAGAAGCAGATAAAGAAAAGATTGAAAAGGAAATGCAGCTATTAAAACTAGCTAAAAGTGTAGACGTTTCAAGTGATGAGCGAACCGATATGAAGAAGGAATTGAAACACTACATCAAGGAGATTGATAAATGTATGGCTTTGTTGAATAAGTGATGGCGGAAAAAATGATAAATATTAATGTAACAATTGCAGATAGGCCGTATCGGCTAAAAATTGATGCATTAGAAGAAGCTATGGTGCGTGAAGCAGCCAAAAAAATCAATCAAAAGGTAAAAGAATTTCAACAAGCTTTTACAACTAAAGATAAACAAGACTATTTGGCTATGATAGCCATTTTAAATACCGTTGAAGGAATGAAAGGTACTGCCGGCGGGGGAGAAAATAGTCCATTGAACCAAAAGATAGACGAGTTGGATCAATTGTTATCTACTTTTTAATTATACTTTATTACTGCAAACCGTTCATTTTATAATGGCGGATTTTCAATTGCTTTCTGTTATTTATTAACCCAATAAATCCACTTTATGGAACCATTAGCAATTGGTCTTATCATAAGTGCCCTAATACTGGGCGTTATTTTAGGTAAAATTATTTTTAAAGCCAACGTAGACAAGCATGTTGCGGAAGCTAAAATGTTAGAACACAATGCCAAAAAAGAAGCAGAAATCTTATTAAAAGAGGCGAGAAGTGAAGGCGAAAGTATCAAGAAAGAAAAGGCCATGGAGGCTAAAGAACACTTTCTTAAGCTTAAAGATGATCACAATAATGAGATTAAAAAGAAGGAAAGGCGCATCGATGAAATTGAAAAACGCTTAAAACAAAAGGAGCAATCCTTTAACTCAAAGTTTGAAAATGCTAATAGAAAGGAAAAAGAAGTAGAAGAAATTAAGGCAAATCTTACTAGACAAATTGAAGTTATTCAGCAAAAACAAGAAGAGTTAGACAAAGAGCAAGAAAATCATATTGCTAAGTTGGAGCAACTTTCTAACTTATCTGCAGAAGATGCAAAAGCTCAATTGATGGAAAGTTTGGTGAATAAGGCCAAAACGGAATCCATGGGAATGATCAAGGACATTGTGGATGAGGCTAAGTTAAAAGCGAATAAAGAAGCGAAAAAGCTGATTATCCAAAGTATTCAAAGAACAGCCGCAGAAAATGCTATCGAGAATTCTGTTTCTGTTTTTAACCTAAAAAGTGATGATCAAAAAGGGCAAATTATTGGTAGAGAAGGAAGAAATATTAGAGCTTTAGAAGCGGCTACAGGAGTAGAAATCATTGTAGATGATACGCCTGAGGCAATTATTATTTCAGGATACGATCCTTACCGTAGAGAGATTGCCCGCTTATCTTTAGTGAAATTAGTGGCTGATGGTAGAATCCATCCGGCGAGAATTGAAGAAGTGGTAGCAAAAACAACTACTTTAATGGAAGCGCAGATTATGGAAATTGGGGAACGTACCGTTATTGATATGGGCGTACACGGTTTGCAACCTGAAATAGTTCGATTGGTTGGTAAGATGCAGTTCCGTTCTTCTTATGGACAGAATTTATTACAACACTCTAGAGAAGTAGCTAATTTATGTGCTATTATGGCATCAGAATTAGGCTTAAACGTGAAGTTGGCGAAACGTGCGGGATTATTGCATGATATTGGAAAAGTAGGTGATGATCCGGAATTATCACATGCCCTTTTAGGAGCCAAAATCTGTGAAAGAAACGGAGAGCATCCTGCAGTTGTCAATGCCGTTGGAGCGCACCATGATGAAATGGAAATGCAGTTCTTGATCTCACCAATTATTCAAGCTTGTGATGCTATTTCTGGTGCTCGACCAGGGGCGAGAAGAGAAATCATGGAAAGTTACTTGAATAGAATCAAGGACTTAGAGAACTTAGCTTTAGCTTATAAAGGCGTTCAAAAAGCATATGCTATTCAAGCAGGTAGAGAACTTCGTGTTATTGTAGAAAGTGATAAAGTAACTGATAAAGAAGTAGATGAATTATCTTTCCAAATTAGTCAGCAAATACAGGATGAAATGACTTATCCTGGACAAATTAAAATTACGGTTATTCGAGAGAAAAGAGCGGTTTCTGTAGCGAAATAGAAGTAGTTGACAGTTTACAATTGCCAATAAATACAACGGGTTAGGTTTTTATACTTAACCCGTTTTTATTTTTATTGGTTTTTATGCTTAGAAATAATTATTGGATTTTGTTTGAATCCATCTTCAACATTCTGCCCCTTCAATGTCTCTCGTAGAGGACGTTGAAGGAATCAAAAATCAGCGGTGGGTTTTGAACTACCATGAAACCCTACATTTTTACAAAACATTATATAATTGTAATAATTGAACTTTTCCAATGCATGCATTGGTTATTCGTTTAAATTAGTAGCATAATTAAAAAGATCAATCGAACATAAATAAATATATCATGAGTAAAAAAGTTGTAATTATTGACGGTGTAAGAACACCATTTTTAAAGTCGGGTGGCGCTTATATGGACTTAATGTCTTATCAATTAGGGCAATTTGCTATTAAAGGGTTATTAGATAAAACAGGTTTAGATCCTGCAGAAGTAGATTATGTAGTTTATGGAAACGTAATCTCTAATATTAAAACAGAAAATGTGGGAAGAGAAGCTGCTATCATGGCTGGTGTTCCCAATACAACTCCGGTTCATACCGTAAAACAAGCTTGTATTTCGGCTAACCAAGCAATTGCATCTGGTGTTGAAAAAATATTAGCTGGACAAGCAGAAGTGGTTATTGCCGGAGGGGTAGATAATACGTCTGATACGCCTATTGGATTTAGAAAAGAAATGCGTAAAAAACTTTTCAAAGCTCAGAAACTAAAAGGTGCAGTAGATACAGCCAAGTTCGTGGCGTCTTTAGAAATTAAAGATTTAATGCCGGAAAGACCAGCAGTAGCAGAGTTTATTACTGGAAGAACAATGGGTAAAGATTGCGAAATCTTGACGCAAACTTATGGCGTAACTAGAGAAGAACAAGATGATTTTGCCGCTAGATCGCATCAATTAGCTGCAAAAGCTTACGATGATGGACATCTACAAGACGAAATTGTTCCTGTAATGTTAAAGCCTAATTTTGTTCCAATTGAAAAAGATAATGGTGTAAGAGGAGATACTACAGCTGAGAAAATTTCACACTTAAAACCGGCTTTCGATAAAAACGTAGGAACAATTACAGCGGCGAATGCTTCTTTCCTAACGGATGGTGCAAGTGCTATTTTAATTATGACAGAAGATAAAGCGAAAGCATTAGGATTGACACCAAAAGCTACTATTGTAGATTGGACATTCACTGGTTCTGATTTATACGATGAGTTGCTTTTAGGACCAACTTACGCTATTTCAAAGGTGTTGAAGAAAAACAACTTATCATTAGATGATATGGATGTAATTGAATTCCATGAAGCGTTTGCCGGTCAAATTTTAGCCAATGTAAAATGTTTAGCATCTGATGAATTTGCTAAGAAAAACTTAGGCAGAGATAAAGCAGTAGGTCAAATGAATTTTGATAAATTAAATACTTGGGGCGGTTCATTAGCTATCGGACATCCATTTGGTGCCACCGGAGCTAGAATTGTTACTACCGCTGCCAATAGATTAATTGAAGGCAAAGGAAAGTATGCATTAATAGCTGCTTGTGCTGCCGGAGCCCATGGTCACGCCATGATTATTGAACGATATAAATAATACATAAAATAACAAGTTGCGAGCGGTTTTATACCGCTCGTTTTGTTTAAACACATATTGTTGCAACCTAAAATTTAAAACCATGACTAAAGATCAGTTGTTTACCATAGAGAAACACGATAATGGCGTAGCCACTATTTGGATGGATCAAAAATCGAGTAAGGTAAATATAGTTGGACCTGACTTGATTAATTTCTTTGAGGAAATATTCAGTAGTATCAATGACGATGATAGTATCAAAGCAATTGTTTTAGGGAGCAAGAAAAAGGATTTTATTGCCGGCGCAGATATTGAAGCTTTTAAAAACGTCAAAAAGCCGGGCGATTGGGCACCTATTACCATTAAAGGGCACAAAATTTTGTCGGATCTTGAAAACAACAAAAAACCGATTGTTGCTGCTATTCACGGAAGTGCGTTAGGCGCCGGATTAGAAATAGCTTTGGCTTGTACCGCTCGAATCTGTTCTGATGATAAATCAACTAAGTTAGCGCTTCCGGAAGTAAAATTAGGTTTGCTTCCCGGTGGTGGAGGCACGCAAAGACTTCCAAAATTAATTGGGTTACAAGGGGCATTAGATATGATGCTGACCGGTAAAAATATCTTTGCAGGAAAAGCCAAGAAAATTGGACTGGTAGATCAAGTAGTACACAGTAGTGCATTACACAATGCCGCTGTTAAAATGGCTTTAGAACTCACTAAAAAGAAGATCAAGCGCGAAGACAAGAGAGCGTTAAAAGATAAAGTGATAGAAGGACCATTGTCGATGATCGTATTTCAACAAGCAAGAAAAACAGTGGCTAAACAAACACACGGTAATTATCCTGCACCGGAAAGAATTATCGATTGTGTAGAAGCAGGTTGGTTATGGGGCAAGCAAAAAGGTTATGCTGCAGAAGTGGAGCATTTTGAAAAACTATTGTTAGGGCCTGAAAGCAAGCAACTGATCAATATTTTCTTTGCTATGACGGATAAAAAGAAGAATCCATACGATGAAAAATTGATTAAACCGGTGAAGGATATTGCCATGTTAGGGGCCGGTTTTATGGGCGCTGGAATAACTGAAGTAAGTGTCACTAATGACTATAATGTTCTTTTAAAAGACATAAACAACGAAACGCTATCCGCCGCTTACAAAACCATATTTAAGAGTTTTGATGGTAAGGTAAAAAAGAGAGCCATGTCTAACTTGGATTTACAAGAAACCATGGGGCGAATTTCACCAACTTTATCTTACGATGGATTTGAAAATGTTGAAATCGTTATTGAAGCTGTTTTCGAAGAAATTAACTTAAAGCATAAGGTTTTGGCTCAAGTGGAAGAAGCAGTAAAAGAGGATTGCATTTTTGCGAGTAATACATCAGCTTTACCAATAAGTGAGATTGCAGCAGCAGCTAAACGACCTGAATTGGTGATTGGGATGCATTATTTTTCTCCTGTACCGAAAATGCCTTTGTTAGAGATCATTAAAACGGATAAAACAGCAGATTGGGTAGTGGCTACTTGCTATGAAGTGGGTAAGCGACAAGGGAAGACTTGTATCGTTGTCAATGATGGTCCGGGATTTTACACCACTAGAATTTTAGCACCAATGATGAATGAAGCCTTATTGATGTTAGATGAAGGTGGCGACATTCAACAGATTGATAAACAAATGAATTTGTTTGGTTTCCCTGTTGGTCCGGTAACATTAATGGATGAAGTGGGAATTGATGTAGGCGCTCACATTATGTCCGGAGATATTATGAAAAAGGCATTAGAATCTGCCGGCAGAGAAATGAAAATTAGTTATACTTTATTGGAAGTAAGTAAAGCAGGCTACAAAGGAAGAAAGAACAAGAAAGGTTTTTATCAATACGATGAGAAAGGTAAGAAGAGAAACGAAGTAGATGCTAATATATATAGCTATTTCGGAGGCAATGCTAGAAAGAAGCTAGACAATAAAGAGATTCAGATGCGAGCCGGAATGATGATGGTGAATGAAGCAGCTTATTGCTTACAAGAAAACATCATTGAAAGTCCGCTAGATGGAGATATTGGAGCTATTTTTGGATTAGGTTTTCCGCCATTTCTCGGCGGTCCTTTTAGATATATTGATACGATTGGTGCCAATAAAGTTGTAGCTATTATGGAAGAGCTAGCGGCTAAATATGGAAAAAGATTTGAACCTGCTCCAATTTTAAGAGAGCATGCTAAAACCAATAAGAAGTTTTATTAGTAGATCTTGGATCAAGATTCTAGATGCAAGTTGTTATATTGGTATTCTAGGTTTAAGATTAATTTTAGTGTTCACTTTTCTTTGGCTCCAGTTGATTATGTTTATAAGCCAAAACTTATAGTTGCTTAGTTCGAATTATTATTCAAATACACTATGTTTGTTTGAACTGTTCTTTTATCTTAGATTTTATTAAAAAGGCAAGTATTGAAAGTTATATTGGTTGGTCTAATTCTATTAACATCTTTCTTAATTAAGGGTCAAGATGCAAATGTTATTGATAGAGATTTTGTATTTGCTGAAGGCATTTATATGACAATAGATGATTTAAAAGCGAATAATCCAATCAGTCCTAAAGATATAATTGCATTATATACAAATATTGAGAATGATGAGAATAAAGAAACTCGAAAGGAATTGAATGATGAATCGGTACATAGTAGAGTTTATGGTAAAGTAGCCGATATAAATCAATCTAAATATCTTTTTAGAACTTCTTGGGAAGAACTTCAAGATCATCATCCAAATTTTTCAATATTTATTGATAAAATGGCTGTAAATGATAAAAATGGCATAATTGAAATAGAGTTAGATAGCGCCTTTGCCATTTCGATCAATAATAATTTGTTTATAAATATTAGTACTCGAAAACGTTTCGGTAAAGAAAATGATAAAGAGAAAAATTTCAATTCCATTAACTACTTTAGTAGGGTATTGTTTCAAGGAAGCGTTATGCTTGTCTCGGCTAATGAGAGTAATTTTGCCAAAACTTTTCAAGGAGGAACAACTTCTCAACGAAATATAAATTCGAATAGTGGTCCTACTCCATATCCATCTATCAATACTCAATTACCAAAACATCAAAATCCATCACTTGGAAATTACAGTATGCCCACAAAGAAGCAAAAAGGGCCAATGCAACAATTTATGTTTTTTGTTGAGGATGGTAATGTGAAAATCCTAAACGTAGAAAATGTTTTGGAATTGATAAGTAATGATGACGAGTTATTAAGCAAATATGAATCCATGAAGGATGCTAAAAACCTCTTACCATATTTCATTAAAAAATATAATGAAAGCCATCCATTGTATTTTATTGACTAAAAGTAAAAATCTCCGATAAGCATGTTTTTTTACTCTTGAAAGACAATTTTAGTGGCTATTGTATGTTGAAAGGTCAGCTGTTTTCATCTTTTAAATCTTACGATTGCTCGTATTTTGCGATGATGAAAATTTATGTCTCAGGCAATTAAACTAGTAATGTTTACTGATACACCTATCTCGTATTATTTCAACTCCATAAACAAAAAAAAAGAAGCAAAAACCTTTCGATTTTTGCTTCCCATTCTTGGTTGTAGAATTAAGTTAGTATAATTCTTACACTCATTTCTAGTAGATATAGAATTTTAAATATAACAATAAAATGCAATATATTATATTCTAGTAATTTTTATTTCCGTCATCCGTTATCCATCATCCATAACTTCACAATTAACCTTAAATTCTAACTGACATATTGGCATTCGATTACCTTTTACGTACCTTTGATTTTCAATTTTTTATAGATGGGAGAATTCAATGACGTATTAGCCAAAACGATAGATGAAACCAAGCAGGGCGAAGCACTTTCAAAAGATATCTTAAAGCATCAAGCATTTCAAAAACATTTTTATATAGAAAGTTATGGTTGCGCCATGAACTTCAGTGATAGCGAAATTGTAGCCTCTATTCTTTCAGACAATGGTTATGGAGTCACCAATGATTTTAACGAAGCAGATTTAATTTTGTTAAACACTTGCTCTATTCGTGAGAAAGCAGAAGATACAATAAGAAATAGAATCAAAGTATTTACCCAGACGAAAAGGAAAAATAAAGACTTATTAGTAGGCGTTTTGGGCTGCATGGCAGAGCGATTAAAAGGGAAGTTGTTAGAGGAAGAGAAGTTAGTGGATATGGTCGTAGGACCAGATGCTTACAGAACCTTGCCGACCCTAATTGCAGAGGCTAAAGGCGGACAGAAAGCTGTGAATGTTTTACTTTCAAGAGAAGAAACTTATGCAGAGATCAATCCGGTGAGACTCAATCAAAATGGCATAACGGCATTTATTTCCATCATGAGAGGTTGTGATAATATGTGCTCTTTTTGTGTAGTGCCATTCACCAGAGGGCGAGAAAGAAGCAGAGATCCAAAATCTATTATTGAAGAAGCTAAAGACTTGGTCAACAAAGGCTATAAGGAAGTGACTTTGTTAGGGCAGAATGTAGATTCTTACAAATGGAAAAATGAGCAGGGGGAAATTGAAACTACTTTTGCTCAATTATTAGAGAAAGTGGCCTTAGTTGATTCTAATTTACGAGTGCGATTTTCCACATCTCATCCCAAAGATATTACAAACGATGTTTTACATACAGTAGCAAAATATGATAATGTTTGTAACTACATTCATTTGCCTGTTCAGTCTGGAAGTTCGGTGGTTTTAGATCGAATGAATAGAACTTACACTCGAGAATGGTATTTGGAAAGAGTAGAAGCCATTAGACGTATTATTCCTGATTGTGGTATTTCTTCAGATGTAATTACTGGTTTTTGCGGAGAAACAGAAGAAGATCACAAAGAAACATTAAGTCTAATGGAGTTGGTGAAGTATGACATGTCATACATGTATTATTATTCAGAACGGCCAGGGACATTAGCCGCGAGAAAATATGAAGATGATGTGCCTTTAGAAGATAAGAAAAGACGATTAACAGAAGTTATTCTATTACAGAATAAACATTCGTTAGAATCGAATAAGCGAGATGTAGGAAAAGTCCATAAAGTTTTGGTAGAAAGAGTTTCGAAAAAATCGGAAGACGATTTGTCTGGAAGAAATGATCAATACAAAATGGTTGTTTTTCCAAAAGGAGATCATCAGGTAGGAGACTATGTAGATGTGTTAGTTACTGATTGTACAGGCGGTACTTTAATTGGCGAGGCCGTAAATTAATATGGAGAGGTTTGAAAGGATTAAATGCTTTCAAGTCTGATAGAAAAGAATAAATGGAATTACAAGCAATAAAACAACGTTTTGGAATTATAGGAAACTCACGTGGTTTAAATAATGCATTAAAGATCGCAGAGAGAGTTGCACCGACCAATTTATCCGTTTTGATTACGGGAGAAAGTGGTGTAGGAAAAGAAGTTTTTTCACATATCATGCATGCTCTAAGTCCTCGAAAACACGAAAAATTTATCGCCGTTAACTGTGGGGCAATTCCGGAAGGCACTATTGATTCAGAACTTTTTGGACATGAAAAAGGAGCTTTTACAGGAGCACAGGATAAGCGAAAAGGTTACTTTGAAACGGTTAACAAGGGAACGATTTTCTTAGATGAAATAGGAGAGATGCCAATTGGCACTCAAGCCCGTTTGTTAAGAGTATTAGAATCTGGTGAGTTTATCAAAGTAGGCTCTTCAGTAGTTTTAAAAACGGATGTTAGAGTAATAGCTGCCACCAATGTAAACTTGGTAGATTTGGTAGCACAGGGTAAGTTTAGAGAGGATTTATATTACAGATTGAATACTGTGCCCATTCATGTTCCGCCTTTAAGGGAAAGAAAGGAAGATATTTATCTGTTATTTAGAAAATTTAGTGTCGATTTTGCAGAAAAGTACAGAGCAGCGAATATCTCTCTAGATGATGAAGCCATTAGATTATTGGAAAACTATAGCTGGCCTGGTAATATTAGAGAGTTAAAGAATATTGCAGAACAGGTCTCTGTTTTGACTAAATCTAAAATAATTACAAAAGAAGAATTTGCCACTTATTTACCCGATGCACAGGAAAGCAATAGACTGCCGGTTTTAAAGCGAAATAGCCAAGACAATATTATGTCGGAAAGAGAGCTTTTATACAAAATGCTTTTTGACATGAAATCTGACTTAAACGAATTGAAAAAATTTGTATTGAACATGGCCAAAGGCGGTGATAGCTTAAACTTATCAGACGGTGAAATTCCAGATCTGTTTAAGGAGACTTCATTGCCGGTTGCAGCTGAAAATACACCATTACATCATTATGCTGAAGGCATAAAAATTGAAAGCAAACCTGAACCATCTAAAAGTACTCCAATCGTTTTGGAATCTGACGATCACTATGAAGAAGAAAGTATCGAAGAGTCATTATCGATTGCTGATATGGAAAAGGAATTGATCAAACGAGCTTTGGTAAAACATAATGGTAAGCGGAAAGACGCCGCATTAGATCTAGAAATTTCTGAAAGAACGCTGTATAGAAAAATAAAAGAATATGACATCAATGCTTAAATATGTAAGCTTTACCATTTTTGTATTGGTGGCAATTACTTCTTGTAAGATCTATAAATTTACGGGGGCGAGTATTCCTCCTGAAGTAAACACGATAAGTATCGGTAATTTTCCCAATCTAGCACCCATTCAAGCCCCGGCATTAAGTGATATTTTTGTAGATAAATTGCAAGATAAAATAGTTGGTGGCACTAGATTAAAGCTAGCGAATGCCAATACAGGCGATGTCATTCTTTCCGGATCTATTAAAGATTACTATGTTAATCCGGCTACTATTTCCGGACAAGAAGAAACAGAACAGAACCGTTTAACCATTGTTATTCAAGTAGATTATGTAAATGTAGTGGTGCCGGAACAAAGCTTTAGTCAAACATTTTCCGATGGAGAAAACTTTGATGCCAATCAAAACTTATCAGATGTAGAAGACGATTTGATTAATATCATTACTGATAGAATTGCTGAAAACATTTTCAATAAAGCTTTTGTAAATTGGTAGTGAAATAGATATTGGAAAACGGAAAATGTAAAATGGAATAGAATTTAGAAATTTGAAAACAGAATACGGATTTTGTATTTGTCGATAATTATCCGACATCTAATTTCCGATTTCTGACACCTCAAAACAAAGAATCAATCACTCAAGAAACTAACCATATCAACCAATATACTTCAATTCAGGAACTCAATTCATTGATCCAACAATATCCTTATGTGGCGTTGTATCGGGCATTATTGGCGAAGCAATTGAAAGAGGGAAAACACGATGACTTTCAAGAAGCACTCAAAAAAGCTGCCTTATACAGTACGAATCGAAAAAGGTTGTACCATTATATAAATGTAGATGTTAAACCAATAGAGCAAAAGAAACCTATAGTTGAAGAAGTGGTAAAAGCGCCTCCTAAAATTGTAGAGGAAACTGTAAAAGCGGAAATAACAATTGTTGAGGAAAAGGTCATTGATGATACAATTGAAGAAACTAATAACATCAAAGAAGTAAAGGAAGAAGTAACTTTACCTCCAACAGAGAAAGTAGAAGAAACGACAATAGAAGTTGTCAAAGAAAAAGAAGTTGTCAAGAAAACAGATGAAGTAGTTTCTCATAAAGCATCGGAAGAGGTGGTTGGCGAACATTCTTTTGTGGAATGGTTAGAGTTTTTAGAGGATGAAGTCGTTTTTGACCATCAAGAAAGTGAATTACAAGAAGAAATTGAACGACACGAAGCCGCTGTGATATATGAAGCAGAGTTAAATGAAGAGATTAACAAATCAATTGAGGCAGAAGAAGTAGTAACACCTGACTTAAGTGATGAAGAGCACAAAAAAGTAAATCAATTGGCACAAGGCAGTATTACCCTTACTACCGGCTTGGTGACAGAGACTTTGGCTAAAATAATGTTAATGCAGGGTAAAATAAATGATGCGATTGCAATGTATAAAGCTTTAAGTTTGAAATATCCCGAAAAAAGTAATTACTTTGCGGCGCAAATAGAAAAAATTAAAAATAGTTAGATTATGTATATTCTTTTGACGGTATT
The DNA here is from genome assembly GCA_041393015.1 of Chitinophagales bacterium. Classification (GTDB taxonomy): domain Bacteria; phylum Bacteroidota; class Bacteroidia; order Chitinophagales; family JADIYW01; genus JAGQYH01. Next base: position 1,270 of record JAWKKV010000006.1, on the reverse strand, counting down.
GATAATCATTGTAAGCATTTTAATAATGGCAGTGGTTTTGGTTCAAAATCCCAAAGGTGGTGGATTAGGAGCAGGATTTGGTGGAGCAGCATCTAACATTATGGGCGTTCAAAAAACGGGCGATATTTTAGAGAAAGCCACTTGGTATCTAGTAATTGCCTTATTAGTGTTTAGTTTGTCATCAGCTATTTTTATCGATAGAAATAAAGGTGGTGAAGCTTTACCTGAAATTGGTAATGTAACGGATCAAGGTACTGCGCCTATTCAACAAACACCTAATACTTTACCTACACTTCCAGAGTAAATTATTTCCTTAATATTTTTTATCTTTTAGACTTAACTAAATAAGCTAGAATCTTCTATATTGTTTAGTAGTGGATTAATATGTTCTATTTGTAAAATATATTTTTACCATCTTTGAGAAGTTGTATGAGTTATTTAAATATCCTTTACATAAGTTAAATAACTTCTAATCATCAACAAAGAATCGTTTGATTATTTGGGAATATCATTAAAAGATCAAAAAAATGCTTGAACCCATACAAAAGGTAGCGGATTGGCCAATTCTTAAAATTGCTCACCAAAAGGAGCAAATAATTCAAGAAGTGGTAGAAGAAACTATTAAAGATCTTGAAGAACTATTTCCTAAATCAGGAGAATTAAGAGAAATTATAGCACTTACACTCTATCAAGAGAAAATAAGAATTAAACATGATGCTTGGAAAGTAGATCCACCTGATGAACGTAAGTTTTGGGACAAAATAAAACAAGATCTCTTCGATAGTGATCCATCTAAAACGGATAAAGAACATGCCAATGAGGTAGCTCAAAAACTACTTCGTGAAATCGTTACTCGATATACAATTGAAATTACCGGGAATTTTAATCCTAAGTTCTACAAATTTGCCAAAATTATTTTACCGCATTTCTTTTCGAGAATGTTGAATGCTTCCAATGGCAGGCTTCGAGGTATAATTAAACCCAATGAGGCAGTCGACCATCGTTTAACTGTAGATGGACCAATAGAAAAGATTCGACAACTCTCGCAAAAAGGAACTTTAATTTTATTACCTACTCACTTTAGTAATCTAGATTCTATTTTGATTGGTTTTGGAATGGATAAGATTGGATTGCCGGCATTTCAATACGGTGCTGGTTTAAACCTTTTTAACTCTAAGTTCTTTGGTTTTTTTATGGGTAATTTAGGTGCATATAAATTGGACAGAAGAAAAAGAAATCCTATTTATTTGGAAACATTAAAGTCGTTTTC
>JAWKKV010000005.1:0-323360 GCA_041393015.1 Chitinophagales bacterium | reverse complement strand
ATCCAAAAGGTAGGACTACAGCTATCATTGATTCTATTAGTCAAAAATTTACGATAGCTATTGTTTTATTAGCCGTTGCCGGATTTTTCTTTTGGTATTTTAATACTGGTTTTAGCAAAGCCTTAGAGGTGTTTACAGCTATCTTGATTGTAGCTTGTCCCTGTGCGCTCGCCTTAGCTGCTCCATTTACATATGGGAATGCAGGTCGTTTGTTGGGTAAAATTGATATTTATTTGAAAGAATCGTCCATCATTGAGCAGTTCGGTAAAATAAAAACACTCATTTTTGATAAAACCGGAACATTAACTCAAAAGGATTCGTCAGAAATTGTTTTTAATGGAAGGGAACTTGATTTAACAACTCAACAAGACATTAAAACTATAGCTGCTTGTTCTATCCATCCATTGAGTAAATCCTTAGTGGATCATTTAGAGGTTGATGAAAGCCAACAATTTGTAGAGCAATATGAAGAAGTAGCTGGAAAAGGGATAAAAGCTACTGTTAGATCATCAACCTATTTAATAGGCTCTCTAAACTGGTTAACTTCTAATGGCGTTTTGTTGCATAATATAAATGACAACGGTAGAAGTAAAGTGTATATTGGAAAAGATCAAGTATACATAGGATATTATGAGTTAAGCAATACTTATAGAGATCATATTTTATCTGATTTAAAAACATTAAATAATTCCTATTCGATTGCTATTGTTTCAGGAGATGGTAATTTTGAAGAACAATTTTTAAAGAGTGCATTGGTGGATAAAATTCAAATGGAATTTAACCAATCTCCTAATGATAAATTTAATTTTGTAAAAGCAATAAGAGAAAAGAATAAAGGCGCTGTGATGATGCTTGGAGATGGAATTAACGATGCGGTAGCCTTAAAAGAAAGTGATATTGGTGTAGCTATCACTGAAGATACAGGAAGCTTTACCCCAAATTCGGATATAATTATGCATGCTAAAAGTTTAAGTAAGCTCACTAATATGTTACAATACGGGAAGGATTGCAATAACATACTTTATGCTTGCTTATCAGCTTCTATATTATATAATATAATTGGCTTAGGCTTTGCCTTCACGGGTTTATTATCGCCTTTCGTAGCTGCGGTTTTAATGCCTTTAAGTTCAATTTCTGTGGTGTTTTTAGCTGTAGGATTAACTAACTATTTTGCACATAAAAGAAAAATAGCCTAATGAATATTTTAATTATATTAATTGGAGCCAGTTTGCTTGTTGCCCTTTTCTTTTTAGGTGCTTTTATCTATTCCGTAAAAAAGGGTCAATATGATGATACATATTCACCGGCACATAGAATATTATTTGAGAATAACATTAAACAAAAAACCAAAGATCAAACCAATGAAAAGTAAGTTTATGCTAGTTAACAATTTTATCAAACAGGCAACTGACTTTTGTCAGTTCATTTCAGCCAATCTATCTTTTATTTTACCATCAAATTACGAAAGCTATGGGATTAGAGCAATTTAAATATGATAATAAAATCGTCAAGTATTTTTTAATTGCCACCATTATTTGGGGGGTAGTAGGGATGTTAGTAGGCGTTTTGGTAGCTCACCAAATATACATTCCGGCAGTGAACATGAATTTTTCAATGACCACATTTGGTAGAACTAGACCTATCCATACCAACGCAATCATTTTTGCCTTTGTTGGAAACGGGATGTTTACCGGGATTTATTACTCCATGCAGCGTATTTTGAAAGCACGATGCTTTAGTGATAAGCTTTCTTGGTTTAACTTTTGGGGTTGGCAAGCCATTATAGTCGCGGCAGCTGTCACGCTATCATTAGGTTTTACAACTTCTAAAGAATATGCTGAGTTAGAATGGCCAATTGATATTGCTATCGCTATTGTTTGGTTGTCATTTGGCGCCAATATGATTGGAACCATTTTAAAGAGAAGAGAAAGACATTTATATGTAGCCATTTGGTTTTATATTGCCACCTTCGTTACGGTAACCGTTTTACATGTGGTAAACTCAGTTGCTGTTCCGGTATCATTATTCAAAAGTTACCCGGTTTACGCAGGTGTTCAAGATGCCTTAATTCAGTGGTGGTACGGGCATAATGCAGTAGCATTTTTCTTAACCACTCCGTATTTAGGTTTAATGTATTACTACTTACCTAAAGCAGCTAATAGACCGGTTTATTCGTATAGATTATCCATTATTCACTTTTGGGCATTAATCTTTATCTACATTTGGGCGGGTCCTCACCATTTATTATTTACCGCTTTACCAGGTTGGACACAAGCCTTAGGCGTAGTTTTCTCAGTAATGTTAATCGCACCAAGTTGGGGTGGTATGTTAAACGGGCTCCTAACACTAAGGGGTGCATGGGATAAAGTAAGAGAAGATCCTGTTTTGAAATTCTTAGTAGTGGCAGTTACTTGTTATGGTATGGCGACTTTCGAAGGACCGATGATGTCAATTAAAAGCGTAAATGCTATCTCACACTATACTGACTGGACCATTGGGCACGTACACATTGGAGGCTTAGGCTGGAATGGTTTTTTAACCTTTGGTATGATGTATTGGTTAGTACCTAAAATGTGGCGTACTAAATTGTATTCTACAAAATTAGCTAACGCTCATTTCTGGGTAGGTACAATTGGTATCGTATTTTATGCTGTACCATTATATTTTGCAGGATTTACACAAAGTTTAATGTGGAAACAATTCACGGAAGCAGGTATGTTGAAATATCCTAATTTCCTTGATACGGTTACTCAAATTAAACCAATGTATATGTTAAGAGGTATCGGTGGTACCATCTTCTTAATCGGTACATTTATTATGATTTATAACCTTTGGAAAACCGCTCAACAAGGTGATTTCTTAGCAGAAGAAGATGCAGAAGCAATGGCGTTAGAAGGTCCTCAACCTAAAGTGCACGGACACTGGCATAGATGGATTGAAAGCCGTGGTTTAAAATTAACTGGCTTAGCTGTAATTGCCATTTTGATTGGTGGTATGGTTGAAATTATTCCAATGTTTGCCATCAAATCTAACATTCCAACCATAGCTAGTGTAACGCCTTATACACCATTAGAGCTGGAAGGTAGAGATATTTACATTAGAGAAGGTTGTAATACCTGTCATTCACAAATGATTCGACCATTTAGAAACGAAACAGAACGTTACGGCGAATATTCTAAGCCGGGTGAATTTGTTTACGACCATCCATTCTTATGGGGATCAAAAAGAACAGGCCCGGATTTACAAAGAGAAGGTGGACAGAAGTTGAGGAAATCTAACTCTTGGCATTATCTCCATATGTTGAATCCAAGAAACGTTTCGGATAATTCAATTATGCCGGCGTATCCATGGTTGATTAAAAATGAGCTAAGCACTAAAAATACTGCTAAAAAAATCAAAGTAATGAGAAGTTTAGGAGTGCCTTATGCTGAAGGTTATGAGGAAATTGCAGTGGATGACTTAAGAGCTCAAGCAGATATGATTGCTGCCAACTTAGCTACTGAAGGAATTGAAACAGTGAGTGACAGAGAGATTATTGCGGTAATTGCTTACTTACAACGTTTAGGTTCTGATATTGAGAAACAAGTTGAAGTAGAAGAAAAATAATTTAAAATGTATAAAGAAATTTTAAGAAGTATAGATGGAATTGAAATGGGAGGTGTATTGGCCTTCAGTATTTTCTTCATATTTTTTCTAGTGATGATCGTTTATCTGATCAAAATGAAGAAAGAATATATAAGGGAAATGGAAAATTTACCACTAGACTAATTAGAAAAATAAATCAATTATGATCAATCGAAAAACAAGCCTACTGACTGTCGTAATTTCATTGACACCTATTCTATTGCAAGCGCAAGAGGAAGCTGCTAAGTCTTCTTTTTTAAGTAATCATTTTAATACTATAGCTTGGGGATTGGTAGTTACGGCTCTAATCATTTTATTTTGGACGTTCTTTCATTTATTAAAAGGAATGCTCTATTTGTTAGCAAAAGAAACGCTTGGCGAAGAAGCTGCAGCAAAATACACTTTGCTACCGGAGATAAATTTTAAATGGAAAAAGATAAATACAGTACTAACGGATGCTGTACCAATTGAGTACGAACACGATATCTTATTAGATCACGATTATGATGGTATCAAAGAATTGGATAACCACTTGCCACCTTGGTGGAAGTGGATGTTTTATGCTACCATTGTATATGCAGTAGTTTATATCGGTTACTTCTATGTTTGGGGCTTAGGCGCTGATCAGTATGAAAAATACGATAAAAAAGTAGCCTTAGCTGAAATACAAAAAGCGGAGTATTTGGCGAATATGGCTAACAACGTGGATGAAAACACCGTAACCTTCTTAGCTGATGCATCTAGTTTAAGTTCAGGACAAAGTATATTTAAAGCCAATTGTGTTACCTGTCACGGTCAAGTGGGAGAGGGTACACCAATTGCTCCTAACTTAACGGATCAATATTGGATTCATGGTGGCGACATTAAAGATATTTTCAAAACCATAAAATATGGTGTGCAAAATAAAGGTATGATTTCTTGGCAAGATCAATTATTGCCGAATGAAATGAGTGAAGTAGCTAGCTATATTGTGTCTTTGCAAGGAAGTAATCCGGAAAATGCGAGAGAGCCACAAGGTGAATTATACGAACCGGAAGCGGATGTAGCTGAATCTACTGAAAGTGCCGAATAAGCATACCTTTATTGGTATAAATTATCAATAACCAACCAACTACTACTAACGTGTTAATAATATTATTAGCATAGGTATTTGATAATAAAATTAAAATGGCAGAAGACAAAAGTAACCTTACAGAAAAGTCCATTCTCGAGGACCTCGGAATCGATGATTCATTTAGAGATACTTTAGCAACGGTTGATGATAAAGGGAAAAGAATTTGGCTCTTTCCCAAAATGCCCGAAGGCTTTTATTACAACGCTAGAAAGTATGTGAGTTATGTATTACTGGCTTTAATGATCGGTATTCCGTTTATTAAGGTCAATGGACATCCAATTTTTCTTTTAAATGTGGTGCAACGTAAGTTCATTTTGTTTGGACAAGTATTTTGGCCACAAGACTTTTATCTAGCCGCCATTGGCTTTATCACCTTTGTTGTTTTTATCATTCTTTTTACTGTTATTTTTGGAAGAGTTTGGTGTGGTTGGGCCTGTCCGCAAACCATTTTTATGGAAATGATCTTTAGGCGGATCGAATATTGGATAGAAGGAGATGCTTCTCAACAAAAGAAGTTATACGAAAGCAAATGGACACCCGATAAAATCAAGAAACGAGTCGCAAAACACAGTCTTTTCTTATTTGTGTCTTTTTTACTAGCACACATTGCGTTGGCTTGGGTAGTAGGTATTGAGCAAGTAATTATAAATTTCACTACACCACCATGGGAAAATTTGGCCGGATTTGTGCCAATGGCGATTACCACTTTGGTTATTTATGGAATTTATATTCGCTTTAGAGAGCAAATGTGCACCACGTTTTGCCCATATGGTAGATTGCAAGGTTTTTTGTTGGGTAACGATACCATGGTAGTTGCGTATGATTATGAAAGAGGTGAACCAAGGGGAAAGGTAAAAGATAAGGAAGCGAAAAATTTAGGCGATTGTATCGACTGTAACTTATGCGTTAAAGTTTGCCCTACAGGTATTGATATTCGACATGGAACACAGTTAGAGTGTGTTAACTGTACCGCTTGTATTGATGCTTGCGATAGTATCATGGATAAGTTAGATCGACCTAAAAGTTTAATCGGCTTTCATTCTACCGATAGTATTGAAAGTGGTAAGAAGTTTAAATTAAGTGCTCGTCAAAAAGCCTATTCTGTGTTGATGGTATTGGTAATGGGCTTGTTATTTGCCTTAATTTTTATGAGATCAGATGTAGAAAGCACAGTGCTTAGAAATCCCGGCTCGTTGTATTATCAAAACGATGATGGAACAATTTCTAACCTATATAAGGTGCAAATTGTAAACAAAACATTTGACGATATTCCATTTAGTTTAACAACCGATTTTGAGGGGGCAAGAATTGAGTTAGTAGGCAATGATATAGACAACTCTTTACCGGCGTCAGAAGAGACAGAAGTAACATTTTTTATATACATTCCTAAAGAAAATGTCAATAAATTGAGCACCAAGGTGAATGTTTTTGTAAAAACACCGGATGGTAAGCTTTTAGATAAAGACAAGACTACATTTTTAGGACCAATGACGGCAGGATAATGAATTGGGGAACAGGATTAGCAGTAACAATGGTAGCCTTCATGGTTCTTATTTTATCTTTTGTATACAGAAGTACACAGCAAGAATTTTCATTGGTAACTAAAAACTACTACGAAGAAGCATTAGACCATGATGCCATTCAGTTAAAACGAAGCAATTATAAAGCTTTAGCAGAAGATGTAAGTGTGGTGAACAATCAGGAAAGTAATCAACTTGAAATTGTTTTACCGGAATTCTTTAATGGTAAATCTATTGATGGAAATATTTATTTATACCGACCAACGGATGATAAAGAGGATATACAATATTCCATGAAAGATGTGCAGGTAAGCGTTCCAACTACGGACTTACTCAAAGGTCTATGGAAGATAAAAATTGATTGGACAACTGATAGTAAAGACTATTTGTTTGAGCAAAGTGTATTTTTAAATTAGACTGTTATTTTAGCTGCATTACTCATAGGATTTTTAGGCTCCATGCACTGTGTCGGCATGTGCGGACCGTTGGTGTTAAGTATGCCATTTAACATTCGCAGTAAGGGAGGAGTAACGCGTTTATTGAGTTATCACGTGGGTAAGTTATCAACTTATATGATGTTGGGCTTAATCACCGGAATTATTGGCGATGCACTACGATTTTTCTTTGTTCAACAATGGATCTCAATTGTTTCCGGAATAGTATTATTGGTAATGTATTTTTTACCTCGAATGATCGATCGATTTGCTACGCCAAATTTCTCGGAGGTGTGGAATAGAAATGTCGTTATGCGAATGAAAAAACTATTACAACCGAGTGCAGAACAATCTACTGCTACACGATTTTTTAGTTTGGGAATGATCAATGGCCTTTTGCCTTGCGGATTAGTTTATATGGCATTATTAGGCGCTATTTCACAACCTACCATTCTTCAATCCGTATTGTTTATGGGCATTTTTGGTATTGGCACCAGTCCGGCATTAACAGGAATTATAGTGGCCAACAAATGGATATTAGGCAAATGGCGATCAAACTTTTCAAAATTAGCGCCAGCTTTAGTGATCGTTATCAGCGCTCTATTAATTGTAAGAGGATTAGGCTTGGGCATTCCTTACATCAGTCCGGCAGGAGAGATGCCGGCGTGTCATCACCATTCAGAAGTTATAATGATGGTATTTCAGAACTTAATGGCCTAGTCATTTTAATCACTACAGCTCTTACGCTCAATTAAACCAGCCTTTCTTTGAAAAATTCAATAGTTCTTTTCCAAGCTAAGGTAGCCGCTGCTTCATCATAACGAGGTGTGGTATTGTTGTGAAAACCATGATTGACGTTAGGATAAAAATGCGTGGTGTAATCTATTTCATTATCCTTTAAGGCTTTTTCATAATCGGGCCAACCTTCATTTACACGTGTGTCCAACTCCGCATAATGAATCAACAGTGGCGCTTTAATTTGTGCCGTTTCTTCAGCGCTGGGCTGTCCTCCATAAAATGGAACGGCTGCACATAATTCGGGCAATTCAACTGCCATCATATTAGAAATCCAACCGCCAAAGCAAAAACCTACTACACCAACTTTACCATTACAATCCGGATGTGCTTTCAGTAAATGAAAGGCCGCCATAAAATCTTTTAGCATTTCAAATCGGTCTCTTTGTTTTTGTAATGCTCTTCCATCGTCATCATTTCCTGGATAACCACCTAAAGGTGAAAGCGCGTCAGGAGCAAGACTAATAAAGCCATCTAAGGCTGTTCGTCTGCCAACATCTTCAATATATGGATTAAGTCCTCTGTTTTCATGAACAACAATTACGCCAGGCAGTTGAGTTGTTTGGTCTTTAGGTTTAGAAAGTAGTCCTTTGATGTCGCCACCGCCTTTAGGAGAGGCATAAGTAATAAAGTCAGATACTAAATTAGGATGGTCTTTAGGGACTTCTAAAGTGTCTGTATAATTAGGCGATAAAAAGCTCAAAAGTGATCCCACTGTGATAGTACCCACTGCATAAACAGAAAGCTTTTCTATAAATTGTCGACGGTCTAATTTATTATGGACGTAATAGTCGTATAGATCAAAGACTTCTTGGTTGATATCTTCTTTTTTAAGTGGAGCCATTGTTTGATAGTTTTATTGTTGAACTAAAAATTCTAATATTTATTGAGACTAATATAACCAATGCAACCCATTTTAAACACTTTAGTTCAGATTCTGTTTTTTAAGAGTTCAAATAGAAATGCAATTTAAATTCATATTTTTAAGATCCATTCAATAGTAATTAATGATCTATCCTTACAATTTACTTCAAATTAATCACCATACAATATTCGGTGCTTCATTAATTGGAGAAGGCGTATTCATCCCTTTATCAAATGAGGGAGAAGCGATACAAGGAAATCATTTTCAAGATCAGCATACTTTACAAAACTACGGTGAGCAATTAATGGCCGCCGCCAAAACCAATTGGGCTATTTCAGAATTTGGCGAGAACAGAGAAAAGGCATTTAGATTATTCGGCTATCCGCAAATGGTGAACGAAGGACGGTTTTTTCATTTGGGATTGGATGTATGGTTGCCACAGAACACTTCGCTACACAGTCCGCATAATGGAAGAGTAGTGGAAAGTATGTATGAGAAAGGACCGGGTAATTATGGTGGTATGGTGGTGATTGAATATTTGGTAAACGACTTTACTTTTTATATTGTATTCGGTCATTTAGATAAAGACTCAATAGTAAAAAACGGTAGTGCCATTTTAAGTGGCGAACCAGTGGGAAGAGTAGGCGGAATGGAATCTAATGGAGGATATTTTATTCATACTCATTTGCAAGTACTCACTGAAAGAGGCTATCAAGAGGGTTTTGCCCATAAAGGTTATGCCACTAAAGAACAATTTTTAACTATTTCTAATTGGTGCTTAGATCCTAGATTTTTGTTGTTTGTGTAGTCAGTGGAACAGAATAATATATTACTGCTTGCTAGTATGCAACTTCCTAAAACTCATATTTCAAAATATTATTTTTATCCCTCAGGGTTATCCGTAGGAAACCCTGAGGCTAGCGTGATTTTATTCTCTCAGGATTATCAATAAGAAACCCTGAGGATATGTTTTATTCCCTTAGAGTTATCTATAGGCAACCCTAAGGATATATTTTTCGAAGCTAAGATGTCGTCATAGAATAGCCCTAAAGTGGATTGATAACCTTACTTTTCAGAAGCACTAAAACTCATACTTCAAAATATCATTACCTAAGTTAGTTACATAAAGTGTTTGCTCATCTGTAGAAAGGAACATGCCGGTTAACAAGCCGGGAAGTGGAGCATAAAGCGATGGATTGAGTAACTCAAGCCTTTCCAAACCTAAGTGACTTCTGCGATTCCATTCATTAGTCGCCTTTAAATTTTCTTCCGTCGATCCATCAAATAGCACATGTTGAGCATGATGCTCAAAATCTACCATAATCACTTGATTATACAGTGGAGAAGCCACAATCAATCGTCCTTTTTTATCCACTAAAATATTATCTGGAGAACCCACATTGGCCGCTACACCTTTGTATTTTACATCGCCAGAACTAACATCGACTTCGTAGGCATGAACTCTATCCATCATCGTTTCTGCTACATAGAGAGTTTGCTCACTTCCATCCATCGTAATACCATTAGCATAGTGGAGGCTGTCAGCAATTTTGATTGGTTCACTATTTAAATTTGCCATTCTATACACCGCACCATTGGGTATAGGTAAATTTACATGTTTAAACATTTCTGCTTCGTTAGTACTTTCTGCAGATTGCGAAAACCAAAGTGCTCCGGTTTTATCTCTATAAATCGTATTTATACCGTAAGGATGATCATAGATCATTTCAACAACTTCAGTAGCAACATTTACTCTGTAAATTTTACCATCAGCCACGTCAGACATTAATATATGCTGCTTGTCGTGTTCCAACATCATTCCATTTGGGCAAGCGACTTGATTGGGTGGATTATGAATAAAACCTGTAGCAGCAAAATCTCCAAATGGGCGATTAGAACCATCTTTTTCAATTAATCTCAATCCATGTGCTTGATCTACCACTACTATTCTGCCATCTTCTAACATGGCACCATCTTCGGCTCTCATTAAGCTGCCATCACCAGGGAACAAACTTTCTTTTTGATAAGTGAAGTAGGGAAGTGTTTGAGTAGGAGCTATTGTCTCAGTGACAATGTTATTCGATTCCGGAGTGGGTTGACAACTACTCAGTACGAGCGTTAGAACGATAGATGTAAAAACGGTAAATTTCATAATAGAATATATTAGTTATGGTAAATATATGTAGAATGAGATTTGAGATTAGTGAATGTTACGAACAAAAATTTTACTTGTTAGTCTTTTCGAACAGATTATAAATTTTTCAATAAAATTTCTACAATAGCCGCTTTATCACTGTCAAATCCTTCGGTTTGATTGAGCCAATTACCATTTTTATCAAATTCAGTAATTAAGTTAGAATGAGCATAATCCATCAAACTACTTTTTTTGTATTTAAAGCCTAATACAGCAGCAATGTCTTGGATTTGATCTTCCGTTCCTGTTAACAGGGTCCAACGTTTTTCATCCATTTGATTTTTCAACATAAAGGCTTTCAAAGTATCGGGTTGGTCAACGGTTGGGTCAATTGAGATCAATACAAAATTGATATCGTTCACTTTATCTTCAGGTACTAATGATTCAATTTCTCTCATATCTGCTACAATAAGAGGGCAAGAAAAGTTACAACTGGTATAAATCATTGCTACCACAAATGGTTGGCCGGCTAAGTCTTTAAATTGTACTGTGTCTCCAAATTGATTTAACCATTTGTGTTCTATATTAAAAATAGAAGTTTCTGGTATGTCATTGGCCTGTTGCGTTGGTAACTCAGTATCATTATTCTTTGTTTGGTTAGGTTGACAAGACCAAAAAACTAGAACTACAGTCAATAAAAGTAAGTAAGTGAAATTTTTCATATTAATTATTTACGGTTCTAAACCCTAATCCTTTTAAACAATACTTGGCTTTTAGACTGCCTCTAAAAGCATAGCGTAAAAATGCAGCATAGTTTAAAGGATCTACACTTCCCAAACTTCCTCCTGCGCAAAATAAATTTCTGTCTAGTGAGCCATCTTTTCTGGATTCACCTGAAATTAAAATAGAGTTAAAATCAATGGTCCATTCCCAAATCAAACCATGCATATCGAAAATGCCCCAATAGTTAGGTTCACCTTTACCTACTGCTGTTTGATGGTTATGTTGCTTTTTCTCATATAGTCGCAGTAGTTCATTTTTAAATTCATCACTATTGCCTGCCGCATTATATTTATCAGCTTGTGCGGCATATTCCCATTGATCTACAGTTGGTAAGGCTCTACCGCACCATTTACTGTAGGCTTTGGCAGCAAACCAAGAAACATAAACAATAGGAGCACGGGGATCAACCTGTGCTCCTAAAATGGTATCATTCTCCCAATGCGATAGGTAAGAGGCTTCGGCAAAAATACTTTTCACCTTGCTTTTTTGCCATTCGGGATTGGCTTTAACAAATGCAAGAAACTGTTCATTGGTAACTGCAGTTGCATCCATGCTAAAATTTTCTACATAAATGCGTTTATTCGAACTATCATTATACATTGGGATATATTCACCGGACTGCAACTTTACTTCAGCAGTTTGGCAACCTTGCCCATAGCTAAGCAAGGTAAAAGAGATCCAAAATAGAACAATAGTTAGTTTCATGTTTTCGCTTTAAACTACAATATTACTTACGTTGTGCTTTAACTTGTGCAGGCGTAACTTCACCACCATCATTGTCAAACTCATTTAGAATATAAGTAATTACGTTAGAAACTTCCTCATCTGAAAGTACTTGTGCCGGCATAGCACTGTTGTATTCAGTTCCATTAACGGTAATAACACCGGACAGTCCATTCACTACAGCACTGATGGCTTTGTTGACATCGCCTTTAAAGTAAGAAGAATTAGCTAACGGAGGATAAACACCTGTAAATCCTTTACCGCCGGCTTGGTGACAAGCTTTACAGAAATTATCATACACTATTTTCCCTTCTGATATTTTTTCTTTGAGCGATCCTGCAATAATTGGCTCTCTTTCTACTTCAGGCATCACTTGTACCGCTCCACCTTCAATTTGGTATATTCTATCATCGATTTTACCACTGTAAATAGATTTGTTTTCATCACCTGATACTTCTATTTTTCCTAAAGCCCCTTTGTTAAAAGCTCTGAAAATACTATGGTCAACTAAAATAACTTCTCCCGGTACTTCTACTTTAAATTCAATAATAGCGGCTCCACCTGCAGGAATTAAAGTTGTTTGTACATTTTTATTAATCATGTCACCACCTTCTACATGAACCCTATCGAAAATTTCTCCAATGGCATGGAAACTAGACACTAAGTTGGGGCCTCCATTTCCTACATATAAACGAATGGTTTCGCCCACTTCTGCATGTAATGAATTGTCACCGGTTAAACTTCCAACCGATCCATTAAATACTACATAATCCGGATTCTCTTCCATCGCTTTTTCCATTGAAAAGGATTGTTGGCCTCTTTCACCATATTTACCAACCGTATAAAAATCACCTTGCATAATGTAGTACTCTCTATCTACTTCCGGTAAACCTTCTTTGGGTTCTACTAAAATTAAACCATACATTCCGTTGGCTATATGCATTCCAACGGGTGCAGTTGCACAGTGATACACATATAAACCCGGGTTGAGCGCTTTAAATGAGAAGATACTTTCGTGCCCCGGAGCGGTAAATGAAGAAGCTGCTCCACCACCGGAACCGGTTACGGCATGCAAATCAATATTGTGTGCAAATTTGTTATCAGGATGGTTTTTTAAGTGAAATTCTACTTCATCTCCTTCGGCAATTCTAATAAATTCTCCGGGTACAGTACCACTAAATGTCCAGAAGTCGTATTCAACGCCGTCGGCTAAACGACCAACTTTTTCTACTACTTCCATATTAATAATTTGCTTTAATGCTCCTCTGTTGGGTTTTACCGGTGGCGGAACATTAGGCGGAAGAACAGTTGGATGTTGTATCTCTCCAATAATTTTTGCCGTAGCTGAGTCCCAATGAACATTTTGATCGCTTGTGTTACAACCTGTAATTAAAGTAAGGAGGAAAAAACCTCCCAATAGTGGCAGAATAGTCAATGAGTTGATATTTAACTTTTTCATTTTAAAATTTTTATGAGTAATGAATGAGTTTACTTAATTGTTTTAACAAATATACACTATATTTGAATAAAATATAAAAAGACCTTGTAATCTTTTAAATAAATTTAGATCAAAATAGCTTGTTAGGTATTAGATAGTATTTAAAATGTTACGTAGAGATAGGGGAGTATTAGTTAAACCAAATTTAAAAGGATGTTTGCGAAAAAATCTCAGTATGGTTTTCAAGCCGCATATTATATAAGTTTATATGCCGTAGAGGAACACTTAATAAGTCCGGAAGAGATTGCCACATCACAAAATTTACCTTTACCATTTTTAAGGAAAATACTACAAATTTTAGCCAAACAGAAGATCCTAAAATCCATAAAAGGTCCACATGGTGGGTTTGGGTTAGCAAAGGCAGCTAGTGAAATAACATTAATGGATATTTATCTTGCTATTGAAGGCTTCGAAGTTTTAAATAACTGTGTCATCGGTTTTACGGAATGCACGTCTGAACGGCCTTGTCCTTTTCACAATGCTTATTCAGACATCCGTAACCAGATGTATGCATTTTTAGCCAGCACTACATTAGAAGATGTATGCAATGATATTAAAGCACGTAAAAGTTTTATCTCATACACCCAATAGTTTTTTGATTTATTAAGGATAAAGAGATGATAATATAAATATATACATTATGATGAAGAAGTATATTGTTTTTACCTTGTTGCAATTGTTGTTATTGACTTTCTCTCCTGCTTTAAAGGCTCAGTTTGTTTTAAGTGGAGAAATTCGGCCTAGATTAGAAATCAATAACGGATATAGTAAATTATTTAGTCCTGGTTTAAAAACGGCGGTAATTTTTTCTCAACGGAGCAGATTGGTGGCGGAGTATGATCATAAAATATTCACGACTAAAATATCGATTCAAGATGTTAGAATTTGGGGCGATGAAGCACAGTTAAGTCTGTCTGATCCAGCTGGTATTTCTTTACATGAAGCTTGGGCAAAGCTTAAAATGGGAGAGTTTTTTACTTTAAAATTGGGCAGACAAGAATTGGTATATGATGATCATCGTTTAATGGGAAATGTTGAGTGGGCGCAACAGGCAAGAAGTCATGATGCCATAGTATTGGGCTTTGAAAAGCAAGGATGGACTTTAAACTTGGGAGGTGCTTACAACAATGATAATTTCGATTTGAGTAAAACGCCTTATACAATTGCCGGCTATAGAGCATTGTCTTATTTTTGGGTAAACAAAACTTTCAAAGATAAGTTACAAATGAGCATTATTGGCATAGCCAACGGTGTAGAAAATGCAGCTGACACTACTTTATATTTTACGGGAACATTGGGGCCGCATTTGCAATTTACGAGTAATGGTTTTAAGGCCAATGCTACTTTTTATTATCAATTCGGTAAGCTTAACTCAGGTACATCGGTAAACGCATTTATGGCGGCTGCAACTGCAAGTTATACCGTTAAGAAAACAAAGATTTCTGTAGGAGCCGATTACCTTTCCGGGAATAACGCCTTTAAAGTTGGGGATGCCAAGTCAAGGACCTTCAACACTTTATATGCCACCAATCATAAATTTTATGGCTTTATGGATTATTTCATAAATATTCCAGCTCACACGGATGGTGCAGGTTTATTAGATATTCAATTAGGGGTTCAAGGAAAATTTGGAGATAAGTCTACATTGGCCATTGACGGACATTATTTTATGTTGGGAAATGATCTACCTGATCCTGAAAATGTAAGTAGCGCCTTAGCCAGAGGTCTTGGGGGAGAAATAGATGCCGTTTACTCCTATAAGATTCATGAAATGGTTGATTTTTTTGTGGGTTGGTCAGTATTGCTGCCTACAGAATCATTAGGTGTAATCAATAGTGGAACAAAGGGACGTTTCAACAATTGGGCGTGGACAATGATTACTTTTAAACCCGTGTTTTTCAAATCAAAAGATAAGTCAGAATAGGTGAGCGGTAAATTTTGGTTTAAAAGTTGAACATTTGAATTTTCGCTTTTATCATATCGCTTACACCATTACGGCAGCTTTCTTCTGCTTTCTATAAAGAAATGAATGGAAAAGTTTTCTTTTCGCAAAACGAGTACGAAGATCGCTATTCACAAACTTGTTAAAAAGATTTTTACTGACTCCAAAATATTCATAAGTGCTGCCATCCTCAAACGTAAGTTCTAAGGTGGTTTTTTTATGCTGAAAATCTACAATTTTTGATTCAGTAGTAGTAACCTTATATTCTTCTAAATTGGCAGCTTTTGTTTCCGGTGCGATACTTACCAAAAAATGATAGCCATCAATTATTTTAAGACTTTTACTATTGGCCTCTTCTTTTTTTTCTTCGTCTTGAAATTTATCAGGATGCCATTCTTTTACTAATCCTCTGTAAGTTGTTTTCAATGCTTGAAGATCAATAGCACCTTCTATCTTAAATAATCTTTTGTATTCATTGATCCTTTGCATGTGTATTATTTCAATTGAGCGCGCAAAGCTATGCTATTTATTTGAGTCACATGATGAATAAAGTATTGCCTTTTGTTCAATCGTTTAACGGTTTGTAAATGTGTCGCAATTTGAAAAGCCCGACGAATGAAGAAATCTAGTTTGCTGGTTGCAATCGATAAACAAAAAATCGCATGCATGCTCTTAAAGCAAAGGCGCCATGCATATAAACACCAGCCAACCATAGTGGCATATGGAAAACAACTGGTTTGGTGTAATAAACCAAACCAAACTCACTTAGTAATCCTTCGCCCAGAGTACCGCTAATGCCCAATATTAGACTTACAATCAAAATAAACTGCTTGTCAGAAGTTACGGCAAGTCTTATTAAGAAGGTGCTATAAAACAAAACGTTTAGGTAAAGTGGATATTCATTTCCAAAACCGCTGAGTAGATAAACAAATGCAAAAAGTAAAAGCGACTCTGTAAGTTTTTGGACATTGCCACTACTAGTACTGAAGGTTTTATCAATTTGAGCAGGCAGATGTTTCACCAACTGTAAATAAACGATGCACATGGTAACAAATGCTACAAAGAAACCAGGGAAAGTCCACCATGGCTGCCCGTCGAAAACAGGTTGAGGATAGTATAAAGTATTGGTGATGACATGTATTTTATCGCAGAAACTACAGATAAGAGCAGCTAATACAGCGATATAAATGATCCCGGATGTTTTTGCTTTCAAGAGGACTTAGTTTTAGTGATTAAATCAATATAAGTTGAGCTTAAAACTACAAATTTCTTTAGTTTAATATTTGTATGTATTAGTGCAATTAGTGTCTTTTTCTTTTCGAACTATTTGGGATTGCCTTGAAACACAATAAATATAATTCGTCAACATTATTCATATAAATAACTATTTTTGGAAAAGAATTCAAGCCATATGAAGGTAGAAAGATTGACGCTTGTACTAGTATTGTTTTTTGTTACTTTTTTTAGGACCTATGGCAAAAATGATCTGCCAACAGTTACAGACACTACAATGGCAGAAGAATCGCCAATCATTTTCTTAGACCCCAGCGCTTATTTGGTAGATAGTATAGTGGATTTTGCCATGCAATTGTTAGGAACGCCTTATGTGCCTGCCGGTTGTGGAGTGGATGGTTTTGACTGTTCCGGATTGGTCAATTTTGTCTTTAACCGCTATGGCATAAAAGTGCCTAGAATTTCGCGTGAGTTTGAGCATTTCGGAACAGAAATTCCAATTGAAGAAGCTCAAAAGGGAGATGTATTGTTGTTTCTAAGTTCTACTAAAAATGTAATCAACCATGTTGGCATTATCACCGAGCCCAAAGGCATAGAAAGTCAATTTATTCATGCTGCTTCCGGACGAGATAGGCAAGTTAGAATTTCAACTGTTTCCACCAAAGGCTATACTTGGCGAGTAGCCAAAGTAATAAGGGTGTTTTGAGGCAATTAAATATTCAACCATTATATTTGATTGCTGAGTAGAATTAGATTTTTTAGTGAAGAGTAGCGTTAGCAAATAGATACTCTTTTGCAATTTTGGGCTTGTGTTTTGGCTTTAGCGATTTGCAAATGTGTATGGCTTTTAGCGTATGCGTATTAATTCAACTTTATATTTTTCTATTTGTTTATCCCAATTTTCGTCATTACTCAGTATTTCCTCATATGGATTCTGTATCATAATTGGAATATACTCAGATTTATCCATTTCGGATCGATTAACTAAGTATAACCAATAATCGTATTTCTTTAGTTTTGCAACTGAATATTCATTTCTAGACCAGAAAAAATATGGTGTTTCACCATCGTATGATTTTACTTCTATAAAACGATTTGGTAATTCATCAGATTC
Organism: Chitinophagales bacterium; assembly: GCA_041393015.1. Lineage (GTDB taxonomy): Bacteria > Bacteroidota > Bacteroidia > Chitinophagales > JADIYW01 > JAGQYH01. The sequence goes on along the minus strand of JAWKKV010000005.1, from coordinate 305,581 downwards.
GTGGTTATAAGATGCTATATCGTAACCCTCATTAACTATATACTCAGCAACCCAATCAATTTCTTTATGCTTGTTAAGCCTAATGAACTCAAAATTTAAAACAAATTTTTCAGCTTCTTCACCATAGATTTGCTGTTGCTCCATTGCTTTTCGAAACTCTTCAATACCAATTTTTCTTTTTTTAATCTCAGGTAATACTGTCTTATCAAAAAGTTTCTTGTAACGATTATTAATAATAAAACTTTTTAGTTCAGTTGTTGGATGAGTTTTAATTGCTTCAAAGTCAATCAATAATTGTTTGAAATTTGAATATTTTAAGCTAAAAGCTCTATTGTTTATTTGTAATGACTTGTAAATTACATCGTGGGATAAATAATCAGAACAAAATATTTTATGAAATTCATCATCATCCTTTAATGCCTTAAAAAGGTATTCAACGAATTTATCTCTCATTTGGCTAATACTATTCAATGAATCAGTAAAACCGTTACTTAAAGATAGAAATTCGTTTTCAAATATTAATATTTCTGTTTTTATGGCTATTTCAATACAACCATCAAAAATACTTCTACCATCAATTACTCGGTTATAAAATAATTTTTCGATGTCGGTTCTTGTATATGTAGCTTCCTGATTTCCTTTTAATGTACTTAGTAATTCAAAGAAATAATTTGGAGTGCCAAAATTTCTATATCTTCTAAGTTCTTCTAGCATAATTAGAGATTAAATCATTAATTATGTCAGTTTCATCATTATTGTCAATTCTTTGAAAAAGAGGAATATCATCATTGATAATTTCTTCCATTCGCTCTATTTTCAATCGTAGTTTATCATTTATTACTTCATCTATTGAATCTTTAGAAAGGATATAGAAATATTTTGTTAGTTGATTTTCATCTAAACCAACCCTATGAATTCGATCTTTTGATTGTATGAAATTTGAACAATTATAATCCCTTTCTAAATATATTGCATTGTGACAACCTTTATGCAAGGAAATTGATTCAGCCACAGAAAAAGGGTTAGCAATTATCACCTTGAAATCATTATTTAATGGGTCATTAAATGCCTTAATAGTTTCTTCTCTTTCATCCTGCGGAATTTCTCCAATTAGAAGTTTTGATTCAATACCATTTTGATTTAAATAAATTTTTAATTCTTTAGCATTTTGGATGAAAATAGTCCAAATAATTACCTTCCCATTATCAGGAAATATTTCCTCTAAAAGCAATGATAAAATACTTCTAAACTTTTTTGGAGTTTCAACCGCTGGATAATTTATTATCTTATTAAAGAACTCGGAATCATTGATGAACTCATCAGTATCTGTAGTAAAAATAGCATTTGGGTCAAATTCACCTGTTAACTCATTATTCTCTAAAGAATCTTTCAAAGTTTTTGATAAAAGAGACGGATTTGTTGAAGCTTGTCTAAGTCTAATTAGCTTTGCTCTGTTAAGAATATCTTTAACTGTAGCAGAATTATTCTCTTTAAAATGAGGAAGATATTGGGATTCTATAAAATCATATATTTCCCTTTGATGGGAATCCATTTCAACTGGAATGTACTTTTCTTCTATTGGTGGAAGTTTGAGGTCATTCTTCTTAATTCTAATAAAATAAGGTGAAATGTTGTCTTTTAATTCCTGAACCCGTTGTGATTCAGGAGAGTTGTTATTAGTCATATCCTCCAAATTGTGATAATGAAATTTTAGAATTTCTTTAAACTTGAATGGATAGATAAATTTATAAAGGTTGAAAATATCTTGATACCCATTTGGAACTGGCGTACCAGTTAAAATCACTCTCGATACTGCTTCTTTTGATATTTCAGTTACACTTCTTCCCCAAACACCTTCTGGATTTTTTATTCTGTGAGCTTCATCAACTACAACCATTGTTTTATTTCGCTTCAAAAAATCAATGATGTCATTTTGAAATCGGTCAACCCCACCGTGAAAAATTAATGTAAGTTCCGGTGAGTTTGGTGAATATAAATGCTCTAATTTTTGTTTCACTGAAATATCACTATCCCCAGACATCCTAAAGGAGTTTGGTTTATAACCGAAACATTCTGAAAATTCATTTTCCCAAGGAGCAAAGGAAGAAAGAGGTCCAACTACTAAAAGTTTATTTACGTGACGAGAATCTTCTTTAGGTAAACTTTTCAAAAACGCATAGGCTCCATAAACTATTGATGTTTTACCAGCACCTGGAACAGCAAAATTGCAAGAATTTTGAGCAAATGCCATATGAAACGATGACAATAATTGCAAAGGATAAAGTGTTCTATCCTTTGAGAAAGTTTGATTTAAAACCTTTTGAAAGTTATCAAATTGTTTTACTAAAGATTGATTCTCATTAAACTCATTATCTCGAATAGCTCTAGCATTCTCACTAAATATTTCAAAATTTTCCTCTTCCTTTGAAAACGCTTGTAACTCTTTTTGTGTATTGTCACTTAACTCAAAAGTGTAACTATACTTATTTAATAAAGCTAGAATTTCTTGAAGAGATTTTATTTGAGTTTCTTCACGGAAAGGAATAATAACGAAGTTATTTTCAACTGAATAATTAAGTCTTTTAAGTGATATTAATAATCTTTTATTTTGTAGTAATTCTTCAGTATTGCCTTTTATAACAAAACAATTATCTACGACATTAACATCAATAGAATAACTCATTATAAATTCTTCTTAATTTGATAACTAATTTGATTGATTCTATTTGCCTTATCTTTTAATTCTTCAACTTCATTTTCTGGTATTTTATCAATTTCAATACCTTCTAATAAATCAATGATATGAGATAAGACTCTTGAGGGAGATTTTTTTTGGAGTGAGTCAAAGACCTTTTTTCCTAGTTCTTCTACTTGTTTCTGAACAGTATTTGATGCGAAATTCTTATTTTTCTGGTTAATAGAATTGAAAGAATCTAAAGCTTTACTAATTAATTTTTCTGGCTCATCTTGTGATTGTTTATTTCTAAGTTTTTGATAATGATTATCAACATTCTCATCTAATGAAGAGCCTATTTTATTTTTAAATTCATTATCAATGCTGTCTAAATGTGCCTCTAAATTTTTAACATTTATATCGATTTTGGGCTCATCAAATGTTTTTACTATCCTTCGGTGTTCATTTTGAAAAGAATCCCATATTTCTTTATTGCCGAAGAAATGACTTTGTTTTAGACCCTGAGCAACATATCTGAATTTTTCATTTTTATATTTTATTCTTATTAAATCATAACATAAGGTTTTTAAATCATCTACATCGCTATCTGTGTAATTGTCAAAAGGCTTGCTAGATCCTTGTCCATAATAGTTTAAAATCCAAGTCGTTAATCCTCTAAATTGCTCTTCTCTTTCATCCAGCGTTGTATAAATACCATTATAGTTAAACCATTCTAAGTATTCATCCATTGTGTTCATAACAGATAATGTAAACTCAATATCATTTACACTCTTTATATTCTTATAATTTCCAACCCATTCATATATTTTCTTAATTGCATTTTTGTCTGCACTTTCTGGTGTGTAAAAGGGTTTCCCACTCAATTGAACATAAAGACTTTGTATCTTTAGATAAATTTCAATTGGATTATAATCAAGCTTTCTTTCTTCACCTAATTGATATTTAGTTTCAAACTTTTCAATCTCAAGTGGATTACCTTCATAGGTAACAGGCAATACAACCGCTTTAAAATAATCAATATGGTCTATTCTATTTAAAAGCATCGCTCTTCTATTTCCATCGATGATTATCCCATCTTCAGTTATTATTCCTACTTTTTCTTGACCTAGTTTCCCCAAACTTGCAAGGGTTTCTTTATTCTTTTGCTCTTTTGAATGCCATAAAAAATCTTCAATTAGTTCTTTGCCATTTTCACTTTCTGCATCAATTATCAAATTTTGATTTTCATATGATTTGGTGCGGCTTAAAATTCTACCATTGTACTTATTGTAAATTAAATACTCTAATGGAATCTGATAAACATCCATTGGTTCTAATTTGTCTTTCCAAGGAATATCTATTTTTCCTATTGGAGATTCATTAGCTTTTATATGTTTTATTTTTTGAATTCTAACTTCTTTATTCATAATCACTTATTATTTGCAATGGAAGAAATTTTATTGACAGCATAAAGAGCAAAAACTTGTTTTATAGGTACTATGGATTTGTTCTCAAAAATGACTTTTTCAGTTTGCTCAAATGTTGAATTTGGACAGCCAACTTTTTCTATAATTTCTGCAATCTCATCTACAAGAATTGTAGGTTCTTTTAAATTCTCAACCGAGACTTGTTTTTCATACATATCTTGGAGTTGAATTTTATCTCCAATTTTTTCAGAAAATCCATTGTTGATGATTTCTAAGAATCTCTTACCTCCCTTAAAATTATTGATAAGTGATTCTAATTCTTTGTAGTATTCATCATCAACCTTTTGGACAGGAAATCCTTCGCCAGTTCCATATTGAATAGAAGTAAACCATTTGTTTTTTGTTTTACTGCTTTTATCAATATCGTAATTAGATAATGTTACTGTTAAATTGCCGTCTTTTATTGGGTGTCTTCTAAATCTTGCACCTTTTTTCTTTACAGGAGGATTGTTAAATTCCTTTAGTTTGTAGGTATTTAAATTAAGTACTCCTTCAAGTTTAGGTGTTTTACTTACAATTAATTTCTTAGGTTTACTAAGTTTAAATAACTGCAATGTTGAATCTGCCAAGGCTCGACTAACAGCACAGCAAACAGCATTTCCAACAAGCCTCCATTTGGTATTTTCAGAACCAATAAACTGATAAGTTATTGGGAATCCCATAATAATTGCAGCTTCCCTTACAGTAGGTAATCTGTATTCTCCATCTCCTTTTCTTTTAATCTCTGATTTATAGATAATAGATTCTCGGGAGTTAGCAATTTTAGTTGCAGTAATAGTTCTGCTTGGATTATTACTATTCTCTGGAAAAGACATTTTTCCCATATAAGGGTGGTTTTGTTTCCAAAATTTTGAAAACTTCCATTCAACCTCATAAACTCCAGTATCATAGAAATGATCTGTAAGCTGATTCTGATAAATTCTTATATCATAATTTATGTCTTTTACTTCTACGAAATCTTCCTTTTGAAATGGACTAGGAAAATTCTGATGTATAGTGTGTATTGTTTTATAACGTGGTAGGTTTCCTTTTTCTTTTGGGCTAGAATGAGTATGGTTGGGAACAATAAGTTTCTTTTGTTTAATAATCTCACCTGATATTACACGCTTTCTTGCTTGTATTGAACCATAATCTGCTGAGTTAATAATAGTTGTATTTTCAAATAAATCAATTGCAATTTTGTTTGGACTTATTTTGTGTTCATTAGCCCAATCTGTAAGCCCCAAATCTTTAAATGTATAAGCAGTTTGTAAATATCTCTTTGAATTAACAACATTCTCCATAAACCAAGCCTTTAGAGTAGAATTTGGTTGGTGTTTTTTTACAGCTACAATCTTTAGAAAAGTTTCTGTTAATTCAACCCCTAATGATTTATCTGCTTTTCCAGATTTGTTAGAACTAGAGAAGCTTACACAAGGAGGACTTCCGAGAATAATGTCTGTATTTGGTAAAGCATTGATTTCATTAATTGAATTATTGAAATCTAAAATATTCTTAGGACTGCATTGTAAATTGAAGTTGTGATTATAGGTGTCAACAGCAGGTTTCCAATGGTCATATCCGTAAATTATATCATAGCCCATTTGTCTGAACCCCTCCGAAAATCCACCTGCTCCACAAAAAAAGTCTATTACTGTTAATTTATTCATATACTGCTCAAATCTACGTTTTTTCTTAAATTATATTCAGTTCAGCATTGGCAAAAAGACAGCTCTTTTAGTTTTTACAAATTTGGCTCATCAATTTTTTAATAACCTATACAATGTAAATAAGTGACAATTCATAGCTTATTGTTTCAAAAATATGTAATATATATAATATAATGTTCTAATTGTTATATCTAACTATACACATATACACAACATAATTTTGTACGGAAAGCGCTTAATCTTCTTGAATCATCAATCCAGTACTTTTTTCAAGAAATTGGTGTAAGGTCAACATTTGGTCGTGGCTGGCTTTTTGGCCTAAATAGGCTACTAAATACAAAGAAGCAATCATCAAAATCAATCCGGGCAATGCCCATAAAATTGGGGCAGATTTATCTAACGAAAGCTTAGAAAAGCCAACAATGGCAATTACTAAAGTGGCAAAACCTAAGAGCGAATAGAAAAATACAAACATGGTCCATACGGCTGGTCGTGGTCCATACAAGCCTCGTATGGTTGTTCCTTCTTCATTTTCTTCCAAAGTAATGGATAACTGCGGCGACCAATAGTGTTGTTCTTTTACAGGTAAACAAAGCGATATATAGCCTTTGTTTACACGGCCTTTACAAGGTGCATTATCATCGGATAAACTGTCACTTACTTTTTGAGAAATAGTCTCCATAGAGTAGGGCGTTTCAACTTTAAAACGCGGCCGAACTCGGTAGTGTGGCAAGTGATCATCGTTAGCTTTACTCATGCATAAACTAAAATAGAAATTTATATGGAAACGCTTTATCTAATTTTTTGAAAATCAGGAGAATTCTACTATAAAATTGTAATCGAGTTTGAAAAATAAAACTTGATTTAAGAACATATTCTTAAAAATCACTATAAATCGCTACTGTTTCCAAAAACCGATCCATTAGATTAGCTCTTAAGATAGTTAACTCATCTTATTCAAATTACAAACTAAAATTCAGCCTTATGAAAACGAAATTTATTTACCTACTAATGACCCTATCATTTATAGTGGTTAGTTCTTTTAATGGCGACGCACAAAGCCAAATGGCTGCCTATCAATTTAATGGTAGCGGTCAAAGTGTTGCTTCTTCAATTTTAAATATTGATGGCGGCGGTCAACTTTTAATAGGTTCAAATAACGGACAAAGTGATGCGACCCAAAGTGATATGGTAATTATTAAAAAAGATGCCAACGGAAATACAGTGTGGAGTAAGTCTTATGCATCGCCTATTTATACACCACTTCCTTACAACTGGTATTTTTGGGGAAATTATGTAGGCAGTAGCACTTGTGGTGTTTATTTAAATCACATGGATTATGCCGTTGATGCGGTAGAAGTAGCCGATGGGTATGTGGTGCTGGGTACTTATGATGATTATAAACTCACATGGCCATTTTGCGGACCCAATAATCACACTTTGCAATCTACCTTTAATTATGTGGTGATGAAAATTTCCAAAAACACTGGTTCGGTTATGTGGACGAAAACTTATGGTGCAAGTGGAAATCAAGTGCCTACCAACATTCAAAAAACCAGCGATGGTGGATTTATTATCGGAGGTTTTACCAAGGGCGGTTCATTGTACGATGGCAATTATGGTGTTCATCCATTTATCTTAAAGATTACTGCCAATGGCACCAAGCAATGGTCTAAAGTACAAAACAACTTCAATTACAATTTATTAGCAGGCGTAGTATTAGGTGGCTTTAAATTTCCAATCATTGAATTACAAGATGGAGGATTTGCCTATGCCGCTTCTACCGGAAATGAAACTTATATCGTGAAATTAACTTCTGCGGGTACAACAGAATGGGCAAAAGTAATTTCTTATTATGGTTCTGATGGAGGATATCTAGCACCTTATGTGGAGGATGAATTTGGTTTAGGCTTATTGGCGGGCTATGCTTCATTTGTATTTTCTCCTCAAATTAAGGAGATTACCAATGGCACTGATCAAGGTAATATTGTTGTTGTCGCAAACGGTACTTTTACAGCGGCAGCGTTAATTGGTCTTTTGTTTAATACCGGCAATAATGGCTGGGATGGTAATGGAACTGCTGGCTATTTAACCTACAATGGCGGTTTGTTTTTGGAAATATCAAACATTGGAGCGTATGTTCGAGGGTCAATTTTTTGGCACGAAACGGGAAATTCATCAGGTGATATGACCGATTTGAAAGTAAGTGACATTGATATTTTAAACAACGGTAAGGTTTTAATTACAGGTGCAACAACTTACAGTGCTTATGTTATGGAATACGATAAACAGGTATTGGGTAGCTCTAGCGTACAAGCTAAGAAATTGGGATATTTCTCTTATGATGCAATTCCTCTTAGCTACGATTTTCCAACCAGTACTGTAAATGGAAACAGCGTTAATACAGTGTATGACAATTTCAAATATGCCACCACAACTTTAAATTCTGGCGGTAATGACTGCACCCCAAATATGACGATTAAGGTGATTGAAGGTGGCAATCCAAACTTAACTAATTTTAATCCTGATTTTTATTCCAATGGTTTTACAGGTAATTCACTGACCATGACTGCTTCTAATCTACCCGTTAGTATTGTGGACGATTGTAGTGGCAGTATTTCATCAAGAATGGGAACTGAAGTTTCTAAAGAGAAGACAGTAATGATGAACGATGGATTATTGGAATTAAATGTGTTTCCAAATCCGGTAATGAGTCATTCCGCTTTCCATTTAAATTGGACAAGTAGTGATGAAAGCCATTATGTTGTTTCAATTTGCGATTTAAAAGGACAAGTTGTTGCGGAGTATAATGGTGTTTCTGTAAATGGATTGAACACTAAAAAGATAAGCGATGATTTATCAGCCGGTATCTACACGGTAACACTTCAAACTAAAAGCCAATTGTTGACTACCAAGTTGATGAAGCAATAACCATATCAATTATGATCGGCTATTGATGCATTAACTCCTGAGCGTGAGTAGCGTAAGCTGCTCACGTTTTTAATTAAAACAATCCTTCAATCACACCATTTTCGTCAATGTCAATGTTTTCACTGGCTGGAGTGCCCGGTAAACCCGGCATTCGCATAATGTCGCCTGTTATTGGAATTAAAAATCCTGCACCGCTGGCAATTTCTATTTGTCGTACCGTTACTACAAAATGTTCCGGTCGGCCCAATAGCTTAGGGTTGTCAGACAATGATTTTTCTGTTTTAGCCATACAAATTGGTAGCTCATTTAATCCTAAAGCATCAATTTTCTTTAAATCGCTTTTCGCTTTGGAAGTGTAGTCAATAGCTTCTGCCCCATAAATTTCTTTCGCTATTGTTTCAATCTTCTTTTTTACCGGCCAGTTCCAATCATAGAGCGGTTTAAATGGTTTTGAGTTACCATCAGATATGGCAGCGACTTTTTTAGCAAGCTCCAAAGCACCTTCTCCACCTTTCTCCCAAACTTTAGCTACTGCATACGGCACTTTCAATTGCTCGCAATGTTGTTCAATCACTGCAATTTCTTCATCGGAATCACTCGCAAAGTGGTTGATGGCAACAATCGGTTCCAAATCAAATTTTCGCATGTTTTCTAAGTGTTTATCCAAATTGGCTAAACCATCTTTTACGGCTTTAGGGTTTGATTGGTTCAATGCTTTAAGAGAAACGCCACCGTGGTATTTTATCGCCCTCACCGTGGCTACCAAAACAGCAGCGCAGGGCGATAATCCGCTAGACATACATTTGATGTCTAAGAATTTTTCTGCTCCAAGATCAAACCCAAAACCGGCTTCTGTAATGACATAATCCGAGAGCGCCAAACCTGTTCGAGTAGCGATAACGCTATTAGTGCCTTGAGCAATATTAGCAAACGGTCCACCATGAATGATGGCTGGAAATCCTCCGGCAGTTTGCACTAGATTGGGTCTTATCGCATCTTTCAATAAGGCCGTCATAGCGCCTTCCGCTTTCAAATCTTTAGCATAAATAGGTTTTTTATCAAACGTATAACCAATAAAAATACGTCCTAATCGAGCTTTTAAGTCGGTATAATCTGTTGCTAAACAAAGGATAGCCATCACCTCTGAGGCCGCTGTAATATCAAAACCTGTTTCTCTTGGCATGCCTCCGGTGGCACCACCTAAGCCAACAATCATATTTCTTAAGGCTCTATCGTTCATATCCATTACGCGCTTCCAATTTACGGTTCGTGGATCTATGCCTAATGATCTGGTTTTACTTTGTATGTTATTATCAATCAATGCCGCTAATAAATTATTGGCTTTTTCAATGGCGGAAAAATCACCTGTAAAATGTAGGTTGATATCTTCCATAGGCAGTACTTGCGAATGGCCGCCGCCGGTAGCACCACCTTTCATACCAAATACAGGACCTAAGCTAGGTTCTCTTAAAACGGCAATTGACTTTTTGCCAATGAGGTTTAAGCCATCATTTAATCCGATAGCTACTGTCGTTTTGCCTTCACCCGCCGGAGTGGGAGAGATGGCAGAGACCAAAATCAATTTCTTCTGGTCCAAATTTTTGCTTTTCGAAAAGTGCAACGGTAGTTTGGCTTTGTATTTACCATATAATTCTAAATCATCTTCCTTCAGTCCTAATTGCTTCGCAATTTCTACAATGGGTTTAAGTTTAATGTTTTTGGCAATGTCGATGTCGTTCATATATATATGGTTCTAAAAATATTTTGATTGTTTTTATATTGAAAGGGCCGCTATCCGAAAAAAACCAACCAAGATAGATAGCAGCCCCCAATAATACATGTTATTACATGAAATTTAAATTCAATGATATGAAGTAACTTCTTCCAGGCTCAAATATTGGATGAGAAGCAGCTACCACAGAACGACTTAAATGTTCGTAGTATTGAGTTCCTAACAAGTTTTTAACGCCAATAGTAATTCCAAAAACATCACTGATTTGACTACCAAAGGAAGCATCCAATAAAGTAAATGATGGACTTTGAGTTTCGCCGTATTCCGTTGAAATTCTTGCTTGTTGGATAACGTGTCTCACTCCAAACTCCGGTTTCACTTTTCCTCTCACAAAATCCCCCATTAATCTAAATCTCATATCTAATGGTGCAATTTCAGGTAACGGTTCATCTCTGGTTAAATCTTGACCATAAGTATAAGCTAAACTCACTTGGTGCTGCAAACCTTTTACCCATTCTTGTAACCAAGTAAATTCAACACCGGTTTTGAAGCCTTTGTCAATATTGATATAAGATCTTACGCCAGGGCTACTCGCGATTCGAGGCGTTAAACTGGTATCAATGGCTGAAGAAATAGCATCTTGTAAATAAGAGGCAAATACATCAACGTTGATAGATGCTTTGGCATGTCGATATTGGAAAGTAAGGTCTGCTTGATTATTGATCTCGGGTTGAATATTAGGGTTCCCTAACATTTCATAAGGATCTTGTCCTACAGTAAAATAATTAATGTATCGCTCGGTTAAGCTTCCACTTCTTTGCGCTCTTCCCAACCATAAACCGATTGATGCTCCTTTTTTGAAATTCTTTATGGTTCCAACACTAAAACTTGGGTTAAATTCAGTGATTTTGGTATCGTTATATACATTACTGAATTCTGTGGTAGTTTCTAAAGTATTGGCATTGTTGACTTCTAATCTACTAGCCAACACTAACTGCCAACCTTTTTTAGAATAGTGATACTCTGCAAAAACGCCGGTTTTATTAATTCTACCGTGTTGCCAAGCATTGTCAAACAATATGGTGCCCATCATTGGGCCTCTTAGAAATTCTCTTTCTCTAATGCCTTCTGCTTCTTCCACTCGTACATCTGCACCGGTATATAAAGTCATATTGGTCCATTTCCAGATGCCTTCTGTTCGTCCGCCATAGGTTCTTGTTTTGGCATTTGTTGCAGCATCCATCATTCGTGGATCTAGCTCCTTTAACTCATTATCCATCAAATGTTTTACAAAACTGCCATACACGGTAGATTCCCATGTTTTAAGTGATTTTTTCTGAATATTGGCGATATGGCTTAAGTTAACCATCCAAGTATCATCCTTTCTTAGATCCATGGCTAAGGCCGGGAAATCGGCATTTCTAGCTAAATTATTATTAACGTGAACATTTAATTGATGCTTGTCGGTTAGTTTAAAGCCTCCATCGATACCGATACTGCCTCTTAAAAACTCACCCTCTACGCTTTCTTTATTGCCATCTTTATAATCTCTTCCTTGCGACCAAGAGCCGTATAATCCGACATCGTAGCGAGCTCCGCTAACGCCAATAACGCCTTCTTCTCTAAATACATGACCGTTGGTTTCATATCCGGCAGAAACTCGCCCGTATAAATCACGTTCTTCAGTGAAACGTTTTGGGTTAGAAATAAAATTGATGGTGCCACCAAATCCGCTTCCATAACGTAAAGCATGGGGTCCTTTTAAAATTTCAATTCTATCCAACATATTGGGTGCCATTTGACTGGTAGGAGGATCCATTCTGTTGGGACATGCAGCTGTAGCGGATTGTACGCCGTCCATTACAATGTTTAATTGATCGTATTTGAAACCACGCAACACCGGATCGAAACCATAGCTGCCGCTTTTTTTAATGGTGCCAATTACTGGCGTTTGTGTTAAAACGGAGCCACCATCATGTGCCATATTATCTTGGTAAGATAGTTTAATGACTTTATTCTCATTGGTTTTGGGGCGCAATGCGATGATGGTTACAGGATATAACATGAATGGATTCTCCTCCCAATAGAGTTTTTGATTAGCTATGGCTGTTCTTATATCTTCTTCAGTTAATACAAACTGTCCATAAGTAATATGCGACAGCTTCATTTTTTCTGTTGGAACGAATTGGAATTCAATAAAGCCTTCTTCGTTAGAGATGCCATTTTGATTGGCATATTGAAAAGTGGCTTCGGTAATAGGTTCTTTTGTTGTTTGATCTATTAATTGAATGCGTTCAATTTCTTGTGCATTTACAGAGTTGAATGCTACACTGATGAAAAAGGTGAGTAACCCTATCACCAATGAAATATTTTTTGTTTTCATTTTTGCTGTTTGAGTTTAACGAATGTGTACTAAAGCCAATTGAGATAGTTTATGAATTAGCTTACAGGATATTTCGTTATGCTCTCGGAGGTCGGAAAAGACGGGAAATTGAATCACTATTAGGTATAAATGGATCGTTGGTATTATATGTATTAATTATTTTAACATCTAATTTTTCATAAATGCTAATAATCTTAAACTCGGAAATAATCGGTTGTTTGACTTCTGTGGTAATAGAGTAGGGTGTTTCTTCTTTATCTTGATGGTTTTCGGATAAATTAGTGTTTAAGTGGCATTTACCATTGCATTTTAGCTCCGGTTTATCTTTATTAATACAGAGGACTTTTGCGATGTAAGGTTGATTGATATTAAAGGACACCAATGTAATAGCATCTCTTAATATACTTGACATAAGAATCATGATAAGTACTATTGCACCTATTTTTTTCATGTGATAAAGTTACGCTGAGTGCCTTTATGTGGAGTTGAATGTACATCACATGTTGAACTGATTTTTGTTAGTTGAAGTAATGAAAAATTAAAATTTGGAGGCTATTATAGCTTGCTGAAATTTTAAAAAATAAGTAGTGCTCTAAATGCTAATGAGTTAGCAATAATTTTTTTGTGAATGTTATTTTGTTGCTTGAAATAGTGATGTAATAAATGCCCGAAGGGTAATTGGCTAGTGAAATGGATGAGTGATTTTTGGATTCCATAAGGAAGTTGCCAAACGAATCGTAAATGGTAATTTTTTTATCGGATCGATTATTCAATGGAAGGATGTTAAAAGTCTCCGTAGTTGGATTGGGATATATTTCGAAGGGGACTTCTTTAACAGCATTTTCTTGAATACCAGTTGTGGAGGAACAGTTTAATGTATGTTGCTGAAAAAATGCCCACATCTTATCATTGGCATTGATATAATTGGAAGTTGGGTCGCCTGTAGGGGTTTGATTGCCTCCCGGCCACGAGTGTCCGCCATCTTGGGTAATGTATTGATGGACTTCCACGTTGCATTCGCAATTACTCCATTGTACATGAGTGTATTCTTCATTGTTTACAATGGTATCATTAAATGTACTACAGCCATTAATACTAGCCCACTTACTCATTATGGAATCTTGTGGCGAGTTATAATGCGATGAAAATCCATCTCCAATACCACCATGATAAGGAACGTTCGAATCCAAATAAGAATGAAAGGAAATAATTGGAACAGGACGAGTAGGTGTACAATCAGAAAAGGCTAATGATGCGGCAACCGGTGCAATAGCGGCAATTCTATGTGATAACTCACACGCCAATCGATAAGCCATAAATCCACCGTTTGACATGCCTGTAGCATAAATTCTATTGGTGTCAATATCATATTGACTAATCAAAGTGTCTAATAAAGTATTAATAAAACCAACATCATCAATATTTGAACTACTGGCATAGCCGCAACACCAGCCTGCGTTCCAAGTTGGTATATTTAGAATGCCTCCGGCAATGCCTTCGGGGTAGACGACAATAAAGTTTTCCATATCTGCGGTTTCGCTTAATTGCGATTGGTTTTGAAGATTATAAGCATTGCCAAAGCCTCCATGCATGGCTATGATTAAAGGCAAAGCTTCGTTTTGTGTGTAATTTTCCGGTAGATGTATTAAGTAAGTTCTATTCAAGCCATTGTGGGTGAGACTCTCGTATTGAGCATTAGCTGAATTAGTAATTAAAATTAGGTGTATAAGAACAATGATACATATTGATTTCATGATACTGTTTAGTTCCAAACTTAGACTTGCGAAATGGTGATTGGTTTAATCATGTTCCGCAAATGCAATTATATGTCCATCTAAATCTGAAATATAACCCACTTTTTCTCCCCAGTTTCTTGTTTGTAATGGACTTATTTCGATGGCACCAAGTTGAATGGCTAAGGTCATATACCTTTCAGGATGTTTCACTTTTAAATACAATTCGCAACGTGGAATGCCATTTCCTGTGCTCGGATGTGGCATTTTATTGCCCAAAATATTGGCAATTCCGGCAGCAGGCATCAAACCCAATTTAACAGATGGAGTAAGTTGAAACTCCGTCATGCCCGGAACGTCTAGGATAGGTTTGGATTGCCATAAAGCTTCGTAGAATTGTTTGCTTTTGTTTTGATCTTCTACATAAAGAATAAACTCAACTGATGTCATTAAAGCTCTATTTTTATTCCTATAAAATTAGTAGTCTTTTTTCATTTTAAACTCAGGTACGTCTACTATTTCAAAAGTTGCAGAAGCTAATTTTACCTTACCATCGGTTGCTTGTATGGCATTTCCAATTTTCTCGTGCAGCGTATTTTTAGTCATTCTACGTTTTTTGTAATCTACAATATATCTAAGGTTGAATTGCGTCCAATTATCGGTTAACGTAACCGCTACTGTTGAATTGACAATGGCATCTTCTATGTAATATTTATTAACGATGTCTCTCCATTTAGATTCTGAATTTTTGACATAATCTTCCAATGTTTCAGAAGCTGCATTAAGTATTATCTTTTTAGCCAATTCCATATCTGATCCATACCGAATAGGGAAGTTAATCTCATCCCAAATGAAGGGAAAGTCTTGAGAATAATTATAGATGGGACCTTTAAAAACGAAGGCATTACTAAGTTTTACAATTCTGCCGCTGTAATTATCACTATTGACCCATTGACCAATTTCCATCATGGTGGTATAAATCGTATCAATATCAATCACATCGCCTTTTATACCATTTATCTCAATTCTATCGCCGGGTTTATAAACCTTTAAAACAAAAATATAAATAGAGCCTGCTATACTCAATATTAGCTCTTGAAGGGTAAAAGCAATACCGGCAGACAGTAGCCCAATAATTAGGGTAAGGTTTTTAACATTGCCGGTTATATAAGAGATGGACAATAAGATGATTAAAAAATAACCAAACATTTCAACCCCTTTTTGTGCTCGATATCTGACGCTGGTATCTGAAATTCGCCTTCTAATTAGCTTTCTCAGAAAGTAAATAACTACTAGGATAAAAACCATCCAAACCAAATATTTGATGGTATTGTAGGAAATTAGGTTTTCTAAGATCCACTGCTTGATGTCGTCAAAGGATTTCATTACAAATGAGTAGGCTATTCCATTTTAATATGGAGGTTACTTGTCTTTTTTTGCGCAAGTACTAATGCCAAAGGGAGCATACAACGGGCAGAAACTAATAAAACTAGTGAGGGCAAATACTACTGCTAAAATCATTAGAATCAAACCTACTTTTCCTGAAATGTTGTGATTGAAGTATAGTATTGCTATTACTGCGGCAAGTAATATTCTAATTACTCTATCCGCCATTCCCATATTTTTTTTCATCTTTTCTTTTTACTTATGAAGTTAAGAATAAATAAAAATATGGGGATAAAATAGATTTAGAAGTGATACTAAGAGTAATTGGTGCTGATAGATATCAGTCTGTGTTACATATCGTTTTCCATAAAATAGCTGTTTATCTCTTCCCAATTGTAAAGTTGTCCACCCAATTCTTTAAATTTAAGTGAGGCGTCTTCTTCATTTTTAAAGGCCGATAAGTTAGCGCCCATAGGACTTGGCAGTCCGGGACTTTTTAAATAAGTGGCCTTTGTGGCGTCAATTAATTTTTCTGGATTTGGCACCTCATTTGTCAAGTACAGTGCAATATCGTCATGCTCTGATTTCAATGAATAATTTAGCATACATTCGATGGCATCAAAATTAAAAACCTTTCCTTTTGTGGTTACAACTTGTGCTGCATGGATTTTATCTACAATATTCATAGAGCAATAATAGCAAGCATCTAATCCATAGTTAATGGGTTTGGGTTTTACGCCACAACTGTTAAAAATGAAGATGCTTGTTACTATCAATAGTGTGTGTGTTAGATTGTATTTCATTATTATTTGGCTTGTTTTCTAGCTACAAAATAGGCAATTAGTGAGGAAATAATTCCTGCAAATAAGAAATAGGCGCCGGTCATTGGTAATGAAATGGCCTTGAAATTCAATATTACTTTTGAACCGATTAACGGAGGCTGATAAGCTTGTCCCGGTACTTTTATAGCTGCAGTTGGATCCAAATTGTGTCCGTATTCGTATTCCCAGAGGTAAAAATCATACATCCCTAAAGTGCCTAAAATCACCATCATACAAAACCAAACTAAAAACAAATTTCGGTTACCGATTAAGCCAAATATAATGCCCAAAATAGACATGCTAATTACTACATAAGGGAAGAATTTAAACTCCGGGATTATCTCTGGAATGGCTTGCATGCCTACATAGTGGTTCATTAAATTGATATTCTTTAAATCATTAGGATTATGATCTGCTATTTTATTGATCCATATATCCATTCCAATAGCCTCTGGATATTGAGGAGCTTCCAGAGTAATATTCCACATAGGAAAAATAAATAGGGCTAGAATTAAAACGGCACCAAGTATCATTAAAATTCGGCTAGTTATAGATGCTTTCATTGTTATTTGTTTTAGAAAAAAAGGGCGGTGGTTTTCATATCACCGCCCTTATGAAAAAGGTCAACTCAAAAACCTTACATGTGCTCGCCCAAAGACCATTTTAACGGCACATCTGCGTTTTTGCCGGATACTCTTATATATCCTTGCATTTCCTGATGTAATGCTGAGCAAAAATCGGTACAATAGAATGGGATAACACCTTCGGAAAGAGGTTCCCAAAGTAGTGTTTCTGTTTGACCCGGCATCACTAATAATTCTGAGTTTTGAGCACCCATTACTGAAAATCCATGGGGAACATCATAATCTTGCTCTAAGTTGGTGATATGCCAATATACTTTGTCGCCCACTTTAATACCTTCAATATTATCAGGTGAAAAATGGCTTCTAATCATGGTCATATAAATATGTACGGTATTGCCTTCTCTTACCACTTTAGTGTCTTTATCACTTTTTGCTGCAAAAGGGTGTTCGTTTTCTTCTAATTTAAAAATACGTACCGATTTAGGCTTGATTTTATCCGCTTCAATTCCTTGCGCATAATGTGGCTCACCAACAGTAGGGAAGTCTAATAATAGCTTCATTTTATCGCCGCTGATATCAAATAACTGAGCCGATTGCGTGACTTCTGGACCGGTTGGTAAATATCTGTCTTTGGTGATCTTGTTCATTGCTAAAAGATACTTGCCATTTGGTTTTTTAGAGTCGCCACCCGGAATCATTAAATGTCCGATGGAATAGAAAGTAGGTTGTCTATCAATCACTTCCCATGTACCTAACTTCCATTTTACCACTTCAGAAGAGATAAAAAATGAGGTATAAGCATTTCCTCTGCCATCAAATTCTGTGTGCAATGGACCTAAGCCTGTTTGTTCAACCACTCCGGCAATGATTTCATCCATTTTAAGAATTGGAATACCGTAAGCATCTCCATCAAAGCTTTTGTTTTCAATGGCTTTTAACACTTTGTCGAAAGAGTGAACCGTTAAGTTAGCAGATAATTTTCCGTTTCCTACAATGTATTCACCCGATGGGTCAACATCCACACCATGTGGTGATTTTGGAGTAGGTAAGAAATAAACCAATCCGGGGCAGTCTGCTGGATCTAAAACTCTAACCGACTTTTTCATAGTGGTTGTAGCCATATGCGTTTTATCATCATATTTGTTGTGTGCGTAATTGGCATCAACAGTTCTAAATTTACCTTGAGCGATATATTCTTCTGCTTTTTTCCAGTTAATGGCAGCAATAAAATCTTTATCGTTTTGTGAAGCACCTACTTCTAAAAGTGTGTTACTTTCTTCGGTATTATAAGTAGTAAAGAAGGTCCATCCGTGCGATTTACCTTTTCCGGAATGGGCTAAGTCGTAATCAAAACCCGGCATTAAAACTTGGAATGCGATATCCATATCACCTTCTTCGCCAACACTGATAAATGATAGCGCCCCTTTAAAATTGCCTTTGTACTCATCAATGGCCATATCTTTTTGAGGGTAGGGAACAGAGAATCTAGTTCCGGCTACTACATATTCCGTATTTTCCGTTGTAAATGGTGAGCTATGGTTACCACCACTGTTCGGCAATTCAATAATTTCCACTGTTTCAAAAGTGGTTAAATCAATTCTAGCGATTCTTGGTGTATTGTTACCGTTGATAAAGCACCATCTGCCATCTGTTTCACCATTGGTTTGAGATAACTCAGGGTGGTGAGAATCATCCCAAGGAATGAAGCCATGCGAAGTGTTTAACATTGGTTTGGTTTCTTCGTTAAATCCGTATGCTTTTTCTGCATCAACAGAAAAAACAGGAATCACTTTAAAAAGTCTGCCGGAAGGTAAACCGTAAACGGCTAATTGTCCGCTAAAGCCACCTGATACCATGGCATAGAATTCATCGTGTTCACCGGGCTTTACATAAACTTTTGAGGCTACATCGCTACTCAATGCACCAGACTGACTGCTGTTGCCTGATTGGCAACCCACAATTCCGATAGTGATGGCGAGTAATGCAAAAATAATTTTATTGATAGTTTTCATAATTAATGTTTTGAACGTTTATTTATTCAGTTGGTGGTAATAATACTTTGTCGATAACATGTACAATGCCATTGCCGGCCGGTACGCTGCCTAAAATTTTGGCTCCTCCAATCAAGACTTCTCCATCAGCTACTTCAACCGTAACACTTTTGTCGTTGGCCATGCCTAGTTTTGGAAAATTCTTTAGGAAATCAGCACTATAATTGCCTGGCATAGCGTGGTATTTAATGATGTTAGCCAAAGCGTCTTTGTTTTCGGGTTTCAATAAATTCTCTACCGTTCCCTCAGGAAGAGCAGCAAATGCTTCATTAGTTGGCGCGAATACCGTTAATGGACCTGCATTGGCTAATGAATTTTCTAATTCAGCTGCTTGCACAGCGGCCACTAATGTGGTGTGATCTTTTGATCCAATGGCAATTTGTAAAATGTTTGGTGTTGAACCATCATTTTCTATAAATGCTTGTCCTTTGTTGGCGTCAGATGACTCTTGCTCAACTGTATTATTGCTATCTGCCACTGTTGTATTGTTAGATTTACAACCGGTAAATAAAAAGATAGTAAGACTCAGTAAAAAAGTTAGTTTTTTCATTTTATTGGTTTTATTGGTTAAAGTGTTCTGAAATATTCCAGTACTGCACGAGCTTCTTCTTCCGTTAGGTTTTGATTGGCCATTGGTGAGCCGTTGTATTCCATTAGTAATTTTTTAGCGTCAGGATCTTTTTGAACCATTTCTTCTGGGTTTAAGATCATGTTCATAATCCATTCTGGAGATCTTCTTTCTAAGATTCCTTTTGGTGCAGGACCAATGAATTTAGTTTCAGCTTTATGGCAGGCTGTACATTTTGCTTCATACACTTCCTTTCCATGTGCTGCCATTGTTTCATCAATAGTGGCTCCAAGTGTAACACTTTTAACAGGACCTATGCCTTTGTTGTCCATAGGATCCGCCAACATTGATTTTGGCTTTACCGTTTCTGTTGTTTTGGTCTCAGTAGATTCAGTTTGTTTTTTGTCTGAACTACCGCAACTTGCAAAAGTTAGTAGTAATGCAAGAAGTAAGATTTGAGTTGCTTTCATAATTTTAGTTTTATTACTGTAAAAATAAAATATAAAAAGACCTTAAAGTATGATAATTGTCAGTTCTTTATTTGATAGCTAACATTTACGAGAAAATGTTAATAAACTGAATCTATTCTACAAAAATGAAGTATTCCAGACATAGCTATTATGTGCCCAATTTGTAAGCGAATAAATTATTTAAAAATCTTTTTTCTTAGAAACAAACATAATTCTTACAATGGGTAAGGCAACCCAAGTTGATAAAATAGAAAATGCCATAATCATGCCTAAAGAATTGCCAAAGAAGTTTTTGAAAATAGCACCGGTATAACCCATTAGTGCCGATATATCGAGCTTCAGTAAGATGAGAATCCTAGAAAGGTCAATGGGGTTGAGGAGGGAACCAATCAAAGAGAATTTTTCTAACGGATAGTCATCAAAAACAACTAATAGGGTTAAAAATAATCCATCATAAATAACTGCCATAAACAACCAAAGTAAAATCGCATAGCCAAAGCCCTTTATTTTATTTTCATTAGAGAGGGCGATATTGTAAGCCAGTGCCACAAAAATAAAGTTGAGAAAAGTACCTACTAGTATTAAGGTAAGGAAATCAAAAATGGCACCTGAAACAAATATGCCATAGATAGCAAATGGAATACCTAAACCAAGAATTAAACTTAAACTTAGTGAGATGGCTAAACCTAAATATTGCCCTATAAAAATGGCGTTTCTTTTCATAGGATGAGCGAGTAACAGCTCAATAAACTCACGGGAGTTATAATAATACATTATACCTAGTAATGTGGCGATTAAAGGCGTTAAAATGATGATGATATTCATTAATGTAATTACCGACTTACTCAAATTATTATTGAGGAATAAGAGCACGAAACCCAATAAAATGTAGAATACAAAATAGATTAAACTCCATCTACTTCGGATTAAATCGTAGAAACTGTATTTTAATATTTTAAACATGGTGGTTTTTTAATAGGACAGCAATAGCCGATTCTAAATTATCCATTTGAGTATCTTCTTTAATTTTCGCAATAGCTCCTCTGAAATAGATTTTTCCATCTAGTAAAAACACAATTTCATCTGAATTTTCTTCTACAAAACTCATAATGTGAGAAGTAATTAGAATCGTTTTCCCTTGTGCCACAGCGGCTTTTAAAAGTTCTTTAAGTCTAATGGTTGATAATGGATCTAAGCCGGTGGTGGGTTCGTCCAGAATCATCAAAGGACTGTCGCACATAAAGGCTAGCACCAGATTTACTTTTTGCCTTGTACCGCCGGATAGATGACCTAATTTTTTGTTTAAAAATGGCGATAACTCAAAAAGCTTAATCAAATCTTGATCACGTGTTTTTTGATCTCTTAAATCTTTGATCAGACCAATTAATTCATCTACTCTAAGGTTGTTTGGAAATTGAGCTATCTGTGGTAGATAGTCGATATGTTTTCTGTAATTCCATTGATGTAAAACACTTTTGTCATTAACTTTTATATCGCCTTTGTCTGGAATTACTAAGCCCAATATGCTTTTTATCAGTGTCGTTTTTCCACTGCCATTAGGACCTAATATCGCAAAAATACCAGGTTGACTGATGGTAAGATCGACACCTTTTAGTACATCAACTTTGCCAAATCTTTTATGTATGTTTTCAATTTTTATCACTGTAGACTTTCATTAATGGTTGATTATCAATTAGATTATCCGGCGTAAAAATAGGAGAGACCTTTTCTGAAACATTGATTAAATCAATGAATAAACTTCTCAATAAAATGATGGTTTCGGGTGTTTTATTCACCACATAAGAAAAGAGTTTAACAGGTCGAAATGGGATGTCGCCGTAATCGTCTCTATCCAAATCATATCCGGTGTAATTGCTCCAATAGTTATTGTCGAATAAATTGTCGTTCATCTTTCCATTGTACGAAATATCAAAAGTATTGTACAAGAAATTATTTTGTTTGAAGTTGTTGAGGTAACAGCCACCGTGTATTTTTACAGCCCAACCATTTCTTTTAAAATCGTTAGCAAAGTAGTTGATCCTATTGGTGCCTTCTACATTAATGCCAATGGTGTTTTCCTCAAAAGTATTGTTTCGAATTTCTGCATCATTGATTTCTTTTAACAACAGGCCATATGAAGCTACACCCCAATTTTTGGTAAAAGTATTCTCAAACATTTGAATGTGCTTCGAGAACATGACCGCTACACCGGCACCATTGTTTTGAAAAAGGTTGTTGGAATATTCGTTATGGTTAGAAAACATAAAGTGCAATCCATACCTTAAATTATTTTTGCTAATGTTATGAGAAATCGTACTGCTATCCACAAATTCAAGATAAATACCATCTCGTAAATTGTAGATTTCATTGCTATCAATAGAGATGTTTTGGCAATACCATAAATGAATACCGTTGCCCGAGTTAAATTCATCTTTAGCATTGCTTTTAATATGGTTGCCTTTTATGGTAGCATACTTTGATTTTTCCAATACCACACCGAAAAATACATTTTCTAAATAGTTGTTTTCAACACGACAATATCTTGTTCTTCGAAGTTTAATGGCGGCAAAATCTTCTGTATAACTGCTGCCTACATTGATAAATGTAACTCCTGAAATGGTTACATAATTGGCATCAATCAATAAAATATTGCCTTTTTCTTCACCATCAATGATGCTTTCCTTTTGACCTTTTAGTGTTAATGGTTTATCTATAATGAGCTCATGTTCTTTATAAATGCCTTTTTGAAGTAGTATGGTATCGTAAGGAGTGGCAGAAGTAATCGCTATTTTGATTGTTTTAATGGTGCAGTTAGGACAAACATTAATTGTTTTAGCTTCAGTACAATTTATACTGAAAACAAATGTCATGATACTTAATAAAATAAAGACGGTTCTATAATTGCTTCTTAGCATTATCTCAAAATATCATCAAAGGTATAGGTATTAAAAATCTAATCAATTGATAAATATCATGATAAAAAGATAAAAAAGTCTTAAAATCTTAAAATAATTTGTTAATGGGGGATTTTAATATCCAAATGCTCTAAATTTTGCAAGTAATAGCTTTTGATACAATCTTTCTTGCATGTTCTTAGGATGTAACAACTGCATGGCTTCTAACAATTCTTTGTCTTGTGGTTGAGGGGATAAAAACAATCCTTTAAAAATGGTTTTGATTAAAGCAGGCTTTGAAGCCAGATCTTTTTTCAGTGCTTTCAGTGCTTTTCCTATTTTTATTTCCTTTTTGCTTAATGCGGTGCCAAAAGGGAAAGGTTGATAGAAGTTTTCCCTTTTATATTTTTTTAGAATACTTAAATAGGAGGCTGGTGTGTTGTTTTTATATAGTGCTGGAATCTGATAATCAGCTTCTATTTTACCAACTTTTTTGGCCCAACTCAATAGCTCTTCTTGAAATTGGGAATCGGTAATGTTTAATAACGCTTTGATGATTTCTGCATCGGTTTTACCTCTAATAAATGCAATACCATATTCAGTTACGACTATATCTCTTAAATGCCTTGGAATAGTAATGTGCCCATAGAATGGAATAATATTGGATTTTAACTTGCCTTTTTCAAATCGAGTACTTCTTAAATTTAAAATTGAATTTCCATCAGGAAGTTCTTGTGCCATAGCCACAAAATTATACTGACCGCCAACACCACTAACTACTTTCCCATCTTCTAAACCATCACTAACAGCAGCACCGGAAAGCGTTGTCATCATACAACTGTTAATGAATCTTGCATTTTTTCTATGCAATCTATTAATCATCTCATATCCGTATAATTGATTGATCTTCTGAACACTTTTCATATTGATCAATTTTTTTTCTTCCTCAGGAAGGTCTCGCAGCCATTGATAGAATTCCTCAGGACCTAAGAAAAACCCTCCATGCATCATCTGTCCATGTTTTAGAGAGCTGCCTAAACACTTGGTTTTCAAGGTGTTTAAACTAGCAGCATCATCTAAAATGGCACGAAATTTATCACCGTCCTCGAAACAGATTAGATCATCTTCAAAGGTTAAGCCCTCTTTTAAAATGCCCCATTCTTGCAAAAAATTAAAATCTACTTGTGTTAATCTATTTCTTATGATTCTATTTTTAAACAAAACCTCCAAAATATCATCCTTAAAATCAGCTTCAATTAAATCGGCGTTGATTAAATATTGTAATTGGAAGTTATCGTAGACTTTCTTCTTAATGATTCCGGCCTTATACAAATGCATAAATCCATCTACCAGCATTTCTGTAGCGCCAAACAATCCATCTTGAAAGGGTGCAGTATCTCCTAAAAGTTCAATTTCTTTACCGAACTTGTCATTCACTTTTAAGTCTTTCAAAATTTGCTGGTAAACATCGTTTTGTTGGTGTCGTAACAATAAATTATATACTGTACTATCTCCTAGAGAGCCGATACCGATTTGTAACTCTCCATCGTCTTTTACTAAAGCGCTGCAGTATAATCCAATCATATAATCGGCATCAGAAACACTCATTTTGGGCGGCCCGAATATTTTATAATACTTGCTAGAGTCGTCTAATACATATTCGAAAAAGTCATCCTTTACAACAGCTTCACCATACATAAATGGCAAATTTTGGTTGACTTGTGCGATCATTGCCACCGGATAGCCACAATCTTCTAATAAAGCAGCCATATCAATAGTTACGTCAGGATTGCAACTCAATGAAAAAAGCGACTCACCATTAATTGTCTTATGAGCCACCATCTGAGTTAATACATTGATTTTTCTATCTACCATATCTCTAACTACATGGGTGTAGTTGGAAGAGATGTAATGTTGTTGAGCTTTATTGTTTTTGATAAATTTTCCCGGCGGGAAATAAAATTCAATAACCTTGATATTATTAGGTAATGTATTAGTTGTTCGTGCTAGTTCGTAATCTAAATCAGGATAATCGCCAAAAATTCTTTCTTCAAACATATTAATAAAGCGCTGCTCTAAATCACTACCACCTTTTGGACGTTGCAGCGTTAATCCGGTACAAATAGTAAGCTCAATTGTAGGGTCAGCAATTGCTTTTTGATAAAATGCATTGATAATGTGATTGGATTTTCCAGCTCCAAGTGGTGTGCCTAAAACGATGGTTTTTCCTACTTTTTGAATGACCTCTTCTACAATCTTAAATTCGTCCGTAAATTTTTTCATTAATTGAAATTTGCCACAAATTAAAGGAAATTGTTAGTTATTGTATTGATTTTGGTCAGGGGACTTTGTAGCTAAAATCATTTGTTGTTTGATGATAAATAATAATTGGTAGATTTGTTTCAAACAATGTAAGTATGAAAAAAATTGTGATAGCTGTGCTTCTTTTAGGAGCATTTTTTTTCAAATCAAATGCACAAGAAATTAAGGAGAAGAAAGGAATCATTAGTGTGGATGGGAAGGAATGCTTAAAGAAGAAAAATAGCATGGCTCAAAATTCATCTACTATTTATGATTTAGCGACTAACGAGGAAATTCTATATTTTCAATATCACGAATATAAACCCACTCGACTTATTTTTTCACAAGAGAATATTGTAGTAGAATTAACACAAGAAGCAATGCCAATGTATTTTGTAAAGCTTTTATTTGAAAATGGAGTTATCACAGAAGATTGTCAGATCAATAAAGACAAAATTGATCTTTTCATTTCAAAATATGGCAAGTTGCCGGAGAGAATTATTATCACAGATTAATTAAAAGCCAATAGCTAATTATTGAGAGTAAGATTATCTTCACGGTTATTCTTCCAGAATTATTAAATACGATTTAATAAAGTTATCCATTATGAAAATACTTGTTGTAGATGATGAAATGCATTGTAGGGAAATAGTAAAAATCTATTTAGAAGAGAGCTATCCCAATGTTCACGAAATACATGAGGCCAATAGCGTAAGTAGTGCGTTGTCAAAAATTGAATCCGTTAATCCGGATGTGGTGTTTTTAGATATTCAACTAGGCAATCAGTCTGGATTTGATATTTTGAACGAATTAGAAAATAGATTCTTTCAATTGGTTTTTACTACAGCTTTTGATGAATATGCTGTAAAAGCATTTAATTATGCGGCCATGCATTATCTCCTAAAACCTATTTCTAGAGAAGATATTGAGGATGCAATGAAGCGCATTGCTAAAAAATATGATAAGGAAGATGAACTAACAAACGAGCAGGGCTTTTATCTAAAAACGATTGATACTTCTTATCAAATACATTTTGCTAAACTTACACACATTGTGGCAGATGGGAGTTACTCTTCTGTTTATCGATTAGGTGAACCCAAAGTATTTAGCTCTAAAAAACTTAGCCAAATTGAGCCTCAATTGAATGATCAATTTTATAGAGTACACCATTCTGTAATTGTAAATATTAATTTTATTGAATCTATAAGTGATAAGAAAAATTGTATCTATTTGATCAATGGAATGGAATTGCCAGTATCAAGAAGGAAAAAGAAAGGCCTTGTTGAATTACTGAATAAGAATTAGAGGAAATTGTTTCTACTAATATGTTTAATTAATTTATGTGTTTTTAGGCTCGAAACATGCCAAAACGCTTACAATAAACAATTTTATTATAAATTTTAAATCGATATTAATACTACTTTTTGGGTTGCTTCTTGCCATTCAAAAAACCGAAAGTCAAGACTTTGAATATGTATTTAAGTCATATGGCGTGGACGAAGGCATGCCTACATCTCAGACTTTCAAAATTATCCAAGATAAACAAGGTTATATCTGGTTTGGAACAGGTCGAGGAATTGTAAAATACAATGGTTATGAGTTTAAAAGGTTTACCATTAAAGATGGTTTATCTACCAATCTAATTTTTCATGTTCATGCTGACGAAAACAACACTATTTACTTGATTGGGGATGACTACAAAGTTTTCTGTATCAAAAACGATATCATCACTGAGTTTAAAGGAAATTCAGAAATAATAGATATTGATCGAAAAGCACAGATATTATCCTTAGCTACTGACAAAGATAATCTTTACATTGCTTTTTGGAATGATTCAGGAAAGCCTAGTTATTTTAAGTTTAAGAAGGATGGGACACTACTCGAGAAAAAATCACAAGATTACGGAGTAAGCTTAGTAGATGTTGGTGATGATGCTATTATTCATATCAATGGTTACTTTGTTCAAGAACAGTTAGAAGGTGTTAGTTTGTCCTATAATGATATGGACACGATATTAGGTTTAGAACAACATGAGCGCTACTTAGCCTATACAGCTGAAGGCAAAAATGTAGTTTACTTTAGCATTCAAGCAATGCTTTTTAAAATAGAAAACAATAAGCTTAAGTATTTAAAGACTTTTCAAAATACCATTTTCAATCTTGCCGTCGATCAACAAGGACACCTTTATGTGGCCTTATATCAAGATGGTTTAATCAAGTTCGAGAATGGCGATATTGATAAGCCCACTCAATTATTAAGGAATCAATCTACCATCTCCATTTTATTTGATGACCATAATAATTTATGGTGCGGGAGCGGTTATAAAGGGCTACAATTTTCTACATTAGGAAATTTCAAGCATCTAAAGTTTAAGGAAAGGGTTGCGTTAATAAATCTAATTGGGGATGAGGATAAATTATTGGCAGTTATTGATAAGGAGGAAATTTACAAAGTATCCTCAAATGAATTTATAGAGTTAAAACAAGAAAAAAAATCTCTTGCTGTTGTTCTACAAAAAGAGCATTTGTATAGATATTATGTAGAAAAAAATAAAATACTCAATTTCGAAAATGAATGTTTTGACGACCATAAGTTTAAGGTAAACATGTTTTATGTTGATTACGAAGTGTTAGCCGATACCCAGTTGTTTCTATTAGGACGTGGTGAAATTTTACTTTATAGTGAGGAGATAGAAAAATCAATCGTTTATAACATTCCATTTCGATTAAATTGTTTCGCTCATGCCGTTGATGATGTTTTTTTAGTAGGAACATCAAGTGGTATTAAGGTAGCTAACTTAAATAATCGATTCCTAAATAATTATAGTGATGAAGATATTCAAGCTATACATAGTTTAGCCGTTGAACCCTATTATATCAATCATCCATTTTTTAACTCAAGCATCTCTGATATTGTTATTGAAGATAACATTCGAATCTTTACTTCCTTAGATCGTGGACTCTGGATAGAAAAAGATTCCATATCAACTTGGTTAACAGAAGAAGAAGGAATGATATCTGATAATCTTGAAAAGATTATCTATCAAGATAATTATATCATCGTGTCGAGCAACACCGGTTTAAGTGTGCTAGATGAAAATTATAACATAAGGAATTTTACTACTGCAAATGGCTTGTTGACGAATGAAGTTGATGACTTTTATCTAAAAAATGACACTTTATGGGTGGCCTCAAAAGTTGGTATAACATTATTAAGTCTTAACAAGAAAAACCAGGAAACGAAGGCTGTTAGCCCTTTAATATTTAAGAGATTAAGCATTAATGATCGTGAGTGGCCAGTGGATCGATCGCTAACATTAAGGCATATTCATACCCGATTAGAAGTTGAATACGAAGCCTTAAATTATATTAAAGAGGGTAAAATAAACTACAAGTACAAGTTAGAAGGATTAGAGGATAGATGGAATTACACGCCCAACAGAAATATAAGATATACCAATCTTCCCGCAGGAAAATTTAAGTTGCTAATGAGTTATGAGTTGGAAGATAAAAAATGGACTGACCCTATAGTCTTGCTGAGTTTTAAAAAGCGAATACCTATTATGATTCATTGGGTATTTATAGTGGTTTATATCTTGCTTTTGATTTGGTTGGTGATAAAACTCACACTTTTCATTAATAGACGAGAAAGATTAAAGCAACAAAATGAGCTTACGATACTAGAGCTAGAAAGAAAAGCTTTGCAAGCACAAATGAATCCTCACTTTATGTTCAATTCATTGTCATCCTTAAAATATATGATAATGAAAGATAAAAAGAGGGAATCAGAAGATTATCTAACTAAATTCTCGAAATATACGCGATTGACACTGAATCATTCTACCGAAAAGTTTATACCTATTGATGAAGAGATTGAACTGTTGAACAACTACTTGGAATTGGAGTTAACAAGATTTGAATCCAAGTTTGAATATGAAATAGTGAATAAGCTAATAGATCCCAATGTCAAAATCCCACCAATGTTAGTTCAACCTTTTATAGAGAATGCCATTATTCACGGATTTGATGGGCTTGAAAAAGTAGGTCGGCTTTCAATTGTTTTTCAAGACTATTCTAAAGATACATTACTGTGTTTAATTACTGATAATGGTGTTGGAAGAAGAAATGAGAACAAGTCTAAAAGACATAAAAAATCTTTTGGAATGTCTTTGGTGCTCAATAGACTAAAATTATTGCATAAAGAAGGTAATATTAAAATTATCGACTTAAATGACGGAAAGGAAACTACCGGAACTAGAATAGAGCTCAATATTCCATTTATCCAATAAAGGCATTATGTGAAATATCTACCACTTATGAAATTATAGATACCAAAGATGGTTTTGTAAAATTACCGCTTCATTTAATTTATATACTTGCTTTTGTAATGACTAATTGTCCTCAAAGTTTTTATGAAAGTAGCCTTCATTTTAGACCCATCAATCAATCAAGATATATTAAAGCAATATCTCTCCGAAAGCTATAAATTTTCGACTAAATATTACGATGTAAGTAATAATTACGGTGCCTTGCATGAAATTAGACCGGATTTGATTTTTATGAGTACCAACATTAATGGACAATGTGGCTTTAATTTAATCAATGAAATGAGAATAATTGATTTCAACTTAGTGATTATTTCACCTAATGAAAGATCTGCGATTAAGGCCTTTAAATATGGTGCATTACACTATATAGTGGCTCCAATTACACCATTAGATATAGTAAGGGTTCAAGAAAGACTTTCTATGAAAAAATCAATTTCCACTTATTAAAATGAAAGAAAAACTTTTTGTACCACTTATGAAGTAGAAAATACCATCTATGAATTGAATCAATAATGTATAAATAAAACATCTAAAATTGCCTTCAGAATAAAGTTAAAATGACTTTGATTAAATCTCAAAGCATAAACATTTAGTTGAAGATAACTGTTATATTTTTTGAGTGATAAGAAAGTGCATATTGATTGTGGTGCCCAGGGCAGTATATCTGCCTTTCCAATCAATAGCAAGTGGACTCCTTCTACACTTCTCTGGTCTAAAGGAGCCACAACAAGCAGAATAAGTAAACTAGTGGATAGTAGTGCTTATTCTGCTTAATTATTTAATGCAAACGGGGAATGTATTTCTTCTACTACGTTAATCATAGAAGTGGAATGCAATCCCCTTTGTAATTTTTCAACAAAATTTACTTCTACAAATTAATAAAATATCCTGTATAAACAGTTGCACGAGTAAATATTGCTTGTTTTTTACCACTTATGAAACAAATTATACCACAAGTGAATTGAGTCTGAAACAGCTTCAAAAAGACCATAATATTGCTTTGTATTTAAAAATATTATATGGGGCTTTTTACATTTTCATTCTTTAGAAATCAATTTACAATTTTAGCAATTAGCATGCTAATTGGCTTATCATTCAGTTTGAATGGGCAAAACTTAATTACTGACAGAGGAGCAACTTTTGAAAACAAAACGATTAGGTCGTTCTCTAAAGAAAGTAATGCTCTTAAACTTAAAACAGAAACAGAGGATAGTCAATTTCTTAGAGAATTAAGTTCAGGTAACAAAAGGAATGAGTCTGAAGCATCTACCTATAGAGCAGCTATAGACGTTGAAATTGTAAAACTAGAAAGCCCGAATGATGTGGTTGATATTTGTGGTAGTTCTACTTTTGATTATATAGTAAGAGTTAAAAATTTAGGTGAGGAAGTAATAACAAGTTTGACAATCAATAAATATATAAATGCTGCTAATGTAGGTCCTTCTACATTTAATAACCTTTCCATTAGTACAAGTGATGAACAAGTTCTATATTTAGGTACCTATCCTAAGCCTAGTACTTCCTTTAATATATCTACTTATATAAATTCGGTTAATGGTCAATCTTATTTTAACTCCAATGGCGAATTATATAGCTTTCATCAATATTTACCAACTACAACATTACCATATTTGGAAGATTATGAAAACTATCAATTATTCTCAGCAATCTATCAAGAATCTTTCTATATAGATCAAGATATTTTTCTATGGAGAGTAGGAGATGAGTCAGCAAATTGTACCGGACAGCTATCGGCATATTTTGATAATTATACAGATACATCGGTTTATGGGACATTTGATGGACTCTTAGCGCCTACTATTGATTTTACGAATATTACTAATGCTACTTTAACGTTTGATTATGCCTATGCTCAATACACTTCTGCATCTACTACGTATAATGATTCTTTGATAATAGCAGTTGCCACTGGATGTGCTCCTTCAACTTATTATATCATATATGAAGAAGGTGGAGCTGGTTTAGCTACAGCTAGTCCTCATATAGATGTGTTTACACCAACTTGTAATGAGTGGCAAAGTATTCAGGTCGACCTTAGTCAATATAGTGGAGAAGAATATGTGACGGTTGCCATTGTTAATCATTCTGGTTATGGAAATATTTTGTGGGTTGATAATATTAATATAGTTGAAACTCAACCGAGTAATTGTAGCGTTTCAATAATTAGTTCACCAGAAATTTGTGATCTAAATAATGGATCGGCAAGCGCAGTAATCAGCAATACAACAGGAAATGTTAGTTACCTATGGAGTAATGGAGCTACTACATCAACTATTACTGGTTTAAACGCTGGTGTTTATGGTGTTTCAATAACCGATGCAAGTGGATGTACAGCAAATGCAAGTGTCGTAGTTAATAGTAGTTGCAATACTAACTGTAGTGTTTTGGCTTTTTCTACTCCAGTATCTTGTAATGGTAATGATGGCACAGCAACAGCAGTAGCAAGTAACACAGTTGGAAGCATAAGTTATCTTTGGAGTAATGGCGCCACTTCGCCTATAATAACAGGTTTAAGCACTGGCGTATATGCTGTAACGATTACCGATGGAAATGGCTGTACTTCAAGTTCAAGTGTTAATGTAAATAATGGCTGTAATACAAATTGTACTGTTACTACTATATCTACACCCGTTTCATGTGCAGGCAATAATGGCACAGCCACTGCATTTGCTAGTAACACGGTTGGAAATGTTACTTACTTATGGAGCAATGGCGCAACTTCGGCATCTATTTCTGGATTAAACGCTGGTGTTTATGGCGTTTCTATTACAGATGCAACAGGTTGTATTTCCACGTCAAGTGTTACCGTTGGGAATAACTGTAATACCAATTGTAGTGTAAATACTACTTCCACACCTGTGTCGTGCAATGGTAATGATGGTACGGCAAGCGCAATTGCTAGCAATACTGTTGGAAATGTTACTTACTTATGGAGTAATGGAGCAACAACATCAAATATAACAGGTTTAAGTACTGGTGTTTATGGTGTTTCAATTACAGATGCAACAGGTTGTATTTCCACGTCAAGTGTTACCGTTGGCAATAACTGTAATACCAATTGTAGTGTAAATACTACATCTACACCCGTTTCATGTGTGGGCAATAATGGAACAGCCACTGCAACTGCTAGTAATACTGTTGGAAATGTTACTTACTTATGGAGTAATGGAGCAACAACATCAATTATAACAGGCTTAAGTGCTGGAAGTTATAGTGTTTCAATTACAGATGCCACTGGATGCTCTTCAACATCAAGCGTTGTAGTTGGCAATAATTGCAATACCAACTGTAGTGTAAATACTTCATCAACGCCAGTCTCATGTAATGGCAATGATGGTATTGCTACTGCAACAGCAACTAATACAGTAGGTAATGTAAGTTATTTATGGAATACAGGTGCAACAACAGCTACAATATCGGGATTAAGTGAAGGGGCTTACAGTGTTTCAATTACAGATGCAACCGGATGTGTTGCAACTTCTAGTGTAGTTGTAAATAGTAACTGTGTTTCTAATTGTAATGTAGAAATTGATTATACAGAAGAGATTTGCGGCACAAATACTGGTTATGCATTAGCATCAACTACTAATACTACAGGAAGCGTTCATTACACATGGAGTAATGGTATTAGTGGTTTATATCAAAATGCAATTTTCGGACTCTCGGCAGGCACTTATTCTGTTACGGCAATAGATGAAGATAATTGTGTTGCTACAACTTCTTTTAATATTGAATCAATTCCTAACTGTATTGCAGATGTAGGTATTGTAGAACATGTCATTTCTCCGTCTGTGTTATCAGCTTGTGAAAATACATTTGATGTTGTCGTTAAAGTTGAAAACTTAGGAACAGAAACAGTTAACAGTTTGACTATTGTAAGCAGTATAAATGGAGGAGTCAATATTCAAACGATAAATACAGGCTTTTCTGTTAGTCCTGGTCAAATTAGTGATTTTGAATTACCCAATGTAACTCTTCCAAATGAGGATTTTACTTTGCGTATCAATATAACATTTGTGAATGGAGAATTTTTAGATGATAATGGAAGTAATGATACTCTAATTACTAACTATCAGGTACTAAATTCCGCTCAGTCTTTACCCTTTAACGAGGATTTTGAAAACGAAAACCTTCCTACATCAAATGGTGTTTATCAAATCGGATTAAATAATAATGATGGAAATCAATGGGCAATAGCTAATGAGTCTGCAAATTGTGTAGGAAACAACGCAGCGTTTTTTAATAACTTTGATAATCCATCAGTGGATAATACAAATGATGCATTAATCATTCCATCGTTAGATTTTACTAATATTTCAAATGCTCATCTGACACTAGATTATGCCTATGCTCAATATCAAGCAGGATATACTGATTCTTTATATATCAAGGTTTCTACAGATTGTGGTGAAACATATAATAATGTTTTATACGCCAATGGGGGAGCAGATTTAGCTACAACAGCACTTAATGGCAACAGCTTTGTCCCAGAATGTAATGATTGGTCTAATATTGAAATTGATTTAAGTCAATTTGCTGGTGAAAGTTCAGTTACAATAGCTATCATTAATGCATCTGATTACGGCAATAACATTTGGGTGGATAACATCAATATTGAAGAAGTGATACCACTTGTCTATGACTTGGCCATAAAAAACATAGCGCCTTACAATAACGCATCTTTGTGTTATGATGAAAATGAAAACTTTACGACTGCTGTAATTGAAATTGAAAACTTAGGCACAGGAACTATTAAATCAGTAGGTTTTAATAGATATATTAATGGGCAATTTAATGGTATTTATGGCGCAGGTAATATCAATTTGGCACCAGGTGAAAAAGATACATTTGAAATGCAAGCACTTAACTTGCCGGAAGGCGAGTTTACTTTTAAATCGGAGATCTATCAGTTTACAACAATGGAGAATGTATTGATTACTGAAGATGCCAACCCTGCAAATGATACTGCTGTAAGTACCTATTGGGCATTAACGCCACAAACTTTACCGTACTTTGAAGATTTTGAAAATGAAAGCTTACCAACTGCTGAAGGCTTACATCAGTTTGGCTTTGAAGATGATGATATATTTGATTGGAAAATTTCCCAATCTGCATCTGCGAACTGTAATGGTCTAAATGCAGCATTATTTGTTAATTATTTTGGTTTTGGAGGCGAAAATCCTAGTGGTACTAGAGATGGTTTAATTACGCCTACTTTTGACTTTTCAACCGTAGTTAATCCAAAATTATCCTTTGACTATGCCTATGCAACATATGAAGAAGGTTTTATCGATTCTCTGTATGTTTTAGTTTCGACAGATTGTGGCGAAACATTTAATGAAGTTATTTTTGCAGAAGGTAATGAAAACCTTGCTACAGCTCCTGAACATGTTGGTCCATTCGTACCTGAGTGTAATGAATGGCAAAATATAGAATTAGATTTGAGTGATTATATAGGCGAGCCATCTGTAACCATCGGAATTGTAAATGCATCAGGTTATGGAAACGACATTTGGATAGATAATATTAACGTTGAAGATGAAGTACCTCCTATATATGATTTAGCCATAAAAAACATAGCGCCTTACAATAATGCATCTTTGTGTTATGATGAAAATGAAAACTTTACGACTGCTGTAATTGAAATTGAAAACTTAGGTACAGGAACTATTAAATCAGTAACGTTTA
The DNA here is from genome assembly GCA_041393015.1 of Chitinophagales bacterium. Lineage (GTDB taxonomy): Bacteria > Bacteroidota > Bacteroidia > Chitinophagales > JADIYW01 > JAGQYH01. The sequence goes on along the minus strand of JAWKKV010000005.1, from coordinate 269,881 downwards.
ATAGATATATAAACGGACAATTTAATGGTATTTATGGAGTAGGTAATATCAATATAGAGCCAGGGGAGAAAGACACATTAGATATGCAAGCACTTAACTTGCCGGAAGGGATGTTTACTTTTAAATCGGAGATAGCTCGATTTACAACAATGGAGGATGTGATAATTACCGAAGATGCCAACCCTGCAAATGATACTTCAGTAAGTACCTATTGGGCACTAACACCACAAACTTTACCTTACTTTGAAGATTTTGAAAACCAAAGCATTCCAACTGCTTCAAATTTACATCAATTTGGATTTGAGAATGATGATCAGTTCGTTTGGGAAATCGCTAATCAATCTGCTTTTTGTAACGGCAATAATGCTGCGTATTTTGATAATTTTAATGGCTCTACACAGTTAAATCCTAAAAACACAAGAGACGGATTAATTACCCCATCGTTTGATTTCTCAACTATTGATAATGCTATTTTATCATTCGATTATGCATATGCCGAGTTTGATAACTCTATTTGGTCTAGTGATTCTCTATATATTCTGGTGTCAACAGATTGTGGTGTAAACTTTAATCATGTTTTGTATGCTAATGGACGAGCAAGTCTTGCAACGGCTGAGCTACACTCTTTTAATTTTATTCCTGAATGTAACGAATGGGGAAATATTGAATTAGATTTAAGCCAATTTGCAGGAGAATCTTCTGTAACTATTGCTATTGTTAATGTATCTGATTATGGCAATAATCTATGGATTGATAATATTAATATTGAGGAGGCTGCCCCTAATAATTGTAGTATAACCATTGGCAGCACAAGCGAAACCTGTGTTCTAAATGATGGAACTGCGAATGCATTTATGAACAACCCTAACGGAAGTGTAACTTATTTATGGAGTACGGGAGCTACAACTCCTACAATTATAGGTTTAAGTGCCGGCACCTACACTGTAATAGCTACTGATGCATCCGGTTGTACAACGACCGCAAGTGTAGAGGTAACCTTTGATTGTAATACCAATTGTAACTTATTCACTACTTCTACTCCAGTTACATGTTCAGGTAATGATGGAGCTGCATATGCAGTTGCTACTAATACAATTGGAAATGTTACATATTTATGGAGCAATGGAGCAACTACATCATCTATTTCAGGTCTAACAGCTGGCGTTTATACTGTTACAATTTCAGATTCAATCGGATGTACTCAAACAGCAAATGTTATTGTAAATAATATATGTGGACAAACTTGTTTAGTAGCTACTATGTCAACTCCTACTTATTGTTTTGGAGATGTAGGTACAGTAACTGCAACTACAATTGGTACAGTAGGACCCGTCAGTTACTTATGGAGTACTGGAGCAACCACATCAACCATTTCTGGATTAAGTGCAGACACATATTCAGTTACTATTACAGATTCTTTAGGTTGTACTTCAACTTCAAGTGCAGTTGTTGCTGATAATTGCAACACAGCTTGCTTTGTGTTTACCAGCTCTACTCCAGCTACGTGTGAAGAAAATAACGGAACTGCAACTGTAACAGGTGGTAATATGTTATTAGGTTATAATATTTTATGGAGCAATGGAGATACCACACAAACTATTTCTGGTTTAAGTCCTGGTATTTATAGCGTTACAGTTGTCGATGGTACTGGATGCGAAGCAACTTCAAATGTTGTAGTTGATTATTTATGTGATACAACTTGTATTACGACAACCACCAACCAAACTTTATCGGGTTGTGATGGCTTTGAAGTAGTAGTTGGTACGAATATCTACTCTCAAACAGGAGTTTATACTGATGTATTAACTTCAATTGATGGTTGCGATAGCATTGTAATTACCAATTTAACCGTCGAAGATAGAATTACGACCAATCAAACTTTATCAGGTTGTACAGGATTTTCTGTAACAGTTGGAAGCAATAATTATTCTCAAACAGGAACATATACGGATGTATTGACTTCTGTAAATGGTTGTGATAGCACAGTAACAACAAACTTGACTATTGTAAACGAATTTACAACGAACCAAACAGTGTTGGGTTGTCAAGGATTTTCTATTATAGTTGGTGCGAACACTTATTCAGCAACAGGAATTTATACAGATGTTTTGACTTCTGTTGGAGGTTGCGATAGCACAGTTATAACTAACTTAACTATTGTTGATGAACTTACTACAAACCAAACAATTTCTGGTTGCACTGGATTTTCTCTAACGGTTGGTGATAATGTTTATACTCAATCCGGAATATATACTGATGTATTAACTTCCGAAAATGGTTGTGATAGTACCGTTATAACTAATCTGATCATTGAAGATGAATTCTTGACTAACCAAACCTTAACTCGTTGTGAAGGCTTTGAAGTAATAGTTGGAAATAATACTTATAATCAAACAGGAATTTATACTGATATATTAACATCTGTAGGAGGATGCGATAGCATTATAATTACCGACCTAACCATTTTAGATGAATTTACCACACAACAAAGTTTCTCCGGTTGTGAAGGCTTCTCAGTAACCGTTGGAAGTAACACGTATACAGAAACAGGCGTTTACACCGATATATTGACTTCTGCAAATGGTTGCGATAGTACAGTGATTACTAATTTGACTATTGTTGATGAATTTACAACCGAACAAACGTTATCAGGTTGTGAAGGCTTCACAGTAACAGTAGGAGGGAATACCTATTCTGAATCAGGAGTTTACACAAATATCTTAACTTCAGTAGATGGATGCGATAGTACAGTGATTACCAATCTTACTATTGTAGATGAAATCACCACACATCAAAGCTTCTCCGGCTGTCAAGGTTTTAGTGTAACTGTGGGAAACAACACCTATACAGAAAGTGGCTCATACAGTGATACTTTTACTACAAGTAACGGATGTGATAGTATCGTTACAACAAATCTTGTCATCTTGGAAACCTTATCATCTGAACATTTTTATACAGGATGTGTAGGCTTTGAAGTGACGGTGGGAGACAACACTTACAGTGAAACTGGCATGTATACAGATGTATTTACTTCTTCACAAGGCTGCGACAGTATCGTTACAACTAATCTAAATATTGTGGAGGCACTAGTATCAATGCAAGTGTTTACCGAATGCGAAGGATTTGAAGTGGTCGTAGGGAACAATATTTATAATGAAACTGGTGTCTATCGAGATACATTTACTTCTAGTCAAGGTTGTGATAGTGTGGTGATTACCAATCTCACCATTGAAAACAATTTTACAACAGAACAAAATTTCTCCGGATGTGAAGGCTTAGAAGTAACTGTAGGAGATAACATTTATTCAGAATCAGGAACCTATACAGATGTTTTAACCACTGCGAATGGATGTGATAGTACTGTGATTACCAATCTAACTATTTTTGAAAATGAAACAACTCAACAATCATTTATAGAGTGCAATGGTTTTGAAATATCGGTTGGAAGCAATACCTATTCTGAAACAGGTGTTTACACAGATGTTTTAACTTCATCAAATGGTTGTGATAGCACGATAATCACCGAATTAACCATTTTGGAAGGAGTAAATGTTTTGAATACTTATGAGAGATGTATCGGTTTTAGCATCCAAGTTGGAAGTAACACTTATACAGAGACCGGTGTTTATATTGATATTTTTGAAGCGGATAATGGTTGTGATAGCACAGTGGTTACTAATTTAACGATTGTGGAAGCATATGAAGTGTCCCAAACTTTTGTTAGCTGTACAGGTTTTGAAATTTCAGTGGGGAATAACACCTATTCTGAAACAGGCTTGTATTTTGATACCTTAACTTCCTTTGATGGTTGCGATAGCGTTGTAACAATAGATTTAACCATTCAAGATGAATTTGAGACGGTATTGAATCTTGAAGAATGTGACGGGTTCTCAATTGTTGTAGGAGATAATATTTATAGTGAAACGGGGAATTATACCGATAATTTAACTGCTCAGGGCGGATGTGATTCAGTAGTGATTACCAATCTTGTGATATTATCACCGGTTACAACTAATCAAATATTTAATGAATGTGCCGGTTTTGAAACTACCGTTGGAAATAATACATATAATTCAACAGGCGTTTATATCGATACGTTTGTAGCGGCTAACGGTTGTGATAGTATTGTAACGACAGATTTATTTGTGGAGGAAGAGGTAGATGTTAGTGTTACAGTCAATAGCAATACAATTACGGCCAATTTTCAAGGATTTGATTATCAATGGATTGATTGTACGACAAATGAACCTTTGGATGGATTTGAAGGGCCTTCTTTTACAGCGACAGCAGACGGTAGTTATGCCGTTATTATCAATGGCTCATCCAACTGTCCGGATACTTCGGAATGTATAGCTATTATCACTACCGGTGTATGGGACGCTATTCAAACTTCCATAAATGTTTATCCTAATCCTACAAGTGATTACTTTTTAATTGATGCGCAAGAAATTGCAATTGAGAATATTGAATTACTTAATGATATTGGACAAACCATAAAAAATATAACTTATACAGGGAATATAATTCGAGTTGACGTTGCTGAATTACCGGCAGGCATCTATATGTTGAAATTCAAAACGCAATTGGATAGCAGGTTCTTTTTTAAGAAAATTATTGTCAATTAAATTAAATGAGTTTCAAACAAAATTTTGAACACAAATTATTTTTTAACCTTACAAAAAGCTAATACTATGAAACTTAAACTAGTTATTTTATTACTACTTTCTGTTGTTCTTTTTTCATGTCAAAATGAAGAAAATATTGCACTTGAGAAAAGCACGGATATCTCAACATCATTAAACGATTTTTTTGTTGTTTGGGAGCCTCTATCGGTAGATTTGTCATCTTCAACTGATCTGGAAAATTCATTGAATACACCGGTAAAACAGCAAACAATTGCTGAATTACAAACAATTATGGAGGATATTGTTTATTACAAAAATCAAATGAACGAACAAGATTTTCAAAACATTTTGAATAAAGCTTATCATGAATCAAATATTAATGCAACGCAAAAGACAATCGTAAATGAAAGTATGCGAGCACAATGCACCGGTATTTCTTGTGGTTTAATGGGATGCACGTATTTACTTAGTGGTAAAAGCAACTGTCTACAACAAGCGAATACAACTTTCCTTTATGGTTTGATTTCGTGTTTTGGATCTTCCAATGCGTTGAATTGCTTTATTGAAACCATCGTTTATACATTACAAGAAATTCAAAGAATCAATTCTTGTGGGCAAGATGTTGAATGTTGTCCTTTTCCATGTGTTTAAAGGAAATGGCTAACTAGCCAATAATAGTTGGTAGAATTTCCGGAGTTCCCTACGGCAAAAGGTTCTACTTGAGGTTTATTGAAAGTAATTTCAATGAACCTTTTTTTTGTTGAACTAGATTTTAGAGGCTTTAGTCCTTAATCCTTAATAGTGATCTTTTCTTCAATGCTCGTTAATCTTTTGCCATTGGGCCAAGGTTGATCGGTATAGCCCATATACAAACAACCCATTACTCTATCTTCTTCTCCAAAACCTAAGTATTCGCTCATTTTGGGGTGATACGTCATGCCACCGCTGCCCCAATAACAAGCAATTTGTTTAGCAGTAGCGCCTAACCAAATATTTTGAACAGCAATAGAAGTTGCCGCTAACTCTTCAATTTCGGGAATCTTAATATTGTTGCCTTTTTTCATCACAATAGCGAGTAAGTGAGAAACCTTTTCTGTTCTACTCAATATCTTATCGAAAATCCTTTGTTGGTATTTGTCTTTAGGCGTTTCTTCCTTATATAATAGAGCATGGTAAGAGGAAAACCTTGCCAACGCATCTTCTTTAAAAACTACGAATCGCCAAGGCTCCGTAAAACCATGTGTCGGCGCCCAATTAGCCAATTCTAAAACTTCCATAAAGTCCTTATCTGAAATGGTTTTACCATTCATGACTTCCGGTTTAATGGTTCTTCTGTTTTCAATGTTGGATTTGATGGTTTCGAATGGATTCATAAGTAGATTAATTAGGAAAGTGAAGGTAGTATAAATTCAATTTTCATTGAAGAAGTAAAACATAAAAAGGTCTAAAATTATTTCTATACATTATAAATATCATCTAATTAGGTGATAGCCAGTGGTAATAGCTGTATTAGCTTTGAACCAATCAATCATATTAGTTATGCGACAATTCTTAGTTATTACCTTATGTGTTTTTTCCCTTCAACTTTTTGCACAAAAGAATTCCTATTATCTTAAAAAGGTAATTTTTGGCCAGAAAAAGGAAGTTACCTATCAATATCAAGATGGTAAAGATTTTTATATAGTAGAATACAAACCTAATGCTAAGTATTATGATCTAGTAATTACCAAAAACAAGCAGAGCTATTTTAGTATCGCTTACAAAGACAAAACACCAAGCTTTCAACTAGACAAAGAAACTGGATGGAAAGTTTTTAATAAAAAGGCATATGAGCTTTTACCGCAAGAACTAAAAATGTTTTTAGCTTATCTTGAAGTGGATCAAAAGGTATATCAGCCGCAGTTTAGCGGTGGAGGTGATACGAATTTGAATAATGGCATTCCAAATGCCTTAGGACCAGAAATAGATGGGGCGGCTGATAGCAGCGGTAGTGATTGCAAACAAACCGGATCTTGTGGTTGTGCCAATGGACAAAGTGTATCGGTTACCTGTAATTGTGGTTATGTAATTTCCTGTGAAGAGCGATCAGCTGAAGTTTGCGATACTGACAGCAATGGCTACCAAGTTAATTGCAGAATTGTAAAAGGCTGTGTAGGCCGCTGCGATGCAGGAATTAAGTAATAATTTTTATTCTTCTTCCTCCTTCCAATTGGCTAGTTTTTTCAAAATAGTGATGAAATAAATAGCCGAACTCCAAGGAATCAAAAAGAATAATATAAGAACGATAGTTGAAAGTACATCAGATTCTGTCCAATTGCCATTTCTACCACTAAAAAGTAGCAAGGTTAAAATCGCATTGATTAGCCAAACCAAAGCATAAATGTTAAGATGTTTTTTAATTTCTTCAGGATATTGTTTGTAAAAGGCGAAAATAAATAGGGCTGTTACAGTTTGATAAATGCCTATAAAAGCTTGGATAAATGAAACATAAACTAAGCCAACTATGGTAATTCCAATTATGCCACTAAAGACAGCAATAACTCTTTGAATTTGAAAATGTACGTTATAATGATTCATGATAAATAATTTTATTAAAGATTAAACTTTCAGAAAATATTGAAAGTTAAAGATATGAATTATTTACACAATTTGCACTTGTTTTAAAATTATTTTGAAGGAAATAAAAGGAAGCCTACACTATAGCGGATTTAAGCCTTGTGGTTATAAAATCTCAAAATTAAAAAGCCAATAAATCCTGAAACAATAGAACCCAACAAAATCCCAACCTTTGCAGAATCTAAATAGATAGGATTGCTGGCAAATGCCAAGTTCCCTATGAAAATAGACATGGTGAATCCAATTCCGGCAACAAAGGCAACGCCTATGATATGACTGTATCTAATGTCATCAGGTAAGGCGGCTAAGCCTGATTTTACGCCAACTATTGTCATTAAAGTTACCCCAATAATTTTTCCAATAATCAAGGCAATAGCAATATTGAAGGCCAATGAAAACTCTAAGGTCATACCGCCTGTAACTACCACTCCGGCATTGAACAACGCAAAAATTGGAATGATGAAGTAAGCCACCCAACCATGTAATTTATGCTCCAAATGCTGTAGTGGAGATTGTACTTTTTCTGACCAGCTTTCAATGGCGTCCATGTAAACGATTTGCTCATCACTCAATAAATTGGTATTTGGGTTGTTTGCTGCACTAAACTTATTTGATAATTCAGCTAGTTTATTAGCAAAAGTTCCACCTTCTAATCGCTGACTTATTGGGATGGTAAAGGCCAGTAGAACACCTGCAATAGTAGGATGGATGCCGGATTTCAAGAATAGATACCAAACTACCAAACCCAAAATAAAGCTGTATTTCGTATATAATTTCAGATAGCTTAAGACAAACAAAAGTGCCAATATAATGCCTGCATTTCCTAACATTAACCAGTTAATTTCTTCAGTGTAAAATATAGCGATTGTCAATACAGCTCCTAAATCGTCCACAATAGCAAAAGCGGTTAAAAATATTTTTAAGCTTAGCGGTACTCGCTTACCCAAGACAGTAAGCACAGCTAAAGCAAAAGCAATATCGGTGGCCATGGGTATTCCCCAACCGTTTTGAGTTGCTGAATCGGTATTAAGTACTAGAAATATTATAACAGGAAAAAGCATTCCGCCTATAGCGGCAAACAAAGGAAATGCAGCCTTTTTAGGAGAGTTTAATTCTCCGATTAACAACTCTCTTTTTATTTCTAAACCAATTAAGAAAAAGAAAATGGTCATTAAACCATCATTGACCCATAAGATTAAGGGCTTTACTAATTTGAAGTCAGCTGAATAAATACCAATTTTATAGTTGAGCATGGCTTGATAAATATCACCGAACGGAGAATTGGCCCAAATGATGGCAACGATAGTAGCCATCAGTAATAAAATACCACTAAAACTTTGAATACTTACAAATTTTTGAAAAGGCGAAATCAGGTATTTATCTATCATTATTCATTTTTAATTGTGTGGTTAAGTAATTTTACCGTTGATTTTAAGCAGACTTTTACGGCTTAAAATTGTCGGTTTTAATATTCTAAATTATATTTTTAAGTAATTTACAGAAAGGTTACTTCTCCCGATTCCATGTGATAAATGGCGCCTACTATTTGTATACTTCCATTGTCTGACATCTCTTTGAGTATCGGGCTTTTAAGTTTTATCTCTTCTATTTTATCCAATATGTTCAATTCGCTAACATAGTTAACATAGTCAATATTTTGTATGGATTTTTCTCCTTCATAATCATTCGCTTTATCAATAGCAGGTGCAATTTTAGCCAATAGGTTGGTCATGTTGCCAAACTCCAACCCTTCAATGGCTGAGCGAATGGCAGTGCAATTTTCATGTCCTAAAACAACAATAACTTTTGAACCTTCAACTTTGCTGGCATATTCTAAACTGCCTAAAATGTCTTCATTAACCAAGTTTCCGGCTACTCTGGCAACGTAGAGGTCTCCAATACTTTTATCAAACAACCTTTCAACCGGCACTCGACTGTCTGTACAAGCTAATACGCTCGCTTTAGGAAATTGTCCTTCAATACCTTCTTTAACTTGAGCACTAAAGTCGTATTCGTGCGTGTCGTTATTGACAAACCTTTCATTTCCTTCTTTTAGAGAAAGTATGACAGATTCAGCAGTGATGTCAGCTTGCTCATCTTTGCCAAAAACGTCCGAGATAGCTTCTTTTACTTTGGTTTGAAAGCCACTATTGGTTTTATAATTAAAAACGATCAATCCGAAAAAGAAGATCATTAAGATAATTGTTGTTGTTAAAGGTTTCATATTGGAAATTTTAATATTAATGAATAACACTAAATGTTGTAATCGATACAATAGTTAGTTAATCAATATTAAACTTTCGGAGGAGGAGATTCTATAGGAGTAAAGTAGGATATATAAGCAAATAGGGGATTTTCAATAATATCTAATTGGCTTTTAAAAGGGTACTTGTTTTTTTGATGGGTAAGTATTTCATCGCTCGGAAATACCTCAGTTGATTCTTTATTCTCCGTATCTGAATTACTTTCAAAAGAGACTAACTCCACCAATGGTTTTGTAATGCCTTCAACAATAGTTGATGAAAATTGTAGAGCAGTAAAAGAAACAATCAAGGTAAATAAAAACACCTTGCTGTGATTTTTAGAATGGAATAATATATCTGTAAAATGGTTAAACATTGGTTTCTGATAGTAATACTATTAACGCAATTAAAACTCCTTATGTTTCAGTATGTAGATTATTCTTCCTCCATCTTCAACAATAAGAATCCTGCTTCCACATTACTGCCTTCTTCCACATAGATAGCTTCTACAGTTCCATCTTCATTGGCTTCTAATGTGCTTTCCATTTTCATAGAAGATAATACCACTAGTCCTTCTCCTGCTTTTACTTTTTGTCCTTCTTTAACCAATACTTGTATAATCTGAGACGGCATTGGCGCTTCATATCCACCTTTTATTTTTTCTACCACTTTTTCCGGGAATCGGCCTTTAAGTTGTAAAGCAATACTGCCAGTTTCTTCGTTTTGAATAAAGAAGTTTTGTCCATTTTGAACCACAATAAAATGATATTGAATGCCATCAATTTCTAGTCGAAAAGCATCTTTGTCATTGCCGATTAATGTTACTTGGTAATCAGCTTCTTTTACAGAGAAAGTAAAGTTGTTTTTTTGAAAGCGATATTTAACCAACATTTCTTCACCATCAATCCAATAAGTTTCTTGCTGTGGTTGGTAAAAACTGCTGCGCCATCCCGAAGGAATACTTTTTAGTAAGCTTCTGTTTTGCTCTCTTTTTTGCCATCCTTGCATAGTAGCTGCTATTCCGGCTAAAATGTTTTGATTTTCTTTATTGGCTTGAATGGTCGTTACGTCAATCTTATTGGCAATAAAATGAGTGTCGTAAACACCTTGATTAAAATCAGGATGCTCTAAAATGGTTTGTAAAAATGCTTGGTTGGTGGTGATGCCTAAGCAAACAAGATGTTTGAGAACATAGGTCATTTTTCTTTGTGCTGCCAATCTATTTTTATCCCAAACAATAATTTTAGCAATCATTGGATCGTAGAAAACAGAAATGTCAGAACCACTTTCAATAGCGGTTTCCATTCTTAATCCGTCTACATTGGGGAATTCGAATTTGACGATTTTACCGGTTACGGGTAAAAAATCATTTTTGGCATCTTCTGCATACAATCTGCATTCTATAGCATAACCGTTTCCTTTTACATCTTCTTGTGTTAAAGTTAAAGGCATTCCTTGAGCAGATTCAATTTGCATTTGTACTAAGTCTAATCCTGTAATTTCTTCAGTAACAGGATGTTCCACTTGTAGTCTTGTATTCACTTCTAGAAAATAGAAGGCTTTGGTTTTGTCATCAAAAATAAATTCTACCGTTCCTGCATTATCGTAGTTCAAGGCTTTGGCAGCTTTTACGGCAGCATCGCCCATGGCTGCTCTTAATTTTTCATCTAACACAGGGGATGGGCTTTCTTCTATCACTTTTTGATAGCGTCTTTGAATAGTACATTCTCTTTCTAATAAATGAATCGCATTCCCATGTTGATCTCCAAAGATTTGAAATTCAATATGTCGGCCCGAAGCGATGTATTTCTCAACGATGAGCTCATCATCGCCAAAGGCATTTTTAGATTCTCTTTGTGCTGCTTGAATCGCTTTTTCTATGTTTTTTGCATCATTGACAATACGCATTCCTTTTCCGCCACCGCCAGCAACTGCTTTCAATAAAACAGGATAACCAATGTCGTTGGCTGCTTTAGTTAATGTTTTTAAGCTTTGGTCTTTGCCTTTGTAACCCGGCACTGTTGGCACCTTGTGCTTTTCCATTAAACTTTTTGCATTCGATTTTGAGCCCATGGCATCAATCGCTTCAGGGTTTGGACCGATGAAAATAATGCCTTCCTTAGCACATCGCTTGGCGAAGCTGACATTTTCTGATAAAAAGCCATAGCCTGGGTGAATGGCGGACGCCTTTACTTTTTTAGCGGTATCAATTATTTTCTCTACATCTAAGTAAGATTGGGCAGGATTGCTTTCTCCAATGTGAACGGCTATATCTGCTTCTCGTACAAATGGTGCATTTCTATCTGCATCCGAAAAAACAGCGATACTTTTAATGCCCATTTTTTTGCAAGTTCTAATTACTCTAGACGCTATTTCACCACGATTGGCAATTAGAATGGATGTGATTGATTTTATGTTTGATTGAGTCATTTTTATACTTTATTCTTAAAACTTTATACTTTTTACCTTACACTTTTCTACATTCTAAATACCCCAAAGCCATCTGCTCCTTTAATTGGTTGATTATAAAGGATAGCCAAAGAAAATCCCAGATAATTTCTAGTTTCTCTTGGATCTAAAACTCCATCATCCCATAATTCGGAAGTGGCATACCATGCCGATGATCTAGCTTCTGCTTCTTTCACCAACATGGCTTTCATCATTTCACCTTGCTCTGGATTATATTCTATTCCTAACGATTTTGCAGAAGCCCGTTGGATGATTTCCATTACGCCAGCTAATTGTTCTGATCCCATCACACCCACTTTAGAATTTGGATAGGCAAACAAGAATCTTGGATCATAAGAGCGTCCGCACATACCGTAGTTGCCGGCACCGTAAGAATTGCTCGTCATTAAGGTAATATGTGGTACTTCACTATTGGAAACAGCATTGATTAATTTCGCACCATTTTTAATGATACCGCCTTCTTCATAAGATTTTCCTACCATAAATCCGGTAGTATTTTGCATAAAAATGAGTGGAATATTATTCTTGTTAGAAAGTTGTATAAATTGAGCGCCTTTGTTAGCACTTTCTGAAAATATAACGCCATTGTTGGCAATAATGCCCACTTTGTAACCATGAATTTTAGCCCATCCTGTTACTAATGTGCTGCCGTATTCTGGTTTAAATTCACTAAATTTTGAACCATCTACCACGCGAATAATCAATTCACGCATATCGAAAGGTGTTTTAACATTAGGTGGAACAACTCCTAAAATTTCTTCTGCATCATACAATGGTTCTTCAATTGGTTCAGTAGGGAAGAAGTGAGGTTTTCCTGCATCTACAATTTCCATGATTTCTCTGGCAATCCTAATGCCATCTAATTCATCTTCTGCTAAGTAATCTGAAACCCCTGAAACTCTACTATGCATTTCTGCACCGCCTAATTCTTCATCTGTTGCAATTTCATTGGTCGCCATTTTTACTAATGGTGGACCTGCAAGAAATACTTTGGCAGCATTCTTTTGAAAAATAGAAAAATCTGACATCCCCGGCACATAAGCACCACCGGCGGTAGCATTCCCAAAAACTACTGAAATCGTCGTTAATCCCATTTTAGATCGTCGAGTGATTTCTCTAAAACTCTCGCCACCATAATTGAAAATCTTATCTTGATCGGGTAAGTTGGCACCACCACTTTCCACCAAATTAATAGTTGGTAATCTATTTTCTCTAGCGATATCGCCTAACCTCAACGCTTTAAACGTAGTGGCTTGATCAATTGACCCTCCTTTTCTAGTCCCTACATTAGAATTGACCATGCATAATTTACCGGCTACTAATCCAATCCCTGAAACATTGGTACCGCCGGCTCCAAATCCACCTCGTTTTTCCATTCCAGCTAAAGGAAGTAGCTCTAAAAATGGACTATCTTTATCTAGTACTAATTCTAATCGCTCACGAGCCAACATTTTACCTCTCGTTCTGGCTCGTTCAATATGTTTCTCTTTTCCTTGAAAGCGACTTTCCTCTAAATGCTTGTTTAATTTTTCTACGAATTCAAGCATACCGGCAGTATTGTCTTTAAACTGCTGACTTTGAGTGTTGAGTTTAGATTTTATGGCTTGCATATATTTAATTTAAAATGGAATGAGTTTATCAATATCAACTTTAAAGGGTTGACCAATAGTATTGTAGTAATCTTCTCCAAAAAAAGACTTAAATGATTCGATTCCCTTGTTGGTAAAATGAGGAAGCAAAATACTCCAGATCATTTTTTCTCCATCTTCATTCGTCTCAGAACCTCTTATCTTTTGTTGGGTGAGCCAAAAGAAAGCAATCAACCATGAGATAAATGCAAGATTATAGTAAAGGCCAGCAAAACTTTCTTGTTTCATATTGCCAACTTTTATAGAAAAGGCAATAGTTGCTTCATTGTCGGCAATGGTTTGCTTCGCCATTTTTCTAAACTGAGCTTTAATGATGGGATGATTCAAAACATGAACATCTAAAAAGATAAAAGCATACTCTCTTTGAAACTTATAATATAATTGAACTTCATTGTGTAAATTCTCAAAAGAAGGAAATTGTCTTGATTTGTTGCGCTCTGTTTCAATTTTTTGCCACATTTCATTGGCTATTGCTTCTAAAAGAATGTCTTTGTCCTTAAAGTGATAAGTTAAATTTCCTCTGCTGATACCAACAATACTGGCTAATTCAAACAATGAGATAGCACTAAAACCAGCTTTATTAAAAACCTTTTTTGCTTTTGATATGATTTTATCTCTTGTCTTCATTTGAGTAGTCGAATATAATATAATTAGTCATTAATGACTAAAAATGTAGTTAATTATTTTAAGTAATTGCATTTTGAATAACAAAAGGAATTTTTTTTGATAAATGTTAGAAATAAACAGTTTAACTTTGCAGCCTAAAGGAAATTTAAAGTACTATGAAAAACGAGCTTTTTAAGAAATGTCAAGAGTATGTTGATGCCAAGAAAGCGATTTTGACTGAAGCTATTGCTACTATAAAAGCGGAAATGGAAGGCGAATCTAAAAATTCTGTTGGAGAAGATTATGATTCTACCAAAGAACAATTGCATTCAGAACATGAGAATTTGATGATTCAAAGAAATGAAGTCAATATGCTTCAAACTACTTTAAATACTATAAATCTAAATGCTACACCTAAAACTGTTTCTATTGGAGCATTAGTAAAAACATCGAAAGCAAATTATTACATTTCTATTCCGGTAGGGAAATTGACGATGGGAGATGAGATTTATTATGCTATTTCTAAAGCTTCGCCAATTGGAAGTCTATTAGCCGGTAAACAAGTTGGAGATGAGATTGTATTTAATGGAAATGCCATTAAAATTCTATCAATAGAATAGTCTAATCTATTTGTTTTCTTATAGTGCCTATTGTTTTGTACATTCAATGAATGGCTAAAATCTATTCAAATGAAACAAGCACTTTATCAAATATGTCAAAATTTTATCGATAAAAAGAAGACTGTTTTAAATCAGGCTTTTGCCACCATTACTGATGGAATGGACAACGAAACAAAAAGTTCTGTTGGAGATAAATTTGAAACTACACGAGCGCACCTACAAATTGAACAAAATAATTTACACCTTCAATTAAATGAGGTTAATACATTAGAAACCACTTTAAAGTCTATCGATTTAGATAAAAAATCAGCAGCAGTAGCTTTAGGCAGTTTAGTTTTTACTACAAAATCTAATTATTATATAGCTATTCCAATAGGGAAAATGCAAGTAAATGAAACAGTTGTTTACGGCATTTCAATGGCCTCGCCAATTGGAAAATTGCTAATGGGTAAGTATGTTGGGGATCAGTTTACCTTCAATGGAAAAACATCAGAAATCACTGAAATTCATTAAGTTAAAATCTAGTTTATAAATCTTCTTACACAATATTCATTTTTAATCTACATTAGATGAAGGAAGTTGACCATTTTGCAAGAACAATTATCGACACATAAGCGATTACAACAGATTTATTTATGTCAAATAAGTCCTTTCGTTCTATTGATGTGTTTACTTTTCTTATCGTTTCAGTCCTTTAGTCAAGTTGATCCTAATAGTTTTAAAAATTTAAGAACTAAGAATGTTTCAGTCACTTCAGATACAGTTGTTTTAGATACTGCAAGTATTTTAGCTAGTTCTTTTATCGCAACGGATGTAGCGAAAGGCAGCAAGTTAGATACTAGTCAATATCATTTAGATTGGGCTCAAGGCGTTTTTGTGGTAAAGGATATATCAATCAAAGGGAAAGAAATTCAATTTGTTTATCGAGTGTTTCCCTATAAACTTGAGTTTGCCACTTTCAATAAAAGCAGAGATAAGATTGTGCCTTATAATGCAGACAGTTCCTATTTCAACCCATATTATTATGAACCTTATGCCAAAACAGATGGAGATGTGATAGAATGGGGACAATTAAACTATAGTGGAAGTTTTGCTCGTGGTGTGAGCTTTGGAAGCAGTCAAAGTTTATCCATAAATTCTGAATTAGATTTACAATTAACAGGATATATTGGCAAGGATGTTGAAATTACAGCCGCTTTGAGCGATAACAACATTCCTATTCAACCCGATGGAAATACGGCACAAGTTCAAGATTTTGACAAGGTTTTTATTAAAATTAAAAAAGGTGAACACGAAGCCATTGCCGGAGATTATGAAATTGAAGAGAAGGATAGTTACTTCATGAAATATTACAAGCAATTGCAAGGCGCTAGTTACGGGGGCGAGTTTAATATTATGAAGGATTTAAAACTGAAGTCATCCGTCTCGTTTTCTATTGCGAAAGGACAGTTTACTCGTAACACATTTTTTGGTAAGGAAGGCATTCAAGGGCCTTATCGTTTAACAGGAAATAATGGAGAGACCTTTATTGTTATTTTGGCGGGGTCTGAAAAGGTTTATGTAGATAATATTTTACTTCACCGAGGAGAGGATTACGATTATGTAATGGACTACAATTCAGGAGAAATTATTTTTACTACAAATTATTTAATTACAAAGGATAGCAGAATTGTAGTAGAGTTTGAATATGCAGATAGAAGTTACTTTAGAACATTTGTTCAAACCAGACATACATTACAATACAAAAAACTCCAAACTTGGTTTAAGTTTTACAATGAACAAGACAACAAAAACAATCCCATTAATGTAAGTTTAGACGATGAAGAACGAGCACTCTTACGTTCTATTGGTGATAATTTAGATCAAGCTTTTATTAGCGGAGCAAATGAAGTAGATTTTACCACTGAGAGGGTTTTGTATAAGTTGATTGACACCACTGTTAACAGTATTATCTACGATTCCATTTACGTATATAGCACTAATGCTGATAGTGCACAATACAGTTTAAGCTTCAGTTATGTTGGTCCGGGAAACGGATATTATGAACCCAGTATTAGCTCTGCCAATGGACGAGTTTTTAAATGGGTAGCGCCTGATTTAAATGGCAATTTAACCGGAAGCTATGAACCAAAGATTTTATTAATTACGCCTAAGAAAACCCAATTAATGACCTTAGGGCTTGGATATGATATTAATGAAAAATGGTCGTTTACGTCAGAAGGAGCTATGTCTAACAAGGATTTTAATACTTTGTCAGAACTCGATGGCGATGATAACAGAGATTTTGCAGCACAAGCAAAGTTATCCCACAAAAGTAAGATTGGAAAAAAGGCAACGTGGCAAGAGCAGTCGAGTTTAGGCTATGAGTTTAAAGGCACCGACTTTTTAGCTATCGAACCGTATCGCCCGGTGGAGTTTTTGCGTGATTGGAACTTAGGCCTCAGAGATTCTTTAGTGTCGGAGCATTTTATTTATGGTGAAACACGTTTCAGTAATAAGACTTTTAACATTAGTTATCGATTTAGCAATTTCAATCGTCAAAATGTATATCTAGGGTTTACCAATAATGTGGGATTAAATATTCAGAAGAAAGGATGGCGATTTTCGACACAAAGTGCCATTTTAAATTCAGAAGATCTTACACAAAAATCAATTTTCATGCGTCCTAACTTCCAATTAGAAAAGGACTTCAAATTTTGGAAGGGATTAACCTTAGGCATCAAAGGAATGCAAGAGAATAACAGTATTAGAAGCTTAGAAACGGATACTTTAACAGCCGGTAGTTTTTTAAATAATACTATTGGCGCATTTATCACCAGCTCAGATTCTAGTAAGGTAAAATGGGGAATTAATTACGATAGGCGAGTAGATAAATTTGTTAGAGATAACAACTTTGTAACAGCTACAGTGGCCAATACGGTAAAGGTGTTTGGGGATGTAAAAAGCTTTAAGACACAAGATTTAAAGTGGCAAGTTACCTATAGAAATTTATTAGTCCCCGATACGCTTTTAACTCCAGAAGAGCCGGATAATAATGTTTTAGGAAGAATAGAATATGGATTTAACGTCAAACGTGGCGCCATTAGATATAATATAAAATATGAGTTAGGCAGCGGTCAAGAACGGCAAAGAGACTTTACTTACTTAAGAGTTCAAAATGGAGAAGGAATTTACAGTTGGATCGATCAAAATGATGATGGACTACAGCAGCAAAATGAATTTGTTATCTCAGAATTTACGGATAGTGCTAGTTTTGTGAGAGTCTTTTCCAATTTTAATGAGTTCATACAAACCAATACAACCAAACTTGATCAGTCATTGGTTTTAAATCCCAAAATTGCATGGGTGAGGGAGGAAGGCATTAAAGGATTTATTGCTCGTTTCAGTACGCAATCTTCTTTACTCATCAGTAAACGGTCTTTGAAGGATGCTAAAGGACAAGGCTTTAATCCATTTTTATTGAGTTCAACCGAAGAAGATATCATTGTAGTCAATGCTACCATTAGAAATGCCATTTATTTTAATCGGAGTAGTTCTGTTTATAAAATCAATTATATTCAAAATTGGTCGCAAAATAAAGTGTTGTTGTTGAATGGAATTGATGCTCGGCAAACGGCTTCTCATCAAATTGAATCAAAGTGGAATGTCAAAACATTTTTAGCGCTAATCTTAAATGGAAAACTAGAAAACAAAGTTTTTAATTCTCAATTTTTTGATTCGGATGATTTCAATATTAAAAGGTATGAGATAGAGAATGGCGTAGAATATACTTTTAAAACCAAGCTTAGAACAGGTATTCGTTATAATTATAGTCAACGAAAAAATTTACCAGAATTTGGAGGTGAGTTGGCTAAAGCGCATGAATTGGGTTGGGACCTTAAATTTAGTTTGGTTGGAAAAAGTACGGTAACGGCTGATTTTAGATACGTCAATATCAGTTATAATGGAGAAAGTAATTCTACTAAAACATATGAAATTTTAAATGGCTTAAGAGCCGGACAAAATTACCTTTGGAATATACGATTTGAACAAAAGTTAGCTAGAAACATTCAATTGTCACTTCAATACGAAGGAAGAAAAACAGGCACGAATGATTTAATCAATACGGGTAGAGCTTCTGTAAGAGCACTGTTTTAGTGCTTCAATGCTTGAATGAAATTTATAGTAATGTTTTACTAAGTCAATTTATCAAATTGACGTATTCACATTCACACATTCACGCATTCACACATTAACTCATTGTATCATTAAAACATTTTCCTATAAAATCAGTTATTTTTGCGTTGGATTTGAAAAACTCAATGAAGAAATTCCTGTACATATTTCTTTTGATTTTTGGTTTTGCCTTTTCGTGGCAGAATGCGAATGCTACTCATATTGTTGGTGGCGAGTTGAACTATAAATTTCTTGGAAACAATCAATACAGAGTTACCTTGAAGTTATATAAGGATTGTGGTATAAGTGTTGTTCCTTTTGATAATCCGGCCGGCATATATGTTTACAACGCCAATAATCAAGTAATAGATACTTTGCAATTGCCAATTATTGAGCGAGATACCTTAGATGCCAACTTTCAAGATACCTGCTTAATTGTTCCTCCCGAAATTTGTGTTGATTTTGCTCGATATGAAGGTGTTTTTACGATACCTATAAGCCCGTCCGGATATACCTTAGCCTATATTCGGTGTTGTAGAAACGCAACAATTGTAAATGCACAAGGCATTGATGATTTTGGCAATCCAATTAATCCTGATTTAATTGGGGCAACCTACACAGTAAAAATACCCGCATCCAATATTACGAATACGAATTCAAGTCCTGAGTATAAAGAGTTAGCGCCCATTATTTTATGTAGCGGACAGAACATCAGGGTGGATCAATCGGCCATCGATCTAGATGGTGATCAGCTGGTTTATTCCTTATGTACACCTAATGTTGGTGGAAGTTTGCAGCAAGTGTTTGGCAACCCATTAAATGAAGTGCCGCCTTTTGATCTTATCAATTGGATTCCACCTTACGGAACTGATAATGTAATTGGTGGTGAAATTCCATTAAATATTGATCCAACTACCGGATTGTTAACGGGTAGTGCGCCCAACATGATTGGACAGTTTGTAGTGGGTGTTTGTGTGCAAGAGTTTAGAAATGGTGTTTTATTGTCAGAGAATAAAAGAGATTTTCAATTCAATATTGCCGATTGTGCCAAAGTTTATGATGGCGATTATGAGATTGTAGATGAACCCATTACCGATACCCTTCAAACAATAATAAACGATACTTTATTTAATTACACTTTGCTTTGTGATGTTGATTTGTCTGTTCAATTTCAAAATTTAACCACTGGCGGAACGGAAATAGCTTGGAATTTTGGCGATGGAAGTCCTATTGATTTTCAAACTAATCCACTGCATATTTTTCCAGACACAGGTTTGTATTGGGTAACTCTAATTGCACAGCCCGGTGATCAATGTGCCGATACTTTTCGTCAATTGATTAATCTACAATATCAAGAAGTAGCCGCCAATTTTGATAGTGGTCAACCGGAATGTTACGATCCTGCATTTGGTCTTCAGTTTACAGATTTAACCATAGAATCGGATCAAATACAAACATGGAATTGGAATTTTGGTGATGGTCAAATGTCTACAGCGCCTAATCCAATTCACTTTTTTGAACAAGATGGTTTGTATAATGTAAGTTTAAATGTAGTTGCCTTTAATGGTTGTAAATCTAAACTGGATACTACCATTACTATTGAATCAATTGATGAGTTTACATTATCGGATACTATCGCTTTATGCTTGTCAGATTCTGTTCAATTGGATTTGGAAATTGAAGGAGAGCATACTTATTTTTGGAGTCCTAGTATTGGTTTAGATGATGCAACACTTCAAAATCCAACTGCATTTCCGATAGTAAATACAACTTATACGGTTCAAATCTTTACGGTTAGAGCTTCTGGTGACACTTGTATTCAGTCTGCGGAAATTACTGTTCTGACCGATTATCCTGTTCCAACAGTTGAAAATGTAAGTGATTCAATTCAATGCGATTCATTGGTTGTATTGTCTACAAATCTTACCAATTCAGATCAAGTAACATGGTCAAACAATAACAACTTTACAGACAATATTTCACAGTCATCAGAATTTACTATTCTACAAGAAGAAAGAGAAAAATGGTATTATATAAAGGCGAGCCATGAGTATTGTTTTACTACCGATTCAATCTTTATTCAACAGGAAGGAATTTTTATTGACATTGAGGATGAAACTATATGTGTAGGAGAGGAACTTATGCTCAATGCCGAAGTGACTTCTAACGATAATGCTTTAACTTATCGATGGATTTTTGTTGAAGACACGCTTATTACAAGCAATCCGCAGTTAAATATATCACCTCAAACTTCAACTGTAATTTTGTTGCTAGTTGAGAATAGTTCAGGATGTGAAAAAATAAAACCCATTGAGATTTCAGTAAATGAATTGCCTTTTGTGGAAGCCGTTGCTACTCCTTCAACAGTAATCAATACGCAAACGATTGAATTGACAGCCACCAATAATCCAAATTATCAATACAATTGGTTTCCGGAAGAATTGGTCAACAACTCTAATAATCGTAACGCATCTGCACGGGTAGAAGCAACTAGTACGTTTATCGTTCAGGTAGTTGATGAAAATGGTTGTTTAAATACGGATACAGTAACCGTAACGGTGATTGAAGAGATTTGCGACGAACCTAACATTTTTATTCCCAATGCATTTTCTCCGAACAATGATGGCTTGAACGATGTGTTTCAAATTCAAGGAAGCGTCATTGAAACTCTTCAGTTAAATATTTTCGATAGATGGGGCAATGATGTCTTCAGCACAAATGACCTTTCTATACCTTGGAAAGGAGAGGAATTGGCCAATGATGTTTATGGTTATTCTCTGGAAATTGTATGTTTCGGAGGACAGCGATTTGTCAAATCTGGCAGCATAACGATTATTCGATAGCACTAAACACTATAGATTAAAAATCTATTCTCTATATTAGTTATCAATTAGAACTCAACCGTTTATTTACGCTTAAACTCATCAATTTGAAAAAGATATTCGCAGTATTTATATGCTTAATAACTGCTATTGTTTTTGTGAAAGCACAAGACGTTCATTTCTCTCAACAATTCGATAACGATATTTATCTTAATCCGGCGCAAAGTGGTTTAGGGAAAAAAGCGAATAGACTGGTTTTGCAGTATAGAGACCAATGGCGTTCTGTTCCTGTTCCTTATTCTTCAGCATTTGTTTCTTATGATAGAAAAATCAATGCAGGGGAAAATCAATTGTTAGGGGCAGGTTTACAATTGTTATACGATAGAGCGGGAGATGGTAAGTTAAGTACAATAAAAGTAAGTGTGTCGCCAAGTTATACAAGATTTTTCAAGGAGGAGCGAATTGGTTTATCCGTTGGATTTCAAATTGGGATGTTGCATCGATTTATAGATTCTGATGGTTTGGTTTTTGAATCGCAATTTGATGGCGTTGGCGTTAACAATCCAAGTGGTGAGGCATTAAATGGAACAGCCACTGCGCCTGATCTTGGTTTTGGACTTCATTTATCCTCTAAAATTGGAGATAAGAATCATATCATTGAAACAGGTTTTTCCATGTATAATTTCCATGAACCTAATTTGTCATTTATTGAAAATGCAATCGATAATCGTCCAACTAGGTTTAACGTGTACGCAAAATCAGAAGTCTTTGTTGGTCAAAACGGTTGGTCAATCAATCCGGTTTTACAATATCAGCGGCAAGAAAATTTGAATAATATTCTACCATTAGTATTTGCCAAGAAGTATTTAAAGAATAAGAATATGGCGTTTAGTTTTGGTGGAGGCTACAGAGTGAAAGATGCCGCTAAGATGTATTTTGCTTATGAAGTAAATGACTTTAAAATCGGCGTAAATTACGATATCAATACATCCGCTTTCAACGATGCCACCAACTCAATTGGTGCAGGCGAAATTTTGTTGAAATATGAATTTGAACGTAAGAAAACAGAGAAAATAGTAGAGATTGAAATTGATACTTTATTGGCGGAAGACACCACAGAATTTGTGGAAGAAATAGAAGAGCAAGTGGAGGAAGAAGTTGTTGTTGAGGTGGATGAAACGGAAGTAACAGAAGAAATCGAAGAAACAGTAGATAAAGTAGAAACGGTAATCGAAACACCAAAAGTATCAAGGATTGATGAGATTAATGCAGGCACCAACATTCAATTGTACTTCCCGAATGATTATCCTAATCCAAATTCTTTAAGCCCAACGACGAAAACACCTTATGGCGAGATTTATAGAAAATACATAGAGCTAAGTGTAGAGTATTATAGATTGGGTGGCAACGAAGGCAATATGCAAGATTTTATTGATAATCATGTGATTAAAGAATGGAATAAATACAATCAATTGATATCGGAAATTTCTAAGTTATTAAAAGAAGGAAAGACGGTAACATTGGTCGTGAAAGGTCATACGTCTCCACTGGCTAATTCTGACTACAATTTAAACTTGTCAAAACGAAGAGTGCAGTCATTTATTAATCAAGTAAGTTTCAGAGAAGATTTAGATCCGTATATTAAGAATGGTCAGTTGAAAGTTACAGAAGTTTTCTACGGAGAAACAAAATCGGATGCAGCAGTAAGCGACGATAGTAAAAATAAGAAGCAATCAATTTATAGCGATAAAGCTGCCTTTGAAAGAAGAGTAGAAATTGAAAAAGTAATAGTAGAATAGCCATGAAGAGACAATCAATAAGGATAGAATTAAAGCATTTAAAAAGATGTCTCTTTTTAATCTTGCCTATATTTTTAATACTCATCAATATTTCGGATGCAAAAGCCAGCCATATTGTAGGGGGAGAGTTCAATTATGAATACTTAGGAAACGATTCATTTTTCGTAAAAATTAAAGTGTATCGAGATCAAATCAATGCCAATCCGGGCGCAACATTTGATGATCCGCTAAGAATATATGTTTACGACGAAAACGACAATTATCTCTATACAAGATTTGTCAACAGACCGCCCAATTTTGTTTTGGTGCCCGTCATTGATGATCCTTGTTTTGTTGAGCCACCGAGAGTAATAACAGAAGTAATTGCTTATGAAGCTGTTATTTACATTCCGGGAGTAAAACCAGGCTATAAGTTTTCTTATATGCGTTGCTGTAGAAACAATGATATTTTAAATATTGAAAGTGTGAGTGCTTATGATGGAGATACGACAGATGCTAGCTTAACAGGAGCGAACTATCCGGCGTATATTTCAGAAGTGACGTTAGAAAATGGCAATCCGGAATTTAACAAATTTCCACCACTAGCTATTTGTGTCAATGAGCCATTAGTTTTTGATCATTCGGCTACCGATCCAGATGGTGATTCTTTGGTGTATAAAATTTGCACACCATTTACGGGTGGTTTTGGAAATTCTTTTGATCCTAATGATGTTTTTGGCGATCCAGTTCTCCAAGCGCCACCATTTCAAGAAGTATTGTGGATTCCACCATATGGATTAGATAATGTGATGGGAGGAACGCCGATGGCCATTGATCCTCAAACAGGGTTGTTAACCGCTATACCAAGTACTATTGGTAGATTTGTGGTGGCCATTTGTGTGGAAGAATATCGCGATGGTGTTTTTTTAGCAGAACATAGAAGAGACTTTCAGTTTAATATTGTGGATTGCGGAAAATTCTTTGAGGCGGGATTTGAGTTTGAAGGTGTTCCGAAAATTGATACTATTAGTGAAACAGTATTATTGCTTTGCGATACCACTACTTCTAAACAATTTACTTCTACTGATGATGAAGATGCCGATTATTTTTGGAGTTTTGGAGATGGCAGCACTTCAACAGAACAAAACCCATTTCATACGTTTCCGAGTAATGGTACTTATCAAGTGATGCAAGTAGTAGGCGCAGGACAGGTTTGTGCCGATACATTAATTAAAACAGTTAAAATTGAAAGAGCCATGATAGGTGCCGACTTTGATTACGAAGTGGGCGCGTTAAACAACAACGAAATTCCGGTACAATTCGATGATAACTCCGATGCCAGTGAACCCATTGTGAGTTGGAGTTGGCAATTTGGTGATGGTGAAAATGGCATGGAGCAAAACCCTTTACATTATTACGAACAACAAGATACTTTTGATGTCACACTATTTATTTATGCCGAAAATGGTTGTTGCGATCAAACTACTAAGCAGTTGTATTTTCCGATTATTGAAGAATGCGAAATTGGAGAAGTGTTTATTCCCAATGCATTCAGTCCGAATAATGATGGTTTAAACGATTTGTTTCGACCTAAGAGCACATTAATCAGCGAAATGGAAATGGAAATCTACGATAGATGGGGCAACTTAGTATTTGAAGGCACTGACATCGCTACCGGTTGGGATGGACGATTGGATGGGAAAGACTTGCCGGCCGATACTTATGGTTATATGATTCGACTGTATTGTTTAGGAGGGGCCAGTGTGTTGAAGAAAGGAAATTTGACGTTAGTTAGATGAAAATGATATGCAGATATGCAGATGTGCTGATTTTTTGATGTGCTGATTTTTGTTGGGAATTGGAAATCGGATATCAGAAGTTGGAAAATGGAGTTTCTATATTACAAGCTTTATTGGTTTAAATTATTTTGCCCCTAACCGAACAACCGAACAACCGAACAACCGAACAACCTAATACCCCGGCATCTCTTTTAAATAACTATACTTCCGTTGCTCAAAGTCAATTTCCAAAATGTAATTGTTTGAGCCATTAGAGACCAATAGATAAGGTACTTTCAATTGAATATTGTACGCTCCAATTTGATCAAAAGTTTCTTGCTTAATTTTTACACTTTCTGCTTTACATTCTACCAGCATCCATGGCAATGCATTTTTATAAACAACAATATCGTAGCGTTTTACTCTGTTATTGATAGATATAGATTTTTCTACCGAAATGTTGCTTTTAGGGTATTGTAAATCAGCAATCATCCATTCAATAATCTGTTGCCGTACTTTTTCTTCTGGTGTGAAAACCAAATATTTTTTTCGAATAATATCAAAAACATAAGTCTTGCCTTCTTTTTCAACAATTTTCATAAAGGACTTCTGCTAGTGGACATAAAATAGTAGTTTTGGCAAAGGTATATAAATGTCTTTCGAAAAAATAAAAATAGCGATTGAAGCCGGCAAGTTTGCGCCGGTTTATTTCTTTGCGGGAGAAGAAAGCTTTTATATTGATGAGTTAACCAGCTTGATTGAAAAAAGAGCTTTAACAGAGTCTCAGCGAGATTTCAATCAGCATGTTTTTTATGGCAAAGACAGCGATCCACAAGAGGTGGTAAATGCTGCGAGGCGTTATCCTGCTTTTTCAGATAGGCAATTGGTATTGGTGAAAGAAGCGCAGCACTTCAAAAACTTTGATGTTTTTCTTCCCTATTTAGAAAATCCGGTGGCCAGTACTGTTTTAGTGTTTAATTACAAGCATAAAAATCTCGATAAAAGGACTGTTTTTGGAAAATTGATCCAGAAAAAGGCAGTTGTTTTAGATTCTAAGAAACTTAAAGATTACCAAGTCCCAGAATGGATTATAGATTTTCTGAAAAGTCATCAAAGGAAAATTAATCAAAAATCGGCTTTATTACTGACCGAGCATTTAGGCAATGATTTGGCAAAAATCACCAATGAGCTAAACAAGCTGTTGCTGAATATTGATGAAAAAACGGAGATCAATGCAGATCATATCGAGAAACACATTGGAATCAGTAAAGATTTTAATGCATTTGAGTTGTCGGCTGCCATAGGTTCTAAAAACTACTTAAAAGCCATTCAGATTATTAAATACTTTGAGAAGAACCCCAAAGCAGGACCAATCGTATTTGTACTATCTATCATTTTTAATTACTTTACCAAAATTTTCCAATTGCACCATAGTAAAGGCATGTCAGACAGTGATGCTATGCGGGCTATTGGTGTAAATCCATATTTCTTTAAAGATTACAAAGAAGGTGCCCGTAATTATTCTCTAGCCAAAACAGAATATATACTTTCTGAGATTGCCCTAACAGATGCTAAAGCCAAAGGAATTGGCAATACAGGTAATATTGGAGATTTTGAACTATTAAAGGAGTTGATTTTTAAAATGATGCACTGATTTTTAGAATGATTAGTGGTTAATGATTAATGTTTAATTTTTTTACTTGATCATTGAATATTGTCAATTGAAAATTCTCAACTTTATTCTCCTATCTTTATTCTAATCAAACATCACCAAGATGAATTTTGTTTCCATTATTGCAGCAGCCGTTGCGACTTTAATCATTGGCTTTATTTGGTATCATCCAAAGGTGTTTGGAAAAGCATGGAAACTACAACTGGGAGATGTAAATAAAAAATCAAAGCCAACTAAAATGCCATTGATTATAGGCGTTACCTTTGTATTGGCTATTTTGGCAGCATTCTTTCTTTATACAATCGTAAATTATGGCGGTGGACCTAATATGCCGCATGGAACTCCTGAATTTCAAACCTTTAAACATGGTGCTTTTCATGGCGCATTCTTAGGTAGTTTAATTGGCATTCCAATGATTGTTACTAATGGGTTATATGAACAGCGAAGTTTTAAGTATTTGGCTATTAATGCCGGTTATTGGATGGTAAGCTTTACCATTATGGGTGGCATTGTTTGTCAATGGCCGTAAGTACTGCTTAAATAGAATTATTAAATATGTTGTACCTAAAGGCACAAGTCTTTCGCTATTGTATGGCTTCCAATATTATGTCCCTAAAGGGACATTTAAACTAACATTTTGATCTAATATCTTACGTCTTACGTCTTGTCTCTAAAGTCTTTCAATCACATTCACCTTCAACATATTCATCAATTCCTGCGCAAGCTAAAAAGCAAGTATTGGAGTAGGTAACGCCATCGCATCCACAGACAGGCTGCCAAATTTCAGGACAGATACAATCATCATTCTGAACAGCAATGCAGTTAGGAACGCATTCTCCCTCAACATAGTCCGTAATGCCGACGCATGCTGCCTCGCAGCTATTGCCATAGGTTATGTTATTACAACCACAAACCGGTTCATAAACAGCATCACAAACACAGTTGGTAGGAGATGATTTTGCTTCACAATTAGTTGGTTCATCGCATTTGCAACTTGTAATGAGTAACAAAAGGAGCGTAAACAGTATAAAATTAATTTTCAAACCAGACAAAATTTAAATGGTTATTTGTTTCTATATAACTTCTAAATTAAGCAAAACGCTGCATAAAAAAAGACCATTCCGAATATCGAAATGGTCTTTTATATTACTTATTAAAAATATCTACTAGTATCTGTAGTATTCAGGCTTATAAGGTCCTTCAACCGGAACACTAATATATTTAGCTTGATCTGCTGAAAGTTCTTCTAATTCTACACCAATCTTAGCTAAGTGAAGTCTTGCCACTTTTTCATCTAAATGCTTAGGTAAAACATAAACTTTGTTTTCATACTTATCTGTATTGATCCAAAGTTCTAATTGAGCTAATACTTGGTTGGTGAATGAGTTAGACATAACAAATGATGGGTGACCAGTAGCACATCCTAAATTGACTAATCTACCTTCTGCTAAAATCAAAACGTCTTTTCCATCAATAGTATATTTATCTACTTGTGGTTTGATTTCTACTTTTGTTGAACCATAGTTTTTATTCAACCAAGCCATATCAATTTCATTGTCAAAATGTCCAATGTTACAAACAATAGCTTTGTCTTTCATCTTTCTGAAATGCTTTTCTGAAAGAATATTTTTATTACCAGTCGCCGTAACAATAATGTCACCTTCTTCCACTGCATTGATCATTTTCTTTACTTCGAAACCGTCCATTGCTGCTTGTAACGCACAAATTGGATCAATTTCAGTAACGATAACTCTAGCTCCGGCACCAGCTAAAGAAGCTGCAGAACCTTTTCCTACGTCACCGTAACCACCAACAACAGCAACTTTACCTGCCATCATTACGTCAGTTGCTCTTCTAATAGCATCAACAAGTGATTCTTTACAACCGTATTTGTTGTCAAATTTAGATTTAGTAACTGAATCGTTGATATTGATAGCTGGAATTGGAAGTGTACCATTTTCCATTCTTTCATATAATCTATGAACACCTGTAGTAGTTTCTTCACTTAATCCTTTAATGCCTTTTACCATCTCAGGATATTTATCTAAAACCATGTTGGTTAAATCACCACCATCATCTAAGATCATATTTAAAGGTCTTGAAGTATCGCCAAAAAACAAAGTTTGCTCGATACACCAGTTAAATTCTTCTTCGTTCATACCTTTCCAAGCAAATACAGGAACACCTGCTGCTGCAATCGCTGCTGCTGCGTGATCTTGAGTAGAGAAAATATTACAAGATGACCAAGTAACCTCAGCCCCTAAATGCACTAAAGTTTCAATTAAAACTGCTGTTTGAATAGTCATGTGAAGGCAACCTGCAATTCTAGCGCCTTTTAAAGGTTTTGAATCTCCGTATTCTTCTCTTAAAGACATTAAACCTGGCATTTCTGCTTCGGCTAATTCTATTTCTTTTCTTCCCCAATCAGCTAAAGAGATGTCTTTAACTTTGTATTTTAAGCTTAAATCTAATGATAATGTTGACATAATTTTTTTATTTAAGGTGCAAAAGTACGAAATTGATAACCGTTATTCAAGTTCAATTGTTTACGAAACGGTCAATTATTTGTAAATCAAGATGATCGGCTGAATCTTTTCCATAGTATACCGTATTAAGCATGCCATTTTCATCGATTAGAAAATCTGCAGGAATCATATTCATATCGTTTTCAATTTTACCGGGTAAAAATCCTTTAGCGGTAGCAGCAACTATTTTCGAAGGTTTCATTCCTTTTAAAAATTTAACCCAATCACCAGAAACGCCATACATTTTATAAAGTTTTTGCTCGTTATCCGGAATGATTGGGAAGCTAGTTGCTCTAGAAGATTTTCCTGCATGCTTTTTAATACTTTCCGATGGTGATTGAAAAACAGCGATGGTATCTAAACCTTTTTCTTTCCATTCGTCCACTCGATTATTTAAATCATTAATTCTTAAGTTGCATAACGGACAAGAAGCGTATCGGTAAAAAGAAAGCATAACCTTTCTTCCTTTATATTGATCAAGAGCAATTGGGTTATTATCAATATCTTTAATTTGGAAATTTGGTGCTGGATCACCAGCTTTAAGTTGCTTCATTTTAATTAAGTTTAATAGTTAACCTATACTTTCTTTAGTTAGTTCAAATAAATTATGAAAAGCACTGAAATTGCATCTAAATGGAAGTCTAGAGGACAATTAATTACTATTGATCATTATCGTTTTTTTGTGATAGACGAAGGTAAGAAGGATTTACCTGTACTAGTTATTTTACATGGTTATCCGTCTTGTAGTTTTGATTTTATACATGTTTTACCTTTGCTCACAAAGTCTTACAGAGTAATTATTCACGATCATTTAGGCTTTGGTTATTCTGATAAGCCTACTAACTATTCTTATTCTTTAATCGACCAAGCGAATTATGCGATTAAATTATGGCAGCATTTGGGAGTTGATAAGGCGCATTTAATAGCACATGATTATGGAACAAGCGTTGCCACAGAAATTTTAGCGCAAAGACAAGAAGCTGAGTTACCCATAAATATTCTAACAGTTACACTAACTAATGGTAGTGTTCATATTGAACTGGCCAATTTAAGATGGATTCAAAAGGTATTGAGACATTCTTTTTGGGGACCATTGGTGGCAAGATTTGGAAGCGAGTATATATTTGTACATCAAATGAAGCGATTGTGGTTTGATCAATCTACGATAGATATTGAAGCGTTAAAAGCGCTTTGGATAATGAGTACTTTAAATAATGGGAAACTTGTTTTACCTAAAATCACTCAATATTTAAAGGAACGATATCAATATTGGGATAGATGGATTGGAAGTTTAAAATCTTTAGATATTCCGGCGCATGTAATTTGGGCGCAAAATGATCCGGTATCCGTTAAAGCAATAGGAGAGCAGCTTTACAAAGAAATTCCTCATTGTGAAATAACGCGATTAGAAAATTTGGGACACTATCCAATGGTAGAAGATCCTACCAAATGGGCGACCGCCTTGTTAAATTTTATAGCTAGATATTAATAGTTTTTTATTGAAGATTGACGACTAATAAAAATTTGCTTAAATCGATTATCGAAATTTCAATAATGTTAATCGAATTTTAAGTAAAGGTTAGGATATGTGGGTATATTTTCCTTATATTTAATATGACTCAAATCTACTCCTATGGAAAACATTGAATGGACTATACGAATATTGATAGCATTGATATTTTGCTATTTCTTAGTAGAAGATATTTTAAGAGGCGGAGATTTAACAAGTGGTGATGCTTAACTCCCTATTTTTAATCACGTTTTTTAGTTATAATCTTTCATGCTAATTGGCATATTAGATGATATGCAAAGCAATGAAAGTAGGATTAACGGCAATACTGCGATATTAAACTGTTGAGGTAAGAATATCGGCCAAACAATTAATGTAACTATTAATATTACTCTACAAAAGAAAAAGTAATGAGCTACCCATTTTGGCTTTTTCTCTTTAAATAAGAACAGTGCCATCGGAAAGTGAAAAGGAATTGCCCATAGAATATTTAGATTCCAATCTGCTGCCGTATGTAAAGTGAAAAACCACATAAAAATCATAAACCATCCTGCTAATCCAAGAATACTTAAAAAGAAGATTGAAAAGAATGGAGGTAAATTACCTTTATAGTATAATTTAAATAGGAAAAACAACAATAACAGTAGCCAAAATACTGTGGAAGGCGAAAATATGTTAGCCCACTTACCTTCATTATATAAGTGGTAGCCTTTATCTAAAAGTGTTCTCTTCTCTTTAACCAATGGTTCCCCATTTATTTTTGTATCATCAAACATTTGCATTAAGTAATCAGGCAAAAACATTGATTCTGCGTAAGTTACTTTTCGGTCTAATGTTGCGCCTAATAATACATCGGTTCCTAGGTCATACCAATCTGCTTTAGGCACGTAGCCATCAATCATTTGGCGAAATGTTTTATCTGATTTTTCGGTAGAGAATTTTACACCGGTAGATTCTTCTAATACATCTCTTAACTTGCTAGAACAATTGTTAAATCTGAAATCATACCAATAATATCTATTTTCCGGCAGAGAGTTTTTAACTAAATAATCAGCTATACTTTGCTTTTGCTCTACAGAAAGGTTAAGTATTTGCTCATAAATGCTTCTTCCTTCGTAATTGTATTGATATCTAAAATCTAAATAGGTTTCTGGATTTACCCAATAATTAAGTTCTCCTTTTATAAATTTTAGGGCAAAATCGTCACTAAAACTAAAGGTGCCATAATTATAAACGACATCTACACCCGTTTCTGGATCGTTAACTCTTAATGCGCTATGCCCGTATGATTCATAAAAATCATCGCCAGGTGAGCAAGTCAGTAGGCTAATTTCAGCAGTAGGAGACAGTTCAAGCGCAGCTAGTGGGGTAATCACAACCGAGAATAGGAGCAATAAAAGAAATGTAATTCGTTGCATTAAATATTTTTTCTGCCACGAAGATAAAAAAATACCCTTGCAATAGTCAGCACAACATGCAAGGGTATATAGTAGGATTCGCAATAAGGAATAGAAGAGTATTTCCTTACTAACTAAGAGTTATATAGGGTTGAGAAGGTTGCATCTAACCTTTAAAATTTTAGAATTTAACATTTACTACTTTTTTAAGGTAAAACCTTTTGCCGTGGCGAGTTCTTTAACAGCCTGTGTAATAGCACTTTCTAAGGTATTGTCTTTATCATTAGATTGGTTGGCTATGTAGGTCATTCTCTTCTTATTTAAATCCGTAATTTCATTTTGAATATCTCCTCTTTCAGTTTTCTTTTCTTTCAAATATTTTTCAATTTCTTCTTTAGATTTATTTTTTAATTCAGGAGCAATATTTTCTTCTTGTACCAATTCTTCTAATTCTATTTCCCCTTCATCAAGCGCATCTACCGCATCCCAATGTGCATTTTTATAATTACCTGAACTTTTTGAAACGGCTCTTTCTGCTTTATTAGCTGCACTAAAGCTAGCGGCGTTGTTATCTTGTCTGGATTGATTAATCTTTTTATCTGCGCCACTTTTACCATACCAAATATAGGTGTCGTTCAATTTGTCATTCAGTCTATCAATTTCATTATCATAAGGTGTTTCAATGTAGGAAACTGATTTATCTTGATCGATATTGATGTATTTACCTTTTCCAATTAAAGCACCTTCTTTCCATAATTCTCTGATGCCTTGTTCATAATCACCACAGAAAATAGTGTTTACCGTTATATCTTTACCTATAGCCTCATGGCAAGCATCTTTATAGTTAAAACTGCCTTGGTTGAAACCCTCATTTCCAGCTATAAAAATCAATCTTAAATCATCTTTTCTATTCGACCATTCTAATGATTTATTGGCATCGTGAATAACTGAGCCACAATATTCACTGCCACCATAAGTTCGTAACTCAAATAATTTCTCAGAGATAAAGTCTAAATCAGTTGTAAAAGCAGTAATCTGTCTAATCCAATCTTCATTTGCCTTTAATCCATCATTACCATATTCAAACAATGCAATTTCCAATTGAGGAACTGCTTTATCTTTTTCATAGCGTCCAAATTCATTAACGATAGACCATAATTTGCCTTTGGCTTGCTCAATTAAACCATCCATACTGTTACTAGTATCTAACAAAAGTGCAATTTGAATTTTACTTGGCGAATTTGTTGTTTTTTCCGGAGAGGTGAAGGCCATTAAAGTTATAGCCAAAATCATTAAATACTTCATAGTGTTGTTTTCTTTTATAGATGCAACGTCTTTAAGTTTTGGTGCCTGAATGGGTATAATAAAAGTTAAATGTATAGGGAATCAGACATTTTGGTGACAAATGAATTAATCAATAACATTTATAAGTTTGATTACTGATTACTTTTACTCCTTACTAAATTTAAAAATACAGTTGAAAATGTTCCTGTTCTTTTCGTTCATTCCCAAAGAAAACGAAGCCCATTCTATAGATGTCTATAGTTAAGCTTACTTTAGGATGTTGTTGAATTGTTGCCCATGCTTCCATCATTTCTTTTGACCAGTGAATGTCATCAAATATTAAAATAGAATTTTCATCAGTGTATTCTAAAATCTGATGGAAATAATTTAAAGTAGGTTCTTTACGATGATTCCCATCTATGAATGCCAAATCTATTTTTGAATAAGAAGCTAAAACGTTTGGGAGTACATCATCAAAATTGCCAATCACTTGTTTAATGTGGCTAAGATCTCCCGGATACTTTTGAAAGTTATTGCTGGCAATTTTAGCTAAACTAGGATCGCCTTCAATGGTAGTTAATTTACTTTTCAAATTACCGGTGGCTAAATACATAGTGCCAATACCAATGCAAGTGCCTAATTCAATAATATTTTCAGGTTTATAATAGTTGACTAAGCGAAACAATAATTTACCATACTTATGCTTAATGGCACTTTTATTAACAATAGAAGCTAAGCTTCTTTCTTTTTTGATTTGACCATTAGAACCAGCACCAAGATCTTTAATCGCTATTTTTTGTGGATGTTGATGAGTCGCTTTCTTAATTCTATTGATGATATCAAAAGCATAGTATTTTCTGTTGTCTAAAAGAACAGAATTAACAAAATTGAATACAAAAGGAGAGTGCAAACGATATTTAGTTTTACCGTTGATCAAAAAATTTAGTATGTCTTTAGCCTTATAAATCAATTGTTTTAGTTTGTGGCGAAAGTAAAAAATTAAAAACTTTATTTTTTACTTGATGTTTCGATAAATACGATTTATCTTTAAGGATAATAATAAACATTTAAACCTGAAATACATACTTCTTAAGAACCCTAAATTCAATTTCCTTAAGATCGTAATTAGTGAAACAGATTGTTATAAGCAATCTTGACAGGCATGATGTTTGTAATTGTATAAATTATAAATTTTAAAAGTCGTATTTTACTTACTGAATGAAAAAAGGACCTCAAATATTATCAATTACTATAATTGTTTTCGCATGTACATCTCTGTTTTTTGGGATTGATTTGCAAGCCGGAACAAATGGGTTTGATGAAGGGCAACTTACCTCTAAAGTAAATCAACAACAGTTAAAAGTTGAAAGATTAACCTCCTCATTATTAAATGGAATAGTTTCGAAGGGCGGATATTCCGAAGGCGTTAGCATGTATAGTCCATCCAATAGAAAGAAAGATCATTGGGCGGTTTACAGCGAAGAAGATGAAATTAATACCAAAGAAAGAGAATTAAGAGATTACGAATCTGCTAATACTATTACTAATATTAAAAAAGTTGATCAAAAAAATAATGTTGTTGAAGTAAAGAAAAATTGGATTGCAAAAATATCTGAACAAGATTACATGGAAATATTTATCAGTGGTGGTGGATTTTCAGGTGGTGTTGATCCAGTTATCAACGATAGAATTATGATTTCTAATTCAGGCTTACTTCAAAAGTATTATGAAACAGAATTAGGAGGAGTAAAAAAATACGACAAGAAAATTGATCGTGCAGAATTGACTGAATTAATAAGATGGATAGCAGAAGAAGGATTCTTCTCTTTTGAAAGCGAGTACGAATGTGAAACAAGACAATGTCAATCAAGATTAAATCAATATCCTAAGCCAGTACCATTAAAAATTGTTGTGGCAGTTGGACCTTATAGAAATGTGGTTTCAGTACCAATTTTTTCACCGAATATGAGTCAGGCTGAATTAGTTCAGTATCCTGAGGAACTTAGAAAAATAGTGGAAGCTATTTACGTTTTTGCCTCTCTTTGATAATCCTTGACGGATTCCTGGTCTGGCAACCTCGTCTCACGAGGTTGCCTTTTTTTTTGTCTTTTCGTTACATTTGTAGAAATATTTAGTGATGCGAAGGATTTTAATCTTGTTGGTAGGTTTGGTGTCAGCCTTTATGGTAAAGGGACAAGATTTTGATATTGGAGGAAATGTTTCCTTAAATACGAGTTGGATACTTAATCAGAATGCTTATGAAGTGTTGCAAAAAGTTTGCCCTGAAGATCCATTAATCATTGACTCTGAGCCGGGTTATGCCTTAACTATGGGGTATTCTTTAGGTGCTGTTGGGAGCTATACAAGCGATAGGTTTTGGGGTGTTTCAGCGGAATTAAATTATACCAAACGTGGGCAAAATTACAAAGATAGTTGGACGGGAAATGGCTGTGCTAGAGGGGATATCAATAATTTTAAACGAAAATTTAGTTTACATTATTTAGAGCTGCCTCTTTTAGTAAAGTTTAAACCTCAATCGAGAAAAAAGATAACCGGATATGGCGAAGTAGGTTTGCAATTTGGAGTTTTATTAGCAGCAAAGGAAAGGATTTCTATTGATGGAGAATCAACCGGTGAATTTTTTGGATCTGCTAATGATAAAGTAAAAAGATTAGACTTTGGATTTGTTTTCGGAGGGGGAATCGATGTAAACTTAAGCAGAAACTTATACCTAAATGCTGGATTACGTGGTTATTTTGGCTTCTTAGACCTTAATAAGGGCGATGCTGCTGTTTTTATTTCTGATAATGACAACACTTATCAATCTTCAAGAAACTTTTCGTTAGGCGCTAATGTGAGTATACATTATGTGTTTGATTGGGTAGGAGGAATGTATAGGTAATAATGATTAGTGTTTAATTTTTAATGATTAATAGTATTATTTGTTCGAATCAATTATATCTATTCATATTGTTAACTACCTATTCTTTTCACTTTCTTTTGAATATTTGTAGAGGTAAAATTTGTGCATCAGCCAAGCTTCTATAATATTAATGCCTTTGGCGCCACCTAAATGTTTGGCTTCTAGAAAAGCTTTAGATGTCTTCTCCACTAGCTGTGCGGCGATATAGGCATCTTCAATGCTTTTGCCAATACAAATACTTTGCTCGTTAGATAGGATAGTGGCATACCGGCCTTTTAAACCTCTTAAAATTTGCTTGACAAATGATTTAATTTCTCCTTTAAGCGGAATGTATTTTAAAGTGGGTCCAAGTAATTGTGCTTGGTCATCTAAAATAGGAGGTATGGTTTCCTTTACTTGTGAAGCATTGGTTTGATGGGTAATCAAAATAGAATTAATAGGCTTCTTTTTGCGATATATCGCTGCATGCAATGATTTATCATCCTTGATAGAAATAGTTTCAAAAGATGCTTTTTCTCCAATACCTTTTACTCTTAGTATCTCATTGTCATTTAATCGTAGACTACCATCTAGAATGGTTACTTCGCCCCAACTTTGATAGCCAGAGTTATTGGCCAATAGATTCTCTATGGTTTTTGTGTAATAGGATTTGCCTTCTTCCAGTGTCATATCTTTCGATTTAAGCTACCTTCTTTTTACTTTCAATAAATGCTTGACAGGCTAATTCCAATGTAGTGCATTTCAAGAAAACATCTTCTAAACTATCACCGCAGCATACAGCACCATGATTTGCCATCAAAGCAGCATAACTACCTTCCATTGCCTTTGCCGTTTCTACCGTTATTTTTTTAGTATTGGGTAGGGCGTAAGGTGCTGCTTTAACCACTTTACTTCCTAATATTTTTTGATGTTCTGGATCCAAAACATGAACATCTTTTTGAGCTGCTGCAACGATAGAAGCATACATTTGATGCGTATGAATCACACATTGAATTGTTGGACGAGTCTTGTAAACTTCACAATGAAGCTTTAGTTCTGAAGATGGTTTTAAATTGCCTTCAAATTCGTAAGTATTAAAATTCACGACGACCATTTCTTTAGGCGTCAATTCTGTGTATTGTCGTCCACTAGGTGTAATCACCATTTGAGTATCATTAAGCTTAACGCTTACATTGCCCCAAGTTCTGGCGACCAATCCTTCTTTAAGGAGCTGCTTACCAGCGTTACAAACTGCTATTTTTGCTTCTTCTAGTGTCATAATTATTGTTTAATGCTTTACACTTTTTACTTAATTCTTACCCCAATATCCTTTACATCGAAAACCTTTCTCTATTGGCTTTAGCATAAACAGGTTTTAGTGCTTTATATAAGTTTTGATACAATTCAAATTGTCGATTGTAAATGTCAAAATTAGTTGGATTTGGTGTGTAGGTTTTATGGGGCTTTATTAAGTCGTGAATATTATCAAAGCTTTGATAAGTTTTACTGCCTACCATAGCACACATAGCGGCACCTATGGCTCCTGCATGTCTAGGTTGGTTAGTGGTGATGATGTTTCTTTGTGTAACATCAGCTAAAATTTGCAACCATAAATGATTGTTGGAACCACCGCCAATTACTCGCAAGGCTTCTTGATGAAAACCAAAATCCTTTTCCATGTTTTTGAGTTTCCATTTAATGTTGTAGGCAATGCCTTCCGCTAAGGCACGCGCCATGTGGCCGCGTGTATGTTCGTGACTTAAATTGAACATTGTACTTCTAGTCAAGGTAGTGCTTACCGGACATCTTTCGCCTAGAAACCAAGGGGTAAAAAGCAAATGATCCGATCCGGCCGGTACGTTAGCCATTTCGTTTTCAAAAAGTTGAAACAGTTCTTTTTCTGATAATTTAGATTTTTCTTCCTTATAAAGACTATTTAAGATCCATTCTACATTTACGCCGGCGGCTTCTGTTACGCCTACTACAATATTCATTTTAGGATCGGCACTTTGTAGGGCGACAGCACCATTTTTAAATTTTGGAGATTTTTTAGTAGTAAAAGTCAATTGAGCGGCTGTGCCTAAATAGATATGTCCTTCGCCCTCACCGATGGCACCGCTACCGATAGCTGCACTTTGTGTGTCGTCACAGCCACCGTAAACAGGAATACCTGCTACTAAATTCATTTCTTTAGCAGCCTCAGCTGTTAATCCGCCAATTTCATCAACAGATCTCACTAAGTCAGGTAATTTATTTAAGTCAACTCCAGCAATTTTAAAGAATATTCTTTCCCAATCTTTCTTTTTTAGATCGAAAGCATAGGAGCAAGCGCCAGACCATTCTGCCACTCTTTTTCCTGTACATTTAAATTTTAGATAGCCATTAACATCTAAAAACTTATCTGTTTTTTGATAGATATCAGGCAACTTATTCTTGATCCAAAGCAATTTTGGTAAAACATCTTTTCCGGTAATTTCAATTCCAACAATTGCTTTAAAGACTTTTTTACCCAGAAACTTTTTCATCAATTGCCTAGCTTCATCTTCCGCTCTGCCGTCCACCCAAGAGATATTAGGATGCAAAACATTTCCTTCTTTATCAATAGGGATAACTCCCATGGCTTGTGTAGAAAATACTATGCCTTTTATCAATGCAATATCAACTTCACTCATTTCTACTAATTTTCTAGTAGCTTTTGTAACTGCATTCCAATAATCTTCAGGGCGTTGTTCTACCCATCCCGGTTTGGGCATTTGCATCGGATAGGTTTCAATGGTGTCTGCAATTATTTCACCAATTTGGTTGATAATGATTGACTTTACACCGCTAGTTCCAAAATCGTGAGCTATGAAAAAGCTGGTATTCATATTTTTACTTGAAACTTTTAATTCGTAATGATACTAAACTTTTATTTTGCTAAAAACATTTTCAAATCTATTCAATGATTCGTCTATAATTTCATCAGTATCTGCCATGCTACAATACAATCTGCTGCCTGCTAAAGTAACAATTCCTTCTGCCATAAATGCCGCACCCATTTCCTCCATCATCTTCTTACGTGCATTAATCTCTTTTAATTGTTTTCTTATTTTAAACAGATTGATATCTACGAATAAGGTGCCGGCAGTTTCTAAATGACAGATAGATCCCTGATTATAAGCGACATAAGGTAAGCCATATTTATCAATTAATTCTGAAAGTCCTTTGGTTAATCGATCACCGGCTCTTCCTGCTTTTTCACACGCATTGGTTCTTTCTATTTCTGCTAAAGTATGGTAACCGGCACAACAACTTAATGGATTGGCTGCCAATGTTCCACCTACTTTAACTTTTTTACCACCTTGTAATCCGGCCGCTAAACCAGCCATATATTCTTTTTTACCGCCAATTCCACCTGCAGCAGGATATCCACCCGCAACAATTTTACCGAATATGGTTAAATCGGGTGTTACGCCCCAATAGCCTTGAGCGCCACTCATTCCAATTCTAAAAGCAGTTACTACTTCATCAAAAATTAAGAGTGCTCCATATTTGTCGCATAATTCTCTGGCTTGCTTACAGTAATTGGCATCTAATGGATAAGTACCACTTTCAGGTCCCATAGGTTCCAAAATAACAGCTGCTGTTCCACCTCTTAATTTGTTTGTTTTTAATCTGGTTTCTAAAACATCAATTCTGTTAGGCGGAACGGATTGTGTATGCCAAGTAGATGCCCAAGGAATTCCCTTTGCATCAAATCGCCAAGTACCTGGAATCCTTAAAGAATAAACCATTTGGTCACTCCAGCCATGATATGCGCCACCCATTTTAATGATCTTTTTCTTTCCTGTCATTAAACGAGCTAATCGAATAGCACCCATAACAGCTTCGGTGCCGCTGCCTAGCATTCTAAACATATCTACTGATGGCATATGTCTACTGATGATCTCTGCAATTTTATATTCATATTCATGAAACAATCCAGTAGAAGGACCACATTCTTGAATTAACTCAATAGCCTTGTTTTTTACATACTCGTAATTGCTTCCTAAAATAGTTGGTCCGCCGGCTTGTAGAAAATCGATGTACTTATTTCCATCTAAATCATATAAATAAGCCCCTTCAGCTTTTGTAAAAGCAACAGGAAAGGGATAGTTAAACGCTAGATTATGCTGAACACCACTTGGAATAACATCCATAGCTTTGCTGACCATTTCCTTTGATTTCGGACACATTTCATTTATCTTTTTAAGATAAAGATCCATTTGTGGTCGCTCAATTGGCAAAGGAGGTTGATTTACTAATTTATTTAGTTTTTGATAGGTTTTATCTACATCAAGATATTCTTTGATGGCAAAACCCGAGCTATTTAAATTTGGTTGAACACTGCCCATAGTAG
This sequence comes from Chitinophagales bacterium, assembly GCA_041393015.1. GTDB lineage: Bacteria > Bacteroidota > Bacteroidia > Chitinophagales > JADIYW01 > JAGQYH01. The sequence continues at coordinate 228,852 of JAWKKV010000005.1, read as the reverse complement.
TTTTATTTATGTTGTAAAGGTCTAGATAATAAATTCAAATTCTATTATCATGAGATAATAAATTGAATTTTAAGGTTGGTATAGATTCTTAATTTTTAGAATACTTTAGAAGCCTTAGCTTTATGGAATCGAGTTAAACACAAAATTATATCAAATGAAAAAATTACTACTTCTATTATTTTTGTTTCCCATTCTATTGCAAGCGCAAACGAAAACTACTTACAACGTTACTTATGATGGCGTTCAAAGAACATTTATACAATATGTTCCTTCCACTTATAATGGAAGTGTAGCTGTACCTGTACTGTTTTCTTTACATGGTCTTGGTGATGTTGCTTCAAATTTTAGTAATGTTGGATTCGAACAGTTAGCTGAGGTTCATAATTTCATAGTGATTACGCCTCAAGCAGTAAATGCTGCCGGTTTCGGTACGGCATGGAATTCTGGAGCCGGAATTGGTCCACTTGTTTTAAATGGCAGTATTGATGATGTTGGTTTTATTTCAGTCCTTTTGGATAGCACAATTAATCATTATAATGTTGATGCAAGTCGAGTATATTCTACCGGTTTTTCAATGGGATCATTTATGTCTAACAGACTAGCATGTGAATTGAATGACAGAATAGCGGCAGTAGCATCAGTTGCCGGTGCAATTGGGAATGCGATTACAGGTACTTGCTCTCCTGAACGATCAGTTCCTTTTTGCCATTTTCATGGAACAGCAGATGGAACAGTAAGTTATTCAAACAATACTTTTGGTACCAATGCGGAAGAAACAGTTGCTTTTTGGGAAGATAATGCCAATTGTTCAGGTTTACCTGACTCTGTAGCTATAGCAGATACTAAAAATGACGGCATAACGATTAAGCATTACATTTATAATAATTGTGATGTTGATGTTGAATTTTATAAAGCAACTGGTGCAGGTCATGTTTGGTTAAATGCTTCGCAAAACGATATTTCTTATACACAAGCTATATGGGAGTTTTTATCTAGACAGTCTAATCCTGCTGCTGTTTCATGTTCTTCTTTATCAGTAGATTTAGGCGAAGATCAAGAAGTAATCGATGGTCAAACAGTTGTATTAGATGCTACTACTGATGATGCTACTTATAGTTGGCAAGATGGTTCGCAAAGTGCCACCTTTTCAGTTACTTTACCTGGAATTTATTGGGTTGATGTAACGGTAGGCAATTGCACCGCAAGAGATAGTGTTGTAATAGATTTTGTAACGACTTTGTTTACTAATAGCAATGCTTTTGATTTTAGTGTTTATCCTAACCCAATGAGCGAAAGAGGAGTGATTTCCATAAATGCTTTACAATCTTCAATGCTTGCTATAAATGTAATTGATATGATTGGTAGACAAGTATTTGGTAAAAGTGTTGAAGTTTCAGTAGGAGAGAATTCAATTCCTTTTGAATTAAACAATGTAGCTAAAGGCACTTATATTTTGAATTTAGAAATGAATGGTGAAAAGTCAAGTCAACCATTTATTGTAAAATAATAGATTAATTTTTAAGATAAGAGAGGCTTCGAAGTAGTTACTATTTCAAGTCTCTTTTTTTATTTAATCTCGATCTCAGTCGACTTAAAGAAACGGGTGTAATGCCAATATAAGAAGCTAATAGTTTTTGCGGTACTCTTGATATAACTTTAGGCTTTTTATCTAACAAATTAAGATAGCGAGTTTCTGCATCCATTAAAATAAAACGTTCATTTCTTTGAAATGCTTCTCCTAAAACTTGTTCTAAAATTTGAATGATAGTGAGCGCAACTTCTTGGTTGTTTTTAGCGAGATTTTTTAGATCATCATAGTGAATGACAAAAAGAGTAGAAGACTCTAAAGCTTGATAAGTAATCTTGGAAGTTTCATTAAATAAGATTCCATTGTAAGATGCGATGATATCAAATTCATCACTAAACCAAAGTGTTGTTTCTTCTCCGTCATTTAAAATATAACCTCTGAATAAACCATCAATTACAAATGCTAAACGCTTATCTAATTGACCAAAAGAGATAAAATGATCTTTTTTAGGAATAGTTTCTAAATGACCAATTTGAGCAATCTGTTCAATGGCAGAACTACTTAAAGCCGAATAAGCCTTTGTAAATTTAGCAATTAAAACAAGCTCATCATTGTTCATATCATCGACAATATACAGAGCTTAAATTACTTTCTAAAACGATAAATCGATTCTAGCTGAGAATGTTCGTGGCGCTTCAACTAATGCTGGTCTTAAACTATATTCTCTATTGGCTACGTTTTTAACTAAGAAACTAAATTTGATTAAGTCATTTTTAGTATGATAACCTACTCTTAAGTCAAGAATAAAATCACCTCTATAAGTTCTAGGCTCTTTGTTTGCTTCTCTACCGTCTCTTCTTCTAGACTCTCTAAACTCTGCAAAGTTGATGCCTAATACATTTGAAGCATCATTAAATACTTTGTCTAAGTTTTCCATGAAGCTATAATATTGCCAACTCGTTCCAAAAGTAAATCCTTTGATGTCAATGTCCCATGTAGCTGTTAAAGTATGTCTAAATCTATATTTTAACACATTGTATGAGGCAACTCCTCCATTTTTAGTTGTTAAGTCAAACACTTGGAATTTTGGATCGATGAAAGTATAACCAATTACGACACTAGTTGGATTACCTTTTAATTTACCTTGAGCAAAAATATTGGTTTCAACACCAGAGATAAATGTGTTACCTACGTTAGAAGATCTAAAGGCAACTAAGTATTCACCATCTGTATCGGTGTCTACATTAAATTCCATCATGTTCTTATATCTCATATAAAAGAACGAAGCATCAAAAAATCCTTTGAAGGCTTTGTTACTGGTTTGCCATCCTTGTTTCACGCCAATTTCCGCACTGATACCTGTTTCAGAAACAAGATCTGGATTCGGAAGAATAGCTAAATCACTTCCTAATGTGGTTTCAATAAACTTCTCTGCAATGGTTGGGAAACGGTAACCTTGACCGAATGAAGCTCTGATATAGGTGGCTTCAGCCGCTTGATAGTTCATACCGAATCTCATAACCGGCTTAGTTTCAGTTTTTGTATCAGTCAACAAATTGGTTTCCGCTCTTAAGCCTAATGAAACATTTAATTTTTCGAAGAATTTTTTATCTGCTTGAGCATAGAGGGCAAAATTTGCTCCTTTAATTATTTCGCCTCCATAAAGTGGCGCTTTACTATTAACAAAACTTCCAACCGCTCCGGCAGAAAAATTCAGTCCTATTTCTTTAAATTGTCTTTGATATTGGTATTCTGCATAAACAAAGTTAGAAGTGTTATCTTGATTATTGGTGTTTTTATTATCTACGTAAAGATATCTTGTTTGAATTTTATGATTGTTTCCTTTATCATCAAAAATATTGAAGTATGGAGAAATTTCAGCATTAGTAGCTTTCGTTTCAGTAGGTTCACCGGTAATTGAATTTGGTAAATACTTGTCGGCGCCTAATCCATTCCATAAAAAGAAGTTACCAGATTCTGTATATCTTCCTAGATAGCTAAATCCGAATGTCATTTTTTCTGAAATTCTATATCTTATGGAACCACCAAGTCTTCCACCATTAGAAGGTTCGCCAAATCTCCATCTTTGCTCTTTAAAGTATTGTCCGCCAAGTACAAAGTCTAATTTTTGATCTTTACCCATTTTTCTTCTATGAGAAAATTGGACACCTATGTTATAGGGATGAGGTTCGTCTAATGGCACAGTTACTGTATCTTCTAAACCAGCATATGTGATTGAATCTCTTAACCACCATTTTTTATCAATTACTTCTCCTTCTTCATCTAACTCGTCCTTTGGGGTATCGAAGTAGGAAGAAAATATAGAGACATAAGTTTCTGGTTTGTTTTTAGCATAGGCTGTTTGCACATTAACCACACCATTCATGGCCGATGAACCATATAAGGCAGATGCGGCTCCTTTTATAATTTCAATTTGCCCAATATTTTCAATTGGAATAGATGTCCAAACCGGTCTTCCTGCATCTACTTGTGTAATAGGTAAACCATCTTGTAGTAATAATACTCTACTACCAGCACCATAAGAATAACCACTTCCACCTCTAATATTGGCTTGTCCGTCTATAACGGTAACACCCGGGCTTTTCCCTAAGACATCGGAAGCATTTGTTAAGTTTTGGTCGCCAATAAATTTAGGTTTAATGACATCGATAGAAACCGTTTCTTCACCAATTTTTCTGGCATATCTACTAGCACTGATTACTAAATCATCTAACATCGTAGCTTCTCCTTCTCCTAAGGCACCATCAATTCTAATTTCATCGACGCCATCAGGGAATGAAAATGGTATTTCCAAGGCATCAAAACCTACGTAAGTAATCACCAAAACTCCTTCTCTTACCGGAACTTTGAAGGTGTAGTTTCCATCAAAATCAGATGTAGTTCCATTAGCAGGATCGCTTTTTAATCTTATTGTTGCAGAAATAAGAGTTTCGCCAGTTTCTTTTTCTGTTAATGTACCAACAATAGTTTGTGCATGGCTAAAAGAAAATGTGGCGACTAAAAAGCACAGGGATAAAAATAATCTCATGGGTTAGTTTTTGAACGATAAAGGGAAAATTAATTAGTAAACCTTATTATAATTTAGAGTCTTCTCATAAAATTAGGTGTAGTTAAATCGAGGCCTCTAATAGGTTTAGGTAATCCATCTATATTATGGTCGTCTATGTTTAAGTTATCCATTTGGATGAATAATCTATCACATTCACTGTCTAAACTTATAAAACCACCTCCAATGGCTATACCTGATAATTCAATATCATTAAAAGAAAATTCAGGAATATTTAAAGGAGCGATGGTTAAACGGTATTTAGAATCTGAGAATTTAGTAACAAAAAAGGTATCTAATGATACACTTGTTATTTTAGCGGAGTTTTCATCCACGTTTATCTCAATAAGAATGGTATCAGGCACAGGTACGTTAAGTAAACCTCCCACATTATAAGTGCCTACATAGCTACCATCAAATTGCTGAAGTGTACAAGTGCTTTCTATTATAGTTGCGCAATTTTGAAATAGCAAAGTTATAGTTAACAAAAATGCTCCAAAAAGTAATGTAAATCTTCTGCTAATAGTCATTCTGAGTTATTTTATGCAATTATAAGTTATTTTTAATTAAAAATGGGTAGCTAAAATAAGGTATATTTTAACTTGAGTTTAAAATTTAGAAATATAACTTCTCCACAGTAAATATATAAAAGTCAAATAAACTAAAATCTTTCCATTTTATTCGGAGTAATAAGTTCTAGATTAACAATGGGCTCTGGCAAATCACCTATATTATGTTCTTCAATATTTAAATTATCCATTTCAATTGAAAGTAGATCGCATCCTCCGGCAAGTGAAATTCTTCCGCCTGCAATACTTATATTACGTAGATAAGTGTCATTAAAAGTATATTCATCAATAACAATTGGTGGGATTATCAATTGTTTATTTTCATTAGAGTATTTAGCTACGAAAAATGTATCTAATGATATACTAGTAACCGTTGCTTGATTGTTTGAAACATCAACCGAAATTAGAATTGTATCAGGCACCGGAATAACAAAAAATGCTACTTGATATTTGCCTATATATTTTCCTTCAAATTGAGGTAATTCACATTCACTTTTAACATCAACAGCACAGTTTTGAAGGAATGTACTTGATCCAATAATTAGGGAAAAAGCAAGACAAATAGTAAAGATAGATCGATTCATTTTGGGCTGTTTAAAGTAAAACTAGCAATAAGATTTTACTCCGCTATCACTAGATTAAGGGATATTCTAAGGATGCCTTGATTTTAACATTTGATATGTGGCAAAAAAAAAGACATCCAATTGGATGTCTTTTATATAATTTATTATAGTTAGATTATTGTCTAACTAAACCATTTTTAGTTTCCATACTTGCATTCCTAATAGGATAAGACAATGGGTCAGGTAAATTTACTGTACCTGATAACACTGTTACATTCTGTAGAGAAATGTATAATCTATTGCAGTTGTTATCTAACTCAACTGAGCCACTTTCAACAGAAATGTCAAATAAAGTATCGCCACCAATTATAAATTGAGGGAATGACAGGTTTGAGACTTCACCCGTATTAGTAGAACTGTTGTAATTTGCTAAAAAGGTATTGCCTAATAGTGCACTTTCAATAGACAATGAATTACCATCGATTGTTACAACGGCAGTGTCATTATTGGTTAGTTCAATGAAATTAAATAGGAAGTACTTGCCAACAAATGTGTCAACATAATCTTCTTGAGTACATCCATCGTCTTCACCACACGAGGTTAAAAAAGTGGTAGAAAATACTAATGCAAGTAGCATTAATAGGCTTAAATTCAATTTTTTCATAGTTTAAAAATTTTTGCAATAATACGGTTAATAAATTTTAATATTGTTTAAATATGTGAACATATAACAAACGCTTGTCGATATGTTAAACGTTTTTTGTACTTTTATAATTCAGCAATTTAACTTAAAAAATGACGGAATCTATCATCAATCCAGTATCATTTGCCAAATTTGATGCCAAACAATTAATCGCAAAGCAAAGAGCTTATTTTAATTCAGGAAAAACATTGTCCATTGATTTTAGAATTGAGCAGCTTAAGAAGTTGAGAAAATTGATAGTTGATAATGAAACTAGAATTTTAGATGCCTTGCAAAAGGATTTAAGAAAAAATCATACTGAAGGTTATGTTACTGAAGTAGGTTTTACTTTGGCGGAGTTAGATCACACTTTGAAAGGTATAAAGAAATGGGCCAAACCTAAGAAAGTGGGTACGGCGATGTTTCATGCTGTTGCCACAAGTTATATTTATAACGATCCTTATGGTGTAGTTTTAATTGTTGGTCCTTGGAATTATCCTTTTCAGTTAACAATAGCGCCTTTAATTGGAGCTATTGCAGCAGGAAATTGCTCTATTGTTAAGCCATCTGAAATTGCTGGATATACCGGTGAATTAGTAGTAGAACTTTTGAATGAAAATTTCGATGAAGGTTTTGTTAAAGCAATTTTTGGAGGTGTAGAAGAAAGTAAAGCTTTGCTGGACGAAAAGTTTGATTACATCTTTTTTACCGGCGGAACCGGAATTGGGAAAATCTTTTATCAAGCAGCAGCTAAGCATTTAACACCTGTTACTTTGGAATTAGGTGGTAAAAGTCCATGTATTGTAGATAAGAAAATTCAATTAGAATACTCTTCTAAAAGAATTACATGGGGGAAATGGACCAATGCTGGTCAAACATGTGTAGCGCCTGATTATCTTTTAGTTCATAAGGATAGCAAGGCTAAGTTGTTGGATAAAATGAAGCAGCATATTAAGGATTTTTATGGGGATGATGCTCAGCAAAGTCCTGATTACGGTAGAATTATCAATCACAATCACTTTAAGAGATTAGAAAAGCTGTTAGAACAGGGTAATATTGTAGTTGGAGGACAAACGGATGAAGCAGACCTTTATATATCTCCGACCATAATTGATGGCATTACTTTGGATGATCCTGTAATGCAGAGCGAAATCTTTGGTCCAATCTTACCAGTGATAGAATACACTAATACATCTGAGATTTTAGATTTAGTAAATAATCATTTTGGTAAACCTTTAGCACTTTACATATTTTCTGAAGACAATGATTTTGTAGAAGATATTTTAACCAAAACCTCTTCTGGTGGCGGTTGTGTAAATGATACTTTGATGCATTTAGGCAATGGGAATTTACCATTTGGTGGAGTAGGAGAAAGCGGCATGGGCGCTTATCATGGTGAATATAGCTTTACCACTTTTTCACATCAGAAATCAATCTTAAAGAAGTCGACTTTATTAGATTTAGCGATTAGATATGCACCATTTAAGAATAACTTACCTATTCTTAAAAACTTAATGAAGTATTTAGGATAGGAAAGTGTCTAAAGCCTGTCTACCGACAGGTAGATTATAAGTTACGAGTGTCTAAAGTTAATTGAATTATATGACTGATAATCTATAGTACTTTATAATATTGCTGTATTCATAAGAGAACATCCGAATTACCAAAAGTCCGAACATCCAATTAAAATAACCCAAACAACTGCGAGTCAATTTTTTGAACTACGGTACTGAAATCATCTGGATTGTCGGCAAAGTTTAAGGTGTCTACATCAATTACTAATAACTCACCTTCTCTATAATTCTCAATCCAATTATTATAATACGAATTCAATTGCTTCAAATAATCTAAACGGATATTGTCTTCATATTCTCGACCTCTTTTCTGAATTTGATCCACCAAGTTTGGAAGTGAACACTTTAAATAAATCATTAGGTCAGGTGCTTCAACTTGTGTAAAAATGGTTCTAAAAAGATTGATATAGTTTTCAAAATCTCTAGTAGACATTAAGCCCATTTCGTGCAAGTTAGGTGCAAAAATGTAAGCATCTTCAAAAACAGTTCTATCTTGAATAACTGTTTTATTGCCTTTTTGAATGTCTAATACTTGCTTCAATCTGCTATGTAAAAAGTAGATTTGAAGATTAAAAGACCATCTAGGCATATTTTCATAGAAGTCGTTCAAGTATGGATTATTATCCACTGCTTCATAAATAGGCTCCCAACCATAATGTTTGGCCAATTTTTCTGTTAGCGTAGTTTTACCGGCACCAATGTTACCGGCTATTGCTATGTGCTTGATTTCTTTTTTCTGACTGATGACGCTTAATTTTTAGTTACCAAATTGGGGAAATCCCCATTCGTTCTTTTACCCCTTTGATGGTCGCTATAGCACTTTCTCTTGCTCTTTCGGCACCATCTTTTGCAATTTGTTTTAACAATTGCTCATTGTTCTCTAAATCTACAATTTTTTCCTTAAGTGGCGAGGTAAATTGTATGATATCTTCTGCCAATTGCTGTTTTAGTTCACCATATCGGACATTGCAGTTGTTATATTGATCTTCGAAGTGCTGAATAGTTGACTTATCAGAAACAAGCCCCATCAAACTAAAAAGATTCTCAATTTCAACAGGCTTTTTTTCATTGGGTTGAGTAGGACCGCTATCTGTTTTAGCCTTCATCACTTTTTTTCTAATGACTTTTTCATCATCTCTTAAAAAGACAGCATTGCCCGGCCCTTCTGATTTACCCATTTTTCCTGAACCATCTAATCCTGGCACTTTAACTAATTCTTCACTAAAGTTAAAAGCTTCAGGTTCTGGAAAAAACTCACCATATCTTCCATTGAAACGTTTGGCAAAATTTCTAGTCATTTCTAAATGTTGCTCTTGATCTTTTCCAACAGGAACTTTATTAGCTCTGTGAATCAAAATATCTGCTGCCATTAAAACAGGATAAGTCAATAATCCGGCATTAATATTTTCCTTGTGCTTTTTAATTTTTTCTTTAAAAGTGACTACTTTTTCTAACTCGCCTTTATATGCTAACATATTAAGAAGCATGTACAATTCTGCTATTTCAGGAACATCACTTTGAATATAAATAACAGATTTATTAGGATCAACTCCGCAAGCGACGTATTCAGCTAAAACATTTTTGACATTCTTTTGTAACTGAGCTGGATCGGGATGAGTAGTTAAGGCATGAACATCTGCTACAAAGAAGTAGCATTGATAATCCTCTTGCATTTTAACAAAATTCTTTATCGCCCCAAAGTAGTTTCCTAAGTGAAGGAACCCCGTTGATCTTATGCCACTTAATACCTTTTCCATTGTCGCAAAAATATTAATTCATTTTGTTTCATTAGACTATGTTGAAAAGTAATGCTTAAAATTATTCTAAAATTAAAGGTCTATAGATGTTAATTTTGCTTATCAACAACAACATTATTTTAGCAGATTCAATTTTAAAAGTCTTATTATTTAGATTTACAACTAGAAACTACAAATATGAAAGTAGATGGAGCATTAATAGATCGGTTGGCAGAATTGTCAAGATTGGAATTCAATGAAGCAGAGAAGGTAGAAATTCAAAAGGATCTAACTAATATTTTATCTTTTATGGAGAAACTGAATGAAGTAAATACTGATGATGTTGAACCATTGGTTTACATCAATGAAGCGGTCAATGTTGTAAGAGAAGATGAAGTAAGAGATGTTTTAAAGCATGAAGATGTTTTAAGAAATGCTCCAATTAAAGACGACACCTATATTAAAGTACCGAAAGTAATAGAACAAAATTAAGTCTTGAGCGCAATCATCACATTAAAGGGAATTCAACGCCATTTCAAACTAGGTGGCGAGGTAATAAAAGCATTGAAGAATATTGATATTACCATCAATAAGAATGAGTACGTGGCATTAATGGGACCTTCCGGATCCGGAAAATCTACTTTAATGAACCTGTTAGGGTGCTTAGATACTCCAACTGCTGGTGAATTCTTATTGGATGATGTGAATGTTAGAAGCCTCAATGATAATGAGTTAGCTAGCATTAGAAATTCTAAAATTGGTTTCATCTTTCAAACATTTAATTTAATTCCTAGATTAAGTACCTTAGAAAATGTTGCATTGCCTTTGGTATATGCCGGAATGGGAAAGTCAAAACGGACAGAAAGAGCTAAAGAAGTTTTGGAATCGGTTGGATTAGGTGATAGAATGGGACATAAACCGAATGAACTGTCAGGAGGACAACGACAGAGAGTGGCTGTGGCTAGAGCTTTGGTGAATCATCCTTCTTTAATTTTGGCAGATGAGCCTACAGGAAATTTAGATACAAAGACTTCTTATGAGATCATGGAGCTTTTTCAAGAAATACATGACAATGGCAATACTATTGTGATTGTAACTCATGAAGAAGATATTGCTCAATATGCACATAGAATTATAAGGTTGAGAGATGGTTTAGTAGAGAAAGACGAAATCAATCATGAAATCAGAAGAGTAGAAAAGTCGACCATTTCTTAATTAATTAAACAATTGGTTATTATTGATGTTGACCTAACTGATTTAAGCTAAAAAATGAAGATTTATACTAAAACCGGAGATAAAGGAACCACTTCTTTGATAGGAGGTACTAAAGTATCAAAAGGACATTTACGTATTGAAGCTTATGGAACAGTGGATGAACTAAATTCCTATATTGGTATTGTTCAGAGTAAATTGAAACCTAAGGATTCGTTATTATTGTTACTGGCAGAAATTCAAAATAATCTTTTTGTGATGGGCGCTTTGTTGGCAGCTGATCCTGAAAAAAGCAGAATGGCTTTGCCTGAATTGAAATTATCTGATGTAGAGAAATTGGAGAAGGCTATTGATCAAATGGACGAAGCATTAGAACCTTTAAAAGCTTTTATTTTGCCATCGGGAAGTGAAGGCGTTGCACATTGCCATGTAGCACGGTGTGTTTGTAGAAGAGCGGAACGAACGGTTGTTCGATTGTCAGAACTTACTCCGGTAGAACCCGTTTTAATTATTTACCTCAATAGGTTATCAGATTTTCTTTTTACACTATCACGAAAAATTGGCAAAGATTTTGGTGTGGAAGAAGTGATATGGCAATCTTAGTATAAGATAAAAATTTAAAAGTTGAAAACTTACGATTTATCAAAAAAAATACCTACTATTGCACGCTTTTTAAAAAATACCATAAACACAATATAAATGTATTGGACTTTAGAATTAGCTTCTCATTTGGAAGAGGCACCTTGGCCATCAACGAAAGATGAGTTAATTGATTACTCGATAAGAACTGGAGCACCGATTGAGGTGATTGAGAACTTACAAGAATTGGACGACGAAGAAGGAGAGATTTACGAATCTATCGAAGACGTTTGGCCGGATTATCCTACAAAGGATGATTTCTTCTTTAACGAAGATGAATATTAAATAAAACTAAGGCTCGCAAATAGCTAACTGTGTGTGAGCCTTATAATTTTCTTCCCAGCCTGCGGTCGGTAGGCCTACCTTTACATAAGGAGCTTCTATATGCTCGTGCTTATACAACATATTTTTTTTGAAATATCCTGATAAATTCGTTTGATAGCTACTAATACTTTTTGGATTTGAAAAAGTGTAAGCTTTACTACCGATTGTAAGACAATGTGAATAGTATCGATCTGTTTTTAACTCAATTGAATCATGATTAGCATATTCAACTATTTTTCTACTTCCTCTATAGATAAAAAGAAGGCTGATACAAACTAAAGATATAATAGTAGCTTTTTTCGCATGTGTGATATTATACAAAGCAAAAATGTTTATACAGATTAAGACTACCATTCCTACCATTTCATTCCCATCTATATATAAGTTATTTAATGTAGCAAACTTCCAATTAGCTATAAAATCAATTGTGTTAATAAGAAAGCAAGCAAGAAACGAAATAGCTTTGCCTAGCCAATAAGCCAGAAATGGAATTTTACTGATTGGAAATAAGATAATTGTTCCTGTTACCAATAAAAAAGCAACCGGTATGGCTAACAAATTAGTGATAGGAAATACCAAAGAAAATTGATGGAAGTAATAAACGGTGATAGGAGTGGTTCCAATAACAGCTGCAAAGGATACCGCTTGAATGGACCAACAATAATCTAAAATTTTGTTTTTGAAATAGAATAAGCTATAAATTTTTGGATAGAGTAAAAGTATAGCAGCGACTGCTGAGTAGGACAATTGAAATCCTATCGAGAATAAAAGTTTAGGATCTATTACTAACAAGATGACTGCACTGGCAGCTAAAATGTTCAAGTTGTCTTTCTCTAAATTATTCAATTTGGAGATTGAGAATAGAGAGAACATAAAAGCAGCACGTTGAACAGAAGGTGAGAAGCCCGTGATAATTGCAAAAAGCCAAACGAGGATTATTTCAAATACAACCACTACAAATTTAAGCTTTGGTCTGAATTTTAAAACAGGCTTAAACAGAAAAGCGATTAATGTCCAAACGATTCCAACATGTAACCCCGAAACCGCTAAAATATGCATGATACCCGCTTTAGTAAAGGATGTTTTGGTGGCATTGTCTAAATCTGCTTTTACACCTAAAGAAATAGCCTTGATCAAGCCATTGGCATTCGGACTGATATATTGATCGATAATGCCCGAAAAGTGATCTCTTGTTTGGGTGGACCATTTTTCAATAGTTAATTTGTTGTCTACGTTTCCTAGATTTTGCCAATTGGATGCATTTACATAAGCGGTAAAATAGACACCTTTTTGAGCCATAAAAGCATTGTAATCAAACTGGCCAGAAAAACTAGGTTTCGGTATGGTAGACAATTTGGTTTCAATTAGTATTTGGTCTCCTACAACTAAAGATTTAGCTTCATTAGACTTTTGAATATATAAGATAGTTTTAGTGGTAGTATAGTCTTCATTGCTATTATAGTATTCGAGATTTCCTTCCACTTTATAGGTTTTCTCTTTTTCTTCCAATGCGCTTAAAATGGTTGCTATAGCTTTAACTTCTTCTGCTTCAGGAATGTTTTGAATTGATTTTTGATTTGCGGTAAAGCCAATGGTAAACAATGCTAATTGTAATATCATAGATTGCTTCAATAATTTTCCTTTCAACAAAAAGACAATAGTGATTAATGCTAGAATTAAAATAATTGAAATTGAAAAGGGAATAGCATTGCAATAGCCACCGATTATGATTCCAACTAAGAAAGTTGGCAGTGTCCTAATAAAAGGGAATCGTTTCCAATAGATATTAAACATATATAATAGAGTCAAAAACGATTAAAATTCCATAAAATGGAAGGAGAAAAAATAATTTAAGATTATCATTGTGAATATTAATATGAGTTATTTTTAGTCATTCATTTAATCAGGAGAAGGTATATTTAAAGAAAATCAAAAGTGAGAATAAAAAAGATTCGGGGGCATAGAAGAAGGTGGAAGGCAATTGACGATTGGGTGGCTGCTTATAAAGTTCTTGATATGGATTACTTAAAAAGTCGCCAACGTGATTATGCTAAAATTCGTGTTCATCCATGGAGTAGTATTTCAATGCTAAATAGCGAAATATCATCGCCTAAGGGAGCAACAAAAAGGAGAATTTTAAACGGATTAATTGAGATTTATGATGCTTGGAAGAACGAACTAGATCAACTCGGAGCGCCATATTATTTAAAAATTTGGCTTTATGAACCTAGATTTATAAACGCTCAAGTAGTTTGTGCCATCGGCGATTGTTTAGATTTTTATACTAATACATTCTTCAAACCTGACGATTCAAAAAAGTTTAATCCTAAAATTTATGGACCGCTTGAAGAAGAAGTCTCTAAATTTAAATGGGAATACCGACTAGATGAAGATCATTTTGATAATGAAACTGTTGGAAGTCCGGAAATGTATGAAACGATGAAAGATTATAAATCACACAAAAATTGGTTTGAGAAAAAGTTAACCAAGCCACATCGTTTAATGAAACTTGAAGAACCTATAGGAGAAATTAATGAATATTACTCTTTTAAAAGAGGTGCTGTTTGGCTCGGAGAAAAGTAAATTCAAGAATAAATTACACCTTTTAATGTAAAAAGCTAAAATAGTTGTCAGTTAGCAAGTTACTTTAACCCTTCAACAAATCTTCAATCCGTCTTTCAAACTGATCAAATTTAAAGAGGTACAAGACTTGCTTCATCATTTGATCGATGTTGTTTAAGCACAAGTTACCAATACTACCTTCGTGAGTATGTTTTACTGTTGCTGGAATTTCAAAAGTGTCATTTTCAATAGATTGTCCAACCTCAACGTAAGCGTCTCTAAATGCCATTCCGTCTTTCACCAATTGATTTACCTTTTCAACGCTGTACAAATACTTATATCGGTCGTCATTTAGAATATCGTCTTTAACAATGATATTCTCTAGCATCACACTTAAAATATCTAAGCAAGAATTTATTTCCGCAAACGATAAAATGTAATCCTCCTTGATCACTTGTAAATCTCTATGATAGCCGGAAGGTAGATTATTTAAAATAGTATTAAACTGAAAGGGCAAGGCTTGAATTTTATTACACTTCGCACGAATCAACTCAAAAACATCCGGATTCTTTTTGTGCGGCATAATACTGCTACCCGTTGTTAAAGCATCCGGAAAGCTGATGAAACCAAAATTCTGATTCATATACAAACAAGCATCCATAGAGAGTTTTGAAAGGGTAGAGGCAATAGACGCTAATCCGGTTACCACATTTCTTTCCATTTTACCTCTATTCATTTGAGCATAAACAGAATTGTAGTTTAAATCATCAAAACCCAACAATTCGGTGGTAAACCTTCTATCCAAAGGCATTGACCCGCCGTAACCTGCACCAGAACCCAAAGGATTCTTTTGCGCCATAGTATAAGCTGAATGTAGCATTCGTAAATCATCCACTAAAGCTTCGGCGTAAGCACTGAACCATAGTCCAAAGGAAGAAATCATCCCCACTTGTAGATGGGTATAGCCCGGAATTAACTTGTCTTGATGCGTTTCCGCCAACTCTAACAATTGATTGAATACTTTTTTGACCTTAATCGTAACCGTTTTTATCTCGGCTCTTGTAAATAGTTTGATATCTAACAAAACTTGGTCGTTACGTGATCTTCCGGTATGGATTTTCTTGCCAATATCGCCTAAGGTTTCGGTTAATCGAAACTCAATTTCAGAATGAATGTCTTCCGCATCTGGTCTTATAGAAAAATTACCGGACTCAATCTTTTTATAGATGGCCAACATTTCATTTCTCAATTTCAAAAAATCGCTATGGTGCAATAAGCCTTGTTTTTGAAGCATTTGAATATGAGCCAAAGAGCCGATAACATCATATGGAGCTAATAATAAATCCAAAACCTGATCATTGCCGACCGTAAAATCGTGCACTTTCTGCACTAAATATTGATTCTTTTCTTCTCCCTTATCCCAAAGTTTTGTGGCGCTCATTTTTTAAATAGTTCATTAAGTAAACGAATATAAGTCTTAATTCCTTCTTCAATTTCTGCAATAAAAATAAATTCTCCAGGGGTATGCGATCGCTCCGATTTTCCCGGACCCATTTTAATAGATGGAATAGATAATAAGGCTTGATCAGACAATGTGCTTGATCCAAAAGTTGTAATACCTAAACTTTTTGCCGCTTTCACAATTGGATGATTTTTATCTATTGAAGAAGGTTTTAATCTTGTTGATCGAGCATTTATCTCAGCATGAACATTGGCATTGATGGTCGACAAAATCTCTTCATAAGAATAGGTATCTACCGTTCTAATATCAATCACATATTTGCATTCATCAGGCACCACGTTGTGTTGATAGCCGGCCTCTATCATGGTCACTGTCATTTTAATCGGTCCTAAGTATTCATCTTGTTTGTCAAACTGAAAATTCTTGATCCATTGAATATCTTCTACTGCTAAGTACAAAGCATTAATCCCTTCGTCTCGGGCTGCATGTCCAGTTTTTCCTTTAGCAACAGCATCAACTACCATTAAACCACGTTCAGCAGTGGCTATTTGCATTTCAGTGGGTTCCCCAACAATAGCAAAATCGCATTTTTCGGTAATGTTTGGGATGGAAGCGATTCCGTTTTTACCGGAAATTTCCTCTTCAGCAGTGGCAGCAAAACATAAGTTATATGGTAAATCTTGTTGATCAAAATAATGTAAAAATGTAGCCAACAAGCTCACCAATGCAGCGCCTGCATCATTACTGCCTAAACCAATCAATTTACCATCCTCTTCAATGGCGCCCAATGGATCAACCGGCCAACCAACTGCCGGTTTAACCGTGTCGATGTGTGAATTAAGAAGAATGGTAGGCCTATTAGAATCGTAATGTTTATTGTAACACCAAGTATTGTTCAAATGTGTTGCAAAAGTAATGTTGTTTGCCTTTAGAAAAGCTCTTATCAATTCCGCTGCATTTTCCTCTTCTTTGCTTAACGATAAAGTTTTTATCAGCTCTCTTAAAAGTCCAATACATTGATTTGATATGTTGCTAATGTCGCTCATTTTAGAATGGTTGTTCCTACAGTTAAGTTAGATGATATGTTTTCCAAGCCTTCTATATTCGTCAATACTATTTTTGAAACGCCATTTTTAATCGCATTCTTAGCGTTGGTAATTTTGGGAATCATACCATCGGCTATGGTACCATCATTGATTAAATTATCAATGTCTGAGATTTTAATTTGTGGTAAAACAGAATCTTCATCTTTAATATCTGTCAAAACACCTTTCTTATCAAACAAGTAAAATAATTCAACAGTATGCTGGATTGATAAAGCCACCGATAATTCATTGGCAATAGTATCGGCGTTGGTATTCAATAACTGTCCTTTTTTGTCATGCGTAATAGGAGCCATTACAGGTACTTGTCCGGTTTCTAAAAGCTTTTCTAGAATTGACGTGTCGATGACATCAATATCACCTGCAAATCCGTAGTCTATTTCGCTATTCATTCTTTTATGCGCTTTAATGATATTGCCATCTGCGCCTGATAATCCAATCGCATTTTGATTTTTCGCTTGTAATAGTGCAACAATATTTTTATTAATCAGTCCGGCATAAGCCATCACCACTACTTTTAAGGTTGGCTCATCGGTAATTCGTCTACCATTGTGCATTTTAGGAACAATGCCTAAAGACTCACAAAGCTTACTAGCAATTTTTCCACCGCCATGTACTAAAATCTTGTAACCTTTCACTTTAGAAAAAATAGAAATGAACTGTTCTAACAACACTTCATCATCTACAATTTGTCCTCCTATTTTAAATACTTTAATGGTCATGTTAATTATTAAAACTTTAGGCACTCGTAACTTTAAGTATTTTTATTACTTATTTACTACATTAGCTCCAAATTTAATCAATGGAAGTAATAACTACAGCAATAGCCTTTATCGGAAACAATATTCCTTTGTTAACAATTTTAATTTTGGCCACCTTTATTGGTCAAGAAGTGATCTCTAACATTCCTTCCATTTTACATACTCCATTAATGTCTGGAGCGAATGCCATTAGTGGTATCGTCATCATCGGTTCTGTCATTGTAGTGCTTCGTGCTAATCCTTCAGACTACTTTACACTCGCTTTAGGTTTCATAGCTATTACCTTAGCTACGATCAATGTGGTTGGCGGTTTTGTAGTAACCGACCGTATCTTAGGTATGTTCAAGAAAAAGAAGAAGTAAGCACTCAAATTTACTTTGATTAAGCTATTAATTCTTTAATTTATTTTTCTAGCTAATATTTCAGACTAAATATTAAATAATTCTGCTTGTTTTATGCATTATTATTATTATTATACTTGATTTAGGTAATTAGAACTTTTAGTATGATTTTAAAAATATTTTTTGCTTGTTGTTTTTTGATGTTTTTTTCCATTTCTAATGGAATAGGACAAACTTCATTTGGAAATGAAACTGTTATTACTTCATCAAATAGAGCAGCGTCTGCACTTCAAAACCATTTAGTGGTAGATTTAAATCAAGATGGTCGTTTAGATTTACTTATTTATGCAATAATCAATGAAAAAATAGCATGGTACAGAAATTTGGGCAATGGAAATTTTAGTATACAAAAAGTTATTTCTGTAAATAATTCTGATGATTCAGAAATAGCTGTTGCTGATTTAGACGGAGATGGAAGTTTAGATATCATAACTGTTTATGATGACCATAATATTGGTTGGTATAAGAATAATGGGAGTGAACTTTTTTTCCGATAGAATTTCGATAGTTAATGAATTGTACTACTTCAATAAGTTTGTTGTGGAGACATAGATGGAGATGGTGATCAAGATATCTTAGCTTATGGTACTGTTTATATGAGTCTATAATAGTATTAAAGAATAATGGAGCTGGTGTCTTTGATGAAATAGCTAATTACGGTGATTTAGGGATCAGAGTAATAATGATTATAAATATTATAATCATTTTGATATTGATGGTGATGGAGATTCTGATATTTTAGTAGCTTTTGGGACTTTTCCAGAACAAATAGGTTGGCTAAAAAATGATGGAGTTGGTAATTTTGGTGGAATGATCACTTTAGATTCAATATCTGGAGTACTAGGAGTAGCTGATCTCGATGGTGACAATCTTAAAGATATTTTTACATGGTCTTTTGTAGGTAAAAATTGGTATAAAAATGAAGGGAATGGAAATTTTAGCACTAAGGTTTCGCTCGAAGATTTAACGCTATACAACTATGTAAAAATAATAGATTTTGACTTGGATAATGATTTTGATGTTTTGACTTACAACTCATCTACAAGCAAGTTATATAAGAATGATGGTGTAGCTAATTTTGTAGAATATGAAAATTTTGAGTTTCCAAGAATACTTAACTTTACTATGCATGACCTTGATGATGATAATGATCTTGATTTAGTGTTTGCTAATTATGGACCAGATCAAGTTGGCTTCTTTGAAAACAATGGGCAAGATAAATTTATAGTAAAAAAAGTAATTACTTCGAGTACCTATAATATTCAAGCAGTTCATGCTTTAGATGTAAATAATGATGGATTAATGGATGTAATTACAAGTGCGGAAAATCAATTATCTTGGTTTGAGAATTTAGGATTAAATTATTATAGTCAGCAACAATTTGTAACAGAAAGTATTTCGCTGGCTAGTTCTATTTATTCAAATGATTTTGATAATGATGGCATCATTGATTTAGTTTGTAACAATTATAATGGGGCTTTATCTTGGTATAAAAATGATGGAGAAGGCAATTTTACTAACCGGCTGGTGTCTAACATTCAAAATAGTCGCTCTATATATACAGCCGATTTAGATAATGATGGAGATATAGATATAGTTGCTTCCTTTGATGATAAATTAAGATGGTTTGAAAATGATAGTGATGGAAATTTTATGTCTCATGATATTGAATCAACTCTTTTTTTATCAGTACGATCAATCACAACAGCGGATTTAAACAATGACGGCTTTTTAGATATAATAGCGTCGACAGGATCTAATTTTGACGGAGTAGTCTGGTTGGAAAATAATGGGAATGGTGGTTTTAATCAGGAGCATATTTTCGGGGAACTATTTAATTCTTCATTAGCCGTAACAGCAGGTGATTTCGATGGAGACAATGATATAGATATAGTCGCTATTCATGAAAGGCAAATTGTCTATTATAAAAATTCAAACAATGGTAATTTTGATAGTTTTTGGATATTATATACTGCAACAGTAGGAACTTTAAGTTTAGGTTCAATATATTCAACAGATCTTGATAATGACGGTGATTTAGATTTAGTGACAGCAACTTATGCTGATAATACGGTTGCTTGGTTCCAAAATAATGGAAATGGAACATTTAGCTCTCAGAAAATAATAAAAGATAACTTTAGCAAGGCAAATTCAATTTATGCTGAGGATTTAGATAATGATGGAGATAAGGATTTAATTTGTGCTGCTTCTGGAGATCATAAATCAGTTTGGTTCGAAAACGAGCTACCCAATTGCAATACACCAATAAGGAAAAAAATAATTGATTCTTTTGAAGAAGGGACAACTTATCAATTAACACAAGATTCTTCTACTACAGTTGCTGGTCAATATGTATTTACCTATCAATCTTATTATGGTTGCGATAGTATCGTGACATTTTATCTAAGCACCTATATAGTTAGTTCTCTTAATAATAGTCAAGAAAATAGTTTTGGACTTCAAATTGCTCCTAATCCATTTAATGATTATACTGTTATACAGTTTGAAGAGACACCTAGTTATATATACGATTTTAAACTTTTTGACCTTCAAGGAAAATACATCAAAGGTTATTATGGTTTAGTAGGAGTCAACTTTCGTTTAGATAAGGACGAATTACCAACTGGGATGTACTTTTTGAATCTGTATAAAAATAGAGAAGAACATAAGTTGATTGTCAAGAACAAATTCTGCAAAGCTATAAGTTGATTGTCAATTAAGAATTGGGTTCAGTTCTAGTCTTTGTATCTCGCTGAAACAATTTATTATACACTAATCTGTAACAACTTTCCATCTAAAACCGTTATTTTAGTATATAAATATTAGATCATGAGTATTGCAGTGCTTCGTTTAGCGTTAATTGATAAAATCATGCACATGGAAGAAAGTGAATTAATTGATGCGAATACATTATAAAGACAGAAGTTCAAAACTTTATTCAAGAAGTTGAAAGAATGATGAAACTATTTCCTCATCAATGTCTCACGCAGTGGACGTTGATGTTTTAAAACCCCAAAGCTTCATTTATTTTCCTTAATTATTGTTAAGCCAATAGGCAAAGCCAAGCCTTTAGACTTAATTTTAACATTTATGAATCGAAGTTGGATTTCTATCTTAACAGTTTTAGCTGTATTTGGGCTTACAGGATTGACTGTAGTGCAGATTATTTGGCTAAAAAATGCTGTTGCTGTAAAAGAGCAGCGCTTCGATAATGACGTTCGTGAAGCGCTATATGAAATAGCCGAAAAGGTAGAGTCATTTGAGTACGAGCCATTTGTCAAGGATTTAATTGCTTCCAATGCCTTAGATATTGGATTGGGTTCAGATGATTTCAAAAACATGACCTACCAACAGAATCTCGGCGAACAAAAGGTTTATGTTTATTTAGAAGATGGAATAGACTCATCTTTAGCCATTGAGATAAATTTTAATAAAACAGATAATTGGCGAGATAAGAGTTTTGATGTTACTGCTGATGATCAACCCATTGGCATGGAAGTAGGACGTCTGCCCATTTCAATTATGGTAGATCCACATGAATTAGCCACCAAATATTTAAGTCAGAAGAAAGCCATTCATGAAATGGTTTTAAAACAAATTTTTAGTTTACAACCCATCACAGAAGTTTTAGATACTAGTAATCTTAAAGATATAATTAAAGAAACGCTGGGAAAAAAGACGATTCATACGGAATTTGAATTTGGAGTAACCGAATATACTTTGAATAATTTTGTATTTGTATCGTCTGGCGCAGCTTTAGAGGAGTTGTACGACACTAAATATTCTGTTACACTGTTTAAAGGGAATATCTATGAAAGTGCCAAGCAATTGATGCTTACGTTTCCGAATAGAAGGCAGTATATGCTTAATTCTTTATGGTTGCCGCTCTCTTTTTCTACTTTGTTTCTTTTATTGGTGATCGGTTCATTCGGCTTGGCTTTATATATTATTCTAAAGCAAAAGCAATTGTCTGCAATGAAAATGGACTTCATCAATAATATGACCCATGAGCTTAAAACCCCAATCAGTACTATATCTTTGGCGAGTCAGATGTTGAAAGATGAAGGCATATCTGCTCAATCTAACAGTCGTTTGAAATATGCAGGGATGATTTATGATGAGAATAAACGATTAGCCAATCAGGTAGAGAAAGTTTTGCAGATGGCAAGAATGGAGAATGGGGACATTAAATACAATAAGAATCCAATTGACGTTCATGAATTACTAGAAATTGCCCTCAATCAATTTTACATTCAAGTAGAAGATAGTGGGGGAGAATTAGTGCAGAGTTTAAATGCTACTGCTTCCATTATTATGGCAGATGAACTACATTTAACAAACGTTGTTAATAATTTGCTAGATAATGCGTTAAAGTACAATGATAAAGAAGTTCCAATTATTGAAGTTAGTACAAAAGTAGAAGGAGATGATATTCTAATTGCTGTAGAAGACAATGGAATGGGACTGAAAAAGGATGAGTTAAATAAAATATTTGATCAATTTTATAGGGTTAATAAAGGTGACGTTCATGACACAAAAGGATTTGGTATTGGTCTATCGTATGTAAAATCAATAATACAAGCACACGATGGAACTATAACAGTGCAAAGTCAGTTTAGTAAAGGAACGATATTTACCATTAGATTGCCCTTGAAAAAAGCGTAAACAATGAGCAATAAAGAAGAATTAAAAAAAGTATTGTTAGTAGAAGATGATCCTAATTTAGGCATTCTATTACAAGAGTATCTTGGGCATAAAAACTATGCAGTAGATCTTAAAAGAAATGGTGTTGAAGGTTTAACCGCTTTCAAACAAGAGAAATATGACATCTTACTTTTTGATGTGATGATGCCTAAAAAAGATGGTTTTACATTGGCAAAAGAGGTAAGAGAAATGGATAAGGATATTCCAATCATATTTCTTACTGCAAAGTCGATGAAGGAAGATAAAATTAAAGGGCTAACAATTGGGGCTGATGACTATATCACCAAGCCATTTAGCATGGAAGTGTTAGAACTTAAGATAAATGCTATTCTTCGTAGAATTGAGAAGAATGATGTTGAACCTGCAAAAGATGCTTATCAAGTAGGCGATACCAAGTTGGATTATAAACATCAGAAACTTATTTACGATGGCAATTCAGTTCATTTAACAACTAAAGAAAATGAACTATTGAGACTGTTCTGTGAACGACCTAATCAAATTTTAGAAAGAGAATTAGCGTTGAACCAAGTTTGGAATAATGATAGTTATTTTACGGCAAGAAGTATGGATGTTTTTATCTCGAAGTTGAGAAAATACCTTCGACCAGACGAAAAACTATCTATTGTAAACGTTCATGGAGTAGGCTACAAGTTAGTTGTTAATTAATAATTTGAAATCTTACATCGTTAATCTGCATTCGTTAATTTTTAGAACTTATTAAGTTATATCTGATTAACGTTTAGAGAAAAGTGATTTTCGACTTATGAATTTTAGAATTCTTCAGAACGTAGAAATAAGCTAGGGCTTTGAGGATCTTTATGCTTAGCAAAAGGTGAAATAATCTGTTGATTTCAGGCAGCTGCTATTTTGCCATAGATTCCTTCCTTGATTGAAAACTTTAATTTTCAACATCTCGAAAAATAGATCTCTGTATTTTTGTTTGGAGTAGTAAACTCTCCTCCTTGGAGGAGAAAATTTTTCCAAATCCCTGCCTTTGAAAGCAGGCAGGTTAGATTTGGCTTAAAAATTAGAGGTGGGTATTGATATTTGTCCTATAAATTTCAATTGTTAATTAATAATCGGCTAAATTGTCCATAAAATAGAACTTTTGTATCATGCTTTCTTACTTTTGCGGAACAATTTAAAGAGGTATGATTCTTTCTGACAAAGAAATTTTGAAGGCTATTGATAATGGTGATATTGTAATTGAGCCATTTAATCGTGAAAGTTTAGGCACCAATTCTTATGATGTAAAGCTGGGTAAGCATTTAGCAATGTATAAAAACAGAGTGCTAGATGCTCGTAAACACAACGAGATTGAACCGATAGAGATGTCAGAAAATGGCTACGAGTTGCAGCCTGGAGTACTTTATTTAGGGGTTACAGAAGAGTATACAGAAACGCATGCACACGTTCCATTTTTAGAAGGCAAATCTAGTGTCGGTAGATTAGGAATTGATATTCATGCTACTGCCGGTAAAGGTGATGTTGGATTCTGTAATAATTGGACATTAGAAATTTCATGTGTTCAACCGGTTATTGTTTATCCAGGAATGCCCATCGGACAATTAATCTATTTCGTGGTTCAAGGCGATATTGAGCACTACTACAACAAGAAGAAGAACGCCAAATACAACAGTAAAACAGGTCGGCCAATGGAGTCGATGATGTATAAGAATAGTTTTTAGTAAAATTAAAGGCATGAAAATTCCAAGATGGAAACATGTTTTAAGCTATTTAACAGACATTCATTTAATGAGTATTGTATCTCATAAGAATGGTCCTATGCAACTGTTTTATAGCAGTGGCGAATTTAAATTAACCACCCTAAATGTTGTGTATTCGTGGGGCAAACACTATCGCTCATTTGCCAAAGCTATAACCGATTTAAAGGTTTTGGAGCAAAAGAATATAGAATCAGTTTTGGTATTGGGTTGGGGCATGGGTAGCATTGCCAAGCTGCTTGAAGACCATCCTTCAGTAAAAAAGATTACGGGTGTTGATCATGATGGCACACTGGTAAAATTGTATAATGCAGAATTCAAAGATCAATCTCCATTTGATATCAAACTTCATGTAGCTGATGCTATGAAATTTGTAATGGATGATTTGCAGCAATATGATCTTATTTGCTGCGATATATTTGTAGATAATATTACACCTCCTAAAATTATCGCGAAGCCTTTTTTAAGCAATATTCATAGATTACTTAAACCCAATGGTTTAGTTTTACTTAGTAAGTTGAATAGAACAACACTCGACCGTAAACAGAATGAAGTACTAGAGCATAATCTAAGGGATTTAAATATTGATTTTCAATCTTTAAAATCTTTTGGAAACAGTATTTATTGGTGGAGGAAAGAAAATAAGTAAAACCAATTACATTAATATCAAATGTTTGGAATGATTTGTGTTTAGTTATATTCTGATGTAAATTGTGTATGCAATAATGTCTATATTTATTGATTAACTAGTAGACCACTATGATAAGATTTCTACTCATTCTGCTTTTTCCTTTACTATCGTATAGTCAGGATGTAATTCTTTCAGGAAGAATTACGAACGGTGCAACACAAGAACCAATTTCAGACGTAATGGTTCGTTTGTATATTGGGCCGCCGGTAGGAGAGTTTAAGGTTAAAACAGATAATGAAGGCTATTACTCCATTATTACAAGTTTGCCTGTTTCAGATAAAAATTATCCAATTATTATTCAAAAAGATGAGTTTCAAGTAGTAAGAGGCGTAATAAAATTGAATTTTGGAAGTGAGCCGCAGCGCGATTATAAATTATATGTAAAGCCTGAAAGAACCGAAATAGCAGAGCAACAACAGGATGGGCCATCATTATTAGGAGCGCCTACCAATAATCTTACATTTTTGATTGATGTTAGTGGCTCAATGGATGATAATAATCGATTGGCTGATCTAAAAGAATCTTTGAATTACTTAGTACAACATTTCAGACCAGAAGATAAAATTTCAATTATTACTTATTCTTCATATTCAAAAGTAGTGCTTAATAATGCCAATGCTACTGATAAAAAGAAGATTGAAAAGATCATCAATAACTTATCTGCAAGTGGTAAATCAGAAGGTTATACAGGCTTGAAAAAAGCGTATGATTTAGCGCTTACCAATTTTGAGAATAGCGGTAACAACAAAATTATTTTAGCTACCGATGGTATTTTTGGTGAGGATAAGAAATCTCAGAAAGAGATTGAAAAGTTAATTGCAAATGGTTTAAATCAAGAAGTAACACTTTCCATCTTTTCTTTCGTAAATGAGGAAGAAGTAACAGATAGATTGAAAAATTGGGCTAAGATTGGTCATGGAAACTATACCAATATCACTTCTCTCGAATCTGCTAAAGATCAAATAATTAAAGAAGCTAAAGGTGATTGAAGTGTAAAGAATTAAGTATAAAGAGGTAAAAGTCTAAAGTTATGCAGGAATAAGGATAATTTGAAACGAACTTTAAACTTAACACTTTTGACTTCTTACTTTACTTCCCTTTTCCTTGAAATAAGATCAAAACCGTATAGATCATTATCTTAAAATCTAGTGCTAACGACATGTTTTCAATATAGAGAATATCGTATTTTAACCTGTCTAACATTTCATCAATACTAGAAGCGTAGCCATATTTTACCATTCCCCAAGAAGTAATGCCAGGTTTTACTTTCTGTAAATGTTTGTAATGTGGCGCTACTTCTAACAATTGATCGATATAATATTGTCGTTCCGGCCTTGGGCCAACCAATGACATATCTCCAATCAAAGTATTATAAAACTGCGGCAATTCATCCAATCTATACTTTCGCATAGTTTTGCCCCATTTGGTTATTCTGCTATCATCGGTTTTGGCTAATCTTGGGCCGCTGTCTTCCGATCCTTTATACATACTTCTAAACTTGTACATCTTAAAAGATTTTCCGCCTTTACCAATTCTTTCCTGACAATACAAAATGGGGCCTTCAGAAGAGCGTTTCACTTTTATAGCGATAAATAAAAAAACTGGTGCCATCACAATTAAGACAATGGTAGAGACAAAAACATCAATCATTCTTTTTAAAACAAATTGCCAGATAGGCATAAGTCGATGATTCACATCAATCAATATAGCACCTAAAACATCCCCAATTTTAACTGAACCGGCTAAAATATCATACATGTCGGGAATGATTTTAATATCTAACGGATGCTCTTCTAACACATTTAGGATGTCATTGATTTGACTATGCTCTGATGTTTCAATAGCGATAATTACTGTATCAATAGTTTCTTGCTTAATAATATTGGATAACTCATCTAATGATCCAAGTTTAGGAATGTAATCAACTAGTCCGTTTTCTGTTTGATTATCAATTGAAATGAAGCCTTTAAAATCATAGCCTAAAGCACTTTTCAACTCAGTAATATCTTTATAGATTTTGGTAGCTTGGTGATTGCCTCCGATGATTAAAGTCTTAAAACTTACTTTGCCACTTAAAATTTGTCGTTTAGCAATCGTTAAGTAATAGATTCTAAAAAAAGAAGTTAATCCGCCATGTAATAATAACAATAAGCCTAATAGGTAATAATAATCTTTGTAAACAGTGATGTAATCATCGAGTAAAATCACTACAAAAATTACAGCAACACCAATCAATGTTTGTAGCCAAGTTTTACCCAATTCTGACAAACGAGATTTCTTATAAATATTGGTATAGGTATTACTCAAAAAGTAAAAAAGAATCCATGCTAGTGGTATAAGAACAATACCTTTATAGAATTCTGAATCAAATAAATAACTTTTAAAATTTTCTAAAGGTTGATGTTCAACATACACCTTTCTACCAATGAAAAATAGTAGCCAGGCCAGCGCGGCAGCTAACCAATCCAAAAGGATATAAAATATGATTTTACTTTTTCCTGGCATAAGAGGCTAAAGTATTGAACGATAATATCGAATACAAATTATTAAGAGGATATTTTAAAAAGATAAATATGATTTGTTAAATCCAATAACGTAATCAGCTTAATCCGTTAACTGGTAGTTTCGTTTAATCTGATATAAAACCTGATGCGCCAATTCAAGGGCTTTAGTGGCTTCTATGGCATTTATTTCAGGCTCTGTATCATTAACTATGCATTGATGAAAAGCTAATAACTCTTCTTTAATAGCATTTTTATCAATAACTTTCGGCTGCATCATGGCAATTTTTTTGTCAGGCTCTGCATCTGATAATGGAATTCCATAAATAGCCGGATCTTTTGTTAGTTTAAATAGATCAACAGTTTTATTTAAAAAGTCTATTCCAATGTATTCGTTATGTTGAAAAAGACGCATCTTTCTCATTTTCTTAAAGGATATTCTACTGGCAGTTAAATTGGCCACTGCGCCATTATCAAATTCAATTCTAGCATTAGCGATATCTATGCTTTCACTGGCAACAGCTACACCGCTGGCATGTACTTTTTTTACATTGGCATTGACTAAACTCAAAACAATATCAATATCATGAATCATTAAGTCAAGCACCACAGATACATCGGTGCCTCTAACATTAAACTGAGCTAAGCGATGTGATTCAATAAACATTGGAACCAATTTCTCACTTTTAATCGCGGTAAATGCTGGATTAAATCGTTCCACATGACCTACTTGAATTTTTACCCCAGCTTCATCTGCTAAATCAATTAATTTTTTTGCCTCTTCTAATGTATGCGTAATGGGTTTTTCAATAAATACATGCTTATGATTTTTAATGGCTTGTTCTGCATATTCAAAATGTGAAATGGTAGGTGTGGCAATCAATACTACATCACATTTTTCTAAAAAATCTTCATATTTAGAAAAAGGTTGAACAATAACCTCATTGCTAATCTTTAAAAGCTTCTCCTTATCAATATCATATAACGCCGTTACTTTAAATTCATTCATAGACAATAGATGATCTAAATGAATTTTTCCTAAATGACCCAGTCCGGCAACACCAATTTTAATCAAGATTTTATTGTTTGGCTTAAAAGTAATGGGATGCCTTTAAGTAGATTATTTTATTAATCCACAAAGTGTGATTTCAAACTTAAATAATGCTGATTCAGAAGCTTGGCTCCAGCCAAGCGAATCATATTTACTGGCTTTTAGCCAAGTGTTTTAACTGCACTCATCAATATCTTTATTCAATTTTAATATCCCAAGTTCATGCTAAAAGGATATTTAGTTACTTTTGTATCGTGATTAATCAAGGTCAAAAAATAGCCTTTTATACTTTAGGTTGTAAACTGAATTTTTCTGAAACATCTACCATCGCTCGGCAGATGGAGAAGAATGGAATGCAAGCAGTTGATTTTAATGATGCAGCAGATGTCTATGTTATCAATACTTGCTCAGTTACTGATAATGCCGATAAAAAGTGTAGAAATATAGTTCGTAAAGCTTTGCGAAAGAACGAAGATGCCTATGTAGTGGTTATCGGATGTTACGCTCAACTAAAGCCAAAAGAAATTAGCGAAATTGAAGGTGTTGATTTGGTGCTAGGAGCTGCTGAGAAATTTCAATTACCGGAAATTTTAACCGATTTAACCAAACAAAACTGTGGGCAGATAAAAGCCTCAGAAATTGATGCTGCCAACTTCTTCATGGATGCTTACTCAGTGGGCGATAGAACACGTTCTTTTCTAAAAATACAAGATGGATGTGATTATAGTTGTTCATTTTGTACAATTCCTTTGGCTAGAGGAAAGAGTAGGAGTGATCAACCAGAGAATATTATAAAGAATGCTAACGAAATTGCAGCGCAAGGCGTAAAGGAAATTGTTCTAACAGGCGTTAATACGGGCGATTATGGCAAAGGCATTGAAGAGAATATAGAATTCTTTGATATTGTAAAACAAATGGATACCGTAAAAGATATCGAGCGAGTAAGGATATCTTCTATAGAGCCTAATCTATTAAAAAATGAGATTATTGAGTTTGTGGCAACAAGTCAAAAATTTATGCCTCATTTCCATATTCCATTACAATCAGGTTCCAATAAGATTTTGGGATTAATGCGGAGAAGATATCGCAGAGAATTATATGTGGATAGAGTAGCGAAAATAAAATCATTGATGCCACATGCTTGTATTGGTGTGGATGTTATCATTGGTTTTCCTGGTGAAGGAGAAGAAGAGTTTTTAGAAACCTATAATTTCTTAAATGACTTAGATGTTTCCTATTTACATGTATTCACGTATTCTGAGCGACCAAATACGAGAGCAGTAGAATTGCCTCATGTAGTTTCTTCAGAAGAGCGCAATAGAAGGAGCCAAATGCTGCGAATATTATCAGAAAAGAAAAAACGTCATTTCTATTCCCAATTTATTGGAGCCACTCGACCTGTTCTTTTTGAAGAAGAAAAGAAGGATGGTTTAATGTATGGCTTTACTGATAATTATATTAAAGTAGCAACTGCTTACGATCCTCAACTAGTGGGTCAAATCGAAAATTTTCATTTAGAAAATATCAATGAAGAGAATGTTATTGAAGGTAAATTGTCTTCCAAAATATTAGTTTCTCAATAATCACTTGTCCAAGTTTTTCAGTTTGACCATTCTTAAAAACGTGTTAAAGCTTTTTTTGACCTGCCGGCCGAGCAGGAGGGCACGAATTTCGCAGATTGATAGATTGTTAAAGTTGATTGCTTTTAATAATGGCATGGATTTTTGCCGCCAAAACGGCAAGCTAATCTATGAAATTAGGAATACAGTAAAAGCTAGCAGTTCAAATCATCAATTATATCGGTTATAATTCGTGAAATCTGTGTCTATTTTTTACATCTAGAAATCGACCTTAAAATATAGATATCAACTTACTTACCTAAAAACGGATACTTATAATCCTCCGCAGGAACCATCGTCTCCTTTATCGTTCTACAAGACACCCATCTTAATAAATTTTGCTTAGCACCTGCCTTATCGTTTGTACCAGATCCTCTTCCACCACCAAATGGTTGTTGGCCAACCACTGCGCCGGTTGGTTTATCATTGATGTAAAAGTTTCCGGCTGCATTTTCTAAAACATCTAAAGCTTGTTGAACCGCAAATCTATCTTGTGAGAAAATCGCACCGGTTAAAGCATATGGTGAAGTTTCATCAGCCAATCTCAAAATTGCTTCGTATTGGTCATCTTCATAAACATAAACCGTTAATACCGGACCGAACAATTCTTCGCACATTGTTCTATACTTTGGATCATTGGCTTTAATAATAGTTGGCTCAATGAAATATCCCTTAGATTTATCAAAATTACCTCCGGCAACTATTTCAACATTGTCGTCTTTTTTAGCCTGCTCAATATAGCCAGTAATTTTATCAAAGGCTGGCTCTGAGATAACAGCATTAATGAAATTGCCAAAATCTTCAACAGAACCCATTTTAATTTCCGCTAAATCTGCTTTTACATTTTTCACTACTTCAGCCCACAAACTTTTAGGAATGTAAGCTCTAGAAGCAGCAGAACATTTCTGTCCTTGATATTCAAAAGCTCCTCTAACAATAGCAGTAGATAGAGCTTTTACTTTCGCACTTGGATGAGCTATAATGAAATCTTTCCCTCCGGTTTCCCCTACAATTCTTGGATAAGATTTGTATTTGTTGATGTTATTACCAATGGTTATCCATAAATGCTGAAAAACTCCGGTAGAACCTGTAAAATGTAAACCGGCAAAATCTTTATGATTAAAAATTACATCGCCGGCCACTGGTCCATCTACATAAACTAAATTAATTACACCATCCGGCAAACCAGCTTCAATAAATATTTCCATGATTACTTGTGCGGCATACACCTGAGTGTCAGCAGGTTTCCAAACTATTGTGTTACCCAACATAGCAGGCGCTGATCCAAGATTACCAGCAATAGCCGTAAAATTAAATGGAGTCAATGCAAAAATAAATCCTTCTAAAGGTCTGTATTCAATCTTATTCCAAACCAAAGGAGAGGAGATAGGCTGATCTTCATAGATTTCTGTCATAAACTTGACATTGAATCTTAAAAAGTCGGCAAACTCACATGCCGCATCAATTTCAGCCTGATAGGCATTTTTAGATTGCCCTAACATGGTAGCCGCGTTAATGGATGCTCTATATGGTCCGCTGATTAAATCGGCTGCTTTTAAAAAGATGGCTGCACGGTTTTCCCATGGAAGTCCACTCCATGATTGCTTAGCTGCTAAAGCAGCATTGATAGCATCATTTACATGAGAGGCATCTCCATAATGATAATGACCTAAAGTATGTTGATGCTCATGTGGAGGATGTAAAGACCTTTTATCTCCTGTCCTAACTTCTTTTCCTCCTATATACATTGGAATATCTACAGTAATAGACTTTCGTCTTTTTAACTCTTTTTGCAATGCTTCTCTTTCCTGCGTTCCAGGAGCATAAGATAAAACTGTTTCATTGATTGGAGTGGGTACTTTAAATATTCCTTTTTGCATAATAATTTCATTTATTAAGTGTAACACAAAGTTGCCTAAAAATAGTTGCTTTAACAAGTATTTTTAACGGATTAACAATCCTTAAGCTCTAAAAATAGAAATCTCGTAAAAATTATTTTTTAGTTGACCTTGTTGAAATTTGGTAATATATTTAAATAGAATAAAGACATATTCAAACGAAAATAAGTCGTTCATTTCTATAATAGAAATGATGAACCTCCCCTAATTTATTTTAACCCCTTAACCGTATTAGTTTTATTGCTATTCTAATTTTTTAGGCTAGTTTAATGATATTTTTTTGAAGAATGCCAGATCAGCATTGATGTAGTACCGTGTCAAGGTTGTCCGTTCTAATTGTAAAAGGGGGTGGATAAGGTACAGAGCCTATTAGGAGGAAACTTCTAATAGGCTTTTTCAATTATGGGCTAATTGACATTTTTAAATAAAAAAAGCACTTCAATATATTCAGTTTTCGGGCTTCTGAAAATTTTAACATTTTTTTTGAAAAATTTTTTCAAACTATTTATTGGTATATAATCTACACTAAATCAATTAGATATAATTTCTGCATAGTACTTTCTAATACACTTTACAGTCTAAAAGAAGGTACTATGTGTTGCATAGTACTGTATTCTTCCGTATACTTGTACTGTAATTCAAAACAAACCAAAAAAAATAAACCAAGAACCACATTGTCTGCCGAAGCTTAGCGTAGGTAGCAACCAAAACCGACTTAGCATATTGCAAGCGGCAACCAATAAAACCAAGAACCATGAAAAAGAAATTATTTTTAACCATGACCATCAGCTTTATCCTTTTTGCAGGATTTGCAACAGCTGACAAAAAATCTAACAGTATTGCCGATTTTAAAAATCACACAACCAATACTACAAATTCCATTATTGTAAAAGGTATGTTAGTGAATGGAGAAGTACTTCCATTAATTGACTTGCCTGAGGTAAAAATTACTGCTAAAAGAAATTGGAATAGAGTAGTAAGTGCAAGCATCATTGATGGGAAAGTTGTTCCTCATGTTACTTTAGATGAAGTTGTTATCACACCAAATATTTAAGCAATGAAAAAGGGTATAACAACAATAGCGTTGCTTATTTTAATGAGTGTAAGTTTTAATAGTTACAGTAGGGAAGAACATCAACCGACTATTAACACTATTGATTTTTATAATGGCATGGCAGAAGTAGACACAGATACAAATAATCATTCGGAATTTTATGTAAGCTACTTTTTAGATACCGATGGAAAACCTTACATCATTTCCATTAAATCAAAAGATCAAAACATGACAGAGATGGTAAGAAAAATGATCAATTTACCAATCGATCAATATCCGATCAAAGAAGGGAATTGGTACAGTATCACATTCCTATATGAAAACATACAATAGTTAATAAAACATAGTCAAATGAACCGAGCACAAGAAAATAATCAGTTAATTGTCACGAAGTGATATGATTATTTTGTTTTTGCGAGATCCATTTGTCCATTAAAATAAAATTAGTTCAAATGAAATTAGAAAATACAAAAGTGCAAATGCGGAAAGGCGTCCTGGAGTATTGTATTCTAGGTATCATTTCAAGGGGAGAGGTTTATACTTCAGATATTTTGAATGATTTAAAAGATGCAAAATTATTAGTGGTAGAGGGAACGATATATCCATTACTTACTCGATTGAAAAATGCAGGCTTATTAAGTTACGAATGGAAAGAATCCACTGGCGGACCGCCTCGTAAATATTTTCAACTTACTCCAACAGGCGAAGAATTTCTGCAGGAGTTAGGAGACACTTGGAATGAATTAGTGCACGCAGTGCAAGTAACAACACAAAATGGTGAAATTTTAAAATCAAAAGAATCATGATAAAGACGGTTAATATTAATTTAGGTGGAATCGTATATCAAATAGACGAAGATGCCTTCGAGGAATTAAGAAAATATTTAGACTCCCTCAACCAATACTATAAATATACTGAAGGAAGAGATGAAATAGTGGCTGATATTGAATCACGCTTAGCAGAACTTTTTACAGAATCTTTAGACCGTTCTGGTTTTAAAGTAGTAAGTATGGGAGATGTAGCGGAAGTTATTGATATAATGGGCCGACCGGAAGACTTTGATGTTGATGGTGAGATGTTTGAAGAATCAGAAACATCTGAAAGAACAACAAACACCAATAGGACAGCGACCGGTGCCAGCGACAAAAAAGGGACTAAACGGTTGTATAGAGATCCAGATAATGCAATAATTGCTGGTGTAAGCTCAGGATTAAGTGCATATTGGAACATTGATGATCCTTTATGGATTAGATTAGCTTTTATTTTATCTGTGGTCTTTTCAGTTGGAATTCTTCCTGCCATATATGTTGTTTTATGGATTATTCTCCCAAAGGCGAAAACGGCTTCTCAAAAGTTAGAAATGAAAGGGGAGCCGGTCAATATCAATAACCTTGAAAAAAAAATTCGAGAAGAGATCAATCAGGTAGGAGAAAATTTAAAAGATTTTACTCAAAATAATGCTAACAACTCGGTACTTAGAAAGATAGTTAATGGCATTGGCAAAGTATTGGGAGCTATTGCTAAAGTATTTTTCTTGTTCTTTAAAATACTATTCTCATTAATTGCAGTAATTGTATTAGTAGCAGCAGTTATAGCATTGTTTGCTTCATTGCTTAGCTTTTTAGTTGTGTTGCCATTATCCATCAAGTATATTTTTGCTTCAACACTTGGATGGCTACTAGCACTTGTTGGCGGCGTTTTAGTACTTGAAATACCAATCTTACTATTGATTTATGTTCCACTTAGAATTTTCACCAAATACAAAGTAAGAAATAAGAATGTTGGCTTTATGGGCTTAGGATTATTCTTTATTGGAGTTATTTTTATGTGTATCTCCGCTTATGAAGTAGCCAATTATTTTTCTGAGAGAGAAATCGTATCTAAACAAGAAATCTTAGATAGACCTGTTGGCGATACTTTATATGTAGCATTAAATGATAACGAAGCTGATTTTGAAAGATTAGAATACGATATAAAATTCAGTAATGTTTTTGCTTTTACTAAGCGATTAGAAACCGCAAGTGATTGGATAGAAATGGATGTTAGAGAAAGTAGTGATGAGAACATTTACTTAGAAACTATTTTAAAGGCAAATGGCAACAGCAATAGCAATGCCACTAAGAATGCCGAAAGTATTTCTCATAATGTAAAATACGATAAAGGGCATTTAACTGTAGATCCTTACTTTGGATTAGGCGATAGAACCAAATGGAGAAATCAATCGGTTAAACTGAAACTAAATGTGCCGGAAGGGACTGTAGTAGTTTTTGATTACGGTATGGGCGATATTTTGGATAACGTTGATAATTCAAAAAATGTAGGCGCCCAAACAGTGGCTGGAAATAGATGGCTGATGCATGATGGTATTTTAGAACCGATTGATAGTGTGCTTACCTTAGGCAGTTCTTGGAGCAAAAGAAATATGACAAGTTTTGACTATCAAAATTTTGACCAAATCGAGTTAAGTGGAAATGTAGAAGTAGAGATTGAACAAGGAGATGCTTTTGAAGTACATATGTTACCTAATAAAAGATTTAACAAGTATGTGGAAGTTGAGAAAAATGGCAATACGCTAAAAATTGATTCTGATCATAATAGATTTTCTAATGTGAGCATTGGATTCATGAAAAGTGTTAGCTATTCAAGACCTAAATTTTATATTGTTGTACCAGATTTAAAAGTATTGAATGTGAGTGGCTTGTCGCACGCTATAATGGATGATGTAACTTTTGAAAACTTGAAAATTACTTTAACAGGACAAGGCAGTACTTATATGGATAATATTGAAGTGAAAGATCTAACTACTGACATTCATGGGCAATCTTCGTTAAGAATAAGTGGGAAAGCTGATAAATACACTCATGAAGGATCAGGGCAATCTAACATGGAGGGAGAAGATTTAACGGTAAACAAACTGTTTATTGATTTATCCGCTCAAAGTGATGCAGAAATGACAGTTATAGAAAGTATAGATGCAGAGTTATCAGGTCAATCCGACTTCGACTACTGGGGAGATCCTAAAGTTGTTAAGACAGTAAGTGGTCAGTCTGATGTCACCAAAAGAGATTAGCATCAATTAAGATAAAACCAACCAAACCATGAATGCGCCATCTAAAGTCTTGCAAAGGATTTTAGATGGTTTTTTATTTTAGGCATCATTCACATTTTATTAGATAAGATTAACAAGACGCTAAATTTTGGATTTTTTCTTGTTTGGTGATCATGATTTCCAAACTTCCTAACTATCTTAAAAGCGTATTATTGCTTATCTAATTTTTCAATGAAAATCGTTTCCAAATTCTTATTCCATTTTACTCTTTTAATAGTTTTAAACTCATGTAATGGCACCGGTGCCAGAGTGATTTTTAAAAATGCACCCAATGTAACCGATTATCGAATTTTTGAGAATGATAGCCTTGTGGCATCACCAAAACCATATCATTTTAGTAAGCAAAAAAGTAATATCGATATACCCGATTATAATCAATGGATTTTAGCAAAAAATGATTTTAAAGCCGAAAATTTTGAAGATTTTTTAGACGAAACTAAAACCACAGCTTTCTTAGTTATTAAAGATGATACTATTGTTTACGAGTCGTACCACAATGGTTATGATGCCGATAGTTTTTTACAAGTATTTTCTGTCACCAAAGCATTTACAGCCACATTAGCCGGTATAGCTATTGAAGAAGGTAAGATAAAATCCATAGAACAACCGGTGTCTGATTTTATTCCTGAATTTGCAGAAGATGAAAGAAAGGATATTAGAATAAAAGATTTGTTGCAAATGACATCCGGCTTAAAGTTTACTGATCACGAGCAAGTCTTGCGATTAGGAAGAATGTATTATAACAAAGAGGCTTTGCATTTTATGCAAAAAACAAAAATGAAATACGAGCCATCTACTCATTTTGCTTATAGTTCTATGACATCCCTAATTCTTGGAATTTGTATTGAACGTGCCTGCGGACAGAGCTATACTTCTTATCTGCAAGAAAAGTTATGGACGCCTTTAGGCATGCAAAATGATGGGTTGGTGAATGTTTCGAAAAGAGATAGGGTAGCCCATGCTTTTGGAGGATTGTCAACCAATGCATTAGATTTAGCCAAGTTCGGTAGATTGTATTTAAACAAAGGACATTGGGAAGGACAACAAATTATTTCTGAAGAATGGGCGAATGCTGCCGGCAAGAGAGATACTACAGAAGGGAGTTTTTGGGGGTATAATAGAGGTTTTTGGCTACATACATATGATTACAGAGGCGAATACTATAAAGATGAACACGATAGTCCGGTTCCGGCTCCTGAAGTGATGGATATGACTGACTTTACAGCTATTGGTTATCGAGGAGAAATCGTTTATGTTAATCCGGATTACAATATGATTGTAGTTCGTTTAGGAACATCAGAATCAGATATTGTTTGGAATAAATCACTTTTGAAACTAGTTACATTAATGAATAACCATTAAAGTTAAACTTACCTGCTTTAGAATTTTAATCTTCTTCTTTCTCAATAAATGCCACCACATTGCCCTCAAATTCCATTGAATCGAAATCTTCTTCATTTAACCAATAATCGAGTGTAATTAATTGGTACTGATGCTCGCCTAAATTTTTTAATTCCCAAATAATGCCTTCTGCTTCAGGAAAAGGTGCTTTGCCTAACAATTGATCATCTAACAATCGCATCAATAAACTTCTATCCGTAAGGCCATTGCTAAACGCTTTCAATACTATTTCTTTGGTGATTGGCTTCCCATTTTCTTTTAAGGGTGTCAATTCAAAACCTATAATACTGGCTTTAATATTGGGGAATTTACCATTATATGCTCTAAAAAGTAATTGGTTGATATGAAAAAGATAAGATTGTAGTTGGATGTCTGCATATTCTTCGGCTACTTTATCGGTAATCATTTCATGCGATAACTGCTCTATCTGTCCGGCAGTTAATTGGTTGCCTAATTTATAAGTTAAAACAATGGCAGCAGCTTCATCTAATTCATAATCAGAAATGGCCATAAATAGCATTTCTTCTAACTCATTTTCTGCTACTTGATCAGCATCACCAAATTCTAATCGCTTTAGCAATTCTATATAATCCTTTGATGTCCAATAACCTTTAATCTCATTTACAGTAGTTATTTTCTGAATGGCAACTTTATATTTCATGATAAAATAGTTTTAGATAAGACATAGTTACATCTAAAAACTAACATTTTAACATGACAAAATTTAAGAAATGTTATAGCAAATCTTAATTCGTAAACTCATCTAAATTGAACATGCTTTGCATCAAATCTCTAAATTGGAAAGTATGCCCTAAAACATCTTTTCCAATCATTGAATAGGCTGCCATTCCATGCAAGCAAAACTCCATATAAAATGGAATATCCTTCTTGTTTTCAATATCAATAGATGCTGTTACTAGATCTTCTAGTGTTGGTATTTTAGACATTTGTTTGTACAAATCTTTGTCTTTAATATCAACCGGAATGTCAATCGTATTGCCTTCCGCAAACCAATTGATGATTTCCGAATATGGATTATTCATCTTCTTCTTTTTGGCTTTTTCAGGATTCGGAAAAATCGTCTCAAAAAGTGTTCTAATGGCTTTTGATAAAAGCGTTTGTGCCACTACCAACGGACCTTCTTGTTCGCCTTCGTATACCAATTCTATCTTACCGGTGATCGCTGGAATAATGCTCCAGAAGTCCGTAATTCTTATAGCCGTATTTTTTTCACCATACAACAATAACCTTCTTTCGGCAGAGCTTACCAAATTTTCATACGCCGTAATAGTTAATCGAGCGGAAACACCACTTTTAGCATCAACATATTCGCTATTTCTAGCTTCCATTGCAATTTGCTCTAACAAATATTTGGCAGCTTCGGGCACATAAATAGTATTGCTTTTTAAAGCTTCCACTCGCGCTTCTTGCTCCGTAATGGTTTTAGAAATTTCAATGGTTTGAGGATAATGTGTTAAAATCTGACTCTCAATTCTATCCTTCAATGGTGTAACAATAGAACCTCTGTTGGTATAATCTTCCGGATTGGCAGTAAACACAAATTGAATGTCTAACAACAATCTTAGTTTGAAACCTCTAATTTGAATATCGCCTTCCTGCAAAATATTAAATAAGGCTACCTGAATTCTAGCTTGTAGGTCGGGCAACTCATTGATGACAAAAATGCATCTATTAGATCTTGGAATAATACCGTAATGAATCACACGCTCATCAGCATAGGATAATTTTTGAGTAGCGGCTTTAATGGGATCAACATCACCAATCAAATCGGCAACAGAAACATCAGGTGTAGCTAATTTTTCGCTGTAACGTTCCGATCTATGTAACCATTCAATAGGCGTTTTGTCTCCTTTCTCTTTAATTATGTCGATAGCAAAACGTGAAATGGGCGCCATAGGGTCGTCATTGATTTCAGATCCGGCCACTACAGGAATAAACTCATCTAAAAGCGTGGTTAACTGCCGAGCCATTCTAGTTTTTGCTTGTCCTCTTAAGCCTAAAAGTAAAATATTGTGCTTAGAAAGAATTGCTCTTTCCATTTCAGGAATAACTGAATCTTCATAACCTAAAATACCTGGAAATACGGTCTTCTTAGACTTTATAGCTTCAATCAAATTTTCTCTTAACTCGTCTTTTATCGACCTTGCTTTATAACCACTCGCTTTTAAATCTCCAAGTGTTTTAATCTTCTTTATATCTGTCATCCTTTAACTTCTAACTATTTACTTAATTCTTTATCCTTAAATTACTTACAACACTTACTCAACTTACTAATCTTCAATTTACCTCATCTTCTTTCTCTTATTACTCTCGTAATCTTCAAAAATATATTCACCCAAACCTTTTAAACTGGTATAGAATGCTTTGCCTTTATTAATCTCTGTAAACTCCTGAACGAATTGCTTTAAATATGGATCTTGAGCAATCATAAATGTGGTGATTGGAATTTTCAACTTCCTACATTGTCTAGCTAAAGTGAATGTTTTATTCAAAATTTTCTGATCTAAACCAAAACTATTTTTATAATAATTGATGCCTTCTTTTATACAAGTTGGCTTACCATCGGTGATCATAAAAATATTTTTATTCGGATTTTTTCTTCGTCTCAAAAGATCCATAGCTAATTCTAATCCGGCAACTGTATTTGTATGATAAGGACCAACTTTTAAATAGGGCAGTTCTTTTACCGATATTTGCCAAGCATCATTGCCAAAAACTATAATATCTAAAGTGTCTTTTGGGTATTTGCGCATTATTAACTCAGATAGCGCCATAGCTACTTTTTTCGCAGGCGTAATTCTATCCTCACCATATAAAATCATTGAGTGAGAAATATCGATCATCAATACAGTTGAAGTTTGTGCTTTAAACTCGCTTTCAACTACTTCCAAATCACTTTCTAACAAATGAAAATCGCCAATGCCATGATTAATTTGAGCATTACGAATACTATCCGTCATGGAAATTTGGTCGAGCTTATCTCCAAACTGAAAGGGGCGTTTTTCAGCAGAAGCTTCATCTCCTTGACCGGAATAATTGGTTCTATGATTACCTCTTCCTGCTTTCTTGAGCTTGCCAAAAATCTCTTCTAATGATTTCTGCCGAATGGATTGTTCCATTTTAGAGGTAATTGAAAACCCTGAGCTGGGTTGATCGCCATCTTGTATAAATCCTTTATCGTAAAGGTCTTTAATGAAATCACCAATGCCATATTCGCCGGTGGTTAACTTGTATTCATTATCCAGTTGCGTGAGCCAATCTAGCGCTTCTGCCACATCACCTGAAGTATAGACTAACAACTCTTTAAAAAGTTCTAGCAACTTCTCAAAAGTGCTTCCATTGGTTTTGGGAGGAATAAATTTACTGAAACGATAAGCCTTCATAAACTACAACAACAGCTATTTTGATTTAATAGTTGCAAGCTCTAAATAAGGAGGAACATCAGAGGCACTTTTATGAAGATATTCTTTGACTATTTTTCCATTATCTATTAGAAAAACGCCCGGCATTTGGTATTCATCGCCTTGAATCGGACCAATACCATGCTTCTTAATTAAACCAATATATAGCCCTCTAATCCAAACTTTTAAACCAAACAATTGACTGAAACGTCCTCTTCTTAATTTGAAACTTTTGTATAAAAATGATTCCTCATCACTTACGTGTTCTATTTCACTTAAACCATATTTATCAAGTGCTTCTTTAGCTTCGCTTTGCGAAACCATATGAACTAAAACAATTTTAGCGCCATTGGATTCAATCTCTTTTTTATGATCGGCTATATAAGCTAACGCTTCTCTACAGAAAGTGCAACCAAAATGTCTTAAGAAAACCAATAAAATAGGAGATTCTTCCGATGCTTCAAAAATAGATCTTTGATAACTGGTGGAATAAATATGCAAGGAAGATTCATAATCATCTCCTGTCAACTCAATTATTTCTTTGTCTTCAATATATCGCTGTAAATAAATTCTATAAAGAATAGCGATAAAAGGTAAAACCCAGATTAAATGTAAAGCTGCAGCTAATTCAAATAACGAAAGTTCCATTTCTCCACTTTGGTAGGAAAGCCAAAAATTAATAGGCATAAATATCTTAATGAATAATCCAATCAAAACAATTATCCAATACTTATTGGCATTTCTACTAGCCAGTAAATAGGCAAATCCCATGGCCAGCGACATGATGCCCGAACTTCTCCAAAGAAATTGATCGTCATTGACGGTCAAATTAATGATGTCTAAAAGCAGGCCATTAAAAAATATAACTGAAATACCCCAGAGTAAATTAATTACGCCGGTGACTACTAAAATAGACCGAATCCATTTTAATTCAGATGGTGAGTTACTAATCATAATCTTATAAACGAATTTACAATTTTATTGTTCAAACCGCAGTTAATTTCGATTTAGGAAATGTTTTAGTAGTTGAATGAATTTAGATGTTTGTTTAAACTAATTAATAGAATACTTCACAAGATTTGTAAATTTGGCACATGCTAAATGTTTTATGGGTAGCGATAGGAGGTGCTTTAGGAGCGTCAATGCGTTACGCAGTATCAATTTTTATAAATAGAACTTTTGAATCTGTTGTCCTTTCAGGAACATTGACAGTAAATCTATTAGGTTCTTTAGTAATAGGCATTTTAATGGGGATTTTGAGTACACAAGCTAATTTCTCAGAGAAAACATATTTATTATTGGTCGTTGGAGTTTTGGGTGGATTTACCACATTTTCCAGTTACTCTTTTGAAAATTTAGAATTACTCAATCAAGGGATGTATAAGAATTTTCTTATGTATCTATTAATTAGTAATGTAGGAGGAATTTTATTGGCTTTTACGGGTTATAAACTAGCTTTAAATACTATCAATATTTAATTAGTGAAGAAGATACAGCGCGTTGGTTTTA
The DNA here is from genome assembly GCA_041393015.1 of Chitinophagales bacterium. Classification (GTDB taxonomy): domain Bacteria; phylum Bacteroidota; class Bacteroidia; order Chitinophagales; family JADIYW01; genus JAGQYH01. Next base: position 185,986 of record JAWKKV010000005.1, on the reverse strand, counting down.
TTGGCAGTGGTAATATGGCAACTCATTTGGCATTGGCTTTAAATGAAAAAGATATTGATGTTGTTTTTATCGCTAGCAGAAGTTTAAGGAATGCAGAAGTTTTAGCTCAAAAGCTTGGAGCGGCTGCTACTAATGATTTGTCAATTGTTTGCAATTTTGAGGTTGATCTTATCATAATAGCGGTTAATGATCAACAAATTGAAAATGTAGCATCACAAATAAAGGAGCTTGTGATGCCAATAGTGCATACCAGTGGCGCCACGCCCAAATCAATTTTGTCTAGTCATGCAGCAGAATTTGGAGTGTTTTATCCATTGCAAACCATGACGAAATTTGAAGCTGTAGATTTTTCAACATTGCCGATTTGTATAGATAGCAATACGCCAAGTTTTCTGCATGCATTAGAAAATTTAGCCAAATTGCTAACGAATAAAATTTATTCCGTTTCAGATGAGCAGAGAGAATGGTTACACTTATCCGCGGTTTTATTGAACAATAACATTAATCATTTATTAGCTAGAGTGAATGATCTATTAGCCGATAAGAAGCTGCCTGCGGAAATTTTACAGCCATTATTAAAGGAAACGATTAGAAAAGCAGCTTTGCAACATCCAAAAGAAATTCAAACCGGTCCGGCTATTCGCAATGATGAAAATACTAAAAAACGACATTTGAAGTTACTGGAGGAATGGAATGATGAATCGTTAACTAATTTATATAAAGCTTTTTGGAAGAGTATTCAATCTTATTAGATGTGGTTAGATAAATTAAAGGATATAAATACAATTGTTTTAGATGTAGATGGCGTTTTAACAGACGGCAAATTGATTTGTGCACCCGATGGAGAAATTTGGAGAAACATGCATGCTCAAGATGGTTATGCTTTACAAACTTGGTTGAAAAATGGCGGTAAATTAGCCATTATTACCAGTGGTGGCAGACATGGCGTGCTAAAAAAGTTAGAACATTTTGGCGTAAAATTGATCTATCATGATGTAAAAAATAAAGAAGAAGTGTTACAAGAATTTGCATTGGATCACAAAGTAGATTTAAAACATACACTTTACATGGGTGATGATATTCCGGACTATAAAGCAATGCGTTTGTGTGGTGTGGGCTGCTGTCCTGCCAATGCAGTGCATGAGATAAAAACTTTAGCGGATTACATTAGTCCATTAAAAGGAGGGAAAGGTTGCGTTAGAGAAGTTATTGAAAAGACTTTGAGAGTACAAGACAAATGGTTCAAAGTAAAAGACTAAATGTTAGATGAAATCTTCTAGGTTTATATCTAAATAAATTGGAAATAATATTATTGATCAATCACTATTGATAAATTAAAAACCTAAAAGGTTTAAAAGAAAATATAGAATGCCATATATAAAAATTATTCGTCCTATTAATTTGTTGATGATTGCAGTCACTCAATTGTTATTTTGGTTTTGCATTATTCAACCTATTCATAAAATTTACGGCAGTGAACCCAATTTGGCGATTTGGCAATTGCTTTTATTAATCCTTTCTACTGTTTTAATCGCAGCTGGAGGTTATGTGATTAATGATTATTACGATCTTCCTATCGACTTAATCAATAAACCTGGGAAGGTAATTGTAAGTGAAAAAATTAGCGATGAAAATGCGTTTAATTACTTTAGTTATTTAACTGGAGTAGGTTTAATTGCCTCATTAATCGTTGCAATTACTTTAGGGAATTATATGCTGGTTCTTTTGCCACTTATTATGGCTAGTTTACTTTGGTTTTATGCCCAATCTTTTAAAAGAATGTTTTTGGTGGGTAACTTAGTGGTTTCTATAGCTACTGCAGCCGTCATTTTTATTTTAATTTATTTTGAGATCAATTGGAAAGAAATAGAATTGATTCCTAATCAAGCTAAAGAAATAATGCTTTTTGGTTCAGGCTACATGGCGTTTGTATTTGTTATTTCTATGTTGAGAGAATTGGTGAAAGATTTACAAGATAGGAAAGGAGATGAGGAATTTGAGGCAAAGACAATTCCAATTGTTTTAGGCGAATCGAAAACTAAAATAGTAGCTTTCTTTTGGATTCTATTATTGATTTTTGGCGTAGTTTATATTCAAAAAGATTTAAAAGCTCATCAATGGTTACCGATTTCATATATGATTGTGTTTATTCAATTACCGGCAGTATGGCTAGGATTCAAACTAATAAAAGCAAAGGATTCAGCAGATTATGGAGCCATTAGCAATTGGGTGAAAGGCATTATGTTTTTCGGCATGATCAGTATGATTTACATTGGAATACAGCTAATACAATATGAAAAAACAATTGATTCTTGGCTCTAAATCGCCAAGGCGACAACAAATTTTAAAAGACGCAGGCTATAATTTTACTATCCTAACTTCTGATGAAGAAGAAATAGTTGATGGGCAGTTAGCCAAATGCGATGTGCCAGAGGCGTTAGCCATTGACAAGGCCAAGCATATTTTACCTTCAATAAAAGAAGATGATTTTATTTTATTGACAGCTGATACTATTGTTTTACTACATGATGAAATTATTGGTAAACCAAAGGATACTGAAGAAGCTAGAGCACATTTACAAAAACTTAGCGGTGAAGTGCATGAGGTTGTTTCTGGTGTTTGTATCACCACAAAAAATACTCAAATTTCTTTTTCTGATATCACTAAAGTAGGTTTTAAGCATCTTACAGAAGAAGAAATTGAATATTATGTCAACAACTATGAAGTGTTAGATAAAGCTGGAGCGTATGCCGTACAAGAATGGATTGGAATGATTGGTGTTAAATATTTAGAAGGCTCTTATTTTAATGTAATGGGTTTGCCCATACATAAGGTGTATAAGGAATTAAAAACGCTGATGTAATCTTACTTCTATAAGTTTTTGATAGTTATTTTTTGACACGAATTCCACAGATTTATGTGATTAAATTGTTTGATTTATAATGTTGGCTATTTATATAGTATTAATAAACATCTCAAATTTAGTGTTTGTGTAGTTTTAAAATAATTACATGGATTTTGCCGCTTTGCGGACAATTCAATCTGTGAGATCGATAAGGCAAAGAAAATTAGCAGTGTTAATCATAATAGTATTTGTGACAATTCGTGAAATTAGTGTCTATTTTTTTTCAAACATCTTTCGTCTAAAAGCTAATCCGAAAACATCAAATTACAGCCTCTCAACTGACTATTATCCATTCTGCCTAAAACTTTGAAACTGCCGTCTTCAAACACTTCTCCTAAATCATTAGTGGCAATAAACGAACAAGAAAACAAATTACTTAAGTCAATTACATTGATAACGCCTTTGCCGCTAGTGGAAACTACTTTTGGGTCGTAAGGATCTCTTACTAAAACCTTCATCCAAGGTGGACAGTCAAAAACGCCATTGCCTTTTGAATACGCCATAGATAGTAATTCTGTCATACCATATTCAGAATGGATCTGATCTACTTGAAAGGCATTGCCAAGAATTTGATGTAGTTCTTCTCTCAAAATCTCTTTCTTTCGCCCTTTCATGCCGCCGGTTTCCATAATGATGATATCACTCCAATCTAATGAAGTAAACTGCTCAGCCATTTCCCACAAAGCAAACGTTACACCAATAACAATTTTTTTCTTGTTGCCGGAATAATTACTCAAATCTGCCACTAACTCATCGTAATTGAATTTATAAAAACCACCTTCTTTTTGTTTTGATTGCCCAATCAAATATTCCACCATATAAAGCAAGGAAGCATTGGATCGGTCAATGTAAGAAGGCAATAATCCATAAAAGATATAGTCCGATGGATCACCATAAAAGTATTGGAAGGTTTTTAAAATACTTTCTTCGTACAAATCAAGGTCTACAATATGATGTTGACTATTATTGGAGTCTGTCGTGCCGCTGCTTTCAAAAACTTTAGAAGCATTCAAATCTTTCGATATAATTGGAACACGTCTAAAAAAATCTATAGGAAGAAAAGGGTAGTCATTAATGTCGGCGTTTCCTTTAAATTCAGGATAAAGTTGTTGACTAAATTTTTGATAGGTTAATTCGTGCTGATACTGATAATTATATATCGCATTAACCTTTGTTTGAAAAGATATCTCCTCATCAAAAATTAATTTCTTTATTTTAGAAGCCGCTAACAAAATTGGTAGAGAATAATTAATAAACTGCGAATGTAAAGCATTTAATTAAAGCAAACTCAATAATTCGTTAGCTAGTTAATGATCAAATGAAATAAATGGACAATTAATTTGTTATAAGAATATGAAAGCGTTAGTTGGTTTTATGTTGGTTTTGATGATAAGTGGTTTCTTAGCCACGAGTTGCATTGATGCGCCTTCTTTTAATGATGTCCCTGAATTAAGTAATCCCCAAGTATTATTAGCAAGAACTCCGGTTAGCGGTGCGCCGGGTGCTCCAGATACAATTTTATTGAAGTTTGATTTCTCAGACGGTAATGGCGATATTGGATACGTATTAAGTGATAGCTTTAACATTCCACCACCTCACGTGTTCCTTACTTTTGAGGAGTTTGACACTACTTTTACGCAATATACCATTCCAATTCTTCCAGCCAATGGAGGTGTGCCTGATATTACAGGAACTGTAACCATTACTATTTTAGCAAGTACAGGAACATTCTTTGGTGCTTGTCTATCCAATCCGCAAGTAAACACGGTAACTTATTCTGTTTATATCAAGGATAGGTCAGGAGCTGTTAGTAACGAAATTACTTTTCCTACCATTCCCATCGATTGCCCTTAACATTAACTAACCATAAAAGGTTAGAAAACAATAGAATAGGAAACTTTCAAGGGCTTATTTAATAGACAAGTAATAATTTCTGAACATATTTCATCGGCCATAGGTCTTAATTTTGTAATCAGGAGATAAAAACCTATATCCTAACATGAAAGGCATTAATCTATTATATAAAAAAGCTGATGTAGTTGTTGTGGGAGCTGGTATAGCTGGACTTACTGCAGCCTATATACTTCAGAAAAAGGGATATAAGGTTCATGTCTTTGAAGCTGCCAAACAAGTTGGTGGTAGAATTAGAACAGATAAAGTAGAAGGCTTTTCATTAGATAGAGGTTTACAGTTATTTCATACGGCTTACCCTGAGTTAAAAAGCATTATCGATTGTAAAAAATTAAATGTTAAACCGATTTACAACGGTACGTTAATTAGATACAATGGCGATTTTAATCTTATCTCAAATCCAAGTAAAGAGTTTAAAGACATCTTAAGTACTGTTGTAGCAAACAACGGCACTTGGAAGGATAAGATGAAGATGATTAAGTTTATGGCAGAGGCCAATAGCCTGAACGAATCGAAACTTATTACCAAAAACGATATTCCGGCTGATCAATATTTGGAAGAATTTGGTTTTTCTGAAAAATTTATCAATAGTTTTTTTAGACCATTTTTAGCGAGCAGTTGCTTGGATAACGATATGAAAACGCCAAGCAGGTTGTTGAAGTTTATCTTCAAAATGTTTGATAAAGGAACGGTTGGTTTGCCGGAGAAAGGGATGAGTTCTATTCCTGAACAATTAGCTAGTAAATTAGAAAAAGGTACAATTCATCTTCAATCTAAAGTAAAAAAGGTTTCTTCTGCAGGTATTCAACTTTTAAAAGGTGATTTTATCACGGCAGATAAAGTTTTAATTGCTACCAATTCATTGGCTTTAAATCAACTTTTACCAGATTATGATATTGATTTAAGCTCCAATCATGTGAGTTGCTTGTATTTTGCAATGGAAGAGCCACCGGTGTCAAAACCTATTATTGTTTTAAATGGGGAAGAAAAAGGTTTAGTAAATAATCTATGCGTGGTGAGTTTAGTTCAACCATCATATGCACCGGAAGGAAGTCACTTAGTAGCTGTTAACATTACTAAGGAGCACGATTATGATGACGAAGAACTAGTGGATGAGGTGATGAAGGAATTAGCGCAATGGTTCGGAATTAGTGTTAACGATTGGCAACATCTAAGAACTTATCATATCAAATATGCCTTGCCTCAAGACAACCAAATGGCAGCTGATGATTATGCCATACAGCACAATGAAAATGTATTTATTTGTGGCGACCATTTATCATATGGTTCCATGAATGCTGCTGTAAAATCAGGTAAAGTGGCAGCAGAATTACTACATAAAAGTTTGAAGGCTATTAAAAGAGATTCCCCAGTCCACCAGGGATAAGCCCATCAGTTATATTTTTTAAAGCTTCTTTTGATTTTGCTTCCGCTTTATCTAAAGCATCATTAACTGTGGCTAATAAAAGATCCTCAATTTGCTCTTTTTCGCCTTCATTTATTAAAGCTTCGCTAATTGAAATGTCTTTGATTTTCTTGTTGGCAGTACAAACTACTTTCACACCTTCTTTTTCCGCTTCTACCAAAACATTATCTAACTCACTTTGTGAATTGGCCATCATGTTTTTCATTTGACCCATTAATTCATCCATCATAGCTTATAATTTTAATTGTAAAAATAAATTAATTAACGCAAAGAGCTAATAGTAAATGAATTATCTTTACCTATTATATAAGAGACTATATCACTAAATGAAAAAAGTAAATATGAAATATTTGTCTATTGTTTGCCTTGTTTTTTCAATTTTTATTTCTTGTAATCAAGAAAAAGAACAAGGTTTTTCCATTGCTGCGGAAGTGGTGAACGGAGATAACAAACTAGTGAAAATTAGTGCAAGAGAAGATGGGCAATGGATTGATTTAGATACTGCGGTAATCAATGATGGTAAATTCAATTTAAACGGAACCATTGAAGAACCACAAATGCTATATCTAAGAATTATGGATGAAGTAGGCTTCCGATATGTTCCAATATTTTCTAATAACTCAGATAAAATATCTATTGAAGGAGATTTAAGTCAAGAGGATGATATGATTATTGAAGGGTCTGAATTAAATAATCTATATAGCCAATTTAGTGAAAAATATCAAGTAGAAACAGAGCCTTTAGAGGCATTATATGAAATGCTAGATTCTAGCGAAGATGATTTTTTAAAGGATAGTTTAATGATGCTTATTGATCAAGTAGATCAAAGTAGTGAAGCTTTTGTTCTATCTTTTATTAAAGGGAATATGAGTTCTCCAATTGCCGCTTATCTATTATTAAGAGAGTATTCATATGGTAGAGAATATGATGAATTGAAACCTATCTATGATGAATTAGTGGAGAATAACAACACTTCTAAGTATTTAAAGGATATCAATGAGAAGTTAGCAAAATTAAAAATTACTGCTATTGGTGAGCCTGCCCCTAACTTTATTCAAACAGATCAAAATGGAGAAGCGTTTGACATTAGTTCGTTAAAAGGAAAATACGTTTTACTTGATTTTTGGGCCTCTTGGTGCGTGCCTTGTAGAAATGAGAATCCAAATGTTGTGGCACTTTACAATGAGGTAGATGGCAAAGACTTTGAAATATTAGGTGTTTCGTTAGATAAAAATGAAGCTGCTTGGAAACAAGCTATTGAAGACGATGGCTTAGAGTGGAAGCATGTTTCTGATTTGAAATATTGGAAAAATGATGTAGCACAACTATATGGTGTATCAGCCATTCCTCAAACTTTTTTATTAGATAAAGAAGGTATTATTATCGCTAAGAATCTTCGTGGAGAAAAATTAAAAAGTAAGGTAAAAGAACTACTCGAAATAGAAGGGTAAACCAATTATATCTTGAAGAATAAATTCTTAAAGTCCTTTTTAACCTTGTCAGGCAGCAATTTAGCAGCACAGGCAATTAATTTGATCACGTATTTTATTCTTCCTAAATTTTTCTTTACACCTAAGGAATTTGGGGTCTTTGGTATGTTTTTACCATTTTATTTTATCCTTTTCGAGATTGTCAATCTTAAAATGGATCAATCCATTATGTTGCCTAAAAGTGATAATGAAGCCAAAAAATTACTGAATTTTTCTTGGGCAATCGCAATAATTATTTCTTTATTGGTAACCGTATTTTTATGGTTGGGCGCTCTCTTCTTTCCATCAATAGATAAGCATATTCTATATTTTTTAGGTTTGAGTTTGTTACTCGGTGGACTTTTGCAACCCATTATGGTTTGGTTGAATAGAGAAAGAGCTTACTTTAGAATGGGTAATATTAGAGTGGTTCAAGCATTAGCTACTTTTGGTATCAGTATTTTAAGTTTTTATGTAATTAAAGATGTGTTTAATGGCTTGATCATAGGCTTTATTGGAGGGCAAATTTTTGCTTTATTGGTTGGATTTGTGTCTTTACCATCGATAAGTAAATCAATTGCGGATAGGTCATTGATTAATGAGTACAATCAGTTTATAAAGTTTGGAACGATATCTTCTATGGTAGGCACATTATCGAGGAATTTACCGGCTTTTGCCATAAAGTATTTCTTTGGCTATACCTATTTGGGTTATTATACTTTAGCCACTAAATATTTGAATGCACCAATGGGAATTTTCTCAACTTCCATCGGTCAAATTTATTTTAAAGAAGCTAGCGTCGCCAAGCAACCTCGCCTTAAGGAGCTAACATCGAATATCGTAAAAAACATCTTTGCAATAATTGCTATCCCAACATTGATTCTGTTATTTTTTGGTGGAGGAATTTTTCAATTTGTGTTTGGTGCTGAATGGCTAATGGCTGGTAAGATTGTACAGGTTTTAATTTTATGGTATTTCGTTGCATACGTAAGTGGACCTTTATCCATTTTGTTAGATGTAAAACTTAAATTGAAATGGGAGCTGAACTACAATATAGCTTTATTGGTGTTTCGTGCTATTGCATTAGCTACTGCCTTTTTAATAGGAAACTTCTTTATTGTTTTAGCGATATATACGGTTGTTGGTATAACTTTTAATGCTGTTTTATTGGCTTATATCTTAAATTTAAGTCATGAAGATGTTGAGTGAGTTAAACTATCCATTTCAATTTAATTGGTATATACAAGAGCATGTAGCAGTTATTGGTTGGGCGTTTGATGTAAATAATCAGCGTATCGAAAATGAGCACTTAGCATCTCTTTTTATTGAAATAATAAATGAAAATAGTTTTGTAGAGCGATTAAAAAATTTAAATGGGAATTTTGCTGTTGTTATAGAAAGTAAGAATATAACGGCACTCGCCGTCGATCATATTCGATCTTTTCCGTTATTGTACAAACAAGATGAAAAAAGTATTCAGATAGTTACTAATTACAATTGGCAGTCTGAAATGCAAATAGATGAAAGTAGTGTAGAGGCTTTTAAAAAGTGCTGGTGTACTTTGGATAACACAACTTTAGCTAAAAATATTTTTCAATTACAAGCAGGTCAATATTTATGGCAGTCAGGGAATGAGCCTGCTACTCCAAAATTTTATTATCAGCATATTCAAAAAGATAAAGTTTTAAATGTCGATATAAACGAAGCCAGTAAACTTTTTACGTCTGTTTTTGATAAATACTTCGATCTAATAAAAGATAAAACAGTTTTGGTGCCTTTGTCGGGTGGATACGATTCGCGTTTAATGATTAGCTTGTTACACCAATACGGACATTCTGATGTTATTGCTTATACTTATGGAAAAGAGGAGAGTCATGAAGTACAAATTGCCAAGAAAGTAGCCCAGCAGCTAAATGTAAAATGGTATTTTATAGAGTATAATGAAACATTATTCAATACATTTTTTACAGATCAATGGCAGGAGTATAGTGATAACAACCATTTTTTATCAAGTTTGCCTCATGAGCAAGATTTCTTTGCTTTGTCTTATTTAAAAAGTAAAAATTTAATTCCTGAAAATTTTGTAGCGTTGCCGGGTTTCTCCGGAGATCTCTTAGGCGGTTCAATTACCGGATATCAGCCGAATGAGTTTAGTAAAGTTGCTTTTAAGAACATGATTATCCAAAAACATTTTCAAAACTCAGCTATTGATTACGATTTTTCTACTTTTGAAGCGATTAATAGCAAGGATCAATTTTATGATCAATATCAATGCTGGTTTGTAAATAATAAGGTCACCAAGTTTATTGTTAACTCGGTTAGATTGTATGAATATTTTGGCGGCAGTTGGCTTTTACCATTTTGGGATAAAGAATTGATTGAATATTGGTATAAAGTACCTTATAACAAAAGAGAGCAACAGAAATTTTATAATGATGTAATTTTTAAGAAGTTTTTTTCTTCGCTTGAGATAGGCTATATTAAGCCGGGACATGATGACAATTATCCTAATCAATTAAAGGAAAAGATTAAGCAGCATTTACCGTCAGTTATTACCAATGTAGTTAAAAAAGTAAAAAAATCAATCCAACCGAACGATGTTAACAATCTTAGTGTTTTAAGTGATATGATAGAAGGTAAAATTGAGCAGAAGGTGCGTAATGCAGCTGGAATAAATAATATACATGCCATTTATTTTCTACAGAAATTAGAGAAATAGCAAATCATCAATTAATAGAATAACAAACAAAAACAAAAACAAATGAAGAGATTAACTTATTTATTATTAATACTTGCAGTAGCTTGGAGTTGTAAACCTAAAACAACTACCGTAACCGAAAAAATGGATCATGAAGATCATGAGCATATGGAAGAGCAAACGGGTATAGTTTTAAAAGCGGGTGACTTAACATTCACAGAAGTAGTGTCAGATCCTTTTAGTGATGCTACTTTAAGTTTAGTTACGCCGGTGCCTAATTCGACAGTAGCAAAAGGTAAAGTAGCTTTTGATTTTGAAGTAGGAAACTTCGAATTAGGCAGTCAAACAGGAAATCAATATGCTGATCATTGCGCAAATTCTGCGAAAGGCCAGCATATTCACTTAATTTTAAATAACTCGCCCTATACTGCTCATTACGAGTCTACATTTGAACAGGATATGGAACCGGGCACTTATGTTGGATTAGCATTCTTATCAAGATCTTACCATGAAAGCATTAAATCACCAACAGCTTTTCAAATATTCGATTTTACAGTAGGAGATAAAGCTGCGGAATCTGATTTTGACGCCACTAAACCTCATATGTTCTACAGTAGACCTAAGGGAGAATATGTTGGGAAAGATACTGAGAAAGTGATGTTAGACTTTTATTTAATTAATGCTGATCTTTCGAAAGAAGGTTACAAGGTGAAAGCTAACATTAATGGACAAGAAGTGATATTAGAGAAATGGGCGCCTTACTTAATGGAAGGTTTACCAATGGGAGAAAATACAATTGAATTAACATTGTTAGATGCGGAAGGAAATAAAGTTGAAAGTCCTTTTAATCCAGTTACAAGAACAGTTACTTTAAAAGAAGCTGCTGAATAATAGCTGGTTTAAAGGTATTTTAAAAGTCAAAGTTGTTAATACAGCTTTGACTTTTTTTATGTCTAAAGGTCTTCATTAAGCATAAAAAAGAGAGACATTTAGTCTCTCCCTTCTCTTCTCTCTTTCTTACAAGAATGTTATTTTCGGGCTTTACGTTTCTATATTTTAAAACTGTAAATAGGGTTTACCTAAGTATGTACGTATTTATTATCTCAAGCGTTGGTGAATTTTTATTTTTTTTTAAAATAAAAAAAGAGAGGCTGTTAGACCTCTCATTTCTTGTTAGGGTTTTTATGCGCCGATGTCTCAGCTAGGGTTTTTACATTCTAGTGATAAAACTGTCATGTAGGTTATTTTATTATGTACGTGATAAAGGTGAATTGTGTTGGTAAATTTTACATATTATTTTTTACTATTTGTTTATTTTGTCAATGTTATTTCAATGGATAGAAATAAAATATTGTAATATAAAGGATTACAAATATTGTAATATGTAAATATGAGTTTAGTGAGTATGAAAAATAAATTTCAAAATTGTTTAAAAGTTTTAATGATGTTCATTCCATCATTAATTTTTGCACAGAACAGTAAGCCTGTTATCAGCAATATTCATTACGAAAATAATACAGCTACTAAAACCATTTCTATATTTTATGATCTTGATGATGCAGAAGAAAATGAAATTGAAGTTTTACTAAGAGCATCTTATAATGATGGCGAAAATTATTTCATTAAAACAGATACAGCTTATGGTGATATTGGCTTTCCGGTAACCATTGGCACTGATAAAGTTATTCATTGGTATTATGGTGATTTTTGGAATAATGTCAAAGGGAAAACGCTGCGACTAATTGCAGATGATAAATATGAAATCAATATCCAAGAAATTGTAGATCAAATTGATACAGCTAGATTAAAGAGTATGCTAGAATTTATTGGTAAACCTCGATCATTTGATATAGATATTAACCATTTGCATGATGTAAGAGACACTATAAAGTCATTGTTTGAAGCATATAATTACGATGTTAAAACACAAGATTTTAGTTTTGAATCTAATACCGGTACCAACGTAATTGGTCGTAAACCTGGCTTGGCTGACGAACGAAGAACAATAGTAATGGATGCTCACTACGATGCTTACTTCAATGCGCCGGGCGCTGACGACAATGGTTCTGGCGTAGTAGGTTTCCTAGAAGCTGCTCGTGTTTTATCCGCCTACGATTTTGATAAATCTCTCGAATTTATTGGCTTTGATCAAGAAGAGAATTTTTTATTGGGGAGTATTAATTATGCTTTCTTTGGAGGCATTGAGCCTTGGAAGAATATAGAAGGAGTTTTAAATTATGAAATGATCGGTTATTATTCTGATGAACCACAATCTCAAGTGTTTCCTGCAGGTTTTGATCTCTTGTTTCCAAGTCAGTATAATCAATTAATTGAAGATGAGTTTAGAGGTAATTTTATCTTTTTAGTTGGCAATACAAGGTCGATACATGTTGTAAATGCCTTTGAACAAGCCGCCATCAATTATGTGCCTAATTTAAAAGTGATTAGCGGTATAGTGCCCTTAAATGGATTAGTAGCGCCCGATCTTTTAAGAAGTGATCATGCTCCTTTTTGGTTTAGAGGTGTGCCGGGCATTATGATTACAGATGGAGCAGAGTTTAGAAATCACGATTACCATACGACAAATGACGTTATTGAAAATTTAGATTTTGAATTTATGGCGAACGTCACCAAAACTTGTATGGCAGCAATGATGGATTTGGCAGGCATCAGACATTCTACAACCGAAACATTTGTAATACAAGACAATATTATTACTTCCATTAATAATCTTAATTATAACTGCAAAGTATCAGTTTTCCCAAACCCAGCTAGTCATCTAATAAAAATTCAATTAGGAGGTTGTTTCAAAATCAATCAAAATGTAAACGCTTCCATTTATGACCTTACCGGTAAACTGATGCTGTCCAAGGATTTTGCAAGTAATGAACTAGCTTTAGATATTAGTGATTTAAGTTGCGGTCAATATTCAATTGAGTTAGTTTCCGAAGGCACTAAAGAAAGCCATATTTTTGTAGTAAATAATTAGGAGTATCAATAATGTGGCATACAATTCCGCTAGATAAAATTCCTTTAGAAGGACAAGTAAAAAGAGTCATTATTAAAAAGAAAGAAATTTGCTTAGCCACTATCAATGGCTTTGTTTACGCAATGAAAGACAATTGCCCTCACGCCTTAGCCAGTTTAGGAAATGGAATTTTAGAAGATGAATATGTTGTTTGTCCGGCTCACAAATTAAAGTTTAGTATGGTTAGTGGACAAGATAAACATGGCATTGGCTATAAATGTGATACATACGATACACGCTTTAAAGAAGGCGCTTGGCAAATAAAGATCTCTCGCAATAACTTCAAATTTTGGTGAATGGATAGATAAATTATGATTATGTCTAATCCCTTTAATTTCTTTACCCCTAACCGAACAACCGAACAACCGAACAACCGAACAACCAAAATCTCTTACCTTCGCACCAATGAATGATTTAAGTAAAAGAGATCAAAAAGTAGTTTGGCATCCCTTCACTCAAATGAAAAATGCAGTGCTGCCAATTCCAATTGTAAGAGGAAAAGGAGCGCTTTTGTTTGATGATCAAGGCAATGAGTATATTGATGCCGTAGCTTCTTGGTGGGTAAATGTTCACGGACATGCACATCCATATATTCAAGAAAAAGTAAGTGAACAACTACTTACATTAGAGCATACCATTTTTGCAGGGTTTACCCATCCTTGGGCAGTTGAGTTATCGGAACGTATTTTAAAAATGAATCCGGCCAATCATTCGAAAGTTTTCTTTTCAGATAATGGTTCTACGGCTGTGGAAGTTGGATTGAAAATGGCCTTGCAATTTTGGTGGAATAAAAGTGAAAATCGAACTAAAATTATAGCTTTCAATAATAGTTATCATGGCGATACTGTCGGAGCGATGTCTGTGGGTGATAGAGGGGTTTTTACAGCACCTTTTGAAAAAATAATGTTTGATGTAACGTTTATCGATGTGCCAGATGGAGAGAACAATGATCAAATACTTCAACAGTTCAAGGAGATAATTGATCAAGAGGATATTGCGGCATTTATCTATGAGCCCATGATTCAAGGGGCTGGTGGAATGATAGCTTATGATGTTGATGGAATGAATCAGTTATTGCAATTGGCTAAATCAAAAGAAGTTATTCTAATTGCAGATGAAGTGATGACAGGCTTTGGAAGAACCGGTAAAATGTTTGCTTCGGAGTACTACCAAACGATGCCTGATATTATGACATTTTCTAAAGCACTCACAGGTGGAACTATGCCACTATCATTAACGACCTGCAAGGAATTTATCTTTGAAGCTTTTATATCCAATGATAAGGTCAAAACCTTTTTTCATGGACATTCCTATACGGGTAACCCAACAGCTTGCTCGGCCGCTTTGGCGAGTTTAGATTTAATGGAAAACGATAGTTTCAAAAACAACATTGAACGAGTTAAGCAACAGCACCAAATATTTTCTGAAAAGCTTAAAAAGCATTCAAAGGCAAAAAATATTAGACAAGTAGGCACTGTAATAGCATTTGATGTAGTCACAAATGAAGGAGATAGCTATTTAAATAGTATCCGTGATGTCTTATACAATGCCTTTATTGCTAAATATATAATCTTACGCCCACTTGGTAATACGGTTTATATACTGCCTCCTTATGTTATCACTAATGAAGAATTAGACAAAGTTTATAGTTGTATTTTAGAAGTGTTAGATAGTTTAAAAAATAAATAGAAAATTTAACAACACTTTAATTGGCTTTTAAAAAACAAAAAATTACATTTACAACATGACGATTAACAATACATGGCACATTTGGTGGAATTCTTTATACAAAGAAGTTGTGAACTAGTATGCCATTAAATATAAACTAAGGCTCGCTTTTCACAAGCGAGCCTTTTTTTTAGTGAGACTTTTACTTAAAAATGATAGTAATTTGAAATGTAACCGTCGAACTAATCCTAACGAAGGTCAGGATCTAATTATAATAATATAGAAGTGAAAATAAACTATCAATACAAGAAAATTCTTTCAGACACGCTTACTCCAGTAAGTGTTTATCTAAATGTTAGAGATAAATTTCCCAATTCTATTATGTTGGAAAGCTCCGATTATCATGGAGAAGAGCATAATATAAGTTATATCTGTATTCATCCAATGGCAGGTTTTCAAATGAAAGATGAAAACTTAACGTTTAAAAATCCTGATGGAACGAGTCAAAAGTTTGCAGCCGATTCAATTGATGTAGCAGATAAAATCAATGAGTTTATTAAGTCAGTTGATGTTGCGCCAATTGATCTGCCTTTTATATATGGCGGCTTGTTTGGCTATATGGCGTACGATGCTATTCAATATTTTGAAGACTTGAAGTTTAAAGACAAAACACCGGATATTCCTATTTTGGATTATGCTATGTACCAGTTTGTTATTGCTTTTAATCACTTTAATAATGAGTTGTATATCATTAAAGCAATTGTAGATGGCAAGACGGAAGGGCAATCTATTGAAGAGATTATTACCATTCTAAAAAAACCTATAGGCGATACTTATAAATTTACAAAAGAAGGCGAGAGAACTTCTAATTGTGATAATGATCATTATTTGGAAATGGTCAAAAAAGGTATCCATCATTGCCAAAGAGGAGATGTTTTTCAAATCGTTTTTTCGCGAGCTTTTCAGCAAAAATTTAAAGGCGATGAATTTAATGTCTATCGTGCATTAAGGTCCATCAATCCTTCACCTTACTTATTCTATTTTGATTATGGAAATTTCAAATTGTTTGGTTCTTCGCCCGAAGCTCAATTGATTATTAAAGATGGAAAGGTAACGATTCATCCTATTGCCGGAACGTTTAGAAGGTCGGGTGATGATAAAAGGGATGCAGAACTAGCGATTGAGCTTACAAAAGATCCTAAGGAAACTGCCGAACATGTGATGTTGGTAGATTTAGCTAGAAATGATTTGAGCCGAAATGGCAAGGATGTAAAGGTGGAAGTTTATAAAGAGATACAATATTTTTCTCATGTTATACATTTGGTTTCAAAGGTGACTAGTACTTTTCACGAAGGTTCAAACAAAGTAAAGATTATTGGTGATACTTTTCCTGCCGGAACATTAACCGGAGCACCGAAATACAGAGCCATGCAGTTAATTGATGATAATGAAAAAACAGCACGTGGCTTTTATGGCGGCTGCATTGGTCACTTAGGTTTTAATGGTGATTTTAACCACGCCATCATGATCAGAACCTTCAAAAGCAGTAAAAATCAATTGAAATATCAAGCTGGAGCAGGAATTGTAGTAGATTCTAAACCAGAGAATGAATTACAGGAAGTTGAAAATAAACTAATGGCCTTAAACAAAGCTATTTTACTAGCTGAAGAATTATAATTTATCCCTAACCGAATAACCGAATAACCGAATAACCGAAACCATGAAAATACTAATGCTCGATAATTACGATTCCTTCACTTACAACTTGGTTCATATTTTTGAATCATTAGGAGTAGAAGTTGACGTATTTAGAAATGATAAGATCAGCTTAGAAGATGTAGGAAACTACGATCGTATTGTTTTATCGCCAGGACCCGGACTTCCAAGTGAAGCTGGTATCTTATTGGATGTGATTAAAAAATACGCATCTTCCAAAAAAATTCTAGGCGTATGCTTAGGACATCAAGCCATCGGTGAAGTTTTTGGTGGGAATCTTATAAATATGAATAAAGTAGTTCATGGTAAATCAAAAAATACCAAAGTAATAGGTGATGATAAAATATTCAATGGTCTACCATTAGAATTTGAAACGGGCAGATATCATTCTTGGGTAATTGATGAAGGAACCATTAATGATCCATTAATGGTTACAGCTGTTGACGATGATGGTTTTGTAATGGCGATAAAACATAAAGATTTTGATTTGCATGGCGTTCAATTTCATCCTGAATCAGTAATGACCGGACTAGGCAAACAAATGATGGAAAATTGGTTGAGAAATTAGATTGAATTAAACTATTAACTCCTTAACGCATTTTATCATTCGCTCATTATGAAACAAACACTCGAAAAACTATTCAATTCAGAAACACTATCAAAAGAAGAGGCAAAAGCTATTTTAATTAGAGTAGCTAGCGCTGAGTTCAATGATGCACAAGTTGCTTCCTTTTTAACAGTCTTTAATGCTAGAAAAATAACTCTCGCAGAATTTAGTGGTTTTAGAGATGCTATGCTAGAATTATGTATTCCAATTAATTTAGGCGGTGTAAAAGTGATGGATTTATGTGGTACCGGCGGTGATGGAAAAGATACATTTAATATCTCTACATTATCGAGTTTTGTTACAGCGGCATCTGGCGTTAAGGTTGCCAAACACGGTAATAAAAGTGTTTCCTCTAAATGCGGTTCTAGTAATGTGTTGGAATATTTAGGTGTTCCATTTTATAAAACGGAACAGGAACTAAGAGGTCAATTAAACGACAATGGGATTTGTTTTTTACATGCGCCATTATTTCATCCTGCCATGAAAAATATCGGCCATGTTAGAAGAATTTTAGGGGTAAAAACATTTTTCAATATGTTAGGACCTTTGGTAAACCCGGCAAGACCTCAAGCTCAATTAGCAGGTGTGTTTAGTGCTGAGGTAGCTAGATTGTATAACTATATTCTACAAGAAGAAGGAATTGATTTTGCAGTAGTGCATGATCTAAACGGCTATGATGAAATTTCATTAACCGGTCCGGTTAAAATATTCAATTCAGAAGGTGAGTTACTATTGCATCCATCAGATTTTGGTGTAACAGCTAATCAACCGGAAGAATTATTCGGAGGCAATGATGTGCCTTCTTCCGCTAAAATATTTTTAGACGTTTTAAAAGGCAATGGAACTAATGCACAGAACAATGTGGTGGCTGCCAATGCAGGATTAGCCATTTCAACGTATAAGAATATTGCTATTAAGATAGCGGTTGAAGAGGCTATGGAAATGCTTCAAACAGGTAAAGCGTTAGCTGTTTTCGAATCTACAATTGAGACAAAATGAAAAACATTTTAGACAAAATAATTGCTCAGAAGAGAAGAGAAGTAGATGCTTTGAAGCAAACCAAATCTATTCAACAATTGTCAATAGGAAAGTACTTTGAGCAACCGGTTTTTTCATTAAAGCAAAACTTGTTAAAAGGTACAGCTTCCGGCATTATAGCTGAGTTTAAAAGAATGTCACCTTCCAAAGGTGTTATCAATGAAAATGCAAAACCGGAAGAAGTTGCCTTAGGATACAAAAAGGCAGGAGTGAGTGGAATGTCTGTTTTAACAGATACTCAGTTTTTTGGGGGTAGTTTTCAAGATTTTTCCATTGTAAGAAAGGCAGTTGATATTCCTTTGTTAAGAAAGGATTTTATCATAGACGAGTATCAAGTATATGAAACCAAATCTTATGGAGCAGATGTAATGCTTTTGATTGCTGCTAATTTAGAAGTGAATCAATGTCACCAGTTGGCGGCTAAGGCGAAAGAATTGGGCTTAGAAGTCTTATTGGAATTACATGTAGAAGAGGAATTAGATCATATTTCCGACAATATTGATGTTGTAGGAATCAACAATCGAAACCTTAAAACGTTTAAAGTTGATCTAGAACATTCCATTAAGTTGGCGGAGAAGATTCCCAATACTTTTGTAAAAATTGCAGAGAGTGGTATTTCCAATCCAGCAAATATTAGAATGTTAAAACAACACGGTTTTAAAGGGTTTTTAATCGGAGAAACGTTTATGAAAACCAACGATCCTGCCAAAGCATGTGCAGATTTTATTAAGGAATTAACTGTAAGTTGAAACTATAATTTAGATAAGACAGAAAATAGAAACTAACTCTGTTAAATATTAGCAAGAAAGTTTCTGTATAATGAAATGAAAAGAAGCGTTGGCTAGGAAAATAACGGCAGCCGTGTGGAGGGTTCTGCGTAGAGCGATTGATTTTTCTTGAATTTTTTCTTTCTTTTTGTTTCAAGACAAAAAGGAAAAACAAAAAGGTTTGAGAAGAATAAAATTAATTTGCTTTGGTATAAATTGAATTATCAGCCAAATAAAGAATTTAAAAGAATGAAAATCAAAATCTGCGGCATAAAATACAAAGACAACTTAGAGCAAATCATCCCTCTAAATCCAGACTATTTAGGCTTTATTTTTTATCCTAAATCTTCGAGATACATGAAGGAAACGCTTGCCGTAGCAGATGTGAAGTCTATTCCCAATCAGATTAAAAAAGTAGGTGTATTTGTAAATGAATCCGTTCCTGAGCTTTTAAAAGCAATCAAAGAATACGACTTAAATGCAGTTCAACTCCATGGAGATGAACCACCGGAATATCTTGCGGATGTAAGCAACATTTTTACTAGTCTAAATATGAAAGTTGATATAATCAAAGCCTTTGGGATTGATGAGAACTTTGAGTTGCAGAAATTAAATGATTATAAACAATATTGTAATTTCTTCCTTTTTGATACAAAAACCCCTAAATATGGTGGCAGTGGACAAAAGTTTAACTGGCAATTGTTAGCTAAATACGATAACGAGATACCTTTACTTATTAGTGGAGGAATTGATGTGGAGGATTTAGAAGACATAGCTAAATTGAAACATTTAAACATCGAGGTGATTGACATGAACAGTAAATTAGAAATTGAGCCGGGTAGAAAGAATATCAATAGGGTTGAACAAGCAATACAAATAGTTAAGAACAAAAGCTAGAACGCTGTAAGCTAGATAGCTATAAAGCTAAACAATGAAATATCAAGCAGATAAATACGGATATTACGGACAGTATGGTGGCGCTTTTATTCCTGAAATGTTGCATAATAATATAGAGACACTTCAAGAAAGTTACCTTAAAATTATTGAGTCGGACGAGTTTAAGAAGGAGTTTAAGAATCTTTTGAAAGATTATGTGGGTAGACCAACACCATTGTATTTTGCCAAACGTTTATCAGAAAAGTACAATACTCAAATCTTTTTAAAACGAGAAGACCTTTGCCATACTGGCGCACATAAAGTCAATAATACGGTAGGACAGATTTTATTGGCACAAGCGTTGGGTAAAAAGAGAATTATTGCTGAAACTGGCGCAGGTCAACATGGAGTGGCTACAGCAACTGTTTGTGCCTTAATGGGTATCGAATGTATCGTTTATATGGGAGCGGTTGATATTGAACGTCAAGCACCCAACGTCAAGCGAATGAAAATGCTCGGCGCAGAAGTTAGAGCGGCACATAGTGGGAGTAAAACTTTAAAAGATGCTACCAATGAAGCCATGAGAGATTGGATTGCGCATCCTGACGATACGCATTACATTATTGGCTCTGTGGTGGGACCTCATCCATTTCCAGATATGGTTGCTCGATTTCAATCAGTGATTAGTGAAGAGATGATGTGGCAATTGAAAGAACATACTGGTAAAGAAGATCCGAACTATATCATAGCATGTGTAGGCGGAGGAAGTAACGCTGCTGGGGCATTTTATCACTATTTAGATAGAGCAGGAGTTAAATTAATTGCTGTAGAAGCGTCTGGTTTAGGGGTAAATTCAGGTGAATCTGCCGCCACAACTATTCTAGGGAAACCTGGCGTTTTACATGGTAGCAAGACCTTATTTATGCAAACTGAAGACGGACAAGTAGTTGAACCTTATTCTATTTCTGCTGGATTGGATTATCCGGGCATCGGACCGGTTCACGCTAATTTATTTGAAACCGGTAGAGCACAGTTTTTACATGCAACAGACGACGAAGCTTTAACTGCCGTATTAGAACTATGCAGATTAGAAGGTATTATCCCGGCTTTAGAAACAGCGCATGGATTAGCTGTATTGAAAGACTTAGATTTCAAAAAGGATGATGTTGTGGTGGTCAATATCTCAGGAAGAGGAGATAAAGATCTGGAGACGTACATCAAACATGGATTAGATAAACAATAGAGAATGAATCGAATTCAACAGCTTTTTAAAAGGAAGCAAGAAAACGTATTAAATATATTTTGTACTGCGGGATATCCAGGAATCGCTGATATTGTTCCTATCATTGAAACACTTGAAGAATCAGGAGCAGACTTAGTAGAAATTGGCATACCATATTCTGATCCAACGGCCGATGGAACGACCATTCAATACAGTAATGGTATCGCATTGAAAAATGGCATGACTTTAAAATTGTTGTTAGAACAATTAAAAGATATTAGAAAAACAGTTTCTGTTCCGTTGATTTTTATGGGCGATATCAATCCAATTCTTCAATTTGGAATGGATGAATTTTTACAACAATGCGAAACTATTGGTATTGATGGTGTCATTTTGCCAAACTTGCCTTTACGTGAATTCGAATTAATGTATAAGGAGAAATTTGAGCAACATAAAGTAAGCAATGTCTTTTTAATTACACCACAAACCAGTGAAGAGAGAATTAGAAAGATTGATAAAATAACGGATAGCTTTATTTATGTTGTTTCAACATTTGCAACTACAGGAGGACAGTTAAATGTCGAAGGTCAATCCACTTATTTTCAAAAAATTAAAGATATGAACCTTGGTAATCCTGCCTTAATTGGTTTTGGAATAGGAGACAATGCCTCATTTAAAGCTGCCTGTAAATATTTAAATGGAGCCATTATCGGAAGTGCATTCATCAAAGCCCTAGATGGCAGCAAAGATGTTAAAGCAGATACTCGTAAATTTGTTGAAGGGATTTTAAAATAAGATGGTAATATATCATTATCGAATAAAGCATTATATCACTAACACATGAAAATAGCCATCGTAAAATACAATGCCGGAAACATTACATCGGTAGATTACGCCTTAAGAAGACTAGGAGTGGAGCCAATCATCACCGATGATGAACACGAACTCAAATCCGCAGATAAAGTTATTTTTCCTGGTGTTGGCGAAGCCAAGACAACCATGCAGTATTTATCGGATAAGAAATTGGATCAACTGA
This sequence comes from Chitinophagales bacterium, assembly GCA_041393015.1. Classification (GTDB taxonomy): domain Bacteria; phylum Bacteroidota; class Bacteroidia; order Chitinophagales; family JADIYW01; genus JAGQYH01. Next base: position 163,619 of record JAWKKV010000005.1, on the reverse strand, counting down.
TTGTTAATCTTAAACAGCCTGTTTTAGGTATCTGTTTGGGCTTGCAATTAATGTGTCAGCATTCACAAGAAGGAGATACCAAATGCTTAGGCATTTTTCCAATTGAAGTAAAGAAATTTCAGCCCACATCAAAAATTGTAAAAGTGCCTCACATGGGTTGGAACGCTTTACGTGATTTGGATTCTCCACTTTTTAAAGGTATTGATGAAAAGTCATTTGTTTATTTTGTGCACAGCTATTATGCAGAGTTAAGTGAGTATACTATTGCAGAATGCGAATATTTAAAACGTTTTAGCGCAGCCTTACATCGAGATAATTTTTATGCTACTCAATTTCACCCAGAGAAAAGTGCAGATGTAGGCAGCAAAATTTTGGAGAACTTTATTGCATTATAAAATACAGATGAAAATAATTCCAGCTATAGATATTATTAATGGTCAATGTGTTCGATTATCGGAAGGTAAATACGATACGAAGAAAGTCTATTATGAAAATCCATTAGAAGCAGCTCAAAGTTTTGAGGAAGCAGGCCTAAAGTATTTGCATGTAGTGGACTTAGATGGAGCAAAAGCAGGCAAGGTGATGAATTGGGACGTATTGAAATCAATTTGCTCTAATACATCATTAAATATTGATTTTAGTGGAGGCATAAAAACCATTCAAGAAGCAGAAAAGGCATTTGATTTGGGGGCTAAACAAATTGCTATTGGAAGTTTAGCAGTAAAGCAACCTGAAACAGTAATGTCGTGGTTGGTGAAATTTGGCTGTGACAAAATTATTATTGGAGCGGACGTAAAAGACAAGAGAATTGCTATTCACGGTTGGCAAGAAACAGCGGATTATACAGTGTTCGAGTTTATAGATAAATATCACAAAGCTGGAGCCATACATTTTCTCTGTACTGATGTTTCTAAAGATGGGAAATTAGAAGGTCCTGCAGTTGATTTGTACAAAGAAATCATTGAACAGTTTCCCGATATTGATTTAATTGCCAGTGGAGGAGTTTCGTCAATGGATGATTTTAACGCACTGCAATCCATTAATTGTCGATCAGTAATTGTTGGAAAAGCCATTTATGAAAACAAAGTTTCAATAGAAGATTTAGCTAAAATTCAATCGTAATGAAACCGACTATAACTGTTCATACAAAACTAGATAAGGCAAGTTTGACAAGAGCTGTAAAGGCTATCCTAAACACTAATGTTGTCGTTAAATATGCATTCGTAATTGGGATACTTTTGATAGTTATCTCTTTGGTTTTATTTATCTACGTTTTTCAAGTACAATCTTATGCGCCCATGTTGGGTATATTTGCCGGAACATTTCTTATTTTTTTTAAAAACTTAATGGCCTATTTTTCTGTCAATAAATTAGGACCTGAGGATAAAGCCTACGAGGAGTTAACGTATAATTTTAACGCAAAGGATATTACAATTAAAGGCGAAACATTCTCTGCGGAATTATATTGGCAAAACATTAAAAAGGTATTGGAAACTGATGAGTTCTTCTTAATTTTTCAAAACTCGTTAGCCGCCAACATTATTCCTAAAGTATCTTTTACTGAAGCACAGTTAAAGCAGTTTAGAAGTTTACTAGAGTTAATTGATACCATTGACTTAGATTTGTTTGAAGACTAAATAATAAAAATGCTCACACGTAGAATTATACCTTGTTTAGACATTAAAGATGGACATACCGTAAAAGGGGTCAATTTCGTAGATTTAATTCATGCAGGCGATCCTGTAGAGTTAGCAGAAGCCTATGTAAAGCAAGGAGCTGACGAATTGGTGTTTTTAGATATTACGGCAACGGTGGAGAAACGAAAAACATTGGTGGAGTTGGTGAAAAAAATTGCTGCTGCTATCAATATTCCTTTCACTGTTGGCGGAGGAATTAAACATGTTGACGATGTTGCGGCACTTTTAGAAGCAGGTGCTGATAAGATCTCTATCAATTCTGCTGCGGTAAAACGTCCGGAATTGATTAATGAATTGGCTACTGAATTTGGAAGTCAATTTGTTGTGGTAGCCATTGATACCAAGCAAGAAGAAGATGGAGAATGGTATGTGTATACGCATGGTGGCAGAACGAAAACAGATATTAAAACCAAAGATTGGGCAAAAGAAATTGAAGAAAGAGGCGCTGGAGAAATTTTATTGACGAGTATGAACCACGATGGCACACAAGGCGGATTTGCTATTGATATTACCGGATATTTGGTAAAACACTTAGGTATTCCTATCATTGCTTCTGGTGGAGCAGGCACACAAGAACATTTTTTAGAAGTGTTTGATAAGTCGCTTGTTAGTGCAGCTTTGGCTGCTAGCGTTTTTCATTTTAATAAAATACAGATTCCTGAATTAAAACGATATTTGCAAAAAAAACATATAGCAGTAAGAGTTTAGAATTGCTACAAAAAAATCATAAATTACAAAATGGAACTTGATAAGATCTTAGAAAAAATTGACTTTAAGAAAGTTGATAATTTAATTCCGGCCATTATACAAGACAAGGATACAGGAGTTGTTTTAATGCTGGGATATATGAACAAAAAGGCATTACAACAAACTTGGGAAACCAAAAAGGTTACTTTTTACAGCAGAACTAAGAAGAAGATTTGGGTAAAAGGAGAAACATCTGGCAACTTTTTAGAATTAAAAAGTATGAAATTAGATTGTGATGGCGACGCCTTGTTGATTAAAGTTCATCCATTAGGACCAGTTTGTCATAAGGGAACCGATAGTTGCTGGGAAGCTAAAAATCAAGAGAAATTTAGTTTTATCTACGATTTGGAGAAAATAGCCAAGAAAAGAAAGGCGAATCCTTCTGTTAAATCCTATACCAGTCTTTTATTTAAAAAAGGAATCAATAAAATTGCTCAGAAAGTAGGAGAGGAAGCTGTAGAATTGGTGATTGAAGCCAAGGATAATAATCCTGATTTATTTAAAGGGGAAATGGCCGATCTAGTTTACCATCTAACAGTTTTACTAGTAGAAAAGGGTTTGACTTGGAATGAGATCATGGAAGTACTTGAAAAAAGAAGAAGGTAGATTGAAGTGACTAAAAAGTCGAGTTTGAAGTGAGCTAAAGTTGAATTGTTTATCGATTTTTATACATATCGGCAGATAAATGCGAGGAACGAAGTAATCTGTTTATAAAATAATTCTTTTAGAAGTTAACTTTTCCTTTTGCGAAAGTGTTGCTTATCAAGAATTGACTTTTGTCACTCGTAACTTTCAAACTTTAGTCACTAATAATAAATATGAAAATACTCGTCAAACATAAACCCACCCGATTATATGTAATCCTCGGTGCGTTTTTTGTCTGTAATGCATTGGTGGCGGAGTTTATTGGAGTAAAGATTTTTGCATTAGAACCAACTTTAGGTTTCAATCCACTAGATTGGAATTTATTTGGTCAAAAAGGTTCTTTAATGTTTACCGCCGGTGTTTTACTTTGGCCTATAGTGTTTGTAATGACGGATGTACTCAACGAATACTTTGGTAAAAAAGGTGTTCAATTTCTTTCATGGCTGGCTGTTGGATTAATTTGTTATGCCTTTTTTATGGTTTTTCTAGCCATTCGTTTGGCACCTGCAGACTTTTGGATTGGCATCAATGCAGAGAAAGATGTTCCCAATATGCAAGCGGCCTATAAAGCCATTTTTGGCCAGAGTCTAAGAATTATTTTCGGTTCTGTTGTCGCTTTTTTAGTAGGGCAGATTGTGGATGTTTTTGTTTTTCATAAGATTAGACAAGTTACCGGAGAATCAAAAGTTTACCTTAGAGCAACCGGATCTACCTTAGTGTCGCAATTGATTGATAGTGTAATTGTGTTGTACATCGCATTTGTTTTGTTAGCGCCTGCTGGACAAAAATGGCCAATGAGTTTATTTTTAGCGATTGCAACGGTAAACTATGTTTATAAGGTTACTATGGCAATTATATTAACGCCAGCCATTTATGGAGCCCATATTGTCATTGATAAGTATTTGGGGCCGGAAGAAGCCGAAAAATTGAAGTTAGAAGCCGCTAATCAATAATTAAAGCCTAGCTTTTTCTTCGATGTACAATAGAATGGCATCAATATCCTCATTGGTGAATTGTAAATAAAGATTCATTGGGGAACCATTATATTCTTCATAAATAGCAATCGCATCCGTATCACCACTTTTTCTCAATTCTGAATTATTTCTAATCCATTGATAGAGCCATTCCTTTTCTCGTTTAGCATTAATGTTTGCAAGGTCTGGCCCAACTAATTTTCTCCCAATGGCATGGCAAGCAGAGCAATTCGATTTAAACAACACTTCACCATGTTTATAAGCTTCAATTTGTTCGTCTGGTAAGTTAGGCGATTCTGTTATAGTTCCACAACCAAAAGCTTCCGCTTTCTTATTACTAATATCATTATTAATAATATCGATAGCGTAAAAAGAAATTAAAACGGCCAAAAAAAGTAGGATGATGATTGCCAAATAGCCAACTGATCCAAACAAAAGAGAGAAAGCTTGTTCTTTACTTTTTAGATCATCATTTGAATCGGTTTCCATAGTATAGAATATGATTACAACTTTAAGATACAGCCGGATAAATACAAGTTCGTGAAGATATTATCAAGCAGATTTTAATAAATTCTATGGCAGTGATAATTTATTACAACAATATGTTTCATTGTTATAAACTACAGTTGCTATTATTCGTTAAATTGTTTACATCTAGTAGTTGTTATTAGTACAAATTCAGTATTTTCAAATAGTCTTTATAAAACAAAAAATTAAAATTATGAGCAAATTCGATGAAGCAGTTGCTAAGAATGTAGCAGAAGCAAAAAAATGCGGAATTAAAGTAGATGAAGCATTATTAACAAAAGTAGCTAAAGGATTAGGTCCATCACTTTACAAAGCTGATGCTGAAAAAGTAGCTTTCAGTGACAAAGCTGAAATGGACAGATTAAAAGCTAATTTTTTAGGGAAGAAATTAGGGGTAACTGATGAAGCAAAAATTGATGCGGCTTTAGCAGAGATTAAAGATCAATTCGGTTCTGCTAATAAGAATAAACTAAGAGCTTTAACTTACTATTTATTGGTAAAGAAGTTTAAGAAGGAAAGTGTTTACGCTTAATCTTATAAGTTAAACTTGTAATGAAAGCCTGATTAGTAATAATCGGGCTTTTTTATTGTACTCCGAAATTTTTAGTAATTGGGAAGACATAAGGCATCAAAAATTAAAAGACACGAATTCCACTAATTTTACGAATAATGTTTATGATTTGGACAGCTAATTTTCTTGGTATGTTTAATTTCACTGATTAACTTGCCGCTTTGGCGGCATCAGAATTTAATTTTTATTTGATTGCTAAGGTTATAGAACCAAAATCATACAGTGAAAAGCGTGGCAAGAAAATTCATTTAATACTTAAGCTTGATTAGTTTTAATCAGTCGATTAGCAAAAGAGCATTATACTAGTAGTTTCAGACTTAGTATTACAAAATTATTATTGTATGACCCTTTTAAAAGTCAAATTCATGCCTTGACTTATGGCAATAAAAATTGAACCAACAATCATTAAACTGTGGTGAAATTCAGAATGAGATAATAGTGAGAAAAAGCAAATGGTACAGCCAATACCAAAAACAATCATCGGCCAATTACTGCCATGATGTTTTTTCTTATAGTGATCTAAAGAAAATACTCCTAAAAAAATTAAACTTCCTAAAATTGACCATTCCAAAATAGGATTATGTAAAAAACCGGTATTCAAAAATGGAAAACTAATCATGATGATCGGCATCATCAAACAGTGAATAGCACACAGAAAACTGAGGAAAATACCGACTTTGGAGGAATTGTGATAAAATCTACTTTTCATATCTGACACAAAAATAGCTTTTTGCAACATTATTGCAAAACTAAAAGAGTTAAAATAACGTTGTGATGTTAAAATATTTAATTCATTAAGCATCCAATTATTAAAACACTTAATTTTGTTACATTTAAGAAACTGACTTAAGTTATCATGACTGTTGAACACCATTTAAAAGATCACGATTTAAGAGTAACCGATATTAGAAAGCGAATTTATGAATATCTGGTTGAAACGGATGTAGCTGTAAGTCATGCAGAGTTAGAATTGGTTTTTAGTAATGAATTTGATAGGGTAACCATTTATAGGACTTTAAATACTTTTTTAGATAAAGGTATTTTACATAAAATTCCAACAGATTCCGGTTCCGCAAAATATGCATTGTGTAAAGATCATTGCACTACAGATGAGCATATTGATGATCACGTTCATTTTAAATGTCTCAAATGCGAGCAAGTAGTTTGCTTACATGAGTTGGAAATTCCAAATGTTGAATTGCCTCTAAACTTTAAGGCGCAAAATGCTGTTTTAATGTATGAAGGTATATGCGATAAATGCAATTAAATGAATATTGAATTTCAAGATATAAGCAAAACGAAGCCCTTTGCTCAAAGAGTGGAGAAGAAGTTTAACAACTACATTTGGATGTTAGCTTTTGTGATTGCCTCTGTTTGTATTTTATTTTTAGCACTTACACTCACTTACTTGTTTAGTAAAAATTGGAGTTCAGAGGCTGTTCAATTAAGTATTCCACCCATATTTTATGTAGATACATTCATTTTATTAATGGGAAGTGTTTCTTTAATAATGGCGTCTAAAGCTTTTAAAAATGACAATTCAAATTTGTACAAGATTTGGTTGTATTCCTCGCTGTTGTTTGGTGTTTCGTTTTTAATGGGACAATTAGGTGGTTGGTTTGCCTTAGCTCAAAGTGGATTTGGTTTAACCGAAAGCAGATCTGGCGCCTTTCTATATGTAATTTCCGGCCTGCATGCGTTGCACATTATTGGTGGCATTATATTTTTGGCTATCATCTTCTTTAACGCTACCAAACGATTGAAAGATCCGGCACTCTCAGTGATTTATTTTTCTGATCCATTACCCAAAGCTCGTTTACGGTTAGCCAATTATTACTGGCATTTCTTAGGCGGTTTATGGTTGTATTTACTAATTTTCTTTGCTATTGTGAAGTAGAATCAATTTCTTACACCTATAATTTGTCATCCAGAGCGAAGCGAAGGATCTCATAACTTTTAGAATTATGTAGAAGTAAACAACATTGCATTTAAAATCTTTTTGATTTGCTATTTTAGGCTTTAAATTAGATAATGCGGATAAAAGACATATGTTCTTTATCCGGTTGTTGGCAGTCAGCTAAAAAAAACCAAATGAAAAGAAAAATCGCGATAATTGGAGGAGGAATTGCAGGGCTTACCTTTGCTCGTTGCATTTCTGATGACTATGAAACACACATTTTCGAAAAAAAACAAGAATTTGGAGAAGTAGGAGCGGCAATTAGTGTGTTTCCAAATGCACTCTGTGTAATGGATGAAATCGGCTTACTTGATAACATATTAAATACAAGTGGGAAGTTTGAAAATGTGTATCTAAAAACGGATAAAGGAAATATCTTAAGTAAATCAACACCTAAAAGCGATTACCCTGTTATTTGCATTCACCGAGCCAATCTTCATAAAATTTTATTGACAGATATTAATGCTCATTTACATATTAATAGTGGCGTAAAGAAACTTATCAATTTAGACAATGGTCAAGTAGAGATACTTCTTAAAAATGGTAAATCTTCGGTTTTTGATGCAGTAATTGGAGCTGATGGAATACATTCCATAGTCAGAAAGCACATCATCAATGATGGAGACCCGATATTTAGAGGGTATAATATTTGGCGTGGTGTAGTAAAAACCAATTTTGATATTGGATACGCAAGTGAAACCTACGGGAAAGGTCAAAGGGTTGGAATTGTTCCAATAAAAGACGGTGTATATGGTTGGTGGGCAACTTATAATGAAGAGTTTTTGAAAGATGACGAACCTGAAGGCACAAAACAAAAGCTTAAACGCCTTTTTGGAAATTGGCATTATCCTATTCCTGAACTTATCGAAAACACAGAAAATATATTGAAAAATAGTTTGTCGGATCGTAAGCCACACAAAGGTTGGACAAGTGGCAATATTACACTAATTGGAGATGCAGCACACCCAACCACACCGAATCTAGGTCAAGGTGGTTGTATGGCTATTGAAGGGGCTTATCTTTTGGCTAAATGCATCAACAAATATGGACTATCTCCTAAAGCATATGAAATTTACGAAAAGCATCAATTTCCACGTTCCCAAAAAATTATAAGCGAAAGTCTGAAACTTGGAAAAATTGGTCAAATCACCAATCCCATATTAATCACCTTAAGAAACTTCTTTTTCAAAATAATACCTTCAAGCATTGCAATGAAAATGATAGATAAATATTTTTCTTATAGAGTAACAGAAATAAAAATATAAAGCCGAACTGCCAACAATGTATCCTATGTAAAGCAGTAATTTAATTCAGCGTGCTTTCTAAAAATAATATTTTTATTTAAAATTTACATCATATTTATTATTAAAGTTGTTGATATGTTGGAACGGTTTTGTTCTGCTAGAACTACTTTGTCTTTTCGTTTCAATATATCAATCACTTACCCTTATTAGCTCCGCATCCTATATGTGATCGATTGATTTAAAACCGTCACCAGCATTATATTTGTTCCGATAAGGTAAACAAGCCACCTACTATAAAATGTGGTATAACTTTATAAGCCATCCACTCACGTTGTTTTGTGGTCTTGAAGATATTACCTTGTGTTTTATTCTGAGCAATTTGGGTATGTTTTATAATTTGTTTTATGCTACTATTCCTATTTGGTATTCTACTCCACTTTTTACAACGGCTAAAATTCTATTAGCCAGTTTATGAGCCACTTTCACTATTATTTTCTTTACGTCTTTGCCGTAGTGCTTGCGATAATAGGTTTGCATTACCGGATCAAATCTAATTGCCTGCCAACTCGCTTCAATCATATAGCTTCGCATTAATCTATGAGCTCTAAAGGTCATCCCACTAGTTCTTGTATTTTCTCCACTTTGATAAATACCTGGCACTAATCCAATATAGCCTGCAAACTCTTTAGCGTTGAATCTTCTGATATCACCAAGCTCAGATAGAATGCCAGCTGCTACTATTGGACCAACTCCTGGAACACTGCGCATTAAGTAATAATCTTTCTTATAATGCTTCCGACAATAAGCTCGAATCAAAACACTTACTGCTCTCATTTCAGATTCTACATATTTATAATAGTTAATTCTACTGCTAGTAGTCGCCCATCCTGTAGTATATTGCCAAGTTTGACTTTCAATCCATGCTACCATATCTTTTGACCAATAACTGTTATCATATTCAGCAGGTAAGTCAATGCCAAAGTAGAGTAACTGCGATTTAATCTTGGATTTGATTCTTCGAAGATCTTTCACCAATTCATCTCTTCTTCTAAATAAACTTCGCAATTGTTCTTGCTCTTTATTCGGAATGTAAATACCTCGTAATTGTCCGTCTCGTAACTGACGACTGATATTAACAGCATCAATTTTATCTGTCTTTTGACTGGCTTGCTTTTGTGCCTTTGGAATATCAGCCGGATTAACTACTATACTGTTCCAGCCATAAGTTTTGAATGACCGATGAGCAGCATAGCCGCAACAGCCCGCTTCATATGCACTATAGACCTGATGATCTGAAAAGTGCTTAGCAACATACTTTTTTAGTTCATCAGCTCGTGGTGGCATAGTTAAACTTCGACCATTAAATAAATCAGTTCTAAAATGAACTTTCCAACTTTTCTTGTGAATGTCAATTCCTATGAATAACTTAGGTTCTTGAGCGGTAGTTTGAATCATAACATTTTGTTTTTTTGCAGATTCAAATTACTGCTTTTACATATATGCTATAAAAAATAGGCGAAACAGTAGTAAAATCATGGCTTGTGGCTCGTATCAAACTTTGTGCTAAACCGAAAGTTCAGTGCTTCGAAACCGCCTACTTTTCATATACTAGACCGTTAGCTGTCACCCTAACCGACCACCGTGCAGACATCAACCGACAGACAGGAAAACGAAAATTACCAACGCTTCGCAAAATTAAAAGAGATGTTTGCCAACTCACAAGCCGACACCAAACACCACATTTAATTTTGCCCGACCGCACCCAAGCCCACCCACCACCCTGACAATTATTTCAGACAAAAACCTAAAAAATGACTTGTTGAAAACTTTTATTTGTTTTAGTTAGTAATCCTAACTAAATTTGCATCGGCAATATCGCCACAAAACAATTTAATACTTAATAAACAATGGCAAAATCAGTTTTTTATCACGCAGGTTGTCCTGTTTGCGTAAGTGCAGAACACGACATCATTAACCTTATCGGTGCTGACAATGTGGAAGTGGTTCACATTGGCGAAGTTCGTAACCGAATTGACGAAGCAGAAAAAGCAGGTGTAAAATCTGTTCCAGCTTTGGTAACGCCAAACGGAAATGTGCTTCACATCAACTTTGGTGCTTCTATGACAGACGTAAAAGGTTAAAAAATTTTGCCTCACATTGTTAGGATTACTAACTTTGTGGGGCATTTTTATTATTACAGACAGAAACAGACAATTAAAATGAAATCGTTAATCTTTGTTTGTGCAATGTTGTTCGTTATACCAACGTTCGCACAAACCAATAAATCTAAAAAAATGCAAGTAGCAGTTTGGGACACCTATGTAACAAAAAAAGACGGAACAATAATGCACTTTGACATTATTGCACCATCGGAAATAAAGGATACAACCGTAATTTACAGTTACGGAAAAGAATATCTGAAAGCCAAAAATCAGCAAGGACAACCCTTAACATCAAAGGAATGTAGGTTTTGCCACATAGAAACGGTTAAGCCACAATGGGAAGCTGAAATCAGGCAGAAAGGATATTTCATTTATGAAATGGAAAATTGCGAATAATGAAAAACGATATTACCAATAAACCCGACATTGAACTTTTGGTCAATACATTTTATGACAAGGTAAAAACCAATAAAATTATCGGGCATATTTTTAATGATGTTGCCAAAGTAAATTGGGAACATCATTTGCCAAAAATGTATTCTTTTTGGGCAAGTTTGCTTTTAGGAGAACACTGCTTTTCGGGAAATCCTATGCAGAAACATATTGCATTGAGTAAGCTAACGACAATGAGTGAAGTTGAATTTTCAGAATGGTTGTCGCTTTTTATCCAAACAACCGATGAATTATTTGAAGGCGAAAAAGCCGAAGAAGCAAAAACAAGAGCTGCCAATATTGCCCGATTGATGTTGCATAAAAATCAAACCGTATGAGCAAATCCGATTTTGACCTTACACATCAAAACCAAAGCACCGAAAGCAAAATCGTAGCTTCGTTAGAAAGAATAGCACAGGCTTTTCGTGTGTTGTTGTGGCAGGAAAGCAAAGAGTTTTCATTAAGCCCTATTCAGGTACAGGTATTGATTTTTTTGCTTTATCACAGCGAAGAAAAAAGAAAAGTAAGCTATTTGGCATACGAGTTTAATATGACTAAAGCTACCATTAGCGACACCATTAAAACATTGGAACAAAAAAATCTCATTACCAAAGAATACGAACAACACGACACAAGAAGTTACATAATCCACCTGACAAAAAAGGGGAAAGACATAGCAGATAAAACATCGTTTTTTACCAAAGAAATCAGAACACCGATTGACAAATTACATCAGGACGACAAAGAAAATTTGCTTTTGAGCTTACTGAATATTATACGGCACTTAAACAAGTCGGAAGTTATTACCACTCAAAGAATGTGTATGTCTTGCTCTTATTATCAGCCGTCAGACAAGGGGCAAAAACACTTTTGTAAATTACTCAATCAAAACCTGCACGTTACCGACCTGCGGATTGATTGCACAGAACACGAATTGAAAGTATGACCGAAATAATCAGAAATCTTGACCAAATAACTCTACGGATTTTATCAGCTTGTGAAAAGGCAGGAAGAAATCCCAATGAAGTTAGGTTGCTGTTAGCAACCAAAACCGTTTCGGCAGAACGTATCAAAATAGCTTTAAATGCAGGACATACATTGATAGCAGAGAACAAAGTGCAGGAACTCAAAGAAAAGTTTGAAGCATTAAAAGAAATTCCGCATATCAATCATTTCATTGGGCATTTGCAAACCAACAAAATCAAAGACATTTTAAAATATAATGTTTCCTGTATCCAGTCACTTGACCGCATAGATTTAGCCGAAAAACTACACCAACGATTACAGACTGAAAATAAAACAATAGAAGTATTAATACAGGTAAATACTTCCAACGAAGAAAGTAAATTCGGTATCAATCCTGACAACGTTATTGAGTTAGTAAAGCAGGTAGCAGAGTTGGAAACCTTGAAAATAAAAGGGCTGATGACAATAGGATTATTCAGTGCAGAAACCGAAAAAGTGCGTAGCTGTTTTCAGTTACTTAAAAATATACAACAGCAAATCATTGCTTTAAAAATCCTCAATGTAGAAATGAAAGAGTTGTCTATGGGAATGAGCGGAGATTTGGAAACAGCCATTGAAGAAGGAGCTACAATTATAAGAGTAGGCACAGCTATTTTCGGACAGCGAATGTATCCCGACAGTTATTATTGGAATGAAAGTTTGACAACGACTAGGTAAACTTGAAACTAATCTCAATAGTTGGTGGCACATTTGCATTTTTGCCGACACACCGAGCCAAACAAAAAATGCAAAAGAGCCACCAAGCCAACGCACCACGACAGACAAACGAAAGAAGGGCGAACAGCTAACAAGGGTTTGGCGTAATGGTGGGAGAAGTGCTTCGTATGAAACTTATTGCTAAATTTGAACTTTATGCTTTATATCAATGGCAGTGCTGTAATGCCGCCACTACGCCAAGCCCCGAACCGTTGTGGGTAACCAACTAATCTCAAGATGACAGTAGGAGACAAAAGTACTTTTGCAGTTGAATATTTTTTTGATGAGCAATATCCAAAGACAATGGGCTATGGAAAGATTTGGGTTAACAATAAATTTATCGGGACCGAACATGACTTGATTTATCTTAATGGTTATTTGCTTGGCACTCTCGGCTCCATCAATGAGGCAAAGGAGCTATCTTCTGAATTTATAGAATTTAGCAGGGACAAACTCTTTAATACATTAGAAAATCCTGAACAGACCTATAATTCAAGACATCGTGTTACGAATTATACTTTTACAGACGACTTCAGTATCTGGGCATACAAGATTGATAATGAAATTGTATTACTCTGGAAAATACTCAGAAATGACTCATTTGAAGATCTTACAGATTATCCTGATACAGTAATGCAAGAGCGCATTGACTCAAAGATATTCGATTCAGTTTTGCACCAGCTAAAATCGGAATTTGAGGAACATGGGGTATTGACAAAGTAAAAGACTACCCACAACATTCTGTATAAATCATGGCTGTTAGTAGGTAAATGTGACTTTAGCTCTTTGTAGTAAGCCCGTCAATCCGCAGGATTGACTTATTGGTGAAAGTTAATTTAATAAACCAATCCTTCGGATTGCCTCGATAGTTAATTGAAATTTTTATACTTTTAATCAGCCACGAATTTATACAGTGGCGTTACATCTCATTAAGAAGAAGAAAACAAATGACATCGGAACAACACGAGTTAATCGAAAGACTTAAATTCCAAAAAGTGAAAGTTCGACTAACTGAAAAGGGAAATAAATACGTCGAGCATATCCAAACAGAATTTGCAAATGGAGGGATAAAACTTTTCAAATGGAAAATAATGAACCCTTCATCAAGAATTTTTTTACATAAGGATAAAATTGAAGATGTAGCATGGGAGATAATTAGAAGTCTTAAAGTGAAGGGCGATATTTCAGAGATAACCGAAAACGAGATGATTGAAGCGACTCCAGATGATTTGAAAATGGTGAACACTTTTGATTTACTCGGCAAATTAAGTGGAATAGCAAAACATGGAGGAGCATATTCACCGATAAATAAGAGACTAACTGATACCGAAGCGATTGAAATGAGCAAAGATTTCATCGATGAATTTTTACCAAAGCCCTTCGATGATTCTCATTGTTTTTTAACATATGAACCTTGGGCAAATTGGTTTTTCAGCGTTGCGTGGGATTATACAGCAATAATATTTTCAAGGCAATACGACGAATTGTATTTGATTTGCCTGACAGATACTGATTGAAATAATTAAAGAATAAAAAAAGAAAACGAGATATAACAAAGAGAAAAATGTTCATGAGGGCTATGCGCCCTCACGCCATTTGCACAGACCGTTAGCAAGCATTAATATTATGAAACACGAACAATGCCCAATTTGCTATCATGAATTGGAGGTTAGACAATGTGCTCCTTGTCATGATTGCGGACATATGGAAATTGAAATTGAGCATTTCAATCAAGGCAAGCATAATTATAATGTCTATGAGATTTATAAAGGTTTAAAGCTTCAGTTATGCAATTTTTGTGATGTAGATTTTGGATCTTATAAATCTGAATATCTTGGATTTGAAACAAATCAGAGAATTGGTTTCGAACATATGATACTATATAAAAACATTGAAAATCCATCGTTAGAAATGGATAAATTCTGCCCTAAATGTTTCCAAAGACTAAAATTCTTAACTTTTCTAAGAGATCTAAGAGAGTTAATAAAAGAAGATACGCTTGCTAACAAAAAGTAATTTCCATTTGCTCTGCTGCCTTTTTTCAAAGGCTCTAATAAAATTCCACAATATATTCTTTTCTCATTTCGCCTTACTTGCACTTCATTGCAAAACTTAGTCCAAGCCTCCCTAAAGCTATCGGGATGGTATTTTTTAATTTTCATTGTTTGGCTCTTTATTCAAATACATTGAAAATTCTTGTGCTTACCTCCAATCGTCTTTCAACTATTATTACATCCACTCGCTCGCATCTTGCGAGTGAGCAGCAAAATTGCCTCTGGCATTTTAAATCTTCATTTCTCGTGCCGTCTTTGGTGCTACCACCAAAGATATTTAGAAGCATGTTGATGAAAACACTAGAAGTGTTCGGAAGATTAACATTTCAACTCTTTGATCCTGAAATGAATTCAGGATGACCCAATTACATTGATTCGTTTATTAAAACGCGATGTCATCCTATGTTTTATGAAAACAATAACAAAGGCAATTTAAATCAACAATCGTTATATTATTTCTCCCTCCTTCATTTCATTATCTCATTAAAATGAAAGTACTTTGTTCCACTTAAATTTCCATGAAAAATAACCACAAAACCTTTGAAACAGAGCGGTTGATCATCAGACCCACTAATGAAAGTGATGCAGCTTTTCTAATGGAGCTATTAAATACCCCGAAATGGATTCAAAACATTGGCAATAGAAATATTAATAATTTGGAAGACGCCAAAGTTTACATTCAAACCAAATGCACGCCTCAATTTGAAAGGTTAGGCTATGGCAATTATACTGTTGTTAGAAAATCGGATCAAGTAAAATTGGGCACCTGTGGTTTGTATGATAGAGAAGGCTTAGAAGGTATTGATATTGGTTTTGCATTTCTGCCGCAATATGAAGCAAGGTTATGCTTTTGAAAGTGCCACAGCATAAAAGAAGCGGCCATTCACGACTTCAATATTGAACAAATTAGTGCATTACTATTAAAGAAACATTAGCTCACAAAGATTGTTAGAGAAACTAGGATTAAAATTCGAGCAGTTAGTTACTATTCCAAACGACGACGAAGAATTGATGCTGTATGTATTACCCAAATAAATAAAAACGATAAATGAGAAAAACTATATTTTACCTATCCATTGTTGCATTGATGACGGCTTGTAGCTTACCTAATGAATACGTAGAGAGCAATCAACCTACTGCACCAGAATATAGTAATCCGGCCCATTGGAGTGCGTTGCCATTTAGACAAGATGCAGCGGATGACATTCCTGATACAGAAACATGGATAAGTGATTCATTAAAAAAAGTAGATGTTTTTTATGTGTATCCAACGCTTTATAAAAAAGGAGATACCTGGAACGCAGATGTTAATGATGAAAAACTCAACAAGAGAATAGATAAGTTGCCCGTTCGATTACAAGCTTCTACATTTAATCAGGTGGGAAGAGTGTATGCGCCAAGATATCGCCAAGCGAATTACAAAGCCTATAAAGATGAAACCGGAAAGAAACGGAAGGTGCTTGATTTTGCTTATGAAGATGTGAAAAAAGCTTTTGAATATTATATGGCTAACTATAATCAAGGTCGACCAATTATTATTGCTTCTCACAGCCAAGGTTCCAATCATACCATTCAACTTTTAAAAGATTATTTCGATAATGCTGACATGAAAGCACAATTAGTTTGTGCTTACATGGTTGGAATGGCAGTTGATCCTGCAAAGTATTCCATCTTAAAGCCTTGCGAAAATGCAGCAGCTACAAATTGCTATGTAACTTGGTCGTCTTACAAAGAAGGCTATGAAATTGATTCTGTAAAGGATGCGTCTGAAATTTTAGTGGGCAATGTTTGTGTAAATCCAATTACTTGGACAATGGACAATAATGAAGCGACAACTGATGGTGGCATATTATTGAATTTAAGTAGGGAGAAAACATTTACGACTACAGCGCAAATTCACAATAATTATTTGTGGGTAAACACCAACACCATATTTTTTAAGCATAAAAAGGAATTGCACTTGTTGGATTACAATATGTTCTGGCATGATATCAGAGCGAACGCATCCTTTAGAATAAAACAATACTTAGAGAAATAAGCTTTGTTTTGCCTTTAATTAATATGGTAGATAAATGGTTGTACCAAAGGTGGGTAAATTGTCAAATAGTCCAATAATTAGTTAAGTTAATCTCTAACGCAACGACAAGATAAACCTTTAGTCTTGGTATAGAAGGTTCTATTTACACTGCCATTGCTAGAAATTAGGCCACGGCTCCAAGCATCTTCTATAAAGCTCTCTGTAGCAGTCCACCAGCAACCGTAGCTGCCACCACCGTAGAAACTACCACTAAAGTAACGATCACCGCCGGGAAGACCAGAAAACCCAGAACTGTTTGTTGCATCGTTATTGGGCTCCTCCCAACCTGTAGTACTTTTCATTTTACCTCCGCCTATATTTGATCCACCTAAATAATCGGTTAATATCGTCCATTCGGTATCAGTTGCTATATGCCAACCGCTTGGGCAAATAGATCCGCTATTGACGGCATACCAGTTATATAATTTACCATAAATGGCATTGTTTGCAGCATCGTCTTCATAGTAGCACCAGGCTGGCGTATTAGGTATTGCTTCCCAATTCGATGCGCCGCTTACTTCCGGAATGCTACCACTGTAACGCAGGTTTTCAGCAAACCAACATTGGTTGCCTATTTGCACAATATTGTAGGTTTGTCCGTCTCGAGGATCTGTAAAGCTCGTTTGACCACCACAAGCGTTACTTATGGTCGCTGTTAATTTAACTGGTGTATCATTTAATGCTGTACCGTCTCCCCATTTTGCACTTGCATCCATATATTGCATAGTGGTTGTTTGTGGATTGCCTAATGTCCATAACGTTTCTACATAACCGTTATCATCAGTTAAAATCTCAGTTGGGTTAGTGCTGCCGCTACCAATAGCTACATTAAAGTAAACAGGCACATTGCTAACTGGTTCGTCTTTACTATCTAAAACTTGCAATTTTATGGGCTCTTGCAATGGTGTATTGGCTTGCCCTATTTGTTCGCTACCGGAAACATTAATCAGTTTAAATGGTATTTGATGACTTAATTTAGGAGTGCTCCAATCTTTATCGGGACAATCAGTTAATGTGGTGCCCAATATAGTAGCTTCTGCTCCTGCCATTGCTTTTCCCCAAGCTTCCGCTTTCATATCCCAATCTAAAGATGAGGAAGCTACATTACCTTCAAGTCGCTCCATTAAAGTTAAAGAAGCCCTAGGGCCACTAATGCCATAAAGTTTTACTTTTAATAATGGACGCAATGCGATATTAAAATCGGCATTAGCTTGGCCACTTGGCGCTTCTAAATTAACCGTTGTGTTGGGTGAGAAGTCATATGAACCAGTCCATAAAGCATCTTGGTAGTGAACACCTAAGTTGAAATGACCATTTATATTGCTCTCCATAACGGTAGATACATTTGTTGGGATATTGGCAGAATACTCGACTAGCCAATGCAAATCCATTTTAATCACCACTGGAACAAGAACTCCTTCGACATCTAACCAATGAATCACTTTTTTAGATTGAGTTGTTAGCGTATCAATACTGTTTGATAAATTAGCTTGTTGTGAAGCAGTTAAACTAACTCTAGCGTCTGAATTAAATGATGCATTGCTCGTAGAAAACTCAAAATAATCTAGCGCTCCATTATTATATGAAAAATCGAAAAGCCAATTTGAATTCATACTTACATTAGCATATTCTAACTGAATGTCTAAGGATTCACTCTCCTGTAAATTGTAGTTATTTACTGAATAAGCAAATGAATCAGGTGTCGTTCCGGGTTCCAGGTTTTCAAAGCTTACATTAAAATCAAAGTCACCTTGTTTAAAAACGTCTTCCATTGTAGCTTGGCTAGTTTGTAAAACAACTTGATTGCCATTATAGGTTGCTGTGGTAACTTTTCTAATATAGCCTTCGTTTTCCGTACCAACAATGATATTGTCTTTTTGAATTATTTGAAATGAATCGACGATATCAAATACGTAGAGGCCACTATTTAGATTGGTTTCCGTTTGGTTGAGCATTAAGTAAGTGGAGTCAATAACAATTACATTATTATATATTGCTAAGTCTTGGTGAAGATGGATATTATCTGGGGTCGTGTCATCTTTCTTACATGACACAATTAAGAGAGCCATTAAAAGGGTAAAAAGGAAAGTTTTTTTCATGTTTCTAATTGTTATTCATAAAGTTGTTTGATGCTAGATTTTGGTTTGCATTTAAGTCATATTGTTGATGAAAAATACTGAATATTAATAGTAAAGCCATTTGTTTTAGCACTATTTGTAAAATTATGTTGAATAAAAATTCTAATAGTAAGATTGAAAATTACAAAAAGTGAAAATGAAAAGGTCATGGATTACAATAAATTAATGTAGCTGACATACCAATGAAACTTCCTTTAAGTGATTACGCATTTTATTGGTAATTGGAGTTTTATCAATGAATTTAAATTGAGTTTTTAGTAACTACTTTAGTCGATATACAACATGTTTTGGATAGATATTAGAAAAAAATGCTTTATTTAGGACAAAGCATTTTTTTGATTAGAATTAAAACATATCTAGTTGGATGGTTATTGTTAATCACTAATATTGGTTTGGCTCAAAGTAGTTATGAGTTGGGGCTTTTGCCATCTATAAATGTTAGTAAAAGCTTTGAGAAAGATTGGAAATTAAGCTTTAAAGGAGAGTCTAGACAATCACTAAAAAGTGGTGCCTTCTCTGAGGGGAATAGCAACAGTTACAATTATCTATTAACTGATTTTATAGTTTTTACCTCAAAAAAGATTGCACCGAATAAGGCATTAGCATTTGGCTATACATTTAGAATTCAAGATAGATCAACTATAAAAAATCGGATAACTCAGCAATTTAGTGCCGCAAAAGCTTATTCGTCATTAAAGTTGGGGCATAGGCTGAGAACAGATGAAACTTTTTCTAAAAATGAACCAATAGAGTTGAGACTTCGATACCAATTATCTATTGAAGTACCCTTTAAACCTAAATCTGTTGAACCTAATGGATTTTATTATAAACTGGGAAATGAATACGTAACTAGTCTAAAAGCAAAAACTTTTGATCTTGAACTAAGACTCGTTAATTTAATAGGTTATGAATTCTCCAGTAAATCGAAGTTGGAATGGGGCGTAGATTATAGAGCGAGTTCATTTATTCATGATGAGCTAGATAATGCCTTTTGGATGGCCGTAAAGTGGTATTGGACGATGTAGTCTTAACTTATTTATTCTCTACAAAAGAGTATAGAAACTAAGCGATCTGATACTGTAGCTTCAATAAATGCGTGTATAAGCCACTAGCATCTTCAATCAATTCATCGTGCGTACCACTTTCAATAATAGAACCATTATTCATTACTAAAATTCTATCTGCATTTCTAATGGTAGATAATCGATGGGCAATGATGATGGTCGTTCTATTTTGCATCAATTTGTCTAAAGCTGCTTGAATCAACTTCTCAGATTCTGCATCTAATGAACTTGTTGCTTCATCTAACAATAGGAGAGCAGGATCTTTTAAAATAGCTCTAGCAATCGCAATTCTTTGTCGTTGTCCGCCAGATAATTTAATACCTCTTTCACCTACTAAAGTATCTAATCCATCAGGGAAACTATTGATAAAATCTAAGGCATTGGCTTCTTTAGCGGCTGCTTCAATTTCAGCTCTTGTTGCATTTTGTTTGCCATAAGCAATATTATCTGCTATGGTTCCACCAAATAAAACAACTTCTTGCGGTACAATAGAAATATGATCTCTTAAAATAGTTGGATGGTGTTCACTGCCTAAAAATTCATCATAATAAATAGCGCCACTATCAACGTTGTAAAATTGCAATAATAATTGAAAAATAGTTGATTTCCCTGCACCGGAATGTCCAATTAACGCTACGCTTTCTCCTTGGTTAACTTTAAAGGTAATGTTCTTTAAAACACTAATTTCTTTTCGGGAAGGATAAGAAAAACTAACATCAGAAAAAGTAATAGCGCCTTTTAAATCTATCGGTTCTAAGTTAAGACCAACGTGTTCATTTTCCTTTTTAATTAAATCAACAATACGTTCAGTGCTTCCTAAAATACTTTGAAATTGAGTGGCCAAATTTCCTAAACCGGCTATGGAGCCACCAATCAAGCCCGTGTAAAAAACAAAAGCTACTAAATCTCCACTATCAATAACGCCTTGTTGTCCTAATCCAGCTGCTTTAAAGAAAATTAAAAACAGTACGCCAAACAAACCAATGACTACAAATGAAAT
This sequence comes from Chitinophagales bacterium, assembly GCA_041393015.1. Taxonomy (GTDB): domain Bacteria; phylum Bacteroidota; class Bacteroidia; order Chitinophagales; family JADIYW01; genus JAGQYH01. Next base: position 142,607 of record JAWKKV010000005.1, on the reverse strand, counting down.
AAAAGCTCCTCGGTATTTGGCTCCTTTAATCGCGATATCAACTACATCTCTAATAGAAGCAGTGTATTTCTTTTTTTCAGTTTCCGTTTGGTTAAAAGCTTTTACAACTCTAATATTTCCAAAAGCTTCTTCAGCAAAAATACTAGAGGATGCTAAAGCACTTTGCTTTTCTTTAGAGAATCGCTTGATAAACTTGCCAAAGTAAAATGCTAATCCAATAAAAATGGGCAATGATAAAAACATATAAAGCGACAACTCCCACGATAAATAAAACAATAAGCCGGCTCCACCAACTATAATAATGGTTTGTCTAATTAATTCAGCTGTATGAATAGAAAAGGCATCTTGTAAGGTCACTACATCAGAAGTAATTCTGCTCAACAATTCACCAACTCGTGTTTTATCAAAAAACTCAATTTTTGATTGTATTATTTTTCCATAAAGGTCGGTTCTAATTTTGCCCATACCTTTTTCTGTAACGTACGCAAAAGTGTAAGTTCTGATATAGGAAAATATAGCTTGAATGGCTAAAATAGCTACTGAAGCTAGTATCAATTTGTTTCTTAGAGCAATAAACTCTGCCTTGGGTAAATCAAATCCACTCACTAATTGCTTTAAAACAGCAGGAATGGCAAGCACTGCAACAGTTGAAATAGCTAAGCTAAACAAGCCTAAAATGAAGATCCATTTGTAGGGAGCAATATAGGATAATAGGAATTTTAGATTTCCTAACCCGGCACTATCTTTCTTTTGATCTGAAATATTCTTTTCACTCATCGGTGCAAAAATACTGCAATGCTTATTAAACTAATATTACTACAGAAAGTATAGTAAATTATTAACGTAATGAAACAGGTTTGTTCTCTTTTAAAAAGAAATCTATACCTCCGGAAAATGCTCTTTGTAATGCTTGTAGATTTCCATCACATCTTTTACATAATTGAAAGGCTCAGAACCTCTGCAATAGCCATTGTAAACTACTTCGTCTCTATAATATTCCGGAGAAGCTTTTTTTACTAAAAAGGAATCGACATTACCGTCCCAAACAGACTTATCCTTTCCATATTTATCGGCTAGCCGTCGTGCATCTAACAAATGACCTTCTCCAACATTATAAGAAGCCAAAATGAACTTCATTCTTTGCTCTTTATCCGGAATTTCTTCCCAAAAGATACAAAGCGTTTTAAGGTATTTGGTAGCCATTCGAATGTTGGCTTCCGGAATGTTAATTTGAGTGGAATCTCCAAATCGTTCAGCAGTGGCAGGCATTATTTGCATTAAGCCTCTAGCGCCGGCCCAAGATTCTGAATCATTTTGAAATTTAGATTCTTTAAAGATCATAGCCGCTAAAAGTCTCCAGTCCCAATCTAATTCTTTAGCATATTTTTTAATGAGGTCGTCATATATGGAAATAGAACCACCGGTAACACTAAAATAATTACTGTCTTTTCTTATAGAATATGCCTTTGAATTTTTAAAATATTTATTGTAAATGGATAAATATTTGCCGTTTTTTCTAACATCTAAAATCCATTCATTAATAGCCGCTAACAATTCTGGAGAATTTTTTCTTACTGCCCAAGCCACCATTTGCGGGAAACTAATATCCGTTTCTATATCAATATTCTTAAAATAAGTAGCATTCATTAAGCCTAGATTATTATCCGCTACCGTATAGTCAATTGTACCTTCAGAAACTTGTTGAATTAACTCTTCAATAGGTGTGTTGCCGGGATGATAAACGATATTGATATCACCTCCAATTTCTTGAGAAAGGTTTTTTAATCGCAAAGCATAAGAAGAGTTTTTCTGCACATGCACTTCTTTGCCTATCAGCTCAATAGGATTTCGGATCAATTGTTTATCCAAGTTGTCTTTTGACAGTTGCCACCAGTTATCGGGTTTACGCTGTATGAGTACTTGCTTAACAAAGTTGTAGTATTCTGTAAAAGCGGCCTTTTCTTTCTTATCGCTCGTAACAATGATGTTATTGGCAATAATATCGCCTTTCCCTTCATTTAACAGTCGATAAAAGTCTTCCGTGTTTTTTGCCACCACCATTTCTAATTCTACCTCTAGGTGTTCTGCCAATGCTTTTAAAAGGTCATATTCATATCCCATTGGCGTGCCTTTATATACAAAATAACTGTAGGAATTACTGCCGGTAATAGCTCTTAAAACACCCCTTTCTTTTATCCCTTCTAAATCTAGCTTGTAGGTTTTTGTGGGCATCTTCATTTGAGAAGGAGAAACTGCTCTTTGGCCAAAAATCATAACTACTATTACTATGATTAGTAATAGTATTGTCCAGTTCCGCTTTGAGTCCCAAATAACCTTCATAGTAAACTATTTAACCTAGCGACAATTAAAACATTCTTATGTTGAAACCTTGTTTATCGCACTTTTGGGATGTTTATGCTTAACAATTCAGTATCTAAATTATTTCAAATATGTGGTAATTGCTCATAAAGTTGATAAAACATTGTTGATAAGCCTAATTTAGGGCATCATGTCTAATGCATCTTTAACCTCTGTAACAGGCAGTTTACATGCCTTTTTTTGGCAGACATAAATCGTAGTTTGTCCTTTTATAAATTTGCCTTTTAACAAGTCTAATTCGCCTTCTTTTTCACTTCCCAGGAAAAGAACATGTGGCAAATAGCTTTCATCGAAAGCTTTTCTTTTTTCATGTAGATCTTTACCAACAATAGCTACTTCATAAGGTTCTTTTACGAAATGAGTCATTAGACTCGCCCAATTGGCATAAAAAGGACCGTTTGGTGTAATTTGGTCAGCTACATTATTCAACATTTGTCTAGACAAATCAATATAGTCTTCTTTATAAAAATACTGACCCAAATAATACAGCGCTTTCGCCATTGATGAATTAGAAGCAGAGATTACATTATCGCTCAGTTCTTTAGATCTTGAAATTAGAGCGGCATCTTCATCACTAGTATAAAAAAACATTTTAGCTTCTTCATCGTAGAAATGTTGCATCACATAAGCTGATAAATCTAATGCTTCATTCAGCCATTTGTCGTCAAAAGTAATTTCGTAGAGCGCTATAAAAGCTTCAATGGTTAAACTGTAATCATCTAAAAAACCATTAATGGTAGATTTGCCATTTTTAAAGTTTCTATTTAATCCGCCATCACTTCTTTTGCATTTTTCTAGAATGAAAGTTGCATTGGCAAGCGCCATCTCTTTGTGTTTAGGTTCTGCAAATGCTCTGTAAGCATCTACATATCCTTTCAGCATTAAAGCATTCCAAGAAGTGAGAATTTTATCGTCTAATCCCGGTCTAATTCGTTCCGATCTTGCCGCCAAAATCAATTGCTTGGCTTTATCTATTTTAGTTTTTAATTCTTTTTCAGATAATCTATACTTGTTCAGAAAATAGGCATCATCTTTTGTTTTGAAAAGAATATTAGTGTTCTGTTCCCAATTGCCTCTTTCAACAACAGAGAAATAATCGCTCACTAAATCGTAATCATCTTTGATTATTTTTTTTAATTCTTCCGCTGTCCAAACATAGAATTTACCTTCTTCGCCTTCGCTATCAGCATCTAAAGATGAATAGAAACCATTGCTTTTGTCTTTCATTTCTCTTTCAACAAAATTCAACGTTTCGTCTACCACTTGCTTATAGTAAGGATTTTTTGTGAGTTGATAAGCTTGAGCATATAGACTTACGAGCTGTCCATTATCGTACAACATTTTCTCAAAGTGAGGTACTTTCCAAATACCATCTGTTGAATATCTTGCAAAACCGCCTCCGGCATGATCGTATAAACCACCGTCAGCCATTTTATTGAGTGTAACATTAATGGCTTCTAAAACTTTTGGATTGTTGCTTAAAGAATAATAGCGCAACAAATAATCGTAGTTGTTGGGCATCATAAATTTAGGAGCGCCTTGTCTTCCACCATTTTGGAAATCAATTTTACCTTCCCAATTCTTCCATATTTCATCTAAGGTTTGTTGAGTGAAATCACTTGGCGTTTCTTTAATTGGAGAGAAGTCTGCTTGACGAATGCCTTCTGTTACTTGTTTGGCTTGTTCCAATAGTTTTTCAGGTTCATTTTTTTGTAGTTCTGTAAAGTAATCCAATACTTGAATCCATTTGTCTTTTGGAAAATAGGTGCCAGCAAAAATAGGTCTGCCATCCGGCAAGGCAATAGCATTTAAAGGCCAACCACCTCTTCCTGTAATAATTTGAGCGGCATTCATGTAAATCATATCAATATCAGGTCGCTCTTCTCTATCTACTTTAATAGATAAATAGTTGCTATTCATTTTGGCGGCTACGGTACTGTCTTCAAAAGATTCATGTTCCATTACATGACACCAATGGCAGGCTGCATATCCAATACTTATAATGATTAATTTTTGTTCTTTTTGCGCTTGTTCTAAAGTGGCATCATTCCAAGCGCGCCAATCAACAGGGTTATATGCATGTTGTAACAAATATGGACTTGTTTCATTTATCAAATGATTGGGTTTTCGATCTTCGTCAGTTTTCATATCGATTTTTGTTTTTTGTTGTGCATTACAAGACAGCAGTATCAAAACAAAAATGAATAATGCTGCAATACTCTTCATGCTTAAAATTTTATGATACATACCTTATCCGCCGCTGTGAATGCTGTAAAGTTAACCTTTCAAACTTTGTTGTTTCATTTTTTTATCACTGGTGTAATAGATATTTAGTAATACACCCATTATAACCAAAAGAATGCCCAGTAAGTTTATTAACGAATAATACTCATGAAAGAAGAAAACACTAAAGAGCAGTGCATTGACCGTTCCTAAGTATTTTATACTGGTCATTCTGCCGGCATTTTCCAGATAAAGTGCTTTTGATAAATAAACTTGTCCGAATTGGGTTAAAATGCCCATGGCAATTAATACTAGCCAATCTATACCAACAGGTTGCACCCAATTAAAGATACTCCAAACAAGCATCACAGGCGTAGCTACTAATGGGAAGTAAAAAACTACTACAATTGGGTTATCTGTAGTTCTTAATTTTCGAACAAAATTATATGCAAAACCTGCTAGCATGGCGGCAACGACGCCGGTTAATATATAAAACCAAGAAACATTTCCATCAAATCCTTTAATTAATACAATGCCTGAAAATGAAATGGCAAAGAACAGCCATTGCTTAGGAATGATGCGTTCATTTAGAATGAAAACAGCAAATATGGCGGTAAAAATAGGAGATAAGTAACCAATAGTGGCGGCACTGGCTAATGGTAAATTTTGGATAGAGAGGAAGAATAAACTTAAAGCTATAGTTCCTACAACACCTCTTTTGATCAATAATGGTCGGTTGTTGCCTAATGGATTTAAATCTTTTGCTTTAATGTACACCAAACTGAGCACTAAGGATACGAGTGAGCGAAATAGAATCAATTCAAAAAAGGGAATATGCTTTAAATATTTTACACAAACCGTCATTAAACTGAACGCCAAAGTGGAAATTAGCATGTATTGTACACCGCGTGAAAACATAGAGTGGCGAAGGTATTAAAGTTATTTGGAAACGGATGTTGGAAGTTAGAAATTGGAAAATAGATGTTGGTAATAACAGCAATAAAGGCGGATAGTGAAAAATCTGTTAAGATCACTTATTTTAGTTATAATTTATCAGAAAAAGATCAAAGATTGAATAGGCTAAAAGAGGGACGGATTTTTATTTTTCTAATAGTATTGATGACTAGTGGATTTCGTTTATTCAATTATTATTTAGAACAGAAAGAGAATAATCAAAGAAATGAAGTGAAAATTCATATAGATGACGAATCGAATCAGTATAGAGAAATAGGTATTGATGAGTTTAAAAATTACTTAAGAGATAAAGTATCAAGTGAAAACATGGACTCTTCCGAATCTAAATAGAAACTGTAAATAATCTGAGCAGCCTTTTCCATCTTAGAACTCGTGTAAAGACAACTTAAGTGAAGTTGTTATTTTTGATTTTGTTTATCATGAGTTATATTTCCTCATATTTATATCGCTCTCCGTATTTTTTATCAAACTTCGTCCATTCACTTTTACCTCCAAATATTGAATTGAAAATATTTATATAACTGGTTAAATCACCATTGTTATCAGTGTCAAATTGGTCTAAATACTGCTTCAATTCAGTCTTTGAAACATATCCGTCAGCATTGCCAAACGCATCAGCATCAGTAAATAAAAGTCCTCTAGATTCAATTTTTATCAGATTATCTGATTTCGTCTTTAAAAAGGATTCTTCATTTACGCTAAGTTTCTGGTCTGCGTTTCGATCATATTTGGACATTAGGTCGTCAGCCAATTGATAAGTAGAAATTCCATTCTGGCTTACTTTCGGTCCGCTAATATTTTCTCTTAATAAAAAGAAGGAAGCAAGAATGATAGCCACGATAACTAATACCTTTTTCATTGATGTTTGTGTTGTTTTTCAATTCAACAATCAATTGAAGTATAACGAATATAATTAATTATACCTGAGAATGAGTATCCAATTTCCAATTCCCATAAGTTGCTTACTAAAAACATAGATTGTAGTTTTACTGAACTTTTTAAGTGCTTTCTGCTTTAAGTAATTCAACTGAATAAAATCAATGAAACTAAATTATAAGCTTTTCGGCTACGAGTACAAACCATTGGTAATATTGCATGGTTTAATGGGATCTTTAGATAACTGGCAAACACTCGCCAAACGTTGGAGTGAGCACTTTCCTGTGTATTTGGTTGATATGAGAAATCATGGCAACAGTCCGCACAGTGATGAGTTTAGTTACGAAGCGATGGTAGAAGACGTGCATGAGTTTTGTTTGGAACACGATCTTAGAGAAATTAATTTATTAGGCCATTCAATGGGAGGAAAGGCTGCCATGTATTTTGCATTAAAATATCCCAATTTAGTAGAGAAATTGATAGTGGCAGATATCGCTCCGAAAGAATACGATGGCGGTCATGATGCAATATTTGATGCCATGCAGGCTTTACCATTAGACCAAATTAAAAGCAGACAAGATGCTGATGAGTTTATGGAAAAGTATATTCCGAATATGGGTATCAGACAATTTGTGTTGAAGAATTTGCAAAGAGAAGATCAAAAGTATGTATGGAAACTCAATTTAGAGGCGATTGTTAAAAACTACGATAACCTAATGAAGTTTGATGCTAAAGGGAAGCAATTTCCTCATTCTACTTTATTTATAAAAGGAGAGAATTCAGATTATATTGATGCAGATGAATTTGAATCGTTTAAAACTATATTTCCTAAAGCAGCATTAAAAACCATAGAAGATACCGGACATTGGCTACATGCCGAAAATCCCGGATTGGTGTATATCTCCGTTAAAGTGTTCGCTCAATTGAAAGAGAAGTAAAGTATTAGTTTGCTGTTCCTCTCTATTTAGCGCCTAATGCTTTTCCATCTTTTAAGCTTTGCATCGCCATTTGAAAAGCCTTATCGTTTTCTAACAAAACAGGATAAAAACCTTGACCATTCCAATGTTGTTTCGCCATGTAAGCTTTTAATCTATTCTCAATATTGAATTCAGTTTCATTTCCAATTTTGGCGGGTACTTTTATGTTATTTTCTGCAACATACGCTAAGAAACTCGTCATTATTTTTCCCTTGATTGTAAATTTGGAATTGAAATCTTTGAAATCTTTATATGCTTCCCAATCCGATTTATGAACGGCATAATAATCGTAAGCAAATTGTTGCATTAAGCCATTTTGAAACAATTGTCGATAGAAATCGTCGTAACCAAGGGTGTCAAATGGTACAAAAACATCAGGAACAATTCCGCCACCGCCATATACTTTCCTTTTTAAGACTTTAGTGTAGAAAACCAAAGAATCAATAATGGCGATGCTATCTTCAGAAAATAACTCACCATTATCAAATCTGTTGCTCATGTCTTCATCGTAATGTTCGTCGCCAAAAACATAAGGTTTTTGAATGCATCTTCCAGAAGGAGTATAATACTTCGCAATGGTTAATCTCATGGCAGAACCATCTTTAAAATCATATTGTTCCTGCACCAAGCCTTTTCCAAATGATCTGGTACCTATAATTTTACCTCTATCCCAATCTTGCACACAACCCGCTAATATTTCACTCGCAGAAGCTGATCCTTGATCGATTAAAATGATTAACTCTCCGCTCTCGAAAACACCCGGTCTTTTAGCATTATAAGTAAATTTAGGGTGTTGTCTTCCTTTGGTAAACAATAACTCTTTTCTTCCGTCAATAAATTCATCTAAAATTTTAATAGCTTCTTCTAAATAACCCCCCGGATTCTGTCTGAGATCAAGTACTAGATTTTTAATACCTGCCTCTTCCATAGGTTCCATAGCTTCTCTAAATTCTCTGTAGGTATTGGCGTTAAATCGACTTATTTTAATGTAACCGGTTTTGTCATCAACCATAAATCCGGCATCAACACTGTAAATTGGAATTCTATCGCGTTTGATTTCATAATCAATCAAATCCTTTTTCCCATTTCTCTTAATACCTACTTTTACTACGGTGCCTTTAGGTCCTTTTAATCTCTTAACTACGCCGCTATTGGTTATGCCGGTTCCGGCTACCAAGGTATCATCTATCATTATAATTTTATCGCCAGATTGAATGCCTAATGCTTCAGAAGGTCCGCCAGATAGAGGCGTAACCACCATAATGGTGTCTTTCACAATAAAAAATTCCACACCAATGCCTTCAAAGTTACCGGTCATTTCTTCTCTTACAGAAGACATTTCTTCAGCACTTAAATAATAGGAGTGCGGATCTAATTCACTTAAAATTTCTTCAATAGCAGCATCACTTAAGGCTTCATCGTCAACGTCTTCTACGTATTTCTGATCAATGTAGCCTAAAACTTCATCTATTTTACCTGACTTACCAATGGTAACAAATTTTGTAGAGGATAAATTATTTCTTCCTTGAATGGCATAGCCAACTAATATGCCTATAGCGATAGAAATTCCAATTAAAGTAGGTTGCCAAACAGATGATTTATTGCTCACGTATTATAATGTTTAAGATTGTAAATTAAAGTCGATTGCCAATATAAGGCAAGAATTGACCTAATTGTTTATAAGCACGTAAAGGTAATTGATGTTTTTAAAACAAATTGTGATTAAAGCTTAAACTAAAAGAAAAGGCTCATGAATAATCATCCATGAGCCTTTATTAAAATATCTTCTTTTCTTTTGGTTAGAAATAAATAATAGAAGTGCTTTTGAAACCACCATTATACTGAAAAGTGATAACGTACAATCCGGAATAAGCACCTGGAATATTGTCGAAATTGTATTCAAAATTGTTTACGCCTTCTTCTAATGTGAGCTCTTCCTGTAATATTTGAAATCCGTTAAACACGTTCACAATCTTAATTTCTCCTACCAACGGCTGATTTGAAGTAATTGTGGTAGTAAACTCACCGAATGTGATAATCGGGTTGGCCGTTAAGGTTAAAGAAACATTTTGAGGACAGTAAACCGTTGTACTTTCATTAAATGAAGTAAGTATATAGTTTTCATTTTGGAAAATTTCAAGATTGTAAGTGTACTCGCCAGCTTCATTTACTGGAAGGCTGTAATTAAAAGTTTGAGTTGAATTATCAGCATTGCCGTAAATAGCATCTTTAGGAGAAAAGCTTCCTCCTTCATAACTTTCATTTATAACAAAAAGCGTGTTTTCATTTTGATTCTCAACATCCCATGAAAGTTCCACCATGCAATCATCATAAGATGATACAGTAAAGGAGTTTAAAATAGGTTCCGGAATTTCTATACAAAATACAATTGCAGTGGCTATAGTAGAAGTACTGAAAAATTCATTGTTGTCTAACTGAATCACTTGGAAATCGTACGGATGATTTTCATCGGGTACGAAAGTGTAACTGTAATTGGAAATAGTTAAATCGCCATTAGAAGAAGTTGTATAAATAGTTTCCATTGTATTTCCTTCAATAGCATATAATAACTCGTATGAAGTACTCGCTATTTCATTCGAAACAGACCAAGAGACTTCAAATGTACAATCACCATTATTGGTAACAGTAAAGCTTTCAATAAAAGGATCAGGTGACGGAACACAAGTAACAGTAATGCTTGGTAAAACATGAGAGATCACGAGTTGACCGTTGTTGTATTGTTCAAATTTGAAAATGTAGTTGCCATTTGTTTCAGGCAGATAATCAATACTGTAAGAGATATCGCTTACTTCTTCTGTTGCATTGAAGTTTTCGAATAGAACAAAGTCACCTCCATCAATACTGACGAAAGCTTTGTATTCACTAGTAAGTAATTCACCGCTTATATCCCAGCTAAACTGATAGCCACAATCACCAATAGCATTTGTGATGAAGTTTGATGCAATTGGATCTGGAGGTAAAATACATGTGATGTTAGTTGGCTCAGATACAGGATTCGCAATTAAAACACCTTCATTGAATTGCTGAATCACAATTTCATAGGTGCCATTAATGTTTGGCACATAAGTAAACTGGTAGTGAGTAGTGTCCGCAGCACCTTCAGAAACAATGGTTTGAATAGATTCTAAAGAATCACTATCTAAGTTTACAAAAACAGTATAGGAGCTAGTAGATAATTCGTTGATAGTTGTCCAACTGATCTCAAACGTACAATCTCCGTTATCTTGAACCTCATAGTTGGTTATTAATGGATCAGGATTTACAACACAACTAATAGTGGTAGCAAAAGCAGCAGTAGTTATTAACTGGCTTTCGTTAAATTGCTCTATTTCAAAAACGTAAGAACCATTTAGTTCCGGTATATAATTAAACGTATAAGTGACAATCGCATTATCTTCTGTAGCATTTAATAAGTGAATTTGCTGCAAAGAGCCACTATTTCTTCTTGTATATAATTTGTATGAGCTAGTTAATAACTCACCTGACACTGTCCAAACGATATCAAAGCTACAATCAGGTTGTTCTATTACTTGGAAACTTGCTAAAATAGGATCGGGTAGTGGTGCACAAGTAATATTGATTGGATTCATTTCTGATGTCGCAATTTGATTGCCATTCATGAAATGTTTCAATTCGAAATCAAAGCTTCCGTTTACTTCAGGATAAAAAGTGTGTGTGTAAGTAAATACTGGAAAGTTACCAAAGGCAAATTGCATATTAATTGGACTAAAACCTGCATTATTAATGTTAGAACTTAATTGATAAGAACTTCCAATTTGTTCATTAATCACCGACCAACTCACGGTATAGCTGCAATCTGTATTTTTTGCTACAGAAAAATTAGTAACAATAGGAGGAAGGACAATACAGTCGACATTTATAATGTCAGGGCTAGTAGCACTTAAGAAAACATCTCCATCCAATAAGGCAATTTGAAAGGAGTATTCACCATTTTCTTCAGGAATATAACTGTAGCTGTAAAGTGACGCTAACGAACTAGCAATTGTATCTAAAGTGGTTACGTTTCCTATAGTGGTAGCAATAATAAAATTGGTGCTTTCTACGTGATCTTGTACTCGCCAAGTATAAATAATATTACAATTGTTGTCTAAAACCAATTGTGTAAAGGTGATTGTCGGTTCAGGAATTTCGTAACAATCTAAATTGAAAGTTTCTTCTGGATGAATATTGACCACTTCGTTTTCATTTAAAATTAAAACTTGAAAAGTATATTCTCCATTTTCTTCTGTTGGGAGAGTATAAGTGTAATCAGCAGAAGGATCATTCTCAATGACAATATCTGTTGTTTGTGAACCAAATCCAATTGTAATGATGTAAGAATTAGTTGCTACTTGATTTTCAACTGTCCAAGCATAAGTTATTTGACAGTTCTCATCTGCATTAAATTGAGTGGAAGTGATTTCCGCTTCAGGAATGACGATACAATCCACATTGAAAGTTTCAGCTGTAGTTGAACTTACCAATTGGTTCTCATCCAAAATGCTCACTTGAAAAGTATACGTTCCATTTTCTTCAGGAGCAAAGGTATAGCTGTAACTAGCAGAAGGATCATTCTCAATGGTAATATCTGTTGTTTGTGAACCAAATCCAATTGAAACGATGTATGAATTGGTAGACAACTGATTTCCAACGGTCCAAGCATAAGTTATTTGACAGTTCTCATCTGCATCAATTTCGGTAGAAGTGATTTCCGCTTCAGGAATGACGATACAAACCACATTGAAAATTTCAGCAGAATTTGAACTTACCAATTGGTTCTCATCCAAAATGCTCACTTGAAAAGTATACGCTCCATTTTCTTCAGGAGTAAAGGTATAGCTGTAACTAGCAGAAGGATCATTCTCAATGGCAATATCTGTTGTTTGTGAACCAAAACCAACGGAAACGATGTATGAATTGGTAGGCAATTGATTTTCAACTGTCCAAGCATAAGTTATTTGACAGTTCTCATCTGCATTAAATTGAGTAGAAGTAATTGCCGCTTCAGGAATGACGATGCAATCTATAGTAATTGTTTCAGCAGTACTAGAGTTAATTAATTGATTGTTGTCAAGAATACTGACTTGAAATAAATAATCACCGTTTTCTTTTGTAAGATAAACGTAGTTATAACTATTGGTAAGATTATTATTAATTGTATCAAATTGAGTCTCTTCGTCAAATGTTACCGAGACAACATAACTATTACTTTCAACTTGATTTTCTACTTGCCAATTATAAATAATTATACATTCATCATTAACATTTAATTGAGTGGATTTAATAATGGCCTCTGGTGAAGGAATGCAATCTATTGTCAAAGAGGTATTTAATGGTGAGGTAATGGAGTTGCCATTTTCAAAAGCTTCAATTTGGAAAGAATAGAGTTGATTGGAGTCAGGGATAAAAGTATAGGTATAATCGTTAGTAGCATTGTCACCTAAAGAATTTATAGTATCAATTGCTATATTATTTTCTAGAAGGATAAAACTAATGTCATTTCTATCATTTGTTGTTGACCAGCTTAATATTACTTCACAGTTATTTTGATTGGAAGTAAAATCTTTTAAACTAAATGGTAAGGTTTCTTCAACTGATTCAATGGTTACAACAAAAAGACTTAAAGCATCAAGATTAAAAACAGACGTGTTTTCTATCTTTTCACTTTCTTTAAATCTAAGTTGATTAATAACATTTGTTTGGTCTAGATTATAATAATTGATTCCACAGGCGTCATATAAATTATCTGCACTTAAGCTTGAAAAGCTTGTAAATCCAAGATTTTCATCAGTATCTGTGATTATAGCGTTAATGGTGGACGCATTAATTATTTGAGCTGCAGCTTTGTTGTTATTAATAACTAATTCATATTTGCCATTCTCTGTTTTGTATAGCCAAGCTTCGCACTTATTGATAGTCGTTTTCCCTATAAATTTATTACCTGTTTTTAAAATAGGGCTCATCATTAAATTAGAGTAGTAAGCAGATCTTAAAGCAAATTGATCAACAATTACTGTTGAAGCTGATTCATTAGGTTGCTGATAACCAACAGAAGGATAATAGTAGCCTCCAGAAATAAAATTATGGCAATTAGTAAATCCTATATCTCCAGGATGTTTTTTTTCTAGTTCCATTAATTTATTCCAATGTTTTTGAATAAAGTAGGCATGTAAATAAGTATTGGCTACTCTTTGTGGATCTAAAATATTCCATTCTGTTAACCATATCTGCTTTGATCGACCATAAAAAGTCCAATAGTAGTTTAGATTGTTTTCAAAACCATTATCTAAATAATTGTCGATTTTCTCTTTTGCGCAATTAAAGTATTCTTCTTTCGGTAAATCTTCTGAGCAAAAGTTCATTACGCCTTTCTCGTAAGTATGGATAATGTATGCATCTACAAAGTTCGCATACTTCATAGTTTTATTCCATTCGTTAAAGTAAATGTCAATTAAACTAGCAACTGGCATTACAGGAATTCCAACAGGCATATCGGTATATCGTTGTTTAATACTATCAGTATAAACACGAGCCAAATTCATATATTGATTTCTAGTGCCATTAGAACCATTAATCTCCCAATAAGCATATATCTCGTTTCCTAATTCAACACCTACAACTTCTACACCTTTCTCTAATAAGTAGTCAATAGCTGCTAAATTTTCTTGTAATTTTGCATTGTAATTTGGATTGAGTGGTTCGGTTAGCGCTCTGCCTCCACTCTTGAAATGTGTTACAAGATTGAGTACATAAATAACTTTTGTACCGGTTTGTAAGCATAAATCTGCGAAATTCTCAATATAATTTACGGGTAATCGGGCATCAGCACCAACCATTCCTTCAAATTTTGACCCTATTACTTCTAATGGTTGAAAGCCATATCCAGTCCCATTATAATGATAATAATTAGCCGTAGTACCACCAGGAAATCTTAAAACATTTGGGTTAAGCTTATTTGTAAAGTCTCTACAGCTTTCCAATAAATGATAGTCTTCAAGAGGAAATGGCATGCCTACATAGATTGAATCAGTGGTGGCGCCACATACTTCCATCATATGACCTCCATTAAAGCCAAATAATTCTTCTTTTACTTGAGTGGCTGTTGAGAAATCTTCAGGGGTTAAAGTTTGACTGTAAGCATGATTATTTTGTACTGCAATACAAAATAATAAAATCAAACCTATCCTGGTCAGATTGGTAAAATTCATGGGGTTAGGGTTTTATGTTTATAATCTAATGTTACTTAGACTATTGCAAGAATAACATAAATAATTCACTTTCGCTTTAATCTTAAGGTAAAATTGAAGCCATTAATAGTAGTTTTCATAGGTAGTAAGTTAGTCGACCTACTACAAAGAAGAGAAGTTTAAGTAAAGTTAAAACGCTAAAAAAATTAACTGATGAATTTAAAACGGAAGATCATCATTATCTTCATCTAATGGAATTAAATCTGCTTCAGAAACATCTGGAGGAGGAACATTCGATGGAGCATTAGAATTAGAAGTGCTGTTAATTTTCCAAGCTTCTAAATTATTAAAATAGTTTACTGTACCATTTTTCTCCCATCTTCTACCTTTTATATTAAAAGTAACTTTGATGATGTCATTAATATTTACAGAATCTAATTCACTGCATTTATCTTGAGTCAATTGAAATTTGATAGTGTCGATATATTCTTTTCCATAAGATTCAGACGTTTTTTCAATGACAAACTCTCGTTTTTTAAATCTATCTGATACTTGCTCTGTATTGTATTTTTCTATCAATTTACCTTCAATTTCGAAACTCATAATGGATATTTATTTTATAGTATGCCACAAAAATAAGGATATATTTTAAGTTGATACTATTTGAAATTATGTTTAATACTCTAATAACTGTTTCACATTAAGTAGTTCAAAACAAGTTTTTATAGTTGAATAACTTAGTTTTGATAGTTGTAATTAAATAAAGGAAGTGAAAGAGTATCAAATAAATGGTTATGTTGATCAAAGATTTGAAAAAGTAAGAGAGGCTTTTCAGGAAAACTTTGATAAAAGAGATGAATTAGGTGCTGCTTGCTCAGTTTATATTGATAACGAAAAAGTAGTTGACCTTTGGGGCGGATTTTCTGACATCAAAAAAATTAATACTTGGGGAGAAAACACTAAAACGTTGGTTTTTTCATCTACTAAAGGTCTGTCTTCACTAGCTTTTGCAACATTGCATTCAAAAGGATTATTAGATTTTAATGAGAAGGTATCAACATATTGGCCTGAGTTTGCTCAAAATGGCAAAGGCAATATAACGGTTAGGCAGTTGCTAGCACACGAAGCAGGTTTAATGGTGATAGACAAGCTTATTTCACTGAAAACATTAAGAGATAAGGAAAAACTAGCGGATATCTTGGCTGAACAAAAACCACATGTCAAAGCAATCGGTAGAAAGGCTTATCATACTTGGACCATCTCTCTTTACCAAAGTGAATTGGCTAGAAGAATTGATCCACTTGGACGATCTATCGGAACACTTTTTCAAGATGAAATTGCAGGTCAGTTAGAAGCTGAATTTTATATAGGTATTCCTTCTAATATTAAAGATGAAGAAATTGCTGAAATGATGCCGGTTGATCCGGTAAATACAATAATGTTTAAAGCTAATGAGATTCCTCTTAAACTTCTTTTGAATTTTTTAAACCCATTTTCTTTTGCGTCACGATCTTTTATAAACCCACCTTTAGTAATGTCTCCGCAACTTTTAAATGCTAGAAAAGTTAAGAATCTGGAAATAGGGTCAGCGAACGGGATTGGCACAGCAAGAGCAATGGCTAGAATCTATAGCGAATTTGCTTCAGGAGGTGCACAACTTGGAATCAATGAAAATACCATAAAAGAATTAGAGCAATTTCCTGACAATAAAAATAATGGGAAAGAGGATATGGTTTTAAAGGAGAACTTAATCTATTCATTAGGTTTAGAGAAACCAAGTTCGTTCTTCAATTTTGGATCCAATAAACGCGCATATGGCCATCAAGGTGCCGGAGGTTCAGCTGCCTTTGCAGATCCTGAGTATAAACTTGGATTTGCATACAATATGAATAAAATGGGTACAAACATTGCCAATGATCCAAGAGAAAAAGCACTCAGAGATGCCGTTTATAGCTGTCTGTAAATTTAGGATGATGTTTTAATTAGTTCATTATTAGTTAAATCATATATACACTGGATAAAAATTGTTGGTTTAACTTATTATGGTCAAATATGCAATGAAACCAAAAGTTAAAAATTTTAATTAATTTCACAGTATTATACGTAAGTCCCCCTTATATTTTGACTGAATAGTTTGAAGTTTTACTATAAATGAAAAGAATAAGAACTTTAATTAAACTATTTCTTGTATTTGCTATCGTAAGCATATCAGGAATTAAGGTAGGCTTAGCACAAGAGAACGTTGGTATTGGAACGTTAACTCCTAATCCAAATGCAATATTAGACTTAGTAGCCAACGATAAAGGCTTTCTTGTACCTAGAATTGATGTGGCTCAGCGTACCGCTCTAGCTTTAATTTTAAATAATACAACCGATAGAGGACTTTTGACTTATGATCCAGCTGATGAACTATTCTATTTTTGGGATGGAACGGTGTGGATTCCTTTCCCAGGTGGTGGAGGTGGAACTGATGATCAATTATTGGCAATAGATGTAGCCACTAACTTATTATCCATTGAGTCTGGTAACAGCATTGATTTATCTCCTTATTTAGATAATACTGATGATCAAGTAATAACTAACTTTTCTTGGGATACATTAACTCAAGAATTAACTATATCAATCGAAAATGGTAATTCCCTCAGTGTAAATATTCCTTTTGCGGGCATTACAGATACCGACGATCAAGCCATTAGCATAAGTAATGACACCATTTACTTAGAAGATGGCGGTTTTGTGGTTTTACCAAGTGGATCAGTTGATACCGATGACCAAACTTTAACCGTGACCAATCAAGGAGCCGGTAGCGTAAGCGTTCAAATTGCGGATGGCAATGAAGTGACTTTCAATATTGAAGATGCAGATGCAGATTCCACTAATGAATTACAGAATCTTATTCAATTAAGTGATAGTAGTTTTGTCATTTCCGGTACAAATGATACTATAATTATCAATAGTATAGCCGGCACAGACGACCAAATCATCAGCATAAGTAATGATACTATTTACTTAGAAGATGGCGGTTTTGTAGTATTGCCGAGTGGAACAGTTGATACCGATGACCAAACTTTAACGGTAACCAATCAAGGAGCCGATAGTATAAGCGTTCAAATTGCGGATGGTAATGAAGTCACTTTCAATATTGAAGATGCAGATGCCGATTCCACCAATGAATTACAGAATCTTATTCAATTAAGTGATAGTAGTTTTGTCATTTCTGGCACAAACGATACTATAATTATCAATAGTATAGCTGGCACAGACGACCAAATCATCAGCATCAGTAATGACACCATTTACTTAGAAGATGGCGGCTTTGTAGTATTGCCGAGTGGAGTAGTAGATACCGACGATCAAGCCATCAGTATTAGTAATGATACTATTTACTTAGAAGACGGCGGTTTTGTGGTTTTACCAAGTGGAACAGTTGATACAGATGACCAAACTTTAACGGTAAGCAATCAAGGTGCCGATAGTGTAAGCGTTCAAATTGCGGATGGTAATGAAGTCACTTTTAATATTGAAGATGCGGATGCCGATCCAACCAACGAATTACAAGATTTAATCCAATTGAGCGATACCAGCTTTGTGATTTCCGGTACCAATGATACGATTGTCATTAACAGCCCGGCAGGAACGGACGACCAGATTATTAGCATCAGCAATGATACCATCTATCTGGAAGATGGCGGATTCGTAGTATTGCCGGGAGGTGTAGTCGATACAGACGATCAAGCTATTAGCATCAGCAACGATACCATTTATTTAGAAGATGGTGGATTTGTGGTACTGCCCAGCGGAACTGTGGACACTGACGATCAAACTTTAACAGTAACCAACCAATCATCTGATAGTGTCAGCATTCAGATAGCCGATGGCAATGAAGTAATCTTTAACATAGAAGATGCAGATGCCGATCCAACCAACGAATTACAAGATTTAATCCAATTGAGCGATACCAGTTTTGTGATCTCCGGTACCAATGACACGATTGTGATTAACAGTCAGGCTGGAACGGACGACCAGATCATCAGCATCAGCAATGACACCATCTATCTGGAAGATGGGGGATTCGTAGTATTGCCTGGTGGAGTAGTCGATACCGACGACCAAGCTATTAGCATCAGCAACGATACCATATATTTAGAAGACGGTGGATTTGTGGTACTTCCTAGCGGAACGGTGGATACTGACGATCAAACCTTAACGGTAACCAACCAATCATCTGATAGCGTCAGTATTCAGATAGCCGATGGCAACGAAGTGACTCTCAACATCGAAGATGCTGATGCCGACCCAACCAACGAGTTACAGGATTTGATCCAATTAAGCGATACCAGTTTTGTGATCTCCGGCACTAACGATACGATCGTAATTAGTAGCTCGGCAGGAACGGACGACCAGATCATCAGCATCAGCAATGACACGATCTATTTGGAAGATGGCGGTTTTGTGGTGTTGCCCGGAGGAGTAGTCGATACCGACGATCAAGCCATTAGCATTAGCAACGATACCATTTATTTAGAAGACGGTGGTTTTGTAGTATTACCAAGTGGAACAGTAGACACCGATGATCAAACCTTAACGGTAACCAACCAATCATCTGATAGTGTCAGCATTCAAATAGCCGATGGCAACGAAGTGACTTTCAACATCGAAGATGCCGATGCCGATCCAACCAATGAGTTACAGGATTTAATTCAATTAAGCGATACCAGCTTTGTGATCTCCGGCACCAATGATACGATTGTGATTAACAGTCCGGTGGGTACGGACGACCAGATCATCAGTATCAGTAATGACACCATCTATTTGGAAGATGGTGGTTTTGTGGTGTTGCCCGGCGGTGTAGTCGATACCGACGATCAAGCCATTAGTATCAGCAACGATACCATTTATTTAGAAGACGGTGGTTTTGTAGTATTACCAAGCGGAACGGTTGACACTGACGATCAAACCTTAACGGTAACCAACCAATCCTCCGATAGTGTCAGTATACAAATCGCGGATGGCAACGAAGTGACCTTCAACATAGAAGATGCTGATGCCGACCCAACCAACGAGTTACAGGATTTGATCCAATTAAGCGACACCAGTTTTGTGATCTCCGGTACCAATGACACTATTGTCATTAACAGTCAGGCAGGTACGGACGACCAGATCATCAGCATCAGCAATGACACCATCTATTTGGAAGATGGGGGATTCGTAGTATTGCCGGGTGGTGTAGTCGATACCGACGATCAAGCCATCAGTATCAGCAACGATACCATTTATTTAGAAGATGGTGGTTTTGTTGTATTACCAAGTGGAACCGTAGACACCGATGATCAAACCTTAACGGTAACCAACCAATCATCCGATAGTGTCAGCATTCAAATAGCGGATGGCAACGAAGTGACTTTCAATATAGAAGATGCTGATGCCGACCCAACCAATGAGTTACAGGATCTGATCCAATTAAGTGATACCAGTTTTGTGATCACCGGGACTAATGACACGATTGTGATTAACAGTCCGGCAGGTACTGACGACCAGATCATCAGTATCAGTAATGACACGATCTATTTGGAAGATGGCGGATTTGTGGTTTTACCGGATCTGTATGATCATGATTGGTATAAAATGGGAACAACCAATGCTCCGGATGATATTAATGATACCATTTGGACAGAAGGGGTGGTAGTGATTGGAACCAATTCAGGTGCGGTAATTGGAGATACCATAAATACCGCATTGATTGTAGATGGAAATATATTACCTACAGTTTGTGGCGCATTTGATTTAGGGTCACTTTCGTATAAATGGAGACAACTATTTGTTACATCTGTAGCTGGCTTCTATGCTTGTTCTGATAAAAGTTTGAAAAGAAACATAAAAGATATAGGCTATGGCTTAGACCATATTCTAAAACTAGAGGCAGTAAAGTACCAATGGAGGGATAGTGTTAATTTAGGATTGAATTTTGAGTTAGGGCTTATTGCCCAGGATGTGTATAGAATCATACCAGATATAGTTCATGTACCGGATAGAACTATTGAAAATGATGTATATTCAATTTCATACCTAGAATTTATACCAATCCTCATCCAGGCCATTCAAGATCAACAAAGAATAATTGATGATCAACAAGCAAAGATTGAGGGGCTGGAAGTCGAAAACGAAAAGAATGAAACATTCAAGGCGGAGTTAGAAGAAATGAAAGCTGAAAATAATTCATTGATGAAACGATTAGATACCATAGAAGAATTTATGAGGCATTTAAAGCAAGAAGCGAAGAAAGAATAGTTATTCGCTTATCAACATAATATTAAGAGGCTGTTACAAAACAGCCTCTTTTTTATTTACAACCCCTATAAAATATATATTATAAAGTTATATTTGCTTAAAATTAAACTAAACCTTACTAAAAGTTAGTCTATGAGTAGATATTTTACAAAGATGTTTTTCGTGATAGGAATATTATTTCTAACACAGTTCTCTTATGCTCAAATTACCGTTTCTGGTACGTTAACAGACGGAAATACAGAAGAGACATTAATCGGTGCAAATGTTACAGTAAAAGGAGAAATGCTTGGAACTGTTACTGATTTTGATGGTAATTTTACTATTACGGTTAATATGGAACCACCATTTACATTGGTTTTTTCCTATTTGGGATATACTTCAGAAGAAGTTGAAATAACAGGTAATCAAGCTGGGTTGTCAGTTGTTTTAGAGGAAGCTGGTATATTAGTAAATGAGATTGTAATATCTGCTTCAAGAGTAGAGGAAAGAATATTAGAGTCGCCTGTTACTATTGAAAAAATGGACCCAATTGCTATTAAACAAGCAGCTACAGCTGATTATTATGATGCAATTGCTAACTTAAAGGGAGTGCAATCTACATCTGGAAGTTTGTCAATAACCTCTATCAATGCAAGAGGATTCGGTTCTATTAGTAACACGCGTTTCGTACAATTAATGGATGGTATGGATAATGCAGCGCCATTATTAAACTTTCCAACAGGAAATATTGTGGGAATTTCAGAATTAGATATTCATAGTGTGGAATTAATTCCGGGAGCAGCATCTGCACTCTATGGTGCGAATGCCTTCAATGGTATCTTATTAATGAAAAGTAAGAACCCATTTGATTATCAAGGATTTAGTGCGCAAATTAAAACGGGTTTGACAAATGCTAATAATTTTGAAAGCCCAAAACCTTATAATTCTCTTTCTGCTAGATATGCTACTTCTTTTGCTAAAGATAAGCTAGCGATTAAAGCGAATATATCTTATTTAAGAGCTACAGACTGGAAAGCAGATGATTATACTCATGCTCGTCAATTGTCAGATGAGTTAAACTTTACAGAACCAGGGGAAGATTCATTTGATGGTTTAAACACTTATGGAGATGAGCAGCAAATATTTGTACCATCTTCGTTTTATGCTGGTTTACTAGCACCAAATTATGCCGAAAATGCTGATTTACTTGGTGCTTTAGCGCCTGAAGGTGCTGATTTAACAGTAGAAGGATTAACTCAATCACTAAGGAAATTGCCCGCAGCAGACATTAGAAGAACGGGTTTTAAAGAAGAAGATCTAATTAATAATAACAGAGCAAGTAGTTTCAAAGTTGATGGAGCGTTACACTATAGACCTAATGACAAATTAGAGATTTCTTATGCTTATAGAAGAGGTCAAGGTGATGGTGTGTATCAAGGAAGTGAAAGATATGCGTTAAGAAATCTTTCTCAACAATTTCACAAGTTTGAAATATCAGGAGATGAGTTCTTTGTAAGAGCTTATACCTCTATTACAGATGATGGGGACTCTTATAACTTAGCTGCCTTAGGCGCTTATGTAAATGAAGCTTTGATACCAACTGCTCCAAGAACTCCAGATAATGCACCGGGTATTGATCCTGAATTATATGGAACAAGTTGGTTAACTCACTATTTAGGGGCTTATGGATTGTTAGGTTTACTATATACTGATTTTAATGGAGAAAATATTTCTGAGTCAAATCAGATTATGGCAGAAAGAATAGCTAGACAAGTAGCAGATGGAAATATTACTAATAGCAATGATGCTTTATTAGTAAACCTTTTGAGAGGAGTAATTGGAACTGATGAAGTAGTAGCTCAACCGGGTTCTGCTCAATTTGAGAATACTGTAGAAGCTGTAAAAGAAAGATTATTACCTAACGGCGCTGGATTTATTGATAATTCTAGATTATACAATGTAGAATTCAACTACAACTTTAAAAAGTTATTCGACATTTTTGATATGCAAGTAGGGGGGCAATGGAGACAATACGATTTATTTACCAACGGAACTGTTTACTTAGAAGATCAAGATGGCGATGGCATCAACGAAAGAATTCATATCAATGAATATGGTGCTTATCTTCAAGTGGGAAAGAAATTTTTCGATGAAAGATTAAAATTACAAGCTTCTGCTCGTTATGATAAAAACGAAAACTTTAAAGGACAGATTTCTCCTAGAGTATCGGTAGTATATTCTGCTGGAGAGAAGAAAATGCACAATATTAGAGCATCTTACCAAACAGGATTTAGAAATCCTGCTACGCAAGATCAATATATTTTCTTTCCAAGTAGTGCCGGAACATTAATAGGTAGTGTTGAGGCAAATGCCGCTCCTTTTGGAATTCATAATGGCGGCGCTTATACCGTTTCTTCTCTTAATGCAGCACAAGCAGCTCAAGACCCAAGCTTACTAGAAGTGGCAGATATTCCTTATGTACAACCTGAAAAATTAACTTCATTTGAAGTAGGTTATAAGAGCGTTGTAGCTAAGAAATTATTGATAGATTTTAATAGTTATTTCAGCATTTATAGAGACTTCATGGTAGAGCAAACTGTTGCTGTAATGACTGGAGTAACAGTAGGTGGAGTATATTATCAAGGTGTTGATAACGTTTTTGCAGGTGATCTTGGTCCAAACGGAAATGCAACTACACCTGCTTTATTTGAGTGAAACTGGTGGATGTCACAAATAGTAGCAATTTTATTCAATTGACAAGTGGAGGAACCCTAACAGGAAATACTGCACCTAATTATACAAGCGTGTCAATAGGTAATTTAAATGGATCGGGAATTTAACTAAATAATATAATATCGAACGTTGTTCTAGAATTGAGGAGAGTAGTACCAACAATAGGTAATTTTGGTATACCCATTAATGGAAACTGTGATGCTCAAATACAAGTGAATATTGATGTTCTAGATGCTAATTCTGATTTTTTAACCTTAATGCGATTGCAACGTTGTTGGCTTTTTTAGCGAATCTTCTGTTGGTAATCATACTTGGAATTTTGTGATGAAGTAGCCCATCATACGTTAATACAACAAATTCAATTCATACATATACATCAACAGGCACTTATACGGTTATCCATACCGTCTCCAATGGACAATGTACAAATGTTACAACACATGATGTTGTTATTGATAATATATGTAATCAAGTTTGTGATAATGCTGGATTAACTGGTCTATATGCTACTTTAGGAGGGCAAGTATCATTTACGTAGACCCATTGACAGGAATAAATACACTAATTGGAACTTACGATCCATGTACAAGCGGCTGCTTTAACTGGGTAAAATGGACAAACCGCATTTGACCAAGAAAATGCAGTTTTATATTGGATTAATGAATCTGGTGATATTAAAGAATTTGATATGACAAATACAACAGTAGCTACCTCACAGGTCTTTAAGAGGATTGTTGTTTAACAATCATCCTGTTGGTGAGCCCGTTATATTCGTTGGACAATGCTGTTGGAAACAAATCCTTTGTGACAGTTGATATTGCAACAGGAGCGATTTTGTCAAGTATTGTAATTCCTGGAAGCTCAGGTTTCGAATATAATTTAGGAGGGGATGTTTTTGATCCAATCAATCAGATAGCATACTTTTTGGGAAGTACAATGAGATGTTATGGTTTGATGTTACATCGGGAAACGGTGGAGTATCAACAATAACAGCATCCGAACATTACGTTTCTCAGAGATGAATATTATTACAGGACAAATGTTTGCATTAATTATTGATGGTAGTAGTTTGGCAACAGATTTGGTAGAGATAACTGATATATCAACTACTCTTCCAACAGCTACTATAATTCAGCATTTAACATCTTCAGGCACATTAAATCTAATCTCTACTTTTGATTCGGAAAGAAATCTTTATATTTTTCAAGCCGAACAAGGTTGTGGTACAGGCATTGGGCATTTAGTAACTGTTGATATTGATGATTTTGATGGAGATTTTAATTCTATGAATATTGTACATCATCAAATAGTCAATACACTAGATTGGAATATGGGAAATTGTTATTTGAATGGCCTTCCTACAGCTTTAAGATACCCCCAGAAATTGTAATGAGAGTGCAGTAGAGTTTGATGGATCAAATAAACATGTTAAGATTCCTCATGGAGGTAGCTTTAATTTTGGAAGATGCATTTACAATTGAAGCTAAAGTTCAAACTTCAACATCCAAGCAGAATGTGTTAATACGTCAACCAATAATATGACAGGAAACTTATTTGCCTTGGATGGCATTTATATTGGTTTTAGTAAAATGGTAATTTGTATTGTAATATCTATAAGGATTGGCAGACAAACCTCTTGGACAGAAGATAGTGATGGGGAAGATTTAAGAGATGGAATTTGGCTAGCTACAATATTGCTGTATCAAGGGGAAATGATGATACATTGCGTTTATATGTTGATGGGCAAGAAGTTGAAAAGGCTTATTATTCAAACAATTATAATACATCTTACGGTAATAATTTTTTCTAGGAAATACAAATTTGGGAGGAACAGAAACTAGATTATGAAGGCATTATTGGAGGTCTAAGAGTTTGGGATATTGAGAGAGCAGCGGAAGATATAAACTTTTATCAAAATCAAGCTTTGTCAGGTAGTGAATCAGGCTTAATAGGTTACTGGACATTCAATGAGGGCAGTGGTCAAACTTCTCAAGATTTATCTGGAAATGGTCATACTGCTTATTTTGGGAATACAGCTAATTCAGAGGGCGTTGATCCGCAATGGATAGAGTTTTGCTGTAACAATGGGGGACGAAATACATTTCGAGCTGTAAAAGAGGAGGATGAAACTAATGAGGGTATAATTGGAGAACAAGTTAAAGTTTATCCTAACCCTTTTAGAGATCAGTTAGTATTTGATTTTTATCTGGAAGAATCGGAATCATTAAGTATAGAAATTTATAATACCATGGGTGCAAATGTTGCAACTGTTGTGCGAGAACAATATAAAAAAGAAGGCTTTTCAAAGAGTTGTTTATAATAATTATAAGCTAGATAGTGGGTTTATTATTATGCTGTTATCGGGGGACGTATATATACTGGACAGCTTATTCTTCAAAATTAAAATGCATTTGAAAATGATGCCATTGAATTAATCTAATTTATAAATTTGAAAAAGTAAAATATGAGACAAGTTATTTTAATTGGTTTAATGTTGGTGACTAGCTTATCAATCAAATCTCAATCTATAGGAATTGCGCCAGATTTTCCTAATCAGTATGCAATTTTAGATGCATTTGCTAATGATAAAGGTATTCTAATTCCTCGTCTTACTTTGAGTGAGAGAAATACTAATTTGTCTGCAATTGGTTCGACGGAAAACGGACTTTTAATTTATAATAACAGATCTAGTTTTTAATTATTGGGATGGTACACAATGGCTAACATTTCCTAGCAATGATCATGATTGGCATAAAGTTAATGTCTCTACAGGCACAGACCTTGGTCAATCGACAATATTTCTAATGATATTTATACTACTGGCAGTGTAGGTATCGGCACTTTAACACCTAATGAGGCATTACAAGTTTCTGAAATGTAAGAGCTAATGCATTTTTAATCAATAGCGATCTTAGATATAAGAAGGATATAATGTAATCACTAATTCATTAGATAAAGTAAATGAGTTAAAAGGTGTAACATATCTTTTGCGTGTCAAGGAATTCCTCGAACTGAAATTTAGTAATACAAAACAAATAGGTTTAATTGCTCAAGATGTAGAGAAAGTTTTACCTGAATTGCGCATTGTGATGATAATGGGTATAAATCAGTAAACTATGCTCAATTGACGGCAGTATTAGTTGAAGCAATTAAGGAACAACAATTACAAATTGAAAGTTTACAAGAAAAGAATAAATCATCGGAAACCAATATTCAAGAAATGAGTCGAAAATACAGATTTAATGAAGCGCTTAGAATCCATTGAAGAGTTTATGAGACACCTTAAACAAGAAGCAAAAAAGGAATAGATAATAATTTATCAACATAAAAGTAAGGGGCTGTATTTATACGGCCTCTTTTTTATTGCAACCACTTTAAAACATATATTATAAAGTTATATTTGCAAAAAATTAAACCAAACTCACTAAACATTAATCTATGAGTAGATATTTTACAAAGTTGTTTTTTGTCGTAGGGATTATTATTGCTTACTCAAATTTCTTTTGCTCAAACTACAGTTTCAGGTACAATTACCGATGAAAAATTCAGAAGAAACGCTAATTGGTGCTAACGTTACTGTTAAAGGAGAACTGATTGGTACTGTAACCGATTTTGATGGAAATTTCTCCATTACCGTAGATTTGAACCTCCCTATTTTGGTGTTTACACATAGGTTATGCTTCTAAAGAAGGAACACCGGAAGTCAGGCAGGATTGGCCATAACACTGGCAGAAGAAGGAATTTGGTTAACGAAATTGTAGTTTCTGCTTCAAGGGTGGAGGAGCGTATTTTGGAATCTCCGGTAACGATCGAGAAAATGGATCCTATCGCTATTAAGCAAGCGGCCACGGCAGATTATTATGATGCTATTGCCAATCTTAAAGGGGTTCAGTCCACTTCAGGTAGTTTGTCGATCACCTCAATCAATGCAAGAGGATTCGGGTCAATCAGTAACACTCGTTTTGTTCAGTTGATGGATGGTATGGATAATGCTGCACCTTTATTGAACTTCCAACGGGAAACATTGTAGGTATCTCAGAATTGGATATTCATAGTGTGGAATTGATACTTAGTGCGGCTTCCGCTCTTTATGGTGCTAACGCCTTTAACGGAATCTTATTGATGAAGAGTAAGAATCCATTTGATTATCAAGGGTTTAGTGCGCAAAATTAAAACAGGTTTGACCAATGCCAATAACTTTGACAGTCCAAAACCTTATAATACGCTATCTGCCAGATATGCCAAGGCATTTGCCAATAACAAATTAGCGATTAAAGCTAACATCTCTTACTTAAGAGTAACAGGATTGGAAAGCAGACGATTATACGCATGCAAGACAATTATCGAAGAACCTAATAATACTAAACCCTCGGGAAGATTCATTTGATGGTTTGAACACTTATGGTGATGAACAACAAATTTTTGTTCCATCTTCTTTTTATGCCGACTCTAGCACCTAACTATGCTGAGAATGCTGATCTTTTAGGAGCTTTGGCACCGGATGATGCAGATTTAACCGTTGAAGGTTTAACTACTTCTTTAATGAAATTACCTGCAGCTGATATCAGAAGAACTGGTTTTAAAGAAGAAGATCAGAATCAACAATAACAGGGCCAGCAGTTTTAAAGTAGATGGAGCCATTCATTATCGACCTAATGATAAGTTGGAACTTTATTCTTATAGAAGAGGTTCCGGTGATGGTGCTTTATCAAGGAAGTGAGCGATATGCTTTAAGAGGCCTATCTCAACAATTCCATGTTCGAATTTTCTGGTGATGAGTTTTCTTGTAAGAGCCTACTTCTATTACTGATGATGGTGATTCTTACAACTTGGCTGCATTGGGTGCTTATGTTAACGAAGCATTTATCCTAACAGCTCAAGAACACCTGAAAATGCTCCGTGTATTGATCCGGAATTATATGGCACTAGCTGGTTGACACATTATTTAGGTGTTTATGGTTCTAGGTTTATTATACACTGATTTTAATGGTGAAAATATTTCTGAATCTGATCAGATCATGGCAGAAAGAATTGCCAGACAAGTGGTAGATGGCGTGATTACCAACAGCAATGATGCTTTATTGGTAAACCTTTTAAGAAGTGTGATCGGTACGAACGAAGTAGTAGCACAACCGTGACGGAGGAATATGCGGCTACTGTTGAGGCAGTAAAAGAAAGATTATTACCAAATGGTGCCGGATTTATTGGATAACTCAAGATTGTACAATGTAGAATTCAATTATAACTTCAAGAACTTATCTGATATTTTCGATATGCAAGTAGGAGGTCAATGGAGACAGTATGACTTGTTTACCAATGGTACGGTATTCTTAGAAGATCCTGACGATGGCGTAAATGAAAGAATTCACATCAATGAATATGGTGCTTATATCCAAATTGGTAAAAAAATTTTGATGAGCGATTAAAGCTGCAAGCTTCTGCTCGTTAGCGATAAAAATGAAAACTTCAAAGGACAGATTTCTCCGAGAGTATCAGTGGTGTATTCTGCAGGTGAAAAGAAGATGCATAATATTAGGCTTTACCGTAAACAGGCTTTAGAAACCCGCTACACAAGATCAATATATTTTCTTCCCAAGTAGTACCGGTACTTTGATTGAAGCGTTGAAGCCAATGCAGCTCCTTTGGAATTCACAATGGCGGCGCTTATACTACTTTTGCAGCTGCTCGTGCAGCCAACGATCCAAGTTTATTAGTGGTAGCGGATATTCCTTATGTTCAACCTGAAAAACTAACTTTTTTGAATTAGGGTATAAAAGTGTGGTAGCCAAGAAATTGTTGATCGATTTTAACAGTTACTTCAGCATTTACAGAGACTTTATGGTAGAGCAAACAGTGGCTGTGAAAACAGGTGTAACCGTTGCCGGTGTTTACTATCAAGGTGTTGACAATGTGTTCGCCGGTGATTTTGGTCCTAGTGGAACAGCTACTTCTGCTGCCTTATTCAGACCAACTTTAAATGCACCTGGTAAAATTAAATCATTTGGTGGTGGATTGGGCTTAGCGTATAAATTACCAAAAGGATTTAGAATTACAGCTAGCTATAACTACGACGATTTTACCTATAATAAAGCTGAATTTTCTGAGGATTTTTCACCTCAGTTTAACTTAGGTAAACACAAATGGCAAGCTTCATTAAGCAATCAGGATATCGTTAAAGGATTTGGTTTTGATTTGTCTTATAGATGGACATCAGATACTTACTATGAAAGTAGTTTTGCTGTTGCTACTATTCCTCACTATGGTGTGTTAAATGGTCAGATCAGCTATAAAATACCAAGAATCAAAACGATCATGAAAGTAGGAGGTCAGAATTTACTACGTAAAGAATACCAAACTAACCCAGGTGGTCCAACTATTGGATGGCAATATTATGTTGGTTTTACATTTGACCAGCTATTTGATAAGTAAAATAATTTTATAAACAATATATTTGAGGGAAGACCGGTGAAAACTGTTCTTCCCTTTTTTATTTAATAATGTTTTTGATTTGTCCCTTACCGAACAACCGAATATGCGAGAAGACCAAATAATTAAACTAGCCAATAAACATTTAGGAAATTTTGATAATGTATTTATTATTCCAAACATCTCTTTAAAGGCGATAATGAATATTTCAAAATTATTTCCAGAAGTGAAGCTGTCAAAAGAAACACTTTGGCTAGCAGGTAATCTAACGGAATCTGAAAACTCATTTGTGATTACAAGTGAGTTCGTACATTGTACCATTGAAAATCAAGCACAAAAGGCTGCATTACATGATGCGGGAGGCGTTCAAACATTATTGAAATCATCGGCACTAGATACCAAATTGTCAAAGGCTATTAATGCTTTTAGAAGTGAAATTGATGAGAAAAAATCATCAGAACAAGTGAATACTCCAAAACTAGATAGCTCTTCCTTTGATGATTTTGTTTCAAAAATGAAAGAACTAGGCAAGGTGATTGAAGACAAAGCTAACCAAGTCGTTAGCAAACAAAAGATTAAAAATGAAACGGTGAAAAGGGAAACGGAAGACGAAGACATTGATGATTACTTAATTGATGCTGATTATCTAAACCTATTAAAAGAGGAAGGAGATAAATTGTATGAAATGATCAGTCCACTAAATGAAGACAAATCATTTATGGATACACTACATAAATCATTGGCAACTTCAGATGCCTTAAAAGATGATTTTAAAACAGAACATGTTGTTTTGCAAGATATCATCAAGCTTTACAACTTATGCGATACCAAACAAACGGAAATTAAAGAGATTAAAGCAAAATTCAGCTTAGCTTATCTTTTTGAGCGGTTACAGGGAAAGGACATGATTCAGTTATTGTCTATCGGTAGAATCAATGAAATGGTCGCTAATGAAAAATTTAACGAAGGCATTAATAAAATTAAGAATGCCAATTATTTAAAACTTCCAGCAGAATATAAAGAACAGTTACTCTTACCTTCTTTATTATTAAGATTAAAACATCCTCTTTTTGAAAAATGCGTAGCTCATTATATTCGATATGCTAATATTATTATGAAAGCAGATGGAGAAATCTCTGAAGCTGAAGAACAAGTATTGAAAACCATCAACCGTTTATGTACCAAACCAAAGGTAACACTCACCGGCGTTAAGCAATCTGAGGTACCTGAAGGGGAAACCTTAGAAGATGTTTTAAAAGAGTTAAATCAATTAATAGGCCTTGATAACATTAAAGCGGACGTAGAATCATTAACCAACTTTCTTAAAATTCAAAAATTGAGAGAGGAGCAAGGTTTAAAATCAACTGATCGTACATTGCATGCTGTTTTTATGGGGCCTCCAGGTACAGGTAAAACTACAATTGCTCGTTTGGTAGCAAGAATATATAAGCATTTAGGTTATTTAGATAATGGACATTTGGTGGAAACCGATCGAGCGGGATTGGTAGCCGGTTATATCGGTCAAACAGCTTTAAGAGTAGATGAAGTGGTAAACAGCGCTATAGATGGTGTTTTATTCATAGATGAAGCTTATGCCTTAAGTAGAGGCGATAATGGGCGAGATTTTGGAAACGAAGCGATTGAAACACTCTTAAAGAGAATGGAAGATCACCGGAAGGATTTAGCAGTGATAGTAGCTGGTTATCCAAATGAGATGGAAGAATTTATTAGCTCTAATCCGGGACTAAAATCTAGGTTCAATAGGTATTTTAAATTTAATCACTACAATGGACCCGAATTATTAAAGATTTTTAAGTTGTTTGCCGGTAAGGCAGATTTTAAATTAGAAGAAGACGCTGAAGAAAAGTTGCTTTTTATATTTGAGGGTATGTTTGAGCAAAAAGATGAACATTTTGGCAATGCAAGAGTAGCAAGAAATTTATTTGAAGAATGTGTGGCGAATCAAGCCAATAGAATAGTAAAAGAGAAAGAGTTAACTAAAGATATATTAATGACACTCAAAGAATCAGACATTCCCGAGATCAAAGAAACAATCAAAAGGTACTTGGAATTTGGTGATGTAAAATAGCCAAATACAAATTTTGAAAGTCTATATTCTAGTAATTTTTAACGACTAACTTTCGCTAAAACTAAATATTAACTAATTTTGAAAGTCGTATTTAACGTAAATTCATTTGAAACAAATCAATTAACGCAATCGTAAGCCTATTAAAGATTTACAATTTCGTTATCTTCATAAAATTATTTTAAAGGAAAAGATGAGTGTATTAAAAAATTTGAGAGGAATATTTTTTACGGAAGAAGAACCGAAAGAAGAAAAAGAAACCTCCTCAAAAGAAACTAAAAGCACAACCCAAGCAACAAATACTTCTTCCAGTAATACAACTGATACAACAACAACAGTTAATACTTCCGAATCGCAGGGAACAAAAGATGATAAGATAATTGATACGCTGTTTCAGGCTATTGAAAGCAATAATCTAAATGGATTTGATTATTTGGAATTTAAAAGGTCGGTAAAAGGCTTGGAAAAAATGGTAGCAGATGAGGCTACTCGTTTTAAGTCAGCATTTGCTACAGCATCTACTATTGGAATTACAATGGAAAAATTAGTAGAAACGGCCGATTATTATGCTAAGGTATTAGACAAAGAGAAAAGTCAGTTTATTAAAGCAGCTAAAGATCAATCCGAACATTTGATTGATAATAGAAAAAAGGAATTGCAACATCTTTTGAAATCATTAGAAGATAAAAAGAAGATGATTGATGAAATGCAAAATGACCTCTTAAAAGGTGAAGAAAGGATTAAGCAAATTCAAGATGGTATTAAAAGTGCCACGGTAAACATCGAAAACACCAAAAAGAATTTTGAAACCTCTTGGAGTTTCCTTAAAGAACAGATTGTTACAGATATTGAAAAAATAAAAACATACTTAAAATAATAAGCGCACAATGAGCATGATGGAGAATCAAATTAAGCCTAAAACTTTCTGGAAAAAACCAGAAGGTAAAACAGGAATGATAGTGGCTGCTGCCGGACTAGGTGGCTTGGCATGGGTAATGTTTAAATACGGTGCAGCATTGGTAGCCGCTGCAGCCAATACAATCAATTTAGTATTGATGCTAGTTGCATTAGCGGCTATTGTTTATGTCATTTTAGATCCTAAGTTTAGAAACTTAGCCTTTTATGTCTATAAATCTATTATGCGATTTATCACCGGCATCTTTGTACAAATTGATCCTATTGGAATTTTACAGAGTTATGTGGAAGATCTTAAAACCAATCTTAAAAAGATGAACAAGCAGATTGGTTTATTGAGAGGTCAAATGAGAAAACTTAACGACGTTATTCAGAATAATAATCGTCAAATTGCCAGTAACATTAAATTGGCTGACAAAGCAAAAAGATCAGACAAAGATGCTATCATGATCTTAAAATCTAGAAAAGCAGGACGTTTAAAGGAGTCAAATCTTAGATTGGAAGATTTATATAAGAAGATGGAAGTATTGTATCGTGTATTGGTTAAAATGTACGAAAACTCTGAAATCCTGTTAGAAGATGTAGCAGATCAAGTAGAAGTAAAGAAGCAAGAGAGAGCAGCTATTCAAGCTAGTCACTCAGCGATGAAATCAGCTATGAATATTATTTCAGGGAAAGGAGATAAGAGAGAAATGTTTGATCAAGCATTAGAGCATATTGCAGACGATGTAAGTATGAAAATCGGTGAAATGGAAAGATTCATGGATTTATCCACCAACTTCATGGATTCTATAGATTTGCAAAATGGAATTTTTGAAGAAGAAGGTTTAGCTATGTTGGAGAAATGGGAGAAAGAAGGCGTTTCTTTAATACTAGGGCAAGACAAAGATTTATTAGTAATGGATGGCAATGCCGATGATAAATACGTTGATTTAGATGCGCCTTTAGACCAACCTAAAAAAGGACACGACAATCAATATTCAAACTTATTTGATTTTTAATTACTAAATACCATATATCATATACCAAATACTAACTACTAAACACTAAAATAATGGCGGCGAAACTAACCACATTTTCAAAATTACTGATTACACTTTTAATAGTTGGAGGAATTGGATTTCTAATTCTAAAACTGACTAATTCCGAAAATATAAAAGAAAACTTTATTAAAACGGAAAACACCGGCACCAAAAAGAAAGGCAAAGCAGATGTAAAAGTGGGCGTTTTTTCTTGGGGTGGATATGCTCCGGGATTTTATTTTAACGAAGGATTTGATGCCAATAGTAATTCTAGATTTTCTAAAGAATATGGTATTGATGTAGCTTTTGAAGTAATTGACGATTTTGATGCTAACAGGCAAGCTTGGAAAGCGGGTGATGTTGATTTAATTGGAACAACAGCAGATGCTTTACCTACAGAAATGGAAGGTTTAAAAGAATTTGATCCAAGAATTGTTTTTCAAGTGGATTGGAGTAGAGGTGGCGATGCTATTATTGCGAAAAGAGGTATCAATAGTATCAACGACCTAAAAGGAAAAACAGTAGCAGTAACGCCTTCAACACCTTCGCAAACATTTTTATTATGGATGCTAGAAGCAGCTGATATGACACTTTCTGATGTGAATATTTTAGAAGTACCAAGTGCCATCGACGCAGCAACAGCTTTTAAAGGCGACAAAAATGTAGATGCAGCAGTAGTTTGGAGTCCGGATGATGAAATCTCAATTAGAGAAGTTCCGGGATCAACTGTTTTACAAAGTACAAGAGAAGCTTCTCATATTGTAGCGGACGTTTTCATAGCCAAAAAAGAATGGATTGATGAACACAAAGATGAATTGAATAGTTTTTATGAAGGTTGGATGAAAGGTGCAGCTGAGATTAACTCTTCTCAAGAAAACAAGCTTAAAGCAGCCAGAATTATGGCAGAAGGTACTTTCTTCTCTGATGATGATGCCTTAGCTTCAATCAACAATGTTAGATTAACGAATCATGGTGACAACTTAAATTTCTTTGGTAAAAACACAGATTATAAAGGTGTTACAGGCGAGATATTGTACACAAAAATGACCAATGAATACATTGCATTAGGATTTGCACAAACACCTTATAGTTGGAGAATGTTAGCTTACCCAGGAGCAATGAATAGCGCTCAGTTAAATGGAGCCGCCCATAACGCGGAAGGGCAAAAGGAATTTCAACCGGCAACAGAAGAAGATAAAACGGCTCCTGCAGTAGCAAGTAAACCGGTGAGTATCAGTTTTGCTACCGGACAGTATACTTTAGATGCAAACGCCAAAACCATTATTGATTTACAATTCTCTGAGGTCGCCAAAGCATTCGGCAACAGTAGAGTAAGAGTGGAAGGAAATACGGACAATGTAGGTAGTTATCAAATGAATGTTGAGTTATCTAAAAAGAGAGCACAATCTGTAGCTGATTATCTTCAAAAGCAATACAATATGAGTCCTAATAGATTCATTATTGTTGGAAATGGCCCAAACAAACCGGTAGCTGGCTGTGAGTCAAATGCAACTGAAGAATGTAAGGCTCAAAATAGAAGAACCGATTTCCAATTGTTGAAATAATAGTTTTAGTTAAACGGAACTATCGGAATGTCGTTATTTAAATTAAAAGGTACACTCAATGCCCAAACCAAGGTAATTCTATCTATTCTTGGCTTTGGAATACTATTTTTAATCTGGTTTGTCTTAACAGTGGGTCAAGATCCCTTAATTTCCGGTGCAATTCTTCCAAAACCTTGGGCAGTTTTATTGTCTGTAGGAGAGATGTTTCGAGAAAATCAATTGATGACCAATATCACAAAGTCTATTGGTTTAAACTTAGCGGGATATTTAGAGGCTGTATTAATCGCCATTCCTTTTGGCTTTTTAATTGGTCTTTTCCCATTTTTTAGAGGCACGTTTCAAAGACAAGTAGATGCGTTGAGATTTGTTCCTTTAACCGCAGTTACCGGACTTTTCATTATTTGGTTTGGTATCAATATTGGAATGAAAGTCCACTTCTTAGCTTTCGGTATTTTTATTTACCTCTTACCAATCGTCGTTCAAAGAATTGATGAAATAGATGATGTTTACTATAAAACCGTCTATACTTTAGGCGCTAGTAATTGGCAAGTAATTAAGTCGGTTTACATTCCAGCAGTTATCGCTCGTTTATCAGATGATATTAGGGTATTGACTGCTATCTCGTGGACATATATCATTATAGCTGAAAGTTTAGGAAATCAAGGAGGAATTGGAGCGTTGATATGGCGAGCCGGCTTAAGGCAAGGTCGATCTGATAAAGTTTTCGCTTTATTGATTATTATCATTCTCATTGGCTTTTTACAGGATAAACTCTTTCTTTATTTAGATAAGGAATTTTTTCCTCATAAATATCAGCAAGGCAAACATGGTGAAAAGCTTAAAAATCAAAGCTCTTTAAATTTAATGCTCAACTACTTTTGGAATACTCTTTTATGGGTGGCATTAGGGGGTTACTTGGTTTTATTCATCAATGAGTTTACGGGCTTTTTAGATACCAAAATTTTATATGAAGCATTTGGAGGAACCGTTTGGGTGATCCATTCATTGGTATTTTTGGTAATCATTTATAGAGTAAGGAAATTAGTTTTGAAAAGAAAATTAGCTTAAACAAATAAATATGGATTTTTTCGCACATCTGCAAAATGAACTACAACCTAAGATCGATCAAATTTTAGATCATCCTTTTCTGAATAGATTGGCGGATGGCAGTTTAAGCAAAGAGCAATTGAAATTTTTTACTTTACAATACAGCATTTACTGTGCTTATTTTCCAAGATTTTTAGCCGCAGCGGCAGCCAATGTACCGGATGATAGAACTAGAATGCCCATCATGGAAAATCTTTGGGAAGAACATGGAGAAGGTAAAATTGCAGCATCACATAGAGTGTTGTATGAGAATTATGCCAAAGGTTTAGGCTTGTCACAAGCAGATTTAATGAGCGCTTCGCCGTTACCCAATACACGGGCATGTGTAGAGAATTTGTTAGACCTTTGCGAAGAAGGACACTTTTTAGAAAGTTTAGGAGCACTTGGACCGGGCACAGAATTTTTCACTACAGCCGAATACCTAAAAATATTAGAAGGCTTAAGAAAGCATAAGATCTTGACGGAAGAGCATTTGGAGTTTTGGATTGTGCATACCGCTTTAGATGAAGAACATTATTCCGAAATGATTGATGCTTTACGGCCATGGGCGAAAACGTCTACAGAAGAAAGTATGATTAGGTTGGGCGCTATTAAAGCAATTGAACTGGAAATATTATTTTGGGATGGATTGGAAAAATATCTTCCCGGCAAATAATTAAAAGGAAACTAGCAAAGTGGTTGAATTTAAAGATACAAGCAGCAAAAACATAATTGAGCTAAAAAAAGTCTCTCAAACTTACGATGGTCAAAAATACATCATCCAAGATCTTGACTTTTTGATAGAAGATAAACCGGCACAAGGTCAGTTTGCTGTTATATTAGGCATGTCGGGCTGCGGTAAATCAACTATTTTAAGATATGTTGCTGGATTGCAAGAACCTTCTAGTGGAGAAATATTGGTGCACGATAAAATTAGAACTGCTGACGTTAGAGTGAGTATGGTATTTCAACAGTATTCTTCTTTGCCGTGGATGACGGTTTTAGACAATGTAAGTCTAGCCCTTAAATTCAAAGGCGTCAGTAAGAAAGAGCGCGATGAAAAGGCCATGGAGTTCATCAAGTTGGTCGGTTTAGAGGGGCACGAAAAGAAGTATGCACAATATCCAACACTATCGGGTGGACAGTTGCAAAGAGTAGCTATTGCGAGAAGTTTATTGGCCAATCCTGAGATTCTTTTGATGGATGAGCCATTTGGTGCATTGGATATCAATACGAGATTACAAATGCAAGATTTGTTGTTAGAACTATGGCATAAATTCCATCCGACTATCATTTTTGTTACCCACGATATTTCAGAAGCAGTTTATTTAGGCGATGACATCTATATCATGAAAGCCGCACCCTCTAGATTTGTAAAACATATTCATGTAGATCTTCCATTTGAAAGAGATCGAAATACCAAACGAACACCCAAATTCGAATCGTTAGTACATGAAGTAGAAGATGCTATGATAGACGTAGCTAAGATGGGGTAAATAATAACCTTTCAGTGTATGATAGCTCTTGAAAATGTTATTTTGAATAAGAAGAACGCACTTCCAGGTCTTAGAAATGTAGAAAGTAGTTCTAATTTTCAACGTTCAAACTTAATTATATCCTTTGAATTTTTAAGCGCAATCTCAGGCGCAAACGTAAGCCAAAAGTTGAAGGAATAGATAGCATTATAGACGGTTTTTTCTTCAAGCAAATGAATCAATTTAATTATATATTTGATTTCAACTAAATAAAGCAAGATGTTATCCCGTATACTTTTTTTAATGTTTCTACTACCACTTTTGTCATGTACACAGAATTTGTACAATACAAGCACTCCTGAAAAATTTGTGGAGTCTATGGGATTAATAAGTCAACGACCCAATACTGAAAATCCACTTCCATATTTTTATGATAAGGAATCTGCAGAAGCCATAGCTACATTTGATGGAGTTAGTGAAAAAGGGCTTATTGCATTTGATAAATTTCGCAATGCTACTGCAGAGAAATTTCCTAATCATACAAAGAAAAACCAAAAAGGAGAGTTGAAGATAGCACTGGATGGTTATGCAGGAATGAAAATAAGAAGTTTTACGCTGAGTGCCACTCTAATTGGAGCACAACTAAAAGAGAGAAATTCATCTGATTATGAATTCGTTTCTGCGACAGAGCCGGATGAGAATAATATTTCACAACTCACCCTCAAAATATTAGGGAATGAGAAGACACTTCCACTCAAAAAGACGAAAGATGGTTATAAGATGTTTTTATCGGATGAAGTTTTAGAAAACATTAATAATGCTGTAAAAAAAGCAGAAAAACTGGAACAAGTTTTTTTAGAAGCAAATCAATTACTTGAAAATAACAAAATTACAGAAGCTAATTTTGAAGAAAAAATGGAAGCTATTTCAATCCAATATCAGACAGCATTAATGTAGTTTTTATTTAAGAGCGCGACTTAGGCTTTTAGTTTTTAAAGAATGAAGAGAAACGGATTGAAAATTTCTAAGAACTTGTAACAAACATGTACACCAATCCAATCTCCGATTTCTGATTTCCAACTGACAAATCAGCACATCAAACAATCAGCACATCAGCACATCTTTCATCCGCCGAAGCCGATAGGCGTAGGAGGAAACTATCCAAACGCCTTCTCCCAGCCAATTTTAATAATCACAAACAGAATCACAAACATGCCTAAAAACATGTACACAGAACCAAAGAAGACCACACCAATAAATAATCTTTGAAGAATAAAAACAATGATGCTGGTAACGGCTATTATAATCATCAAACCGGAAAGTCTTTTAAAACCGGGTATTTGAGTCATATTAACCACTCTATTGATAATGGCTAAAGTAAATCCCATGGATAGAATTGGAAGGAAATAGACCAATATGTTTACGTTTTTAAGATCGGTTCTTAAGAAAAGGAAATCGTATCCACTTAAGATGATAGCCAATACGCCGGGTAAAGCAGTAGCATAAATCAATATAGAGAAAAGATATTTTCCTGGAGATTGATGACCTGTCTCATCAAAAAACATTGATAAAATAAATGCAATCGCCGGCACTGTGATCATATAAATGATAACAGGATTTGGATGCTGACTTACCCAATTAATACATTCTGATATTGTCATTTTATTGATAAATTATGCTGTAAAGATATAATTCTCGAAGATTTTAAACTTTCGAATGTAATTTTGGGTTATTAAGACAAAATAAGTAAAGCATGAGTACAACCACAGAATCATTTGATAAAGTAGTAAAAGAGAGAAGATCTGTTAGAATATATGATGAACAAGCAGATTGGGATGAAGGAGCAGTAACCAGAAGTTTAGAAAGAGCAGTTTTAGCACCCAATAGCAGTAATTTACAATTATGGGAATTTTATAGAGTTATTTCTCCTGAGAAAAAAGCCGCAGTAGCCGAAATGTGTTTAGGACAGAAAGCTGCCAAAACAGCTAATGAATTAGTAGTAATTGTTACCAGAAAGGATAAATGGAAAGAACGTAGCCAGTTTGTTTACGAGCAAGCGAAAAAGGGATTCGATGGTTCTTCTCCCAAAAACGAAAAAATGGTGGGGGATTATTACAATAAAATTATTCCATTTTTATATGCAGGCGATTTTCTTGGCATTTTTAGTACGGTCAAAAAAGCAATTGTTGGTGTTGTAGGTTTATCAAGACCAATGGCTAGAGAAGTATCGAGTGCTGATATGAGAGTTGTAGTGCATAAAAGTGCAGCATTAGCGGCACAAACCTTTATGTTGAGTATGAAAGCAGAAGGTTATGATAGTTGTCCAATGGAAGGGTATGACTCCGTAAGAGTGAAAAAATTCTTAGGCTTACCAAGCGGTGCTGAGATTAATATGATCATTGGCGTAGGGAAGGCTTTACCGGAAGGTATTTATGGGCCAAGAGTAAGAGTAGCAGATAGTGATGTGATATTTAAAGTTTAGTATATGTGTTAATCTTTATATTAGAGTTCCTAAAATGAACTGTAATGAATTTTAAAACTTACTATTTACTAATTATAGCCTTAACTCTTGTTTCTGTTTCATGCACCAATGAAAAAGTTATTGAACAAGAATTGTCTACGGATCAACAGGAAGCTTTTAAAGAAGCACTTGAAAATAATGATACATACAACGCAGTTAAAGAACAATTAGAGGCATTTAATGCGCTAGAGGAACAAGCGCTAGAGGAAATTGCTTTAAATCAAACAGAAGTCGTTAATAGTTTAGAAGAGGATGAACCCTTTGTTTTCTTTGTCATCGGTGATTCTGAATTAAACATGAGAGGAAACACTTACCCTCAATTGTTAAATTGGATAGATCGAATCAACAATATTGACAACTATAATTTAGAATTTCATGATGGTGATTTTGAAGAAGGAGAAGATCGTAAGATTTTAAAACCTGAAATTGTTTTGTTAGCAGGCGATATTGTAAAGGATAGAGCATTTGGATTTGCCTTACCTAATGATGAGAATGATATCGCTAAAAGAGAAATCAATCGATTGTTCAATCAATTTGACGAAGATATTTTGTTTTTTCCCGGTAATGGCAACCACGATTGGGATCCTTATCAATACGGCGATGGGAGCTATGGTCATAATTTAGGAGGCTTGTTTAGTAATTTAGGAACGGCTCAATTTGTGAGAAGTAGATACAATAAAGCTTTAAGAAATACGGATGAAGAAAGCGGTACATCTTTTAATTTTGATAGAAATACGACTTGGTTTCCAGCCATATCATCAGCAGAATTTAATTATTCTTTCGTTTATAAAGGATTGAGATTTACTCAATTAAATCAATTTATGCAACAACCCGTTGCTATGGTAAGCTTGGAGTCATTAACCAATACTGGTCCGGCATTGTACTATAAAAACAGAACAGCTGAATGGTTCCAAGAGTTGTGTCAATCATCGGCTGAAAGTAATCAGCAACATGTTGTTGTTCAGCATTATCCAATAAATACTGGCAGCAGTTGGTGGAACGATTATTTAGGCAGTACACCTAATGAATTGAGAAAGGAATTTTTAGATATATTTCAAACTTCTCATCAACCAGTAATGTTTACGGGGCATAATCATTCTTATCGCACAACTACTGTTCAACCATATGATATCAAGGATTATACTTCCGGTTATTTTGCAGAAGGTTATATTATGGTGGCAAAAGCAAGTGCTTCTAAAGGTATTTATGCTGTTTCCTTCGTCGATTTGAATAATCTTTTAGTACTTAATCCTGAATCGTTTAGCAGCACTTTTAGCGTGCCTCAATAAAATGATTTATTGTTTTTTATGCAATGTAGATTGTTTTAGACTCTTAAAAACAATGCGAAGTAATCATCATATTGTGGACAAATTATTTGCATTTTTTATACATTGTGGAATATATTTGAGGACATATTATAATGTAAAAACGACTCAATTTTTAAATTTAAAAAAATAAAAAAGTGATGAGAAAAATTCAGTTATTGTTTGTAATGCTAGCAGGTTTATTGTTAAGTAATCAAAATGTTCAAGCGAGTGGTGGTTCTGTTGGACTAACGCCTGCAACAGGGGTTAAAATAATTTTTGGAGGAAATAACACAAATACTTATTTGCCGTTTAGATTTGAGGGAAAATATATCGGTTCATCAATCAACATGGAGTTGTGGAGTTTATTTGATATTGGAACTGGTTTGCAAACTTATATCAGTCTGAATAAATACTACTTAATGGTGGTAAAGAATCTAGTCCATTAGTATGGTGGTTATTTTGATTTGGTTGGATCATCCAACAGAGTAGGACTTGGAGCGAGGTTCCAATACTTTTTAATGAATCAATCGTATTTACGGAGCCGTATATTAGGTATGGGATCAGTAGACAAAATTTAATACTTTTGTAGGGAAGTAGAGAAGAACTGGAGCAATTATTTGGGATATCGGAGTAAATTTTGATAAAGTAAACTTGTTTAAATAAAAAGGCTCAATTTAATTGAGATTTTTTTCAATCAAATATCAGGAAATATAAGATAAGGGCTATTTATTATGGAATTAAAGGTACAAATATCTTGTGTTTAGATAGGTATAATCAATTTGTGGACAAACTATTTGCAAGTATCACACACAATGAAATATATTTATATTTGATATTATATTAATATTTTTAAAATTAAAATGTTTGAAATGAGAAAATTCAATTATTAATTATTCTGTTTAGTGTATTATTTATTAGTATCAATGCCTTTGCAGGTGGAGCAGTAGGCGCTACCGATGGAATTAAATTACGATTTGAACGGATGTTTTATTCAATTCGATTTGAAGAGAAGGATTGGAAGTGAAGGCATGGTGTTGGGTAATATTGGTTTCGACATTGGAACTGGTACTCATTTTATTGGAATTTCTCCGAATATAGTATTACCAATGGAAGTCTTCAAGTCCATTTTTTAGGAGTTTATAGATTTTAGATTTAGATCAATTTAATATTATTGTGTAGGAGCACAAGGAGGCTATCAGCATTACTTTAATACAATTTAAGTATATATGGTGAGGAACAGTTGGCTTTGCTACATCAGGTTTAAGAACTAACTTCTTGGAGGTTCTGTTAGCAATGGTGGTGAGTTTGGTATTAGAGCTAGGTGTTAAATATGCATTTTGGGTAAATAATTCTTAAATAGATAAAATTTATAAGCCCGATTTGATTAATCAAATCTGGCTTTTTATTTCTATAACATAAAAAGAGCGTATTATTTATTAAAACAATTAAATGCTTTCTATTTTTGTAGTATGCGAGTGTATCTTGATAATGCTGCCACAACACCTTTAGCTCCTGAAGTTTTAGAGGCTATGATGCCTTATTTTAAAGAACATTTCGGAAATCCATCTGCTCAACATTCCTATGGGCGCGAGAGCAGAGCAGCGGTGGAGCAAGCAAG
The DNA here is from genome assembly GCA_041393015.1 of Chitinophagales bacterium. Taxonomy (GTDB): domain Bacteria; phylum Bacteroidota; class Bacteroidia; order Chitinophagales; family JADIYW01; genus JAGQYH01. The sequence continues at coordinate 98,948 of JAWKKV010000005.1, read as the reverse complement.
AAAGAAAATTGCCAATCTATTACACGCTAAAACCAGTGAGATCATTTTTACTTCCGGTGGTACAGAATCTAACAACTTAGCTTTAGTTTGTGCGGTAAGAGATCTTGGCGTAAAAAGAATTATTACCAGCCCAATTGAACACCATTGCGTATTACATACCATAGAATGGTTGGCCGACAATCATAACATTTCTGTTGAGTATTTAAATTTAAAAAAAGATGGTTGTATAGATCATGCGCATTTAGAATCGCTCTTAAAAGAATCAGATACAAAAACGTTGGTTTCGGTGATGCATGGTAATAATGAAATTGGGGTGTTATGCGATTTGCAAGCAATAGGAGAGTTGTGTGAAAAATACAATGCCTTATTTCATTCTGATACCGTTCAAACCATGGCTCATTTTCCATTTGATATGGAAAAAATGAAAGTTCACTTTTTAACAGGTTCTGCTCATAAATTTCATGGTCCTAAAGGCATTGGATTTTTGTATGCTAGAAAAGGATTAAGTATAAAGCCTATTATTCATGGTGGTGGGCAAGAAAGAAACAAGCGCGCAGGAACAGAGAATTTATATGGCATTATTGGCATGGCGAAAGCTATGGAGTTGGCATATGAGCATTTAGAATCAGAAAGAAGATATATATTAGAATTAAAGAATTATTTCTATCAGAAATTGGTGGAAAATTTTGGAGTCATTCAAATAAATGGACCGAAGGATTTTAATAATTCTTTATATACCGTTTTAAATGTTTCCTTTCCACCGGATCCTAGAGGTTCCTTGTTGCTATTTAATTTAGATATGGAAGGCTTGTGTGTTTCTGGAGGAAGTGCCTGTACTAGCGGAGCTTCTAGTGGTTCTCATGTCATAAACGCAATTAGTAACGAGCTTGATAGAGTATCTATTCGATTCTCATTTTCTAAATACAACACTAAAGAGGAATTAGATTTTGCACTAGAGAAAGTGCTGAAAGTGTTTAATGTAAAAGTGAAATGCTAAAAAAAATCTTCATTTTCTTGATTTTTGCTTTGGTGGCTTATACCTTCAATGTCAACCTTAGGTTTCCATGGTTGTCTGGTGTATTTTTCGGATTAGCCATTGTGTTAGCTATGCGTGGTCAAAAACAAGTAGGGGCAAAGAAATTATTGATTATAAGTGTACTTTGGTCTTCATTATTGTTTTTTGCTATTGGAATTGGTGTTTTAGCAGCAGTTAAAGATGCATTAGATGGTATTGCTTTAGGATCAGATGAAGCAGTTAAAGTGGCTTTAGTGCTAAGTATTTTCAATGGTTTAGGTTTTGGAATCATGCGCAATATTTTATTATCTAACTTAAAATGGAGTAGATATCATACGCAATGTCTGATTATGTCATTTATCACAGGATTTATTTTAGGATCAGCTTTAATCTTAAAATCAGATTATAACACATTTTTATCAACTCATATTATTTGGTTTGTTGCAATGGGGTGGATAATTACTAAGAATGTGAATGGCATTCCTAACATTTTAGAGTTCAAAAATTCTAATCATTAAACTATATTTGCAGAAGAAATATGAAATTATGAGTGATCAAACAAAAAGATTTTTAGTATTAGTAGGATTAATTGTGAGTGCGATTGTTTTATCAATTGTTTTAAGAGCATTTCCTCATATTCCCAACATGGCTCCAATTGCAGCTATTGCTTTGTTTTCAGGGGCTTATTTTGTTAAGAAGCAGTGGGCATTCGCCATTACCTTCTTAGCTTTATTTTTGTCTGATTTTGCATTACAAATACAATATTGGGTGGGCGCACGTGAGTTTGCAGGTTTTTATCCCAATATGATTTTCGTGTATGGAGCAATTGCAATGGTATTGGGTATTGGATTGTTAATTAAGAATAGAATTAATCCTTTAACCGTATTAGGTGGCGCAGTAGGAGGCTCAATGCTATTTTACCTTGTGTCTAACTTTGGTGTTTGGTTAATGGGAACCATGTATACAAAAACATTTGCAGGGTTAATGGAATGCTACGCAGCTGGAATCCCTTTCTACAGAGGAACACTTTTTGGCGATGTAATTTACTCAGCAATTTTATTTGGTGCTTTTGGATTGATATTACAATCAAAAGAAACTTGGAAATTAGCTAAGGTTAAGGCTAACAATGATGTTTGGCCTTTGGATAATAACTAAAAAAAATCACGAGTTTATTCTTGATTTGCGGTAATATTGTTATTTAATATTAGTGCTTTCAATTCTTCTATTTCGTTTTTCAAAGCATCAATTTGTAATTGTTGTTCTTGGATTCCTTTAGTTAATACTGGTATTATTTCCACATAATTCACAGAGTAGTAACCATCGTCATTTAATTGAACAAAAGATGGGAACACGTTTAATAAATCTTGCGCCATATAGCCATAGTGAATGCCTTTAGGAAGGTATTGTTTACTGTTAGACAAGGTTTTGTATTCATAAGTATAAGGTACTAACTGGTCAATGAAAGATAAAGCATTATCAATAGGGTTGATGTTTTTCTTTAACCTTTGATCGGAAGTCGGTTGATATTCATTAGTTGAATAATTTAATGTCTCGCATTGCGCTATTGTAACCATATCAGTGTATATAGTATCAGGCAATACAACAATCGTAATTTGTTGCGTTCCAACATTGATTCCATCAACGGTTTTTTCAGATCCTTTTGCAATGGTAGCGACTTTTTGAGTGCCTATATAAAAATCAGCATTGCCGCTTGGCATATAATCTCCATCATTCTTAATGGTGATTGTTCCAGTGTTAGCATCTTCACAAGAAATGATAGCATCATCATTACAAGAAATTATACTGAATAAAAAGAAAGTTGCTGTTATAATGGATATAAAACTTCTCATCGATTCTGTTTTAATGGTTAAATAGAATATGTTGTTTATTGAATTTAAGGAATTTATGCGGTGTTTCAAATCATTATAGATCGTTAATCTTAAAAATTATAAATTTTAGCTGGCTGCATACTAAAAATTCCTATTAAACTGTTTATGGCTTTATGTCTATTAGAGGTTTCTATAGACAAGTCTTATTTTAAGTCTAACCAAAACCAAGAACCATGAACAACAACAACCAAAATGCAAAGGATAAGCATTTCCTTTGGTCATTAGCAGGCTATGAGCCTGAAATCTTAAAATCTTGTAAAGTAGATCAATTTCATGTAAGCATTATTAGTATAATGCTCATCATTGTTGGCATTTATGCTACGCTAGCCTGGACATTCTTCTTTTCATCTGTCACTAATATTTTACCAGTAGCTTTAGTAGGAGGTATTTTTATGGGGGTATTTATTGTTTGTTTTGATAGAGCTTTGATTGCATCCCTTTCCAGTGGTAATGCTTCATTTTTATCATTAGCATTTAGATTTTGCTTAGCATTGTTGCTTGGCATTTTCCTTTCACAACCTATGATTCATAAAATTTACGAGCCGGAGATAAAGCGGGAAGCTCAAATATTGATGGATCAAAAAGTATTAGAAAGAAAAGAAGAGTTAGAAAGGGTATATGCTTCTGAAGTTGAAACATTAATTGACCAAAAAACTGAATTGGAAGATCAGCTTTCAGCCAAATTATTAGCCCTAAATACTGCAGAATCTGATTTTAAATCGGAAATGGATGGGAGCGGAGGTACTGAAAAATATGGGTACAGTACAGTAGCAAAACAAAAGCAAAGAATTCTTCTTCGGCATCAAAAGGAATATGAAAATTTGCAAACAAGTTTAAATCCACAAATATTAGATATCAATAAAGAAATCAAGGCATTTGAAGAGAAAGTAACGGAAGAAACGGCAACTTATCAAGCTGGCAATCAAATGTTTGGATCATTATTACAAGCAGAGGCTCTAAAATCTTTGATGGCCAAAGATGGTAGCAATACCTTAAGAAATCACTTTTATTTGTTGAGTCTAATTTTAATTTTGATTGAATTATCAGCCTTAATAGCAAAGCTTATTTTTAAAACTAATAGTTATTCCGCTAAGATTAGATATGCTGAATTAAGAGAAGTGAAAACTACTGAGGTGGAAGAAGAAATGTTAATTGGTAAATTGGAGAAATATAAGGCTTTAACTACTCATAACGATCTTGATATTATGGAAGATTTCTATAGTAAATCGAGAGATATAAATGATGAAAAATTGGATGAGATGCTTAAAGAGTGGGAAACCAATAAGACAGGGAGTTTTAGTAATTATTGGAAAGCATTTGAAGAGAAATTCTTAGTACATCATTAATTAATTGATTGATGACAAATTATTTATCGTATTTAAATTTGAAATTATTTGCACATTAGATAGATACGGTATACATTTACTAAGTAAAGTTTTTTTCGTAGGAAACAGTCAGACATAAGAACCCTAAAACCCTTATCGTCTGACTTTTTTTTTGTCTTATAAATGCCAATGATTCGGCCAGAAAAGTATTATAGCTACTCCAACTAATAAGGAGATTCCAAAAGATATTACGATCCATTTTCTCAATTCTTTTGTTCCTAATAATGCGGCAAGTATACCTTTAAAAACTAAATTAGAAAGTGCTGCCAGTAAAATGAGTCGCCACCCGGTAGATACTTCTAGTGTTTCCTTTTTTATTAACTGAGATAAAGAAAGTGTGATAGCATCAACATCGGTTAAGCCACTTAAAATGGATACAAAATATAAGGCATTGTTGCCAAACTCTTTCTTAGTAAAGGCTACGGCTAGTAAGATTAAACCATATAAAAGTCCAAAAAGCAAAGCACTTTTTAGTTGTGCCGGATTTTCTGGTTCTGGCATTTTATCATCAGTTTCTTCCTTATTGATTAAGTAAAACAAAGCAATGGAAATTCCTGCCATTACTATCAATTGTAACAAAATAGGAAGAATCATGAGAGGAAGTTGCTCTGGCACCACTACGGTTATTTCAACTAAAACTCTAACCAACGATACAAATGAGGCAACTGTAATAATAAAAGCAGCCATTTTGTAAATTGATTTTGTACTGTCTGTTTTACGGGCATAACTCACCGTAGTGGCCGTACTACTTATCAATCCACCTAAAATTCCGTTGGTAATAATGCCAACTTTTTTACCTGTGTATTTATAAATAAAATAACCAATTACGCTAATTCCTACAATCAGCGTTACCATATACCAAATGTTTCTGGGATTGATTACATCTAACGGACCATAGGTTTTGTTGGGTAGAATAGGCAAAATCACCAACGATATGCCGACAAATGTCATAATCGCTGCCCAATCCTTATGTTTTAGCCCTTCAATAAAATTATGAAGTGGATCTTTTATATAAAGCAAAATGGCTAGTGATGCCCCTACAATAGTAGCCGTTACTTTACTACCTAAAACCAAATAGGCACCAATGGCAAACATGAGCAAAGCAGCCACTTCTGTAGTCTGTCCGGGCTCCGCATCCGGATATTTATAAATTTTGAACACATTGGCGGTAACTAACATAGCGGTTATGGATAAAGCCAATAGCGGGAGAATAAATGGATTGTTGTAGGATTCCGTTAAAAAGCCGGCCATTACACCAAGTAATGAGATTAACGTAAAGGTTCTAACACCAGCCATTTTATTGTTTTCTTTTTGGCGTTGGAGGCCAACCAGCAGGCCTAAACCAAAGGCAATTCCAAGTGTGGTGATATCAGTGTAATCCATAAAATCAATAAAATACTAATTGCTGTGATCAATATTTATCTTGAGATAAGATAAGTTATTATTTTAAGTTTTAAATTTGAAAGGTGATGTTAAACATATTATTCCTAAAAATTCAATCCTTAATTAAATATTATGTATTTCACACAAATTCTCTTAATCTGCCTTTCGTAGGTTCTCTTTTATTACTTTTGAAGCAAAATTAGACTACATTGACATTAATCAAATCAATTTCGGGGATAAGAGGCACCATTGGTGGCAAAATTGGAGAATCTTTAACGCCAATTGATGTAGCGAAATATGCTATGGCATTTGGGAGCTACGTTGTATCAAAAGGTGGAGACACTATTGTAATTGGAAGAGATGCTCGTATTTCAGGTGAAATGGTACATCATATAGTAGTAGGTAATTTAATGGGTTTAGGCATTGATGTAATTGACCTTGGAATGGCAACGACACCAACTGTTGAAATGGCGGTTATTCATGAGAAAGCGCACGCTGGAATTATTTTAACGGCAAGTCATAATCCAAAACAATGGAATGCACTTAAACTTTTAAATGAGAATGGTGAGTTCATTTCAGCAGCAGTTGGGCAAGAGGTGCTTGACATAGCAGAGAAAGGCGTTTATAAGTTTGCTGAAGTAGATGACTTAGGAAAGTATAAAAAAGTTACTAATTATTTAGAAAAACACATTGAGCATATAAAGGCGATGCCTTTGGTAGATGTTGAAGCGATTAAAGCTAAGAATTTTAAAGTCGCTGTAGATGGTATTAACTCTATTGGAGGAATTGCCGTTCCTGCATTATTATTGGCTTTAGGTGTTAAAGAAGAAAATATTTATAAGTTACATTGTGAGCCAACTGGAAAATTTGCTCATAATCCTGAGCCTTTGCCAGAGAATTTAAGTTCATTGTGTAGTGAAGTAAAATTTAATAAAGCCGATATTGGAATTTCTGTAGATCCTGATGTAGATAGGTTAGCCTTAATTGATGAGCGTGGAGAACCGATTGGTGAGGAGTACACATTGGTTACTGTTGCAGATTATATTTTGCAAAACAATCTAGGACCAACGGTTTCAAATTTATCTTCTAGTAGAGCATTACAAGATATTACAGAAAAAAAAGGAAGTTATTATTTTGCTTCTGCTGTAGGAGAGTTGAATGTAGTGGAAAAAATGAAGGCAGTTAATGCCGTTATAGGTGGCGAAGGAAATGGAGGAATTATTGTTCCTGAGTTGCATTATGGTAGAGACGCATTAGTTGGAATAGCTTTAGTTTTAAGCTATATGGCAAAATCGGGTAAAAGTTTATCTAAATTAAGAAGTGAATACCCGAACTATTACATTCATAAAGACAAAGCACCTTTAGATAGTAAAATTGACTTGGATGGTGTAATGCAAAAGATTTCTGAAAAATATAAAGCGAAAAAGCAAATAGATATCGATGGCTTAAAAATCTATTTCGATAATGATTGGGTTCATTTAAGAAGATCAAATACAGAGCCGATTATCAGAATATATGCAGAAAGTAGCATGAAACAAACAGCTGAAAGTATCGCCCATAAGATTAAGTCTGATATCACAGAAATGATTAAATAGCTTTTTTAGTTAAGGTTTCAAGTTATTAAGTGTTGAGTGACTAAAGTTAAAACTCATAGTTGCCATTAGTAGTATCCTGTAAAATTCAATTTTTTACATGAATCTAGAATTACTCATCGAGATAATTTCTAATTTCTGACTTCCGATTTTTTTTAATAGTAGTCTATGGAATACAGTTCACTTATTTAGCTTATTTTAAATCAAACAAGTCATTGACCCCAATAAACCGCTCCACAGTAAAGCCTTCTGCAAATTCAAAATTACTCTGTCTGCCCATTTCTCTTGCTCTTGCTTTTATAAATTCTAAGAAAGCAAGTGAAGAAATAGGCGTTTCAGGAGAATCATCATTTGGATTGTAAAATTGCGATTTGTAGCATTGAATAGCTTCCAATTTTTGATCCATGAAGTCTGAAATATCCACTACAAAATCAGGCTCAATGTATCTATCTTGAATATAATGATATACTGCTTTAGGTCTCCAAGCCGGTTGATTAGTGTCAATTTTCACTAATCCAGACAAGAAACAAGCCTTAGCAACCAAATCGCTTCCTTTGCCGTGATCGGGATGTCTATCTGTAAAGGCATTACACAAAACAATTTCAGGCTGATATTTTCTAATTTTTTCAACTATAGCTAATTGACTTTCTTTATTGTTCTCAAAAAATCCATCGCTCAATGCTAAATTTTCTCTAGCAGATAATTTCATATATTTCGCTGCTGCTGCCGATTCTTGATCTCTGATCTCAGCAGATCCTCTAGATCCAAGTTCGCCTCTAGTAAGGTCAACAATACCTACTTTGTAACCCAATTTAATATGTTTTAAAACCGTGCCGGAAGCAGCGAGTTCAACATCATCAGGGTGCGCAGCAAATGCTAATATGTCTAATTTCATGAAATAAAACTTTGATTATCTTGATTTGGAAAGTTAAAGTAGGAAATGTAATGTCGTAAACCAATAAAATCATTATTTTGTTCGTAAATCAAAAAAACATATTCAATAATGAATTTTTCCCACTCAGCAAGAACAAAAGAATATATCAACAAGGTAAAGCAGTTTATTAAAACCGAAATTGAACCGATAGAGCAAGCCTATCATACCGCCATGTTAGCGAAGCATAATGGCGGTAATTGGAAAGCATGGGAAATTCCTCCAATGATTGAAGAATTAAAGTCTAAGGCAAGAGCTCAAGGACTTTGGAATTTATTCATTCCTGAAGAAGGTTTTGAAAGCGTTGGTATGTCGAACGTTGAATATGCTCCATTAGCAGAAGAAATGGGAAAAAGTTTCATTGCTCCATTAATTTTTAATTGCAATGCCCCTGATTCCGGAAATATGGAAGTATTAATCAAATATGGATCAGAGGAACAAAAAGAGCAATGGTTAACACCTTTATTAGAAGGAAAAATTAGATCAGCATTCTGTATGACAGAACCTCAAGTAGCTTCTTCAGATGCTACTAATATGGAGGCTACTGCATTTGTGGAAGGTGATGAAGTAGTAATCAATGGCACAAAATGGTGGAGCACCGGCATTGGACACCCTGATTGTAAGATTATCATTTTTATGGGTTTAACCAATCCGGAGGAAGCGAAATATGCTCAACATTCTATGGTATTGGTTCCAGTAGATGCGCCGGGCGTTAAGATTACGAGAATGCTGCCAGTGTTTGGTGATTATGATGAACCTATTGGACATGGTGAAGTCGAGTTTAAAGATGTGAGAGTACCTACTTCCAATATCATTTTAGGACCCGGAAGAGGTTTTGAAATTGCCCAAGGTAGATTAGGGCCGGGTAGAATTCATCATTGTATGAGATGTATTGGTGCAGCAGAAAAAGCTTTAGAATTAATGATTAAAAGAGGGTTGGAGCGAGTGGCTTTCGGTAAACCAATTATCAATTTAGGCGGGAATAGGGAACGAGTGGCAGATTTAAGAATTGCCATCGATCAAGCTAGATTATTAACCTTACAAGCAGCTTGGAAAATTGATACTTACGGTGCGATGGGCGCTATTTCTGATGTTTCTGCCATCAAAGTAATTGTTCCGAATGTTTTACAGCAAGTGGCAGATGAAGCTATCCAAATGTTTGGTGGAATGGGATTGTCGCACGATGTTCCTTTAGCAGCTATTTTTGCCAATGCTAAAGTGTTAAGGATTGCGGATGGTCCGGATGCGGTTCATAGAGGCATTGTGGCTAGATATGAGATTAGGAAGTATCAATAATTTTAAAGATTCAAGACTCAAATTCAATCTCAAAATTCAAATAAAATTTGCTAGCGCAAATTTTAATCTCTATAGTTTGTGAGTTAGAAAACTAGATATTAAAAATATTGTCAGTAGTGAGAAATCTAATTTTGATTTTAGCTGGAATAGCCACAAATCCATATTTTCATATATCCATTTCACTATCTATATTATCCAAGCTTAAAACATACATGACTTTAGGTTATTATTCTTTTCCCGTCCTTTGCGGCGCTTAAGCATTGGTTTGTTTATGTTTGAGCAAAGGAATCAATCAAGAGGAAAGAAGAATGAATGCAACACTAAAACGATATAAACGATATTTTAATTTATTTGATTTTTCACAGAAGGTAAATTATAAGACAGAAATTTTATCTGGTTTAACTGTAGCACTAGCCTTGGTGCCGGAAGCCGTTGCATTTTCAATTATTGCCGGACTTTCTCCATTGACAGGATTATATGCTGCTTTTACAATGGGTTTAATTACTTCTATTTTTGGTGGTCGACCTGGAATGATCTCAGGAGCAACCGGTGCTGTAGCGGTTGTCATTGTTTCTTTAGTCCAATCACATGGCGTTGAATATATTTTTGCTACAGTTATTCTAGCAGGCATAATTCAAATGTTGGCTGGCTTTTTACGTTTAGGAAAGCTGATAAGGTTGGTGCCACATCCAGTTATGTTTGGATTTGTAAATGGTTTGGCTATCGTAATTTTTATGTCTCAACTCGTTCAATTCCAAGAAACAGGAACAGATGGCATCCATCATTGGTTAGGTGGAGCGCCGTTATTTACCATGTTGGGTTTGGTCGCTTTAACTATGTTGATTATCTGGGGATTACCTAAGATTACTAAGATAATTCCTTCATCATTAGCCGCAATTTTAACCATTTTTGGTTTAGTTGTAGCTTTTAATATTGATACCAATACAGTAGGAGATATTGCCTCTATTTCTGGGAGATTTCCACCTTTTCATATTCCAAATGTTCCTTTTACCATGGAAACGTTACAAATAATTCTTCCTTATGCTTTTATTGTAGCTGGTGTGGGTTTAATTGAAAGTTTGCTAACGCTTAACTTGATTGACGAAATTACAGAAACAAGAGGATGGGGAAATAAAGAAGCCGTGGCGCAAGGGTTAGCGAATACGGTTACCGGATTTTTCTCTGGAATGGGTGGATGTGCTATGATTGGTCAAAGTTTGATCAATATATCAAATGGGGCAAGAGCAAGATTATCTGGGATTGTGGCATCGGTGATGTTATTAGTATTTGTGGTGTTTGGATCTAGTTTGATTGAAAAAGTGCCAATGGCGGCATTAACCGGTTTGATGATTATGGTGGCGATTGGAACTTTTGAATGGGTAAGTATCAGAGCTTTTACCAAAATGCCTAAACACGATATTTTTGTGATGGTTGTGGTGACATTGGTAACTGTTTTCTTACACAATTTAGCGTTAGCGGTATTGATCGGAGTTATCATTTCAGCATTGGTATTTGCATGGGAAAGTGCTAAAAGAATTAGAGCAAAGAAATATGTTGATGAAGCAGGAGTGAAGCACTATGAAATCTTTGGACCATTGTTTTTTGGTTCAACTACAGCTTTTGCTGAAAAATTTGACGTATTAAACGATCCTCATGAGGTGATTATTGATTTTGCTGAAAGTAAGATTGTAGATATGTCGGCGATAGATGCCGTCAATAAGATCACTGAACGTTATTCTAAATTAGATAAAGTAGTTCATTTACGTCATCTAAGTGCTGATTGTAAAAGGTTATTACAAAATGCAGATAAGCTGATTGATGTAAATGTTTTAGAAGATCCTACTTATAAGGTGGCGTTTGATGGGAAGGTAAGTAACAAGTAGTAAGTATTGAGTACAAAGTATAAGTATAAAGTATAAAGTAGGACGTATTAAATATCCAGTTGCTCGTTTATAGCGAGTGGAAGTATTTTTGGCCTTCAACAATCATTTCCTTCACAGAAGATTCAGTATAATTAGAGCTTAGTCATCATAGCTTTATGTATATTTTTAATGAAAAAAGTAAAGTTACTTAGAGCGTTAGCCCTCGCTTCGCCGAAGATTCGCATAGGTAAGGAAGAGTTTCATAATGGAAACTAACAAAGTTTCTGCGCTTATTCAGTCCATTTTTTATTGTTTTCTATTGTTGCTTTAATGTTAACAATGATTGTATTGTATTGTATTGTATTTTGAGTTTACGTTGTATTTAACACTGCGTATTTTTTAGTAATGAGAACAAAAAACAAAAAATGAAAAAGATTGTACAATTGAATTTACTGTTGGTCGCTATTCTATTCGCTTTTACTGCTTGTAATGAGGATGTTCCCGATATAGATAATCCTGGAGTTGAGAAGCGATTGAAAAGTTATGTTTTTCAACCCCCAGCAAGTTCCCAATATCAAAAATCTCAAAGTAACTATGAATATGAAGATGATAAACTAAGCAGAATAAATGGCTATACTTTTGAAAATGGTGATACAGTTTTTTTTGATAGAACTGATTTTATTTACAATGCGAATTTTGCAGAAGCAATATATCAAGGAAGAGAATTAGGGGGAGATTGGGAGATTTATGGTAAGTGGGAATTTGAGTTTGATGATAATAATGTTATTGTATGGAAAGAATATGATTATGATAATAATGTTTATGAAGCTACTCCACATTGGCATATTGAGTACAGTTACTTATCAACTGGTCAACTTAAGTCATATAAAGTAATTAATGATGAAAGAAATCAATTAGATTGTGAATTCAATTCACAAAATATATTAACAAAGGCTCTTGTTCCTGATATTCCAACAACCATATTTTTTAATGATGGTGTAAAAGTTACTGGCAGTGGTGAAGATACTTTAAGAAGTTCATTCCAAAGTACAATTGGTATTGATATTGAAACTGTAATACATAATGGTAGTTATATTTATGATAGTCAAAATAAACTTATTCAATATGTAGATGAATATATATATATCGATTCATCAGTGAGATCAGATACTGTGTTCATTGCTATTAGGAAGGATTATGCTCAATCAGATTATGATTATAATTCTGATGGATTATTAATTTCAGTAAATAATTTCCCTCAGTATCAGGATCTTCCTAATCCAAGTGCAGTTAGATCTAACAAATATATTTATGAATCTGGCAATGGGAATATTCAATCTTTTTGGTTTTTATTAAGTATAGGAGATTTTAATGCTTTTGATATTAATATTAACAAGGCTATGAATAAAGGAATATCCACGGTTAAATAGGAAAAATATACCAAGAAAATCACCGATACCATCCCTAATACAATTCAAGCTATTTAAGTAGATAATTCTCAAATTACTGCCTAATTTATTCTGAAATAATAGGGATGGTATCGGTCTATATTAGTCAATCTTCAAGGGGAATTGTCATATTGAGCAAAGCGAAATATCTCATAAAGTACCTTTTTACTATAATACTTTAATTAGATGCTTTCACCGGCGGTCGAAGCCTTTGGCGAAGAACTCACTTCGTTCTGCATGACGAGTTGCAAAAAAACAAATTTACAAAAAACTGAAGATCCGAAAATCCGCATTCACACTAAAACAAACTGCCTTGTTCACCGCTTTTTAAGTTAGTGATCTCAAACTCAATATTGTCCGTATTTGGTTTTGGCTTTTCTTTTGGTTTATCCTCTTTTTTACTTTCAGTGTCTACCTTTGGAACTTCCGTCACTTCTTTAACTTTCTCTACTTTCGTCTCTTTCTCTACTTTCTCCACTTTCGTCACTTGCGTAGCTTCTTTTTCTTCCTCCTCATTATTATCATCAGTATTTACATCTTCTGCAGATGGATTATTATCGTCTTCCGGATCTGTATTGTCATCATCATTGTCAGAGCTTTCTTCCTCTTCATCAGATGCAATCAACTGCATAGTTCTAATGGTTCCTTCGGTTAATTTGTTTCCGGTTGATTTCCATCCTTTCACATCGATCACCTCAGTTAAATCAATCTCCGTTGGTTCATCGTCCTTTTTAGCACCGTATAATGTATAGGCTACGGTGGGATGATTATTCGTAGTGGCAAAAACTAACTTATCCTTACTCTCTTCACCAATAAATAAGAATTTAGTGTCAGCGGTGGAGGTTTCAATTTGAAACCGCTTCACGTAGTTACATTTTTTGCTATCCATATAATGTACAGCAGTAATTACTTTTTTAGGATCATATTTTTCAATGATAGACAATTGATGCATTGGAAAACGATAACTCATTTCCAATGGTGTAAGCATATATTCTCCGGAGTTGAAAATCATTAAGATTTGGTCTTCCGGTAAAAAGCTACCTAATTTTCGACCATGACCATCAGTATTGATTTTGCCAACCGCTTCGTCTAACCAAACATCTAAGCCACCTAAAGTAGAAATACCTTCTTCGCTTAAAGTGACTTTACGAACTGGATATTTAGTTAAAGTATTCCCTTTTGAACTTCTCCCTTTAATTTCTAATTCTGAAAAATAGAAATCAAAAATTTTCTTTCTTGCGGAAGAACTTTGCGTCAATTTTACGGAAACAACCTCTGCTTCGCCATTTGGATTGGCGGAAAAATAGAGTGTTTTTGACTTTGGATCTCCAGTGGTTAAATCATATTCTCTATCTCTAGTGGCTGATTTTACATTAAATCGTTTGGCAAAGCTTTTTCCAGTTTTTCCATCTCTATAAATGGCGTTATAGGTCATTCTATCATCACCTTTTTTCCAAATGCCAACATAAATAATGTCTTTGCCGGTAAAGGTTTTATCATCTACTTTTGTTACTGAGTATTTTCCATCTTCTCTAAAAACGATAACGTCATCAATATCAGAACACTCACAGACAAACTCTGCCTTTTTCATGTCTTTACCAATGCCAACGAAGCCTTCTTTTCTATCGACGTATAATTTGGCATTATTGGCCACTACTTCTTTTACTTCAACAGTATCAAAACCGATGATTTCTGTTTTACGCTCTCTGCCTTTGCCATATTTCTCCATGATTCGAGTATAGTAAGCAATAGCATAATCCGTTAAATGCGCTAAATCGTGTTTAACTTGGGCAATCTCTTCTTCTAATTTCAGAATTAACTCGTCTGCCTTGAAAGCATCAAATTTGGAAATTCGCTTAATTTTTATCTCCGTTAACCGAACAATATCTTCTTCCGTAACTTCTCTAATCAACTGAGATTTAAATGGATCTAAACCTTTGTCAATGGCTTCAATAACAGCTTCCCAGGTTTCACATTCTTCAATGTCGCGGTAAATTCTGTTTTCAATAAATATTTTTTCTAAGGAAGAAAAATGCCATTTCTCTTCTAGTTCATGCAGTTTTATTTCTAGCTCTCGTTTCAGTAGCCCCACTGTTTGTTCCACTGATGTTCGAAGCATATCATTAATGCCCATAAAAACAGGTTTGTCATCAATGATAACACAGGCATTCGGTGAAATAGAAGACTGGCAAGAAGTGAAGGCATATAAGGCATCAATAGTAACACTTGGTGAAACACCCTTAGGTAAATCTATTTGTATTTCAACATCTTTTGCGGTATTATCTACTACCTTTTTTATTTTGATTGTGCCTTTATCGTTGGCTTTTAAAATGGAATCAATTAACTGCGTCGTAGTCGTTCCATAAGGAATTTCTTTGATGAGTAGAGTTTCTTTATCAAACTGTTCAATTCTAGCTCTCAATAAAACTTTACTGCCTCTTTTACCTTGTTTGTATTCTGAACAATCTGCCAATCCACCTGTAGGGAAATCGGGGAGGAGTTTAAAAGATTTACCCTTTAAATGATCGATACAAGCTTTTAAAAGTTCATTGAAATTATGAGGTAAAATTTTAGTAGCTAAACCTACGGCAATCCCTTCCACACCGGAAGCTAATACCATAGGGAATTTCATCGGTAAGGTGACCGGTTCTTTTTTTCTACCGTCATATGACAACTGCCATTCAGTAGTTTGTGGGTTAAAAGCAACGTCTAATGCAAATTTTGATAATCGAACTTCAATATATCTTGAAGCTGCAGCACTATCACCGGTTCGAATATCTCCCCAGTTACCTTGTGTATCAAACAATAACTCTTTTTGACCGATTTTTACCAACGCATCACCAATAGCCATATCTCCATGCGGATGGTATTGCATGGTTTGACCAATGACGTTGGCTACTTTATGAAATCTGCCATCATCAATGATTTTTAAAGCGTGTAATATCCTACGTTGAACAGGTTTTAGTCCGTCATTTAAAAAAGGCACAGCTCTTTCTAAAATTACATAAGAGGCGTAATCTAGAAACCAATTTTCGTACAAGCCATCAATCAACGTGATTTTTCCATCTTCACTAGCTTCTTCCGGATTTGTTGCCTCTTCGTGCTCTTCTATGTTTTCGTTTTCTTCCATTTACTTATCCTTCTTCAATTATGCAGCAATTTCTTCTTCAAGGTCTTTTTCTACAACAAGATTATCAATGATGAATTTTTGACGTTCCATCGTGTTTTTGCCCATATAATACTCTAATAATTTTTCTATACTGATTTTATCGTGCATCATTACAGATTTCAACTTTATGTTTGCTCCAATAAATTCTTCAAATTCATTAGGTGAAATCTCTCCTAATCCCTTGAATCTGGTGATTTCCGCTTTCCCTTTTAATTTAGCAATAGCTTCTTGTTTTTCTTCATGTGAATAACAGTAGTAGGTATCTTTTTTATCTCTTACTCTAAATAATGGCGTTTCTAGCACGTATAAATGTCCTTTTTTTACTAATTCAGGGAAGAACTGTAGAAAGAAGGTCATGAGTAAAAGTCTAATATGCATACCGTCCACGTCGGCATCTGTAGCAATTACAACATTATTATAGCGAAGATCATCTAAGCTCTCTTCAATATTTAAGGCATGTTGTAAAAGGTTGAATTCTTCGTTTTGATAAACAATTTTTTTGGTTAAACCATAACAATTCAAAGGCTTACCTCTTAAGCTGAATACAGCTTGAGTGTCTACATCTCTTGCTTTAGTGATAGACCCACTGGCAGAATCTCCCTCGGTAATAAAAATTGTGGTGTCAATGTGTTTCTCCTTTTTTTCGTCGGTGTAATGAACCCTACAATCTCTCAATTTTTTGTTATGAATGTTTGCTTTTTTGGCGCGCTCTTTAGCTATTTTACGAACACCGGCCATATCCTTACGCTCGCGCTCTGATTGTTCAATTCTTCTTTTTAAAGCATCGGCTACTTCAGGATTTTTATGCAAATGAGCATCTAAATTGACCTTAATAAAATCATTGATAAACGTTTTTACGGTGGCGCCATCAGGACTCATATTGATGGAACCTAGTTTTGTTTTGGTTTGAGATTCAAACACCGGTTCTTGTACTCGAACACTAATAGCGCCAATAATGGAAGCACGAATGTCGGAGGTATCATAATTTTTTTTATAAAACTCTCTAATGGTTTTTACCAAAGCTTCTCTAAATGCAGCTAAATGTGTTCCACCTTGTGTGGTATATTGACCATTCACAAATGAATAATACTCTTCACCATATTGGTTACCATGTGTCAAAGCAAACTCAATATCTTCTCCTTTATGGTGAATAATTGGATATCGAAGCGTTCCTTCCTCAGTTTTGTTATCCAATAAATCGTATAACCCGTTTTTAGAAAGATATAATCGGTTATTGAATTTTATAGTTAAGCCGGCGTTTAGGTAGGCATAATTCCAAATTTGGTTTTCTATAAATTCATTGATGAATCTATATTTTTTAAAAATTCCTTCATCGGCTGTAAAAGTGAAACGAGTACCGTTGTCTTCAGTTGTTTTTTGAATTTTATGGTCATTCACCAAAACTCCGAATTCAAATTCTGCCACTTTTTTTTCACCATCTCTAATGGATTCTACTTTAAAAGCACTTGACAATGCGTTGACTGCTTTTGTTCCTACGCCGTTTAGTCCAACAGATTTTTGAAATGCTTTAGAATCATATTTACCACCAGTATTGATTTTAGAAACACAATCAATTACTTTTCCTAGTGGAATGCCTCGGCCATAATCTCTAACCTCAACTTCTTTTTCATCAATTTTAATTTCTATCCTTTTGCCAAAGCCCATCACAAACTCATCAATAGAGTTGTCAATAATCTCTTTTAATAAAACATAGATGCCATCGTCATGGGCACTTCCGTCGCCCAATTTTCCAATATACATTCCCGGTCTTAATCGGATGTGCTCTTTCCAATCTAATGATCGAATATTATCTTCAGTATAATTACTTGACATTTGTAATTTATTTTAGAAATGATTGCTTGAATTTAAGCGTATGTTTTTCGTTTAATATATGATAAACTCAACCATTAAAGTTACGTATTTAAGCTGCTTTTCAAGCTGTTTCTTATCCACAGTTGTTTTTAATATTGATAAGAAAGCGGGTGTTAGTAGAGGATAAATACGATGTTATATATTGACTGTGTTTTGTATTTAACTATATTGTAAGCGATTTGGAGAACTGCTTAAAGAATTTTAATAAATGAATCAATATCAACAGCAATTTAAGGAAGATATATTTAGCGGGATAGTTGAGTTAATAAAGGCTATTTGGCAACCAATCTTTATTGGTTATGTGTTGTATTTCGCTTTTACCAAATTAATGACTTTCGGATTCTTGAAATTTTTAGGGTATAACAATATTGAAGAATTTACGGAGTATTATTCTACCGTAATGTTAGATCAAGATGCCATGATGGATTGGATAATGGAATTAAAGGAGAAAGTTCTTCAACCGGAAACATTACTGTATTTCATGATAGGCATTATTTTGTTTTTTTTGGTGATGAGCTGGAGTTATTTTTTCTCCTTTAGAATAGCTAATAATGAGATTAAAGAGAGTAAAATTGATGTAGTCAAATCACTTAAGGAATCCCTTAGTGGGAAGCTTTTTGGACTAATAGGTTTGTGTGTTTTAAATGCTTTAGTGATTTGGGGCGCAATGATATTGGCTATTTTGATAGGAGCGGCTACCTCGCCATTTTTACTAATTACTTTAATGCCGATATCTTTTTTTATAGGATTAAAGTTCTTTCTATCTTTTCCTGCTTATACTTTAGGCAATCGCAGTATTAAGGATGCCATAGCTTTTAGCTTAGAACATTTAAATACAGGCAGAATTTTAAAAATGGCAGTGATTGGTTTTGGAGTAATGTTAGGCTTTTTCATTTTATCGGCCTTGTTGCAGCAAATTGCACAATTGATGAGAAGTGTGCCTCTAACTTATTTCATAGTTAAAACAATATTTGAGTTTATATCAGGTGGAATGATGTTAGCCGTAATTGTAGCTTCTTTTACCGGATTGTATTATAGATACGAAGACTCAATAGACGGAGAAGCTGATATTTCAATTGAAGACCATTTGATAGAGAATGATTATTAATTTCTGCAAATAATAAAAAAGCCACTCCAATAAATTGAAGTGGCTCCCTTAGTGGATTTAAAAATCCTCTAACCTATTTTATAAAAGGGACACCTTAAACTTATAGGTTTTGTTAAAATGTTCTGGAATTATTGATTGGTCATTGTTTGCTTTTCTTCCATCTTTCAAAAAATCAGGATGTACTTCTATATAGTATGTGCCTGGATTTAACTCTTGTGTTGTGGTAAAAATAGAAGTCATTCCTCTATTAAAATCGAGTCCGAAGTCGGATCCGGTAAATTCAAAATTAGTAGAAATTGCAGATGGGTTATTGAGTTCAAATAGCCTTGAAACTATTCTCATATCTTTTGGTAAATCTAAAATCTCAAACTTAATTTTTGATATTGTGTCTAGCTCTACTTTGTACCAGTCATATGTGTTTTCGTCAAGTGCCCCAACATTATCTTCGATATGCCCTGCAATGGCATAAGCTTCATTGGTTTCTCCAATAAGTATTTTTTTTGCATCGTTTATTACGTCGTTCGATTCCCAGCAATCAACCTTACTAAAGAATTCCCATTCAATTGTGTAGTCAACTGGGTAATTATCAGCATTAAAAAAGGGATAAACTTCAATTGAGTATTTGGAATTTGGATGGACAGAAAAATAGGCTTCTCTAATTAATTCATTATTTGTACCTGCTGAAGAGCCACTTATAATTGCAGCACCTGAAAAATCTGTATCTATAATCATGGCAGGCCTTAAATCAGGATCATTTTGAGTCAATTTTACTTTAACATAACCACCTCCTAAATCAGGTGGGATTACAATAAAATCTGACAATCTATCTCTTTCATTAGGCGCACTCCAGCTATCTTGCTTACTCCCAGATGCTGCTGTTGGGGTGTAAGGTATGCACTCACTTTTTTCTTGTGGTTGCATATCTTCAATAGTATCATCATCGCAAGAGGTTGTTTGGAATATAAATAAGGCTGCAATAATAGCTTGAAACACGTATTTGGTTTTCATCATAAATAATTTAGGTTAAAGAATATTGATTATTTGTAGGTCAAACTTAGAACAGTTCTTTTACCATTACAACATGAATTTTTTGATTTTGTGACAACTTATTGAGCAGCTCACTATTCTAATAATGACTTCTTTATTTCTCTATTTAGCCAAACAGAGCAAAGCATGTTACTTCCAAAACCTAGTTTATAGGCATTTATAAATTTGTCTGATAATGATTTGCACTTGTCTAATTTTTTAGATCTGTCTGCCTTATCAAAAATTAGCTTTGCAACAATAAATCTTTGAAAGATTTTTGAAAAATCAATGTATGCTTGGTCTAAATCTTTATTATATCGAGAAGTATTGTAAATATTTTCCAAGTTGGTTAAGCATATTTCATAATTGTCTTCATAGTACAGGATAATACATTCTAAAATTCTCATGTATATTTCTGTATCCTTACTATTTATATCGTTTATGTTGGGCAGTAAGTCTCTTAGATGCTTAATATCACCAATATAAATGTGTGCCATGATAGAAAATAAGGAAATGCTATTTTCATAAGGCGTTTGTAGGAAAATTCTTCTATGTTTATTGAGTAGATTAATTACACTATTATACTGTTCTGAAGCAGTAAGTAAACTTGTGTAATTATAAATTAATTGAATTTGTTGACTATTATCAAGAACGGCGTATTTTTTATAGGCTTTTTTAAAATATTCTTGGCTCTCTTTGAAGCTTGGAAGTAAATAATATTCCAAACCAAGTTGACTTTCTAAATAAGTAGCTTCACTTAACTGAAGATTGTAATCGGTATCAATTTGTTCGATAATTTTTATACATATTCTCAATTGATCTATTCTTTCTATACCAAATAATTGAAACGACTTAGCTTTCTCAATATAATAGGCGCTTAGTGTATTTCTTTTATCTGTAAGGTTATAGATATTATCAATGTCCGTGAAAGTGGTATGGAAATATTGCCACCTTATTCTTTCTAAAATAGATAATAGAAGAATGAAATTAGTTTTATAATAGGAAGCTGTACTTGGTGTTTCAGATATTGTTTTATGAATTATGCGATGATATTTTTCTAAATCAGCTTTTTTTCTTGGCGTGTATCTCACAATATATTCAAACCACAATTTTTGATATGGATAGTGTGATTCGTCATTTTTTTTCTTATAATTTGCAATTGTTTTTTTGATCTCTTTTTCAAACAGTTGAAATGCTTTCTTATGAATTAGAAAATCATAATAGGCTAGAAGATCATCAATTTTACAGATTTCCTCAATTATGAAATTAGTGAGTTCAGTACTTAGTTTACGTAAATCATTTCGAAGTAAATAATCCTTTTCAATGGTATAAGAATCATTATAAACTTTTTTAAAGATCGATGTTTTGTCTGTATCGTAGTTATTGCTAGATTTTAGACCTATAAATAGTAATGCTAGACGATTTTTCTTGCGTTGTTTTATCCATTTGGAAAACAACTCAGCTTCACCGTTAGTTAATAAATGAGTTAGAATGTAGGGTTTTGGATTAGACATTTAATATCTTATGCTAGTAAGATAAAGAATTATTACTCCTGAATAATATAAAATGATTTTTCAAATGGATTTAAAATTTGTAACAATTCATTCAACCATTCTGGACCATTATTCGCATAGAATGGACTAAAATTCTCCTTTCTTTCTTGGAGTCCTCCATTGGGCAATAATTGATCAATAATTTTCTCTATTTGGGTCATGCTTTGATCATTTTTCTGCTTCTCAGTTTTGATCAAACGCTTGGAGATATTCTCAATGCTTTTAAATGCTTTCTGACCTTCTGCACCCACCCAATTTTCTAACGAAGGGTCAATTTCGGCAGCTTTCTGACTGATTTTTAAGAAAAGTGTATTTATCTCTTCTTTCTCAACCTCAAGATTAAGATCGAGTTCGCTTTGTCTTGCTATATAAGCTTTTTTCAAACTTTCAATATCATCAAAGATGGCAGTAGGTTCTATCCCTAATTTATCAAGTCTGTCTTGTTGACTTTGAGATATAAACTGAGCAGAGGTCCTTAATAAAAGCATTGGAAAATGAACCTTATAATGCTCGTGTAAAGTCTTTAATTGCATCCAATACGCCACTTCGCTTCCGCCTCCTATGTAAGCAATATTAGGCAGCACTAATTGTTGATGAACCGGCCTAAGGATTACGTTCGGACTGAAACGTTCTGGGAAGTCTTCTAAGATTTTAAGTAACTCCGCTTTTGTAAATTTTTGTCCTGAATCCGCTAATTCAAATCCATTTTCAATGGCTACAATTCGTTCCCTAGTATTTTTTGTTTTATAAAAAAGGTTGATTTCCCTTGGCGAAGCTTGTGATTTATAGCCAGCTTGATCTAATAATTCAATTTCTTCTTGTACTAATTTGAAGGACGTTTGGTTTTCTAATTCATCTTGAACTATCTTTTGAAAAGGTGCTTTCAAAGCTTTACAATTTCCATCAATGACAACTAAACCATATTTGCCAAAAAGCTCGTCTAATAACACTTGAACCGCTTTAGCCAAATTGTCATTTGCATACGCTCTTTTAAAAGTGGCGATAATCTCGTCCAAAAATGGTCCTTGTCTGATTATTGATTTTAACTCATCAATTATTGGAAGAATACCTTCGGTTTTATATTCGCCTAAACTGCCTCCTTGAAAATTATCCCATTCCAATTTTTTTGAAAAAAGGTAAGTGTGATTTACCTCTTCAAAATCATGATCTTCCGAACCCATCCAATAGCAAGGCACAAAATTGAAAGATGGATATAGATTACTAAGATCTTGTGAAACTCTTATGGTATTTAAAATCTTGAAAATATAGTAGAGTGGGCCGGTAAAAAGATTGAGTTGATGTGCAGTTGTAATGGTATAAGTATTGTCTTCTTTAAGTAAGTCAATATTTTTCACCACGTTCAAGTTGGGAATATAGCCTTTGTATTGTTCTTCCAAAGCCTTTACTAGATCTACTCTAGCTAATTTATGGCTGTGCTTAATATCGTTAATAATATGTGGTACTTGCTTTACATCCGGAAGGTTCTTGTAAAATGGATTGAGCTCGACCTTATTATCCAAATAATCAATTACTGTCTGAGAAAATGAGTTCGTTTGTGCGTAAGCTATTTTTTGGAAATTCATTTAACCTTTAGATTTCAATGATGGAGATTAATTAATACAAAAAGGTTAAACAGATTTAAGTCACAATGGTTCCATATAGGTCGAAATCTGTGGCATCATTAATTTCGACATTTACAAAATCGCCTAATCGAGCATATTGCTCTTTGGCTAGAATCAATACTTCATTGTCAACTTCCGGTGAATCGTATTCTGTTCGTCCTATAAAATATTCGCCTTCTTTTCTGTCGATAATCACTTTAAAAGTTTTGCCGATAATATCCTCATTTTTAGCTAAAGATATTTCTTGTTGAACGGCCATCAATTCAGAAGCTCTTTGGTTTTTAACTAATTCAGGAATATCATCTTCAAAATCATAAGCGGAAGTGTCTTCTTCATGCGAATAAGTAAAAACACCTAATCTTTCAAATTCCATTTTTCTAACGAAATCACAAAGTTCTTCAAAATCCTCGTCTGTTTCACCCGGAAATCCAACCATCATGGTAGTTCTAATGGCAATGTCAGGAAGAATCTTTCTAATGTTTTCAATCAACTCTATCGTTTCTTCTTGTGTGATTTGGCGCTTCATTGCCTTCAACATCGGATTACTAGCATGTTGTAAGGGAATATCTAGATAATTGCAAATTTTGGGTTGCTCGGCCATTACTTCAATAATATCTAAAGGAAATTTAGAAGGGTAGGCGTAGTGTAATCTAATCCATTCAATACCTTCTACTTTGCAAAGTTCTCTTAAAAGTTTTGGTAAAGATCTTTCTTTGTAGATATCTAGTCCGTAATAAGTAAGCTCTTGTGCAATCAAGATGAGTTCCTTAACACCTTGTCTAGCTAAAGACTTTGCTTCCGCTACTAATTGTTCAATAGGGGTAGAAACATGTTTGCCTCTCATTAACGGAATGGCACAGAAGGAGCAAGATCTATTGCAACCTTCTGAAATTTTCATATATGCAAAATGAGTAGGAGTGGTTAACTGACGTTCGCCAATCAATTCATGTTTGTAATCAGCATTTAATTTATTGAGTAATAGCGGTAACTCTAAAGTGCCAAACCAAGCATCTACTTCCGGAATTTCACTACTTAACTCTTCTCTATATCTTTGTGATAAGCAACCTGTCGCATAAAGCTTGTCGATCAATCCTGCTTTTTTAGCTTCTCCATATTGAAGGATGGTATTGATTGACTCTTCTTTCGCTTTGTCGATAAATCCACAAGTATTGACAATGATGACATTCGCATCGTCATTCTCTGCTTGATGATTGGCTTCAATATCATTGCCTTGTAATTGGGTCAACAATACTTCTGAATCCACTAAATTTTTGGAGCAGCCAAGTGTTATAATATTGACTTTATCTTTTTTGAGACTACGTGTTTTCATCTATTAATCTATATTAACCGCAAGGCGCACAGAGGTTTCACAAAGCACACTAAGTTTAGTTATTGAATATCGAGTATTATTTTTATTTGAATCTTGAGTTTGAGTCTTTCTTATTGCTTAAAAAGCGTTTCTACAAATGCCATTCTATTGAAAACTTGAAGATCTTCTTTCTTTTCACCTACGCCAATGTATTTAATTGGAATTTTCATTTCATCAGCAATACTTAAAACAACTCCTCCTTTAGCAGTGCCATCTAGTTTAGTTAGTGCCAAGGCAGTAACGTCTGTAGCGGTGGAGAATTGCTTAGCTTGTTCTAATGCATTCTGTCCAGTGGATGCATCTAATACCAACAATACTTCGTGTGGCGCATCAGGAATTACCTTAGCCATTACATTTTTAATTTTGGTAAGCTCATTCATTAACCCCAATTTATTATGCAATCTTCCTGCTGTATCAATAATAATCACGTCAGCGTTCTTAGCTAAACCTGATTTTACAGCATCAAAAGCTACAGAAGCAGGATCGCTACCCATTGCTTTTTTTACAATCTCAACATCCACTCTTTCCGACCAAATTGTTAATTGATCCACTGCTGCAGCTCTGAAAGTATCTGCGGCGCCTAACACTACATTTAAGCCACTTTGCTTCATTTGATAAGCAAGCTTTCCTATAGTGGTTGTCTTTCCCACTCCATTTACGCCCACTACCATCATAACAAATGGTTTCTTTCCAGCAGGAGGAAGGAAGTCATAAATATCTTTGGTATTGTTCTCCTTAAGAATCTCTGCTATTTCATCTTTAAGAATAGTATAGAGTTGCTTTGTATTGACATATTTATCTTTTGCTACTCTTGCTTCAAAGCGGTCTATAATTTTTATAGTAGTTGGTAGACCAACATCAGAAGTAATTAATATTTCTTCTAACTCATCTAAAAATTCTATATCAACCGTAGTCTTTCCGGCCACTGCTTTAGAAAGTTTTGAAAAAATACCTTCTTTGGTTTTTTGAAGTCCTTGATCGAGTTTTTCAACTTCAACTTCTATTTGTTCTTCAGATTTGTTTCCTCTGCTAAACCACTTACTAAATTTGCTCATTTGCCCTTACTATTTTAGGAATGTAATGGATTGGATATTAAACAAAAAAAGCTTCTACTGTGCGCACACAGAGAAGCTTATATACTTTATACGCTAAAAGATTAATTTTCAGATTCGAAAAATTCCTTTACGTTATCTTTGTGAATCATTTTTTCACGATAGGTGTAAGCACCTGTTTTCTCTGATTTTACAGCTTTAATAACTTTAACAAAGTTTTTAGCTTCTTTATTCAAACCCCTGTCTGTACGAGCGTTCTTACTTACTTTTGCCATGACTATTTAATTTCTTTATGAACTGTATATTTTTTCAAGATAGGATTAAATTTCTTCAATTCAATTCTCTCTGGAGTATTTTTTCTATTTTTTGTAGTAATGTATCTAGACGTTCCTGCTTGTCCAGTCGTCTTATGTTCTGTACATTCTAAAATCACTTGGATTCTATTTCCTTTCTTTTTTGCCATGATGCTCTAATTTAAAAGTCTAGCTTAATATCACCCTTCTTCTCTAACTCTTTAAGATAAGGATAAATTCCTTTTTTGTTAATAATTTTAATCGCTTTTGCAGACACTTTTAACTCTACCCATTTATCAACTTCTGGAATGTAAAAGTTCTTCTTATGTAAATTCGGATAGAATTTTCTTTTCGTTTTCATGTTTGAATGCGAAACATTATTACCCGTCATTGGGCTCTTTCCGGTTAAGTCACAAATCCTAGACATCTTTTTCTTGTTTTCAATTTTTCTAAAGAGGTGCAAATATCGGGAAATTTGTTTAGAGTTACAAGCTCTTAAATTTAATAAGGATTTATTTACACTAACGAATGTGGATAATGAGGGTGAAATGAGATTTTAAGTAAGAGATTTTATACGATAAATTGTCTATTTTTCACATTACTTAAAAGCTGATAATGTATCGATGCCTAATTAGTTAGTCTTGGACTTATGTTTATAAATCTTCAAATTTTAGTTCATGGCTGCTAAATTAGTTGAATGTTAACTGCTTTCTATTTTACAATTACAATTAATTATTTTATTAAACTTCCTTATATAACCTTTCTTGTGCATCTTAAAATAACCGGAAAAAGAAGTTAAATAATCACCATTCTTATCATAAAAGACGAAGTAAGGAAAGCCTTTCATCTTAGTGGTATTATAGTAATTGTTATTCATTGTATAAATAGATTCCTTGGATGGGTTTGAGTATTTATTTATCCATTCAATTGTTTTCTGTATATCCTGATCTCTACCAATGTAAACATGTTCAAAGTTAATTTTATAGTTTTTTTCTAATTCAATCAAATATTCTTCTAGATCAACTACTGCATGAATGCATCTTCCGCAACCATAGCCAAAAGTTTCTAATACATAACATTTATTGCTTGAAATTATAGTGGTATCAATGTTTTGATGATTAAGAAAAGTAAAGTCTCGGATATTATGCATTGGCAATATTTCTTTGAAAGATTTTACATTTTGATTGGAAAACCCTATAAAAGTAATATATAAGGAAACTCCTAAGCCGACTGTAAATTTAAAAAAAACAAGAATGTTAATATATAATCCTAATACTGCCATTATTAATGGCGCTAAAAGAGCATTTTGGAAAATTGCCGATACGAGATAAACTAAAGTATAATAAAGTAGAAATGGAAATAGCAGTAATAATCTATTAACATTTTCAAATTTAAGTTTCAGTATGTTCATAAGAACAAATGAACATACTGAAACTATAATTATACCATATAATGATGATGTCTGTGCTGATTGACAAAACCACCCTGTTACTATAAGAACTATTACAAAATAAAAGCTATATAAGGCAATATTTTTAATTTTAGTTTTCATGCGCCACCTAATGTACAATCAAAGGTACAAGGATAAAGCCACAAGAACCCGCACCCATCACTAGTTTGATTACAACTAGGTTCGTTGCATGATAACATTGCCTCCCAGCAAAAATTTCTACAAACACAAGTAAATGTACCTCCCCATTGATTGGGTTGAGGTTGGTAATTAACTTTTACTTTTTCTAGCTTTTTTGCTAATTCAATCATAGATGTTTCTTAGTTTTTAATAAAAGATTTCAAGATTTAAATCACTAAGTCGTTCATGGCTGCTTTCACTTTTAAGTTCTTCTGAGGGCTCATTTATTGTACAAGAAAAAAAGAATAATGAGATAGCAGTGAAAAAATAAATTTAAACTTTTTCATTGTTTCTAATTTTAAATTAAACCTACTTCCATAATTTCAAGTGGATGATTCGGCATATTCTTCCACCGCTAGTTTTTGTTTAAAGATTTGTTTTAAAACAGAGTAGACTTATTTTTTTTTTTACCTAAACAATTGGTTTTGCCCTTCTGCTATTTATCATATTTTTAAGCCTTACTAGGATATATATAAGATAGCTAATGTTTAAATAACAACCTACTGTTTTGTTAAATTTTATTTTTCATTTTAAATGCGTTTTTATCAGTGATTATATAGGTAGATCAATTTTTCATGTAATTTTTCGTAAAATTCAAATTTTGGCTTTATAATTTCAAAATGCTTGATAGGCAATTTACGCATTAAAGGCTTAACACATTGTTTCATTTTATGTAATTTGAAGTGGAATTGCGTCATATCTGTAAAAGGATAGCGTAATTTTGATTCATCAATCACCTATAAGAAGCTTAATGCTGGAGAAAGATCAAAATAGTTATCAGCTGTCTGATGAAGATATCATTCTTCAGTTTAAGGCTACGCTTGATAATTACTATGTTGGAATTCTCTTTGAGCGATATGTGCATCTCATATTCGGTATCTGTTTAAAATATATGAAAAACAGGCACGATGCGGAAGATGTGATGGTAGAGATTTATGAAAAATTGCAGCATACCATACCATATAAAGATGTTGGTAAATTTCGAAACTGGTTAGCAGTATTGGTTAGAAACTATTGTGTGAGTAAATTGAGAAGTTTACAAACAGAATCTAAAAGAATACAATCATACAAAGAGTATGTGAATCATTTGAATTTAAATGAGAGTGGTGCAAATGAAGAGCAGTCCATTAATTATGTTTCCGAAGAAAAAATAAAAGAAGCCGTAATGTCTTTGCCACATTTGCAACAGGTGTGCATCGAGTATTTCTATTTTGACAATAAGAGCTATTTGGAAATTGCCTTACTATTAAATGAAGAAGTAGGTAAAATTCGTTCTTATATACAAAATGGAAGAAGAAATTTAAAAATAGTATTGAGTAAGAAAAAATGAGTGTGATGGATAATAGAAAGCAAATATTGCTTGATAAATGGCTGAGTGGCGCCATTACTTATATGGAGGAGTTGGAGCTGTTTGAATTGGCAGAAGAAGATAGAATGTTGAAAGATGCTTTAGAAGGATATATTGGTCAAGATGAGATTACTCCATTGCCAATAGAGAAAATTAAAGAATGGCAGCATGTAGGTTCTGGAACAATAACAGATGCCGGCTCAGCAAAAGATCAATCGAGTAATAGGAGAAGAGTGGCGATAGTGGCGGTTTTATTGATTGCTGTTGTAGGAAGTGTATTTACTTTTTTTGTAAATAAGGAAGGAGAACAAGCAGCAACTTATGTAGTAGATGTTGAAACGCCGGCCATTAAAAACCAACAAGAAGCAAGTGCAGTAACTTCTAATATGGAGTTAGATCCAGTGGACGATAAGACCAAAGAAACTACAAAATCGTCTAAGCAAACAAATCAAGTGGCCGAAATTGCTGCAGAGGAAGTGGTTGAAAAAAATGTTGTGGTTAATTCGACTAATGAAACCTTAGAAAAGAGGTTAGATCAAGATTGGGATAAACAAGAAGTTGAGATGATTCAAGAAGAAGTAATTGACGACTTACTAGTTGAAACAAATGAAGTTGCTCAACAAGAAGAAATTATTTCAGAACCAATTGTAAATTTACCTTTCATTAGTATGACGGAGCAAGATGCTAACCATTTTGATGATGGTGCCGATGATGAATTAAGAGATAAAGTCTACGGAGAGGCCAAAAAAGAATTAGCCAAAGAAACTCCAATAACTGTTTACGACATTGATATAAAAATAGGCGTTGACCCTAATCATCATGAGCCTTATAAAAATGACTCTGCTATAATAAACAGCAATGTTGCTAGGGTAGAAGGTATTGAAGCACAAGCTGATGCAGCAGGGAAGCAGAAAGCTTTTATAACCAATAACGTTACTAGCAATGTTGTCATTAAAGAATATGAGATTAATAAAGCAGATATTTATAATCCACCGATGGAAGATTACAATTCCTTAGTGCGAGCCAAATACAAAAGAAAAGGTAAGCCGGAAGGAGGCTACTTAAAATACAAGCAGTTTTTAAGAGAATCTTCAACGGTTTTGGTGGACAGTTATAAAAATCCAGATCACTTAGAAGAAGTGCTAATCAAGTTTAGAGTTTATAAGGATGGTGAGATAGAGTTTTTAGAGCTATTTGGTGTAGAAAACGAGGAATTAATTGAAGAAATCAAGGATGCGATATCTAAAGGTCCTAAATGGGAATTACAAGATTATTACGAATCTATAGATATTGAAGTACCGTTTAAGGTGTTGTATCCGTTTTTGTTTTAATTTTTGCTAGATGTTAGACGGATATTTATTGGCACAAGTTACCCTCGCTTAAACCCGCAGCACAAAACTTGCGCTAGCGAGTTATTTTTATACTTGAATCTTGAGTTTGCGTCTTGAATTTGAATCTTCAAACCTACTTCTTCCCTTTACCTTTTTTCTGAGCTTCTTGTTGCTTTAAAACCTCTTCCATCTTTTGTTGCCATTTAGATTTGGTTTTAACCTTCTTCTTATTCTCTTGAATTTGAGCATGGATTTTATCTTCGTCAATCATGAATTGTTTCATGATAAAGTGCTGTCCAATAGATATTAAGTTGAATAAGAAATAATAGTAACTCAATGCCGCTGAGAATTTGTTAAAGATAAACAACATCATAAATGGCATGAAGTATTGGAATATCATTGTTTATAATTACAATATTGGTATTTAGTTCTATAAAACTTGTAAAAGCTATTAGATATCCCTTGAAAAAGGTGTTGTCTATTCATTTACTTATAAGCACGCTACCTATTTTATTTGTCCTATATCTTAGTTTTAGCTACCCGGATGTGGAAACGGGTTATAACGAAAACGGATATGCAATTGAGATACGAAAATGGCATCGAAAAAATTATACGGTTAACAAAAAATGGAAAAGTCTTGAAAAAGTTGACAATAAGAATCAAGACATTGATTTTATTAGGTTTAAACTGGACACTGTGTATCTTGATTATGAAACCGTTGTTCCGAGTAATAAGTAAAATTCATACGCTTTAAGGAACGATATTTATTGGCACAAGTTACCCTCGCTTAAACCCGCAGCACAAAACTTGCGCTAGCGAGTTATTTTTATACTTGAATCTTGAGTTTGCGTCTTGAATTTGAATCTTCAAACCTACTTCTTCCCTTTACCTTTTTTCTGAGCTTCTTGTTGCTTTAAAACCTCTTCCATCTTTTGTTGCCATTTAGATTTGGTTTTAACCTTCTTCTTATTCTCTTGAATTTGAGCATGGATTTTATCTTCGTCAATCATGAATTGTTTCATGATAAAGTGCTGTCCAATAGATATTAAGTTGAATAAGAAATAATAGTAACTCAATGCCGCTGAGAATTTGTTAAAGATAAATAACATCATAAATGGCATGAAGTATTGGAACATCTTCATTTGCGCTGCCATTGGATTGCTATCATCCACGGGAGTATTCTGACTGTTAATTCGAGTATAAAAGAATGAAGTAATAGCCATTAGAATAGTAAACAAACTAATGTGGTTACCATAAATCTGACTAATTAATGGAATTTGTTGTGACCACGAAAAGATAGAATCAAAGGTTGAAAGGTCAGTTGCCCAAAGAAATTTCGCTTGTCTTAACTCAATTGAAGATGGGAAGAAGCGATACATCGCAATTAGTATTGGCATCTGAAAGAGCATCGGTAAACAACCACCCAATGGATTTACGCCAGCCTTTCGATAAAGCTCCATTTGTGCTTGCCCCATTTTAGCTTGGTCTTTACCAAACTTTTTCTTTAACTCAGCTAACTCAGGTTGTAACACCCGCATTTTTATCATCGATAAGTTAGACTTATAAGTAAAAGGGAATACAATGATTTTGATAAATAATGTCAACAGTAAAATGATGATCCCATAATTGGCAATCTTATTATTCAACAAATCAAATGTTGGCATAATCAAGTACAAATTCACCCATCTGAAAACAGATACTCCAATTTGAACTACTTTCTGTAAATTAATGTCTAGTGACTTAAGGCCTTTGAAATCATTCGGACCAAAATACATTTGCATCGGGAAGTTAAAATCATCCTGACGTACATAATTAATAGCTAAATCTGCTGAAAGATCTTTTACATAATCAGCATCGGCTTCAGATTGAATGCTTTCAATTTTTGATCCATCATCATCAAAGGCCTCTTCTTTTGCAATAATTGTACTGTTAAAGAATTTTTGCTTGAAACTTACCCATTTTAAATCTTTCGCTGCGTCTTTTTCTGCAGATTTTCGGTAGCCAATTTTATCAACTTTGAATTCTTTATCAGCATAATAAACTGAAGAATACATTTTTTCAGTAGTTAAACTACCTTCTTGACTTTGAAGTCTTTGTTTCCATGAAATTGTAAAATAATTTTTAGCCACAAAATCTTGTAACTTATTCATGTTGATATCAAAATCTAAGAGATAGCCTTCTGCCGGAACAACATATCTATGCTCATAGTATTGATCGTTAGCACCTAACAATTTATAACTAACAATAGTGTTGCCTTCAGCATCCTTGCTTTGAGTAGGTTCAAAGTATAATGAATCTGTAATGATGTTTCCAGTAGCAGTATTGGCAAATAGTTTTACGCCAAATTCTCCTTCTTTTGTTGAATAGACTTCTAAAGGTTGTTGATCGTGTGTTTTGTAGTTTTTAAGGATAACACTTTTAGGAATTCCTCCTTTGTTGGTAAAAGTAATGGTCATCACATCATTTTCTACCACTAAGTCTTGCTGAGCTTTATTAGCATTGCCTCCAAAAATACCATAAACACTACTGTTAATTACCTGAATGGCACTGTCAGAAAGCGGTGCAGGGTTTTGGACTGATGGATTATTATTGTTTAAGGTAGGCGAGACATTATTAGTGTCTTTTGTCGTTCTAACCTCTTCCGTTTGTGTTTTTACACCTTCTTCTTCAGCTCTTTTCTTGCTGTTTTTATTCATGGTATTCATCATGAGTACCATTAAAATTGCAATCAGTGTCCAGCCTATTAACGAATTCTTGTCCATTTATCTATTCTTCTCTATCTAAAAAACGCTGCAAAGATACATTCCTCAAAGTTTGCTTAATGTGAAATTTATTGAATTGTTTTTAGACATAAGAAGCAAGACATAAGATGTGAGATTTTTAATAAGTAAATGAGTGGGAGAAAATATTTTTTAATATGTTGATTGTTTAAAAGACGAGATAGTTATCCGTACTTATGAAAACATTAATTCATTGTCGCATTGAATGAGTTGCTTTACACTTAATACTTTATTCTTCAGCCTTATTACTTTTTACTTTTCTTACTCTTCTTTTTAGAAAGCATATCTGTTCTTGCGGCATCAACAAATGCAACAAAAAGTGGATGTGGATTTAAAATGGTAGATTTTAACTCAGGGTGAAATTGTACACCAACAAACCAAGGGTGATTATCTAATTCCAAAATTTCAACTAAACCGCTTTGAGGATTAATACCAGAAGGTAAGAAACCGTTTGTGCTAAATAAGTTGGTGTACTCGCTATTAAATTCATAGCGATGTCTATGTCGCTCTGAGATAGATAATTTTTTATAGGCTTTGTGAGCTTTACTACCTTTCTTTAATTCACAATCAAATGCTCCTAAACGCATAGTGCCCCCCATGTTCTTAATGTATTTCTGATCTTCCATGATATAGATAACCGGATTATTGGTTTTCTTATCCATTTCCGTACTATGGGCGTCATCTAGCTCTAAAACGTTTCTAGCAAATTCAATAGCAGCCATTTGCATACCTAAACAAATGTCGAAGAATGGAATGTTATTTTCTCGAGCATATTGTATGGCTCTGATTTTGCCTTCCGTTCCTCTTGCTCCAAAACCAGGTGCTACAAGTATGCCATTCAATCCAGAAAGTCTGTTGGCAATGTCCTTGCCTTTATTCAACTGTTGAGAATGAATAATATCAATTTCAACTTCGCATTCGTTTTCTGCACCAGCATGAACAAATGATTCATAAATTGATTTGTAAGCATCTTGTAATTCTACATACTTTCCAATGATGCCAATCTTAACTTTTGTTTTTGGATTTTTATGGCGATGCAAGAAATCAGTCCACTTTTTCATTCTAAGTGGTTTGTATTCAGTAATGTTCAATTTTTTTAGAACAATCTGATCTAATTTCTCTTCTTTTAATTTTAATGGAACATCGTAAATTGTTTCTGCATCAATAGCTTCTATCACCGATTCGTAATCAACATTACAGAAACGAGAAATTTTTTCTTTGGCATTATCCGGTAATTCGACTTCTGTTCTACAAATCAAAATATCCGGTTGAATACCAAATTGCATTAATTCTTTTACAGAGTGTTGCGTTGGTTTCGTTTTTAATTCTTTTGCCGCTTTTAAATACGGAACCAAAGTTAAATGCATCACTAAGAAATCATCTTTTGGTAATTCCTGCTTTAATTGTCTTATAGATTCTAAAAAAGGCTGTGATTCAATATCGCCAACTGTTCCACCAATCTCGGTTAAGATAATATCATAGTCTCCAGTTTCGCCTAAGAGTCTCATTCTACGTTTTATTTCATTGGTAATATGAGGAACAACTTGAATGGTTTTTCCTAAAAATTTGCCTTCTCTTTCTTTATTGATTACATCCAAGTAAACTCTACCAGTGGTTACGTTATTGGCTTGAGTAGTATGTACATTTAGAAAACGCTCGTAATGGCCAAGATCCAAATCCGTTTCGGCTCCATCTTCAGTTACATAACATTCTCCATGTTCGTATGGATTCATAGTGCCTGGATCAACATTGATGTAAGGATCAAATTTTTGGATGGTAACTCTAAGTCCTCTGGACTGAAGTAATTTCGCCAAAGAGGCTGCTAAAATTCCTTTACCTAATGAAGAGGTTACGCCACCTGTAACGAAGATATATTTTGCCATAACTTAGAATGCTTGCTATGGAGCATAAAGGTACGTAAATTTTATTCTTTTGAAATTCTGAAAATAGAAAGTTGATGTCTAATCTTACGAATTAAGGACTTTTAAAATTTTAATAATGTCGTCAGGTACATCCACAGAAAAGTTTTGGTGGGATGTAATACCTACTTTAATCTGATAACCGTGATCAACCCATCTTAGTTGTTCTAATTTTTCCAACTCTTCATTTGGTGTTGGTTGTAATTTTACAATTTTCTTTAGAATAGATGATTTAAACCCATACAGTCCAATATGTTTATAGATCTTATCAGATTGGTTTTGGATGAAATCATAGTCTCTTGAAAAGGCGATGGAAAGTTGATCACCACCCAATGCTACTTTTACAATATTCGGATTTGCTTTTTCTTTTTCGGCTAATTTATGGGCTAATGTGGCGATGTCAGAAGTTGAATTAAGTAACTCAACCAGTTGGCTGATTTGTTCAGGATTTAATATAGGTTCATCCCCTTGAATATTTATCACTGCATCATAGCTTTTATTTTCTTTTAGCAATACTTCAGCACATCTTTCTGTACCATTTTTGCATTGCTTGCTTGTCATTACAACACTCCCTCCAAAGGAAGCGACATGATCGAATATTCTTTGATCATCAGTGGCAACAACAAGTTTGTCTAAAGCTTTGGATTGGTTGGCTTGTTCATAGACTCTTTGAATCATAGACTTACCGGCAATGTCAGCCAATGGTTTGCCTGGAAATCTTACAGATTCGTAACGTGCAGGAATAATACCTAATACCTTCAATTGCTTAAACTTTTCTTACCAGTAAAGTATTAACATCAACCTTCAATACTTTTATTTCAGTTCCTACATCTATAAAACCACCTTCGGATAAGGCATCATAAATTTCACCATCAATTTCAACTTTACCCGATGTCCTAAGATCCGTTCTCGCTTTACCTATTGCACCTACTAAATGATCTAATTCTAATTTTCTGATAGCGTAACCATCAGAAGCTTTTTGCTCATCTTTTAGCATGATTCTTTGAAAAGCGGGTGTTTTAAATAAACTGCCTCCAAAGGCTACCATTGCTAATATGCCAACGGTTAAGGTAACCACTACTCTAAACAATGCTATTCCAATTTCATCCCAACCGGTAAAAGTAAAATCAAACACATCGTTTTCTACTAAACTAAAGGTAAGCGAGGAGATAATTAGAATTAATCCAATAATACCGGCGACCCCAAATCCGGGGAGGACAAAAATTTCCACGGCCAGAAAAGCAATTCCTATAAAAAACAGAACTACTTCCCAACTGGCAGCAAAGCCTTGTAAATATAAGGGCGCAAAGAATAAGGTTGCCCCAATGATGGCGGCAGCTAATGGGAAACCAATTCCGGGCGTTTGCAACTCAAAATACAATCCTCCAAAAATCAATAACATTAAAATACTACTCACAGCCGGATTTAAAAGAAATCCAATAATTTTATCAATTGCTGTTAATTTATGTTCTATGACTTTAGCATCTTCTAATCCTAATGCTTCAATTACTCCTTGGAAATTGGTGACAATTCCGTCGCAGTAATTGTGTTTGTAAGCTTCTTTAGCTGTAAAAGTTAGTGTTTTTCCTGAATCAATAATGCCGGGAATATGAATTCTATCGTCAACCATGGCTTCTGCAATATCGGGATCTCTACCTTGCATTTCTGCTGTTGCCCTCATTTTTGATCGCATTACAGATTGATACTTATCCGGCATTTGCTGTCCGTCTGTACCATTAACCACCGTAGAAGCCCCGATGGTTGCTTCTTCTTTCATATAAATACTATCACAGGCAATAGATATAAATGCGCCAGCTGAAATGGCATTATTGACAATATAGGAAACTACTAAAGGTTTGGCATTTAGAAAAATTGATTTAATCGTATCTGCAATATCTACTCGTCCTCCATATGTGTTTAATTCCATAATCACTACATCGGCTTTATTTTCCTCTGCTTGTTTCATTACATTTTTAACCAAACGACCAGCATTGGGCATAATGTCTTCATAGAGTTTAAAATGGTATACCACTTTTTGCTTAACATCCGTTTGAATACTATCAGCGGAAAGGCTATCTACTTTTAACTCAGTTTTAATTGTAGAATCATTTTGTGAAATGGCTTGATAATTGATTAGAAGAAAGCAGACACAGAAAATGTAGGAAAGTATATATGCGCTATTTGTTGAAAACTTTGTCATTGTTTGTGAGAATTGAAATTGAATTTTACACTAAAATAAGTAACTAATAAAGAGAAGCATTATGAATCGCACGATATTAACTATTTTATTTCTTTCATTTAGCATTTTAATGCAGGCACAAGATAAGAGTGAAATTTGTGAAATAGAATTAAAAGGAACGGAATATGCATTGCACTTAGTTGAATTAGGAGATAATCTATTTAGAATTTCTCAGAAGTATAATTCAACAGTAGAGGATATTTGGAGTGAAAACCCATCATTGGTAAACAATAATATAATTCCGGGTCAAGTAATTAAAGTACCTAAGAATAGTAAAGATAAAGCGAAAGAAATCGCTGTAGTAAATAATTCTGGCATTAAAACAGATATTAAGCCTACAGTAGAGAAAGTTAAGTTAGATCCTGCTAAATTAGTTTACCATGAGGTAGGGCCTAAACAAACTTTGTTTTCCATATCGAGAATGTATGATGTGTCGATTGAAAATATTCAAAAATGGAATAACTTAAGCGGCTATGATATTGCTGTTGGTCAAAAATTAATTGTAAGTGCTCATGGTGAGTTAAAGGTTTATGATGAAGAAGATAAAGAAGTTGTTTCTTACCAGCCTTCAAATGTGCCGATTAAAAGTACGGTTAGTGTAAATGCTAGACAAGATGTTTTGTATCAAAAATATGATTCAGGAAGAGCATCTGGAAGGAGCTTATCTAAGGAAAGAGGAACAGCCGGTAAATTAGTAACCGGGAATCCAAATGCACAAGATGCTTATTATGCCTTGCATAAAACAGCACCTGTCGGTTCAATTGTAAAAGTGGTAAACTTGGTGAATAGAAGATCTGTATTTGTTAAAGTTTTGGCGCCTTTGCCTGATATTAAGGAAAACGAGAATATTCAAATTAAGCTTTCTCCAGCAGCTACAACAGACTTGATATTATTAGATGAGAAGTCATTAGTAGAGATTAGTTTTTACAAGTAATTGTTAAAATAATTCGAATGCATGCATTGTAAAGTAGATAATATTTATCTTTACTAATCATGAGTGTATCGTACGATATTAGACCTGAGAATTCCCAAACGCAGCATTATAAAGCGATAGTTCGTGAGTATTTATCGAAAGAGGAAATTCACGAATTGCTGCAAAAATCGAACACAAAGGCAGCGTGGGAAATTTTCAAAATATGGTTTTGGATTGTTTTAGCATTTGTAATGGTAGGTTTATGGCCAAATGTTTTAACCGTAATCCTAGCTTTAATTATTCTTGGTGCTAAACAATTAGGTTGTGCTATTATTATGCACGATACTTCCCATTATTCCTTGTTTAAGTCTAGAAAACTAAATGATATTATTGGGAATTGGTTTGGAGCGTATCCAATTATTCATAATGTTGAACAGTATAGACCATATCATTTACAACACCATAAAGCTACTGGAACAGATGATGATCCTGATTTAAATTTAACCAAAGGCTATCCAACAACAAAAGCTAGTTTAGCAAGAAAGTTTGGCCGGGATTTGTCCGGAATTACAGGAATTAAAGGTAATATTGGTGTAATGATGATGCATTTGGGTTATTGGAAATATAGCTTAGGAAACAAGATAGAAAAGATAATCAAAGAGGAGAGAGGTATTACCTGGAAGAATGGATTTAAGAATTTAAGAGGTCCATTGGCGGCTAATTTAATTATGTTTGGAATTTGCTTGGCTTTTGGCAAACCGCTCTTATATCTTTTATGGCCAGCAGCTTACTTAACCACTTACTTGTTGATTTTAAGAATTAGATCGATGGCTGAGCACTCTATGGTAGCTGATAGAAGAAATCCGTTACAAAATAGTAGAACGATTCATGCCAATTGGTTAGAGCGATTTCTATTTGCTCCTTTAGATGTTAACTATCATTTAGAACATCACTTACTATTTACTATTCCATCTTATAATTTTAAAGCAATGCATCAAAAATTATGGGATAGAGGTTTGTTTGAAAAAGCGAATTATAGCAATGGCTATTGGAACATTATTAAGATGGCAGCTAAAAAGCAAAACTAGTAAACCAGTTTTTCTAAATCTTCTTCTTTCGGGAAAGTAATTTCATCTGAAATGATATTGCGCTTATTGGGTGCTTTCTTAAACTCGTTTACGATATTGAAGCAAATTTGCTGCACAGCATTTAATGTCCATTGCCCAAATACCGTATGTCCGCCTTCGTATTGCTGAATTTGATATTCTTCCGGTGTGGTTATATAACCGTTGTAAGCATTCGAATAAGGACTTAATATAACATGCTTAATATCTTCAGAAAGTAACTCTTTTTCTAACATGGCTTGAAGTCTACGACCGGCTACAGTAGTAATTTCAAATGCGATAGCCACAATTACAACACTTCCTATTCTAATCACTTGGAAAGGTAAAATTTGAGGCGTCATAGGCATAATGTCGTAAGCACCCTTTTTATCAAAGTGTTTTATCAGTTCAACTGTTTTGTCAGACAGGTCTGGTAAAACAAAATGCTTGATATCTTTAGTGCCAAAGAGCCTGTTTTCTCCTGTTTCCATGATAATATCCTTAACGCCTTGGGCTTTATATTTTCTTCTAAGTCTTTTTCTTTCAGCTTTTGATACCATTGGTAAGATACCTTGCTCATAAGTTTTAATGCCTTTGCTGAGAGTTCTCGCAACCGGAATAATAAAGTCTGGAAATCCTAAGCCTTCTGTTTGAGTACCAATAAACATAGCAATCCCCATACATGACGGGCTGGTGATGGCGCCAATTTTACCTTTAGCAAACATGGGGTCAATTTCCATATTGCTCATGTTATGCCATGTGGTGTAACCATCAACAGTTGCTCCAATATTCTTACTATTCTCTAAGCTTTGTTCTATTTCAATAGCCTTTTCAAACTGTAAGCGACCGTTGTAAAGGGCATTTCTATCGTGATCAATATAAGGTCCATTCCAGTATCTATTGTACTTTTTAGTTTTATCGAAATTAAAATTGGGTGTTACATCACCGGCATTTCCTTGTGCAAAAGCGCCAACATAGTCTGGGTTCGAATTAACATGTTCATTTTCTAAATACCTGGCTGCATAGCCTTTATTGTCTGAGTGAATTTTTCTTAGCGTATTTGGAATAGAAGTAGGGTGCACGGCAAACCAGTTGATAGAGCCTAATGCTTTGCCTTTGTCAGATTCAAATTTTAACAAGGTCATTTCTCTGTTTACTCCTAAATGACTTGTTTCTTGACTGATGAGCTCTACTTCCGGATTGCTGTTATAGGCTTCAATAGAACGATTAAAGCTTACTTTTTTATCCGCTTCAATTTCTCCTTTTCCAATTTTGATACTCCCTTTTTGTTTCTTTTCGTAAGATTCAAAAAGTACAGCTGCAATTTTTGAAGCATAGTAATTTAAAACATCCTTTTTTAAACCCGGAGTAGTGATATTGTAAAATGGATGGTAAGAGTATCCGCCAGGGGCGCTGTGCGTATGCTGAGCACACAACAAGAGATTATGGTCAGATAGCTTTAAAGCAGGATAATTGCTTTTAATATATTCTAATATCTTGAATCTTAGAATAGGTGTAAAAAAGGCAATTTCTGCCACTACGATAGCTACACATTCCTTTTTAGTTTCAATATAAAATGCTCTAGCATAAATAGGCGTGGAGGCGCCTTCAATTTTATGTTCGGGTATTCCATATCCCAACATTGAGCTTCCAGTAACATCTGGTGTGATATCTATTTTACTTACTCCAATTTGCATTGATTAATTCTTTGAGGTTAAAAGTATAATTATTTGGCACATTTCACACATCTATCACTTTCCGGCATTAATAAAATACGAGGTAAAGGAATAGGATCTTGACAGTTGCTACATAGTCCAAATGTCGAGTCTTTTTGTTCTATTCTTTGGAGTGCATATTCTAATTGGCCTAATTTTATTTTGGCTTGACGGAGGGTGGCTTCATTAACACTTTTGCTATTTATGGCATCCATTCTTGTAATTCTTCCCAACGAGTTTTCAGGGGCAATGGGTTGGGTTTGTTCTGTTAAATAGGAGATATCTCCTTGTGTTTTTTTAATCTTTTTTTGGATCTTTAATTTTATGTTTTCTAGCTCTTCAGCAGTTATATTTGTATTCATTTTTTATCTTTATATGGACAGTTTTTAATGTAAATTTTTGCCTTAAAGTAATTTTTCTATAATCCTTTCACTACTTATAAAATTACTTGAGTAATCTAATCCTAAATTATTGATAGATAAATCGATAAGTTTTTCAATATGGCCTTTGTGGAACATCGTGGAACTATAAAATTGACCTGCATTGACCAAAATTTGTTGCGGAATCAATCCAATAAGTTCTGAACCATTTACAGAAGTTCCATATAGTTTAGCAAGTGATTTTACTGTTTCAAAAACTTCATGAATTGGAGCTGAATTGATGTCGACAATATTGGTTGAAACTTGAGCGTAATTATAGGATGCCATCATCCAACCAATCGCTTTTAAACCTTTAAATTTTCCGGGTTGACGCATACCATTTTTTATCGAGCCACTTTCTCTTATTTGTGCTGCAATCTTTTTTGCAATAGTAACATCAGTTGTTTTCAAGTTGATATTGTAAGCAATTAAAAAGTTGCGAGCTCCGATGGCTGTCATGCCAGATTTTTTATTAAATGTAAATGGACCATAATCCGGTTGCCAATTTTTATCTTTTATTTTTTTTGGAATAGATTCGTATTCCCCTTTGCGCAGATAAGCTAAGTTAGATCTTTCGAAAGTGGTTGCAGATCGTTCATATAGATAAACTGGAATCTTTAGTTCTGATCCAACTCTTTTCGCCAATGATTTAGATAGGTCAATGGTAGATTCCATGGAAATATTGTGCAATGGTACTAATGGACAAACATCGGTCGCACCCATTCTAGGGTGTTCTCCTTGCTGAATAGACATATCAATATTTTCTGCTGCTGCTTTTATAGCTTGGTAGGCTGCTTCAACTATTGTTGCTGATTTGCTTACGAATGTGATAACCGTTCTGTTAGCATCAAAGCCCATGTCGACATGTAAAATTTTAGTGTCACTGACGCTTTGAATGGCTTCAACGATTTTTTTTATAACATTTTTGTCCCTTCCTTCTGAGAAATTTGGGATACATTCAACTAATTGATCGCTATCTTTAAAAAATTGCACGGTTGAATTTAATGAAAATCCTATATTCGCAACATGCCTGGAAATAATTTTGGACAAGTTTTTAAAATCAGCACTTATGGAGAGTCGCACGGACCTGCTATTGGTGTAGTGATAGATGGATGCCCTGCGGGAATAGAGATTAATGAAGCGTTGATTCAAAAAGACATGGATAGGCGTAAACCTGGGCAATCTAAAATTGTGACACAAAGGAAGGAGGAAGATACATTCGAGATTCTTTCCGGAGTATTTGAAGGTATTTCTCAAGGAACACCCATTAGTATCTTGATTAGAAATAAAGATCAACGTTCTAAGGATTATAGCCACATTAAGGATACTTACCGTCCATCTCATGCGGACTTTACTTATGATGCAAAATATGGTTCAAGAGATTATCGTGGAGGAGGAAGGTCTTCTGCCCGAGAAACGGCGGCTCGTGTGGCGGCAGGTGCCATTGCGAAGCAATTGCTATCCAAAGAAGGTGTTCAAGTAGATGCTTATGTTTCAAAAGTGGGGCACTTACAATTGGATAAGACCTATAACGAACTTGATCTTGCCAAAATTGATGATAATATCATTAGATGTCCTGATGCCGGAATGGCAGAGCAGATGATTGAGTTTATTCAGCAAATTAAAAAGCAAGGTGACACCATTGGTGGCGTAATTACAGGAGTGGTTAGAGGCGTTCCTGTTGGCTTGGGCGAACCTGCTTTTGATAAGTTACATGCTGATTTAGGTAAAGCCATGTTGAGTATCAATGCTGTTAAAGGCTTTGAATATGGATCGGGATTTGCCGGAACAGATTTAAAAGGCAGTGAGCATAATGATATATTTGAAACGGTTGATGGTAAAGTAACCACTGTAACCAATCATTCAGGAGGTATTCAAGGTGGTATTTCTAATGGAATGGAT
The DNA here is from genome assembly GCA_041393015.1 of Chitinophagales bacterium. GTDB lineage: Bacteria > Bacteroidota > Bacteroidia > Chitinophagales > JADIYW01 > JAGQYH01. Next base: position 55,784 of record JAWKKV010000005.1, on the reverse strand, counting down.
ATTTACTTTCAAGTGGCATTTAAGCCGGTAGCTACCATTATGCGAGATCAAGCTTCTGTTGATAAAGAGGGAGAGAAGGCGGTAGTGAGTGGAAAGGGAAGGCATGATCCATGTGTTTTGCCGCGTGCTGTGCCTATTGTAGAAGCCATGACAGCACTAGTGCTGGCGGATCATTTGCTAAGAAATCGTTTAGCAAAATACTAGCGCGCAGTTTTTTTAACAAAAACCAAATATGAGAAACTTAGCACTTCATTGGAAAATAATGATAGGAATGCTATTGGGTATTCTATTTGGTATTTTAATGATTTTTGTTCCCAATGGAAGTGATTTTGTAAGTAATTGGATAAAACCTTGGGGAATTGTCTTTGTTAATTTATTGAAATTAATTGCTATTCCATTGATCTTAGCCTCTTTGATAAAAGGTGTTTCAGATTTAAAGGATATTGGTAAGTTATCGAGAATGGGTGGTAGAACCATCGTGATATATATGGTTACAACACTGATAGCTATTACTATTGGGCTTGCACTGGTAAACATTATTCAGCCGGGAAATGGTATTTCAGAGGAAACGATTGCTAGACTAGAAGCAACTTATTCAAGTGATCAAGGAATTACTGCCAAAATAGATGAAGCACAACGTCAGAAAAGCGCCGGTCCGTTAGATTTTATTGTAAATATTATTCCACAGAATGCATTCACAGCCATGAGTGACAATAAAATGATGCTTCAAGTCATATTTATTGCATTGTTTCTGGGTATTAGTCTGCTTTTGGTAGAAGACAAAAAGGCCGAGCCATTAAAGCAATTTTTTGATTCTTTGAATGAAGTGGTTTTAAAAATGGTTGACTTAATTATGCTGATGGCACCATTTGCTGTGTTTGCCCTTTTAGCAGATGTGGTATCTACTTCCGCTGATCCGGATATATTGTTTGCTTTATTGAAATATTCAATGGTTGTAGTACTCGGACTCGCCATAATGATTGGTTTTTATTGCTTTTTAGTTGCAGTAGTGGTTAAGAAGTCGCCACTATGGTTTTTAAAAAATTTAAGTCCGGCCCAGTTAACGGCTTTTTCAACGAGTTCAAGTGTGGCCACCTTGCCTGTTACCATGGAATGTACAGAAGAACATTTAGGTGTAGATGGTGAAGTAGCCAGTTTTGTTTTGCCGGTTGGAGCTACTATTAATATGGATGGAACGAGTTTGTATCAAGCTGTGGCGGCTGTTTTTATAGCAGAGGCGCTTGGTTTTCCATTAGATTTTATGGCTCAGTTAACTATTGTTCTAACGGCTTTATTGGCATCTATAGGTTCTGCAGGTGTTCCTGGGGCAGGAATGGTGATGTTGGTTATAGTATTAGAATCTATTGGCTTTCCTTCTGAAAAATTAGCGATTGGATTAGCATTGATTTTTGCTGTTGATAGACCTTTAGATATGCTAAGAACTACTGTAAATGTTACCGGAGATGCTACTGTGGCTTTATTGGTAGCTAGGTCTGTTGGTAAATTAAGTGAACCTAAGGTTAAGAACTGGGATGATAACTATAAAAGTACCTAAAGTTACGAGTGCCTAAAGTTGTTTAAAACCGATTTGATTTAGAATTTTAGTCACTTGAAATTTTAGCTCACTCGAAACTTTAATGATTAATAACCATTCAAACTCCAATCGTATTCATAGTATCCTTTTGAATAGGATAGAGGAATAGGATTGTTTCTATACTTGTTGATGTATTGAATAACTTCTTCTATATTTTTTCCAAAATCTCCTTGATACCATTCAAATATTTGAGAAATTTCAACTTTTTTATTTTTGTCATCTACTCTTATAAAGTTTGGATTGTTTAAAGCCGCTTCTGTTAAGTATTGAAGTCGTTCGTTTAAGCTTTCCGAAAAGAATGCTTTTTTCGAAATTGGCGGACAGCCCTTGCCTGCACATACTAAAGCAAAATGGATTCTTTCGTCGCCAAAATCTTCTCTTAATTTGATGTTTTCGATATCGTTAAGTGTGAGAGATACACCGGCAACTTTATGCTTAATTTCATCAAAAAATCCTTTTACTTTTAGTGGGCTATTGATTGGGTAATTATCTATTACAGATTTGATTACCAATATATTATAGCTATTTATGTAAAATGTTGCTTTATCATTTTTAGATAACTTATCTATGGATGTTTTTTCTACTATATCAGTCAATTGACTTAGTTGAGTAGGATCATTTTTTATAGCTGAATAGTCAACACCTTTTTCTGTTACATATTTATTGAAGAATGCATCCGACTGGGTAGATAACTGTTGATTGCTAATTTGTTGGCTATTGAAAAAATAGAATATTGAAAGAATGTATGTTGTGAAACTCATGTATTTTCTTTAACTAAAATTGAAACAGATAATTGATCTTCTAAGTTCAAAAGTACATTTGAAATGTAACTAATTAGGATAACTTACGTTAAATTAGACAAAAGTCTTTTTAAGTTGGACAAAATTCCATACATTTGAAGAGCAGGTAAAAATAATTGTAATGCAAGATAAAGGATATAAAACTTCAGCTGATTCAAAACAATCAAAAGTGTTTAATGAAGCATTAGCCAATTACGGCAATTTTGTTGCTGATGATTTCACAATAGCCAAACAAGCCATCGTTGGAGTTGATGCTAATCTTTTCTACGATATGGTTGATATTACTGGTTTAAACAAAAATGTTTTAGCAGAATACCTTGATATATCTACAAAAACCTTAGAAAGATATAAGGATAGCCATAAGAAACTAAATTCTTTTAGAAGTGAAATCCTTTTAAAGCTGGTTACTCTATACAAAAAAGGCATTGAAATTTTTGGAGATATTGACGCTTTTAGAAGATGGTTAAATAAGCCTTCTTATGGCTTAGATAATTCAATTCCTGCCAAATTGATGGTTACTTCCACAGGAGTTGATGTAATCATAGAAGAGTTAATTCGAATAGAGTACGGAGATTTAGCCTAGTCATTATAATTAATGGAGATTTACAGAATTACATTAGCTAAGTGGACTAATAAATTAGTTGCTTCCGGTAGACCTGCGAGATGGAATTCCAATGGTATGCAAATGATTTATGCTGCTGAGAATAGATCGTTAGCGTGTTTAGAGAACGTTGTACATAGAGGGAGTGAAGGATTAAATTTACTCTATAAGGTGATGGTAATAAGTATTCCAGATAGTTTAGAAATGGAGATTGTTCCAACAAAGAAGTTATCAGCAGATTGGAAGGAAAGTGCTCGATGTCCCATTTGTAGGGCATATGGTGATGAATGGCTAAAATCTTTTAAAAGCGTTGTATTGCGAGTGCCTTCTGCCATTGTAAAAAACGAATACAATTATTTGTTGAATCCGATGCATCCAGATTTTGATCAAGTTAAATTGGTAAGGACAGAAGAATTTGAATTCGATAAGCGGATTAAAGACGCAATGATGTAGTAATAAAAAAGCCTCAAATCTAAATTTGAGGCTTCCTTTTATTTGTCAAATCTTTCTTAGAATCTCTCTAAACCAGAAAAGAAGAAGTCTCCTTCAATTTTGGCGTTATCGTCAGAATCAGATCCGTGAACAGCATTTTCTCCAATACTTTTTGCAAACCTTTTTCTAATGGTTCCTTCAGCAGCTTCAGCAGGATTAGTAGCGCCAATTAATTTTCTAAAATCTTCAACAGCATTATCTTTTTCAAGTATTGCTGCAACGATAGGTCCTGAAGACATAAACTCAACTAACTCTCCGTAGAAAGGTCTTTCTTTATGAACTTCATAGAATTTACCAGCTTGCTCTGCAGATAACTTAGTATATTTCATTGCCACTACTTTGAAACCACCTTCTGTCATCATCGCTAATACTGATCCGATATTATTTGCTTTTACCGCATCAGGTTTAATCATTGTAAATGTTCTTTTTCCAGCCATTTTATTTTGTTTTTTTATTCAATTTGGACGCAAAAATAAGCAACTCAACTGCTAAACACTCGTTTACAATATTATTTTTATTGAAAGTTGAGGATATTAACGAACATTAATTGTTTTTTTATAAGTACAATAATCATATTTGTGTATGAAGAATTTTGATCAGTTAAAAGACCTACTTAATTCCCCCAAGAAAATTGTAATAGTAACTCATCCTCGACCGGATGGTGATGCAATGGGGTCTTCTTTAGGTTTATATAATTATTTGAGATCAAAAGGGCATTTTCCTACTGTCATATTGCCTACGGAATATCCTGATTATTTCAGATGGATGCGAGGAACTAGAAAAGCTATATTATACAATAGAAGAAAGGAAGATGCTGATAAAGTTATTAATGAAGCTGAAATAGTTTTTTGTTTGGATTTCAATTCTTTGAAAAGAGTTGATCCTATCCATAATGTTTTGGAGCCTTTAAAAGTACCATTTGTATTAATTGATCATCATTTAGAGCCGGATGAGTTTGAGTATGCTCTACATAATACAAAAGCTAGTAGCACTTGTGAGTTAGTAGCTGATTTCATTGAAATGTTGGAAGGAGAGTTTCCTAATCTTAATAAGGATATTGTTCATTGCTTATACACTGGATTGGTTACTGATACAGGGAATTTTCAGAATGGTGCAACTTCTGTTAGAGCATTTGAATTGGCTGCTAAATTTATGAAACTGGGTCTTGATCTTGAATACATTAGAGAAAATGTTTTCAATACTTATAAAGAGAAAAGAATTAGATTTTTAGGAAATGCACTATTGAATAGAATGGTTGTTGTGCCACATCTTAGTATTGCATACATATCGGTAACCAAAGAAGATGTGAGAACCTATGATTTAAATGCAGGTGATACAGAAGGTTTAGTTAATTATCCATTGACAATAAAAGGCATTAAAGTAGCAGTATTACTTAAAGAACATGGAGATATTGTTAAACTGTCTTTTAGGTCGAAAGCAGATATTTCAGTAAATGATTTTGCTCGAAAATATTTTCAAGGAGGAGGACATATGAATGCTGCAGGAGGGAAGTCAACAAAATCTCTTTCAGCAACTATAATAGAGATTACCAATTTATGGAAAAAGGAATATGCTTAATTAAAAAAGAATGACAACAACTAACTTAAGTGTAAATATCAACAAGATCGCATTGATTAGAAATGCGAGAGGCAGTAATTTCCCTAATCTGATTGCGATTGCGCAGGATTGTGAACGATTTGGAGCGCAAGGTATAACAGTACATCCTAGACCTGATGAAAGACATGTAAGGTTTGATGATTTACAACCATTGAAGGATATTGTTACTACAGAATTTAATATTGAAGGCTATCCAAGTAGTCATTTTATTGATAGCGTATTGGCTATAAAGCCACATCAAGTAACATTAGTGCCCGATGAACCTAATGCTATTACTTCTGATCATGGTTGGGATACTATTAAACATCTACAATACCTGACGGATATAGTTAAAGAATTTAAATCCAATGGTATCAGAGTTTCATTATTTCTAGATCCGTTAGAGCAGTTAGTGGAGTCTTCTGCTAAAATTGGAGTAGATCGAATTGAGTTTTATACCGGTCCTTATGCTAAAAATTACCCTGCCAATAAGGAGAAAGCAATAGAAAAATATAGAAATGCAGCCTTTTTTGCCAAGGAAATTGGACTAGGAATAAACGCAGGGCACGATTTAAATCTAGACAATCTCCGCTATTTAAAACAAGAAATACCACATTTGGCAGAGGTTTCAATTGGACATGCATTAATAGTAGATGCCTTATATCTAGGATTAGAGAATACTATCCAGATGTATTTACGAGAATTAGATGTGGTTTAGACATAACTAACAATAAAAAGCCCCTCAATTGAGGGGCTTTTTTGTTCAACTCGACAAGCTATCAATTTGTAACTATAAATCGCTTTGTTTTAATATTTGGCATTTTGTCTTGTTGAATTGAAATTAAATAGACACCAGATTTTAAATCACTAATATCTATTGAATAATTTAGTTGATAGACATCTTTGATTTCCTTAACTACTTGTCCGTTGATATCAATGATTCTAATTAGGTTCATTTCTGATTTTCCAGATACAACTTTGATGTTTAACACATCTTTAGCGGGTACTGGAGAAATAAGATAGTCCCAAGTATTGTTAACTGTCTTATCCTGAATATTTACATCAGTCTCAGTAACAATTGGCTGCGTTACTTCTTTAGCCACTGCACCAGAAGTACATCCTGAAATTTCAACATCATCAATATAAACCCAATCACTATTTCCTGAAGCATCACATCTAAATCTAAAACTAGTGTTAGCTGTAAATGGACCAGGAATTACAACTTGGTCATAATATCTTTGATCATTTACAAATTCATCATTTCTATTCCATTCTTCAACCGTTGTATAGCTAGCTCCACCATTTGTTGAAACTTGCAACCAGAAATCTTCACTTGAATTATCCATACTTCTAGGGTAGTAAGAGAAGTCAATAGTAATTTCATCATAGCTGGTAAGGTTAAGATTGTTTGTAGTCATTACAGAAGTGGAAGTATTATCTCTTAATCTTATGCTATATGTGCCTAATGAGTAAGCAGCATCAGTACTACTTCTTCTACAGTCAGATCCGCCATCATACCATATTCCCCAATTAGATTCAAAATCATTAAAGTTAATTACTTGATAGGTACAGCCTTCACATCCGTCAGGAATATTGTTACCGTTATCATCAACATTGTCATCAAAACCAGGACATTGATCATTTGCATCACAAACTCCATCGCCATCAGCATCGGCAAATATACCGGAGCAATTACAGCTATTGTCGTACGTGTCATTGATTGTACAAACATCAGCATCATTACAAGATGTACCAATTATAGCATCATCTGTTCCAGGGCATTGATCATTAGCATCACATATACCATCACTATCTGTATCTTGGAAAGTACCGGCACAGTTACAATTTCCATCGTAAGTGTCATTGATTGTACATACATTGCCATCATTACAAGCAGTTCCAATTAAAGCATCATTCGTTCCAGGACATTGATCATTGGCATCGCAAACACCATCACTATCTGCATCTTGGAAAGTTCCACCAGAGCAATTGCAACTAGCATCATAAGTTTCTCCTGTAGTACAAGCATTACCATCATCACAAGCAGTTCCAATCAAAGCATCATTAGTTCCGGGGCATTGATCGTTGGCGTCACAGATACCATCATTATCAGAATCTACATCAGGTGTTCCAGTACAGTTACAGTTTAAGTCATATACATCATTAACAGTACAATTATCTCCATCATCACAAGCGGCTCCGATTAAAGCATCATCAGTACCAGGACATTGATCGTTAGCATCACAAACACCGTCGCTATCGGCGTCTTGGAAAGTGCCACCAGAGCAATTACAACTAGCATCATAAGTTTCACCTATTGTACAAGCATCACCATCTTCACATGCAGTTCCAATTAAGGCATCATTAGTGCCAGGGCATTGGTCATTGGCATCACAAACGCCATCGCTATCTGTATCTTGGAAAGTACCGGCACAGTTACAGTTATTGTCGTAAATATCATTTGTAGTGCAAGCATTACCATCATCACAAGCTGTGCCAATTAAAGCATCATTTGTTCCAGGGCATTGATCGTTTGCATCACAAACACCGTCGCTATCGGCGTCTTGGAAAGTGCCACCAGAGCAATTGCAACTAGCATCATAAGTTTCACCTATTGTACAAGCATCACCATCGTCACATGTAGTTCCTATTAAGGCATCATCAGTGCCAGGACATTGATCGTTAGCGTCACAAACGCCATCGCTATCTGTATCTTGGAAAGTACCGGCACAATTACAGTTGTTATCATAAACATCATTAACTGTACAAGCATCGCCATCATTACAATTTGTACCAATTAAAGCATCATTTGTTCCAGGGCATTGATCGTTTGCATCACAAACACCGTCGCTATCGGCGTCTTGGAAAGTGCCACCAGAGCAATTGCAACTAGCATCATAAGTTTCACCTGTTGTACAAGCATCACCATCGTCACATGCAGATCCAATTAAGGCATCATTAGTGCCAGGACATTGATCGTTAGCGTCACAAACGCCATCGCTATCTGTATCTTGGAAAGTACCGGCACAATTACAGTTGTTATCATAAACATCATTAACTGTACAAGCATCGCCATCATTACAATTTGTACCAATTAAAGCATCATTGGTTCCAGGACATTGATCATTTGCATCACAAACACCGTCGCTATCGGCGTCTTGGAAAGTGCCACCAGAGCAATTGCAACTAGCATCATAAGTTTCACCTATTGTACAAGCATCACCATCGTCACATGCAGTTCCTATTAAGGCATCATTAGTGCCAGGGCATTGGTCATTGGCATCACAAACACCATCGCTATCTGTATCTTGGAAAGTACCGGCACAGTTACAGTTATTGTCGTAAATATCATTTGTAGTGCAAGCATTACCATCATCACAAGCTGTGCCAATTAAAGCATCATTGGTTCCAGGACATTGATCATTTGCATCACAAATTCCATCACCATCGCTATCTGTGCATTGATCGAAATAATCAATACATAACTCTGGAGCATCTGCGGCAGAACCGTTGTAAGATTCCGCTATTCTTGAACCAGTACCTGTAATAATTAAAGTTATTGAGTTGTTTGCTGCAAATCCAGGTCTAGATACAATTTCTTGAATAACACTTCCAATGTCAACAGTTTGTTGGTCTACACCGGCTTGACCAACAGTATTCCAATCTGCTGGCGACCAATTAGCTGAGGCTGAAGTTGTTGGTAGACTTGAAATACTATAGGCTGTTGTAGTGAATGCTGAAGCATTATCAGTCGCTTCTGCTCTAATAGTTAGATTTGAGGCGCCAGTGCTAACCTCATCAACAGTAAATTGAATGTAAGCTGAAACAATGTTGGCTCCTTGAGGAACATTTACATTATTAAACCTTAGTCCAATAGTTTGATTGTCTGCAGATTGATAAGTATCATACACTAATTCTATATCAGAGCTATTATTATAGACAGCTCCGGTATTTTCATTTTCTTCTACATCGTCTTGTCCACTTGTAATGCTTATACATGTAGTAAGAGGTACGCCACCTGGAATTCCTGCACAATTACAATTACCATCTTCTACATCATTTATAGTTTGTGGATTGCCATCATTACAGGCTGTTCCTGCAGTAGGACAAGGCGTTCCAACACAATTACAAGAATTATCATAAATGTCATTTGAGGTTGAAGCATTACCATCATCACAAGAAGTACCAATTAATGCATCGTCTGTGCCAGGACATTGGTCATTAGCATCACAAATTCCATCACCATCTGTATCGATATCAGGTGTACCAGTACATCCACAATTAGCGTCGTAAGTATCATTACTTGTGCAGGTGTTTCCATCGTCACAAGCTGTTCCAATCAATGCATCATCTAAACCTGGACATTGATCTAAAACATTACATACTCCATCGCCGTCATCATCTCCAGTTGTACCAACACAATTGCAATTACTATTGTAAACATCTCCTGTTGTACAAGGGTCGCCATCATCACAAGAATCACCAACAAAATTGCCATTACCACAATCTTGGTTAGGTTTTTCTATAGTGAAATAGTCATTTATTGACCCACTTTCATGAATGAATTTTACATCCATAATAGATCCATCAACTTCTAATACAACACTTCCTCTTTGGTATAAAAACTCATACATGGCATTATGCTGAGTTAAAGAACCTGTAACTTTTCCTGAAGATCCAGCAGTAATATATACCGCTCCATCGCCAGCTAAAGGTCCTGTTGTTTCTTTTGAGTACGCTCCGTCTCCATCAATTTTACCATCCCCATTACCCGTAGCACCTACTGTATTTGAATTAATATTGAAAGATCCTGAAGAGCCATAATGTCCATTTAAGAAATATGATCTTTCATATGAGTGGCTATGGCCCGATAAAACTAAATCTACACCATTGCTTTCAAGCATTGGTAAGAAATTTGCCCTCATATCTATTAACTCGCCTTCTGTGTCAGAATCATGAGAACCTTTAGTGTAAGGAGGATGATGCCAAAAAGCAACAATCCATTCAGCAGTAGTATTCTGAATGTCAGCTAAGCACCAATTGTACATGGCGCCACCTATACTTCTGTCAGTATCGTATGATTCTAAAACAATAAAGTGAATGTTGCCATAATCGTAAGAATAATATGCTTCAGTGCCTGAAGCTAATCCTCCGGCTTCTCCGGAAGTTGGGAAAGAAAATATATCATAATAAGGACCTGATTGAGAACTTGATGAAGCAGAATAACCATCATGATTTCCTAAAGTAGACCACGACACTGTACTTTTTAATTTATCTTCATACATATTTTCGAAAATAGCATTTTGATATTCGCTATCTGTGCCACTCTCATAGGCGTTATCACCTAAAAATAGTATCATATCAGTATGACTGCTTCCAATGTAATTATAATAAGCATCTCTTACATTCCTTTGATTTACATCTTTTGTCCCACAATCTCCTAGTATCCATGCGGTAATTGGCTGAGATGAACCTGGAGTAGGAGAGGTTTTGAAATATACATCTACTGCTGGATTAACTAATGTTGCATTACCTGTGCCAACTTCATAAAAATATTTTGTGTTTGCTGAAAGACCTGTAATTTCTATTTCATGATCTGTTTTTGGTGTTAAATCATTTACGGATAAATTTAAATTACCTAGAGTAGTACCAAAATTTATATAAGAAGCAGTAGGAGTTGATGTTCTCCATTTTACAACAATACTTGAAGGTGTGCCTTTTTGTAAATAAGGACCTCGAGTTATAGAAGTACTTACCAGACCAACATTATTCATTTCGAAATCCATAGTAATGTCTGAGCTATTTGCTGCAGCTTGATGAATTTCAATAGCGATAACATTTGTGCCACTATTTAACAAGTTAGCAGAAACTAATGTTGAAACGGGAGTTGTTTCTGCACTACTCCCTTGTGTTACTGAAGCTAAAGTTGAGTAGTTAATGGTTCCATTTGGCATTCCATCCCTCATAACTTCAGTTCCATTTAAATATACAACAGCTCCATCATCTCTTTTTAAATTGAGTTCTAAATAATCTGAAGGGTTAAAACCAGAAGCATTAAAAGTATGTCTAAAGTAAGTTGTTATATATTTGTTGTTCCCATCACCTCCAAAGCCAACTACTGTTGCTTCATCTCCATCTCCATATCCTAGTTCTGCATTTCCTGAACTCCAAGCCACATCATTATAACCTATGTTTTCCCATGAGCCACTTGGTTCGCTTCCGAGATCAAAATATTTCCAATTGGCACCATAAGATATATAGTTAGAGGAGGGAGTACCTAAGTTGGCAGTAGCTTTTAAATCAAAAGTAATATCTGAACTACTGGCACTTCTTTGATGAACTTCTACTGCAATTACATTGGTGCCATTTACTAAACTATTGGCAATTGTATTTGAAATAGTCGAATTGTCAGCTGGTTGAGTAGGCGTAAAGGTATTATATGTAATAGTGCCGGTAGGCATATTTACCCTCCAAACTTCTGTGCCATTTATATATATAACAGCACCATCGTCATAGACTAAATCTAAGTCTATATTAGTATAAGCTGCTGCATTATTTACATTAAATGATTTTCTAAAATAAAGCGTATAAGCTGTATTATTTAAAATAGTCGTTTCATCTCCATCTCCATATCCGAGTTGAGCATTACCTGAATTCCAGGCAGCATCATTGTATCCTGTATTTTCCCATGAACCCGAGGGTTCGTTACCAGCATCGTAGTATTTCCAACTACTACCAAAATCAATTAAAACATCTTGTGCAGAAATACTACCTATACAACATATTAGTAGGCATAAAATGGGGTAGAATGTTACTTTTTTCATTAGATTGGTTTTATGAAACAAAACAATTATTCAATTAAAGAAGTAATTCTTTTTCTCGAATATTTTTAATTAGTACTTGCGTGGCATTATTTTTTTTAATTCTTTCTGGCAACTTATCAATTTCTTCTTTTGATTTGGTTAAATCAGCTCTAGCCGCTGCTATATTTCCATTTGATAAATAGATTAACGCTCTTTGATAGTATGGTCTTTCCTTTCGGTTAGATAACTCAATAATCTTATTTTGATTAATAATGGCATTGTCAATGTTGCCTGAAAGTTGATTTAAATCAACTAAGCGATCATAAAATAGTATAAGATCACCAAGATCAACGATACCTTTTTCAATGATGGCTATCGAATTTTCAATATTTCTTTCATGTTTACTGTACTCCCAAGCGAAAGCTGCTTCCATATAGTTTTCTGTGAAAGTTTTATCAGCCTTCTCAATTACTTTCTCAAAATAGTAGGCAGCTTCTGTGTATTGATCCAACTGCATCAATGCTTTAGCTTTCCATCTCAGTGTAATAACATGGTTTGGATCTTCTTTTAAGATTTTATCTAAAAAAAATAGTGCTGTTTGTGCATTATTTAGTTTGAGATTAGCCTTCGCAAATGCTAAATCAAGTTTTTGTGAGTTATAATTGAGAGCTGCACAATAGTTTAGGTCATGAATAGATTCATTATATTTCTCATGTTGAAAGAAAAGAATTCCTCTTTCTAGATAAAGCTCCGCGCTATCAGGAGCTATTTGTATAGCTTCAGATGCTACTTCAATTCTTTCATGTAAGTCGCCATGACCCAATAAAACAGTTGGATGTAGAATAAATACAAAAATATATAGTATATAAGTGGCTTTTACCAAACATTTTGTTTAGTTATAAATATATTAAAATAAATATAAATCGTTAATTTACCTGTAACTTTTAATTCTAATGTAACCTATAATACCTAACTGTTTTCTATTGTTATTGTTTTAGGAATAGGCTTCAATAGAAGGGCATGTGCAAATCAAATTCCTGTCACCATGTCCATTATCAATTTTTCCAACGTACGGCCAAAATTTAGTTTCGTATTGGTATTTAGTTGGGAAAGCAGCAACTTGTCTTGAATAGCAATGATTCCATTCGTCACTTGTAACAGTTGCTGCTGTATGAGGAGCATTGATAATTGGATTGTCTTCCATTGTATAGGTTCCATCAGCAATGGCATCTATTTCTTTTTTAATGGCCACCATAGCATCAACAAATCTATCCAATTCAGCTAAAGGTTCGCTTTCTGTTGGTTCTATCATTAAAGTTCCGGCAACTGGAAACGAAACGGTAGGAGCGTGAAACCCATAATCCATCAATCTTTTAGCAATATCAGCCACTTCAATATTTAATTCTTTAAAATGTCTGAAATCAATAATGAATTCGTGTGCTACTTTACCATTTTCCCCAACATAAAGTACCGGATAATGATCTTCTAATTGAGACTTAAGGTAGTTGGCATTTAGAATAGCATACTTTGTAGCATCCATTAGACCTTTAGAGCCGAGCATTTTGATATAACCATAAGATATTAATAAGATGCTTGCACTTCCCCAAGGCGCTGCAGAAATAGCAGGAATTGATCGACTTCCTCCGGTTTTAACTAGTGGATTGCCCGGTAAAAAATCTGCTAAGTCTTTTGTAACACAAATAGGACCCATTCCAGGACCTCCACCTCCGTGAGGAATAGCGAATGTTTTATGTAGGTTTAAATGGCAAACGTCAGCTCCAATAATGGCTGGAGAAGTTAAACCAACTTGTGCATTCATATTCGCGCCATCCATATACACTTTACCTCCATTATCATGAATGGCTTTACAAATATCTTTAATAGTAGATTCGTAAACTCCATGCGTAGAGGGATACGTAACCATTAAGCAAGATAAATTGTCTTTGTATTCATTGGCTTTAGCGATAAGATCAGGAACGTCAATATTTCCCATTTCATCGGTTTTAACCACAACTACTTCCATTCCTGCCATTACTGCACTAGCTGGATTGGTACCATGAGCTGACGAAGGAATTAAGGCAATTTTTCTATGGTGATCTCCATTGGCTTCATGAAATGCTTTAATGACCATTAACCCAGCAAATTCTCCTTGAGCGCCTGAATTCGGTTGTAAAGAACAAGCGTCAAATCCTGTGACGATGCAAAGGTATTCTTCTAATTCTTTAATTACTTGAAGATAACCTTGGACTTGATCGGCAGGAGCAAATGGATGGATCTCTGAAAACTGTCTCCAACTTAACGGTACTAACTCTGAAGTTGCATTTAATTTCATCGTACATGAACCTAAAGGAATCATTGAAGAAGTTAAGGATAAGTCTCTATTTTCCAGTTTTTTAATATATCTCAACATTTCTGTTTCAGAATGATGTTGATTGAAAATAGGATGCTCAAAATATTTAGAAACTCTTTGCAATTCTACAGGAATTTGCTTGGCAGGCTCAGCTAAAAGATTGGAAGATGCTTTTTTGCCTGTTGCTTCAGCAAAGATGCCTACTATTTCAATAATTTCTTTTTGGGTAATTGATTCATCAACCGATAAGCCAATTGAGCCTTTTGTATAATAATTGAAATTATATCCTTTTGACTCTGCTAATGATCTGATTTGATCAATATGATCTGTTTTGATGTTTAGGGTATCAAAATAATAGTTGTTGGTTTGATCGAATCCTAACTTGCTCAGTTCGTTAGCTAGTCTTACTGTATTAAAATGGATAACTTCTGCAATTTCTTTTATTCCATTTGGACCGTGATAAACGGCATACATGCCAGCCATAATTGCCAACAGAGCTTGAGCAGTACAAATGTTAGAGGTAGCTCTTTCTCTTTTAATGTGCTGTTCTCTAGTTTGAAGTGCCATTCTTAAAGCATTGTTTCCATGCTTATCAACTGAAACGCCAATGATTCTTCCAGGAATATGTCTTTTAAATTCATCTTGGCAAGCGAAATATGCTGCATGTGGTCCTCCAAATCCCATCGGAACACCAAATCGTTGTGTATTTCCAACAGCTACATCAGCTCCCAATTCACCTGGAGATTTCAATAATGCTAGCGACATTATATCTGCCACCATAATCACATAAATGTCGAGAGACTTTGCTTTTTCAATGATGGCACTATAGTCTTCAATTTTTCCATCACCATCAGGATATTGCAATATTATAGCGAATAGATCATCATTTAATTGATCTAAAGTTGGAGACTCCAATACTAATTCAATATCATAAGAAAGTGCTCTACTTTTAATTACATCAAGTGTTTGAGGAAAAATTCCTTTAGATATTAAGCATTTTTGTTTTGGATCTTTTTTGTGCTTCTTATTTTTTAAAGCATAAAGCATTTGCATGGCTTCTGCTGCAGCGGTTCCTTCATCTAGTAACGAAGCATTGGCGATAGGTAAGCCGGTTAAATCGCTCACCATTGTTTGAAAATTAAGTAGCGCTTCTAAACGACCTTGTGCTATTTCAGCCTGATAAGGCGTATATTGAGTGTACCAACCCGGATTTTCGAAAATATTTCTTTGAATCACGCCAGGTATAATAGTATTGTAGTAACCCAAGCCAATAAGGTTTCTATTAACCTTATTTTTTAAAGAAACATTTTTTAGTTCCTTTAAATATTCATATTCTGTTAGTTCTTCACAAACTTCAATATTATTCTCGAATCGAATATGGTTGGGAATTGTTTTGCCAATAAGTTCATCAATACTAGCGTCGCCAATAACTTTAAGCATGGTATTAACATCCTCTGCTCG
The DNA here is from genome assembly GCA_041393015.1 of Chitinophagales bacterium. Classification (GTDB taxonomy): domain Bacteria; phylum Bacteroidota; class Bacteroidia; order Chitinophagales; family JADIYW01; genus JAGQYH01. The sequence goes on along the minus strand of JAWKKV010000005.1, from coordinate 40,087 downwards.
TGGGCCTAAATGTCTAGAAACAAATTTTCTCATGATCCATTATTTTAGGACACAAATATAAAATCTATTTACAGCTGTACTGCTTGTTAATATGGCAATCTATAGGCTTGTTGAAAACTTAATAATTCTCCTTAATTCTGGGGATAAAAATAAATTCAGGGATGAATTAATTACACGATTATAATTCGTAATAAAATTACTGATTAGAATACTGCAGCACCAACGAAAGTTCCATTAATAGTTAATGACTCGCTAGCATTAGTATTCTTGTACAGAACCATATCTCTTACGCGACATCTGATTATTTTATTCTGATCATCATAAGATTCTATTTCGAACGCGTCTATGTCAGTTCCTTTAGGAAAAGTGGATCCTAGATGAGTGAAATATGATGGAGATTCTGCTGAAATTTGATATTGTGCTACGCAATATTTCCAATGGGAACTTGTATCACTTGCGGGATAAATAGGATAGTTTGTTGGAGTTTCCCAAACTTTATCTAAGTTTTCGTGTAAAATCTTTATTGAAAAGATATGTCCATTTTCTAAATTAATATTGAATGTTAATGTCTTTGTATAGGAAGCTTGATAGTTATAATAAACTAAATCTTTACTAGCATCACTTTGTTCACTAGTTTGAATATCAATAAAGTCTAAATCTCCTTCTACTTTTAAATTAGTAAACTCAGTTACTTTAATTTCTTCAATTGGAGTGTCCTCTGAACATGAAACAATCATCAAAGATAAAAGTAAAGTCGTGGCAATTTGTAAAGTTAATTTTCGCATTATATTTAATTGAATATCTAAAATATTTGCAAGCTTTCAATTTTTTTGCTGAATTCAACATTGGTAAAATAACGTTTTTTCAACTAAAAGTTACAAAATCTAAATTCATTTTTATCGATTTAATCGATAATGTTAATATCATTCTAAAAATATAGGGGAGTTTTGTTTGTTTTTCTATTGTTGGTGCAAATATAGATGTCTATTTTATGTCTTTCTACTTATTGTTTTTGACTTATAGTAAAGTTAATGCTATTTGACAAAAGGTGTAACTATTGCTTAATCTGTACTTTCTTTGATTAACGAAAAATGTTTATTGTGTTTTCAAAAATTATATTTTTTATTCTATAAAAAGGTAAGAGCACCTCTAAATGTTCCATCGATAATTATCGTATTGTTTGGATCTTCTAATTGGTACAAAACGATGTTTTTAAGTCTGCAAAGCGTTTCCTTATTAGCAACACTATATTTTTCAATTCTAAATACATCTAAAAATCCACCTTGAGGGATATTCTCTCCAACATTTGAAACATATTTTGAGTTTTCAGAGTTTTGATTGTCTATTAACTCGATAGTGGCATGTTTATATTTATCGTCTTGATCTTGAGGAGTAAATGTTCCGTAAGTATCAATTACTTCCCATGGGTTAGGATTTAATTTGTTGCTTACTTTTACGACTAAAGTTCTGAATTCATCAATTTTAACTATGAAATCAATTTTTTCTGATTGATTGCCATAAAAGTTGTAGGCTACTAAATCGTTTGAAGCTTCTGCTTGAAGGCTTTCATTGTAAAAGTATTCAGTGTCTTCTCCAACTATTTTGATATCAATTCTTTCCATCACTTTGGAAGCGTCAGTAGTGGGAGCGATTTCATCGGTTGAACAAGATGTTGCTAATAAAGTTAATCCTGTGATTAGTGCTAGTGCAAGATTTTTTAGATTTTTCATTTTTGGCTGTTTATGGTTAATTACTTGTAGAATGATTTTGTTACCCATTTTTTTTCAAGCAATTAAAATTTATTAATTCGTTTAGACATATCTATATGCCAAAAACTTAAAAAGGTCACCAATGTTTTCTAAAAAAAATATCGATATAATAAAAAAGACCCCGAATAATCGGAGCCTTTAGCCTAAATGAATATTGTTGTTTTTTATAGGAATGAAAGAGCACCTCTAAATGTACCATCAATGGTTACTTTATTGCTTGGGTCGTCAATATTATACAATACTATGTTTTTAAGTCTACAAAGCGTTTCCATATTGTCAATGCTGTATTTTTCAATTCTAAAAACATCTAAAAATCCACCTTGAGGAAGATTCTCACCAACATTGGAGACATATTTGGAGTTTTCAGAATTTTCGTTATCCATTAATTCTATCACTACATATTTGAATTTGTCATCTTGATCTTGAGGCGCAAACGTTCCGTAAGTATCCGCAATTTCCCAAGGTTTAGGATTTAGTTTGTTACTAAGTTTTACGGTTAGTGTTTTGTAATCACCAATTTTAACAATGAAATCAATTTTCTCTGATTGTTCGCCATAAAAGTTGAAGGCGACTAAATCATTTGAAGTTTCTGCTTGAATACTTTCGTTATAGAAGTATTTTGTGTCATCTCCAACAATTTTAATGTCGATTCTTTCCATCACTTTGGAGGCATCTGAAATAGGAGTGATTTCGTCAGTTGAGCAAGATGTAGCTAATAGTGTTAATCCTGTAATTAGTGTTAATGTTAGATTTGTTAAATTTTTCATTTTGGCTGTTTTTAAGTAATCTCGTTTAATTTAAATTTGTTACCCTAATGGTGATTTTTTATTCATTAGTTTAATTAAACTTATATGTAGATTTTGTTGAAAGGTCACCCCATAGGAGAAATGAATGCAAAAAAAAAGACTCCGAGTTACCGGAGCCTTTGGCCTAAATGAATAATATATTTTACTGGCATTATAAGAAGGTGAGTGCTCCTCTGAAGGTACCATCAATAGTAATCGTTTTTTCAGGGTTATTTAATTGGTATAAAACAATGTTGTTTAGTCGGCAAAGAATTTGCATGTCTCTTACACTGTATTTTTCAATTCTAAATACATCTAAAAATCCACCTTGAGGCAAATTTTCGCTAAGATTAGATATGTATACTGTATTTTCGGCGTTTGTATTGTCCATAAATTCGACAGTGACGTATTTGTATTTATCGTCTTGATCTTGTGGAGCGAAAGTTCCATAGGTATCTAGAACTTCATATGGGTTCGGATTTAATCTATTCGTTACTCTTACAGTTATTGTTTTACTGTCGTCTATATTGATGACAAAATCGATTTTTCCTTCTTCATCATTATAAAAACTATAATCTACTAAATCAATCCATCCATCATTTTGCATGCTTTCTTTGTAAATGTGTTCTGTTCGATGACTTACAATTTTCAAGTCTAATCTTTCCATTACTTTAGAGGCATCATTAATAATTGGGTTAACTTCATTGGTGGTACAAGAAGAGGCTAATAAAGTTAATCCTGTGATGATTGTCAGTGTGAGATTTTTTAAATTTTTCATTTTGGCTGTTTTTTGTAATTAATTTTTCGTTTAACTACACTTATATGCAAAATGAAATGAAAGGTCACCTATTTAAAATCAAAAAGGCTCCATGATAGGAGCCTTTGGAATACAGGGACGTAATTTTCCTATTGTAGGAATGTAAGAGAACCTCTAAAGGTTCCATTTATACTAATTGAATTTTCAGGATTTGATTTTTGATACAATACGGCATTATTGATTCTACATAGCATTTCCATTTTTTCGGTATCATACTTTTCAATTCGGAATACATCTAGAAAGCCACCTTGAGGAATATTTTCATCAATTGAAGAGGTAAAAGAAGATGACTCAGAACTTGCTCCATTATTCATTTCTATTGTAACATATTTAAATTTGTCATCTAAATCTTGAAGGGCAAAAGTTCCATATGATTCGGCATATTGCCAAGGATTCATATTTATTCGATTATGTAATTTAATAATCAATGTTTTATCATTATCCAATTGGATGATGTAATCAATCTTATCCGATGGTGTGCCATAAAAATTGTACCTCACAAGATCTTGATTAGTGTTTTCTTGAATGTTGTCGAGGTAGTAATACTCCTCTAAGGCATTGGTAATTTTAATATCAATTCTCTCTACTACTTTTTGTGGATCAGTAATTGATACTTCATTAACGGAGCAAGCTGTAAACATAATTCCTACCGTTAAGATAATAGCTAAGTGTGTGTGTAATTGTTTCATTGCATTCTTTTTTAGAATTCGTTGTCGTAGAAGGGTCTAGATCTAACGGCAATGAAAATGGTTAATAATTGACTCTTTACTAATAATACGGAATGTATTTTAAAAAAGTTACATATGTGGTAACTATTTTTAAACTTTTACCTAATACTGTAGTAATGTTATGGTGTAAAAAAAAGCCACACTTTGCCAATAATTTAAGACAAAGTGCAGCTGATAAATGTTTTAGTTAAAATATTTATTTGTCAGAATCAATCTTATCTCTTAATACAATGTCGCCACCTAAGCTGTCGATTACTACTGATCCATCAGCCGTTAATTTATCGGCTAAAATTCGCTTAGAAAGTTGATTGACAATTTCTTTATTGATTAACCTTTTTAGTGGTCGTGCTCCAAATTGAGGGTCGTAGCCTTCATTGGATAACCATTTTACTGCTTCATCAGTATAGCTTAAATGTATCTTGTTGTTTTCTAGTAATTTTCTTTTTAATCCATTTAATTGAAGTTCTACAATTTCAGCAATCTCCGATTTTCTTAAAGGCTTAAACATAATAGTCTCATCAATTCTATTGAGGAACTCAGGTCTCATGATGCGTTTCAAGGCATCCATCACTTGAATTTTGCTAGTTTCGGTTGCCGTAAACAAATCTTTTTCTTCAATATTCTCAAAATTTTGTTGAATAAGATGTGAGCCGGTGTTAGAAGTCATGATAATGATGGTGTTTTTAAAATCGATCACACGACCTTTACCATCTGTCAATCTTCCATCCTCTAAAACTTGCAATAGAATATTAAAAACATCACTATGGGCTTTTTCAATTTCATCTAATAAGATAACTGAGTAAGGGTGATGTCTAACCGCTTCTGTCAATTGTCCACCTTCATCATAGCCAATATATCCTGGAGGGGCACCCACCAATCTAGCAACACTGTGTCGTTCCATATATTCCGACATATCTAATCGGATTATAGATTTTTCATCATCGAATAACAATTCAGCTAAAGCTTTAGCCAACTCTGTTTTACCTACACCGGTGGTACCAATAAAGATGAATGAGCCTAGAGGTTTGTGTTCGTCTTGAATGCCTGCTCTACTTCTTCTTATAGCATCAGCTACTGCTGTTACCGCTTCATCTTGTCCAATAACCCTTTGGTGTAATTGATCTTCTAATGTTAAAAGTTTTTCTTTTTCTGATTGAAGCATTTTAGTCATTGGAATACCTGTCCATTTGGCAACAATTTCTGCAATATCTTCCGCAGATACTTCTTCCTTCATTAATCGACTACCCGATTTCATTTCATCTAGTTTCTCTTCCAATTTCACTAATGCATCTTCTGTCGCTTTTATTTTTCCATATCTAATCTCAGCTACTTTGCCATATTCTCCATTTCTTTCCGCTTGTTCTGCTTCCAATTTATAGTTTTCTATATCTTGTTTGCGAGCATTTATATTATCGAGCACACTTTTTTCACCTTCCCAATTAGCTCTAAAAGCATTTCTTTCTTCTGAGAGATCAGCAATTTGTTTGCTTAACTCTTCTACTTTTTCAGTATTGTCTTCTCTTTTAAGAGCTTCTCTTTCAATTTCTAATTGTCTAATTTTTCTTTCCAATTCATCTAATTCCTCTGGAACCGAATCTATCTCTAACCTTAGTTTTGCCGCTGCCTCATCAATTAAGTCAATTGCTTTGTCCGGTAAAAATCGATCACTAATGTATCTATTGGATAATTCCACAGCGTTAACAATGGCTTCGTCTTTGATCACAACTTTATGATGCGCTTCATATCTTTCCTTCAATCCTCTTAAAATGGAAATAGAATCCTCAATACTCGGTTCGTTAATTAAAACCTTTTGAAATCTTCTTTCTAATGCTTTGTCCTTTTCAAAGTATTTTTGATATTCATTAGTGGTAGTGGCGCCAATGGCTCTTAACTCTCCTCTGGCTAAAGCTGGTTTTAAAATATTCGCAGCATCCATAGCGCCTTCACCTCCGCCGCTTCCCGCACCAACAAGGGTGTGAATTTCATCAATAAACAAGATAATTTGTCCATCAGAATTAATCACTTCTTTAATTACAGATTTTAATCGCTCCTCAAATTCACCTTTATATTTGGCACCGGCAATCAAGGCACCCATATCTAAAGAATAAATTATTTTAGATTTCAAAGATTCAGGCACATCGCCGCTAATAATACGGTGGGCAATTCCCTCAGCAATAGCGGTTTTACCAACGCCTGGCTCACCCACTAATATTGGGTTGTTTTTGGTCCTTCTAGAAAGAATATGCATTACTCTTCTAATTTCTTCGTCTCTACCGATGACAGGATCTAATCTTCCTTTTGTAGCTAGATCATTTAGGTTTCTTGCATATTTGTCTAATGAGTTATAGTTGGTTTCCGCACTATGACTAGTTACCGTGCTGCCTTTTCTTAAGTCTTTAATTGCACCTTTTAGAAATCCTTCGGTAATACCTTCGTCTTTTAGGATTTTGGCCGTTGCATCATTATTAGCTAAAAGTGCTAACAACATATGTTCTATAGAGACGTATTCGTCTCCAAACTCTTTTAAATAGCTATTGGCTTTTAAAATTGATTGAGCCATAGTTGGAGAAGGGTATTTAAGTTGTTCGCTAGAAACAATTGGTTGTTTGCTTAAACTTTCATCAACCTTTTTAAGAATTTTTTCCATCTTGACACCTAACTTCTCAAACAAATAAGGTGTAACATCTTTATCTATATCTAAAATAGCTTTCAATAGATGTATAGTGTCCATGTGAGCATGCTTAAAGTCAAAAGCCAATTGTTGAGCTTTCGCTAGTGCTTCTTGAGATTTTATTGTAAAGTTATTTGGGTTCATAATTTTATATAGTTTTTACTTTTAGTTCTTAACGTATTTACGAAAAACCATTGTTCAAAAACTATACCTTAGGATATCTCATTATAATTTATGACAAAATGTCTTTATTTTGTTATATTTTATTGAGAACCAAGAAATTATGTCTTATTGCCTAGTAAATTTGTGCTATTTTGTCAATGCTTCTCGAAGACTTTCTACATTCCTTTTAGAATTGCCAATGAAGATTTCACCATTTAGTAGGGCAACCGGTCTTTTTAAGAAAGTATATTCTTCAAGGATTAGCTTTTTATAGTCTGCTTCAGATAAAACTTTATCTTTTAATCCCATAGATTTATATTTCATGGCTTTTCTGCTGAACAATGCTTCATAAGATCCAGCCATTTTTGCCATTTCCTCAATTTGAGATGAAGTTATTTTATCAGTTTTAATGTCTTGTAATTCAAGATGCTTATCTAATTCAAGATCTTTGATAATTCTATTGCAAGTGCTGCAAGTTGCTAAATAGTATAACTTATTCATCGCTAATTAATCTAAGAAGTAATTTAAAACAGTACTCGTTACCGATACAAATAGACTGAAAATTATCGCCCAAAACAAATTGTCCACTTGAAAACCTTCTATAATTTTTGAAGTAAAGATGACCAATATGGCATCAATAACAATTAAGAATAAACCTAATGTTAGAATGGTAACCGGAATGGTTAGAATTTGTAAAATAGGTTTTATCGTCATATTTAAAAGTCCTAATACAATTGAAACAACGATGGCTATTCCGAAAGATTGAACGGTTACTTCATCTAATAGATACCCTGCAAACATTATTGCTACAGCAGGCACAAAAAGTTTTAATAAGTTATTTATCATATCACAAATTTAGTATTACTTTTAAAATTGTTATTTGATAATGAAAGATTTTAAGAATTGATGGAAGCCGTTAAAAATAAAAAAGCCTTAAGAACTGCCGTTTTTAATGAAGAAAGTATTGCCAAACGACATAAAATATTAAGTAGTAAATTTTTATTGCGCATGGGAATGATATCCAGCTTGCCACTAGGTTTTCTAACTGGCATGTATATTAAAAATATTGATGACAATAGTTGTAAAGTAGCCGTTCCTTATAAATTTTTGAATAAGAATCCTTTTAAAACCACGTATTGGGCAGTATTAGGAATGGCCGCAGAAATGGCGAGTGGAATTATTTTAGTGACCTATGCTAAAAATATTACGCCTTCTGTAGCAACATTTGTAGTGGGTTGCGATTCTAAATTTATCAACAGAGCATTAGGGGTGACTACCTTTGAGTGTAATGATGGGCAACTAATTAAAGAGAAAGTAAAAATTGCATCAGAAACAGGAGAGGGGCATACTTTTAAAACTACGACTATTGGTTATTCCGATGATGGAAAAGTAGTAGCCGAATTTATTTTTACTTGGAGCGTGAAGGGAAGAGATAAGTAATAATAGAATTAAGCCATTTAGGATTGTCTGCTTAGACTGACATTTACCATTTAAATAGTTTAGTGAAATTATTATTGAATATGTAGTATATATTACTTGTGATGTAATTAGTCTAAATTGATTTAATGCATCTTAGTTTGCCGTGATTTCAACTTTCAATTGTTTTCCAAACTCATCCACATTTAAGCTTAACAGTTGACTGGCATCATTGTAGGTATGCGTCCAATTATTTGTTCCTGTTACTTTAATATCATAACCATTGGGATAATGAATTTTAGGAACGAAGATCTCAGTTGGTTTTCCAGTATTCACGCTGGTAAAATACATGGTGAATTCTTTGGATTCCTGATCAAAATGGAAAGTTTGTAAGGTGCCTGATGTTGCTCTTGGATAAGTCCTAACCAAATATGGGATGATAATGGTTTCTTGTTTATCTGAGCTCAGTGGACTCCATCCTCCAAGATCATTCGACCACCATGTCCAACTCCAAGTGTTTTTATCAAACATATTTAATACATCTACCATAAATTCATGCATGCCTTCTTGCTCGTGATTTCCCCCAAATTCACCACACATTAAAGGTATCCCGCCATGTTTAACTACTTCATTCTGTCTTCTTCTTTCCCAATTTTTTAGTTGTATTTTAGACCCTTCTGTGTACCCTAAACCTTCATGGAGATCAGTTGGATAGCAATGTGGCGCATATACAATTCTCGATTCTCCAATTCTAGTATCTTTAATTTCTTTTAAGTTGGATTGCGCGCCAAATGTCACAGGCGCCGGAGCCGGTTCAAAGAAAATATAACCATCATTATCAATGGCTCTAATAGCTGGAATTAAACGTTCGTAAAATGCAGTCAATTGATTGCGTTCAAAATCTCCTGTAATAAAAGCTTTAATTAAATCGCCGCCCCAAGGCTCGTTCATTAAATCGTAGCCTAATACATATGGATTATCTTTAAATCGCTCCACTACTTTTTGCCACATTGCAATGTAGTGATCTTGTAAATAAGTATGATCTGAATAGCCCCAGAAATTATTCCAACAAGCAATAACAGCAGGATTTAGATTGCTTAACCACCAAGGACCACCAATATTAGCTTCAATGGGATGACCATTCGTTTGTAAAGCCCATTCCGGTGCGCCATCACCACCAAAAGCAATAGAATACAAATCTTGATGCATATCTAAAAGCACGTACATGCCTCTGGAGGTATACCAGTTCACTCGTTCTTCTACCTTATCTAAATAGGCTTCGTCATATACACCTCTTTCCGGTTCTACACCATCCCAAAAAATCAAATATCTAACAAAGTTGTTTCCAAATTCTGTCGCTTCTCTTTCAATATCAGATTCAATAATCCAAGGTTGACGCTCAGGATGACTTTTAGCGCTGGAGCTGGTATTCCAGCCATGTAATATTAATGTTCTACCAAACTCATCTAATATAGGTTGATTAGGTGATGAAAACTCTGGAGCAACATCATCTACCGAGCAACTTGATAAAAGAAATAGCGAAAAAAGACTTAAGAAAAATAGATTTTTAATCTTGTATCGGAACATTTTCATAACTAAATATTAGTAACTGGAAATCATTATAGATATTAATATCAAATTTAAAATAATAAGGGAACTTCTGTAAACTAAATTGTTTAAGTTTAGTTGTAACAGTTAATAAATATGTATTTGACTTGTGGTTATAACAATCCACTCAATAAAATTTGAGCTTATGAAATATAATATATTAAAAGAAGAGATAGCATACAATGGATTTTTAAAAATCAGGAAAGGTGTCGTTCAACATGATTCCTTCTTTAAATCTGCACCAATTGTAATTGAACGAGAATACATTACCAAACAGGATGCTGTGGCTATTTTAATATATGAAAAAGATACCCAATCAATATTACTGGTCAAACAATTTCGATATCCAACGACACAGCATAATTTAGGTTGGCTTTTGGAAATTCCGGCTGGTATGATGGAAACCAATGAAGGTGCTGTTACTTGTGCTATAAGAGAAGTTAAAGAAGAATTAGGCTACGATATTTCTAGTTTGGAAAAGGTTTCTACTTTTTATACCTCGCCAGGGTGTATATCTGAGCGGATTAATTTGTTTTACGCAGAAGTGACAACTGAAAATAAAACAGCAAGAGGTGGCGGTTTAGCAGAAGAAAAGGAAGATATTGAGTTAATAAAATTATCGCTAGAGACACTTCAATCGTCTATTGAAAATGGTGCAATACAAGATGCTAAATCCCTAATTGGCATTCAATGGTTTTTACTGAATCGTAAATCCTTTTAGATTTGATAATTTATAGTTCTCATTTTAAACTATAACTTTGCAGTATGGCCCAGTAGTTCAACTGGATAGAATGTCAGATTTCGGCTCTGATGGTTAGGGGTTCGAATCCTCTCTGGGTCACTAGAGAATCAAACTTGTACAAAAAGCGAATAGGATAAATTTCTATTCGCTTTTTTATTTTTCATCTTTTCATTTCTAAATTCTATTTTTTTACATATTATTGGCATTGTTTATGTATTTATTTACTAAAAACAAAAATGAATAAAACAAATATTCAAATGATCAGAAATTTATTAACCCTTTGTCTAACCATTTTTGGAATGGTTTCCTTGTCCGCTCAAGATACTTTAATTACAAAATCATATTATAAAGATGGCTACTTTAAGTTAGAGCAAAATGGTCTATATGGCTTGTCTACATTAGAAGATAGCATCATTTTACCAATTGCCTATAAGAGTTTATGGCTGATGGAAGATGATTTGCTAAAAGCGCAAAATAGTGGTGATCGCTATGGATTAATTACAATGAGCAATGACACCGTATTGCCATTTGAATATGATAAAATAAATGAATTTAATAATGGCTTATCAGTCGTTTATAAAGACTATAAATTTGGAATGATCAACACAGCTGGGGAGATTATTTTACCATTAGAGTATTCTTATCTGTCAAAATATAGTGAAGGATTAATTGCTTTTAGAAAGGAAGGCAATTGTGGTGTAATGGATATTGAGCAGAATATCATTATTCCTACGGATAAGTTTAAATTCATTAATGAGTTTTACGATGGCTATTCTGTAGTTACTGAATTGCCGGGCGAAGTCTACAGCGCCAATAAAGGTATTATTAATAAGAAAGGCGAATGGATTGCAGAACCTAATTATAGTGAAATCTATAGAAATTTTAACGGTTATAAAACAACAAAAACAGTTTTTATAGGAGGGAAGTATAGTACAAAAAAATCAGTAACTAAATATGGTTTTATTGATGTGAAAAACAATTTTGTTTTAGAGCCAGCATACGATGAACTAGTGGCACTTAACAATGGTAATTTTTTCACCAGAGAAGATACTACTTATTATATCATCAATCGTTCTTTTGATACTCTAATGACTTACAATGAGGGAAAAATCTACACATTGAGTAATGCCCATCTTAAAGTATACAATAATAAACTTCAAAAATATGCTTTAGTCAATAGCGAGGGCAAGTTTTTAAGCGATTTTGTTTACGGCACCATCAGCAATCGCTATGATGATTTTTTATATGTTTCGGGTTTAGATAATCTCATCATTTTAAGTGCAAATGGAGATACAATTAAATTGATAGATAACGCAAAAGTGCTAGGCTCATCTGAGAAACAAGCTATCATCTCTAACGATTTTAAAATAATGGTTTACGATTTCGATCAGCAAGATTTCATTTTTGAAAAATCAATTCCTAAAGTGAAAAGCGCCACCTTTAACGGCAATGAAATTTATATAGAACAAAAGAACAATTATGCGTTTTTCAATTTAAAAACCAAAGAAACATCAGTTTTGCCATATGATGTGTTGGTGCAAGCCAATGAGGATGGAATTATGGTAGTGGAAAATGGAATGAAAAAAGGAGTGATTACAGTAGATAATAAAGTGATTTTTGAGCCTATTTTTAGTAAAATTCTAAGTTCTGATGATGGAGTTATCATTACGCAGGATGGATATTACGATTCGTTAGTCGCTTATAATTACAATGCTGAAAAACTATTTAGCTTACCACATAAGGATGTAGAGTATTCTAAGTTTAGTGATGGTTTGATGTTGTCAAGAATGGGTGCTAAATACTATTTTATTGATAAATCAGGTAAGCAAGTATTTGAGTCTTTAATGGCTTGTGGTGATTTTTACAACGATAGAGCAGTATTTCAAGGAAGTTATGGTTTGATTGGTTTTTATGATAAAACCGGTCAGAAAGTGATTCCTGCAAGCTATAAGGCATATGGCAATTTTTCTGATAATGGTTTGGCGCCAGTTCAGTTAGGTCCATCCAATCTTTGGGGCTTTATCAATAAAGAGGGCGAAACCGTTATTGATTTTCAATTTGATGAAGTAGGAGCTTTTAATAATGGATATGCCATGGTTAAAAAAGGCGGTAAGCTTGGTTTTATAAATGAGACAGGAAAAGTAATTGTGCCCTTAGAATACGATGAGTTAAAATCATTTTCGGATGGTTTGTTTGGTGTCAAAAAGGATAATTTATGGGGTTTCATAGATACAAAGGGAAAAGTAAAAGTTCCATTGCAGTTTGACGAAGTCGCCGTATTCTCAGATGGAGTTTGTTGGGTAAGGAAAAATATGAAAATTGAGTTAATCAACGCTAAAGGGCAATCAAAATTGACAACAGATTATGTCAATACCAATAATTTTAAAAATGGCTATGCGGTTGTTTCAAATAGCGATAAAAAGTTTGGTGTTATTGATAAATCGGGTAAAACAGTAATACCATTTGTAAATGTTTATGCCAATCAATTAAGTGATGAGAACGTATTGCTTGGTAATGAAGGGAAATGGAGCATGGTTAAATATTAATTAGAAAGAGCTGCAGTTTTCCTTATTGATTGTCTTACTTTTGTGCGATAAATACTAGAAGACATGTCCATCAAAACACCATCCGACTCTCTAAACATTCATACAGAATTAATTATGCCGGGGCAAACCAATCCATTGGGTAATTTAATGGGAGGCAATTTATTGAAATGGATGGATGTAGCCACCGGAATTAGTGCGTTGAAACATGCCGGACATATTGCAGTAACAGCTGCTGTAGATAATGTATCTTTTAAAGAACCGATAAGAGTAGGAGATGTGGTCACTATTAAATCGTTTGTTACTCGAGCATTTAATACTTCTATGGAAGTTTTTTGTGAGGTGATCGTTCAAAACATTGAAAAGAAAACAGAGATTCTTTCTCATACCGCCTTTTTTACTTTTGTGGCGTTGGATGAACATGGCAATAGTATAGCCGTTCCACAACTTCAACCGGAAACGGAACAAGAACACAAACTTTTTGATGATGCTTTAAAACGTCGAGAACTTCGACTGGTGTTGGCTGGAAAAATTAAAGCTAAAGATGCCGGTAGTTTAAAAAATATATTTAATTAGGAATCGTCACCGTAAAGGTAGCTCCTTGATCTTTACCTTTGCTAAAAGCTGTAATACTTCCAGCATGTTTGTTGGTTATCGTTTTGCTTACATATAAGCCTAATCCTGTGCTACTTTCTCCTGATGTGCCTACTTGGCCCTTTTTAGTGAATTTATTGAAAATGTCCTCAGCAGCAGAAGGTTCAAAACCAATACCATTATCTATAATCGAAATGGTAGTATTGTTTTGATCAACTACTTTTGCATTGATCGTAATTATATCTCCTTTTTTAGAAAATTTACAGGCATTATGAATCAAGTTATGAATAACATGACTGAATAGACTTTCATTTACTTTAACAGATAAATCATTGTCGATATCTAATTGAATATTTAAATTTTTAGAACTAATGATGTTTTCAATACCATTGAGGGATTCATTAACAAGATCAATAACTTTAATATCGGATTTATCCATTTCTGTAATACTCATACCTTGCTGTTGGAGTAAATTAAGAAGAGACTCTAACATGGCTAATTGTTGATTACCGGAGGTGATAATTTTATCGGCATAACCACTAGCTTTATCATCAACATTGCCCATTTTTAAAAGCTCTGCATAGCTAATCATGTGTGATAATGGTGTTCTAATATCATGAGAAATAACAGAAACTAAATCATCTTTGGCTTTAACTAGTTCGTCTAATTTTAATAAGGTAGATTGTAATTTTTGCATTAAAATACCGGCTTCGTCTTTATGTTCAATTGGTAAATTGGGTAGTTCCGCTCTATCTACATAATTTTCAAGTGCTATCTTACTTTGAGTGAGTGGAGCTAATAGTTGATCTAAAAAATAGAGTGTTACTCCAGTTGCAAATAATGTAAGAATCAAGGAAATCATAATAATGGACAAAGGAGTCAGAGAGTTTCCTTGGGTAAGAATAATAAACACAATAATGCCTATCAATGGTACATGTATACCAATAAACGCTACAAATAGAAATTTATAAGAATAACGTTTTAGCATTTTTATTTTAGAGAGTCTAGTATATATTTTCATTTAACTACAAATTAGAATCGAAATAAATTGTTCTTCGAAATTACGGTAAATCTATTCATTAATTAAATATGTAAAAATTGCAATGTGTGCCAATATCAATTGAAACATTATATCTTTGGCTCGCTTAGATAAAACAAAATTTCTACCAATGCTTAATAAATTTAAACTAAAAAATTATTTGTTCGCTATTGTAATTGTATTGGCTGTGATTCAATGCACCACACCGCGAACTGAAATGAATAAACATTGGAAGAATTACAATACGGCAGTAAGCAATGGTGATATAGCAACTGCCATCGTTGAAGTAAATTCTATTTATGCTTTTGATACCACCAATCAAGCTGTTTTAGATACATTATCGCGTTTATACTTTATCTCAGGCAATTCTTATGGTGCCTTCAATACTACAAAGCGCATCAATAATAAAAGTCGAGATCAAAAAATGATTATGGCGGAATCTGCTTTGCAAATTGGAATGCAAGGTGAAGCTAAAGCTTTATTCACTGAATTGAATGATGCAGATACATCAGGAAGCTTTATAGGTATTAAATACAAATTGGCTACTTTGCATTTTAGTGATAAAGAATACGAAAAGGCAATTGCCTTGTTAAATGAAGTAACTTTACATGATAATAGTATGACCCAAACAACTCGGGTAAAAGTAGGAGATAACTCTTTTCAAGATGTTAGTTTGTATGCTGCTAGTTGGAATTTTGCTGGTTATATTCAATTGTTGAACGGAGATCTTGCAGCTGCTGAGGAATACTTTAACGAAGCATTGCGTGCACAACCAAATTTTGCTTTAGCCAAGAATAACTTAGTATTGTTGAATCAAGAAAAGAATAAGAAGGATTAATTCTGTTTTCTAGAAAGTACTTATTGATTAACTTCAAAAAGTAATCTCTCTCCACTTTTGAAATCAGAGAATTGACCTTTGTCATAGGCTAAGTAACCACTGACAAAAGTTTGATCAACAATTCCTTTTAAGGTTTTACCTTCTAAAGGCGACCAACCACATTTATACAATATATTGTCTTTGCTCACTTGCCATTGTTGATCAATGTCAATGACTGCCATATCGGCCCAATAACCTTCTCTCAAATAACCTCGTTCTTTAACATTAAAGCATTGCGCCGGAGCGTGACACATTTTTTCAATGATTTTTTCAAGGGAAATTTTACCTTGATGATAAAAATCCAACATTACATTTAAAGTATGTTGTACCAATGGCAAACCCGAAGGCGCATTAAAATAGCTATTTGATTTTTCCTCTATGGTATGTGGAGCATGGTCTGTGGCAATGATGTCTAATCGGTCATCTAATAATGCTTTGAACAATGCTTCTTTATGGTAGCTTTCTTTAATTGCTGGATTACATTTTATTTTGCTTCCGAGTTCAGCATAATCATCTTTAGAAAAATATAAATGATGAACACATACTTCGCTGGTAATTCGCTTTTCTTTTAAAGGAATTGAATTGGTAAACAACGCCAACTCATCTGCCGTAGAAATATGCAAAACATGAAATCTTGTATTAAATTCTTTTGCCAAAGCAATTCCCATGGAAGAAGAAAGATAGCAAGCTTCAATATTTCTTATTTCAGGATGGCATGACATAGGAATGTTCTCTCCATATTTTTCCTTATAAACAGCTGTATTGTTCCTTATAGTTTGTTCATCTTCACAATGAGCTGCAATCAACATAGGTACTTTAGAAAATAAATTTCTAAGCGTGGTTTCATTATCAACCAACATATTTCCTGTAGAAGACCCCATAAAAACCTTCACGCCACAAACCGTTTCTGCATTTGTTTTTAGCACTTCCTCAATATTATCATTGGAAGCACCCATGAAAAATGAATAATTAGCATAAGAAGTACGATGGGCGATATCATATTTATCTTGTAATAATTCTTGCGTTAAAGCAGCCGGTTTCGTATTCGGCATCTCCATAAAACTGGTTACTCCGCCGGCCACCGCGGCTTTTGCTTCACTGCCAATAGTTGCTTTGTGGGTAAGTCCGGGCTCTCTGAAATGAACTTGGTCATCAATGATGCCAGGCATCACATGTTTCCCTTCTGCATTTATTTCTATTGCTGAAGCATGACTGATATCTTGATCAATTTTTTCAATTTTGCCATTTTTGATTAATATATCAGCCACTTTTAACTGACCTTCATTAATAATTGTGCCGCCTTTGATCAGGTATGTGGGTAAACTTTTTTTATTAGCGTCCATATTGAGGGTAAAATATCTAATTTTAGCGAGATAAATCAACAAAATTTGTTGTAATAAAATTAAAATTACTAATCATCTTTAAATTTTTACTGAATGCATCTGTCAACTTTGGATTTTGTAGTGGTTGCTTTCTTTCTTTTAATCATTTTATCCGTTGGGTTATCCTACACTAAAAAGGCAGGTAAAGATTTAACGTCTTATTTCTTAGCAGGAAGAAATTTACCTTGGTACTTAGCGGGGATATCGATGGTAGCTACCACTTTTGCGGCAGATACCCCTTTAGCGGTAACAGAGTTAGTACATGCCAATGGAATAGCCGGAAACTGGTTGTGGTGGAGTTTTTTAGCGGGCGGATTATTAACGACATTTTTCTTTGCTAATTTATGGAGGAAAGCTGATGTATTGACGGAAGTTGAATTGATAGAACTTAGATATAGTGGGCGAGAAGCGGCAGTTTTGAGAGGGTTTAAATCCATTTATTTAGGCTTGTTTATGAACGTTGTCATTATCGCTTGGGTAAATGTTGCCTTAATGTCATTGTTAGAAGTATTCTTCAATTTAAGTCACTATCAGGCATTTTTATACACGGGTTTAGCGATGTTATTTGTCGCTATATATTCCTCTTTTTCAGGTCTTTTAGGCGTTGTAATGACGGATGTTATCCAATTTGTAATTGCGATGATTGGTTGTATTGTACTCGCCATTTTTGTAATGTCATCTGAACAGATTGGCGGTATTGCTGGGTTGAAAACACAATTGGATGCTATTGATCCTGCCATTTTAAACTTTTTTCCAACGGTGGGTGGAAATGGTGTTGGAACGACTTTAGGATTAAGTGTAGCAGCATTTTTTACTTATGCTACGGTTCAATGGTGGGCGTCTTGGTATCCTGGTGCAGAGCCAGGCGGTGGTGGTTATATTGCACAGCGAATGATGTCTGCTAAATCTGAAAAAGATGCCGTTTATGCTACTTTGTTTTTTCAAATTGCCCATTATTGTATAAGACCTTGGCCGTGGATTTTAGTAGGCTTAGCTGCGTTGGTATTATATCCTGAATTGAATGACGACACTGCTAAATTAGGCTATGTTTATGCCATGCGCGATTTTTTACCAAATGGTTTTAAAGGCCTATTGTTGGTCGCATTTTTCTCAGCTTATATGAGTACCATTTCCACTCAATTAAACTGGGGTAGTAGTTATTTAGTAAATGATTTTTATAAAAGGTTCTTAAAGAAGAAAACGAATTATAGAACTGAAGGAGATAATACCATTGATGAAAATAGAGAAAACAAACAATTGGTGATGGCTTCCCGGGTTACCACATTCATTGTAATGTTGATTGCTTTTGGTGTGACTTATCAATTGGAAAGCATCAAAGGAGCTTGGGCGTTTATTATGCAATGTGGTGCGGGATTAGGAATGGTTTTGATTTTAAGATGGTATTGGTGGCGAATTAATGCTTGGAGTGAAATTAGTGCTACCATTGCACCGTTTATAGTCATAGGAGCAGTGGCCATTTTTAAGGCTACTGGAAATGCTTCGGAGTCGACTTTAACATTTCTAGATACCTTCCCAAATGTATTTTTAATGACAGTGGCTTTTACTACTGTGGTTTGGTTAATCGTAACATTTTTAACGAAGCCAACAAAAAATGAAACGTTGCAACATTTTTATGATAAAGTACAGCCTATGGGTAATTGGTCTCCTTTTCAAAAAGCAGGAGGAGAGAATAGTACTTTTGGATATGCCATATTGAGTTGGTTATTAGCTATTGTTTTTACCTATGGATTTTTATTCTTGATTGGTAAAACTATTTTAATGGAATGGAAAGAAGCTGGAATTATTGGTGCAATAGTTTTAGTAAGTTTTGTAGCTTTGAGCAAAACCATTGATAAAACTTCCATCTTTAAATGATAGGGGAATATGAGGAAATTTTTAAGTAGCATATTAGTTATAACCTTAAATTTACTGACATTTACTAGCGTTGTTGCTCAAAGCAGTAATATACCATTTGGACATGAATCCAATGATATAGTGAATAGATTAGAAATTAAAAGTGGTGAGTTAAGTGATGAATTTCATGCCGTTCATAAACCATACGATCGAAAAGGTGTATCTGCTTTTTTATCTAAAATTGATACACTTTCTGATACCGAATTGACGGATGTTGATTTAGACTTATTGGATTATGTTTATCGCGATAATATGGAATGGAGTGAACGAGGAAGATCTTATACTAAGCGAGGTATATTTAAAACTTTCTATCGTCATCCGGCACATTTTTTACATGCTGATGTACCCAATTTTCAAATTATGCTAAATCCTGTAGTTGGACTTAGATTGGGGATGGAAACAGAAAATGAAGCAGTAAGAGATTTTAAATTCTACAGAACTTATGGCTTTGAATTAAGAGGACAGATTGACGATTTCTTTGGCTTTTATGCTTATGTAACCGATAATCAAGCCATTTATCCTGAATACGTTCGACAATGGATTGAAGATAATAATGTTGTTCCGGGAGCAGGTTACTACAAACGATTCAGAAATAATTCCGGTTCAGATTATTTCCAAGCAAGAGGTTATGTTACTTTTAGCGCCACCGAGCATGTTCACTTCCAATTTGGCTATGATAAAAACAAAATTGGTTACGGTTATCGATCTCTTTTCTTATCAGAATTTAGTAACGACTACCTTTTCTTTAAGATCAATGCCAGGGTTTGGAAAATAAATTATCAAACCATTTTTGCTCAGCTGGTATCTAAATATGGCGGACCTTCACAATTAGATGAAAACTTGGAGCGAAAGTATGCTGCTATTCACCATATAAGTTGGAATATTGGGAAGCATTTTAATATGGGAGTTTTTGAAGCGGTTGTATTTTCACGACCGGGTGTATTTGAATTACAATATTTGAATCCGCTTATTTTTTACCGATCAATTGAACAAGCCATTGGCTCACCTGATAATGCCATGATTGGTTTTGATTTTAGGGCATTAATTGCTAGTAGATTATCTATTTACGGACAGTATTTAATTGATGAATTGAATTTTGGTAATGAATTGGGTACTGTAACTGATAATGGTGAAACGTTAGAAGGCGGAATATTTTCTCCCAATAAATGGTGGGGAACAAAGTTTGCAGCACAATTAGGGATTCAATATGTTGATGCTTTTGGGTTAGGAAACTTAGATTTGCAATTAGAGGCTAATTTCATAAGACCTTATGCGTATGGACATTCTACTGAAGTGGCTAACTATTCTCATTATAATCAGCCATTGGCGCATCCCATAGGCGCTAATGTTTCAGAGTTAATTGCAATTGTCAATTATCAACCCTTGCAACAATTACGGTTCAATGCCAAATATGTTCATTCAAAATATGGTGCAGATGACGGTACCACTGAAAACTTTACTTATGGCAACGATATATTTGTCACGCATATTCCCGATAATAGACCCAATGAATTTGGGGTAGACATTCATCAAGGATATTTAACCAAAATTAATCATGTAGAATGCAGAGCTTCATACCAGCCTTGGCATAATTTGTATATCGATTTGATTTATGAGTTTAGAAAATCTAAAAGTGAGCTCGCTTCTTTAAACGATCAAACGCATTTTATTAGTGGTGCTGTTCGTTTTAATATTCCACATAAAAGCTTTGATTTTTAGTAGATTTCTGAATAATGTCAATCTAAAGCTTGGCTCCAGCCGAGCGATCCTATTTCAATAGCTTTTAGCTATTAGTTAAACGGTTGAAAATTAATCGCTTAACGCTAATCATTAGAATATTCCAATTCAACTCCATTGGAATAAAATAAGCTGTCTTGTTCATCAACGATAAAGCACTCAATGTCTTGAAGTTGATTGATCAAAGCCAATCCTTCATCAACACCTAAAATAAAAACGGAAGTAGCTAATGCATCTCCAATCTCTGCATCTGAACAAATAATGGTGACACTATTCAAAGATTCTGCTGGCCAACCGGTTCTTGGATCAATAATATGGCAATACTTTTTACCATCAATTTCTATAAAACGTTCATAGTTGCCGGAAGTCACTACCGACTGATCATTGATGTTTAAATAGGATAGGGCACTTTCTTTTTTAGAAGGATCTGCAATACCAATGGTCCAATCTTCTCCATTGGATTGTTTCCCCCAAGTAATTAAATCACCTCCGGCATTGACTACGCCATTCATAATGCCATTCTCTAACATAATGGTTTTGCATCGATTGGCAGTATAACCTTTCCCAATACCACCAAACCCAATCTTCATGCCTTCATCTTTAAGGAATACAGAAAGAGAGTCGTAATTTAAAATGATATGCTCATAGTTTATTTTAGCAACAGAATTGGCAATGGCTTCAGCAGTAGGAATTTCGGTCATTGTTCCATCAAAATGCCAAATCTTGTCAATAGAAGCGAACGAAATGTCAAACACACCATTAGTTAATTTGGAAACTTTTTTACTTCTATCAATTAAATTAAATAATTCTTCACTCACTTTAACCGGACGAATGCCGGCATTTCTATTGATTAATGAAGTTTCAGAATTTTCATCCCAACTAGAAATCAATTTTTCAATTCTTTCCACCTCTTCATAAGCACTTTTAACAGCATCCTTGGCTATATCTTCATTTTCGCCTAATGCAGTAATCTGAAAGACAGTACCCATGTGATTAGCTTCTTCAGTATAAGTATGTAGTTCTGAAGATTGATTAGGGGAGTTACAGCCAATAATAGCTAGTATTGGAATGTATAAGAGGAAAAGAAATCGTTTCATTTATAAAATATAAATAACAGCTAGAAGGCAAAATGACTAATGGCTAGAAAGCTAAATTACAACTGCCCAAAACGCATCAACTCAATTTGAATGCCTGGATCATCAAACTTTAAAAGCTTTCGAACGCCTAGATCATAAACCACTTCTACAGAATCACTTCTTTTGTAGGAGGATTCCCAAACCGTAAAGCCATCTCTGTCAAAATAGTAATCTCCGTATTTATCATTAAAAGTGGTATTTAAATGATCAAATAATTCGGTTGTTTTTGAAGAATCTTGAATGATATAGTTTAAAGTGATTACCCAAAGTCGATCGTAACTGTCAAAGATGTATTTTAGAGTAACATAGTCAATTCCTTTGGCCGTATCTATAAAAATATCTTTTTCGTATTGTAAATAACCATCTGATTCATCCGTTAATTCTAAGTCATAGCTGGCTTCGGTATTTTTTACCGTTTCAATTTCATCATCAAAGTTTACAGCTCTAAAAATGTCATCCAAGTTTGGAAGGAAGACATTATCGTAATAGGTTGCTATAAATTCAGAACTGGCTTCAATTGTCAATTGATCTTTATTTGCTTTCGCTTTACTCGAGTCAGATTTACAAGAATAAAAGCAAATACTTACAAGAAATATATAGATAGTTATTTTCAAATTTAATTAGATTTTGTTGTGTAAATCTTCCAGAAAATCTCTTATTTCCTGCAATTTTTGATAAAGTTCAATATTGCCAACGGTTTCGTCTTTATTCTCTTTCAGCTTCTTTTTGGCGCCATCTAAAGTGAAACCTTGTTCTTTTACCAAGTGAAAGATAATTTCTAAATTATGGATGTCTTCTTTGGTAAATAATCTATCGCCTTTTCTGTTTTTTCTAGGTTGAAGAATATCAAATTCATTTTCCCAAAATCTAATAAGCGAATTAGATACATCGAACATTTTAGCGACCTCGCCAATGCTGTAATAAAGTTTTTCTATTTTTTTTTCTTTGTAAGGCATTGGTAGTTTTAGTCAAAAGATTGTTGGTTACTATCTACTAATTTAATAAGATCATCGTATTCTTCCGCAGAAAGATCGTTATAAAAGAAATATATTGGATTTACTTTGGCACCATCTTTAATTACTTCATAGTGTAAATGTGTTCCTGTAGACTTGCCTGTACTTCCCATTAAACCAATGACTTCGCCACGTTGAACGGTTTGCCCTCTGCTAACCAAAATTTTACTTAAATGAGAATAAGAAGTTTGATACCCATAACCATGATCTAATACTATCTGATTGCCATAACCTCTTTTAGATTTTCTAATATCTATCACTTTTGCATTTCCTGTGGCATGAATTTCAACTCCGTTATGACCTGAAAAATCCATTCCGTAGTGGAATTTTTTAGTTTTATAAATTGGATCAATTCTAAAACCAAATCCTGAAGCCATCCAAGTTGTAGTCTTTTTAACGGGAGTAATGGCTGGAATAGCGCTCAACATTTGTCCTTTGCTCTGTGCCATTTTTGCAATTTCATCAAATGATTTTGATTGCACATAAAGCTTGCGTTCCAATCGTTCCATACTTATATAGGCAGATTTCATTAATTCACCCTTCGATAATTGATTCAATTCAGCAAATCTTTCAGAACCTCCATAACCCATATTTCTTAAGTCTTTAGAAATAGGCTCTGCTTCAAATATTTCTCGGTATAAATTATCGTCACGTTCTTCTAATTCTTTTACCACCGTTTCCGCAACTGCCATGCGTTCTTGAAGAATCGAATAATTCATTTCCATTTGCTTTAAATCTCGCTCTAGTCTTTTTGTTTTAGGCGAATCAACAAAGGTAAAAGCTAACATAATAATGATAGTGGCAAAGAAAAGAGCAGAAAGTAAAAAACCCAATATCTTTAGAATAATATGAGCAATAGACTCCTGTATTTTCTCATACTGAAGTGTATTTGGGTTATAAAAGTATTTCTCCTTCTTTAACATATTATGCCGCTAAAATAACGCTTTCAAGCATTTAATTTAGTTATAATGTACAACTAATTGTTAATAACATTTACAAAAAACATACTAACTCAATTTTCGCTACTTTTGTTGCTTTTTACAAGAAAAACCACCGTACCTCAAAATGTTGACATCAGCACAAATAAGAGAACAATTCTTAGCCTTCTTTAAAGGTAAAGATCATGCCATCGTAGCATCAGCACCTATTGTTGTAAAAGACGATCCTACGTTAATGTTTACCAATGCCGGTATGAATCAGTTTAAAGATGTTTTCTTAGGAAACAAGAAATTTCATAGTACAAAGGTGGCCGATACTCAAAAGTGTTTAAGAGTATCCGGCAAGCACAATGATTTAGAAGAAGTTGGTGTAGATACTTACCACCATACTATGTTTGAAATGTTGGGGAATTGGTCGTTTGGTGATTATTTTAAGAAGGAAGCGATTGCTTATAGTTGGGAGCTGTTAACGGAAATCTATAAAATTGACAAAAGCAGAATTTATATCACTGTGTTTGAAGGTGATAAAGAAGATAATCTAGAAGCGGATACTGAGGCAATTGAATACTGGAAAGAATGGGTAGACGAAAGTAAAATTCTACTATTTGATAGAAAGGATAATTTTTGGGAAATGGGGGATGCTGGTCCTTGTGGTCCTTGCTCTGAAATTCATGTAGATTTAAGAAGTGAAGAAGAAATAGCAAAAGTATCAGGCGCCTCTTTGGTAAATATGGATCATCCTGAGGTAATTGAAATTTGGAATTTGGTTTTCATAGAGTTTAATAGGAAATCAGATGGTAAGTTGGTTAATCTACCAGCCAAACATATTGATACGGGAATGGGTTTTGAAAGACTTTGTATGGTTCTACAAGGCAAGAAGTCAAGTTACGATACCGATGTTTTTACACCAACCATAAATAAGTTATCAGAAATTACGGGTAAAAAATATGGTGTTACTAAAGAAACCGACATTGCTTTTAGGGTAATTGTAGATCATCTTAGAGCTATCACCTTTACCATAGCAGATGGACAGTTGCCTTCTAATACAGGAGCTGGATATGTAATTCGAAGAATTTTAAGAAGAGCCGTTCGCTATTATTATAACTTTTTAGAACGTGATGAGCCAACGTTATTTTTGTTGTTGGATACATTAGTAGATCAGTTCAAAAATGTATTTCCAGAAGTAGAAAAACAACAAGACTTCATATCAAAACTAATTGAAGAAGAAGAAAAAAGCTTTTTAAGAACCTTATCTAGCGGACTAAAGCGGTTAGATAGTCTTTTAGCAGAAACAGAAGGGAGGAAGTTGAATGGTAAAGATGTTTTTACGTTATATGATACTTATGGTTTCCCGGTTGACCTTACTAGATTGATCGCAGCTGAAAACAATTTTGAAATAGATGAAGCTGGTTTTGAAAATGCATTGGCTCAACAAAAATCTAGTTCAAAAGAAGACGCAGCAAAAGATATTGAGGATTGGATCATTTTAAATAGAGGAGACGAAGTAAGTTTTACTGGTTATGATTCTTTGTTTGAAACGACCAAGATTTTGAAATATCGTTTGGTAACGGAAAAGAAGCATACCTACACACAAGTAGTATTGGAAACTACACCGTTCTATGCAGAAAGTGGCGGACAGCAAGGAGACAAAGGAATCATCGAATTAGAAGGGAGAGTATTAGAGGTTTTCGATACCAAAAAAGAGAATGATCTGATCGTTCATTATGTAAAAGGAACTCAGGCATTGACCAATGGAATAGTATTAGCCGAAGTTGATATTACCAATAGAGCGTTAAGCTGTAAGAATCATTCCGCTACACATCTTTTACATGCTGCTTTAAAAGAAGTATTGGGTGAACATGTAGAACAAAAAGGTTCATCTCTAAACGCCAATGCTTTGCGATTCGATTTTAACCATTTTTCAAAGGTTACGGAGGAAGAGTTGAAGTCAATTGAAAAAATAGTAAATGAAAGGATATTTGCTGGGATTCCTTTAAATGAAATGCGAAATGTAGCTAAAGAGGAAGCTTTATCAATGGGCGCAAATGCTTTGTTTGGCGAAAAATATGGCGATACGGTTCGGGTAATCATTTTTGATCCGGAACAATCAGTTGAACTATGCGGAGGAACACATGTCAAGAATACAAGTGAAATTGGATTTTTTAAAATTACTCATGAAACAGCCGTAGCGGCTGGTGTTAGAAGAATTGAAGCTGTTACAGCTGAAAAAGCTTTGGTTTATGTCAATGAGCACATGGAAACTTTAAGTGAAGTAAAGTCTTTGTTGAACAATCCGGCTGATTTGGTTAAAACGGTTCAATCTGTTTTAGAGGAAACACAAGAACTTAAAAAGAAATTAGAGCAGTTTGAGATAGCACAATGGCAAATCACTAAAGAATCATTGAAACAAAAAGTGCAAACTTTTGGAGAGGTTAATTTGATTGTTGAATCGATTGGTGCTACCTCAAGTGAAGGGTTAAAGAAGATTGCTTACGACCTTAAAAATGAAATTCCCAACTTGATCACTTTATTAGCCAGCGACGCTGATGATAAAGCTTTGTTAGGATTGATTATCTCTGATGATTTAGTTGCTAGTCATAATTTACATGCCGGTAAGTTGGTAAAAGATTTTGCTAAGTTGATTCAAGGTGGTGGCGGTGGTCAGCCATTTTTTGCAACAGCTGGTGGTAAGTTGACTGCTGGAATTCCAAAAGCACTAGAAGAAGCCAAAAATTACTTTCAAAATTTGTTGTCATAATGAGTAATTCAAGCGACAAATACGAAGCTGTTATAGGTTTAGAGGTTCACGCTCAATTGATGACCCAAACGAAGATTTTCGCATCAGAGCCCTCTTCATTTGGCGCAGCACCGAATTCTCAAGTGAGTGCCATTACATTAGCCTTACCGGGCACTTTACCAAAATTAAACAAACGAGTAGTTGAAATGGCTACTATGATGGGCTTGGCTTGTCATTCCAAAATATCTGAGATAAATTATTTTGAGAGAAAGAATTATTTCTATCCCGACTTACCGAAAGGATTTCAAACTTCTCAGGACAAAGCACCCATATGTGTTGGTGGATATGTGGAAGTAGAAACGGAAGAAGGCAGAAGGCAATTGGAGCTAACAAGAATTCATTTAGAAGAAGATGCCGGAAAGAACAATCATGAATTAGATCCGGATTATTCTATGGTAGATCTTAATAGAGCGGGTACACCGTTGATTGAAATAGTGACAGAACCGGTTTTAAGAAACTCTGATGAAGCGTATGCTTTTGTAACAGAAGTGAGAAGGCTAGTTCGATATCTTGAAATATGTGATGGCAACATGGAAGAAGGAAGTCTTCGTTGTGATGCCAATATTTCTATCCGATTAAAAGGAGAAAAGGAATTGGGAACAAAAGTGGAAGTCAAGAATATGAATTCCATTCGAAATGTTAAAAGAGCGATAGATAAGGAAATCAAACGTCAAATTAAGGCGGTTGAAAAAGGAGAAGTAATCGTCCAACAAACCAGAAGTTTTGATCCTTCAGATGGAAGTTCGTTTCCTCTTCGTTCTAAAGAATTTGCCCACGATTACAGATATTTTCCAGAACCTGATTTACCGCCGGTTTACATTGGGAAAGAACAATTAGATCATATAAAAAGTAAAATGCCGCCATTGCCGTTTGAATTGCAACAGCAGTTTGTCAATGAATTTGGCTTATCTGATTACGACAGTAAGGTGTTGACAGATGAAAAGGACATTGCGCTTTATTTTTTAGAAGTAGTAAAACATACAAAAAACTATAAATCAGCCGCCAATTGGATCATGGGCAATGTGAAATCTCACTTAAATGATAAGAGCATTGGAATAAGCGATTTAGAAATTAGTCCGTTGAGTTTGGCAGAATTGATTAAGTTGGTGGATGATGGGAAGTTAAGTGTTAAAAACGCCAAGACTGTTTTTTACGAAATGTTAAATAAGCCAAACAGTTCTGCGTTAGTTATTGCAGATGGCTTAAATTTAATGCAAGATACCGATTCAGATGAATTGAATCAATGGGTACAAAACACTATTTTAGCATTTCCTGATAAAGTAAATGAATACAAAAAAGGGAAAAAAGGTTTGATTGGTTTTTTCATGGGAGAAGTGATGAAACAATCTAAGGGTAAAGCAGATCCTAAAGAAGCCTCTAAAATGTTAAGTGAATTATTACAGAAATAATAAATGTATAAAAATGAATAAGTTGTTTGGTAGATTTTTAATGTTGTCAGTGGTTTCAATGACATTGACATTTTGCAGTTCAGATGATACTGTAAATGCCGTCGTGAATGCCAATATAAAAAATGCCGATGGTAAATTGGTGTTTTTGGAAGATGTTAATGGAAGCGCACCAATTGCTATAGATACAGCAGTTCTTGAAGGGAATAAGGTTGAATTATCTGCAGATGTTAAACCCGGAATTTATCGTATTAGAATAGCAGATGTTATGTCGAGGAATCCAACTTTAGTTTATTTGGATAATGAGGCTAGGGTTAAATTAGATATAGATGCTAACGATGCTGATGAGTATAATGTAAAAGGAAATAAAGAATCAGAAGTGATCAATGAAGTCCTTTTGAGTCAATCGAGCTTTTTTAAGCAGGTAGAAGATATTAGAATGGAATTAAATGCTTCCGGCGGAAATCAAATAAAAGCAGATTCACTAAACAGGTTGATGCAAAGTTACTATGCAGATGCTAGTGAGAATGTTAAAACGATTATTACTGCTAATCAAGATATCAATCCACATGCTAATGCGTTGCTTTTGAATTTGTTGAATCCTCAAACAGAAAGTCAGTTTATTATTACTGAGTTGAAAAAATATTTAGAGAAGGAGCCCAATTCACAATTTATCACCTCAATGGGATTGCGTTTTGGATTAGGGGCAAATGGCCAAGCTTTACCGCAACCAGAGCAACCAAAAGCATCGTCGGGTATTGCTATTGGCGAAACAGCTCCTGAAATTCAGCAAGCCAATCCAAAAGGAGAAATTATGGCGTTATCTTCTTTAAAAGGTAAATATGTATTAATTGATTTTTGGGCTTCTTGGTGCAAACCTTGTAGAATTGAGAACCCAAATGTGGTGAGAACATATAACAAATACAAAGACAAGGGCTTTGAAATTTATAGTGTTTCTTTAGATAAATCTAATGATAGATGGGAGCAAGCCATTAAAGATGATGGATTAGTTTGGAAATACCATGTAAGCGATTTAAAAGCTTGGACAAACGAAGCAGCAAGAGCTTATGGTGTCAACTCAATTCCTGCGACCTATTTAATCGATCCGGAAGGTAAGGTAATTGCCAAGAATTTAAGAGGCGATGCGTTAGAAAATAAATTAATCGAAGTTTTAGGCGGCGTATAATCAGAGTAAATGAGCCATAACTATAGTGTTCAATGCAGTAATATCCATAAGTCTTATGGTAGTTTAGAAATTCTGAAAGGAGTTGATCTTACGGTGGAGAATGGAGAAATTATTTGTATTGTTGGTCCTTCCGGTGCCGGAAAAAGTACCTTATTGCATATTATTGGAACGTTGGACAAAGCCGATCAAGGCAATGTAATTATAGGCGAACATTCGATTAGTAATTACAACGATAAAGCGTTAAGCGCTTTCAGAAACCAACATTTAGGTTTTATATTTCAATTTCATCATTTATTACCTGAATTTACCGCTCTAGAAAATGTTTGTATTCCTGGGTTCATTGCGAAAAGATCTGAAAAAGAAGTTAAGCAAAGAGGATTAGAGTTATTGGACTTTCTAGGTTTAAAAAATAGAAGTAGCCACAAACCATCTGAGTTATCAGGCGGCGAGCAGCAAAGAGTGGCGGTTGCGAGAGCATTGATTAATCAACCTTCTTTGATTTTAGCAGACGAACCTTCTGGTAATTTAGATACCAAGAATGCCGCAGAACTTCACGATCTTTTCTTTCAATTGAGAAAGGAATTTGGTCAAACCTTTATTATCGTTACCCACAACGAGGCATTCGCTCAACAAGCCGATAGAACCTTAACCATGAAAGATGGTTTAATTATTAGGTAGGTAGATTATATCTTTTAAAAGTCTTTAAAATTTAGGGATTGATTAAATTGGATATTTAAATTATTCTATGAAACTATATCACATAGCACTTTTATTAAGTTTAATTGTAATTCATAGTTGTTTGCCATCTTTTGTATATCATAAAGATAAAAAAGTAACTGTTGAATTAAACGGGATTGAATACCGATTAATGAGTCCACCAAATACTATTGAATTGGCACAAAACTACTTTGTTGATCAAACTGAAATTTCGAATTATCATTGGTCTGAGTATATGTATTGGACAAAAACAGTATTCGGGGATAAATCTGAACAATACTTAAGTATTATACCTGATCAATATGTATGGTGCACAGATACTTTACAGCGATATCCTAACTTTGATGAGTACTACTCAAATTACACAGTTTATGGTAACTTCCCAGCAGTTGGAATAACATTTGAACAAGCTAATAAATATTCTAAGTGGAGATCAGACAGGGTTTACGAAATGACATTGATCAAAACTAAAAACTTAGAAAATAATTATGAGTTAGATTCTTTAAATTATTTTACAATTGAAAAATACGTAAATGGTCAGTATTTTAATATTCAACCAAATTTAAATGTTCTAGTGCCAATATATACACTTCCTAGTATTGAACAATGGGAGTCATATGCAACAAATATTGAGGATAACAAAAAGGATATAAGTTTAAATATAAGGAACAAAACTCAAGAATTTGCTACTTATGAAAATTGGTTAAAGGACAGTTCAATTGTAGAAATGGTAGATCTTAGAAAATATTTTGATCCTAAGACAGAATTGATCCATACAATTGGGAATGTTTCAGAAATGACATTAACTAAAGGTATTTCTAAAGGTGGAAGCTGGAAGAATAAGTTAGAAAACTGCACAATTACAAATGAATTCATTTATACTAAACCAACCAATTGGATTGGATTTAGAAACGTTTGTAGTTATTATCCTGCTTCAAATTGGGTGAAAAAATCTGTAGAATTTAATAGGTAAAATATGTTAAGCGTTAAGCAACTTACCATCATCAGAGTCTCCTGTGCTCCTAGGCTAAAGCTACGGCAGCACGCGGAAAGGAACACTGATGAATACCTATTTAAAGACTTTCTCAAAGTTCACTGTGTGAGACATCTGCGAGTGTATAGCTAAATGGATCTATTTAGTTTCATTATTAACATCAAAACTAAAATTTAAATATCTTTAAAAGATATAATAGGAGAAATACTGAAAATCCTGTAAAGAGTAAGTATTAACGATTAAGATTTAAAGGAATGAAGTTTATTCAATATTTATTCGTCTTAACAATGTTTTTAGGTATAGTTGTTTTTCAATCATGTGATGAAGCGGAAACACCATGTGCGAGTACTACTAATGCAATAGGAACATACAACGTTACTTCAGCAACTGTTTGCCTAAACACCGGATCAATCACCATAAGTCAAGGCGGAAGTGATGAAGATTTTAACATTAGCTATACAGATGGAACACTTGTTTATCCAACTTGGACAGGATCTTTTTCTGATGATTGTTCAACCATTGTAGTTAATTCTTTACCAGCCACAACACCTTTTATAGAGTTTGATGGAGGTACAATCACCATTAGTGGAAATTCAATTGTAAGTAATTGGAGTTTTGGAGGTAATGAGGATAATTGTACTATTAATGCAACTAAATAATTTAGTTAGAAGAGTAATCCTATTTTTACAAAATGAAAAAATTCTTCAAAGGTCTATTACTACTATTGATTTTATTGATAATCGTTTATTTTGCTGGACCAAAAGCACCAAAAGCAAAAATTGATGCTGAATTACCAATCATAAATGCTACGACTCAAACGGTTGAAGCGTATGTAGCGCTACAAGAAGCTCAAGTAGAAAACATTAAACCGAATAACGCTTCGTCCATTGTTTGGGCAGATTCAGTAGGACAAAAGACACCGTATGTATTGGTTTATTTGCATGGTTTTTCTGCTAGTCCGATGGAAGGAGATCCCAT
This sequence comes from Chitinophagales bacterium, assembly GCA_041393015.1. GTDB lineage: Bacteria > Bacteroidota > Bacteroidia > Chitinophagales > JADIYW01 > JAGQYH01. The sequence goes on along the minus strand of JAWKKV010000005.1, from coordinate 8,138 downwards.
CCACTTTGAAACTGCTGAACGATATGATTGCAACTTATACTTACCAAGATTATATGGACATGGTATTGCCACGGAAGATGCTTTTTTAGATTTAACACCTGAGAAATTAATGGCCACTGCTAAAGAAGCTATTGCAGTAGGGAAATTGTTAGGCGATAGCTTAATCTTAATGAGTTGTTCTACCGGAGGAACGCTATCATTGTATTTAGCAGCGCATCATCCTGAAATTGCTGGCATCATCACTTATGCGCCTAACATTGATATTGCCGATAAAACCTCTGCCGTTTTAGTGATGCCATGGGGTTTACAATTGACTCGTAAAGCAATGGGAGGAAAGTATCGGGAGTTTGCTGCGAGTGACGAAGCAAAAAAGTATTGGACGCATCGATATAGGTTAGAAGGTTTGGTAGCCCTTAAATCTTTACTTAAAGCCACCATGAAAGAATCTACCTTTCAAGCCATCAAACAACCTGTGTTTGCTGGATATTACTATAAAAATGAAGATGAAAAGGATGACATTGTTAGTATTGATAGAATTAATGAAATGTTTGAACAATTAGGTACACCCGATAAATTGAAACGAAAAGTAGCATTTGCCAATGCCAATACACACGTCATCAACTCAAAACTAATGTCAGAAGAAATAGAACGAGTAAGGCAAGAAACATTTAAGTTTTGCGAAGAAGTTTTAGGTTTACAAGCCAAAGATTAATTTATCCGAAATCTGATTTACACAAACCTAGCTCTGTACTCATCAATTGCTTTAGAAACAATACTTAAGGCTACTGATTTTCTCTGAATTTCATCCACAATAAATTTCTTTCCTTCAAGTTTCGCATAGCATTCAAAGAATTTCATCAAATCTTGTTGAATATGCTGTGGAATTTCGTCAACGTCATTTATATCGCTTACACTAATATCATCTGCAGCAACTGCAATAATCTTGTCGTCTCTTTCATCTCCATCTTTCATGCACATGGCCCCAATTACTTTGGCTCTCACAATACACAATGGAACAATTGAGATAGAAGATAGAATCAAAATGTCTAATGGAGCTTTATCTCCCTCCACGTATGTTTTGGGAATAAAGCCATAATTTGCGGGGTAATGCATCGAGGAATAGATCACACTTTCAAGATTAAGCAAACCAGTTTTTTTATCTAACACATATTTGGTTCGCGTGTCTTTAGGATTTTCAATAATTCCATTAATAATTTCGGGCGCATCTTTGCCTGCGCTCACATCGTGCCATGGGTTCATACATTCGGTTTTTAATGTTATTGGTTTTTATACTTCTACATCAAACTAATCTGTATTAGAAGCCACTTCAATAAATTAAAAAGTATTGTATTCTATTTCTTGACTGGTATAAGAAATAGTAATTTTCCCCTAGATTTATAAAATGTCCCCTAACTGAAATTGAAATTAAAAAGTTGATCTATTAAGCTAAAATTAACTTATCCATATTATGACGAAAAAACAAAGAGCGGAAATAGTTAAAAACACACTGCAAAATCTATATCCAAATCCACCAATCCCTTTAGATCACAAGGATGCATATACTTTGCTTGTAGCGGTTTTACTATCGGCGCAATGTACTGACATACGTGTTAATAAAGTTACCCCAGAACTGTTTGAACTAGCGGATAATCCATTCGATATGGCTAAACAAAATGTAGAAGACATTAAAGCAATCATTCGGCCTTGTGGTCTTTCACCTAAAAAATCTAAAGCTATTTCTGAGTTATCAAAAATTTTAGTGGAACGATACAATGGTGAAGTTCCTGCTGATATGGAATTATTAGAAGAGTTGCCCGGTGTCGGACATAAAACAGCATCTGTAGTAATGGCGCAAGCTTTTGATGTTCCTGCTTTTCCGGTCGATACGCATATTCACCGTTTAGCGTTTAGATGGTGTTTGTCAACCGGTAAAAATGTTGTGAAAACCGAAAAGGATTTAAAAGCAGTTTTTGATCCAAGTATTTGGAATAAGATTCATTTGCAGATTATTTTCTTTGGAAGAGAATACTGTCCGGCTAGAGGTCACGATCCTCAGAAATGTCCCATCTGTAGTGTAATTGGGAGAAAGGGGTTGTAGAATAGAGATAGGTTTTTTGTTAAAGATGAATTGTTAGATTTAATTTAAAATGTAATAGAATAAATTGTCGTGCAGAACGAAGTGAAGCATCTCATTAAGCCGATTTAATAGTATTTATTAATTTTAATTTGGTTTAGCCTAGATAAGACTCTTCGCTTCGCTTTGAGTCACGTTCTCTTTTTTATTGGGGATTAACTTAGTTTTTATAAATACTCCACTTTCACCTCAATCTTACTGGCTCTGCCTTTATCATCTGTACAAGTAATCTCAATATTTCCTTTTGGTAGTGCTATAAAGAATTTTTCATCAGTGGCACAACTTCCTACTAATGTATTATTGACATACCAGAAAATTTCCTTCACATCATTGTGGGCATCTGCTTTTAAAAGTACTTGCTCATTTGCAGCTGTATCTAAATAATAAGTAGCCCCAATTGATGGTTGAGTAATTTGTGGTGGATGATCGGCAAACAAATGAGAGCAGTTTGGATTGTGAGGAGGAATTTTGGTATAGGTCGTATTTTGCTTGTCATAAAAGGTGATTAAGTCGCCAGGTAGATTGGGATATTCTTTTTCAATCACTGCTTCGTTCGTTAGGCAATAGCTACAATAGGATTCAGTGTAGGTTTCATTTACCCACACTTTTTTTAAATGATCGCATCTAATTAGAGAAGATACTTCAGGTATAAAGTAATCTAGAATTTGATTGTTGCAATAATCATTAGGGACTTTTCCCGATACTTCACAAATATATCGCAAGGCTAAAGATTTTGGCATTTTATAACCAGCATCATTCTTATCATAATCTAAAGCATTGAAAATGTTGATCATTAATGGTGTGGCAATTTCGGCACCGGAAAGCTCAGGAACACCTTCTCCTGAAAAATTTCCCACCCAAACTCCAACCGTAATATTGTTGTTATAGCCAATACTCCACGCATCACGTCGACCATAAGAAGTACCGGTTTTCCACGCAACTTTTGGCAGGTTCTTAGCATTAGCAAACTCGTTGGGTAAATCTGGTCGCGTTATTTGAGTAAGAATTTCATACAACATGTAACTAGCGCCTTCAGAAATGATTTGTTGCTCCATTGTTAGAGGTTCATCTTTGAAAATTTGTAAGGGAGCCCATTGACCTTCATTGGCAAAGGCGGCATACAAAGCGGTTAATTCTTGCAAGGTTACGCCACATCCACCCAACGCTAGCGACAATCCTAATTGATCTTTTTGTTGATTGATCCATTTAAAATTGGCAGCAGATAAAGAATTGGTAAATGCTTCTACTGATAAATCTTTAAGCACTTTTACTGCTGGAACATTTAAACTATTCGCTAAGGCATTTTCAATAGTTACTCTTCCTCTATATTCTTCATCATAGTTTTCCGGTTCATAGCCATCAAAATTAATAGGTAAATCAGAAACAACAGATTTTGGAGTGTATAGTCCTTCATCAAAAGCTAAGGCATAGATCAAAGGTTTTAAGGTGCTTCCAGGAGATCTTAAGGCATTGGTTCCGTCCACTTGTCCTGCATTTTTAGCATCATTAAAATTCTGTGAGCCTAAATAAGCTAACACACTTCTATTTTTATTATCAATCACTAAAACAGATAGATTATGTATGTTTTTATACTTTAATTGCTTGTTGTAAGCTTGTGATAGCTCTTCTACTTGTGCTTGGTATTGCTTATTGAGTGTAGTATGAATATTGTTTTCTTTAGCATGATTGATGACATAGTTAGAGAAATGAGGGGCGAATTTTGGGAAGCTTTTTCTTTTAGCCGTAACTTCTTGTAGCAATGCGTCATCAATCATTTCTCGACCAAACGTTTTTCTCTTCTTTAGAAATTTAAGCAACTGATCTCGCTTGTTTTTCAAATCTTCTGTGTCTCTTCCAACTTTATACTTTTCTGGATTATTGGGGATCACGGATAGCAAAGCAATTTCTGAAAGACTTAAATGCTGAGGGAATTTATTATAGTAAAGCAGTGAAGCCGATTTAATGCCTTCAATATTTCCACCATAAGGCAAAAGGTTAATATACATTTGTAATATTTCCTTTTTTGAATAATGCCACTCTAGTTGAAAAGCATTGATCATCTCCATCAGTTTGGAGGAAATACTTCTTGATTTTGGATTTTGTAAACGAGCTACTTGCATGGTAATTGTGGAAGCGCCCGAAGTTCTGTAACCTTTTCTTACATTATTGAAAGCGGCTCTGGCAATAGCAATTGGGTTGATTCCCGGATGATAGAAGAAAAATCGATCTTCTTTAACTCTAATGGCTTGAATTAACTCCGGCGTAATCTCATCAATCTCTGTATATAAGCGCCATTTATCATCATCACTTAAATAGGCATGAAGAAAATGGTCATTTTTATCTAAAACAACTTTAGAGTAAGAAATTCTTTTTTGAATGGGAGAGATAGAATCAAACAGCAAAAAGATTAAAAAAAGAAGGAATACCAGTTGTAGCCAGCTTTCCTTCTTTCTTAATATGCTTTTATTCAATTTTAACGACACTTCGTTTAATTACATCATTTCCGACAGTTAAGAGCAATTTGTAGATGCCCACAGGTAAATTTAGATCATTTATCTCAATCAGATTTCTACCTTTTTGTAAATTTCCCAAATCTCTTGTAAGTACATAAGAGCCTTTAGTATCAACTATAGAAACATCAACTTTATTGCTTTCAAACAAATGAGCTTCAATCACCAAGTCGTTATAGAACGGATTAGGATAAATATTAAGGATGTCACCTAATGTTATTTCTTGTAAACCAACCGTTGTGGTATCTTCGGTAGGCATCTCACGAGGATCGCATGGCGCAATAGGTGCTAAGGGTGCAGCTTGTACAGTAGCCGTATCTGCCCGAACTAAATGATTTTCACCATCGGCGGTATACCAAGATTGTCTGTAAACTGAATTAGAATTTGGATTTTGAATACTATTAACAGTGTAAAAATCTCCTTGTGCTTTTTCTTCCGTCAGATCCAATAAGGTGTAACCTTTTCTGCTTAACTCAACATATTTTATATAAGGTAAAACTTGTCTAATTAAACCGCTAACAGGTGGTAAAGGAATAGGAGATGAGGTGCTTGTAACACTTGTTGAAACAAACTCTACAGCAATTGATCCTGCGCCTGTATATTTATTATAATCAAAAATACTGTAGGGCAAATCATTCGCCCAGCTAGTATGAATGTCGCCAGTTAAAACGACAACATTGTCTATAGAATTATCTACAATAAAGTCATACAGTTTAGTTCTATCAGCTAAATAACCATCCCATTGATCAGAATTAATCGTTAATAGAATTTCTTCATTACCATAATCTGGAATTACTAATGGTGCCATAACGACTTGCTGAGCGATAATTTTCCATTTGGCAGTCGAATTGGCCATTCCTTGCTGTAACCACTCCATTTGTTCTGGTCCAATTAGCTTTTTATTAGGATCATCGTATGGTTGTCCTTGTTCGTCTCTATCATATAATCTAGTATCTAAAACAAAAATATCAGCAAGATTACCATAGTTTAGTTTTCTCCATATCCTGTCTAAATTATTTTCATCTGGAATTCTAATAGGCATCCATTCGTAGTAAGCTTGATGGGAAACAGCTTTTCTAACACTCCATTCTCCTTCGGAATTTGGGGAATGGTTATCTGCACCATCTCGCCAAGAATTGTTGGCAGATTCATGGTCATCCCATGTAGAAATAATAGGATAGTTTTGGTGCATTTTTCTAGAATCTTCATCTAATTTATAAGTGGCGTGACGTAATCTATAATCAGCTAATTCAATGATCTCATAATCAGGTAGATTTTGTCTAGGCCCACTTAACAATGAATTTTCTCCATATTCATAGATGTAATCGCCAAGGTGTAAAACAGCATCAACATCATTTCTTTCAAAAACTTCTTCGTACACAGTAAAGTAGCCTGATGGATAATTTGAGCACGACACTACCGCAAAACGCAATTGATCAATACTATTAATTTGATCTGGTGCTGTTTTAGTTCTACCCATTATTGAGTTTTTATTTAAGGCAGAAAACTCATAATAGTAATAAGTATTTGGATCTAACCCTTGAACATCTACTTTTACGGTATAGTCTCTATCGGCATTTGTAGTAAAAACTCCTTGCTGCAATGTATCTGTAAAAAGTGTGTCTTTGCTAATTCGCCAAGTTACTTCTACGTCGCCATCAGTTTCTGGTGTAACCCTTGTCCAGATAATAACGGCATCTGATAAAGGATCCCCAGATGCCACACCGTGATAAAAAGGTTTTAAATCAGCATCCGCTAATGACCTTATTGATTCATTTTCCGGTTGTGCCCAACTACTTAAATTTAAAACAGAAAGTATTAATAGGAGTAGTTTAGTTTTCATACAATTTATTTTACTGAAGCTTAATTAATGATTGACTAGCTATTTTGTCGCCATGTTTCAATGCTAAGATATAACTTCCAGCAGATATGTTTGGAAATTCAAAGATCTCAATAAAAATTCCTCTTGCTCTTTCTCCTAATTGTTTTGAGGCTACTATTTGTCCAGCTTGATCAAACAATTGGATCGTAATATTCTCTTTTTGCTCTACAAAGAATTGCACATTTACCTTATTGTTAATCACTGGATTTGGATATAAACCAGTAATTTGAATATTGCTTTCTAATAAGCCTACTGTTGGGTTATTATTAGAAGTAGTGTCTGTTGGATCAGGCGCAAAAATAGCCGGAGGATAGATACTCTCTGAAGCTTCATCAATTCTTGTAATATGATTATCGCCATCATTCGAATAAAAACTTTGAGCATATCTAACATCTTCATCAGGCTGTTCAATCGTTTTTACAAAGTAATAATCGTTTTGAGCTTTCTCATTGGTAAGATTTAGAAGAGTATAGCCATGATCTGTTAAATTGACATGCTTAATGTGCTTGTTTTCATTTTTGATGATATTGGCTAACGAGGCAAAGGGAATACCGGGAGAAGTTACAGAAGTGGTAACAAATTCAATTGCTACAGAGTTTTCACCTGTTGATGGTACATATTGATTTGGGCCCAAAGGAAGATCCATTGCCCAAGAGGTATGAATATCTCCGGTAAGAACAACAACATTATCAATTCCTTGATCGTAAATAAAATCAAACAATCTTGCTCTTTCAGCACTATAGCCATCCCATTGGTCAGAGTTTAGTACAATATTAAATGCTCTAAAAGGTGCTACCATTACTTGTTGTGCGATAATTTTCCATTTGGCAGTTGAAGTTGCTAAGCCTTCTTTTAACCATGATAGTTGTTCCGGGCCTAATAAATGTCTTGAGGTATCATTAAAAGCATTTTGATCTAATTGATCAAAAAAACCGAGTTGTTCATCTCTTCCAATAATTCTAGTATCTAAAACGAAAATGTCTGCAATGTCACCATAGCTAAATTTTCTATAAATCTTTTTATCATCGGTAGGGTCGGGATTTCTAATAGGCAACCATTCGCTGTAAGCTTGAGCAGCACCGGCTAATCTATCTTCCCAATCGCCTTCCACGCCGGGAGTGTGATTTTCGGCTCCATCTTTGTAAGAATTGTCTGCAGATTCATGGTCATCCCAAGTAGTTATAAATGGATATTGTTGGTGTAAATTTCTCAATGCTGGATCTAAACGATATTGAGAGTATCTCGTTCTGTAATCCATAAGATCAACCATTTCTTTGTCTGGTAAATGATCTCTAAGATCTCCATATTCTCCTGGCCCATACTCATATACATAGTCACCTAAATGAAAGATGGCATCAATATCATTTCTTTCTTTTATTCTATCATAGGCATTAAAATAGCCATGCTGAAAGCTTGAACATGAAACTGTTGCAAATCGTAACTGATCTGAATCATTAGCCGAAGGAGCAGTTTTTGTTCTTCCAATCATAGAGTATTTATCACCGGTTTTAAACCTATAGTAATAGAATGTATTTGAAGATAAACCTGTAACATCTATTTTAACGGTACAATCTTTAGAAGCATCAGTTGTGGTGTTGCCAGATGCTACTAT
>JAWKKV010000004.1:0-404879 GCA_041393015.1 Chitinophagales bacterium | reverse complement strand
AAGCGGGCACACCAGTTTTAGTGATTCCTGATAAGGCCGTATTTAACCCCATTAAAAAAATAGTTTTTGCTTCTGATTTTATTTTGGAAGATTTAGAGATCATCAACACACTTTTAACCATTGCAAGACAATTTCAAGCAACCATTGAGGTCATTCATGTTAAAGATACCGATGGCGAAGTCAATGAACCTGTTTTAAAATATCTAAGATCGAAATTTGTTCCTCAAATTGAAGATGGAATTTTAAAGTTTAAATTGATTGATGGAGATAATGTCTCAGAGAGATTAAATGAATACGTTGCGAACAACGATATTAGTATGTTAGCTGTTTTAGATGAAAGAGATTCGCTGATAACAAAGCTATTCAACTTAAGTTTATCCTATAAAATTGCTAACAATGCCAGTATTCCAACTTTAGTTTTTCAAGAGAATTAAAGGTTATCAAGGAGTTTACATCTGTTTAAGTATTCCTTAACCAAAATTGGCACGATTTTGCATCTATTGTAATAAAAGTCAATATGATGCGACATCTACTTAAAATCACTATGGTTATAGCCATATCGCTTTCCTTTACCGGATGCTATAATGCTGTAGAATCTGCATTATATGATGGCAATTATGAAAACGCCTTAGAAGCGGCATTAAAAAAATTAAAGAACGATCGTAAACACGACGAATATTTAGCTATTGCAGAAAAGGCTTACAATAAAGTTTTAAGCGAAGAGAAATATCGCATTGAACGTTTAAAATCAAATGGAGATCCATCCGATTGGGGACAGATATTTGATATTTATAGAAACATGGAATACCGACAAAATACGGCGGAACCCTATTTACCATTGTTTTACAATGATGGTACAGAAGCTAGTTTCCCAACTTTTAATTATATTAAGGTTATTGAAGAAGCAAGACAAAATGCCGCTGAATATCATTATCAAACGGCTCAAGATATGTTGGCTCAACCTTATAAGGAAGCGGCAAGAGACGCATATTATGAGTTAGATAAAATCAACCGATATTACAATAACTACAAAGACAAAGCTCAATTAAAATATCTAGCAAAAGAAAAAGGTACCAATCATGTTTTGCTAGAATTTAAACAAGCCTATAATGTTGTTTTACCTCCAAACTTTTTAAACGTATTGAGTGAATACAACTACGAACGATACATGGATGATTGGAGCAGATTGTATAGAACTTGGACAGATACTTTTGAATATGATTTAGCTATTCAAGTCACCGTTGAAGGGGTTGAGATCAGTCCTGAGTATGTAAAAGAAGTTCATTTTCATGAAGAAAAAACAGTTGAAGATGGCACACAACCTTTAGTAAATTCAGAAGGAAATTATGTGGTGGATAGTTTGGGACAGATTATTAAAGTGCCGAAATACAAAACATTGTACTGCCATGTAACGGAGTGGGAACAAAATAAATCCGCTCGAATTTATTCCTCTTTTGAAATTTATGACAACCGTTACCAACAAAAAATTGTCAATCAACGCTTAGAAGACAATACTTTTTTTGCTAACAATTATGCCAGTGCCAATGGTCATATTGAAATACTGAATCGTGATTTAAGAAATAAATTAAACAACAGACCATTGCCTTTTCCGAACAATTACGATATGATCTTAAAGACTTCGGATAATTTGAAACAACAAATTGCGAACGCTATTGATCGGTATGATAATTTATTGGCGGGATTGTAAAACCCACCCCAATTTTGTATCTAAATTAAAGATTTAGCAAAATTTGCCCTCCAAAGAGGGGATTTTATTAGTATTCATGAAATTGATTAATATTACAATTCATTAGTTTCATTTCTATAAAAGATCTACTATTGGAAACCATCAAAAAATACTTTCCCAACTTAACAGACAAACAAATTCAGTTATTCGAACAACTCGGACCATTATATCAAGAGTGGAATGAAAAAGTAAATTTAATCAGCCGAAAAGATGTAGATCATTTCTATGAGCGACATGTACTGCACAGTTTAGCTATTGCTAAAGTTTTTGAGTTTGAACCATTTAGCCATGTGATGGATTTAGGTTGCGGTGGCGGATTCCCCGGCATTCCATTAGCAATTCTTTTTCCCAATACAAAATTTCTAATGGTAGATTCTATCGGGAAGAAAATCAATGTAGTAAATGATGTCATCGAAAAATTAGGTTTAACCAATGCGAAAGCCGTTTGGTCTAGAGCAGAAGATGTTGACCAACAGTTTGATGTGGTGGTCACAAGAGCCGTGACACAATTGGAGAAACTTTTTGGCTGGACAAGAAAGAAAACTAAACATATCATCGCTCTAAAAGGTGGCGATCTTACGTATGAAATCAGTGCAGTAGCCAGTATCAAAAAGAAACTAACCATTCATCCTATCAAAGACATTTTTGAAGGGGAATTCTTTGAAACCAAAGTAGTATTGGATATTAAATTATCATAGATAACTAAAACCTTACGCTTCTTTTTATCAAAAATTATAACATGAAACATCTTTTCCCAATTCTTTTAATTTCTCTTCTTTTAGGCAGCTGTAAAGAAGAAATAGAAAATATTCGAACTTTAGATATTGTTTGCAATCAGCCAACAGATTTTTTATGCCTACCTGAAGGGTTTACGTACCAACAAGTTACGAACAATTTAGAATCTCCCACTTCTCTGGCTTTTGCTCCTAATGCCACCAATAGACTTTTTGTGAATGAGCTACAGACAGGAAAAATAAGAATAATTCAAAATGATCAATTATTAAGCGAAGACTTCGGAAGCGTTCCAGTTAGGTTTCCCGGAACAACAATAGATCAAGGCGAAGCGGGTTTAATCGGAATAGCATTTGATCCCGACTATGCTGCCAACAAATTTGTTTATGTGTCGTATAGCACTATTTCAGATGATACTGTATTTAGTAATATTGGCAGATTTACCGATAACAACAATATAGGTGAAGATTTTACAATTATAATAGATAGCATTCCATCTTCTCCTAGCCACCAGATACAAAGCATTGTTTTTGGGGAAGATGGAAAAATGTATATACCAATTGGAGATGCCTTTTTAAGCGACAATTCGCAAAACTTAAATACCTTGGCAGGCAGTATATTGCGAATAAACAAAGACGGAAGTATCCCAATAGATAATCCATTTCCTAATTCTTATATCTATGCTTACGGTATTCGTAACACTTACGATTTAACTTTCTTACCCAATGGCGATTTGGTTACAGCAGAAAACGGTCCAAACATATCTGATGAATTTAATGTAATTGAAGCTGGTAATAATTATGGTTGGCCAGAAGTGCTAGGAGTAGCTAATCATCCGGCATACACTGATCCAATTTTTGTTTGGAATGAAGTTGTGGGGCCAACCGGAATGTGTCTTTACACCGGAGATCAATTTCCTGAAATATTTAAAAACAAACTATTATTGGTTTTGTATGGTAAAACTTTACAGCCGGGATCTAGCTTTATAGCCAAGCGAATTCAAATGGTAGATTTTGAAGGGAACGGACAAAATGCCGTACCGAGTTTTACAGATATTGCCGTCTACAATGATGAAGGTCTTGGCAATCCATTAGACATTACTGTAAGTCCTGATGGGGCATTATATTTTACAGATGTGCTCAAAGGAGCTGTATATAAGATTAGTTATGCTGAATAAAAGACAGATATAAAAAACTCTTGTTCAACGCATTAAAAATTACTCCAATATTAGCTTCAAACAAAGAAAAGAACTATTTTAGATCATCTTTCCACCATATCACACGCAAATGTCTAAAATATACTTGTTCTTTTTTCTGTTGGTATTTCCATGTTTAATAACCAACATTAACGCTTCTTCTAAAAATTTAAAACGAGCCGAAAAAAAAGCTATTTTCTTTGAAGATGAAGTAAATGGTGAGTTACAAAAGTCAATGGAATCCATTTTTGGTGTTGGGCAATTTATACTCAATGAAGTAGATACAGAAAAAAGAGACGATGGCGGAAGAGATTTATCTGCCACCATTACATTATTTGGTGAAGCAGAAGTATCGCTATCCGGGAGTTATTCATCCTCCAAAAGAATTGAGAGTTTAGAAATTGAATTCCCTGAAGAATCAACCATCGATTTTATCAAGATCAATCAATTAGCAGATGGAAAACTAACCTCCTATTTACCGGATGGGTTCCCTTTAAATGTAGGAATTTGGGTACAATTTTTAGGCATTGAGTTTGGAGCAACAGGCTACGCCCCAAGTAAGTTGTCTACCATCATTGCTTCGCCCTCAAATTGGGAGTTATTAGGAGCCGGCAGTTTTACCGCAAATGAAATTGAAGTTGAATTTGAGATTACCGATCCCACATTGGCATCTAGAGAAGTAACAGGAACACTTACAGGAACAATGAATGTTGGCAATATCCCATTAACACTTGCTACTGCCCTATCCAACAATACAGAGAATTTAGCGATTAAAGCCACCATAGAAAAAATCAATCTTAAAAATATTTTAGATGCTACGATTGGCAATAATGCCTCCACCTTTTTAAATGAAACACCAGATCTTTTCAAAGCCATTGAATTATCAACTGTTGAGTTAGCTGTATTTCCTGGCGCTAAAAGTCTTAATTTTAATGGAGAATCTAGCTTAGGTAGTTTAATTTTTGATATCAATAGAAAAGCCGGAAGTGAAAAAATACTTTTGGCCTTAAAACCGCCTCCCTCTTTTAAATTTTCAGATTTTGCAGCCATTCTATCGCCATTAGATGGCATGAATATGTCGGGCTCATATTTTATACTCACCGATCGACAATCGATTGTTCCGGCTAAATTTATTGATCCGGAAGCAGAGGACGCCAACTATGCGGTAAAAAAAGGTTTAAACTTAGTTACTTCTATTGAGTTACCGGCAGAAGTCAAAGATATTCTCAAAGTATCCAACATCACTTTGGTAGGTACCATGCCTTCTGATTTTACCGGGATTAATTTATATGCTGAACTGGGATTGAATATGCAATTTGGTGATGGCGCCTTCTCTTTTGATAATGTGAATGCAGGTTTAGTTTTAGAAAAAAGCGAAGTTGAGTTTAGAATTGGTGGCGCAGGTTCCTTTCAAGCCGGCTCTGATAGAGTTGAAATTTATGGTGGCTTAATTGTATCAGCTACCGATCAAACCGTTGAGGTGGAAGCTGGATTAGCAGCAGGAGGTGCAAGAGCAGAGAAACCCAATAGTTGCCTAGAACCTCAAGCAGAATGGAAAGAACCATTTGATATTCCCGGCGTTGGTATAAGAGGTTTAGGCATAAGAGGGGGCGTGGGCATTAAATTTCCATGGATCAACACTTTAGGATTAACAGGAAACTTGAGATTAGGAACAGTAAGTAATCAAAGTAAACATGTTTGCGGTTCATTAGTGGCTTATGTTAATGTTGCCGATATTTCAGAAACTATGTTAATAGCAGAAGTGAGGAATCTAACACCATTATCATTAATTGAAGCATTTACAGAGAACTCAGGGATATCTGGCGGATTGAGAGATGCTTTAGATACCGGAATTGAATCCGCCAAACTAAAAATTGTACCGAAAGATGTTGAGCTTTTTGGTAGAACCTATACTCGAGGAATTGCCTTAGATAGTGCTCGATTAAAATTAGCAGGAATAAGTGGTTTAATAGGATTTTCTATAGGAGAAAGTGGCATAAAAGCGTATGGAGAAATGGATCCATTTGTTATTGAAGAAGGAGGTTTTACATTTTTTGCTATTGAAGGCGCTCGTCCTCATGCAGATGGAAGTAGATCAGGTCCGAGTGTTAGTTTAGGCTTAGATGCCAATGATCCACATTTTAAGTTAAGCGGTTCTGTAACCGTTTTAGAAATCACTAATGAGACGTTTATAAAAGTAGATAAAAGTGGTTTTGAGTTTGAAACGACAGGCAAAATTTTAGATGGTGCATTAGGTGTAACCGCTCATATTAAAGCGGGAGAATTAACACCTACAAGTGGATTATATGCTAAAGTGGCTTTTGAAAACAAATTACAAACCATGCTGGCTGATGAACTCATAAAATTTATAGAAGAAGAAAGTAAAAAAAGTCAGCAAGCCTATAAAGACGCAAAATATGTTTTAGAACAGGAAAAAAGTGGAAATGACTTTGGAGATGCATTTATTGATTTAGCTAGCGGAACGGTGGATGCATTTTCTGAAATGGACAAAGGAATGGCCGTTGCCGGTTCATATGTAGTAGAAGGTTTATTGAAAGATGCCCTTAATATTCGAAAAATCTCATTTGAAGGAGAAGTAACTTCCATGAAAGCTAAAGTGGAAATTGAAATTGATATGACCATTGCTGGCTCAGATCTTATAGAAAAAGTAAGTGTAGAGTTAAACATCTCAGAAGACATGTTTATCGACCTAATTGTAGATGCTATTGGTGATGACGTTATTGATTTCTTTGGAACTTTGGATACTGAAATAGCCAATGCATTTGAAGATCTTGGTGAAGAATTAGAAACAGCTTTTGAAGATCTTGGCGGATATATAGAAGATGGCGCCATTATAGTAGGTGAAGGACTCGTAGAAGGCGCAGAAGTATTTGGAAAAGGCCTGATTGATGGTGCAGAATATGTTGGAACTGCCTTTATTAACCTTGGGAATACAATGACTAACTTCTTTGAAGGCAGCACTTATACACCACCGGTAAGCAATGGAACATTTGCCGGTATTCCTCCTAATTCAACCCATATTCAAGTAACTGTCAACTCTATTACCGTTACGGGTGACGAAGGTGGCTTTTATCCTGCACTAGATCTCTTTGGTGCTGTTGCTATTAACGTGTCTAATAATTTATACGCCAATAAAGGTGCAACACCCTATGTCTATTCCGTTTCTGCAAGAAATCAAGTTGAAAAAAGCAAAGGTGCTTCAATCAATATCAATAGAACCAAAGATTTTATCATCAATACCGATCAGTTAAATGCCAATAGTGGTTGGATCCAAATTGTATCCTTAATGAGTGAGTGGAACACATTTGATGCCGACAGAGAAGACCTACGAGGCTCAGCCAACATCAGTTTAGCAGACCTGAATACTTATGGAACATTAAGCAATTCTTTTACTGGTTCTGATGGAGATGGCGAATCTATTTCTATCAGCTATACCGTTAGAAAAGTTGGTAGTAGAGGCCCTGTTCCAACTCAAGATCAAATGCGGGCCGCAGTGGCTTCTAATAATATTGGTGAAGTCAGAAGATTAGCCGGTGAAGGTGGACAAATAAGAGGCGATGGAATGATTGAAGCCGCTATCACTTCCAAAACCCATTATAGCATGGTTCAAGAACTCATCTATGCCAAAAACTATCCTAAAACCAGTCAATTAGAATTAGCTACACATCCAAATTATTACAATCCAGATATTGTAAAAGTACTATTGAATTCAGGAGCAAGAGCCAGTTCAGATGCGTTATTAAATGTAGTGAACAGAAATGATATGCCCATTGCTACCTTATTGCTCAACAATCAGGCTTATCCCAAATTAGCCCATGTGCAATCCGCCATCAAAAATGACAATGCCGATATGATTTGGGCTTTAATGAGAGCAGCGAATGTGCAAGTCGGTAGAAATGAATTGCAATATGCCGTCAATAAAGGCGATCAAAATTTAGTTAACCTTTTTATTGAAAGAGGCGCTAATGCTGATGCAGCCATGATTACCAAAGCCATAGAAATTGGCAATACCAACATGGTGAATGCGCTCTTGAAAGTTGGAGAAGCAGATCATACTGCACTCCAAGCCGCTGCCAATAAAAACAATACTGATTTATTCAAAACCTTAATTAACAACAGAGTGACTTTGGTCAATAATGGTCCCATTAACACCGCCATTGACTATAGTAATTACGACATAATTGAGTTAGGCTTAAAAAATGGTGGCTCAAAAACAGAAACCCTTAGCTATGCCATTTCAAAAAACAATAAAAAAGCGATGGAATTAGCGTTAGAAAGAGGCGCCAATGGAACGCCTGCTTTAGATTTTGCTGTCAACAACAATGATATTGCATTCTTTGAAAAACTAGTTTTAAACCATAGTGCGGATCCCAACTTGGCATTATCTAAGGCTTATACCAAAGGAAACATTACCATGGGCGGATTAGCGTTGAAAGCGCGAGGAAATGCTAGTCTTCAAATTGCCGCCGCTGCTACAGAAGGAAAGGTGGATTGGGTGAAGTTGTTACTGCAATTTAAAGCTAATCCAGATTTAGGAATGTCGGGTTCCGTAAACAACCAACATGTAGAAATTGTAGGCTTATTACTAGATGCCGGAGCTAAAGCAGAGCAACCCGCCTTAATTGCCAGTGCTGCCAAAAATAAAAACCTTGCCATTGTAAAACTATTAGTTGAAAAAGGGAATGCCATTGCTGAAAATGGTAGAACTTATGCCATTGCGAATAATGACGTTACCATGGTTTCTTATTTACTAGATAAAGGTGCGAAAGCCACCGGCGTTAATTTACCGGCTACCAATGGTTGGTTCGATATGGTGAAACTTTTGGTTGATAGAGGTGCAGATCCCAACGAAGGAATCGCCTCATCTATTTCTAAAAATTACACTGAAATAGCGGTGTATTTGTTGGATAAAGGTGCCGGAGTAGCTGATTATATTAAAACATCAGCCTATCACGGCAACGAAACGATCACGGCTAAACTATTAGAAAAAGGTGCTAATCCTGATGATGGAACTTTTAATGCCGCTAAATATCAACATGTTGGCGTGATGCGATTATTGATCGATGCAGGAGGAGATGTGAGTAAACCTGAAATAATGGATGTTTCTGTCAAAAATTTACAGGAAGACATGATCGTGTTGCTTTTAAAACATGGAGGAGATACGGAGTTTGTAACCAAAAAAGGATTTACCTATTTGCACAGAGTAGCCGATAGCAGAGATCAAGGGAATTTAGTTAAAATTTTTATTGAGCAAAAAATCGACTTAGAAGCTAAAAATAAAGATGGACAAACGGCCTTACATTTAGCCGTAGACAAGAAAAATAATGAAGCCTCTGTGAAACACTTAATTGATGCCAGAGCCGATGTAAATGCACAAACTAAAAAAGGTCGATCTGTTTTGAAAAAAAGTAATAAGGCATATAAAGAAATGTTAGAAGCTGCCGGAGCGGTGAAGTGATATGCTGATGTGCTAATGTGCTAATAAAAATAGATGACCTTTTAAATTGTATGGTATTAAGTTTTAAGTAGCATGGAACGTCTCAACATTAACATATCGTCTCAACAAATTCATAAATGGTTTAGAGCCAATGGTTTTAAATTGGTTAAGTTCGAAAATGGCAAAACCTATATTGCCAGCTACTATAATGGCGGCTTTACTAGTGTTAAACTCAAAGAAAAACCAGGGTTCGATACTTTCTATAAAGAAGCTTACGGAAGCGCAATCATTGTATATGACGTATGTGTAGATGATGGCATTTTAATTTATGAAGGCTACTGCCCTATTTGGCTTTTCGGTCTTTGGCTTAAAAAAGTAAGCTTTAAAAAATCGGCTAATGGTATATTTCAATACCGGCGAGAAGGTTTCTTTGTTGAGGAAAAATTTCAACAATTCTTAAGTTCCAAGCTTAGCTAAGTATACCCTTTGTGTATTTAAGTTATATTTTATTTTACCACGGATGCAGAGATTTATAATTGTAAATCTTCAGCTATTTGTAGCTTGTTTGATGCATATCACTCTCAAAATGAATATCGTTCAAATCGGGATGCGCCAAGGCGCAATCGATTATAAGCAAGCCATTCTATTTCTATAATTAATTTAGTTGATTGCTATATGCATTTCTAAATAAATTATAGCGATATCCGTGTATCTGTGGTTAAATTATATTGGCTAGTGAATTTTATTAGATATTAAGAATTATAGGCTGCACAAACTACTTACAAAACTAATGCTCAACGGGTTAAGTAGACATCTGTATTCATATTTATTCCTTAAATTCAGATTCTTAAACTTAGTAAAAAAATGAATACAACTGTAAAAAAAGCTATTAGTTACGGACTTTTTCCTACTGTTTTTACAGCCGCTATTGCCGGTGCAATTTATGGTATGAAAGCTGGTATTGATCCAGGTATTATAACCGCTGCTATTGCCATTGTCACCGTTTTTATCGTTTTTATTTTTGAACGTATTTTACCCATGCATAAAAACTGGTTGAAAGTGCATAATGATGTAAAAACAGATTTACTTCATGGCGCTTTTTCTATGATATTGATTCCACAGTTATTAGAAGCGTTATTGGTTACGGCATTGCTCACTGTTGCAATAAAATTATCCTCCTTAATAGGTTTTAATTTATGGCCTACTAATTGGCATCTAGTGCCGCAATTAGCATTGGCCATGATTGTCTCTCAATTTGGAGAATATTGGTGGCATCGTTTAGCTCATGAAGTACCTTTTCTTTGGCGCTTTCATTCTGTTCATCACAGTCCAAAAAGATTGTATTGGTTGAATGCGGCACGCTTCCACCCTGTTGATATTGCTGTAAGTTTTACATTGTCCATTTCTACCTTAGTAATTTTAGGCGCTCCGGAAGAAATCCTTACGCTCTTAACGGTTTGGTTTATCGTTCATGGCTTGTTTCAACATTGCAATATTGATATCAGACTTGGATTTTTAAACTACATTTTCAGCAATGCAGAGTTACATCGCTGGCATCATTCTTTGGTGTTAGAAGAAGCTAATGCTAACTATGGCAACAACATTCTTTTTTGGGATATTGTATTTGGAACGGTTTATTATCCTAAAGACAAAGCCGCATCTGAGCATATTGGTTTATGTGATTTCAAGGAGTTTCCGGAAGATTATATCGACCAAATTAAAGCTCCTTTTGAATGGAAAAAGTTGAAGTAGAACTCTAAAATGTTCAGACGAAAAAAATCAGACACTAATTTTACGAATTCTCACAAATTCTTCTTGATTTAATCTGTCAAATATTTCAGCAATTACAATTACACGCATTAATTTGCCGCTAAGCGGCAAGAATCCTAGTAATCCTACTCAAAATAAATACTAAAATAACCAATGTAATAGCTATAATTTAGAAATAGGAAGCCTTTTAACTAGCTTAAATAATCACACAAATTTGAGAAATCTGTGTCAAAAAATCTCCTTAAAACAATTATAAAGTTATCACCAAAGTCGGCACTAGAAATCCCTAACTAATGCTTACACCCTTACTTTTATAATGCCCTTTGAGCTTATCATGTAATTCATTGAATTTGTGATCCGCTTGTTCTTTTGACACAAACATCGACTCAAAAATATTCATAAAATTACTGCTGTAGGCATCCAACAATTCTGTAATTACTCGTTTACTTTCTTCTTTTGATAGGTCATAGTACTGTGCCATCCAATCATAATCAAAAGCGTCCATTTTAGCTTTCAATCTATCGTGCCAATAATAGTACCCAAACACAAAAAACATCACACTGTCCGACTTTGTATCGTAATTACCTTCACCACTTAAACCCGGCATGGCCAGCATGGTTAACACCATTATACAAGCATCATTGTACTCATTGCGAAAAGTTGCTTCTGAATAATTTTCAACGCCATTGCTAATCAAAGTATCATAATACAGTTTCAACATTTTCTCTTCGTGCTCTATTCTTAAAGGCTTCTGAATACTTAAAATTATGAAATAGGCTAAGTCAACACTGCTTTTCGATAACCGACAACCTTGCCAATCAATAAAAACCAACTGCTTCGGATCTTCTTTATGAAACAAATAATTCCCTACTCTAGCATCACCATGAATGACGGTTTGATCTTCATTGTTTCTTTCCCAACATTTTCTAAAAACACCAATCGCAGATTTACTCCATTTAAACCATTGGGTAGATTCCAATAAATCTGATACTATTTTAGGAATGACTACAACACCTTCAACTTCTTTGTCTTTCACCTTCCAAAAGGAAGCGTGCATTTGTCCCAAATGAGTAATTACTGTTGGAATAATATCTTCAGGACAGCCTTCAATCTCATCAAACTCCTTGTAATCCTCCATGTATTCCATCAACAAACACATATTGCCGGTGCCTTTATCTGCTTCTTTAAAATACACTTTGGGAGCTACTTTGTCGCCAATTATATTATCAGCCAAATGCTTGTAAAAACTGACTTCCTTAATATGATTTTGCTGTAAATTAAAAATGGTTCTACTCGCAACAGAACCAAGTGTTGGTGCAAACTTAGCAATGCATCTAAACTGATGTTTGAGACCATCTTGCTTATAATCAATTGTCACCAATGCAGTATCTGATCTAAAAACTACATCTTGTTTTAACTGCTTGACCTGAAAATCAACAACTTCTATTAATTGAGGCAAAGCACCATTCTCAATCAATGTTTCAATGCACCAATCTTTTTGATGCTTCAGTTGATCAATATCTCTAGGGAATTTCAACTTAAACTTAAATTTTCGATCCAATACAATAACTAACTTGGTTAATTGATAGACCAAAAACATTAATATCCAAAAAAGAAAAAGTTGTAGTTTTCTCATTATCGTGGTTAGGTAATATTAAACATACAACTTAAAATTCAACCTTGTTGGTGGTATTAAAATTATATTGGTCATAGTTGTGTAAATTTCGACCTCCATCAATAGCATTCGACAGCAAAATTCGTTTATGTATAGTAATTTTAATGTATACAACTTTCAATCTATGAAACGAATTTCATTCTTATCTATGCTTTTTGCACTTATCGTTTTGGTAAGCTGCCATTCCAATTCTAACGAACGAGGCTTCGTCACCAATGAATTAGCGGATGTCAGCTATGAAAATGCCAAACAAGCTACTGAAGACATAGCAGCAACTGAAACGATAGACATCAGCAGAAAACTCATCAAAGAAGGTTGGGTGGAGTTTGAAACACCAAGTATTGAATCTACTAGAACCAAGATTATTGCCATTATAGATCAAAACAAAGGGTATATCTCGTCTGATAATGTCTATAAATCGCCGGGAAGAACGAGTAACAATATAATGATAAGAATTCCTTCGGAGAATTTTGATAAGGTATTAGATGAAGCCACCAATGACGTTAAAAAGATTGATAGCAAACAAGTTAATGTAAGAGATGTAACGGAGGAATTTTTAGATGTTGAAGCTAGATTAAAGACTAAAAAAGAACTAGAAAATAGATTTTTAGAGCTTTTAAAGCAAGCCAAAAGTGTTTCTGAAATATTAGAGATTGAAAGTCAATTGGGAAATTTACGGGCAGAAATAGAATCGATTGAAGGTCGATTGAAATATCTAAGCAACCAAGTATCCTTTTCAACCTTAAATATTACTTTCTATGAAACGTATGCCGGTGAAACTGCCTTTGGTAAAAAATTCAAAGAAGGTTTTAGAAATGGTTGGGACAACTTGTTTTGGTTCTTCGTATTTCTAACCAACATTTGGCCTTTTATTGTTTTAGGTATTGTCTTACTCATTGGATTTAGATGGTATAGAAGAAGGAGATAGGTTTTGGTTGTTGTTATCTCTAGCTTAAGTCTGAGTGCAACGGAGACTTAAGCTTTGTAACAAATGGCTGATTGGAACTGCATTTCTTTATTTTAACAACCATCTTAAATATTGAAGTCACATTTATTTGCCGTAGGTATGAGATTTCTTTAGATTTCTAAAGCTTAAGTTATCCCGAATGCACGGGACTAAACTTAAGCTAGAAGGGAGGAATTAAACCCAAATCAGCAATATCATTGATTCTAAAAAAAACGTCCAAGAAAAAATATATCCTATTAATTGCATAAGAGTAACCTGTTTAATAATTGAGCTTTTTACTAAAATTACAAAAGCTAATATGGAAACTAATAATGCTAAAAATATTGAAACCACAATGGTTACTGTAGAAATTGTTTTTATCTCAACACTAGGGAGTTTAATAGCAATAATAACAACACCACTAATTAAAAGCAAAATTGAGATTACTTCAAAAAGCCAAAATTTGTTCTTTTTAGAATTATTTCCAATATATCCTGCATTGCTAAATACCTCTGATATCAAATTTATAAAGTCCATTTTCTGATTTAGTTCGTCTTGAAGTTATTAATGGTTGCTAAATTAATAATATTAAAAAGGTGGAATCAAAAACTATCACTATGCCCTTGTTGGTGTAATCATCAATAAGCGATAATATGTCTTGGGAGCTAACACCAAAGACGGCTTGGAACTTTACTCTGGCTTAAGTCTGAGTGCAACGGAGACTTAAGCTTAGCAAATAAAAAAGCTGTTTGTAACAGCATATTAAAACCCAAATGACAAACATTTTAAATACTGAAGTCACATTTATCTGCCGTTGGTAAGAGACTTCTATAGATTTCTAAAGCTTAAGTTATCTCGAATGCACGGGACTAAACTTAAGCTAGGGAGTAGTTAATCTTTATGAGATGCTTCGCTTGCGCTCTGCATGACTTACAAAGAAGATTGTCATTCTGAGGCTATGCTGAAGAATCCCATTAAGTAAGCTGCTTATATATAAGAAATTAGCGTTTCAAAATGTAGGAGGCAAATACTGCTACTCACTTGCAAGATACGAGCAAATATAAACCGACGCTATCCCTACCTATTCAATCAATTTAGCTGTTGCCAAAAAAGTATTTGCTATTTTTAATTTTGACCAATAGGGATGGCATCGGTCAAAATTTTATTAGATTTTTACTACTAAAATTAGCCCCAATTCACGGTACTAACCTTAATCCAGATAGGGCATATAGATAAGGTTACCATTCGCTCATATATTTTCTCCACCCATCCATTATCTCCGATTCAGTGGTTGCTAATGAATTTAGCACATCTTTAATATCATTGTATTTCAATAAACTTGTCAGTTTTTCTCTACCGTATTTATCATCGAGGTACATCACAACCGATCCTGATAATCCGTATTTTAAACTGCCTGTCCAAAATTGATCCAAAATTTCCGGAACCTCATTTTTAAGCAAAGCGGTTTTTACTTGTGAGATTCTAACCGAATCACATTGACCGGAAGCATAAGTAGCCAAACCCTCCACCAACCAATCTATCCCTGTAACATCACTAAAATCCCGACTTTCATTGAGTTGTCCGTGAAATACATGAACCAATTCATGAGTGATTAGATTTTGAGTTTTAATTGTATTGGCGAAAGTATGCTCACAAGCTAGGCTTTCCCACATTTTGGGTGAGATGATGTCTAATTTATCAGCCACTCCACTTGCCACCATCCAACACTGAGAAGTAAAATCCGGCATATTCCAATCTTTTTGCCAAGCCTTATCCAACGAGGCACGATTGGGATGAACATAAATGCCAAAATCTTGATTGTACTTAGCTTGAAAAAAGTCTTCCACCAATTTTGTTCCCTTTTTAAAGTAAGGTTTATACTCCCTAATATTTAACTTATCCTTTGAAGTGTAATAAATAGTATATGCCTTTTGTTTTTTGCAAATCCAATTATCGCCAACCATTGTTAAACTCAATAATATTGGAAAGAGTATTACAATTAGCGCTATGAGTGAATATTTTTTCATGTTTTACTTCAATGTATAATCTTGTTGTTATAAGCTACAAAATAAAATGTCTTTGGTGATACCACCA
This sequence comes from Chitinophagales bacterium, assembly GCA_041393015.1. GTDB lineage: Bacteria > Bacteroidota > Bacteroidia > Chitinophagales > JADIYW01 > JAGQYH01. The sequence continues at coordinate 389,262 of JAWKKV010000004.1, read as the reverse complement.
AAGATGGCGCGAGATTTATTAACAGTCAATAAGTTGGTCTATACTCACATTAATCTACTAATAGTTAGATTAGGGTTCAAAAAGCCCGAGGCATATACTGCTGCTCACTCGCAAGATGCGAGCGAGTGGAGTTGTTATGTTAGCCTTTATTTTCTCTTGTTGTTAAGTATTTTACTGGAACACTATCTGTTAGCCAAACTTTATTTTCAGATTCGAAAAACTTGAATCCATCTTCGCACATCTTCTTTGCAAGAACTATAAGTACAACTGGTTTACCATGACGTTGTCCGACCTTATAAGCAGATTCAATATCGCTACTCAAATGGACTTGATGTCTATTTCTCTTTTCAAGACCAATTTTAAAAATACTATCAATATTCTTTTGTGCTGTGCCGTGATACAATCTTTCTGGTGGTATTTTTTCAACATATCCTAAATTTATATCTAAGGAATGACCTTGACTTGCTCTTATTTTTGATTTGTCTTCATTAAATGCAAATCGTTTCTTATTGTTAGTTTCTACTATAAAAGATAATGTTTCAAAGTCAATCTCTCTTCCGATTTCATTCATCTTTTGAATTAATATTTTAGTGTCTACCCATCCTTTTTCTGATAAAGTTATTCCTATTGTTTCAGGTTTGTGCCTGAGCACTAGACTAAGGAATTTGCTCTGCTTAGTATACATTCTTTCATCCATCATTACTCGTATATTCTCCCATTTTCCAAAAGTTCTCCTATAAAAGACCAATTCAGATTATCAAAGTCAGTTTCATTATCTTCCATACACCTTGCTCCACACTCCAAATTTGTAAATGGATCGAAATTATACCAAGAATTACCCGTTTCTGATTGGATGCCAAAATACCTATATTCATTTTCCAATTGTTTCCCTTTCATTCGATGAAGTTCAGCTATTTGAAATTTTAAAACTTCAATTGTAAAATCCTGAGGTTCTAAACTCGAAGCGTTCGATTTGTCTATTGATTGACTTATCTCAGGATTGGTAATTTTTTTACTCATTCTATTTTCATCCGGTGCACTATCATACTTTAACCATTCATCCTTAAATTTTAGAGATTCAGATTCAAAAGCACCTTGTATCATCTCAATTACCAAATTATAGTTTAATTTTTTTGATTTATTTTCTTCAACTATTTTCAAAAGAGCTAAAAGATATTCTTCCAAGTCTCGATTTTCAAAAGAATAAGGAAGCTTAGTGATTTGGTTATAAAATTCTTCTGCGTTCATTATTTTAATATGCTTATTAACCGAATAAAAGACATAAATCCTTAATCCTTATTATAATTATCTAATATAAAAACAAAGCAACAACTTTTATTAAATTAGGGCAAAGCGTTTTGTGTAATGCTTAAAGCCTTTAGTAAGCATCCACATCCACATGAATTCTCAAAGACCTAAATTCTTGAAATTGATATAGATCATCTTGCGCTTTTCTAATGTCAGAATGTAACTGCTCAATGGATGACAAGTTTCGTTCAATTTTTAAGGTTACTTCTCGGATATACAGCATCTTAATTTTACTGATAATCGGTGCTGTTGGACCAATAATTCGTTTGCCCCAATTCGTTCTCAATTGCATGGCAAATTGTTGGCTAGCTTTTTCTACCACTAAATAATCCTTGTGCTTAAAGATAATCTTAGATAACCGAATATAAGGCGGATAACGATAGGCTTTTCGCTCCAACATGTCTTTAGTAAACAATTTTTGATAACCGTTTTTGTCCATCAAATAATCTACAATAGGATGTTTGACATCACTCATTTGAATAATCACTTGCCCTCTCTGATTTTTCCTTCCCGCTCGCCCACTTACTTGCATCAACATTTGGTAAGCGCGCTCAACGGCTCTAAAATCTGGATAATACAATAAAGCATCGGCATTTAAAACGCCTACCAATCTTACATTGTCGAAATCCAAGCCTTTGGTCACCATTTGTGTGCCCACCAAAATATCGATTTCTCTATTTTCTAACTTCGATATGATCTTCTCGTGTCCATGTTTGTTTTTTACGGTATCGTAATCCATTCGCCCTACTTTGGCAGTTGGGAAGGCTAGTTTTAGATCGTCTTCAATTCTTTCTGTTCCCATACCGCGTAATTCCATTTGCGGTGCTTTACACTGCCTACATTGATGGATCAACTTTTCTCGATAGCCACAATAATGACATCTTAAATCTTCTGCAAATTTGTGATAGGTTAAACTCACATCGCAGTTTTTGCAATACGGAATCCAGGCGCAATTGCCACAAGTCAAGTAAGGTGCGTAACCTCTCCTATTTTGAAATAAAATCACCTGACCTTTTTCTATCAAAACATTTTCAATAGCATCTCTTAAGTCTGGCGTTAGTGCGCCAATCATTTGCTTTTTCTTCCTCGCCATGGTCAAATCCGCCAACTTAATCTCCGGAGATTGAACACCACCAAATCGCTCGTTGATCGACACTAAACCAAACTTCTCTTTCAAGGCATTGTAATAGGTTTCAAAAGAAGGTGTTGCTGATCCCAACAATACTTTTGCTTTGTGTAAATGCGCTAAGTAAATAGCACTGTCTCTGGCTTGGTATCTCGGTGCCGGATCGTATTGTTTGTAGGAAGTATCATGCTCTTCATCTGCCACTACCAATCCCAATGATTGAAATGGCAAAAACAAGGCCGACCGGGCGCCGACCACAATTTTGTAATGACCTTGCTGTACTTTATTCCAGATCTCAATGCGTTCCGAGTCATTAAATTTAGAATGATAAATGCCTACATCTCCCAACCATCTTCTCAATCGTTGAATCAATTGAGCGGTTAATGCAATTTCCGGTAGCAAAAACAAAACTTGTTTGCCTTTCGCTACCGCTTCTTTAATCAATTCAACATAAACGTGTGTTTTACCGCTGGACGTTATGCCGTGTAATAAAACAGTTTGCTTCGTTTTAAAATGTTCTTTTATATCGACTAAAGCCTTATGCTGTTGATCGTTTAAAATATTGGTTTGTAAGTCCGTTTCAAGATCTTCTAATCGATCTACCTCACGATATTCAATTTCAAACACCTCCTTTTTAACCAATCCTTTTAAAGAAGCGTCACTTGCGTTTGCCAATTCTAACAACTTTGCTTTACTAATTTCAGTTTCCCCTTTTTGTTTTAAATCTAAAAAAGTTAATAGAATCGCTAGTTGCTTATCCGCTCTAGCTAAATCATCAAACAAAACTTTTAATGCTGCTTGATCATCGTAATCTTTATTGAGTACAACAAAGGCTTTGGTTTTAGGTTTGTACTTTTCCTTTAAAGCTTCTTTGATGTAAATCAGCTCTTTGGACATCAATCCTTTGATCAATTTTATAATGGAAGTTTTGGAAGTAATTTGTTGGATCTCTTGAAATGATAATTCTTCTTGAAAATTGAACGCTTCCATGACCATAAACTCATCGTCAGCTAGATCCTTTTCAAAATCATCAGCCAATGGGTTTTTCAGAAAAGCAGATTCACTGCTCAATTTAAAAGCCGATGGTAAAGCGGCATTCATTACATCACCCATCGTACACATATAGTAATTGGCCATCCACTCCCAAAAACTCAATTGCCATTCTTGAATAATTGGATCGTCATCTAAAACTGATAAAATAGGTTTAATAAATGCTACTTGCTCTGGTTTTTCGCAGTAACTATGAATGATGGCAGCATAAATTTTCCGCTTACCAAATTGAACCTCCACTCTTTTGCCGACTTTAATTTCTCTATGGAATTCTTGAGGCACTTCATAGGTATACAATTGCGGTAATGCTTGTGGCAATATGACTTTTATGTACTGCTTTTCAAACAAACTATTGGAATTGATTGATGGATGTCAAAAGTAGTAAAAGTATTGGGTTGTGTGGTATCAGTGTCGTTTATAAGCTCATATATTCCCTCCCCACTGATTAATCATTCAATCAATCATTTTGGCTATAAGCCAATTAATATTAATCCTCTCGGCTGGAGTCGAGCTCCAGTTACATATTTGACATTTAATAAGATGCTAAGGGCTTAGCTTTTACTATTTTTGCATTAAAGTTTAAATTATGCAACATCAACAGTCCATTGGATTAGCATTATCGGGTGGTGGCATTAAAGGTGCTGCACATGTTGGTGCCATAAAACTTTTTAATGAGTTAGGCATTCAACCAAAAGTTTTTTCAGGGTCAAGTGCAGGTGCTATTGTTGGCGCATTAGCTGCAGCAGACTACTCCCCTGAGCAAATGCTCGACTTCTTAAAATCTATGAACATTTTTAAAATGTCCAATTTTGCATGGGGTAAACCCGGCTTTATTAATACGGATAAATTTGAAGCAAGTTTAAGAGAGTATTTTCCTGAGGATTCATTTGATGCTTTGAAGTATCCTTTATATGTATCAGTAACCGATATTACCAATGGGTATTCAAAAGTGATCCACAGTGGACCATTGATAAAAATATTAATGGCTTCTTCTGCTTATCCTGTGGTTTTTTCGCCTATTGAAATAGACGGTATTTTGTATTCTGATGGCGCTATTTTAAACAACTTTCCGGTGGAACCTTTGTTAGGAAAGTGCCAAAAGATTATTGGTATTAATGTGCATCGACGGAAGGAGATTAAAAATTCGGAAATCTCCAGCTCTTATAAATTGTTTAGGCGAGCTTATGATATAGGTATTCACTATTCTAATTTCAAAAAATACAAGTATTGTGATGTGGTTATTGCGCCTGATGATCTAAAGAAATTCTCTACACTAAGAACTAATCATACGGATGAAATCTTTAAAATTGGATATCAAACAGCATTAGAACAAAAGGATGAGATTTTGAAGTTACTAGAACCCATTTGATTAATTTTTCGATCTAATTGCTTTCGCATTTTCTGCTAATTCTTCCTCATCATATATTAAAATAGGATCTTTCTTATAAGCAGTTACATAGCTGATATCATTCATTCTAAATATCTTGTTATCGAATCGATCATCATTTTCTAACAACTCCAATAGATCGTCATCATTCCAATATCTTATATTAGAAAGTTCAAAATATTTGTTCTCAATACGCTCATTTTGAATTTCTTCAAATAGATTTTCATGAATTTGTCCATAATAATAGTAGTCTGATGTATCGCGCTTTTGTTCAACAGTTATTTCAACATACACCCAAACTTTCTTTTCGTTATCTACTAATATAGACGGAACAAGAAAATGATCATATAACAAATAGGCAATTAAGGCTATTATCACCAACCAAAGTATATTACTAGTATTCATCTTTCATTAAAATAGTTAAGCAATAAATTGTAGTCGAATAAAGGTCTACTGCAACTCAGTTCTTCTACCCTCTTCTTCTTTCTAAAAGAATCATCATCATTAAACCCAACAAAACTCTTAATTCTTCTCCTTCTTCAAATTCTTCTAATTTATCCAACGTAAATCTTCTTCCCCAAAATGATTTTTCTTTTGATAATCGAGCGACAATTGTACCATCTTTTCTGGTGACGATGTATTTAGGATTAAAGAAATAACCAGTAAACATGTTAATGATTGGAATTTGCAAAAGAATGCCATCCCAAAACTTTACCCATGGATTTTCTTCACTAATTAAAATGTCTTGTTGATCATTGGTGTCTACTAATTCGTAATGAGATTTCCATAATGATTTCCAACCCTTACGAACAACTCTTCCTAATTCCATGGCTTGATTAGCCGTTGAAAAAGTATAGGCAGTGTTGAAGTCTAACCATTTATCTGCATTGATGTTGAATAACTCCTTTGATTTGCTTTCATCGGAGTATACTACCACTTTCTCTTTTAGCTTCAACATCTTTTGGCGGATATAAGCTATTGTTTGTTGATTAGCATCGGTGACGATAAAATCATTGGCTAGCGTACCAATTTTAAAGGTGAATTGTAGCGGGAAGTTGAACATAAGCTGTGGTTAGTTTTAAAATAATAGACTATACAATGATACTTCTTTTTTAGTTATAGTCACCTCCCTTTTCTAAAGAGATTTATCGAAAGTAATAACAGATAAGAGATTTACTTTACATAGACTGTGCAGAGCGCACATATGCTTTGATTATCAATATGCTTAAAAGGATGATAGGCAAAACAGCCAAAATTACACCTACCATAAATTTAATAGATTTTTGCTCATTACCTCCATCTTTGTTATCCTTTAGGAGAAGGACAATTCCAATGGGAAAACCAATCAAAAGGGAAATAACGAACAAAGGCAACATAATTCAATTCTATTTTGCATATAAATATAGAACTTCATTGATGATTTCCAATGATAGATTATTCCAAAAGATTAAAACATCATGTTAATACATTATTGATGTTACTCTTGTGGTGATTCCTGTGTATACTTCCAAATACTTGATTGACGTTCAAAAGGTAAATCTCTATCAAACAAGTATCTATAGGTAATTCTAGTTTTAGAAATAGGCACTTCTAAGCCTTCCACCATATGAATCATCTTAGGATTGAATTCGTGAATCCAGGTCATTTCCATCCAATCGTAACGCTTATAATGGCCTCGCATAATTCGTTCCACTTCTCTAATCAAAGCCGCTTCAGCACCAATGCCTTGATAATCAGGATCTACGCCAAACATTATTCCCATGGCCTTTCTGTTCGACTTTAGAATGTTTCGATGCCAAACATATTTTAACTTACCCAACCAATTTAGGTTGCCATTGATATGTTTAAAGATTTGATTGAGTTCCGGTATCATTATAAACATGGCAATACACTTGTCTTTATGGTAGCCAAACAACATGATTTTTTTATCAGCAATTGGCTTCAACTTTTTCATCACATTAAGTGCCATTTCTTTTGGCATTTCCTTAAAGCCATCCTGCCCTTTTCCCCAAGCGTTGTTATACACTTGTCTGAAGTCTTCTGCATATTTGGCGTAATCATTGCCCTTCATATGGGTAAACTCAAAATCAGGATCCGCTTCTAATGCTTTCGCCTTTTCTTCAAATTTTGGCGGCAAAGCATGATTAGCTATATCGTATAAGTAATTGAATTGCTTGTAATAATCTCTAAAGCCGTAGTTTTCAAAAAGGTTGATATAATACTTTGGATTGTAGCTCATACCATACATTACATCGGTTTTGGCTTCAATCAATAATCCCCACCAATTGTCTTTTTCACCAAAATTAATCGGTCCATCCATGGCTTCCATTCCTCTGGACATCAACCAATCTTTAGCCGTATCAAATAATTTATTAGCTGCTTTTTGATCATCTATACATTCAAAGAAACCTACTCCACCATTGGCATATTTTTGACCGTCCAATATTTTTTTATGGGTGAAGGCAGCTATTCTACCGATTGTTTTCCCATCTTCTTGTAAAATCCACCTTATAACTTCTCCTTCTTGATGAAATTTATTTTTGGTGGGATCAAAGACCTTTTGAACATCTTGTATTAATGGCTCTATCCATTTGGGATCATTTTTATAAATCTGTTTAGGAAGTTTATAAAATTCAGATTCTGTAGATGGACTTGATACTTCAACTATTTGCATAACTCAAACAAATGGTACATGATGCAAATTTAGAGAGAATTAAATTAACAATTGATACCATGTGTTGGGGATTTAAAAACAAGATACTGCTAGTTGTATTTGATGAGTTAAAAATCATTGAATTTTCAATTCTAAAATTGGAGATTCCTTGTTCGATGTTCTTGATTCAAGATAAATAAACAAATAAATGTATCAACTCAATGTATGCAATTTGTAATATCCAGTTATAAACTAAAGTACATGTCATTAGTAATGACTAAAAAATAGTCTTATTACCAAGATATGGGTTACTTCGTTTATGAAGTATGACAAACCTTTTATATTACAAGATATAATTGGTTCTCATAAAGTAATATCCAATATCGATTAACGAATAATCAATGTTGAATTATAGGTATTACTTATACGATGTTGCTCCAAAATTTAGCTATCTAAAGGCTCTGGCTATTTATCAAAAAAATTAATCGAATAACTTAATAACCTCCAGTCCATTTTCTAACGACCCATTCAATAGATAAGAGACCGAGTAGAATAAAGAAAATCCATGTGTAATGTAGTAGTGAAGTGGTTTTAACTGTATTGTACAACACAGGTTTCAAGTTTACATTTTCTTGAATAGCAGCATTGACCAATTCCATATTATTTACGGTATACATTTTACCACCAGTATTATTACTGAGGTTGTACAACATATTGTGATTGGCCTGCTTATTTAAGGTTTCTAATTGTACTTCTCTAATGGTGAATTTAACAGCAGCATTATAATTCTCATTTGACCAACTAGTTTTAGCAACAGCAGTGTAGTTGCCTACTGGTAATAATCCGGCATCTAAGCTATATGCATTGAGCGTTTTGTCAAAAACAAAGTCATACGTTTTCCCTTCGCCATCCTTAACTTCTAAAGTTACATCCGGCTCGTTGATTAATTCATAATTGGCATTATACAGCTCAGCATTTAACAAAACTGGTTCGTTTTCCCAGATTAAACTTTTATTGGTTAATAATCTAAACTTACGTTTGTCTTCTTTAATCGCCACATATTGTATCAACTGATTAAACAATTGATCAAAGCTGGTAGTGGACTCGTTTTGCGCAAACTCTGCCATTCTCCAACGCCAAATACCTTCACCATTAATAAACATTATTCGTGAACTGCCTTCCTGCCCTACTAAAACCATTGGATAACCAGTATTGATATCATCTAATCTTTGATAAATAATGGTTTTTGTATTTGGGCCTTCTTCATACTCACCAAAAGGGCAAAGTAAAGGAGGATAGTTACGCAATGCTTGCGTTAAGCCATCGGGAATTTGAAAATCGTTGAAATCACTATTGAGTAAACCTTGAACTTCATTAGGTTTCTGTCCGGAAGCTTTTATTTTTAGAACAGATTGTTGACCATTTAAAAAGTTTAAGTCGGTTGATTCAGTAATGACAACTGCGACAGACTTGCCTTTTTCTTTTATTTTCTTAAATATATTCTTAGCCTTTTCATCTCCTTTGATGGAAGGCAAACCGTGTAAAATTATTAAGTCATAAACATCAATCGTTTCACTAAACCTATCTATTGAATTGACGGTAACTTCGTAATTCTTATTTTCTTCAATTACAGCTTTTAATGCTTTGATATCTGGATGCGCACCTGCATACAATAAGAGAACATTCTTTCTACCATCTAGCACTTCCACATAAGCAGATTGATAATTATTGGAAGCAATATCTTCCTTAGCATTGGTTGACAATTCAACTTTATACTTCTGAACGCCTGAATTTACAGCATCAATGATGACGCTTTCTCGCCCAAACACTTCATCATTGTTGATTGAAACAACTTTATTCAATAGTATTTTATTGGATTCGTTGGTCACTTTTAAAGTTGCACTATTGCCGGCCAAGTTATAAGCACCAAATTCAATATCCAATTGAAATTTATCGCCCATATAAACGACTTTAGGATATTGTAATGCTTGAACGAAAAGGTCTTTTGATGGTGTGGAATCACCTAAAGCAATAGTATATATGGAAGTAGTTGAGTTAATTTTTGAATAAGCTGGGTTGTAGCCTTGATTGTAAATACCGTCTGTTGCTAAAACAATTGCTCCTATATTTTGATGACTGTGTGATTCGAGCATTTTTTCCAAAGCCTGCGATATGTTGGTGGCTTTTTCCATCCCCAATAAACTGTCTTTACGAGGCATTAAGTCGGCACCAAAAACATACTCTTCCACTTCAAATTTATCCCCTAATTGCTCGATAAATTGGTCTCTTTTAGTTTTGAAATTAGACAAATCTTCTGGAGTGGTAAACGTATTAATTGAGGAGGAAATATCTTCTAAATAAACGACAATCGGTTTGTCTGTTTTGGTTATAAAGCCCTTCCAAACCGGACCTAACAGTAAAAAAGCTAAAGCAGCCACCAAAATAGTCCGAATGGCAAACATTAAGCCTTTGAGGATAGGTTTATCGGAGAAAATTTTATCCTTAAAATATAGCACAGAGCCTACCAACAAACCGAATAGAATGCATAGTCCGATAAACCAAAATGGATATGATAATATGAGTTGGCCGTCCAAATGTTTTAATTATGATTCAAAGAAAACAAACTTTAAGTAGAAATGCGAAAAGATTATGTTACAAGGGGTTAATTATTGGTTTGATTTGTTGGATAGCTAAAAGCTATATTAATATTTTTCGCTCGGCTAGAGCCGAGCGAATGTGTAACTTCTCCTTTAACAATTCAATGCGCCACAAACACTTAATGTCTGACCTGAAATGTAGGTTGACAAATCAGAGCCTAAAAAAACCGCTGCATTAGCAATATCTTCCGGTGTTCCCAATCTTTTTAATGGAATATTTTTGATAAAAGCATCTTTGGCTTCCTCTCCTAAAGCATCCGTCATATCTGTTTCGATAAAACCAGGCGCAATAGCATTACATCTTACATTTCTCGATCCGATTTCTTGAGCAATTGATTTAGAAAAAGCAATAATTCCCCCTTTAGAAGCCGCATAATTACTTTGTCCTGCGTTTCCTTTCATACCAACAATTGAGCTGATATTGATGATGGAACCACTTCTGGCTTTCATCATTGGTCGCATGACTTGTTTCGTTAAGTTAAACACCGATTTTAGATTAGTTTGAATAACCTCATCCCACTGCTCCTCGCTCATTCGCATGATCAAATTATCCCTAGTGATACCCGCATTATTAACTAAAATATCAATGCTACCTAATTGTTCTAAAACTTCTTTTACAAGCTCTTCAGCTTCTTGATAATTAGCAGCATTAGATTTAATAGCGATTACTTTTCCATAAGGTTTTAGCTCTTCTACAATTTTGTTGGCACTTTCTTCAGAAGACAAATAGGTAAATGCTACTTCAGCACCTTCTTTCACAAAAACTTCAACAATTGCTTTACCAATTCCACGAGACCCTCCTGTTATTAGAGCTTTTTTTCCTTCTAATAATTTCATACTTCTGTTAATCTTTAAAAGATATATCCGATGCCGATCTAATTCGGTTTAATTGAGTTAATGCTTTACTTCTTTAAAGCTTCAGCCATAGTAGCGCCAATAAATGCAGGAGATTCAGAAACGTGAATACCACATTCTTTCATTATTTTAATCTTAGCATCGGCTGTATCTTCAGCACCACCAATAATAGCACCAGCATGTCCCATTTTACGACCTTTAGGAGCTGTTTTACCAGCAATAAATCCTACGACAGGTTTTGTACCATTGTCCTTAATCCATTTAGCCGCTTCTACTTCCATTCCACCTCCAATTTCTCCGATCATGATAATTCCTTCCGTGTCTTTATCGTTCATCATTAATCGTACAATGTCCAACATAGAACTACCGATAATTGGATCGCCACCAATACCTACACAAGTAGATTGTCCTAATCCGGCTTTAGTAATTTGATCAACAGCTTCATAAGTTAATGTACCAGATCTTGAAATAATTCCAATTTTTCCCGGATTATGAATAAATCCAGGCATAATACCGATTTTACATTCGCCCGGAGTGATAATGCCAGGACAGTTAGGTCCAATCATTACGCAATCTTTATTCTCTAAATAAGCTTTTGCTTTGATCATATCTTGAGTAGGGATACCTTCTGTAATCGTAACAATCACTTTTATTCCCGCGTCAGCAGCTTCCATAATAGCATCAGCAGCAAAAGCCGGAGGAACAAAAATGATTGAGGTATTCGCTCCTGCTTGGTCAACAGCATCTTTAACCGTGTTAAAAACAGGCTTATCTAAATGCTTAGTACCTCCTTTTCCAGGCGTAACTCCTCCCACTACATTGGTTCCATACTCTATCATTTGAGAAGCATGGAAAGTCCCTTCTTTTCCGGTAAATCCTTGTACTACTACTTTTGAATGTTTATCTACTAATATGCTCATATCTAATTATTATTTCGATTCCGTTTGTTTTCTTTTATCCCAATTCTGTAATCTAAACTCCTTGGCTTCTTGTAAAAACTCTGATGCAAATATAAAATCACTTACATCTTGATTATCGGTATAGAAGAGTTTTTCATTATCTCCTTCCCAATTTTTTTCTCCTTTATGAAGATATAAAATACTATCACCAATACGAACTACTGAATTCATATCATGCGTATTAATAACAGTAGTAATATTATACTCTTGTGTAATTTCTCTAATCAAATCATCAATCAGCATCGCTGTTTTCGGATCTAATCCCGAATTCGGTTCATCACAAAAAAGATATTTTGGATTAAGTACAATCGCTCTAGCGATCCCCACTCTTTTCTGCATACCACCACTGATCTCAGAAGGAAATTTTTTATTGGTATCTACTAATTGAACTTTGGCTAACACTTCATTCACTCGATGAATCTTTTCTTCCATCGATTTTTTGGTAAACATATCTAATGGGAAGCGAATATTTTCTTCCACTGTCATGGAATCAAACAAGGCATTACCTTGAAAAAGCATGCCTATTTGTGTTCTAATATCCTTCTTTTCATTGGTGTTCATTGTCAAAAACTCCTTCCCATCATATTTTACTGAACCCTCTTCCGGTTTAAGCAAACCTACTATGCATTTGATTAAAACAGTTTTCCCTGACCCACTTTTACCTATGATCAAATTTGTTTTTCCTTTATGGAAAACAGAATTAATCCCTTTAAGCACGTGTTGCTTACCAAAAGATTTGTGGATGTTGCTTATTTCTATCATAATAAAATCCAAGCTAAGATATAGTCAGCAAAAAGTACCATAATACTACTGATTACCACTGCTCTTGTGCTTGCTTTACCAATTTCAAGGGCTCCACCAAAAGCATTGTAACCTTGGTAGCAAGAAATACTGGTTAATAAAAAGCCAAAAGTAACTGATTTTAATAGCATAACAAAAACACCAAAGGCATCAAAGAAACTTAAAACCCCTTGAACATAGTCTGTCGATTTAACATAACCTGATAGCGTTCCCGCCACCATACCACCATAGATTCCAATAGCAGCAGATATGATTACTAATAAAGGTATCATAGTGATTGCGGCAATAATCTTAGGACCAATTAAATATGCCTTGGTATGAACGCCCATAATCTCTAATGCATCAATCTGTTCTGACAAACGCATACTTCCTAATTCAGAGGATATGTTTGATCCTACTTTACCTGCCAAAATGAGACAAGATATCGTTGGTGCAAATTCAAGAATCATGGATTCTTTAACCACATATCCAACATACATCATAGGTATTAATGAATCTTGTAAATTATAAGCAAACTGAACAGTAGAAACCGCTCCGATAAAAAATGAAATGATAGCTACTATCAGTAAAGAGCCTACGCCTATATCCACCATCTGCCGAAAGGTTTCCTTCCAATACATAGCAATACGTTCAGGCTTAACAAATAATGCCTTCAACATGTATATATAACTACCTATGTGATAAAATGGTCCCACTTCGAGATATTAATTTGGTTGGCTAAAATAGTTTATTTACACCTTAAAAACTGCTTCAAAAAGAAAAAAGCTATATAAAAACTGTAATAAACTTAAAACACTTAATTTTGCGCAAAGAAACGAAGGGGAATGCAATTCGCCAAATAAATGAATAAGTGACTAATAACATAGTTTTTAATTCTTCATTTCAGACGTATAAAATGTTTTAAACTGTTAAACAAAATTGCATCTTTTTTATTAATACATTCAAATTACAAGTATAATATATGAATCTTATCATAACAGGTGCATCTCGAGGTATTGGAAAAGCCATTTTAATAAAGTTTGTTGAAGCAGGATTCAATGTAGCTTACTGTTCAAGAAACATTGAAAAGCTAGAATTGTTAAAAGAGGAGATTAGCGCTGTTAACACAGAAGTTAAAGTTTATTATGAAAGCTGCGACATGTCTAACAAAGAAGCTGTAAATGAATTTGCAAAAAATGCTTTAGCCATTTTCGGACATTTTGATGTTGTAGTGAATAATGCGGGTATATTTTTACCGGGTGAGATTCAAAATGCGGAAGATGGCGATCTTGAAAAAATGATGGATACCAACCTTTTTAGTGCCTATCATTTTACCAAAGCTTTATTGCCTAATTTACAACAACGACGTAGAGGACACATTTTTAATATTTGTTCGGTAGCTAGTTTAATGGCCTATCCAAATGGCAGCTTGTACTCTATCACTAAGTTTGCTTTGTTAGGCTTTTCAAAATCGCTACGAGAAGAACTAAAAGATAAAAACATTAGAGTGACAGCTGTGCTCCCGGGTGCCACTTATACAGATTCTTGGCAAGGTATTGATTTGCCGGAAACAAGATTCATGAAAGCGGAGGACATTGCAGACACTATTTATCATGCTTATCAATTAAGCGATAGAACGGATGTTGAAGAAATTATTCTAAGACCTCAATTAGGGGATTTGTAGCTTTCGAGTTTCGAGGATGAAAGTTATTTTTTATAAAAAGAAAATATGCTCCCTGAAAAAGACTAGTTATATTTAGCGATACTTTCTAAATATAATAAATGGACGCAATCGCTACAAAACAAATACCCAAGGTTCCTGGTTTTCCGATTATAGGCAATACCAAACAATTACTCAATGATCCTTTAGAATTATGTGTACAGAGCTATAAAAAATATGGACCGGTTTTCAGAATAAGATCTTTGTTTGACGATATTGTTGTACTCGCTGGATTAGAAGCCAATCAGTTTTTAGATCAACGTGGTGATGAATTCTTAACCGCTGAAGAAGTTTGGGGCGCCTATAGTGTGGAATTAAATGCGACCAACAATATGATTGCCATGAGAGGTGCCGATCATTTAAAAATGAGAAAAATCACCAAACGCGGTTATTCTCCTGTAATGTTTATTGGTAAAGAAAAGGCTTCGTTAGATTCATTAGACGAATCATTTGATAAGCTATGCGAAGTTCCTTCCTTGAAAGTCCTGGAAGCCGTCCAGAACATGACAATTGATCTATTAGGTTTAATACTAGCTAACCACAAACCCACAGGCTATGAAAAAGATATCAAGTACTTTTTGAAAGTAGTACTAAACGTAACGGTTATTAGGATGTGGCCTAAATTGTATTTAAAACATCCAAGATATCTCAAAGCCAAAAAACGAATAGACGAATTAGCGAAAAAGGTTTTGGCGTACAATAAAACTCATGAGCATGATCAACCAAATTTGGTAGATGATATTATAGCAGCTATTGAAAGCAAAGAAATAGAATTAACCGATGCTGATGTGTCCTTAATGATGTTGACTCCCTACACGGCAGGAATTGATACTGTTGCCAATAATGTAACCATCATGATTTATAAGTTAATGACGATGCCGGAACTAAAAGCAAAAGCTAGAGCAGAGGCGGATGACTTTTTTAAAGATGGTAGTTTTGATACTAAAAACTTAAGAAAGCTAGACATAATGATGCGAATTACCATGGAAACCATGAGAAGGTATCCAATTGCGCCAGTGGTTCCAAGAACTGCCGTAGATGATTTCGAATATAAAGGATATACCATTAAAAAAGGCCAGTTAGTTTACATGGCTCAAGGCGTTGCTCATTTTGATGAAACTATTTTTAAAGATCCCTACCAATTTGATATCGATCGTTATTTACCGGAAAGAGCTGAACACAAAACTAAAAGTGCTTGGAGTCCATTTAGTTTAGGCGATCATAAATGTCTTGGAAATAGATTAGGAGAAGTAATGGTTTGCTTAATTACCTCTTATATGCTTCACAAATTAGAATTTGAAGCTGTCCCAAAAGATTATCAACTAAAATTTACGGTATTGCCAACTCCAGGACCAGATCATGGTTTTAAAGCAAAGTTTTGGAAGCGAAAAAAATAAAATCTTAATTGTTAGTGTAATTCTCGTACTTCTTTCTGTTGAAATACCACCAAAGTAGTGCACTACCCATTAATAGAAAAGGAGCGGCTAATAAATATAAAATGCCATCGTTTAAGCCTGCTCGTACATCTGAATCACCCGCAGATAATTTGCACATTGGACATTGTGCTATTGAAGTAATAGTTGGCAAAAAGAAACAAGCCAACACAAATAATTTTATACTGATATTTTTCATCTTATACGCCATAATGTGGTGCCATAAATAAATATACAACTACTCCGGAAATAGTTACGTATAACCACAACGGAAATGTCCATTTGGCTAACTTTCTATGCTGAGCAATCTTATTATCTATAGCTTTATAAAAAGTAAAGAGAATTAATGGTAGAATCAATGCCGACAATATGATGTGCGAAATCAATATAAAGAAATATACGCTTCTTAGCGGGGCATCTGCCGGATATGGAGTAGCAGGATGAAGGGATTTAGCTACTACATACGACACAAGAAAGATAGCCGATAAAAAGAAGGCAGCCAACATACTAAACCTATGAAGTTTTATCTTCTTATTTTTTACAAAAAAGATTCCACTAAGGATACAAATCGTAGCTAATGAATTTAAAATAGCGTGGAACTTTGGAAAAAAGGTAACACTCGTATTACTCGCTAAAGAAGGTTGAAAAGTAATTAATGCTGCTACTAAACTTGGAACTGCGATAGAAATGATTATTATTAGTATGGTGACATTCTTGTCTCTCATTTTTGCAATTAGTCTTTCTTCTTTTTCTTACGTTCTTTTGGTGGCATTATAATGTAAGAAACCAATAACTTTTTTGTATCTGAAATACAACGTTCCACTTCCTCATCAATGGTTCCATCATAGAAACCTCTTACTCTACCTTCTTTATCTACTAAAACAAAATGTTGATCGTGAATAAAGTCGTTAGGTCCTCCATCCCCCGGAATAGTTGCACTAATTAAATAGCTATTTCTAGCCATATCATACAACTCCTTTTTCTCACCTGTTAATAAAAGCCACTTCTTAGGATTGACATTATAACGCTCAGAATACTCATAAAGTTTACCTACACTATCTCTTTCAGGATCAACCGTATGAGAAAGAAGCATAACGTGTGGTTCTGCGATAAACTCTTCCTGTATTTTAGCCATATTCTTTGACATATCAATACAGATGGTTGGACATTCTGTAAAAAAGAAATCAGTAATTAAAACTTTATCATCTAAGATATCATTGGTGATGGTATCACCTAAATGACTAACAAACTTGAAATCAGAAATGGTATGAAATAAGGTATCCTTATAAGTTTCTCCTGTCGCCGTATCTACTTTGTCTACTAATTGCCTGTTTCCGACAATCATCAGTTTATCTACAGTAGGTCTAGGTTTCGTGATCCAGTAATACGCTAATCCGAAAGGAACTATTAATATGATAAAAACCGCGAAAAGCGTTGCTAATTTATTTTTATCCATTGTTCCTAAGTTTGTTTACTGTCCGAAACCACCCAAGGTCTTCATATGGTTCCATGCATTCGCTTCACTCATGAAAGCGATGATTGCCCATACTAAGAAAATAAGTGGAATCCCTAATGATACGATTAAAACTTTCTTCTCATGACGTAAGTGCATAAACTCCGCGATAATGTAAAAGGCTTTACCAATAGAGGCTATGATGAAAAAAATGTTCAAGAATAGTCTTGGAAAAATAGCTTGAAAACCAGGTGAATTTAAATGAAATAGTGCTACAGCTACTTCAACAATTGTTATTATTGATAGAATAACCGTCACTCTCCATACTGTGCTTACATCTTTTTCATAAGCTGCATCATCCATGTGTGCTCCCATATCGACTTATTTTTTAGTGCTTTTAAGCTTTATTTTTTAATATATTATAATAGATAGAATGCTAAGAATACAAACACCCAAACTAAATCTACAAAGTGCCAGTACAATCCAAGCTTTTCAACCATTTCATAATGACCTCTTTTATCGAACGCTCCATTAGCTGCCATTCCAAAACCCCAAATATTGAAACAAACCCCACTAAAAACGTGAAATCCGTGAAATCCGGTAATACCATAAAATAATGCTCCAAAGGTAGACGGTCCAGGTGTAACATTTTCATTCCATACTCTAACGCCATCCACCATCATATAGCCATATTCGGTTAATCCTTCAGCATTTTTGCCAAATGGATTAAACTGAGGCGTTAGTCCTTGATGAATTAAATGCGTCCACTCAATAGCTTGACAGCCTAAGAATGCAAGTCCCCCTACAATACAAAGTGCCATCCAAACTAAAACACCATTCTTATTCATTCTATGCCCTTCTTGTACCGCTCTAACCATGAATACAGAACTCAAGATTAGAATGAAGGTCATAATAGATACAAACACTAACGGTAAGTGCATACCATGTAATCCAGGTACAGCATTAAATACATGGTTTGGATCCGGCCACCAAGGCTTACTTACTCTAGTAGCACCATAAGCGATCAATAAGGCTGAGAAGGTAAAAGCATCTGACAATAGGAAATACCACATCATGGTTTTACCATAACTAATTCCCATTGGATCTTGACCACCACTCCAACTATCTAAAGCTTCAGGAGCTTCATAAGATGTATCAACTTTTTCTAATGTTTCAGACATTGATAATTTCTATTTAATGATTGACATTTAAGAAGATAAATAAGTATAGCCAAAGCAGACCCATGAAGTGCCAGTAAACCGACAACAAGTCTGTTCTAATTTTTAACTTATCTGATTCCTTATTTAAATATGTATTATTACTCTTTTTGAATATAAAAAACGAACGTATCACAGCAGGTATAAAGAAAATTAAACCGCCTAAAACGTGAAGGGCATGTCCGCCTGTTATCACGTAAAAGATAGAGTTCCCATTACCGCTACCACTTAAGAATACACCTCTGTTCATCAACTCTTGCCAGCCTAACCATTGCATAAAACAAAAAGTTAAACCCAATGCTAAAGTTAGAACTAGACCTAATCGAAGTGCCTTTACGTTATTCTTTTTATTAGCCATGTGTGCCATCATCATAGACATACTGCTAATGGCTAATATTAAAGTACTTACCCAAAAAAGGTTTGGCATTTCAAAATAACTCCAAGTTTCCTTAGCCTTATAAATAATATAGTAACTAGTTAATCCTGCAAAAGTCATGGATAAACTAACAATAGCCAACCTCATCGTAAAGCGTTGTGCCTTATGACTATTTGGATTATTATCGGTATTAAATGTTACTACTGTACTCATTTTATAGTTTATCTGCTACTAAAGCTATTAAAGTAACGGGTATATAAATAAAAGAAGCAAACATTAATTTCTTTGCACTTTGATCAGTTAAATCTATAACCAATTGAATGCCGCATTTTAAGAAATATGCTCCTGCTAGTGCGATGATAATTAATGATACTATTCCAGTGATGCCTAAGATAAAAGGTGTTGCTCCAGCTAAAATTAACAATACCAAATAAGGTATGTTGTGCCACGCAGTAGCTCTATCTTTTTCACCATTGGCCGGCAATAAGTGATAACCAGCTTTTGCGTAATCTTTATTCATTAGCCAAGCAATTGACCAAAAATGAGGCATTTGCCATATGAACTGAATACCAAATAAAGTGAAAGCTAACAATGATAACTCACCTGTGGCAGCAGTACATCCAATTAATAAAGGCATTGCTCCAGGTACTGCACCAACAAAAACAGCTGCTGCAGAAATTTTCTTAAATGGTGTATAAATAAAAGCATAAGATATTAAGGCAAGTGCTCCTAATAAACCACTTAATGCATTGAAATGAAACCCTAAAATGGCGATGCCAGCAGTTCCCAAAAGTCCTGCTAATAACACTGCTTCATAAGTTGACATTCGTCGAGTAGCTAATGGACGATCCTTTGTTCTCTCCATTAATCTATCTTCTTTCTTTTCAATTACTTGATTGATAGTATTAGAAGCTGCTGTAATCATCCAACCAGCTGCACCTAATAGTACTACATTCAACCATTGTATATTTCCATCAAACACAAATATATAAGCCATTACTGCAGAGAAAACAACTAGAGAACTTAAACGCACTTTGGTTAACTGTGCATAGTCTCTCAGTTTAGCTTTTGCTGCTAATTGCCAAGTAAGATTATATGTGTTTGCTTTACTCATTAATGTTTAACTAGTATGTATGTCCTTCGTCAGCCATTTTTTTCTTCTCTTCCTCTGAATAAGGAACCGTTTGAGGAATAAAGTCCTCTTCAGCATCATCATATCTGCTGTAATCATAAGGCCATCTATATACTTCAGGAATCGCTCCAGGCCAGTTTCCATGTCCAGGATTGATTGGAGTTGTCCATTCTAAAGTTGTTGCTTTCCAAGGATTCTTGTTTTCCTCTGTAACTTTTTTACCCTTGTAAATAGAATAGAAGAAGTTTACTACAAAAATAAATTGTGCTAAGAATACAATGATTGCCGCTATACTAATAATCTTATTTAATTCAGGATATCCATTGAATGTTTCAAACACATCAAAAGCATAGTATCTTCTAGGAACACCAGATAATCCTAAATAATGCATAGGCCAAAAGATTACATACGCGCCTACGAAGGTGATAAAGAAGTGAGCCATGCCCATTGATTTATTCATAAACCTTCCAAATATTTTCGGGAACCAGTGATATACTCCGGCAAACATTCCAAAGAAAGCAGCTATACCCATTACAATATGGAAATGCGCTACAACGAAATAAGTATCATGTAATGGAATATCAATTACGGCGTTTCCTAACCAAATACCAGTTAAACCACCAGAAATAAACATTGAAACAAAACCAATAGCAAATGCTGACGCTGGTGTAATAATTATATTACCACGCCAAAGCGTTGTTAACCAGTTAAATACTTTAACAGCAGATGGAACTGCAATCAATAAGGTAAATATTACGAAAACACCTCCAATGGTTGGATTCATACCTGAAACGAACATATGATGCGCCCAAACGATAAAACCTAAGACAGTAATTCCTAATATTGAGAAAATCATTGCTTTGTATCCAAAAATTGGCTTTCTAGAGTTTACTGCTAATATTTCAGAAACCATTCCCATTGCAGGAAGAATTACAATATATACTTCAGGGTGACCTAAGAACCAAAATAAATGTTGGAATAGAATTGGACTACCTCCAGAGTATCCTAACACCTCTCCTTTTATAACGATGTCAGATAAATAGAAACTCGTTCCCAATCCTCTATCGAACAATAATAATACTACTGCTGAAAGTAATACCGGGAAAGATAATAAACCAATGATAGCAGTAAAGAAAAGAGCCCAAACTGTTAATGGCATTCTGAACATAGTCATACCTTTTGTACGTAAGTTCAATACCGTTGAGATGTAGTTCAAACCACCTAATAATGTTGATACAATAAATAATGCCATTGCTACTAACCAGAGTGTCATACCCATACCGGAACCTTTACTAGCTTCAGGTAAGGCACTTAATGGCGGATAAACTGTCCAACCACCAGCTGCAGGACCAGTTGGTATAAATAACGAAATCATCATTACAACACCTGCTACGAAAAAGAACCAATAAGATAGTAGGTTCATTAATGGCGATGCCATATCCCTAGCTCCAATCTGTAATGGAATTAAAAAGTTGGCGAAGGTACCACTTAACGCTGCTGTTAAAACGAAAAACACCATAATGGTTCCGTGCATCGTTACTAAAGCGTAATACGCTTCCGGATCTAGTTTCCCATCAGAAAACCAAGATCCAAATAGCATTTCTAAAAATGGAAATGTTTCATCCGGCCAAGCTAATTGAACTCTAAAAATTACTGAGAATAGACCTCCAATAATAGCCCAAACAATACCAGAGATTAAAAACTGTTTCCCGATTGTTTTATGATCCAAACTAAAGATATACTTCGAAACGAAGGTCTCCGTGTGGTGTTCATGCTCATCTGCATGATGGCCGGGATTTATTACCCCTACTTGTTCATGTGAATGTACTTCAGCCATTTATCTTGTTTTTAATTATATTATTCGTTTATAAAATATCAAACTCTTATTCAGCATTATCTGCTTGCAAAGTAGGTTTTACTACTTGTTCGTAATATGAGTTTTGCTCACTTAACCAAGTTTTGTATTCCTCTTCTGTAACTACAACTACCTTCTTTCTCATATTATAATGTGCAGATCCACATAGTTCAGCACATGCTAATTCATAATTGAAATCTGGATTTCCGGTAATATCACGCATCTCTGCAGTAGTGTGAATAGGTGTAAACCACATACTTGTTGGAATACCAGGTACTGCATCTAACTTCAATCTAAAATGAGGTAAATAGAAGTTGTGTAATACATCTAATGAATTAATCTTTACTTTGATGTCTCTGTTTACCGGTAAATAAATATCCGTTGGCATAAAGTCATCGTGGCTCTCTGTTCCTTCCCAATTAATTCCTAACTCATTTTCAGGACTTACGAATTTCAAATCTCTTGCACCAAAAGTATTGTCATTACCAGGGTATCTAATATTCCATCTAAACTGTTGAGCAGTAGCTTCAATCACTAAAGCATCTTCAGGTGCTTTACCAAATATTTGAAACCATACTGTTAAACCCCAGGTCACTAAAATAACTAGTACAATAGACGGAATAACAGTCCAAACTAATTCTAAAGTATTATTGTGTGGGAAGAAATGAGCTTTAGTTCCTTCTTTGTATTGATACCTCCATACGAATGCAAACAACAATACTTGAGTGATAATATATACTATTCCTGTAAAAATTAATGTAATGTCTCTAATTTTATCAATCTTAACACCTTGAGAGGAAGCTGATGTTGGTAGAAATAAATGATCATACCATAAGACAGAAACTACCGAAAGAATTAATACAACAAATCCAGTAATCGATAAAAGACCAGCATTAATCTTGTTGCTTTCAATTTCTGATTTCTCCTCCCCTCTTAATGTAGCAATACGCTCAATCACCTTTCCAACTTGCATCATTATGATGAGGAGAAGAATTGCTGCTAATATTATTAAAAATGCGTTCATAGCTTTTTATTAAATCTTAATTTTAAATATGATGTTTTAAACTCTCGTGATAGTAAGGATGCTCTCTTGAATCTAAGCTTTTCACTCTTGTTAAAGCACTAAGTATGACAAAACCTGTAATTCCAACAAACAACAATAATGCTCCAACACTCATTAATCCCATTCCACCTTTTGCTACACCGTAAGGCACAACCATAATGAAGAAATCAAACCAATGTCCAATAATTATCATCACGCAAGCAAAAATTAAAACACCTTTATTTCTCTTTGCATCTCTCTTCAAAAGAACAAAGAAAGCAAGGAAAAAGTTTAAAATTAATGCCCCGTACCATATCACCGGATAACCAGCTAACCTTTCTTTAAAATACACTGTTTCTTCTGGAATATTTCCATACCAAATCAACATATATTGAGAGAACCATACGTATGTCCAAAACACACTTATTGCAAATAAATACTTTCCTATGTCGTGATAGTGACTATCATTTAAATTTGGTAAGTACCCTTGAGATTGCAAATACAATAGCACTAAAATTGTTACTGCAAACATAATGGCAGCACCACTAGCCATAGTGTACCAAGCATACATTGTACTGTACCAGTTCGGCTCTATTGACATTAACCAATGCCAAACACCAAATGCATTAATGACAGCTAACAATACAATTGTTATAGCGCCTAATGTTCTTGCTGTTCTGAAATGTTTCAAATCTGGATCAGTATCTTGAGCATTTAGTTTACTCCACCATCTATTTAATAGAAATAGAACTATTATAGACCATAATATGCTCATTATAATAAATGTCTTAATATTTAAGAAATCCGTTTTAGATGCCATAAGTTCACTCGCATCTAAGGCTTCTTGGTTGGTCCATATAAATATATGATGGTGACCGAAGATAAATACTATAATTCCTAAAACGATAGCCACCGGTAGTATTGACATAATACCTAAGGTGACTTTTTGAAACATAATGTGAAAACCAGCCCAACCCACTGTATGTGCTGCTAAAAAGAACATGGCTGCAAATGCCATCCAAAATAACATTTGTACAATTACCCATAAGTTAGTCCAAAGTACTTTCCCTGCTGTAACAGGTGTAGCTCCAATAACGCCTTCATGATGTCCTCCACCATGTGCACCTTCTGCTGCATGAGCATCTGTTGCATGTGCATCATCATGGTGTACTTCTGTTTCATGCCCGGCTTCTACATGCTCTCCTTCTACAGCATGTGCTTCATCAGCACTATGCATTTCCTCGCTTATTGCTTCTTCAACTGTAACGTCATGTGTGCCATCTTCATGTTGAAGTTCATCTGCATGAACATCTACTTGTTCCGCTTGACCATGAGTTTCACCATGTCCATCTCCATGACCTTCATCATGTCCATGACTTCCACCACCAAATGTTAATGCTCCTAATCCAATTAAAGCCAATCCTACTAACATAATTATTAGAAGTGTTGTCTTTGCTTTTCCTGTAAATGTGAATGTATTCATTCTTTATACTTATATATCCAACTTAATTAATTGTTGCTCGCTGCTGCACTTTCATCGGCTTTAGTATTGGCCGCTACATACTTATCTTGAAGTGATTTTACGTAACTTAATACCAACCATCTTTCTCTATGATTTAATTGAGTCGCGTATGATCCCATCATTCCTTTACCATACATTACCGAATGATATCGCTTACCTTGAGGTAAAGCAAGTATATCTTCTCTAAAATATGATGGAGGTTGAGGAAAGCCTTCACCAGTCATCGCTAATTTCAAAGTAGTTAAGTGACCTTTTCCATCACCTTCTGTACCGTGACAAATTGCACAAAACCTTTCAAACAATTTTTTGCCTTCACCTGATAACTCAGCATCTGTAAATGTAAACTCATTAAAGAATTGCTCTCCTGCAGCTTCATATCCCTCAGTTGTATTAGGAAATGGATAAACTTCAAAGCTTTGAGCGATGCTTCCTTCCGGTGGAAGTTGAGCATTCATCCCTTCTTTTAAAATGTGCTCACCCGGATTTTCAAAATAACCTTCATAAGCTTTTGAATGTGCCATATCAGGAATAAATTCTCTACCCGGATATTTTGAGTTTCTAATACATGATGTGAACATCAATGCCATTAAAACTGCTACTATCGTGATATTTCTTTTCTTGAACATATCTAATCTTAAACTTCTTTTTTATAAACTTCTACCGCACCGTTCTCTTCCAATAAAGTGGTTACACTATTTACGAAACCATCTGCTCTGCTACCATCTAATTCGAAAGTCATAGCAAACATATGATCTGTAGTACGCTTATCAATTATCTTTGGCTCAAAACCAGGATACATACCACATAAATAGTAAAATGATACTACCATACCCACACAAGCAAACAAAACTGTTAGCTCAAATGTAATTGGGATCCAAGCCGGTAGTGCAAATAATGGTTTACCACCAAATACGCTTGGATAGTTTTTTACAGATACCCATGTCATGAATGATAACGCGGTTAAAGTACCTGTAGCACCAAACAAGAAACCAGCTGTATGTAACTTTGTTTCTCTTAATCCCATTTTATGCTCCAATCCATGTACTGGAAATGGCGTAAATACATCGGTAATGTTATGACCAGCTGCTCGTACATTCTCGACAGCTTTCAACAACACGTAATCGTCGTCAAACATCCCTACTAAATATTGTTTCTTATCAGCCATATTAATTAATGTTCAATATCGTTTTCAGTTACATTCTTATATACTTCCTGATCCTTCACTTCTTCTAATTGACCTATTCTAAAGTTATTACCGGAAATTCTCAATATACTTTTCACCTCTGCAATTGCAACTACAGGGAAGAATCTAGCAAATAGTAAGAAGAGTGTCATAAAGATACCTAGTGTACCTACATAAATACCTACTTCAACTCTTGTTGGGGCATACATAGTCCAACTTGAAGGAAGATAATCTCTGTGTAGAGAAATTACAATAATCACGAATCTTTCAAACCACATACCAATGTTTACAAAAATAGACATGATAAAGGTTACCCAAATGCTTCTTCTTGCTTTTCTAAACCAGAAAATTTGAGGAGAAATCAAGTTACAGAACATCATTGTCCAATACGCCCATGCGAAAGGTCCCATTGCTCTAGTAGCAAATTGGTTTTCTTCATATAGATAGCCTGAATACCATGCTACGAACAACTCTGTTAAATATGCAGTACCTACAATAGTTCCTGTTAGTAGAATTACCTTATTCATGGATTCGATGTGCCCTTCTGTAATATAATCTTGAAGGTTCATTAATTTTCTTGCTACAATCATTAACGTTTGTACCATGGCGAATCCTGAGAAGATAGCACCTGCCACGAAATACGGAGGAAGAATTGTAGTATGCCATCCAGGAATTACAGAAGTAGCAAAGTCAAAACTTACAATTGTGTGTACAGAAAGTACTAATGGTGTAGCTAAACCAGCTAAGATTAAACAAAGTGATTCCCATCTTTCCCAATGTTTAGCGCTACCTGTCCATCCAAAGCTTAATACATTATAAATAGTTCTTCTAATTTTTCCTTTTGCTCTATCTCTAATGGTAGCAAAATCAGGCACCAAACCAGTGTACCAAAATAAGAGTGATACAGTTAAGTAAGTAGAGATTGCAAAAACGTCCCATAATAATGGAGATGAGAAGTTAGGCCACAATGGTCCTCTTGAGTTTGGATAAGGAAAAATAAAGAATACTAACCAAGGTCTACCGGTGTGTAGCAATGGAAAAATACCGGCACAAACTACAGCGAAAATCGTCATTGCTTCAGCGGCTCTGTTTACTCCAGTTCTCCATTTTTGTCTAAACAACAATAGAATTGCTGAGATTAGTGTACCGGCGTGACCAATACCTACCCACCAAACGAAATTGGTAATATCCCAAGCCCATCCAATGGTTTTATTGGCTCCCCAAGAACCAATACCATACAAGACAGTCCAAGTTAGACTTAACAATCCAATTGCAGCTACAATAGCAGAAACAGTTAGTGCGGCCAACCATAATGGCTGTATTTTACCTTCTGTTCCAGCAACAATATCATCGGTGATATCTTTGTAAGACTTATTACCTTTAATTAATGGCTCCCTTAACGGTGATTCGAATGCTCCCATTCTTTATTTTTTGTTTCTTTAAAACTATTTCAAATCTTATGCAAAATCCGTTCTCACATCTTCCTCAATATTTCTCACTTTCACTTGGTAACCAACTGATGGTAAGAAATGTTGTTCTTCTAACACGTGATAATTTCTCTCAATTCTATGTTCACCAGTAGCATCATAAAATAACTGATGTACTTGGCTTTCTTTATCATTTAAATCTCCAAAAGAAATGGCATTGGTAGGGCATGATGTTTGACAAGCCACTTTAATATCACCATCTTTTAAAGGTCTGTTCTCCTTCTTAGCTTCTAATTTTCCAGCTTGAATTCTTTGAACACAGAAGCTACATTTTTCAATAACACCTCTAGATCTAACTGTTACGTCAGGATTTAACACCATTCTGGTTAAGTCTTCAAACATATAATCAGTTTGACCACCTGGAAGTGCATCACTTTCCCAACCTCTTCTGTTGTCGTTAAACTTACCAAACATATCTGCCGCTTGATAATCTAACCAATTGAATCTTCTTACTTTATACGGACAGTTGTTCGCACAATATCTTGTACCGATACACCTGTTATAAGCCATTTGATTTAACCCTTCTGAACTGTGGTTAGTCGCATTTACAGGACAAACATTCTCGCATGGAGCGTTATCACAATGTTGACACATCATTGGTTGGAAAGACACTTGTGGATTATCTCTGTCTCCACTGTAGTATCTATCTATTCTCATCCAATGCATGTCGTGACCTCTAAAAACTTCGGTCTTTCCAACCACTGGAACGTTATTTTCTACATTACAAGCTACTACACAAGCACCACATCCAATACAGCTGTTCAAATCTACACCCATACCCCAGTGATGTCCTTGAAATTCTTGAACCTGACCATATGGTGACTGTAAGTGATGTAACACACCTTCTCTATCGTGATTACCCGCTTTACTATCTTTCTTAAATGACTTAAGATTAGTTTCTTTAACAATGGCACTTCTGTATTTAGCATCTTTTCCCGGAAGCGCATATTCTTCCATTAAAGTACCATATACCTGAATTAATCCTAATGGATAATCAGCTCCCATGTTAAAGCTTACTTCGGCACCATCCAATGAATATTTGAATGAGTTATTAGCAACATTAACTAATGGGTATACATCTTGACCAACACCTTCAGAAGCTCTACCAGCACCCGTTCTTCCATAACCCAATGCAATGGCTACTGTATTAGCAGGTAAACCAAATTGAATAAGGACAGGTAATGTGATAGATTTTCCTGCTACTGTTATTGTTGCAGTAGGTACTGTTTTATTGTTATTGTTAGTCCAGATTCTCTTTTTACCTGCTAAACCTTGTTGTTCTGCCATTTCATAAGAAATAGCTAAGTAGTTGTCCCAAGTTAATCTTGCAATTGGATCTGGAAATTCTTGTACAAATGGATTGCCAGCATGTGTTCCATCACCTACACCAACACTTTCATATAATACTACTTCAATTCCAGATGTTGAAGGCAATGAAGTAGAAACACTTGATATAGTAGCACTTAAATCGGTAGATAAAGCAGTTGTTTCTCCACTTTTTTCTACACCCCCTAATTTTACAGACTTAATCCATCCTTGCTCACCGCTCACCAAATTGTTTAGTGCATATTTTTTTACTAAGTCATACTCCTTAGGTGATTTCACACCACACCAAGTTAATAGACTTTCAACATAAGGTCTCGTATTAGCAAAAATTGGGTTAATAGTTGGTTGAACAAAGCAGAATTTACCTGCTTTAGGCTCCAAAATATCCCATGATTCTAAATAGTGTCTTCCTGGACAAGTGTATGTTGCAAATTTTCCAGTTTCAGTTACTCTTTCTGCTAAAGAGACAGTAATGTCCATCTCCTTCATTGCTGCTTCAAATTCAGCAGCAAAAGGTGTATTATATGCAGGATTACAATCTAACAAGATAAGACCATCAACACTACCTAAATTTTTCACTAAGTCTAAGAAAGCTTTATCATCGCCAGTCTTAAGATTAGCAGGTGATGATGTATCAATTGTATTGCCATAGCTTCCTAAAACAATATTAATCGCATTGGTTATTAACTGACACTCAATATCGTTTGTACCGCAAACCACCAAAGCTTTACCTTTCGCTTGCAATAAATCCTTAGCTGCTTGACTTACGTCTGCCCCTTCAACTGCTGCAACTTTACCTAATCCTTGACCACCCACTGCATTATACAAGTTGATCAACAATTGCTTCTCTTGTGAAGGTTTAACAGGATATTTATAATCTGCTGCTGCACCAGTAATTGTTGCATTTGATTGGAATTGATAATGTCTTGACATGTGCTTACCATTCTTTTCAGAAGGCACTCTAGTTTTACCATATTGAATGGCAAATTCTACAGGAGATAACCAAGATCCTAAGAAATCGCAACTAACACCAACAATCACATCTGCTTTACTAAAATCGTATGAAGGAATAATAGCTTTACCTAAAGAAACTTCATTTGCTTTTCTCACCGCTGAAAGTGAAATTGGATCGTAGGTAACATGCTCAGCAGAAGTGAATTTTGTAGTAAATTCATTAATTGCTGATTGCATTACAGCACTCAATACTGTATTACTTAAAACAACTATTTTCCCCCCTTTGTTATCTATCTCGCGCAACTTAATAGATATATCTTCATCCAAAGTTGGCCAATCTAAATCATTCCCTGTAGATCTAGTGTGATCATACAATCCTAATACAGAAGCTTGAGCTCTTGCACTTGATCCGTTATTAGTGATTAATCCATTTGGATTGGTTTCAATTTTAATTGGCCTTCCCTCTCTTGTTTTAACCAATACATTTTGAACACCTGATTCATCAACATAGGTAGACGCAAAATATTCAGCGATACCCGGAATCAAATTCATTGGATTATCATTCTCAAAAACGTAAGGAATGGCTTTCTTTACTGGAATTTTACATGATGTAGCTACAGCTGCAGCCGACACACTAAATCCAAGCATTTTTAGAAAATCTCTTCTTCCTGTACTTTGTACTTTTGTAAGATCCTCTGCATAGTCAATCACAGGTAACTCATCCTCAAATTCCTTAGAGATTTTCTCTTTAAATTCTGAAGTTTGTTCCAACTCTTCTAATGACTGCCAGTATTGCTTATTTCCCATCTACTGATTCTTATATTTTAATAATGACACTTTTGACACTCTGTTCCTCCGATATCTTCCACTGTAACGCCACTGCGTTCTTGTGCTTCAATCTCTTTATGGAATCTATCAAAAGTAGTTTCATAATATTTACTGTCTTTAAACTTAATCTCAGTTTCTCTGTGGCAGTTAACACACCAACCCATTGATAAAGGAGCGTACTGTGCTACTACTTCCATCTCTTGTACCTGTCCATGACAAGTTTGACAATCTAATTTTCCAACATTAACATGTTGTGAGTGATTGAAATATACATGGTCCGGTAAATTGTGAATTTTAATCCATTTAATGGGTTCAGCTGGCGCCGTATAATCGGCTTTCTCTTTATCCCAACCTGAAGCAGCATAAATCTTTGCAATTTCTTCAGTACCATACTTTGGCCCTTGCTGAACATATTTATGACAATTCATACATACCGTTACACTAGGTATATTAGCATGCTTACTTTTATCCGCTCCAGTATGACAGTACTGACAATCAATTTGATTTTGACCAGCATGTAAAGCATGTGAAAATTTGATTGGTTGCTCAGGTTGATATCCTTGAGATCTTCCTAAATCAACCGCCCCCTTTCCAATATTATAGCCAATAAAAATAATTGCGATCATAGCAATTGCTCCCATGACCTTCTTATTTAACAACCTATTAATTAATGGAGCCGATTCTGGAATCTCTATACCTTCCTTTTCATTGTTTATCTTCTCTAGTTTGCTACTAACTCTCCATAACAATAGAAACATCGCAACAAGAAAAGAGATTAAAACCCATAAAATTCCAGTTGAAGGCTTACTTGGAGTAGCCACCCCTTCACCTCCCGTTACTGCTGTTGCAGCTTCTTGAATTGGGTAAACATTGGCTTGCTTAGCTCTAACGTAATCAATAATAGAAGTAATATCATCATCGGTGAACTGTAAGTATAAGTTCATCGGAGATTGATTATACTCATTGTACAATGCATTTGCATATGCATCTCCAGTTTTCAAAAACGCCTGATTATTTCTAATCCAAGCAATCAGATTTTCTTCACTTCCCCATCTTTCCCATACATTAGCCAAGTCGGGACCAACCAATTTTCTTCCTATTGCGTGACATGCAGAACAATTGGCTTTAAATAGTTCCTCTCCGTGCTCAACTCTTCCTAAAAAAGAAGCGTCATTAATGTCAACTACTGTTGAAGGTTCGTAAGCCAAAGAGTCGGATACCCCTACAGTAAAAACTAATATTAGAGTGAAAAGTGTGAGTGCTAAACTCGAACGCATACGATACATCATACCTTACTGTGAATTTTCGGGCACAAAACTACTTATTTGGTTTTGATTTAGCCTTGTAAATGTTAAAATAAATAACTATTTAGAATTATTCTAAATAAGGACTATATGATTGATATTCAGTAACTTATCAGAAAATAAAAGATTGAGTTTTAGATAATGTAATGTTCCCTTAACAAAGGTTGTTAATAACCCTGTTGAATTGTGTATATCCCGCTCCTTTAATTACAAAATTCTACTAAAAAATATAAAAACTACTCTTATTAGTAATAAAATTTTGAGTTATAGACATTGGTGTAGATACTATTCTAAACACATAGTGTTTTTCTATTCTATATTTGTAAAACAAGTGATTCATAAAATTTTAAGGAAATCACAATAGATTTATGAATAGACTTTTTAAGATTTTATGGCTAATACTATTACCTTTTATTTGCGATGCTCAAATTAGAGATGCTCAGGTAAACTTATATGCGATTCCAATAATGAGCACTTCATTTATAAGAATGCCTTCTAGAAGTGCCAGTCAAGAATACGATGCTGTATATTTTAATCCGGCCGGTGTTTTAGCCTTAAAAGATGGTTTCCACTTATCTTTTAACAATCACTTTCAATTTTTAGATCAACGCTTAGAAGTTACGAAACTTAAGCAATTACAAGATCAACCTCAGAATTATGCTTTAAAAGTGGGCAACTATGCTTTCCCATTATTATATGCCACTTATAAGAAAAAGGATTTTGCTTTTTCATTTTTTATTACGCCCGCTATAGGAGGAGCAGGCGCCTCAACTGTTAAAAACTTACCCTTCGGTGAGTACCCAATAGCAGATTTAACTGCTTTGAGCAAAGGATTTATAAAATCTACGGTTGACCAGTTTCATGGAACTGACTACGACAATATAAAATATGATTATGATTTTGAGTTTAAAGGAATTGCCTTCTCTCCCTCTGCTCAAGTAAATATAGGGTATAAAATTAATGACTATTTATCCATTGCTGCCGGTGGAAGATTTATCTACTATATTACACAAGCCGGCGGAGGATTGAGTAACTTAACTTTTAACAACGACACGTACGGGTTGAGCTTAAGTCCCGGAAATTATGTAAGGGAAATGGTAGAAAATGTAGATTTGCAGTATCCAGAACTCGCATTGACTTTGGCAGACGTTTTAGATGAACTTCCTTTAGAGCTTGAAATTGATAGTCGACAATCAGATTTTGCTTTTGCGCCAATTGTAGGTGTAAATTTTAATTGGAAAGACCGATGGAACATAGGGTTTAAGTACGAACATAAAACAAAAGTTGTTTTAAAAACCGATGTTTTTGATGGTAAAGATGGCGCTGGAGCATACGTTCAAGGCAAAGAACAACCGGCAGATTTACCTGGTATGTTTAGCATTGGATTAAGTTTTAAACCTTATGAGAACCTAACTTTTGCTGCAGGAAATAGAACATTCTTTTTTAAGAGAGCTAATCTGGATGGAAGAGAGGAATTTGTAAAATCGAACTATAAGGAATTTGAGTTTGCAGTTGAGTATGAAGTATTTAAAAAATTAATAGTTAGTGGTGGCGCCACTTACATTACAGCCAACGTTGATGATCAATACTTCACCAGCGTAGATTATTTTGTGCCAAGCTTAACCGCTTCATTTGGTTTCAAATCTATCTTGAGTAGAAGAATATCAGTTGAAACAGGCTTTCTGGTTACCAAAAGAATTCCTACAAAATATACCCAAGATGTAGATCTTTTTGGTGGATTAGCCAATCTAGTCTTAGGCAGTGATCTCCCTGATTTTATAAATGAAACCTTTAATAGAAAAGTAGACTATGAAATGTCGGGCAACGCTTATGTTGTTTCTCTTGGTGTAAATTTTTGGATGGGCAGTATTGAGCAAAATCAAAGAGACAGAAAAGCTAGAATTGATAAAGTAAAATCAGAAAGAAAACAAAAAAGAGAAGAAAGAAAGATTGAATAAGGATGCAACACTTCTGTACTCTGCAACATCTTGTAAAGATAATTATTAATATATAGCTAAAAACATTTAAGGAAATTTATATAGTTTAGCCCCTGTTAAAAACTAACCATTACTCAACTCCTATAACCCTTATTTCAAATGAAAAATTTTAAGCTAACTATAATTCTATTTTTTCTATTACCTATAGTTACTTTCTCCCAAATAAAAGATGCTCAAGTAAATGGGTTTCCTATACCAACTTTAAGCACTTCTTTTATAAGAATGCCATCAAGAGGAGCTTCACAAGAATTAGATGCGGTTTATTATAATCCGGCAGGAGTTTTAAGTTTAAGAGATGGCTTTCATCTTAAAGTTGAAAATTTATATCAAAATGTTTATCAAAATCAAAATGTAAGAGGCTATAAACAATTGCAAGAAAAACCTCAAAATTATACCTTAAATATTGCTCAACCTATTTTTCCTCTTTTCTATATTACTTATAAAAAAAATAGGTTTGCTGCTTCATTTTTTATCACTCCGGCATTAACCGGCGGAGGTGCCTCTGCAGTTGATAATCTACCATTTGGAGAATACCCAATTGCTGATTTAACGGCATTAAGCAGCGATTTCATCAAAACATTTGTAGATAAGAAACATGGCACCAATTATAGTGATATAAAATACGACTACGATTTTGACTTCACTGGCCTCTCCTATTCTCCCACTTTTCAGCTAAACTTAGCATATAAAGTTAACGACTATCTATCTCTTGCTTTTGGCGGCAGATTAGTATATTCAATTACAACGGCAAAAGGTGGCTTATCGAACCTAGAATTTGTTAATGAATCGTTGGGTTTAAGAATGTCGCCGGGTAATTACATTAGACATTTAGTAGAAGTAATTCCGGTTGGTGATCCAGAAATTGGCAATTTATTGGCAGATGTTGTTGATGCCTTTCCATTGGAACCAGATATTGATGCTCGTCAAACTGATATTAGTTTCGCCCCCATTTTTGGTGTAAATTTTAATTGGCATAACAGATGGTATATTGGTGTAAAATACGAGCACAAAACCCCAGTTACACTAACAACCACTGTATTAGATGGTAAAGATGGTAGTGGAGCTTATGTAGACGGTAAGCAAACAAAGGCAGATATTCCAGGCGTTTTTGCAGGAGGTGTTACTTTTAAACCCAATAATAAACTAACATTAGCTATCGGCCATAGATTGATCTTTTATAAAAGAACTGATTTAGGTGGCAGAGAAGAGTTTTTTACCTCTAACTATAAAGAGTTTGACATGGCTTTTGAGTATAGAATCATGCCTAGATTTAAAATCAGTGCTGGCGGTACTTATAGAACTATTAGAGCAGAACCCGATTTTTATAATAGTGTAGATTATTTAGTTCCTGCCTTAACATTTGGAACAGGATTTAGAACAGATATCAGTCAACGTATTGGTGTTGAAGTAGGCTTTTTATATTCCAAATATTTAAAAGTAAAATTCAGTCAACAAGAAGAAATTTTTGGCGGATTGATTGGCGTAGTTACGGGTGAAGACATATATCAAGATTTGGCTCCAATCTTAGAACCTTTTGATAGAAAAGTAGAATATGAAATGACAGGTAGAGCGATTGTTGCTTCTGTGGGTGTAAATTTCTGGATGGGTAGTATTGAAGAAAACAGAAAAGGAAGAGCTAATAGAATTGCTGAAGTAAAGGCCGAAAGACAAGAAAATAGAGATAGAAGAGCTACTAGAAGAATTGGCGAGCGAAGAGAAGATAGAAGAAATGATATGTTGGAAGACAGGAAAAAAGATGCTGAAGAATATCTTCAAAAACAAGAAGAGTTGCGACAACAAGAAGAAGGCGCTGAATAGTTTAGTTCACAATAAATTAATTAAACTATTTAATTAAGCACTAGCATCAACTTATTGGCTTGCGTATTTTTGCATTGAATTTAAATTCAAGCAAATGTTAAAGACTTCACAAACATTAAATCGTTTATCTGAATCGGCTACCCTTAAAATGGCCAATTTAAGCCGAGAATTAAAGGCACAAGGCAAAGACATTATTAGTTTAAGCTTAGGTGAGCCGGATTTCAATGCTCCTGAGCATATCCATCAAGCCGCTAAAGATGCTATTGATCAAGGTTTTGACTCTTATCCTCCTGTACCAGGTTATTTAGATTTAAGAGAGGCTATTTGCTTAAAATTGAAAAGAGACAATGGTTTAGACTATAAACCTGAACAAATTGTGGTTTCTACAGGGGCTAAGCAATCTTTAGCCAATTTAATGTTGAGTTTCTTAGATGAAGGTGATGAAGTAATCTTACCTGCTCCATTTTGGGTTACCTATCCTGAGCAAGTAGTAATGACTGGCGCTACCTATATTCCTATTTATACTACTGTTGAAGATAATTTTAAAGTAACTGCTGCACAAATTGAAGCTGCTATTACTCCTAAAACTAAATTTTTAGTGTATTCTTCTCCTTCTAACCCAGCGGGTTCAGTGTATTCAAAAGAAGAATTAGCAGCTATTGCAGAAGTAATTGAAAGACATCCTCATGTATATGTTATTTCTGATGAAATCTACGAATACATCAATTATGTTGGCAAACATGAATCTATTGCTCAATTTGATAGCATCAAAGACAGAGTAGTGATCGTGAACGGTCAAGCGAAAGGTTTTGCGATGACTGGTTGGAGAATTGGATATATTGCTGCTCCTTTATTTATTGCTAAAGCTTGCACAAAATTACAAGGACAATTTACCTCTGCTACCTGTTCTATTGCACAAAGAGCAACCATCGCAGCGTTAACACAAGATCTACAACCTACTTACGATATGCGTGATGCTTTCAAAAAACGTAGAGATATGGTTGTGGCACTTTTAAATGACATTCCTGGTGTAAAATCTAACAATCCAGATGGTGCTTTTTATGTATTCCCTGATGTTAGTGCCTATTTTGGTAAAACTTACAATGGTGAAGTAATAAAAGACAGCGACGATATGTGTATGTTCTTGTTAAATGAAGCCTTGGTGGCAACAGTTGCAGGAACACCTTTCGGAACACCAGAGAGTATCAGAATTTCGTACGCTTCATCAGAAGAGAATTTAAAAGAAGCTTTTAAAAGGATTAAAACTGCTTTGGCGAAGTTGGCATAAGTTCAAGAAGTTGTTGTTTTTTTTATCTGCAACTGCATTGTACCACAATTATTCAATTGTTTAACCACAAAGGGCACAAAGTTATTGCGGTTCTTCGTGATCTTAGCGGATTCCTTGTGCACTTAGTGGTTTTATTTTAAAAGTTTAAATCATCCAATTCTATACTAAACCAACACCTATTTCCGTATGTAATGGAAATGAGGTTGTTTATTCTTTTCCTAGTCGTTACAGCATTGACTAAATGTCAATCCAATCAAAATGATGCTGTTGATACTAATGCTATTCAAGAAAGGAAAACCATTAGTTTCATCAAGGAACTCCTTCCCGACAAAAAAGACAAATTCCCCTTTGAAACCAATGCCGGAAAGCTGCATTATGATTCTACATTAACGCTTATAGCTAGCCAAAAAATTGCACACAACAATGCTTTTAATCAATCGCAAATAAGCATAGATTCCGTAGGTCAGTATTTTTGTCACGCTTTAGTAAATGAAATAATTCCTTACTGGTATGGCACCACTTGGGATTTTAATGGACATACAGACCGTCCGAATGAAGGAGTAATTGCTTGCGGCTATTTCGTTTCAACAACACTTCGCCACTTTGATGTAAAAGTTAATCGATTTAAACTAGCTCAACAAGCTTCTTTAAATATTGTAAAATCATTGGCTTGCGACACTAAAATTTACAGTTACAGTAATCCTGATAAGATTAAAATGCTAGAAGAACTTAAGTCTAATCTAGAGGAAGGATTATATGTTGTGGGATTAAGCAATCACGTTGGTTTTCTATTTTTAAAAGATAGAGAAGTCTATTTTCTTCATTCTACTTTTCTAACTCCTGGAGCTGTAATAGCAGAGCTGGCAGAAAAATCTGATGCCTTTATGTGGAGCGATGTTTACTATATTGGCTCCGTTTCAAATAATCCTTCATTAATGAAAAAGTGGTTGAATGGCGAACAACTTGCCATTATAGGTGCTTAGCAACTTCTTACCGTAAAATCTATTTCGTTGATTCTTATAATATTATCTAAGCGAATCACCTTTCCGGAGTTTAAAAAGACAAATTCCTCTTTGTTTTTTGTTTGAAGGTCAAAAATAAAATCATGCTCAACCATTTGTGAGTTATCTCCTTCTTGGTAATGAATATGAACCGGTATTTTCTTGATTGACCACATTTCTAGGTAATCATATAAGCTGCAATTTATTGGCTCATATTTTTTTGAAGCATTCATAGGAATTCTAGTTTTCGTGTTATTTCGTAAATCTATTCAATGCTATAAGTTAATAAAATAAAGATGGGTAACAAATTATTAGGTGAAGTGATTTACTATCAAACAATAAAAAATAAAGTCATGAAAAAAATATTCTTATTATTAATTACCATCACAACCCTATTCTCTTGCTCAAAAGATGATGCAGTATCACCTTCAGGAGATATT
The DNA here is from genome assembly GCA_041393015.1 of Chitinophagales bacterium. Classification (GTDB taxonomy): domain Bacteria; phylum Bacteroidota; class Bacteroidia; order Chitinophagales; family JADIYW01; genus JAGQYH01. Next base: position 351,111 of record JAWKKV010000004.1, on the reverse strand, counting down.
CAAGGCAGATACATAGTTTTAGAAACACCGGTAAATTACTACAAAACAGCCTATATTGATAACTCTACTATCTCCCTATTAGGAGAATATGATGTTTACGGCACTCGAGCAAGATATGACATTCCATATGAGCAAGTAAATGACACGCTCATTACGGTTTATAATACATCCACGCAATTTTCTATTGCATGGGAAGGAAACAAATTAACGATTAACAGTGGTACAGGAGATAAATATGTACTTATTGTTGAAGCTTCTACTCCTACTGCTGAAGAATGGGTAACCACGGTCAATCCAATAACTAAAATTCAACAAGCATCATTTTCAATGGATAGAATTGAAGATATGACTTACTATAATGGCACAGTATATACTGATGGTCATAGAAATCTTGACGGGAATTATGTAATCACAAAAATCGATCTTCAAAATTTTAGCACAACAGATATTGCCATCGCACCTGCAAACACTACTACTTTAGGTTACAATGACAATATTGAATATGTAGGTAGCAATGAGTTTTGGGTATACGATTGGGGTAATCCAAATGATCACATGTTTGAGTTTAATGCTAATACTTTAGAAAAAAAGAGCACTGTATTAATGCCTTATCAATTCGGAAGCATATACCACATGGGTTCTAACGAAACTGTTCTTTATGGCTCGTTTTATGAAGACATTAGAAAATGGGATTTTGTTGGACAAAAGTGGGGAAACAAAATAGAGTTAGGAACTCAGTTATTAGATGGACTAGATGTGGATGATGAGTATTTATATATCGCAGGAAATAGCACTATACACAAATACAGTTTAAATCCTTTTAAAGCGGTAGCCGCTTATGATATCTCGAAAAATGACACCTATTCATTTAGAGGATTCACACTCACTTATGGCAATCAAATTGTAGCATCAGTTTATAACTACACTACCACCAAAAATGAAATAGTAACCATTACACTTCCGTAATTAAGATATATCTCTGCTTGTAAACCGCAATTCTAGTTTAGAGTTGCGGTTTCTTTTATAAATACGAGATACTCGTCAATTGCTCAGAAACTTCCCAAAGTCTTTTGGCAATTTCGGTATTATGTGAAAGCTTAGTCGACGACACTTTTTTAGCTCTTCCGCTATATTCTCCAAATCCACCAGGTCCAAAATAATCACCTCCACTAACATTTTTTCCTAGAGCAGCATACAAGGTTGGCTCTGCTCCTGCTTTTGGAGATTGCGCAACAGTCGCTTTTAAAATTGGAATCAATACTTTTGCTATTAATGCAGGTAAATGCTGATCTAGATTAGTAGTAGATAATCCCGGATGAGCGGCTACTGAAATTGTTTTCTCTCCTGCTTTTTCCAATCTTCTTTGTAACTCATAAGCATACATCAAACAGGCAAGCTTACTTTGATTGTAGGCGCCCATCTTTGAATAATTTGCTTCACTTTGTAAGTCATCAAAATTTATCTTTCCTTGTTTGTGCGCCAAAGAGCTTAAAGAAACAATTCTTGATTGCGGTGTTTTTAAAATAGTATCTAACAATAATCCGGTCAATAAAAAGTGTCCAAGGTGATTAGCTCCCAATTGTAATTCGAAACCATCTTCTGTTTTCGTGTATGGCGGCACCATTACTCCGGCATTGTTGACTAGCAGATCTAACTGATTATATTTTTCAAGAAAACTTTTAGCAAATGCTCTCACGGAATTCAATTTACTCAAATCAATTTCAATAATGTCTACATTAGCATTGGGCACTTTCTCGAGCATATCCTTCTTTGCCTTTTCTGCTTTTTGCAAATTACGACACGCTAGAATTACTGTCATTTCCTTCTCGGCAAAGACTAAAGCTGTTTCATATCCTAAACCAATATTGGCACCGGTTACTATAGCAATTCTTCCTTTTTGAGAGGGCACTTCGTTTATATTAAATGATGACATTTTATTTTTTTAGAATTGATAAGTTTTGCTTTCAAGTTTTCCAACATCCGACTTCTAGCTTCTTCAATACTCCCAAAGTTGATCGCTTGAGTATTTATGATAACCAGTTTTGCCTTCTTTAGCTAGAGTAACCATTGCTTTGGCTACTTGTTCAACAGGAATGCCTTTATATTTTTTCATTGACCCTCGAAACAAAGGGTTGATTAATTTAAAAAGTCCTTGTGCTATTGTTTCTCCAGGTCTACTTTCATCTCTTGAACCTAAAAGTAAAGCTGGTTGAATGATATTGATTTTATCAATCTGTAAAGCTTGCAAAGCATCTTCTAATTGTCCTTTCACTTTATTATAAAAAATTGGTGATTTTGCATCTGATCCTTGTGCTGTTATAATAGAAAAAACTTTTGCTGACCCTTCCGCTACTTCAGCAATATTTAATGGAAAGTCGAAATCAACTTTTCTAAAATTTTCCTTTGAACCTGCAGTCTTGATAGTGGTCCCTAAACAGCAATACACCTGATCAACATCAAACAAATTAGCATGATCAGCCAGCTTTTCAAAATCAATAGTTTCTTGTTGCAACTTAGCGTGTTTAATATCCAAAACTCGTCTTCCAATGCTAATTACTTTAGTACACTCTTTATCATCTAACAATAGCTGTAAACAATTTCCGCCAACCAAACCTGATGCTCCTGCAATTAATGCTGTATATGCCATTTCTATTTATTTTAGAATATAATATTACTAATTTAGATTTTAGAAGCCTTGAGATTCCGAAAAATTCTCCATCTTAGCAGCCATGATTTTAATTGCTGACAGCGGATCTACCAAAACAGATTGGTGTTTATTAGACAAGGGTGATAAGAATGCTAAATTCTTTAAAACTAAAGGCATCAACCCACAAGTGCAAACCTCAGATTGGATCAATGAAATGCTCCATAAAGAGATTCCAAACCCTATTCAACATATTCCTATCAGCCATGTTTATTTCTATGGTGCCGGATGCTCTTCTAAACAAAACAACAAGATTGTTGGCGATCAATTAAAGCAAATATTTAATGCGGGTCGCATACATGTTAATCATGATATTATGGGCGCTGCAAGAGCATTGTGTGGCGTAGAGCCGGGTATTGCCTGCATTTTAGGAACCGGTGCTAATTCTGTTTATTTTGATGGAAAAGACTTAATTAAAAAGAGCGATGCTTTAGGCTATATTCTTGGCGACGAAGGCAGTGGCGCTTATATTGGTAAAAAATTAGTAGCCGACTTTTTATATGGCAATATGCCGGACGAATTGATGCTGTATTATAAAGATGAGTTAAATCTATCCAAAGCAAAAATCTTTAATAAGGTCTATAGTCAACCCAATGCCAATAGATATTTAGCCTCATTTTGTGGCTCCTTAGAGCAATTCAGATCTAATAAATACGTAGAAGACTTGTTGGAAAACAGCTTTGATGAGTTCTTTAAACTTCACGTATTAATTTACGAAGAAAGTAAAAACGTTCCCATTCACTTTACGGGTTCGATTGCATTCTTTTATCAAGATGTATTGGATAAGATTTGCCATAAATATGAATTGCAGTTAGGTAATTTTGCACAACGACCTATTCAACAATTAAGAGATTATCACCAAAATTTTTCCCATGAGTAGAATTACTGAATCTTCTTCCAACTACGATCATCTTGAAAAAATGAGCACATTGGAATTGTTGCAAAATATCAATTCAGAAGATAAAAAAGTAGCTCTTGCCGTTGAAAAATTGATCCCTAAAATTGAACTTTTGGTAAATGATATCACCGATAAAATGTTAAGTGGTGGACGTTTATTTTATATTGGTGCCGGCACTAGTGGTCGTTTAGGAATTGTAGATGCATCTGAATGTCCTCCAACATTTGGCGTAAGTCATGATTTAGTAATCGGCATTATGGCTGGCGGTGACAAAGCCATCAGAAAAGCAGTAGAATTTGCTGAAGACGATACAGAACAAGGTTGGAAAGATCTATTGGAATTTAATATTTCCAATAACGATGTGGTGATTGGCATTGCCGCTTCCGGAACAACACCTTACGTAATTGGTGCCTTAAAAACCGCACAAGAAAATAATATCATTACAGGTTGTATTACTTGTAATGCTAATAGTCCAATGGCAAAAGTAGCTCATCACCCCATTGAAATATTGGTTGGACCTGAGTTTGTCACCGGAAGCACCAGAATGAAATCCGGCACAGCCCAAAAACTCGCCTTGAATATGATCAGCACTTCTGTTATGATCAAACTTGGTCGTGTAAAAGGCAATAAAATGGTGGACATGCAATTGAGCAATGATAAGCTGGTGGAAAGAGGAAGTATCATGGTGATGGAGGCATTAAACATTTCAAAAGAAGCTGCGAAAGAAAAACTTTTGGCGGCAGGAAGTGTTAGAAAAGCTATTGAGGGGGAAGGTTAGTAAGTAAGGTAAGTGTAGTAAGTAGTTTTGGATATATGGAATTTTAGTTGATACGACTTTAATAAGATATGGTTTGGATTATATTCCCCTTGCTTTATTCAATCCTAAAATTCATCCCTTGATTCAAGCGTCTCGCTTGGATATCAATCTCAAAACATTTCATCATATAACAGTGTTATCGTTACTGCTTTGAAAAACTTTTCATTCGCATAATATGTTTTAGAAAAAAGTAACCGTTTTATTAAAAAACGAGTATATTTCAAAAAAAAGCATTTAAAACAAGGAGCAACGAATGCATGAATTAGAACCCTTTTACAACTGGCAAGATCAGTACGTTTCCGAAGAAGACGAAGGTTCTCCTTTCTATGGAAAAGAATATGATGAATTCAATTATTCTACCAAAATTTACAACTATTATATTCATCCTCAATGGGATGGTTTTGGCTCAGAAACCCTATACACAAAGGTTTTGTTTGCCGATTACATAGAAGGTTATGCCATCTTAGAATTTATTGGAGAATGGAACGATAGCATCAATAACGACATCATGTTTTTGAAAAGAGATGTCATAGATCAATTTATTTTGAATGGCATTAATCGCTTTGTATTGATTGGAGAAAATGTGTTGAATATTCATTTAGATGGAGACGATTACTACGAAGAATGGTACGATGATATTATTGATGAAGGCGGTTGGATTATGGCGATAAATATGCGAGAACATGTTTTAGAAGAATGGCAAAACGAAGGCATCAATCAATACATTCATTTTGGAGAAAAATACAATGACGTTCCTTGGCGAAAATTTAAGCCGGAACAGTTGATTGTTTTACTGGAAGCATTGGTGATGAAGATGTTGTCGTAGATTATTTTTAAACTTCAATATTCTTTAAATCTGCATTCTCCAATCGTTTATCTGGATCGATACTTCCTTCCAAGTAATATTTAAACCTTCTTTATTCGATATTCAAAAGAAAAATATCCAAAATCCATTACCGAATATCCAATGAAGCAATTTTAAAATTCTTCAAGTGATTAATTATTTATGATTTGACCTTTTGGAATTTGTGTTTTATATACCTTTGCTTTTAATATGATATCATTCGACATACATACCGAAATTCCCGTAATGGAACATTTTTATACCATTCAGGGAGAAGGTTACCATCAAGGAAAAGCCGCCTATTTTATTCGCCTAGCTGGCTGTGATGTGGGTTGTCATTGGTGCGATGTAAAAGAATCTTGGCCGGCAGAAGCATCACAAATCATGTCCATTGAATCATTAATTCAACTGCTTAATACATTTCCTAAAGGTATTTGCGTTATAACCGGAGGAGAACCAGCCATGTACGACCTCACTTATTTGGCGGATGCTATACATGCAGCTGGATGGATAGTAAATATTGAAACATCAGGCGCTTATGAAATAAAAGGTGATATTGATTGGGTCTGCGTTTCTCCTAAAAAATTTAAAGCACCGATTGATAGTTGTCTAAAAGTAGCAGATGAATTGAAGGTGATTGTTTTTAATGAAAGCGACTTCAATTGGGGAGAAAAATATGCTAACAAAGTTAGTGCTGATTGTAAAAGATATTTTCAACCGGAATGGAGTAAGGAAAAGTTGGTACTGCCTTTGATAGTAGATTATGTAAAAGATCATCCTTTGTGGAGAATTTCTATTCAAACGCATAAGTATATGGGCGTTGAATAATTAAAAGGAATTCTTTACAATTGGATATAAAAAATAAATTTGAAAAGAATCATTCAATATTGTTCAAAATTTCTAGTGCTTTTGGTATTGACCATTGGTGTCAATACTACCATCCATGCACAAGTATCTAAAAAAGCTCAAAAATATTTTGATGAAGCGGATTACGATATTGGACTCAACCTTTTCGAAAGCGCTAAAGAAAAATTGCTCTTGGCCTTAAAAGCTTCCCCTAATTTTGATAAAGCTCATTTGTACTTAGCCAATGTCAATTTTCAATTAGAGGATTTTGAAGGAGCCATTGAAGAATACAATTATGTTATTCAAAAAGAATCATATCCATTTGTCGTAAATTTATATGTAGCTCGCGCCTACTTTTCTACTCAACAATTTGATCCTGCTTTAAAATACATTGATCTATTCTTAGCTAATGATAAAATTTCTTCCACGGCTAGAATTACGGCTGAAAGATTAAAACGCAATGCCCAGTTTAGCAAAGAAGCCATAAAGCATCCTTTTGATTATCAACCTAAAAATTTAGGAGAAGCTGTCAACAGTGCCGATAGTGAATATATGCCCTATTTAAGTGCTGATGAAGAAACCGTTATCTATACTCGGAAAATACATAACCAAGAAGACCTTTACATTACCGGCAAAAAAGGCGACGAATGGATGCCTTCTAAACCAATGGAAGAAGGCGTAATCACAACGGGACACAACGAAGGAGCGCATTGCATTTCTGCCAATGGAAAAATGTTGTTATACACTATCTGCAATGAAAAAAACACCTTGGGAAGTTGCGATATTTATATCTCGAAAAGAGTAAAAGATGGTTGGAGTTTTCCTGTCAATATAGGCAAACCAATTAGTTCATTTTCTTGGGATGCTCAACCTTCTTTAAGTGCTGATGGCTTATCGCTATACTTTGTAAGTAATAGATCTGGCGGTTATGGCGGGAAAGATATTTGGGTCAGTCATTATCAAAACAAAAGATGGCAGGAACCTATCAACTTAGGTCCTGAAATCAATACCGAATACGATGAGCAAAGTCCATTTATCCATTTTGATAACGAAACGCTCTATTTCAGTTCTGATGGTCATCCGGGATTAGGAAAACAGGATATTTATTTCAGCAAACTAAAAGATAGTGTATTTACAAAACCAATTAATTTAGGTTGGCCGATCAATACGCATCAAAACGAATCGGGTTTAAATATTTCTTTAGACGGAAATGTTGCCTATTATGCAGCAGAAAAACCAGAAGGCTTTGGTGAATTAGATATTTACGAGTTTAAAACACCTGACTTTGCTAAGCCTAAACGAGTAACTTATGTAAAGGCCAATATTTTCGATCAAGTAACTCAACAGTCAATAGATGCTGAATTTGTGCTGTCTGATTTGGAAGGAAATTTAACGCCCATTACTAGTGTAACAGAAGATGGTAGCTTTTTAATCTGTTTGCCTTCCGGAAAAGATTACAGCTTGCATGTAAAGAAAGATGGTTACTTGTTTGAAAGCTATAATTTTCAATTGAAAGACACCGTTCAGAGAAATGCACATGTTTTAAAAATCAATTTGGAGCCCATGGAAAAAGGGAAAAGCATTGTCTTGAATAATGTTTTCTTTCAAACCAACAGCTTTGAATTACTGCCAGAATCAAAGGTAGAGTTAGATGAATTATTCCATCTTTTATCTCTTCATCCAACAGCTATCGTTGAAATTAGCGGTCATACTGATAATATTGGTCATACTACTTACAACTTAGTGTTATCTCAAAAAAGAGCTCAGAGTGTTGTCAACTATCTTATTGAAAAAGGTATTGCATCAGATAGATTAAAAGCAAAAGGATATGCAGATATTAAACCGATTGCGGATAATGACACTCCTGAAGGAAGAGCCAAAAATAGACGAACGGAATTTATGGTTATCAGTGATTAATGACTGTTGCATTATAAGCCATAACTATCTCATTATAAATATTATCAATTTTATCTATAAGTATATTCTTTGCACCTTTACAACACATTAAAAATATGTGTTATGAAAACATCCAAAATATATTTAGAACACGCCAATATTACTGTTAGCGATTTAAATAAAAGCATTGAATTTTTTACCACTGCATTTCCTCATTTTAAAGTTAGAGGCGGCGGAGAAGGTAATCGAAAATGGATTCATTTAGGCGATGACATCACTTATCTGGCGCTTAACGAAGCCAAATCAACCGATAAAGACCTTCCTCAAGACTATGATACTAAAGGTATTAACCATATTGGCTTTGTAGTTGAAGATGTGGAAGCTATTACTGTTAGATTATTAGCTGCCGGCTACAAAAGAAGCTATCCAAAGCAAGTTCAAAAATTTAGAATACGAGATTATTTTTTAGACGCTGATGGAAATGAATACGAGTTTGTTGAGTATTTGTCAGATAAAATGGATGAGCGAAACAGCTATACTGATTAATCACTAATCAATCAACCATGGAGATAACTTCAATACAGCTACTCAGTAGCAATATCGAACAGCAAAAGAAATTTTACAGTGAATCGTTAGGATTCTCATTAAAAGAAACTAAAAATGGCTTTTCCATTCAAGCAGGCGCAACCAAACTTAGTTTTGAATTGGATTTAAATGGCAATAACTTTTATCACTTTGCTTTTCTAGTGGCCGACAATCATTTTGAAGACTGTTTAACATATGTCAAGAATAAGGGAATTTCCATATTGCCTGACAAATTCACGTCGGAAGAAATAACTTATTGGGACAATAACAGTGGTAGATCGTTTTATTTCTATGATGCGGATAAAAATATAGTTGAGTTTATTACCCGACCTTCTCTAAACTATTTATCTGATCAACCTTGGAGTATCAACGAAATCATTAAGATCAATGAAATTGGCACGCCCGTTAACGCTCCATTGGAAACATCTACTTATCTGTTAAACAATTTTCCTTTTTCGATACCTCAACATAATATCGATAGATTTAACGATACTTTTTGTTGGTACGGAAGTTTTGAAGGAACGTTATTGGTTGTAAAAAAGGGAAGAGAATGGTATCCAACTGCCCATGAAGCCATTTCAAGTAACTTAAAATTGCAAATTCAAGAAAAGACAGATCTAATTCATCTAAATTTTCAGAATGGAAAATTTACCTAAACAACATTTTTAGCGTTACCAGTAGATTGCGCTCGTAACTAGTAAAATCGCCATCGGTTAGAAAAAGCTTCTTTATATCATCCATTAGAATTTCTAAATCATCCTTAGAATAATTGTATTTTTTGGCAGTATATAAAAGCTTTTGAATGCATTGATAATCGTTATCCTCATCAAATTCTTGATGAATGCTATCGTAAACTTGTGCGTCTACTTTTGATAAAATAAAATCCCTTTCTTCTTGTGTCTCAATTTGATCAGCGTTGGCGGCATACAATAAAAAATAGGCCTTAAACTCTTCTCTTGTCCAATCTGTTTTAATATCTGCCATTAATAGTACTTAGTCCGTCAAATTTACGTTGAAAAATGATAATCCCCTAAATTAAGTTTTGCCTGATAATATTTCATAAACTTAACCCAAACAGCAAGTAGAGAGGTTGCGCATGATTTATGGGTTGCTTAACTTGCAAGAAATTCTTTTAATTGGAACACAAGCAAAAAGTTACAATATTAACGATCGGTACGAGTGGAGATGTGCACCCGTTTGTAGCTTTAGGTATAGGTTTAAAAAAAGCCGGTTTCGAAGTAAAAATTGCGACTCATGAAGAGTTCAAAACATTAGTAGAAGATTATGGCCTAACTTTTTCGCCTGTGGTGGGTAATGTGGGTGCTTCTATGAAAACAGAGCAAGTCAAAAAATCTATTGATGAAGGTGGCAAGAGAAAGGAATTCTTTAATTCCTTAATTGACGAGGCCGCTCCTCTTTTTGAACAAGCTTTACTAGAGTTTAAAACAGCTTGTGAAGGTGCAGAGCTCGTTGTTTCTTCTGCTTTAACGTTGCATGTTGCTAGTTACTTAACTGATCATTTTGATGTTCCTTTAATTTTTTGTAGTGTCAATCCTGCTGGTCCAACTTCAGAATTTCACCATATATTAGCTGATCCGGCGATAGGCCCTAAAGTGATGCATAGTGCTTACAACAAGACCACTCACAAAATATTGACAGAGATTATTTGGCGATATATAAAAGCAGAATTAGAACCGGCGTGGAATAAGTTAATGCCGGAAGTTAAGTTCCCTAAACTCGATCCATTACAAAAAGCTTTTGAAAGAAAACTGCCATTAATTTTAATGGCGTATAGTCCTGCCATTTTACCGAAACCAAAAGATTGGTCGGTATTGCAGCATGTAACCGGATTTTGGTGGCTACCATCTATTGAAAAATACGCTCCTGAACAAGCATTAGTCGATTTTGTGGAAAACGGCGAAAAACCCATTTATGCAGGATTTGGTAGTATGGCCAATGAAAACGATCAAATGTTGAGTACAATCGTCATTCCCGCTATCAAAGCTTTACATCAAAGAGCAGTGATTTTAGATGATGGTTCTGATCTAAGTGAATTTAAAAACGATCCTGATTTGTTTTTCATCAAAAGAGCAGATTTCAATTGGCTATTTCCAAAAATGAAAGCCATCGTACATCATGGTGGAGTGGGAACAACCGGTTTGAGTATCCAAGCAGGTATTCCTACTTTAATTGTATCCTTTATCCCCGATCAAAGATTTTGGGGATGGCAACTAGCACAAATAGGCGCCATGCCGAAACCCATTCCTAAGAAGTCCATTAATTACCAGACATTTCACGATAGTTTACAAGAACTAATAAATAATCAAACTTACCATAATATAACCCATGAACTTGCCGTTAAAATGAAAGAAGAACATGGCGTTGACACTGCTGTCGATACAATAATTAACTATTTAGCTATCCGAAAAACCCATCTAAACAATTGATAATAACTTATTTTCAATAGTTGTTAAACTAACCACAAAAAATCATCCAATAATGCCAAATTCAACACAAGACCCTATTCTAAGTACTAAGTTTCCATCTGACTGGCCAGAGGCAGGTCCGATAGATTTAACCATACACGATTTACCTCATTTAACTTCCACTATTGAGTGGTGGTATCAAAATGCTCACCTTGAGACAAAATGTGGTAGAAACTTCTCCCTATTTGCATCTTTTTTCAGAAAGATGATCAAGTATGATGAAGCTACTGGAGAAGCTGAATATGGTCATGCGATTTCTTGGGCAATTGTAGACATTGAAAAAGAAAAGTATTACAATGTTTCTTATATCGATAGACGAGCTCCGGAAATTGGTTTAGAAAAATTGAGAAAGGGCGAACTAGTGGAAGATAGCCGTTTGAGAAAAGCGACTATTGAAATGTTGGAAAAAGGAAACGTACCTTATCCTGATAGACTTTTGTCAGATGATCCTGAAGTAAATTACGGTGAGTTAAGCTTAAACTTCGAAGGCAATACTTTCTGCAAAAATGAAAATGAAGAGTATGAATTACATCTGCACGATGACACACAAAAAGTAGGCTGTACCTTAAAATTTGATCCACAAACCGAAGCCATTAGACATGGTGATAATGGTGTGGTAGAAGGAAGGTCGTTTGAAGATATGTTCTATTACTTCATTCCTAAAAATATAGTTACCGGAACCATTACCATTGGTGAAGACACTATGGAAGTGAAGGAAGGTTTAGGTTGGTACGACCACGAATTTGGTTGTTACAAAGACCCTGAAGATGGTGTACAAGAAAGAAAAGGGAATTTAAGTAAAGATGCGTCTTGGAATTGGTTATGCTTACAATTGGATAACGGCTACCAACTTTCTTGCTACGATTTGTATGACAATATTATTGATGAAAAGTGCAAAGGATTTTTAAATTTAATTGATCCCGAAGGCAATAGAACTCAGATTGCAAACTTTACTTTTGAACCGGTTGGTGGCATGTGGACGAGCATGCGTACATTTGCCGATTATCCATTAGATTGGAAGCTTATAGTGCCTGAATTAGATCTAGATATTGATATTAAAGCTCAATTTGGACAACAGGAATTTGCTACCGTTATTTCCAAACCGGCTTTCTGGGAAGGAAGAGTAAACGGTAAAGGAACATTCGGTGATACAAAAGTTAGTGGCCCTGGTTTTATAGAAAGAAGTGGATTTACTACTATTGAAACCATGGAAGACTTCTTTAGAGTAGTGAGTCGCGAGACCATTAAATCAGTTAAAATGATTCTCCCTAAAAATCCACAAGGAGAAAAATTCAATGAATTAGTGTCTAAAAAAGACAACTCTCATTATACAGAATACATTGATAGTGCTCAATTTTCAAAATCTTTGATCGAGCCGATTAGAGAGATTATCGATAGAGGTGGAAAGTCATGGAGATCTTATGCTGCCTTGGCTTGCTGTGATATTGTAGGTGGTAACTCACAAGTTGTACAAGATTGGTTAGCATTGCCGGAATTAATGCATGTTGGTTCATTAATTGTTGATGATGTGGAAGATAAATCTACCATCAGACGAGGAAAAGAAACCGTTCATTTAATGTATGGCGAAGATGTTGCCATCAATGCAGGAACCGCATGTTACTTTTTAGGTCAGATTTGTGTTTACCATGCTGATTTGGATGACAAAAGAAAAGTTGAGGTTTATAACTTATACTTCGAAGCTTTAAGAGCAGCGCACAGTGGACAGGCATTGGACATTCATGGCTTAGATTACATGATGGATGATATTGTTGAAAATGGGGGCGATTTATTGATTAATAGAAGTATTGCGATTCATAGATTAAAATCTGCTGTGCCAGCTAGTTCTTTAGCGAGTATGGGTGCTACTTTAGGCGGAGGAACGCCTGAGCAATCTAAAGGTTTAGGTGATTATTTTGAAGCATTGGGTATCGCTTTCCAAATTGTAGATGACAGTTTAAACTTGAAAGGTTTTCAAGATGGATTGAAATCTAAAGGAGAAGATATTACCGCAGGAAAAGTAACTTATCCGGTGGCTGTAGCCATGAGCAGATTAGAGAAACCTCAACGTAAAGAACTTTGGGACATCATTAAAAGTAAGCCGGAAGACAGAGCTACCATTGGTAGAGCCATTGAATTGATTGCTAGCGTAGATGCCGTTGATGGTTGTTTACAAGAAGCGAAAGATATGATGGAAGAAGCTTGGAGAAATCTTGATCCGTTGGTAATAGATTCTATGGTGAAGTTGAATTTACGAGCGTTCAGTTGGTATGTTTTGGATAGACAGTACTAAAATTCTCAAGACTCAAATACAAGTACAAATTCAAACGCTCACTAACTCGTGAGCGTTTGAAAAGTGATCTAACTAATTTCATTGTCTTTCGTATTACTACCGTTTCAGATGGTAGACTAACGTTTTTGCCTGTATTTTTCTATTCTATCGGAATTAATCCAAGTTGCTGATAAAAAGATAAGTTATCCATGAAGTCTTGCTCTTTGGCTATTTTACCGTCTTTCATTTCTACAAGTGTTACACCATCAATATCAACTTTTTTTCCAGAAGCTGGAATTCCGAAAAATTCGCCAGTATGCGTTCCTTTAAAATTCCAATGTTTAGCAATTTTATCGTCTTGTCCAAAAACATCAACAATGGTAAAGGTTACCTCTGAAAAACCAGTTAAATAATTTTGGTAGTAAGCTTTAAAATCTTGAATTCCAACTACATTTTCAGGTGCTGAAATCAACGTGATGTTACTGTCAAAATTGGTTTCATTTATTTTATCAATCTCTCCTTTATTGATAATATCGTCCCAAACAGCTTCGTACATTTTAAGATTGTCAGCTAATTGTTGATCCGCTTTTTCTAAAGCAAGATGCTCGGCTGAAGGTTCCATCTTAGTTTCAGTGTTACAACTCACTATCATTAATAAAAGTAGTAATGCGAAAATTCTGCTTAAAAAGGTGCTGTTTCGTTTCGTAGTTATATTCTTAAAATTTAATAAAAATTGTCTTGTATAAAATTCGTTGCATTATTGAAGTAACTTTAATGTAGTGAATAAAACTGAATAGAAATTTAAAGGTTTAAATTCAAGAGTAAATTCAAACGTTAACTAATCGCCTTTCTTATGGCTACAATTTGAATGAGTAATTTTTCTAGATCTTTTAAAGCCAACATATTACTTCCATCGGATAAAGCTTCAGAAGGATTAGGATGAGTTTCAATAAAAAGTCCGTCCACTCCGGCAGCTATGCCTGCTTTCGCTAAGGTGGAAATGTATTGCGGCGTGCCGCCAGTTATGCCAATACCTTGATTCGGTTGTTGAACAGCATGCGTGACATCTAAAATAACAGGATAACCAAAGCTTTGCATGATAGGAATATTTCGAAAATCGACAACCAAATCACCATAACCAAAACTATTGCCTCGTTCGGTTAGCCAAATGTTCTTATTCCCTGAACTCGCTACCTTTTCTACTGCAAATTGCATCGCATCGGCACTTAAAAACTGTCCCTTTTTAATATTTACCGTTAATCCTGAATTTCCCGCAGCCACCAATAATTCTGTTTGACGACATAAAAAAGCTGGAATCTGAAGGACATCAACATACTTGGCTGCCAAGGCCACTTCCTCTACTGAATGAACATCTGTTAAAACAGGCAATTGCAATTCATCTTTTACTTTCTTTAAAATAGACAAAGCCTTTTCATCTCCAATTCCAGTAAAAGAATCTAGTTTGGTTCTATTGGCTTTTTTGTAGGAGCTTTTAAAAATATAGGTTATCCCTAATTCGTCGCAGATTGATTTAACTTGACTGGCTACCTCAAAGCAAATAGCTTCAGATTCCACCACACAAGGCCCGGCAATTAATATGAGTTGTTGTTTTTTCAGGTTGTTTGGTTGTTTAGTTATTTAACTCCTTTCAAAATATTCAACGCAAATTTTGAACTTGAGTTTGAGTTTGAATCTTGAATCTTTCAATATTTATATCTATCGCCCCAAAGTTGTTTCATACGCTTTCGCATATCTTCTTCTCTGGCATTTTTTCCAGGTTCAAATATAACAGTTCCGCTGAGCTCTTCCGGCAAAAACTCTTGATCCACAAAATTACCTTGATGCGAATGAGCATATTCGTAATTTTTTCCATAATTCAATTCCTTCATTAATTTAGTCGGCGCATTTCTAATATGTAATGGAACAGCGCTACTTTCTGTGCGTTTGGCAATAGCAATGGCTTTGTCAATAGCCATATAGGATGCATTGCTTTTAGGTGATGTCGCCAGATAAATAGTGGCTTGACTTAAAATGATTCTGCATTCGGGATAACCAATAACCGCTACCGATTGAAAACAAGTATTGGCAATTACCAGTGCGGTTGGATTAGCATTTCCGATGTCTTCCGATGCTAAGATCAATAATCGCCTAGCAATAAATTTTGGGTCTTCTCCCCCATTGATCATCCTTGCCAACCAATACAATGCACCATTCGGATCGCTGCCTCTAATGGATTTTATAAAGGCAGAAATAATATCGTAATGCTGATCACCACTTTTATCGTATCGTGCTAAATTTTGCTGTACAACAGATTCCACTAGTTGATTGGTAATATCAATATTGCTTTCAGACAACTCACCGATGATCTCCAACATATTCAACAACTTCCGAGCATCTCCTCCACTTAATTGCAACAGCGCTTCATCTTCTTTAATGGTAAAATTCTTCTGTTTTAACTCTACATCTGTTTCAATAGCTCGTTTGATAATGCCTCGTAAATCATCAGCACTTAATCCATTTAAAACATACACTTGTGAACGACTCAGCAAGGCATTGTTTACTTCAAAAGAAGGATTCTCTGTGGTGGCGCCAATCAAAATAACATGACCTTGTTCCACTGCACCTAACAATGAATCTTGCTGCGATTTATTAAACCTATGGATCTCATCTAAAAACAAAACTAATTGACCAGCTTTCTTTGCTTGCTCAATCACTTGACGAACTTCTTTCACCCCAACACTTACTGCGCTTAAATTGATAAAGATCATGCCGGCTTCTTTTGCTAAAATCTTAGCTAAAGTTGTTTTACCAACGCCCGGAGGCCCCCACAAAATCATCGAATGTAATCGTTGATTATCGATGGCTAACCGCAATGGTTTGCCTTCTCCCACCAAATGAGATTGCCCAATAATATCATTTAATGTCTTAGGTCGTAATCGTTCTGCTAATGGAATTGAACTCATTGAAAGCTAAAGGTAAAAACAATACAAGTGAATTTGATAAGATGTTGACATTATTCTAGCACGAATCCTCAATAATAATTTGGATTGCTCTACTTTTGAAAAAAAATACTTTGTACAAACTTATTATCCGTCCGGTTTTATTCCTTTTTGCATCTGAAAGAGCGCATTATTTGGCACTTGGACTTTTAAAATTTACCTTGAAGTTGCCTTTTGCAAAAAGCATTTTCAACTCACTATATCAACCCAAACAAAATCACTTAAGCAAAGAAGTATTCGGTTTAACATTTAAAAACCCAATAGGATTAGCGGCAGGATTTGACAAAAATGCGGCTTACTACAATGAGCTAAGTCATTTAGGATTTGGTTTTATTGAAGTTGGAACGGTAACACCTAAACCACAAGATGGCAATCCAAAACCACGTTTGTTTAGATTGGTGGAAGACGAAGCCTTGATTAATAGAATGGGCTTCAATAACGATGGCTTAGAGGAAATGATTAAGCATTTAAAAAACCGTAAAACTGATTTAATTATTGGGGGCAATATTGGCAAAAACAAAGTAACACCCAACGAAAATGCTATTGATGACTATGTGATCAGTTTCAAAGCATTACATCCTTTTGTAGATTATTTTGTAGTAAATGTAAGCTCGCCCAACACGCCTAATTTAAGGGCTTTACAAGACAAAGAGCCATTGACAAAATTGCTCACGACTTTAAGAACTTTAAATGAAACGTTTGATTATCCGAAACCAATTTTATTAAAAATTGCACCCGATTTAACGGAAGGTCAATTGGATGACATTATTGGTATAGTTCAATCCATTGGTATTGATGGAATAGTAGCCACTAACACTACTATTTCAAGAGAAGGACTAACCACTTCAAAGGAAAAAGTGGAAGCCATTGGAAACGGTGGATTGAGTGGAAAACCAGTTAGAGCGAGATCAACGGAAGTCATTCAATATATCACTAAAAATACAGGCGGGAAATTACCCATTATTGCAGTTGGTGGCATTTTTACGGCCAAAGATGCGCAAGAAAAATTGGATGCCGGCGCTTCATTGGTACAAGTCTACTCCGGTTTTATTTATGAAGGTCCGGGAATGGTGAAGAAGATTTGTGAGGGCATTACGCCATTAAAATAGTTCTTCTTTCTATTTTATCCTCCGATTACCTTGAATTTGATTTCCTGGGTGTTACCTTTTGTTTGGTATTACTCTTTGATGATTTAGGCACACTTCTAGGTCGAGGTGTGGCCGGTGTTTTAGGTTGAACACTAGGTTTAGGCGTAACATTAGGCTGAGGAGTAACCTTTGGTTTTGGTGTTACATTAGGTTTAGTTTGAGGAGATACTTGTGGCTTAGACTCCGGTTTTACTTGAGGAGATGTTTTAGGAACTGTGTTTGGTGTTGGTCGAGGCTGCATTTCTCCCTCATTATTTTTGGGCTGATTGACTTTAATTATACCTCTATTTTGATCTAGTTCCAACTTGTTTTTTACCGTAACATTTCTCTTGACAAATGAATTATCTGGATGTTGTACTTCATAATCATTTTTTCTGTGGATACTATACATTTCCTGTGCTGTATGACTTTTTCTTATCCCAACATAACTATATGAATTTCTAGGACCAATGTAAACACTAACATTTTTTACATAAATGTAAATCGGGAAAGGCGACCAAGTGTAATAGTAACTCGGATAATAGTCCCAGTAATAAGGAGAATACCATAAACTGTAACTAGGTGACCAAAAGACAGTGTAGATAAACGGTGTACGATAATAAAATGGTTCAATGATGTAATTAGGACCGTAGAAATATACATCACCAACAATTTGAACTTGTGTTTGACCATCGCTATCCTTTTCAACTTCAATGGTAGCTACATCTTGGTATAAATCCTCTCCTATAACAGCCTGAATAGTAATCAGATGAACTGTTTGATCAACCAATTCAACCACCCTTAGATAGTCAACTATACCATCATTATTTAAATCTAAATTAGATAGCTTCGTAGAAGGGTCGTTGAGCCTTTTTTCAAAGTCTTCCAAATCTTTTGAATCTCCAAAAACAGAAGCTACTGCCTCTAAATTTAAATTATCGCTTATATCGCTATTTTTTGCCGTGATGGTTGTAACATCTTGAGCAACAAGATTCAAACAACTGTAAACAAGCATCAATATTATTCCACTCAATTTATACATGACTTAGTCTTTAATCAATTAATGATTGATACAAATTAAGGACTATATCATTTATTAATACTGATTTATGTCAGTAAAAGGGATGTGTTTTGTTAAAAACCCTTTATTGCTGTTACACCAAATTCACTCTCACTTTTCGTTTTTCAGCTTCGATTATCTAACAATTAATCAAGGCATTGGCTTTTGGTTTCGGTACGGCTACAAAGGCACAGTCATGCATCAATTCAATATTGCCTAGCTCATCTTTCTCTAATTGTCCTTGCTTAAAAAACAAGCCCGCAATATCACCTTTGGAGATTTTATCTCTTCTTCCTCCTGAAATAAAAAGCGTTTCCCATTCGAAATCTCGTATAATTTCTGCGATGGGTAAGTCATCAATATCAATCACTTTTGGGTGAATTTCCTCTATAAAATCCGGCAAACTCTCTTTCTCCCATTTTAACACATAGGCGGTGCCATCATTGTGCATTCTGGCCGTACGACCATTTCTATGGGTAAATTCCTGAGCACGCAATGGCAAATGATAATGAATGATATATTTTATCTCCGGTACATCAATTCCTCTGGCAGCCAAATCGGTAGCAATTAAAACTTGGTGACTCCCATTTCGAAATTTGATCAAGGCTCGCTCTCTATCATTTTGTTCCATGCCTCCGTAAAAGCAACCATGAGCGATTCCTTTTCTCTTTAAATAATCACTAACGCGCTGAATCGTTTCTTTGAAATTACAAAACACAATACCTGGCTGATTCGCCAACTGCATTAAGCTATCCGATAAAGTTTCTAGTTTATCCTTTGAAGGTGATAAAATGACTTTAACTTCCAACTTCGAAACGCCATCTGCTAAATAATCAATGAATTTTGGCTTTTTCAATCCAATAAATGCAGGAATAACCACTTTATGAGTAGCCGAGGTTAAAATCTTCTTTTTTATATTCGGCAACAAAGCAATGATTTCTTTCATCTGACTTTCAAAACCCACTTCCAATGATTTATCAAACTCATCTAACACCAATGTGGTAATCTTTTCGGTATTGAAAGTATTTCGCCTTAAATGATCACCAATTCGCCCCGGTGTGCCCATTAAAATAGCCGGCGGATGATTTAAATCTTGACGATCTTTATTAAAAGAACGCCCGCCATAAAATGCATTCACTTTAAATCCCGTGCCCATTTCTCGGGTTACGTGTTCAATCTGAATGGATAATTCTCTGGAAGGAACAATGATGATGGCTTGAATATCCTGACAAGTTTCATCCAATTCTGCAATGATAGGCAATAGAAATGCCAGCGTTTTACCTGTTCCGGTGGGAGATAACAAAACCACTTCATCATTCGAATGAATGGCGTGTTGGGCTTCCAACTGCATTGGGTTCAATTCAGTGATGCCTAATTTATCTAAAATGGCTTGTTGGTTTTTAATACTTGTCGACATCCTGCAAAGGTATGACTTCGATAATTAACTACTTGATAAATAAATCTAACCATCACAATTAGTTTGATGACTTACTTTGATTCATTCTAGATGTCTATAATTAAAAAAAAACTGATGACTATTTCTGTTTTTGGGTATTAACTAGTAAATTATAATTAAAGACTATATAATGAAAAAGTTTAGCACATTACTTTCGGGATTATTCATACTAATGATAACTATTACCAGCTGTGGTAATGATGAGGTTAACCAAATAGCCAATGCTAAATCTAACATTTGCAGTAATGTAACGGGTTCAGAAGCCATCTATTGGGATTTAGAAAATGGTATTGCAAGAACAGATTTGCCCGGCGGTATTCCTCCACAAGTTGACAATATTGGCGGCACTTTTTCTCATCAAGATTTTCCATTGTTGGGTTTTAATTACCCTGTTGGTTGGACACCAGAACAATTAAGAGGTAATGGAACAGTAGGTGTAAATCTAATGAGAACCAGTGGCGGACAAGGTATTTGGAGATATGTGGGTTATTCAGTAGGCAATAGCGCCACTGCTAGACAAGTTCGCGATGCTGAAATAAATGCTTTTATGAGTTTCTTTGGCTTAGGTACAAGTTATGATATGGTATGTTCTAATGCTAATATTAGCACGGTAGCTTCTGGGATAAATATTTCAGTGGATAATATTATGTTGAGGGCTGGAGGAATGACAGGTGTAGTAATTGTTAGTGTAACGTTTGGCTCTTCCATTCCTATTCCTCAAGCCAATGTAAAAGTAGCGGTAGCTCCCACCAATGAATTTAGCGATCAAATTTGGGATACTTTCTTAGCGGTTGAATGGCAATTATTGTTTGGCAATCCAGACACATTGTATGATGGAGATAGCGATAACGATGGCACGCCAGACATTTATGACAACTTTCCTAATGATCCAACAAGAGCATAATTAATGACAATAAGCGAATTATCTATTTGGTACGAATTACTTCTACTTTGATTTTAGATTTCACTTCGTATAAATCGGTTCGTCTATCTAATAATGGAGTTACAGAACCCATTTCTCTTTGCTGTGCTAAATCGGCTAAATTTAAGTCTGCTATCACTACTGTTTCTGTACTAGGTTCAGCTTCTGCTAAAACACCATTCAATGGAAATCCAATATCACTTGGGGTTAGCACTGCTGCTTGACCGTAATTGATTAAAAAGCTGCGTACTTGTGGCAAATTGCCAATATTACCTGTCATTACCACATAAATCATATTTTCTACCGCTCGTGCTTGCGCTGTATGTCTTACACGCATATATGATTTTCTTTCATCCGTACTGAAAGGCACAAATAAAATCTCTACACCTGCCAGCGTAAGTAACCTAGAAATTTCAGGAAACTCAATATCGTAGCAAACTTGAATAGCTATTCGAGCTAAACCTGTATCAAATATTTTTATTCCATCTCCGGGAATTATTCCCCAATGCAAACGCTCTCCGGGTGTAATGTGTAACTTATCTTGGGTATAAACTTCTCCTGAAGGTGTAAATAAATGAGCAATATTCTTGATACCCGCTTCCGTTTTTACAGGTTGCGAACCTGCTATAATAAACAAGCCTGTTGATTTGGCTCTATTCTTAAAAAGTTCGATGTATTTATCGGTTAAATCTGCCAATTGCTCCACTGCTTCTACTGTTGTGAGCTGGCTATCCATAGTAGAAAAAAGCTGCGCGGTAAACAATTCAGGAAATAATAAAAAATGACTGTGATACTCGTCTGCTGACTGTATAAAAAAATCAACTTGATGTTCAAATTCTTCCCAATTTTTTATTCTTCTCATTTGATATTGGGCGGCACAAACTCTAACTTTTCGTACCGGTGTTTTAATTGGTGTTGCTGCTATTTGTCTTCTTTTAGAAGTTGATTTTGGATTGGGCATTTCCAAAAATGTAGCATAATTTAAACTAGCTTCATCTTCTAAATAATCCATGTGAACACCTTTTACGATATAACCCGCTTTTAAATGAGCGCTTAGGGCCATATCTTTTAACTTTCCCTGTTGTACTTGTTCAATATATTCTTCAGGAGTTAGCCGACCAGAGTATTCTAGATAACCAGGAATTCTACCACCTGCTACCATTCGGCTAAGGTTAAAACGAATCATTATTTTCTTTCGTCCGGTATATAACTTATCGGCAATGCCCATGCCTCTCCAATCAGGATGTACAGCAATATCAGCACCGTATAAAGTATCGCCAGATGGAGTATGCGTAGAAAAAGTACCTAAACCGGTTATTTCCGCATAAGAATACCAAGGGGAATCTTCATCTATTTGAACTATAAGCGAAGTGGCATAACCAACAATCTCTCCATTCACTTCAGCCAAAATTTGACCATCAGGAAATGCTTTTAACTGATAGCGATAGTTTCTTTCATCACATAAATCGGCATTAGCAAAATTAGGATAGGCGGCTTGTTGCAGTTTTACAATAGCCGGAATATCAGAATTTTTCCAAAGTCTTATCTCAATTTTACTTGCTTTTGTGTTTGGCATTTTTAGTTGAATTATCTAGCAAAACTAAATGAAATTATTGATAGAAATTCAAATCATTTTTAGTGACATTGACCCTCATAAAATAAAAAATCCCAATCCACTTTAAAGTGAATTGGGATTATATTTTCTTTTTTATTTATGCTTACTATTGTTCTTCGGGCTCTAAACCTAAACTACGTAAGAAAGCATCTTGATTCACTTCTCTTCCTAAGAATTCTTCGATGATTACCATTTCATCTTTAGTAGCTCCTTGACCTAAAATGATATTTCTATAATCCATTCCTGTTTCTTTGTTCATGATACCTTCTTCTTCAAACCTTGAAAACATATCTTGAGCAAATACTTTTGACCATAAGTAACTGTAATAACCAGCGCCATACCCAACTAAATGTCCAAAAGCTGCTTCCATATGAGTGCCTTCAAAAGGATCCATCATATTGATCTCCTTATCTAACTTCGCTCTCATTTCTGCGATTGACTCTTTACCATCTAAGTCGAAACCGTCGTACAATGTCATATCTAGTTTACTTAAGAAAATTTGATACATCGCACTTCTACCAGACATTACATTTTTAGCGGCCAACATTTTATCAAACATTTCTTTTGGTAATACTTCATCCGTTTCATAGTGTTTAGCGAACAATGATAAAGACTCATAATCCCAAACCCAGTTTTCAAATATTTGAGATGGTGCTTCCACAAAATCTCTCGACACCATAAAGCCAGATTGTAAGCCTAAATCAGCAGTAGTAACTATACTGTGTAATACGTGACCAAATTCATGGAAGAAAGTCTCTACTTCGTCATGTGTTAATAATGCTGGTTTGTCTTCTGTTGGTGCACTAAAGTTACATTCTAAAGAAGATACAGGACGTTGAAAGCCTTTTGGTGTGTTTTTACCAATCACTATAGGAAAACAAGCCGCATGTCCATATTTATTAGGTCTTGGAAATAAATCCAAATAAAATCTTCCAATTAAATTTTTACCGTCATAGACATCATATGCTTCAACATCCTCATGCCATACCGAAGCATCCTCAACTTTTCTGTATTCTAAATTGAATAAATTTTGAGTCACCGTAAACAATCCTTCTTTCACTCTATCGATTGGAAAGTAAGCTCTTACTGCTTCTCTATCAACTTGATACTTATTTAGTAAAAGTTGATCTTGTAAATATCCTCTATCCCAAGGATTCATTTCAATGCCATCACCAATACCTAACTCCTTTTGGTAAGCTAACAATTCTTCAATATCAGCTTCTGCTTTAGGCTTAACTTTCACTTGTAATTCATTAAGAAAATCCCAAACGACTTCAGGAGTCTTAGCCATTCCTTTCTCAATTTGATAATCAGCATAAGTTTCATAACCCAACATATTAGCCAACTCTGTTCTTAAACGAATGAGTTTAACTAATACTTCTTCATTAACAGGATAAGCTCTGTTTTGAAATTTAAATAACAATTGCTTTCTCGCATTACTTGATTTAGCATATTTAAGAAATGGAAAAACATCAGGGTATGACATTCCGATTTTATATCTCCCATCTTCTTGTAAATGAGTTTTTTTATAATCTTCCTGCATGCCGTCCATATCCTTTTCTTCTAAATATAAAAAGTCTTGAAAAGCAGCTACATTGGCACCATATTCATTTGATGTAGCAGAAATTTCATCCAATAAAGTCTTTAATTTTTCGCGTTCTTCTTTCGGTAAAGCGAAACCGTTTCTTTCAAATTCACTTACCGTTTCTGTTACAAATTTTTCTTTAGAACCTGTTAAAGCTTTTGCTTCTTCTGAGATGCTATAAGCCTTTACAGCTTTATAAAGATCTTCGTTCAATGCCATTTCATTGTAAATCTCAGAAATTTCATTTTTCTTCTCATTGGCGGTGGCTCGAATAGCAGAATCAGGACTTGCAACTGCTAACAAACCTACCATTCCCGATAATGTATTGATTTCATTATCAATATCATCCATGGCCACCATTGTATTTTCAAAGGTTCTGTCAGCATCTGGAATATTTACCAATGCCGCCATCATTTCGTCAACCTTTGCCTTAACTTCCTCAGTACCTTTGATCATGTCTTCAGGAGTAACAGCAGCAAAATCGAGCTCTTGGTTAAGCACTGGTAGCACTGGATTTTCACTTGGAACAATAACTTCTTCTACTGTTGTAGGAGCAGTTTTACATGACCATACCGTGAAAAGAACAGCCATTGCTAAAAAGAGATTTTTCATATTTTTTTGAGTTGATGATAAATAAGCTTGAACCATACTTACAGTCTAAGCCGGCGCAAAGGTAATTTAAAGAATTGTTTTCTTAAGTATTCTTAACAATTATTGGGATAAAATAGAGGGTAGAAAGACAATATTAAAGGGTTACATACTACTGAGTTAGCGCAAACTCCAAAATATTGGCACCCATTTTCAAAGCTTGTTCTCTCACTTGTGGTGAATCTTTATGTACTTGAGGATCTTCCCAACCGTCGCCTAGATCGCATTCATAAGTATAGTAAACCACTAATCGACCTTCATAAATTAAACCAAAGCCTTGTGGAGGTTGTCCATCGTGTTCATGGATTTTAGGTAAGCCTTTTTCGAAACGATAGTTTTGTTGGTAGATTTTATGATTGAAGGGTAACTCTACTAATTCTAATTCAGGAAAAACATCTTTTAATGCCGGACGGATATAAGGATCCATTCCATAGTTATCATCTATATGTAAAAACCCTCCTGCCATTAAATAGGCTCTTAAGTTTTCCGCTTCGCTAGCGGTAAAAACCACGTTACCGTGTCCTGTCATATGAATAAAAGGAAAGTTAAAAATATCAGAACTTCCAGGTTCAATTTCTTCTATTTCAGAAATATTGGTATTTAAATTCTCGTTGCAAAATTTCACTAAGTTGGGTAAAGCGGTTGGATTAGCATACCAATCGCCTCCACCTTTGTATTTCATTAAGCCTACTTTTATGGTAGACGAATTGGGTGCAAAACTTGTACTAATAAAAAATACTAAAAATAAAGTGACGAGTGACAAGTGACGAGTGACAAGTTTAATTCTGATATAAGGTTTTTGCGTATCCATTTTTCTTTAATTCAACTCATTTATACAACTAACGATGCCTGCTGCCACAATTCCTGCTGTTTCAACTCGTAATCTACTTGAGCCTAAACTAACTGGTTTAAAATTAGACTTAATTGCTAAATTAATCTCTTCTGGAGTAAAATCTCCTTCCGGTCCTATTAAAATTAACGCTTCTTCACCTTTTTTATAGCTGTTGCCTAAAAATTCCTTATGCTGCTCATCACAATGAGCGATGAATAAATCATGATTGGCATCTTTTAAGGAAAGCAGTACTTCTTTAAACTTTTTAGGTTCTTGTAACTCCGGTAAAAATAAGTGTCCAGATTGCTTAAAAGCAGAGACAAGAATCTGTTCATTCCTTTCTTTTCTTACATTAGATTTCTCTGATCTTTTTGCAATTAATGGAATAATCCTCTTGACACCAATCTCTGTTGATTTTTCTAGAAATGTTTCCCAACGGCTAGCGTTTTTAGGAATACAACACACAATAGTTAAGAAGGGCTTTCTTTCAGCTTCCTCTACCTTATCAATAATATTGATGTCGGCTGTATTTTTACCGGCATTTACTAACTCACCAATAAATAGGTTGCCTTTCCCATCAACTATTTCAACTTTTTCACCTAGCTGAGTTCTTAAGACTTTAATACAATGATCTTTCTCTTTGCCTTCTAAAATAGCAAGTGTTTGACTGATATTGGAAGAATAGAATCTTTTCATTGACAATGACCGATAGCTGTAAACTACTAAATATTCTTTACATCAAAAAGAGGCAAACACGTTTAGAACAAAGTATTCTAAACTAAAAAAAAGAATTATCCAGCTACTTCTGATACCTGAGGCGCTGCACTTAAAATAGCATCGCTAGCTTCGTTTTCAAATTTCTCGAAATTCTTATTGAAAGCCTTAGCCAACTGGTTTGCTTTTTCATCATAAGCCGCTTTATCTTTCCAAGTATTTCTAGGATTTAAAATTTCATAAGGTACACCCGGACAAGATGTAGGTATTTCTAAATTAAAGACAGGAAGTGTTTCATATCCTGAATTATTCAATTTACCATTTAATGCCGCTGTAATTAATGCACGTGTGTAAGATAAGCTCATTCTCTTACCCGTTCCGTAAGAACCTCCTGTCATACCTGTATTAATCAACCAAACATTGGCTTTATATTTTGTGATTCTTTCGCCTAACATCTCTGCATATTTAGTAGGATGTAACGGTAAAAAAGGTGCACCATAGCATGCTGAGAATGCAGTAACCGGCTCAGTAATGCCCGCTTCAGTACCTGCTACTTTTGACGTATAACCAGAAATGAATTGGTACATTGCTTGATTCTCATTTAATTTTGAGATCGGAGGAATAACACCAAAAGCATCGTACGTTAAAAAGAAAACATTTTTTGGAATGCCACCTTTAGATGGCACCATGATATTATCAATATGATGTATTGGATAAGAAACTCTTGTATTTTGAGTAATCGTTGTATCTGTAAAATCTACCGTTCTGGTACCTTCATAAAACTTGATATTTTCTAAAATTGCGCCATGTTTAATGGCTCCAAAAATATCAGGCTCATTTTCTGCTGAAAGGTCGATACATTTTGCATAGCAACCACCTTCGAAGTTAAAAACTCCTTCATCGCTCCAACCATGCTCATCATCACCAATTAATTTTCTAGTTGGATCAGCAGAAAGTGTTGTTTTACCTGTTCCCGACAATCCGAAGAACAATGAGACATCACCATAATTACCAACATTTGCTGAACAGTGCATTGGTAATACATTTTTCTCAACCGGCAATACAAAGTTCAAAACTGAAAAAATACCCTTTTTAATTTCTCCTGTGTAAGCTGTTCCACCAATAATAATTTCTCTAGTGGAGAAGTTGATTACAGCAAAATTATGTTGTCTTGTTCCATCTTCTGCCGCATTTGCATGGAATGAAGGAACTGCTAAAATTGTCCATCTTGGCTCAGCTACTTCAATTTGCTCTTTGCTTAACCGCAAAAACATATTTCCAGCAAACATATTTGCCCAAGGTAATTCTGTCATTACCCTAACCGGCTTTTTATAATCTTCATCAGCACAAGCTTCTACATCTCTTACATAAAGCTCTTTGCCTTCCATGTAATTGATCATTTTGTGCTTCAATTTTTCAAAATTTTCCGCTTCAAAAGGGATGTTAATGTTATTCCAATTTACCAAATCATTGGTAACATCATCTTTTACAATAAACCTATCTAATGGAGACCTACCCGTAAATTCACCTGTATCAACTGCAAAAGCGCCTGAATCTGCTAACACTCCCATTCCTTTTTGGATAGAATGTTCAATTAATTCTTCTGGTGTTAAATTCCAGTAAGCAGTTAAATTTTTAAAACCATATTCTGTTAAACTAGCGGATGAATTCTTGAAACCGATCTCTTTCATACTATATATTTTTTCTTATCAATATGCCCTAAAAACCAAATCATAAGGAGAGAAAAAAATTTGCTCATTTCCGCCTTATCAGTTCATTTTAGAGCCTTTTTCGCTTAAAACGGACTGCAAAAATAGGATATTGCAATGAAAAAGCCCATAATTTTAATATTCCTTGTGGATAAGTTAACGTACTATGCTAATTGATAGCAATTCCCGGGAAGTGCTGTAACCATTCCTTTTAATTCTAGACTTAAAAGTGAAGAAAAAATAGTGCCATTAGAGAGTTCCAAATTTTGATTCAATTCATCAATATGAATGCTTTTATTCATGCGTTCTAAGCAATTATAGATAATTTGTTCCTTTTCATCCATCTCTACAAAAAGAGATCTTTGTTTGTTTTCCGGTTTGGCTTTAATCGTAGTATCGTCCCAACCCAACAATTGAATAATATCCTCTCCTGATTCAACCATAGCTGCTACATTCTTTTTTATTAAGGCATTGCATCCACTTGAATACTTATCATTTACCTTTCCAGGAATAGCAAATACATCTCTATTATAGGAGTCAGCAATGTAAGCTGTAATTAATGCTCCCCCTTTTTCA
The DNA here is from genome assembly GCA_041393015.1 of Chitinophagales bacterium. Taxonomy (GTDB): domain Bacteria; phylum Bacteroidota; class Bacteroidia; order Chitinophagales; family JADIYW01; genus JAGQYH01. Next base: position 322,523 of record JAWKKV010000004.1, on the reverse strand, counting down.
GCAGATTCTACCACCAAAGTTCCGTCACACATGCCCGCCACAATTCTATTTCTCGACGGGAAATTTTGTTTATCGGGTTTGGTTTCACTTTTAAACTCAGTGATTAATGCTCCATTTTCCCTTACCATTTTTTCTGCCATTGATCTGTGAGCAGATGGGTATATTGTATGTAACCCATGAGCTAAAACTCCAATAGTGGGTAGTTTTTGCTCTAAAGCATATTTGTGAGCAAAACTATCTATACCATAGGCCAATCCACTTACAATGGAAACATTTTTGGGAGCTAATTCTTCCACGAATGCTTCAACCATTTGTTTTCCATAATTAGTAGCTCTGCGAGTGCCTACAATACTCAACATCTTTTTAGCATTTAAATCCGCATCTCCTAAAACGTATAAAAGATAAGGTGCGTCTTTGCATTGATTTAGGCGAGTTGGATATCGATGATCATGATAAGCTACAATATCGATATGTTTCTTTTCACAAAATTGAATTTCCTTTTCTGCTCTTTTGATAATTGTATTTCTATCGGCTGTAAAAATGGCATTCACGACAGATGGTCCTACTCCCGGAATTTTCAATAAGTTTTGTTTCTTGCTTTTAAATATGGCTTCAACACCTCCGCAATAACTAATTAATTGTTTGGCATTAAAACTACCGATACCCGGAATTTGACCTAAGGCTATAAAGTAAATTTTCTCTTCTTCATTCATCTCTTTTAACAAGAGACATAAAAGGAGAAAATTCCATAAAAATTAAAATAAAATTTGTTGAACTAGGATTTTACCCTAAAAATCGTAATACTTATTAAACAGGTTAGTTCTAAAACTTAAACCAACAACAGTGCTCTTTTCAGAAAAATCAATAGATGGAATATTTTTAACTCGATGTTGAACAAAAGCTCGTAATTCCATATTCAAAGTTGGATTTAGTAAATATCCGCCACTCACTTTGATGAATGTAATATCATTCACTCTACCTTGTAGAAATTCATTGCCAAAAGCAGAATCTAAATTCCCGCCTATAATATTATCGATATCAAAATCGGACACAAAAATATTGCTGCCTTGATGATCTGCATCTGGATTATTAGAATCATCGCCACCTTGTTTTACCCATTGAAAATCCATAGAAGCCATCCATCTATCTTTTCGATAATCAACAAAAACTAACCATTCCCAAAAGTTAGCTCCAAGAGGATGCGTAAGTGATTGACTTAAATGAGCGTAATTCTGTTCTTTTGATTTATGAGCAAAGACGTATGGCCGAACTAGATTGAATTCCGTTTGAACATCTAAGTGTTCAATTTTAAAGAGATCGTATGATTTGTAACCTATTTGCCATGCTACTTTTGTTCTATAGAAGCCACTCCCCTTTCTTGCAGAGCCAATGTCTAAATCATCTAAGATTAATTGGGTATAAATACTATTCTTATCACCTAATTTAAATTTAAAATTAAAGCCTAGAATAACGTTATCCGGAGAACCTATAGCAAACTCAATCGGTCGAATAAAAGCAACCGGATTTAAATAATTCCATTCAATACCTCGAACACCAGTGCTATCTGCACGTTTCCAGACCACTCCTTCAAAAAATCCAAATTGCATCCATTTAGCTGCGTCGATACTTAAATAATGAAAAACGCCGTATTTAGTTTCTGTATCATCTATATCAAAAGTAGTGGACAGTCTTTGTCCGGTTGTTGAAGGAGCGGTATCGATTGCACTAGATTTAAGTACTGAAAAGAGATACACATATTTAACTCTCCAAAAGTTGGCTGTAAATTTTAAATATGGATAACTAGTGGCATTATCTGACAAGAAGAAACTTCTATAACCATCTCCCCAAAAATGTTTCCCGTAACCACCTTCTGCACTAAAATGTTTATTGGCTCTTATATTGATATAACCTTCAAAAGCTTGTGAGCTTAATGTATTAGCGGATAAATCTTTAACCTTTCCATATCCCGGAACGATTTGTCGTTCTATAATTCTGTCTTTGGCATAATTGAATGGATCTCCATAATACTTTCTATAGTTAAAGCCTACACCAACCTTATCCCACATAGTAGCTGTTAACTGAGCGCCAATAGCAGTTTCATAAGTAACTGATTTATCTTGAAGATCGTAACCGAATGAAATATCAAAAAGTGGATTTAAGGTTAAAGCAAATTTTTCCTTTTTAACATCTACAAAATTTCCATTGGCCAAGTTATTCAAGTAGCCTTCATGAGATTTGAAATCATAAATAGAATCAATAGTAACCATTGAATCTACTTCTATTTGATCGTAAGGTTTGATAGCGGTATGAAATCCCGATGTCCTTTGTTCCAAGTATCGATTCATTTCTCGGGTATAATCATGATTGATTGGGGCATTCAATTGAGCATAAGTTGCCCAAGCGGAAAGCCATAAGCAAATGAATAGTATACCAGCTTTTTTGTTCATTGAGGTCAAATATAACTTATCAATCAAAGAGAAGGTAATTAATAGTAAAGAGTTGCATAAAAAAAGGCTCTCCTATTAAGAGAGCCTATAAATCTTTATTCCAATTTTAGCTTACTTTTTAAGTAAATCTCTAATTTGAATTAACAATTCTTCTTGCGTTGGTCCTGCAGGTGCTGGTGCAGGCGCCGGTTTTTTCATTTTGTTGTACGATTTAACAATCAAGAACATAACAAATCCAACTATCAATAAATTAATAATTGTATTGATCCACGCTCCATATCTAATTGCATTTTCAGCCTTTGAAACTGTTCCATCTGCGGCTAAAACTTGCTCTGATAGAATAATTTTCATATCTGCAAAGTCCATTCCACCTGCAAACTGACCAACTACTGGCATTACGATGTCATTGACGAAACCATTAACTACTAAGCCAACGGCACCAGCCATAATAACGGCAACAGCAAATTCAATGACATTGCCTGTCATGATAAACGCTTTAAATTCCTTTAACATAATTTTAATTTTTGATTGGAAACAAAGTTAAGAACTAAAAAGATATAGAGACAATAATTTTATTAACACAAACTCTAGCAAAAACCCATTAAATATTACTCTAATCTATTAATTGTCAGAGTGTTGTTGGTTCCCAATGCATCGTTTTGCCTAAAAATTTCAATCCCTTAAGATGCCCTCTTAAAAACAAATTTCCATCTTCTTCCAGCTTCATAAAGCAAGCATATGTTTTCCCATTTCTGGGATTATAAATTATACCATTCTCCCATTTCTCCGTCTCACTATTGTAAGTAAAGCCTTCTATAATTTTCATACCAAAAACTTTCCTTTCTGCTAAGACTTTGTCTTTATTCTCCGTGTCTTTCAACGGTTTACCCTCTGCATCATTTGGTTCTTTAAGCCAAACAATTTTACCACTATAAGTACCATTCTCTTCTTTGTATATTTCAACTTTACTATCTTTTTCTGGCACTAACCAAATACCAACAATTGAATTTGGATTCCCCGCAAAACAGCTCGACATCGTTTGAATCGAAAAGATAAAAGTCAATAATATCAATATTGTTTTCTTACTCATTCCATAATTTTTAAAATCAACAACACCTCAATAACAACACTAAAATCAATTGATTATTCTTCTCTCAATTTGTTAAAAAACTCATCTATTAAAGCCTGACACTCCATTTGCATGATGCCTCCACTCTTATTGAAATGCTCTGCTAATGGATGTTTAGAATTATCTGCTGCACCAAATTTAACTGTTTTAATATGGGCATGAGCAATTGCACCACTACACATTTTACAGGGTTCTAAAGTTACGTACAAAGTACATTCATCCAGATATTTAGAATTTAGAAAATTACTAGCCGACGTAATGGCAATCATTTCAGCATGTGCCGTTGGATCTTTTAATCGCTCTACTTGATTATAAGCTCTAGCAATAATTTGATCTTTACAGACGACCACTGCACCAATAGGAATTTCTCCATCATCAAATGCCAATTCTGCCTGTTTATAGGCTTCTTTCATGAAGAACAAATCTTTATTTAACATATTCTAAGAATAATAGTGTAGCTTTCTAAACGTTAAATTTATAGCTTTGTCAAACAACCAAGCCAACTTAAATGCGACCAATTTTACTACTTTTTTTTCTATTCCAGATAAATATAATTTTTGCTCAGGAGGAATGGACGCTTGAACAATGTATTGAACAGGCCGTTTCCAATAATTTAGATGTTGCATTACAAGAAATAAATGCTGAGTTAGCAGAACTTGGCGTAAAGCAAAGTAAAAATGCATTTGGACCTAATATTAATGGTTCTTTTAACATAACAGAAAATTTTGGAAGAAGTTTAGATTTTACTACCTATGAATTTATCAATCAGTCGGTTTTTAATAACAGATACGCTTTCAGTTATTCGCAAGATTTGTTTAGTGGAATGACCAAACTAAACACACTTAAAAAGAGTAAACTGGCTGTTGAATCAGCATTATTGAATAAAACTATTACTGAAGAAAATATTCAATTACAACTTTTAAATTCCTTTTTATCTGTTTTAATGGCTAAAGAACAACTCAATCAAGCCCTCAAACAAAAAGAAAATACACAACAAGAAAGAAATAGAACTCAAGATCTAATAGATGACGGATTTTTAGCCCCAAATGACATTTATATTTTAGATGCTCAATTAGCTAATGATGATATTTCCATCACGACTTTTAAAAACAATATTAATCTGGGTTTATCTGAATTAAAAATTATTATGCGCTTGCCTCATACAGAGGAGATTGATATTACCGCTCCTAGTGTTGATGATATTACTTCTATTAACGACAATTTGGAAACCATTGATGAAGTATACAGTACAGCATTGCAAAATCGTTCTGAAATTAAAAGTGCAAAAGTGAATGAAATACTAGGAGAATATGATCTAAAGATCGCTAGAGGAAGATTTTATCCAACGGTTACTTTTGATCATAATACATTTACCAATTATTCGTCACAGTTTAGATTACCGTTTTCTGACGAGACACAACCTTATGGCAATCAGTTCAAAGACAATTTGTCTTACTCGTTGGGTTTAACTGTAAATATTCCAATTTTCAATAAAAATGCCACAAGATTAGGCATTCAACAAGCCAATATTTCAATTGATCAAAACAAGTTGATGACGGAGAAGGCTAAAACGGAATTGCTAAGAAATGTGACTAGGGCTCATAGCAATGCCATGGCCGCTATTGAAAATTATAATGCATCAGTAGTTAATGAACGAGCGGCTAAAAAATCATTAGAAAGTGCGCAAACTAAATTAGAAGATGGTTTAGGAAGCAATGTAGAATTTAATGTAGCCAGTAATAACTATGCTATTGCTACCTCAAGATTAATAGAAGCGAAATACAACTATATTTTTAATATTAAATACCTTGAATTCTATAAAGGAATTCCAATACAACTATAAAAAGCAGATGAAAAAAACTAACCGAATATTATTAATTCTAGGGATACTAACAGTTGCACTGGTTATAGTTGGTGTTATAGGTAAGCAGAAAGGCTGGTTTGGTGGCGAGAAGGCAACTAAAGTTACAGCAGAAAAGACTTCCAAAAGAGATATCGTTCAAACAGTAACAGCAAATGGAAAAATTTATCCAGAAATTGAGGTAAAGATATCTTCTGATGTATCAGGTGAAATTGTAGAGTTATATTTTGAAGAAGGTGATGCCATAAAAAATGGCGATTTAATTGCTAGAATTAAACCAGACTCTTACAATAATGCAGTAGCGCAAGTACAAGCTAACTATCAAAGTTCATTAGCCAATTTAGAAAGTGCCAAGGCTACTGTTGTGCAGGCAACTAACTCATTGGCCAATGCAAAAAGCTACTATGACAAATTAAAAAGCTCTTACCAAAAAGGCAATGTTAAAGAAGTAGATCTTGAAAATGCAGAAAACGCAGTATTAAGCGCAGAGAGTCAATTAGAAGCTGCCAAACAAAATGTAACTAGCTTGCAATACGCCTCAGAAGCATTAAGAGCGACTATTACAGATGCTAAAACCAATTTGGGTAAGACAGCTATTTTTTCTCCTTTAACCGGCATTGTTTCTTCCATGAATGTAGAAAAAGGTGAAAAAGTTGTTGGAACACTTCAAATGACAGGAACTGAAATGCTTCGAATTGCTGATTTTGAAGACATGGAAGTAAGAGTAAATGTAAGCGAAAACGACATTATAAGAGTGCATTTAGGAGATACTTCTATTGTTGAAGTAGATGCTTATCCTGACGATAAATTTAAAGGCATTGTCACTAGTATTGCTAGTTCATCTAATGGTTTATCAAGTAATTTATCTCTATCATCTTCACAATCCACAAATTTTGAAGTAAAGATCAAAATCCTTAAATCATCTTATGAAGAAATTACTAAAAACAAACAATATCCATTTTTACCGGGTATGAGCGCTACTGCCGATATCCAAACCAAAAGAGTGAGTGATGTATTATCAGTTCCATTACAAGCAGTTGGAACAAGAGATATTAACGAAGATAGTGTTGGTTTAGAAGAAGAGTTGATCGAGGTTGTTTTTATTGAAGAAAATGGAATAGTAAAAAGACACACTGTAAAAACCGGTATTCAAAACGATACTTATATTGAAGTTTTAGAAGGTTTAGAGGTGGGCCAAATGGCCATTACTGCACCTTACAATGCCATTAGTAAAGATTTAGAAGATGGCGATCCGGTTGAAATAGTTTCTAAAAAGGAGCTTTACGGATTGGATAAGAAGAAAGGGAAATAGAGATTAGTTAATCCATAATGCCTAACTCATCAATAGCTTTTTGAGCGGCATTTTGTTGAGCAGTCTTTTTGTTTCTGCCCACTCCTTCCGAAATTAGATTCCCATCGATGAGCAGTTTAGCTCTAAATCGTTCATCCTCTTCGTTATTAGGATGCCTATCTACAATGAATTCAAAGCTGCGTTTACTTTTTTGTGCCCAAATAATAACGTGGCTCTTAAAATCCTTTATCTTATTGTCTAACTCGTGTAAATCTGTAAAAGGTTCTATAATTTTTGCCTTCACAAATTCCAAGGTAAAATCATATCCTTTGTCTAAATAAATAGCACCAATCAAAGCTTCAAAAGCATTTCCGATATAGTTATTAGAAATCCGAAACTCATTTTTACCAATTCGATGCTTTAAGTATTTAGGAATTTCTAAAAGTATTCCCAATTGATTCAATGCTTCTCTACTCACTAGTTTAGAACGCATCTTGCTCATTTTTCCCTCGTTTTTACCCGGAAAATATTGATAGAGTACATCAGCAATGGCTGCACCTAAAACAGCATCGCCAATAAATTCTAAACGTTCATTTGATTCTACTTGCGATTTAACATAAGAGCCATGAGTTAGTGCAGTTTCATATAACTCTGCCTTATCTGTCTTGAGATTGAGTTGCTTTAGAAATTCATCAATTGAAGATGGTTCTTCAATCAAAGTAGAACTTCTATTAAAGATTTTCTTAATAAAATTAAGCACGCGTTTGTTAGGTTAACTATGTTTTCTAAATATGGCAGAGGCATTATGTCCTCCAAAACCAAAAGTATTACTTAAAACAATATTTATTTCTCTTTCTTGAGCTGTATTAAAAGTAAAATTTAGTTTAGCATCCAAATTGGGGTCATCCGTAAAATGATTAATGGTTGGTGGCACTATATTATGTTGCAACGCCAAAACTCCGGCAATTGCTTCAACAATACCAGCGGCTCCAAGTAAATGCCCTGTCATTGATTTCGTTGAGCTAATATTTACATCGTACGCCGCATCTCCCAATAGCCTTTGAATTGCCTTCACTTCACTGATATCTCCCAAAGGTGTAGATGTTCCGTGAACGTTAATATAGTCAATTTCTTTGGGATCTATGCCTGCATCTTTGCAAGCTCTTTCCATAACAAGACTTGCTCCCAAGCCTTCGGGATGTGGTGCAGTTAAGTGATAAGCATCTGCCGATAAACCTCCACCGGCTAATTCCGCATAAATAGTAGCACCTCTTTTTTGTGCGTGTTCAAGGGTTTCTAATACCATTCCTCCTCCGCCTTCGCCCATTACAAAGCCATCTCTATCTAAATCAAATGGCCTTGAAGCAGTTTGAGGATCGTCATTTCTTTGTGATAATGCCTTCATTGAATTGAATCCACCAATTCCACCTTCGGTAATGGCGGCTTCTGATCCTCCCACCACAATAGCGTCAGCTTTCCCTAAACGCAAAAGCATTAAAGCATCAATCAAAGCATTGGTAGATGAAGCGCAGGCAGAAACAGTAGCATAATTAGGTCCTCTAAAACCATGTTTCATAGAAATATGCCCTGCCGCAATATCTGAGATCATCTTTGGAATAAAAAATGGATTAAATCTAGGAACCCCTAATTTGGCATATTCTAACATTTCCTCTTGGAAAGTTAAAATACCACCAATTCCCGAAGCCCAAATCACACCAACATTGTTTCTATCTAATTCTGTATAATCTAGAATTCCAGAATGTTGAATGGCTTCTTCTCCTGATACTAATCCATAATGTGCATAAGGATCTAATCTCCTTACTTCTTTTCTATCGATAAAGTTACTCGCGTCAAAATCTTTCAGTTCACAGGCAAAATTTGTTTTGAAATGTTCTGTATCAAACTTTGTGATAGGTCCCGCGCCACTTTTACCTGTACGCAGACCTTCCCAATATGATTTAAGATCATTTCCAATGGGTGTTAAAGCACCTAATCCTGTTACAACAACTTTATGAAAGTCCATTGACCGAAATAATTTTATTTTACTTGTTGAGATAAATATTCTACTGCTTCTCCTACAGTGGTAATTGATTCTGCTTGCTCATCTGGAATAGAAATATTGAATTCCTTCTCAAATTCCATTATTAATTCAACGGTATCAAGTGAATCTGCTCCTAAATCATTAGTGAAACTTGCTTCTAGTGTTACTTCACTTTCTTCAACACCTAATTTTTCAACAATAATTTCCTTTACTTTTGCTGCTATATCAGACATATTTGTAATTTTTAATTTTAAAATTTCTGCAAAGTTAGCTTTTTTAATATTTATGAAGCTTAATAACTCATAAATTACATCCACAAAACGTTTAAAAGTATAAACAGTTCCATTGCCTAAAACTAAATTACATATTGAGTCGGAAGATGATTTTTTCTTATGGGGAATACTTAGTTCCCTTGGAGGACACCGTATTGTATGGGAATTAAACAAAGTCTTTTCTTGCAACTTATCAAGACAAGATGATGTTGTTATCATAAGACGACCTGTTAATGAAAATCTTTACTTTAGCTTCTACACATATGAAGATGAAGTTGATTTATTTAAAATTGAATTGATTAAAAATAAAGGATTAGGTGACTATTACCTAAAAGAATTGAAAAATTTTGACTATCTATTGATGGTAAAAGGAGAGTTAGATTTCTTTGATGAAAATGAATTTTATACCAAATTAAAAAAAATGCCTTCAATTCAATCTGCTATCAAAATAGACTTAAACAATATTAAAAATATCTCACAGCTAATATTAGAATGACGAAACGAAAAACAAAATTACTCACCACAATTGGACCTGCTACTTCAAGTTATGAAGCCCTTAAATCTTTATATATGGCCGGAGCCAATGCTTTTAGGCTTAATTTTTCTCATGGAGATCATGCCGCCCATCAACAAGTAATTGATTTTACACAGCAAATAAATGAAGAGCTAAATGCCAATATTTGTTTGGTAGCTGACCTTCAAGGACCAAAACTTCGAATTGGAAAATTACCAGAACCCATTATGTTGGTGGATGGCAGCAAAGTAATATTTACTACCGATAAGAATAATGCCGACCCCAATAAAATCTATATCCTATTTAAAGAATTGGCAAGAGATATTAATCCTGGAGAAAAAATATTGATTGATGATGGGAAACTCGAATTAGTAGTAACGCATATTATTAATGAAAGTGAAGTAGAGGCCAAAGTTATTAATGGTGGAATTTTAAACTCTAGAAAAGGATTCAATTTACCAGATACTCATATAAATGTGCCTAGTTTAACTGAAAAAGACATTCACGACTTGGCATTTATCCTAACCCAACCGGTAGAATGGATAGCGCTATCATTTGTTAGAGACGCAGCAGATATTACAGAGTTAAAAGAAATCATCAATACACATCCTAATAAGAGACATGTAAGGGTAATTGCAAAAATTGAAAAGCCTGAAGCGCTACATAATTTGGATGCAATTATTCAAGCGTCTGATGGAATTATGGTTGCTAGAGGTGATTTAGGGGTTGAAATTCCATTTGAAAATGTGCCCTTAATTCAGAAAAAGATTGTTTCAAAGTGTATTAGTCAAGCAAAACCAGTAATCATTGCCACTCAAATGATGGAATCGATGATTGAGAATGCCAGACCTACACGAGCGGAAGTTACTGATGTGGCGAATGGCGTTTTGGAAGGTGCTGATGTATTAATGCTTAGTGGAGAAACTTCGGTTGGAAAATTTCCTTTTGATGTTGTAAAAACAATGGATAAGATTATTCGTAGAGCTGAAAAAGAAAGCATTATTTACAATAAAAATCTGTTACCAGACGAAGACTCTGTATCCTTTCTTTCTGATGCTATCTGTTTCAACGCCTGTAAAATGGCCGAAGATGTTGATGCTAAGGCGATCATTGGTATGACCTTCTCGGGTTATACTGCGTTTATGATTTCCAGTTACCGACCTAAAGCTGACATTTATATTTTCACCAGTAATAAGGCAATTTTAAATACTTTGAACCTTATTTGGGGGGTTGAAGTTTTTTACTATGATCAATTTAAAAGTACTGACGATTCGATTGCTGATGTAATTAAAGATTTAAGGGTTAGAGGTAAAGTAAGTAATGGTGATTTAGTAATCAATACAGCCAGTGTGCCTATTGTAGAAAAAGGAAAAACCAATATGATTAAGCTAACTTTGGTGGAAGACTAATGAAAACTCAAATTCAAGATACAAACACAAATTCAAACACATAAATTATTATTCACCGAATAACCGAATAACCGAATAACCGAAAAATATGAAAGTAGACGTAAAATTATTTGCCAAAATATGCGAAACCGCAGGTGCTCCTGGATTCGAGACACGAGTTAGAGACTTAGTGCTAGAGGAGATAAAAGGATTTGTAGACGAGGTAGAAGTAGATAATATGGGCAATGTTTATGCTATTAAAAAAGGAAAAGATAGCAGCAAACGAGCCATGGTTGGCGCCCATATGGACGAGATTGGTTTCATGGTAAAACATATTGACGATAAGGGATTTTTGAGATTTAATCCTTTAGGAGGTTTTGATCCAAAAACTTTGACGGCGCAAAGGGTAATCGTTCATGGTAAGAAAGATATTATTGGCGTAATGGGTAGCAAGCCTATTCACATTATGACAGCTGATGAACGCAAGAAAACTTTAGAACTAGATGATTTCTTTATTGATCTTGGTTTGCCGGTAGAAGAAGTGAAGAAAATTGTTTCTGTTGGCAATCCAATTACAAGGGAACGCAAGATGATTGAAATGGGCGAATGTTTGAATTGCAAATCCATTGACAATCGAGTGGCTGTTTATATTTTGATTGAAACGCTTAAAAGAATGAAGACGCCTGATTACGATGTATACGGCGTTTTTACGGTTCAGGAAGAAATAGGGATTAGAGGTGCTAGCGTTGCTGCGCATAATATAAATCCAGATTTCGGTTTTGGCTTAGATACCACTATTGCCTTTGATCTTCCAGGTTCAAAACCAGAAGAAGTTATTACTGCATTAGGTGAAGGAACCGCTATAAAAATAATGGACTCTTCTGTATTGTGCGATTATAGAATGGTGGAGTATATGAAACAAACTGCCGACAAGCATAAGATAAAGTGGCAGCCGGAGATTTTAACCAGAGGAGGAACAGATACTGCAGGTATCCAACGTTGGGGAAAGAAAGGTGCTATTTCAGGTGCTATTTCTATTCCAACCAGACATATTCACCAGGTAATAGAAATGGCACATAAAGAAGATATTTCAAGATCTGTATTATTGTTACAGCATTGTCTAGAGGATTTAAAAGGATATGATTGGTCGTTTTAAGATAATTCTATTTTAATTAATGCAAAATTCAATTTAACCCACCCCTGATTTTTAAACCAAATCCAACCTGCCTACCGTCAGGCAGGGATTTGGAAAAATCTTCCCCTCCAAGGAGGGGATTAAAAAACAACTATGAAAAGATCTGAAATTAGAAACATTCCACCTTTTTACGACACATACATCAACCAAGTTGAAGATATAGATATTTTAAGAGCCTTAGAAAACTACGATTCTATTATTGATGATGAAGGCTTACAGAAATGCAACATGCTGCAAGATGAAGTGTATGAAGAAGGTAAGTGGACAGTAAGAGATATATTCCAACATATTATTGATACAGAACGAATTATGGCTTATCGCGCATTGCGTTTTGCTCGTTATGACCAAACGGTGTTGCCGGGTTTTGATGAAAATCATTATGCAGAATTTATGCGTTCTGAAAACAAATCGATCAATACTTTAGCTATTGAGTTTAATTTGTTAAGGCGTTCTAACACATTAATGTTTAAAGAATTTCAAAATGTAGTTTTAAAAAGGAAAGGATTTGTAGATAAAACTCAGATTTCTGTTTTAGCATTGGGTTTTGTTATTGTTGGTCATCAAAAACATCACATTGGAGTGATTAAAGACAAATATTTTCCATTAATTGATTAATTATATTAGTATTGAGTATGCAGTATTTAGTATGGAGTAAAGCTAGAATGACGTTTGGAGTATTGTTTGCCCTCGTCCTTCTGTTTTCATGCGAACCACAAACAATCCAAACCGGAAAAGTTGTTAAGATAAAGGATGGGGACTCGATTGTTGTGTTAGACAGTTTAAATCAACAAATTGAAATTCGCTTAGCTTATATTGATGCTCCAGAATATGGACAAGATTTTAGCAAGGTTTCTAAAAAATATCTATCTGATTTAATTTTTGATAAACAAGTGATCTACAAACCTGTACAAGCGCCAGATCGTTATGGAAGAATTATAGGGGAAGTCAGATTAGCAGATGGTACTATTGTCAATCAAAAAATGGTACAAGACGGTATGGCATGGCATTATGTGCAATATTCTGGTGGAAGGACATATGAAAAACTAGAGCAAGAAGCTAGATCTAAATACCTTGGTATATGGGGATTTGCCGAACCAATTGCGCCTTGGGAGTATAGAAAGATGAATTGAGTTTAATTTGCCTCAATAAGAGTATAAGCTTGTTGGTGATAACACCAAAAGTATACGGAAGATTAACCTTTCACCTTTTAGATCCTGAAATGAATTCAGGATGATTCAATTATAGAGATTCCTGTAAGAAAACGAAATGTCATCCTGAACTTGTTTCAGGATCTTTTTACATCTACCAAACATCTGTGATGATAACACCAACATGGGCAGCGACTGTTGCAAACTGTCTTGTTTGCGGTTTTAAATCACAATAATTCTTTCCAACACCATGGTTGGTGTTATCACCAACCATACCGCTCTCACTCATACTTCACACCACTCACCTCTTCTGACCAACTCCAAAGTTTGTCTTGTAGTTTTTCATCGTAACTTAAATCTGAGCTCTTTTCTATTAATCCGGCACTAAAATAAAAGCCATTGTGCGCTCTCGATTCTTTTTCCGTGGCTAAATACACGTAATTTTTGGCTGATTCCTCCGGCGTGGTGTTGTACATAAACTTTGCAAAAAGACTCCAAACTGTTCTATGCAGCCAATGGTCACTTTTTGATCCGATAGGTGTTCTAACTACTCCGGGATGAATAATAAAAGTAGAGACATTCGTATCTTTTAGATATCTGGTTAACTTATATCCAAACATCACATTAGCCAATTTTGATTGTGCATAGGCTTTCATGATGTTGTATTTCTTCTTTTGAGTAAAGGTTTCAAAATCTAGACCAACTCTAAAATGAGATTTTGAAGCCACCAAAAGTAATCTTGCTTCGTCGGCTGCTTTCAACTTATCCAATAATTGATGTGTTAAAACAAAATAACTCAAATGATTATTAGCCATCGTTTTTTCAATACCATCTTCTGTCAATTCGAAATTTGAAAAAACACCACCGGCATTATTGATTAAAGCGTCAATATGATCAACGGATGAATTGATTTTTGCAGCGACTTCCTTAATGTTCTTAATCGTTGAAAGATCCGCGACAAAATATTCAAAATCAACCTCACCATGCATTCTTTTTAGACTTTTTCTCAAGGCTTCTCCTTTCTTTTCACTTCTCCCGACTACTTTTAAAACATACCCCTTTTTCGCCATTTGATGCGCTACTTCCCAGCCAATACCGGAAGTGGCACCTGTTAAAACACATATTTTTGATCTATCCATTTTTAAGCTGAATTTCTTGCGGCATTAATAATACCATATAATGTTCGAATAATTAACTTTTCATACACTGTTTTGTGCGCTTCGCTTTGCTCCATTTTTATCAAAGCATATTGCTGAATAATCAATAAAGGTAAAACAATCTCTTCTCTCAATTGAATGGAATGTTTGCTTTCCAAAACCATTTCCCAGCCTTTATCTCCCAACAATTTTTGAATCATTGCTTTGGTTAAATTGTTTTCGTCGTTTATTAATTTCCAAAGCGCTTTGTAAGTTTCATCCTTTTGCAAATAAGCCGTCAATTCCATTCTAGTTTTAGAAAGCGATTGCATACTATTGCTCACCAAACTGGCAAAAAACTCATTTTGTTGATAGAGTTCAATCAACTCCTGCTCTCCTACTTTCTCTAAGCTTTTTTCCATTGCTTTGCCCAATCCATAATAACCGGGCACATTTAACTTCATCGTGCTCCAAGACCCTACAAAAGGTATGGCACGTAAATCATCCAAGGTTAGTTTAGAGCTTTTCCCTCGTTTGGAAGGTCGACTGCCAATATTGGTTTGTCCAAAATATTTCAATGGACTTCTAAATTCTAAAAACGACATAAAATCTTCGCGTTCTTTCAAATCCACATATGCTTTCAAACTATCATCGGCAATTTGTTGCATCAATGCTTCTTGTTTGGGGGAAGTAGTATGGTCATTGGCATACAACCTACTTTCCATGCCTGCGGTTAAAATGTTTTCCAAATAATGACTGGCAGCGGCCACAGAGCTGAACCTTGAACTCACCGTTTGTCCTTGAATGGTCAATTGCACTTCCTTGTTTTCAATTTTATTGCCTTGTGCAGCGTAGTATTTTCTTACGTTTCCGCCACCTCTTGCCGGCGGGCCGCCTCTGCCATCAAAGAAAACGACTTCCACACCATATTGTCTGGAAATATCGGTCATTCTTTCTTTTGCTTTATAAATGTTCCAATTGGCAGAAAAATAACCACCGTCTTTGGTGCCATCAGAAAAGCCCAACATAATATACTGGCGGCCTCCTCTTCGCTTCAAATGCGTTTGATATTCTTTTAATTGATACAAACGCTCCATTTCATCTTGCGAGCGCATTAAATCATCGATGGTTTCAAACAATGGGACAATATCCAACGCCATAGTATTTTTCAAGCCTAAATTATTGGCCATGGCATATACCTGTAAAATGCTTTCTGCCCTTCGGCAATTGCTAATGATAAAGCGATGGCACGCCAATTCGCCATTTTCTTGCTGAATTTCTCCAATGGCATTAAATACTTTAAACAAATCCTGATGAACTGCATCGCCTTCTGTTTCACCGGGCATCGGAAAAGAAAGTGTAAAATAATCCGACAACTGCTTGATTTCCTTTTCAGTTGTTCCCGTGCAAATATCAAATCCCTTTTGCAACACACGACTGTCTTGCCTAATATCTAACGCCGAAAAATGCTGACCGAAAATTTTGGTTTTAATCAAAAGGTCTTCTACTTTCTCAATAAAAAACGACTGATATTTTTCTTCCAATAGGGTTTTAATCGTCAACAAATCATTCTGGAAGCTTTTTAAATCAAAATCGAATGTGCGATTGCTTTCAAACAATGATGTCCTTAAAGTATCTTCTAAGGCATCAATAATTTCAACTACACCATTAAAAGTCAACCTGCGTTTTAAATCACGAACATCTTTATAATAGGCTTTCAACAAAAGAAACTTCAACCGTTTCGCCACCCTTTTAGTGGTTTCAACTGATACAAATGGATTCCCATCTCTATCACCGCCCGGCCAAAACCCAACTTCCAACAACCTAAAATTCGTATAATCAATATCCGATGCAAACCCTTTTACGCGACTTACAATTTGCGGAATAGAATGGTAAAATATATTTTCTAAATACCAACCTAAACTCACGGCTTCATTGTAAGGCAATGGTTTTTCCTTTTTGAAGAAAGGCGTTTGTCCTAACTGCTCCAACAACATTCTTATTTCATGTAAATCGTTTTCTTCTACAGAAGCCGATAAATCATTGATAATTCCTAAAACAGCCCCCGGATAAAATTGGGTAGGATGCGCCGTTAAAACAATTTTTACCCTAAAATCATTTAACGCTTCTTGCAATTCAATTTCCTTATGATCGATTTTAACTCTTTCAATCAATTGATGCAAACTTCCCGCGCCATTTAAATCATTCAGTTTTGAAAAAGCCGCCTCTTCCAACGAATCAATCAACACCACTTGCCTTTCTACATATTGAATGAATCGAAAAAGCAATCCATTCCTTTCTTCTATGCTATCGCTTTCCTTATGATCTTTAAAATACTGTTCAATTATTTCCAGCGGATCTTTACCCGATGCCAACGCCGATTGCAAATACGCTCTAAAAACGGGCAATTCAATTCCGGTTTGTTTGATGGTATCAAAATGCAGAGTCAAAAAAATGCTATTGTATAATTGATACTTTAATCCTACCTGAAAATCATATGAGTTTTGTTCCATAGCTGAAATTTACAAAAACAATATTACAGAAATTAGCATAGCTTCAGTAATCCCATTAGATAAGCGGTTAGAAGTTCTATTTTTCATATAAATTAACCATTGCTACTTTCTAATTCCTCTTACAACTTCTTTACCTTCATGCCGAATTAAAAACAAATCATTGAACATCTATACTAGTATTGAAGCTAAACATCAAAGTGAGTTAGATCAAATGAACCGAAAATATTCCCTATTTGGTTTCCTTCGATTTTTAATGATATTGATTATTGGCGTTTCCATCTACTACATTTTAAAAACAGAGCAATTATTACTTTGGATTCCGGCAGCTTTGGCACTCATTGGTTTTATAGTGATTATGAAATTTCATCAAAAATTGGCCGATGCAATGCTGTTAAAACAAACGCTCATCCAAATCAATAAGGATGAAATCAAATATTTAAAACGGGAAGATATTCCCTTCGAAAACGGCATTGATTTTTTAGATACCCAACACAATTATTCTTATGATCTCGATTTTTTTGGCAATCGCTCATTGTACCATAATTTAAATAGAACCGGCACTTTTATTGGTTCCTTGCGTTTGGCTGATTTACTAAAATCCCTTTTGCCCAATAAGGAAATAGTAGATAATCAAGCCGCTGTTAAAGAATTGGCTCAAAAAATTGATTGGCGGCAGTCTGTTTTGGCACTATCAAAATTAACGAACGACAATCAAAAAATGTATCGACAATTGATTCGATGGAGCCAATCGGAAGGCACTATTTCAAAATCATTACAGGTTCAATCTTATGTTTTACCGGCCCTTTTTATTGTGGTTGGCATTGTATCCATTGTCCTCAATCATCCTGCTATACAATACATTGCCGGTTTTCTATTTGTCATCAACCTCTTCGTTTTTTTCAGCAACTTAAAAAAGATAAAGCAAGAATTATTTAGCGTGGAGAAAGTACATGAAACGATTAACAACTACGCTATTGTTTTGCAAGCCATAGAAAGTGAATCATTTTCAAGTGACAAATTGAATCAACTCCAAAATGAATTAAAATATCAAAACGATTTTGCGAGTACAGAAATCAAAAAGCTTTCTGACCTGTTTTCCAGTTTAGACTCAATACAAAACATGATGGGCGCCGTCATTATGAACGGTATTTCATTGTACCATATTCACGTTTATCATTCCTTACTAAAATGGAAGCAAGAACATGCCAAAGAAATTGAAAAATGGATGCAGGTAATTGGCGAAGTGGAAGCTTTAAGTAGCTTAGCTAATTTTTCCTACAACAATCCTGAATTTTGCTTTCCAACTTTAAATGAAGCCTACCACATTGAAGCCAATAATCTTGGGCATCCCTTACTAAATCCATCGGTTAGAATTTGCAACAACATTAGTTTTAACGACCATAAATTTATCATCTTAACTGGCTCGAATATGTCTGGGAAATCGACCTTTTTACGGAGCTTGGGCGTTAATATGGTATTGGCAGGAATTGGCTCTGCTGTTTGTGCTTCGTCTGCCAACATTCACCCTTTGAATGTTTTTGTTTCTATGAGATTATCGGACTCGTTGGCTGACAATGAATCTTACTTTTTTGCTGAAGTAAAGCGGTTGCATCATATTATGGAGCAGCTAAAAGGTAAAAGAGGATTTGTGTTATTAGATGAGATTTTACGCGGCACCAACTCCGACGATAAGCGAAGCGGCACTATTGAAGTGATCAAAAGAATGGTAGAATATCAAGCTATTGGTGCCATTGCCACACACGATATTGAAGTTTGTAAAACCACTGAAGAGTATCCTCATTACCTCATTAATAAAAGATTTGAAACAGAAATTGTCAATGACGAATTGATTTTTGATTATAAAATGAAAGATGGAGTTTGCCAAAATAAATCGGCTTACTTTCTAATGAAACAAATGGGTGTAATTTAGTATTAAGACATAAGATTTAAGACAAAGGACATAAGACATATTGATAAGATGGATTTCAGTTTTGATAATGACATAGTATTAGAAGATGAGCGAGTAAGGTTGGAGCCGCTCACTTTAAAACATAAAGATCAACTTTTAGAGTTTGCTTTACAACATCCCAATCTATTAGAATTTTCGCCTTCGCAAATTGATAGCGAGTCATCAATGGTTAAGTATATTGAAACAGCGTTGCAAACCAAAGATCGCCTAGCATTTGTGATATTCGATAAAAAACACCAAGAGTATGCCGGCAGCACGAGTTACGGCTATATTTCAAATGAACACAAAAAATTGCAAATCGGTTGGACATGGATCAATCCAAAGTTTCAACGTTCCGGACTCAATCGGCATTGTAAATTTCTAATGCTGCAATATGCTTTTGAGACGTTACAATTTAATCGGGTAGAATTCATTACCGATAGTAGAAATGAAAAATCCAGATTAGCGATTCAAAAAATTGGCGCTACTTTCGAAGGTTGCTTGAGAAGTCATATAATTATGTCGGACGGATTTTTGAGAGACAGCGTATATTACAGTATATTAAAAGAAGAATGGCCGCCAATAAAGTCAACCATTTTTTCTAAAATGCGCTAAATGAATTTCACTCCTTTTCCCAAGCTAACGACTGAACGTCTTTCACTAAGAAAAATCAACAAAGGTGATATTAATGAGATTTATACACTTAGATCTGATGAAAACATATTGAAATACATTGCTCAAGCTAAAGCAAAATCAATAGAAGATGCTGAGAAATTCATCACTATGATCAATAATGGCATTGAAGATAATAAGTGGCTATTTTGGGGCATTACTTTGGAAGAATCGGCTGATATCATTGGCACTATTTGCATTTGGAATATTCAAAAGGAAAATTTTCGTGCAGAGATTGGCTATTCAATGCTCACCCAATTTCAGGGCAAAGGCTATATGACGGAGGCCATTAAAAAGATCATCGATTTTAGCTTTAGCAATTTAAAAATGCATTCTTTGGAAGCCCATGTTCATCCCAACAATTTGGCTTCTATTCAAGTATTGAAGAAAAATGGCTTTATCAAAGAAGCCCACTTAAAAGACAATATATTTTTCGAAGGTAAATTTATGGATACATCCATCTATTCATTAATCGATCCAAATGCTAGAAAAAGTTAGTTGGTAGGTTAATGTGTTAATGAAGGAAACAACTCTAACATTTTAAGAAGCTAATTGCAGATTAATCATTAGACAATTGTCTAATCCCTTCTCCCAACGCCATGGCCACTGCGTTGGATAAATTAAAACTTCTCACTTTGCCCGGAAATGGAATTTTTACCAATTGATGGGCAAATTGCTTGTGAATGTCTGCACTGAAACCTTCTGCTTCTTTGCCAAACACCAACCAATCTCCTTTTTGAAGCTTCGTTTGGTAAAAAGATTTTTCAGTTCGAGCCGTAAAAAAGAATACTCTTGATTTATCTTCTACTTGCTCAAACCAATGATTGAAATCATCGTAAAAGCAGATCTCTAAATCGCCCCAATAATCCAAACCGGCGCGCTTTACCCGCTTATCGGTTATTTCGAAGCCCAATGGCCGAATAAGGTGCAATCGACTATGTGTGGCTACACAAGTACGTCCAATATTGCCCGTGTTGTTCGGAATTTGAGGTTCCAACAATACGATATTGAAATTCAATTCATCATACTTCCCAATTACATCTTCCATATCTATTATAAGGTAACTTGAGAAGGTCCGCTGATTTTTGAAATGTGGCATTGATCGGCTGTAATAACATACGTTTCTTGAATGACAATAGAATCGTTTATCTCGCCAATAAATTCAAACGACTCTTGAGAATTTTCAATTTCCGATTGGTAACTATCATCCAAAACAACATAGTAACTGTCTTCAAAACCAAAGTCTATCGAACGAATAGTATCATTGTTAGACAGTCTGATGGTATAATAATCCGTCAAACTATCTCCAATAACTGTTAAACCAATAGTTCTGAATTCCAACGTACAAGAAATCCCATCTTCTTCATTACAAGAAAACAATAAACTTAAGGAAAACAGCAATGCTAAAAATAGAGAACCGTAAAGCTTCATTTAGTTAAATATTTATTTAAGCTTCGAAGTTAATAATCCATTTACAAATTGAATATCTACTTTCCCAACTAATGTTCCATCCGGATTAATTAAAAATTTAGTGGGTAAATCTGTCACGCCATATTTTCTCGCTATTGAAGAGATGGCAACAAACTGTGACTCTTCCACAATCTGATGTTTCCATACAAAACCATCCTTTTCTGCAGCACTTCTCCAAGTTTTATCATTCTTTTCTATCGCTACAGTCACTACTTTAAAACCTTCTGCATCAGAGAAAGCGGCATCCTTAAATTTTTGATACAAAGCAGCTATCTGTGGATTTTCCTTTCTACAGGGTGGACACCATGATCCCCAAAAATCTAGAAATACATAATTCCCTTGTAAATCTGATAATTTGAAATCACTGCCATCAATTAACTGTGTTTTAATTTCAGGTGCTATTTCACCTTGCGAAGCACCATTTTTCTTAATCAAAAATTTGAAGGCTAAAAAAGCTAATAGTAAAAACAGAATAAAGTAAGTCACTTTTGACATGTAAATGATTTAGTTACTTGATGAATTCATTGTTGGTTAAAATGGTTCAATAAAAATACCTAAAGTTGTGCTTATTTCAATTTCCAGTTCTTTTTTATACTCTTGATAGATCAATATTATTTTTGAAATGTCCAATTAATAAATCCCTTAAAAGATAAATCTTTACTTTAGCATTTATAAAGAATCAAAAATGATGGATAAGATAAAATGTCCGAATTGCGGGCATAGTTTTGATGTGGAAGAAGCACTTTCGGGCAAATTGGAAGAGCACTTTAAGAAAGAGTATGAGTTAAAAATTGCAGAGCAAGCCAAGCGATTCAATGCGGAAAGAGAAAAGTTAGAATTAGCTGAGAAAGCCTTTGAAGAGAAAAAAGAGCGGGAGAATGAAATTTTTGCCGAAAAACTGCAACAGAAATTAGAGCAAGAAAGACTAAAAATTGAACAATCGACTAAAGAGAGTTTTGAGGAAAAGTTAAAATCGCAGCAAGAGGAATTAGAAAAACGAAAGCTGGAAAACAAAGCTTTACGTGAAAAAGAAGTGGCGTTGATGCGTAAAGAGGCCGAATTAAAAGAGCAGCAAGAGAATTTAAAACTTCAAACCGAAAAAGAGCTTTTAGAGCGTCAAAAAGAGATTGAAGACAAGGCTAGATTGAAAGAACGCGAAAGTTTTGAATTGGAGAAAGTTAAGTGGGAAAAGCAGTTTGGAGATCAAGCAAAATTAATTGAAGAAATGAAGCGTAAAGCTGAGCAAGGTTCTATGCAAATGCAAGGAGAAGTGCAAGAAATTGCTTTAGAAAATTTATTGGCACGACTCTACCCTTTTGATAATATTGATGAAGTTGGCAAAGGTATTAGAGGGGCAGATGTGATTCAAACTGTAATCAATGCTTCACAAAATGAATGTGGTAAAATAGTTTACGAAAGTAAGCGAACCAAAGCATTTTCCAACGATTGGATCGACAAATTAAAGCAAGATCAAATCATCTGTAAGGCAGATATATCCGTGATTGTAACGGAAACTATGCCCAGCGACATGGAAAGGTTTGGCGAAAAAAATGGGGTTTGGATCTGTGGTTTTCACGAAGTGAAGAGCTTGTCTTTTGTATTGAGAGAAATGTTGATCAAAACGCATTCCGTAAAGTCTTCTCAAGAAAACAAGGGCGACAAAATGGAGTTATTATACAGCTATTTAACGAGCTCTGAATTCAAGCAAAACATTACCAGAATTGTAGAAAATTACGACAGTATGATTATGCAATTAAACTCAGAGAAAAAAGCGATGCATAAAATTTGGGCGCAACGGGAAAAACACATTTGGGTGGTGCAAGAAAATATTTCCTCCTTGTTTGGGTCGATAAAAGGTATTGCTGGAAACTCGTTAGATTCAATTGATGTATTGGAGTTACCGGATACTAGTATTGAGTAAAGTATTTAATGCCTTACTTTTTCGGATGAATTTTTCGTTTGCCATTAATAAAATAAAATTTAACTTCTAAGCACACAAAGTAGTCGCGAAGATCACAATGAAATAAACCTTTTAATATTGGTGTCCTTTGTGATATTACCTTAGTGATCCTTGTGGTTAAATATTTTAACGACTACTTTTTTTTAAAACAGTGATACTGTTAATAGTAATCCGCAAGGATTACATCCGTGGAAATTTATTTTAAATCCATAGTGCGTTGATTTGAACTAGATTAAACAATACTAAGGAGTAACTGTAGATCTATAATTCATAGCATCTGTGTTAGAAAAATATAAGTTCTAATACTTTGTAACCAAATTTGTTGGCAAAATTCAAAGCTATAAGTATACTTTGCCTTACTTTTTCCGATAAAAAAGTAACAAAAAATCTTGGCCGTATTTTCTGAGTCTGAAAAATTAGAAAAACAGTTTTTTGCCCGCCGCCAAGTGCTCACACCTCTGAATTCTATATCTAATAGTTTTCAATAACAGTAGATTTTTTTTACATTATGTTCAAATATTAACTGTTCGCCGTGGCTTACTTAGCAATTCCCAACGCTCAAATCTATTTTTCATTTTTCTAGTCTCATTAAATAATGCCATTGATTAATACGAAAGTAGATTTAACAGTAATCCGAAAGGATTACATCCGTGGAAATTTATTTTAAATCCATAGTGCAATGATTGATACTAAGGAATAAAATGATCAGCTGTAGTTTGAAAAATAACAGACTCAAATCCATATTAAAAATATGAGTTTCATTAATTTCGATCTCAGCAATTCCCTGACTAAACAATTCCATCTATCAATCGTTGAAGTATTATGCAAAAGATTTCCATTTTTTGGTTTAGAAGAGATTTGAGATTAGAAGACAACGTTGCTTTACACAACGCGCTAAAGTCTAACAATCCAGTCGTTCCTATTTTTATATTTGATTCTGATATTATTTCAGATCTTCCCGAAGACGATGCACGGATTAGCTTTATTTATAAAAATCTAAAATCCATCCATGAAACACTCATAAAATGGAATACTAGCCTAAAAGTCTATCACGGAAAACCATCTGAGATTTGGGAGAAAATTGTAAAGGAGTTTGATGTAGCACAGGTTTATTCCAATAAAGATTATGAACCATACGCCATTCAACGAGATAAAACAGTAGCCAATTTTTTATCTCAAAAAAACATTGATTTTAAGCAATTCAAAGATCAAGTCATCTTCGAGGAATCTGAAGTAATGAAAAACGATGGCGATCCTTATACCGTTTACACACCTTACAAAAACAAATGGTTAGAGATTTTTGAAAACACATCGATTGCAGATCATCCTATTGAATCTTTACAACAGAATTTTCACCCATTTTCTTCCGACTTCCCCACTTTAAAATCAATTGGATTCGAGAACAGCCATATAAAAGTGAAGCCATACACCTTCGAAAGCCTTGGAGAATATGATAAAGTAAGAGACTTTCCGGCAAAAGATGAAACCAGCTATTTAAGTCCGCATTTAAGATTTGGCACCGTTAGTATTCGAAAAATATTGAAAAGAGCTTTAGCAGCCAACCAAACTTTTGTGAATGAGTTAATCTGGAGAGAATTTTTCATGCAGATTTTGTTCCACTTTCCACGAGTAGTTGATGCTAATTTTAAAACCAAATATGATGGTGTTAAATGGCGCAACAATGAAGATGAGTTTAAAAAATGGTGTGACGGCAAAACCGGCTATGCGATGGTTGATGCAGGTATGCGACAACTAAATAAAACCGGTTATATGCATAACCGAGTGCGAATGATTACCGCAGGTTTTCTATGTAAACATCTTTTAATTGATTGGAAATGGGGAGAAGCCTACTTTGCAGAAAAGCTTTTGGATTATGAATTGTCTTCCAATAATGGCAACTGGCAATGGGCGGCAGGAACAGGTTGTGATGCTGCTCCTTATTTCAGAATATTCAACCCCATGACACAATTACAAAAATTTGATCCCAAATTGACATATGTAAAACAATGGGTAGAAGATTTTGATGAATTAACCTATCCTCAACCGATTGTAGATCATAAAATGGCAAGAGAAAGAGCTTTGGATGCTTACAAGGTTGGGATTGAAAATTAAAGCGGTTTACTTTACATAAAAAAGTTTATTAGTTGTAATTGAAACTAATTAAAATCTTCATTTTCGTTTGTATCTTACCTTTGAATCTAATTCTATTATGAACACTTATTTCAAAGAGATCTTCGAATATCAACACCATTTCAATCTAAAGTTATTAGATCAAATGATAGACAATGAAGGGAAAGTACCGGTAAAATCTATTCAATTGTTTAGCCACCTCCTCAATGCGCATCAAATTTGGAATTCAAGAATTTTAAATTTTGAACGATTTGATGTCTTTCAAATTCATCCTTTGGAAGAGTGTGAAACAATTGAACGAAAAAATTATCGCGATACCCTAAAAATTTTAAAAGAGTTTGATCTCTCAAAAAAGGTGATTTATAATACATCGAAAGGGGAAGAATTCTCCAATACGATTCAAGACATTCTATTTCACGTTTCTAATCACACTGCTCATCATAGAGGACAGATAATTGCTCAGCTAAAACACAAAGGCATTACACCTCTGGTGACAGATTTTATATTTTATAAAAGAAAAGAATTATCATGAAAAACGGCTGTATCATTCCGACCTTTAAATATAAAAATGCCTCTGCTGCTATGGATTGGCTATGTGATGTTTTAGGTTTTAAAAAACATATGGTGGTGGATGGAGCGCCCGGTAAAATAGCGCATGCTCAGTTGACTTTTGGCAATAGTATGATTATGCTTGGTTCAACCGATGATAATGAATATGGAAAACTGGTTAAAACACCTAATGAATTAGATGGCTTTAATACTCAATCGCCATATATTATTGTTGAGAAAATTGAAAATCACTACGAACACGCCAAGGCCAATGGCGCCAAAATTATATTACCACTAACCGAGCAAGATTACGGTGGCAAATTATATACCTGCCGAGACCCAGAAGGCAATATCTGGAATTTTGGAAGCTATAATCCGTGGGTTAGTGAATGATATAATGCATAAATGAGCGAATGGAATAATCTTTTTAAGGAATAAGTAGACGACTTATTTTTGAGCATTAATAATATCCCAATAATTATTAAATTTTTGTGAGTTCAAGTTCGCTTACAACCATCCTTCTTGCTTTCCATATATCATAATAAAATATAGCCTGAAATGGAATTACTATCAAAAGTCCAAGAAAAGTTGATTTTATCCTTGAAATAAAATTAGCATCTTGTTCTATACCGTTTATGGTAAAAGAGAAATCTTTTGTTAACCAACAACTACTTATCATTATAATACCAAACACTGTTACCAAAAGGAAATCTAGTAATGGAGGTATAATTTTGATAGATAGTTCAGTTTCTATTCCACTTTTGAGAACCTTACTTATAATGGTTGGATAACCTCTTTGCATCCTTCTTTTTTGAACTTTAAATTCACCTTCTGAGGAATCTACATTATAAACTTTGTATTTCCCAAAGAAATTATCCTCATAACAAGAATCCTTATCATTTAACCAAAAAGATATTTGTTCTTTAGACAGTTTAGATTTGTATGTTGTGGTTAAAAACAATTCAATACGTTTATTTTTTGTCCGTCACTCCTATCAATACGCCTTCGCAAACAACACTCTTTGAATCGATGGGTTACCCGTTAAAACACATTTCCCATCTTCTTGTGGATTGTTTAGAGGAATACATCTAATGGTTGCTTTGGTTAATTCTTGAATCTTCTTCTCTGTTTCGGTAGTGCCATCCCAATGTGCCGAAATAAATCCGCCTTTGCCTTCCAATACTTCCTTAAACTCTTCAAAAGTATCCACTTTGGTAATGTTATCCTCTCTAAAAGCTTTGGCTTTATTGTAGATATTCTGTTGAATTTCTTCTAATAGATTTTCAATATAACTATCAATATTATCTAAACTTACAATGCTTTTCTCTTTGGTATCTCTTCTGGCTATTTCACAGTTATTGTTTTCCAAATCCCTTGGTCCAACGACTAATCTAACTGGATAACCCTTTAATTCATATTCGGCAAATTTGAATCCTGCTCTTTTAGTTTCGTCAGTATTAATTTCCACTCGAATGCCTTTTGCATTCAACAACTTTTTGATTTCTTCAGATTTTGCAATCATGGTGGCAGTCACTTCATCATCATTCTTTCTTAAATAAGGAATAATGACCACTTGATAAGGCGCAATTTTTGGAGGGAGGATTAAACCTTCATCATCAGAATGTGCCATAATTAAGGCTCCAATCAATCTTGTTGAAACGCCCCAACTCGTAGCCCAAACGTATTCTTCTGTATTCTCCTTATTCATGAATTTTACATCAAAAGCTTTTGCGAAATTCTGACCTAAAAAGTGTGATGTTCCCGACTGTAAAGCTTTGCCATCTTGCATTAAAGCTTCAATAGTATAAGTTTCTTCTGCTCCGGCAAAACGTTCACTTTCAGACTTTACTCCTTTTATCACTGGCATAGCCATAAATTCTTCAGCAAAAGTAGCATAGACATCAATCATTCTCTCTGTTTCTTCTATAGCTTCTCCCTTGGTAGAATGTGCGGTATGACCTTCTTGCCATAAAAACTCGGCTGTTCTTAAAAACAATCTCGTTCTCATTTCCCATCTCACCACATTGGCCCATTGATTAATTAATAATGGTAAATCTCTATAAGACTGAATCCAGTTTTTATAAGTGCTCCAAATAATAGCTTCGGATGTTGGTCTAATCACTAATTCTTCTTCCAATTTAGCCTCTGGGTCAACCATCAACTTACCTGGATTATCAGGATCATTCTTTAATCGATAATGCGTCACAATAGCACATTCTTTGGCAAAACCTTCTGCGTTTTTTTCCTCTGCCTCAAACAAACTTTTGGGCACAAACAAAGGAAAGTAAGCATTCACATGTCCTGTATCTTTAAACATTTTGTCTAAAGCAGCCTTCATATTCTCCCATAAAGTAAAACCATAGGGCTTAATCACCATACAACCTCTCACAGCAGAATGTTCCGCTAAATCACTTTTTAGTACTAAATCGTTGTACCATTGAGCGTAATCCTCTTCCCTTGATGTTAAAACTTTAGCCATAATTCTATTTTATATAATCGTTGTACCCCAAGAAACGTTTTTGAAGAAAAATCTGTTAATTCGCTAAATCTTTAGCTTAAACAATTTAATCTATTTTATGATTTCCGGCACTTTAGTTGGTATAATTTTTGTACTTTTTAAAGAAACAAAGTTGATAATTAATCGTTTTAATGATTGTAAGCCTCAAAGATATTAAACTCTATGGTTTAGGGCATTGATAAAGGGATTGATAAAATAAAGTTTACTATGAAAAAAAATATAAAGTGGAATTTGGCAACTAGCGTCATAGCAATTTTTGTTTTGGCCAGTTGTACTGCAGCCCAATATGGTTATGATGATGCCTACGATCACGACTATCCCGTTTATGCCAAGGTGAATAATAAAGTAGATAACACTCCCAATTATTCAGATAATCAACGTAATTATAATGATTACGACACCTATGAAGAAGAGGATTATCAAAGATATGATGATAACAATAGTCGATATAACGGAAGTTATTCTAGTAGGTTAAATAGATTTTATGGCTCTTCCACTTACGGAAGTTCTGTGAGCTTTGGTTATTTCAGTAACTGCTATGTGCCTTCTTATAGCTATGGATATAATAATATCTATTATAGCAACTCTCCTTTCTTCGGTTATAATCCTTTCTTTTACGATCCTTATCAATGGCATATTCACAATTACCATAGCAATTCTTTTTGGGGAAACAATTACTGGAATAACCCTTGGAATAATCCTTGGAATAGCTTCAACAATGGTTTTTGTGGTCCAGGTTTCAATAATTATTATGGCAATAATTTTTATAATGATTATCACCCAGGCTTTTACAATGGCAACAGCACTAACAGTTCAATTTATTACGGCCCGCGTTCTAATTATAAAGGAGATAACACTAACGCTATTCAAAACTCAAACACTATAAACAACAGCGGTAATTTGCAAAATCAACCAAACACTATCAAAACATATGATAATGGAGTGCAGATAAAGACATATAATAAAAATCCGTCTACTGCTCCTACTCCAAGTAATTCTAATACGAACCAACCGAGTACTCCGCGACCAAACAATACACAAGTAAAACCAAATACTACGGTGAAGCCTAAAAATTATTCGGCACCAAGGCCAAGTTACAATACGCCAAGACCGAATAGTACTACTACGCCGAAACCAAAATCTTACTCTGTGCCGAAATCAAGTCCGACACCGACGCCAAGATCTAATTCAAATTATACACCGCCTAAGACCAACCAAAACTCGGGTGTAAAAGTTAAAACTACACCTAAATAAAACGGAACAAAAATTATTGGTCTTAAAGAAATTTACATATGATATATAATAGAATCCTATTGTTAATGGGAGTTTTACTTAGCTTATTTTCAATAAGCTACGGACAATCAGCATTAGAATCGTTAAGATATAGCTCTGTTTATCAAGTCGGAACAGCGAGAAACATTTCATTGGGTGGAACCATGGGAAGTGTTGGAGGTGATTTCTCTTCGATGGTATCTAATCCGGCAGGATTGGCTAGATTCAAATCTACAGAGTTTCATATTAGTCCAAACATAATTTTTGGCAATGCAGACGGTACTTATTTAGGTAATAGCCTATCTGATGAAAACTTAAGTTTCAATATATCTAGTTTAGGTATTGTGTTCGCCAGACCATTAAATACCACCAATGGTTGGAAAGGCTTTTCAATTGGGGCCGGATTAAACAGACTGAATCAATACAATGAAAACATATTTATTAGTGGAACCAATACCAATAGTTCCATTTTAGATCTACATGCGGCAGTTGCTCAAGGAATAGATCCTAATTCAGTTATTGGAACCAATCCTTTTGATGCCGGTTTAAGTTATTTAGGCAATACATTATTCCCTGATTCGAATAATGTCTATCAGTCTATTTTTGGCAATACAGCACCGGAACAAGATATCACGATTAGTAGATCAGGAGGAAAATATGAAGCTGCTATTAGTGGTGGCGGAAACTTTAATGACAAGGTTTACTTTGGTGCCAGCTTGGGTATTCCAATCATAAATTTTTCTGAAACGCAAATCACTCGCGAAACTGATAAAAACAATGAGATTGAAGGCTTCAATTACATTGATATAAGAAATGAATTAAGAACCAATGGATATGGTGTCAATTTCAAATTTGGAGTATTAGGCTCTCCGCATAAATATGTAAGAATTGGAGCTGCATTTCATTCTCCTTCTTTGGTTAAACTATCAGATGAATTTGTTACCGTTTTTGACGCTGATTTCGTGGATAGTCTAAATACTGTTGAATCCCCACAAGGTCAATTTGATTACACTTTAGTTTCGCCTTGGAAATTTATTGGAAATGCTTCCTTTTTAATGGGGAAATTTGGTTTTATCAGTACAGAATATGAATTGCAGAACCAAGGAAAAGCCAAATATAAATTCAAATCTAATGTGGCAAGTGTAAAGTTTGAAGAAAGCATTAGAAACGATGAAATTGCTAATTTATACGACTGGCAGCATCATATTAAAATTGGTGTAGAATTTAAGGCCGATCCCGTAAGAGTAAGAGCTGGATTCCAATACAAAACATCTGGTTTTGCTGATTCTCAGCCAGCTGAGTTAATTTACTCCGGTGGATTAGGCTATAGAGGAAAGCATTTTTTCGTGGATGGTGCTTATAGTTTCTCTTCTAGAAAATTTGACTACACACCTTACGAGTTTGGCAACATCACCTCAGGAACAGCGAGTATTGATGTTTCTAGATCGCAAGTTACCTTGACGGTGGGTTATAAGTTGTAGAAATTGGTATTTGATATTTTTTGGTGTTTACAAGAAAAAAATCAGACACTAATTTCACCAATTTTCACTAATGCCATTGATTATTTTATTGCCAATTTTTACTGCACTTGTAATTTCACGAAACAATTTGCCGCTAAAGCGGCAAAAATCCGAGTAATTTTATTGAAAATTAAGAGATTATTTATTTGTTTTTCAACAATTTTATGTCTAAGAATAAAAACTAAATTCTCAATCAATATTTATTAGAGAAATTAGCGAAATCCGTGTCTAAAAGACTTCCAAACATTTCTAGTTCTAATACTTATTACATAATACTTATTACTTTAGCATAATGTCGTCCGGTAATAGAAAAAACATAGATGATTTTATCTCCAAAATCAAATCTCAACAACGAGATAAGATAGATATTAATGATTTATTTGAAAGGATTACAAAAGGTGATAAAGCAGCTTTATCTAAAGGTATTACATTAGTAGAAAGTACCAAATCAGAAGATATTCCGATTGCTCATCAATTATTAGAAAAATGTCTTCCTTTCAGAAAGGATACCAAAAGAATAGCCATTACCGGCATTCCAGGTGTTGGAAAAAGTACTTTCATCAATTCGTTTGCCTATCAATTAGCTATTTCTGAAAAGAAAGTGGCTGTCTTATCTGTTGATCCTAGCAGCTCCATTTCTAAAGGCAGCATTTTAGGTGATAAAACCCGAATGGAAGATATCGCTCATTTGGAGCAAGTCTATATTCGACCAACGGCTACTGGCAACACATTGGGTGGCGTTCACTTAAAAACTAGAGAAGTTATTTTGTTGTGTGAAGCGGCCGGCTATGATCATATTTTAGTGGAAACGGTTGGTGTTGGGCAATCAGAATATTTAGTTCAATCCATGACGGATATTATGATTGTGATGTTATTGCCCGGCAGTGGTGATTCGTTACAAGGCATAAAAAGAGGTATCATGGAAATGGCAGATATCATTTTAATTAATAAGGCGGATCAATTTCCTGAAGCCAATATCAATCAAACGGTTTCAGATTATAAACATGCCATGCATTTGCTATCTGCTAAACCCAATCAATGGACGGTTCAAGTATTAGGAAGCAGTGCCTTTGATAAGGATTCTATTCAATCGGTTATTGCTTCCGTTGAGCAATATTTTAATCACATTATATTAAATGGATTTTTCGACAATCAACGACTACAACAATGGCAAGAATGGTTTGCAAGCAGTATTGGATGGGCCACTACAGAAGTATTAAAAACTAAAGGTATCGATCTTTCAAAAGAAGTCTTAAATGAAAATGAATTGCCACCGGCCAAGGCATTAAACGCTATCAAAAAATTATTGCATTAATGTCTGCTAAACCTTTTCATTTCAAGCAATTTATCATCCATCAAGATAAATGTGCCATGAAAGTTGGAACAGACGGCGTTTTATTAGGCGCTTGGGCTC
Source organism: Chitinophagales bacterium (assembly GCA_041393015.1). Taxonomy (GTDB): domain Bacteria; phylum Bacteroidota; class Bacteroidia; order Chitinophagales; family JADIYW01; genus JAGQYH01. The sequence continues at coordinate 290,135 of JAWKKV010000004.1, read as the reverse complement.
CAACGGAATCTGCCACTACAATTTTAGATATTGGCACCGGAACCGGAGTGATTGCCATTATGCAAGCCCAAAGAAATAACGTAGCCAATATTGTAGGTATAGAAATTGATAAAGGCGCAGCCCATCAGGCTACTTTTAATTGCAGTGAATGTAATTGGAGTAATCGCCTAAACATCTTAAATATTTCACTTCAAGATTTTGCTAAAACTTACTCTAATAAATTTGATCATATTATTTGTAATCCACCATTTTACCCGAATGAGCATTTCACTAAAGCCGGTGGCACAAATGAACGTGTGATGGCAAGAAATTCTGACACCTTGAACTATGAGGATTTAATGAAATGTGCGAAGCAATTGCTTCAAGAGGCTGGAGAATTAAGCATTGTTGTGCCCGTATCAGTCGAACAGCAAGTAATAGAATATGCCTTTCATAATAAACTATACTTAGCCAAACGAACTTATGTTCAACCTTTAATAAACAAGAAAGCCCTTAGAGCTTTACTTAATTTTTCAACCTCTAAAGTTGATTTGATTGAGAATAGTATTACTATTCAGAAAGGGAAACGCAATGAATTTACGGATGAGTATATTGAGTTGACTAAAGCTTTTTATACTATTCTTTAGCTTTTACCGTTGGATTTTTTCTTGTTGAATTCTAAATCATCTCGATCCACCAATTTCTTATCCTCCACTTCTTTATTTAAAAAGTGATTTAATTTCTCCACTCCAAAACTTGAGATAATCTCACCAAATTCATTGATTTCTACTTTGAAACCTTTCAAATCTTTATGAACTTTTGGATGGTCACTATCATTTTTCTTCTTTGCCATTTGGAGTGTATTTTTAATCATTTACAAGTTAACATATAAAGTCGTCTAGAAATTCAACACAAAGCTTAATATATGTTATTTCTTGATTTCTTCCATTATTACGCCTTGTTCATCCCGTCAAATATCTCAAATGCCTTTTCCATTCTAGCAACCACCAATTCTTTTCCCATTAATTCGGTTAGTTCAAAGATAGATGGTCCACCGGCTTCGCCGGATATCATCACTCTAAACGGCTGAAAAATATCTCCAAAACCTAATGAATGCTTTTCCATTGTTCCTTTTAACAGCATTTCTATTTGTACTGCCGACCATTCTTGTAATTGATTCAATTGATCATGAATTTCAACAAATACCGGCTTTCTTTCGTCATTCCATTTCTTTTTAACCACTTTAGCATTGTATTCTTTTGGCGCTTCAAACAGATAATAACCCTGTTCAATTAAATCGTTTGTAAATGTAGCCCGCTCTTTAAATAGCTCAATGAAAGCTAATAGAAATGCATCTGATTTTTCAATTCCCTTATCCGCCAAATGTGCTTTAACATCATTCAACAATAATTCATTGGAGGTGTCTTTTAGATATTGTTGGTTGAACCACTTAGCCTTTTCAAAATCAAATTTTGCTCCTGATTTATTAATTCGTTCTAAAGTAAAGGCATTGATTAACTCTTCTCTACTAAACAGCTCCTGTTCTGTTCCCGGATTCCAACCTAAAAAGGCTAACATATTAACGAAAGCATCCGGCAAGAAACCTCTTTCTCTAAATCCATGAGAAAGCTCGTTTGTTTCCGGATCGGTCCAATCTAAAGGAAAAACAGGAAACCCTAAACGATCACCATCTCTTTTACTCAACTTGCCTTTTCCTTCCGGTTTTAAAATCAAAGGTAAATGCGCAAATTCAGGCATTGTCTCTTCCCAACCTAAAAATCTATATAAATAAACATGCGTAGGCGTGGAAGGCAACCACTCCTCTCCTCTTATCACATGGGTAATTTCCATTAAATGATCATCCACCACATTAGCCAAATGGTAGGTCGGCATACCATCCGCTTTAAACAATACTTTATCATCTAATTGGTCACTTTTAAAAGTTACCCAATCTCTAATAGCATCCTTGAATTTCACTTCTTCATCACGCGGAACTTTTAATCGAATCACATAAGGTTCTCCGGCATTAATTTTAGCTTGCGTTGCTTCTTCTGTTAAGTTCAAAGAATTGGAAAGATCTTGTCGAGTTTCGAAATTATATTTGAAAGAAGCACCATTTGCCTCGGCTTTAGCACGAGATTCATTTAGTTCTTCGGGCGTATCAAAAGCATAGTAAGCATGTCCACTCTCCACCAATTGAATAGCATATTGTCGATACATTTCTTTACGCTCCGATTGTCGATAAGGGCCGTATTTCCCTCCGGTTTTTGGACCTTCATCTACTGTTAAGCCACACCACTCTAATGTTTCTATGATATATTCCTCCGCTCCTTCTACATATCTACCTTGATCGGTATCTTCTATTCTTAAAATGAAATCACCACCCATTTTTTTGGCGTATAAATATGCGTATAAAGCTGTTCTTACGCCGCCAATATGTAATGGTCCTGTAGGACTTGGTGCAAATCTAGATCTTACTTTTTTTGTCATGATATTTAGTTGATGCTGAGTTGTGCAAAGGTATTAATTGAAGTGCTGTTATTTATTGCTGTGGTGTTATGAATTTTAGAAATCGGTAGTTGGATGTGTGGTAAGAAAAAATATATCTTTTTAATAGGACGTATGAATTTCTGCCTTCCCCTCTATACTTTATACATTTTACTTCCTACTTTCACAATATGTTCTGGATAAAGCCGCCGCTATTCATAAAACCTTATTTGCACGATGCGTTATGGCAAGTAAAAACCAATGAGAAGGTAATTTATCTTACGTTTGATGATGGTCCGCATCCTGAAACAACACCTTTTATATTAGACCTTTTAGCCGAATATAATTTTACAGCCACTTTCTTTTGTTTAGGTAAAAATGTAGAAAAGAATCCCGAACTATTTGATCGAATGATGAAAGAAGGTCATGCCGTTGGTAACCACTCCTATAGTCATTTGAATGCTTGGAACACGGACTCGAAAGATTACTTGGAAGATGTAGCAAAGGCACAAGCATTGATTCAAAGTAATTTATTCCGTCCGCCTTACGGAAGATTGATGTATCCGGAATGGAAACAACTCAAGCAGCAATACAAAATTGTGATGTGGAGTTTAATGCCGGAAGATTTTAGATCAGATCTCACCAGTGAAAAAATTCTAAGTCGATTAACGAATAACATTGGTAAACGTAACATCATTGTTTTGCACGAAAATGATAAAAGCTTAAAACACATAAAACAAATTTTACCCCGATATTTGTCGTTGTTACAATCTAAAGGATACCAAGTAAAAAAACTGCCGAATGCTTATTGATACCCATTCTCATTTATATTTAGAACATTTTAAGGAAGATATTGATGATGTTATCAATCGTTGCAAAGTTAATGGCGTTGAAAAAGTAATTCTACCCAATATTGACAGTAAGAGTTTGGTGTCGTTAGAAAAATTATGCAGCTCATATCCAGATGTTTGCTTACCAGCCATTGGTTTACATCCTTGTTCGGTTCAAGAGAATTGGCAAGAAGAGTTGGTAATTTTAAAGAAACACATTGATGAGCAATTGTATTTAGGAAATAGAATTTATGGAATTGGTGAAATTGGGTTAGACTATTATTGGGATACTTCATTTAAAGAACAACAACATGCTGCCTTAAGAACTCAAATTAAATGGGCGAAGGCATTAGGTTTACCAATTATTTTGCATTGTCGAGATTCGTTTGATGACTTGTTTGATATTGTGAAAGAGCTAAATGATGACAATTTAAGCGGTATTTTTCATTGTTTTTCCGGTACACTCGAAGAAGCGAACAAAATAATTGAGCTTGGTAATTTTTATGTTGGCATTGGCGGTGTGGTAACCTTTAAAAAATCGCAAGACTTACGAGATGTGGTTCAAGAAATACCATTAGAATATATTGTCATTGAAACCGATTCGCCCTACTTAACGCCTTCGCCTTATAGAGGCAAGCGAAACGAAAGCAGTTATGTATTGCACGTAGCAGAAACATTGGCCACTGTAAAACAAGTTGGTTTAGATGAAATTGGAAAAGTGACAAGTGAGAATGCGAGAAAGGTTTTTCAGTTGGCCGTTAACAATTAACATTTGGAAATAGACAATTAGTCAAACAAAAAAGGAGAAAAAATTATAGCTTTTGTTTAACATGGTGATGATTTCATTTATACTTACCTTTGCGGTCGAGAAGCAAGATTCAAGACAAAAGACTCAAGACTAATTAATTTTTTGTCTTAATTCTAGTGTCTAACTTCTTGACTCTTGAAACAGAGAGGTGGCCGAGTGGCTGAAGGCGCACGCTTGGAAAGCGTGTAAGGGTGTGAGCCCTTCGAGAGTTCGAATCTCTTCCTCTCTGCAAAGCTTAATAATTGTCCCCACAATAGTGGGGATTTTTATTTTGTGAATGTTGCGAATGAAATTCGCAATAATGAATAGAATAAAAATATAAATGAGCGCAGCGAATGGACAATTATTAATCTTTAGCTCCCCATCTTAGAGTAGCCCGAAGGGCAATCTCGATTAAATAGAAGTTGGTTGTATTCTTAAATCGCAGTTGCAAACTGCTTTGCTTTTGCCTAAGCATAAGTCACGCTTCGCTAGACTTAAGCCAGATTAATGACAGTCTAGACTTTATCTATCACCCCTTCCTTCCTTAGCCAACTCCTGCCTCAACTTATTACTCGTGCAAATTTCTCCATCGTGCGACCAACCTGGAGGATAGAAAATATACTTTAGTTTATCTGAAAATTTCTTTGCTCGTCGAACATCTTTCCATAAACTCACGTATTCGTGAGTGGCTATTTTCAATGGATTATAGGTGTGAATATTAGTGGTAATGCCATAAACAGGCTCTTCCTCTTCCTCGCTAAAGGTGCCAAACAATTTATCCCAAATGATAAAAATACCGGCATGATTTCTATCTAAATATTTTACTTGAGTAGCATGATGTACTCGATGATGAGATGGCGTATTAAATACATATTCCAAAAATCCTAATTTCCCAACTATTTTAGTGTGTAGTAAGAATTGAAAAATTAAGCTGATACCCATCATAATTAAGATATTCAACGGATGAAAGCCAATGAGTGGCAACCAAATCCAAAATATAAACTCGAAAAATGGTTCGCCCCAACTTTGCCTTAGCGCCACAGAAAAATTCATTTTTTCGGAACTGTGATGTTGTACATGACCCGCCCAAAGTATTCTAACTTCATGACTTAAACGATGCTTCCAATAGAAAGAAAAATCATCCGCGAAAAGCAATAACACCCACATCCACCAAACATTAGGAATATCAAATATTCTAAACTGATAGAGATACATATACAAAAAAAACATAAAGGCTTTAGTAAATATGCCTATTCCCAATGAACCCAAACCCATAGTGATACAAGCCACAGAATCTTTGATCTCATACAATTTTAATTTCCGTCTAATATCTATTATAAATTCCAGTACTATTAAAAAAATAAAGAGTGGAATAGCATAAACGGTTGGATCATTAAAATTTTCAATTTCAAACATAAACTGTAGTTAAGCGATATAATGATAACCTCTAAGTTGCAAAATTAATTGCTAAAAACATGCTGCGATACCTTACAATTGATTTATTAATTAGCTTATTTAAATTTGAACTTTCAATTCCTAAAGAAGGTTTAAAATCAGACTTTTGTAATTAGTGTTTTGATAACTAATTCTCCACTTCCACCACTTTCGTTTTAACAAAAACTGCATTTTCATTAGGATGAATTTTCATTCCATATCGTCTAGCAAAAACCCAAGTAAACTCTGCACCAAAAAAAAGGATTAAGCAAGAGTACGACACCCACAATAAAATTAAAACTATTGATCCAGCCGCGCCATAAGTAGATCCGGGATTTAATTGTCCGAAGTATAGACCCAACAAAAATTTACCTAGTACAAATAAAATAGCGGTAAGCACAGCTCCTACCCAAATCGCTTTCCACTGAATATTGACATCGGGTAAATACTTAAATATTAAAGCAAATAATACGCTAATAATGGTTAATGACAATCCTATATCAATAGCATATACTAAATAGATTATCAAATCGGGAAAGAGACTTTTAATATAGCCGGTAAGTGCTGAAATCATAGCGGTAGCAATAAAACTGATCAACAGTAGAAACCCAATAATCAATACAAAACCAAAGCTTTTTACTCTATCAAAAATTATCTTCTTTATTCTAATATCGGGATTGGATTTAACGCCCCAAATTTCATTTAATGAAATATGTAAGTGAAAGAAAACGCCTGTTGCACCAAAAAGTAAAGCGCCAATACCTATAATGGTTGAAATAACACTTTTATCTTCTGATTGAACATTTGTAATTATTGACTTTATGGATTCTGCTGCATCCGGACCTAACGTAGATGAAAATTCATCGGTTAATCTTCCGGCGACAATATCTGGTCCCCAAATAGCTCCAACAGTATTTATAATAATCACCAATAATGCAGGTAATGACAATATAGAGTAATAAGCTACCACAGCACTTAGTCGCCAAGGCTTATCTTTATTCCACGCTATATAAGTTTCCTTAAATAAAGAAGGAATATGTTTAATCTTAAATTTTGTAGGCATTACATCCATATCAGTTGAAATATAACACCTTAAAGCTTAAATTTTAAACCTATTCAGAAGTCATTTTAAAATTTCTTCCATATCTAAAATGGTAGAGTAAATAAAGGTTTTACCTAACTGACCTTTAATCCAATTTTTCTCCTTCCCATAAATATTGCTGGAATAATTCACTAAAAAGAATTTCCCATCTCCTATTGATACAATTCCTGGAAAGGCGGTATCTCCTGTACTCGGAAAATCTTTGAGCCATTGCAAAGTGAGATCCTTTTTATTCAAATGAAACAATGCTGTTTTTTTCTTGGTGAGTGAATACCTAACCAAATTGTACAATCGCCAAATGGACTTTTTACTTTCGCCATCTAAATTTCTTCTAGCAATCAAATAGAACTCATTTTCATGTTCGAACAATAGTGCGCTATCGTATTTGAATTTGCTATATTTCGTCGTCCATTCTTTTAAATTATCCTTTGGCGCAAACACAATCATTGAGCCGTCCCCTTCCATTCGGAGTGTGCCATATAAATTCCCGATACTATCAAAGATAAACTCACCTTCTTCTGCTCCCATTTCCGGCACTTGAGAATCTTTAGAAATAGGTAAAAAATCTAAACCATCAATACTATAAAACAATCGCTGATTCCCTTCGTGTTTGCTATTATAAAGGTCTTTCCCGTAATAAGCAGAGAGATATAAAGTATCTGTTCGAGTTCTAAAACGCCACGGCACGTAACCATCTAAATCGAGATCTTGTTTTTCTTTCCAAGTTCCATTATCTAAATAAGACATCCAAACCTTCTGTGGTTCAAATTTTAATGGATGTTTCCCTCCTTCAAAAAAATAAAAGAATAACGAATCATTTAATATGGCAAATCTAGGCTCTCTGAGATCTGCGCCTAAATGAATCTCATGTTCGTAATTCCACGACTTTAAATCTAGCGAGCTGACAATATATAATTTGGTTTTCTTGGAGGCAAAGTGTGTTGGAGCCGTTCTAAACGCTAAATAGTATTTCCCTTGAAATTCCACAACATCTAAATTGTTGTTGCCTTTCATAGGTTGAACTTTTGCATCTATTTTGTCGGAAGGAATTAACTGCTCCCAACCATCGGTTGATATGGTTTGCCTTTTTGCAAAGAGATTGATCCAAAGTAAAATGAGCACAATAGCAATAACCAATATTATTTGTAAAAAACGTTTCATCGTCATTCATTTCTGACTGCAATATAACGGTTATTGCAAAGTAACTATGGTGTCACAGGAATATGGCTAATCTGATAAATATTATTGATATCCGAATAATCGTATTGATAAAAACCATCGCTTCCAATCATTAACAAATTTCCATAGTAAGGAATTACATCATAGGCGTTGATGTCGTTATAATGTTGTAGCATTTGGAGATCTAAATAATCTTCGTTGTCATAAACTTTGAGTCCTTCCGCCCCATCACAAATAAAAAGTAAGTTGTTGTTGGTTACTCCCAAACCATGCGGGTTAAACATTTCGTAGGTTTTTAACCAAGTTGGATTTGATTTATCCGACACATCAATAATCTCCAATTGATTGGTAAAATTCTGACATTCATTACCCGAACGCAGCGTAACATAAGCGATATCGTTTTGCACCACAACAGGATCGCAAGAGGTAATATGGCTGTAAGTAGAAATATGATTGGGATGGATTGGGTCAGTAATATCCAGAATATGCATTCCATTATTAGCACCCACAAATAGATAGTTATCATATGGAAAAAGAGTTTCAACGCCCCATTCTAAATCCACAGTATTTTCCAAATTAAACTGTCCAAAAATATTAAAAACATTGAGCTGATAATCATTTAAAGCATAAAGTGTATTGCTGTATAATGAAAATCTTGCCATCGACCCGGCTTTGCCTTGTATATCATTCGAATTGAAAAAAGCACCATCAGTCGGAACCGCTAAAATATCACCATTGGCCACGGCATCATCAAAATAATATATAGGTTCATTGCAATTGAATTCGTATACCGTATCAATTACTTGCCAGTCTGTAATAACGGCATCTGCGGTGTAATCGTACCAAAAACCTAAGCTGTTGGCTGAGAAAACATTTTCTACTCTATCAATTTCCTCTATTTGGTTAAGGTCAGAAATATCTAGAACTATTATATCGGTATAATTATCTGCATAAAGATTATTGTTATTGACCGCCAAATCCACGCAGCCGGGAATTCTAATAAACTTTATGTTTTGTGGGTTAAATGGATTACTGTTATCAATCACATGGATGCCTTCATTCACTTCATTGATAAACAACTTACTGCCAAAAGCATATATTTTACCCGGTGAATGGATCTCTCGCGGTGCTTCAGCACCAATACTATCTTTTATAGCTTGCCAACTCGTATAAATGGGCTTATAAAATTGAGAAGCATATTGATCATTACAATCTTCTTTGTTGCACGAAACCATTATGCATGCAAACAAAAAAATGACAGCAACTCGGCTCATCCATTTCATAACTTTTAATTTAAACTTTTTAAAGAAAACGAGACTAATCCTTAAACTTAAGTTTTAATCAAAACGCTGCTTTTGACGTCTAATTTTCTTTATTAAAATTAATGAAATGAAAGATGATTACCTAGTGTATTGCAAACAGATAAAATTATATTTTGCTCGAAACTACGGCACATAATACGGATAGATATCTCCTTCCGGAGCTTCACAACCGCCATTCAATTCTTCTATATGCGTAATGTATTGATACAGCCAAGTATTCACCGGATCTTTACAACGTTTCACCAAATCATCAATATCTTGGTTGGCGCGCGCCGCATTTTTCATCCAATCAGCATATAAATTAATCCTGCTGTCAGCATTCCCTAAACCGGGAACGATGTTCGCTAAACGATAAACGTCTTCATCTTCTCCCCAATATTCGGCTTCGCTCCATATGCCATCTTCTCCGGCATCCATACCGGGCGGCAACAAACTTTCAAAATCCGACCATGCTTCAATAAATGTTATTTCTCCATCACGATTGAAAGTAAATTCCTCATAAATTGGGCATAATTCTCCACCGTAATTAAAAATAACATGACATCTACAAAAAGGCTGTTCTTCAAAAAAACGACAATCAATTAAATCATAAGTTGTTGGATTTAATTTTAATAAGATATCTGTTAAGATCATTACATCTCGCTTGTATCCTGTTAACAATAACCATGGCGGCCATTCCCAACGAATGACTAAATCAGAATAGTTTGGGATCACATCAATCGGAATATCTGATTGCATGGTGAGAAAATACTTTACGCCTTGATCAATATAATATTCCGGCGAAAATTCGGGCGTGATACACGTGGATAAGGCAGAATCAGTACCACAACTTTCCGGTATGGCTGTTGTTGGAGGCATGGGATCGTCCATATCTTCCGTGCAACTAAACATAAATCCCAGCAAGCAAACAAAGCTGATTAATCTAATTTTTTGAGCAACATTTTTCATTGAGCAGAAAGTTACAAAGTTATTTCTAGTTATGCTATATTTATTTAATGTTGGAAATACCCGTTATAGATATTGGCGATTTGATTAATAATGAAAAAGATTTACAATCTATCGCTTCTCAAATTGGACAAGCGTGTAGATCATATGGATTCTTCTATATCACTAATCATGGTATTGACATTAAGTTACAGGAGCAATTGGAAAATCTAAGCCATCAGTTTTTTGCCTTGCCTTTATCTGAAAAGATGAAAATTCATATGTCGTTAGGTGGAAGCGCTTGGCGAGGATTTTTTCCGGTAGGCGAAGAATTAACGTCCGGCAAACCCGATCAAAAAGAAGGCTTGTATTTTGGTGAAGAGTTGATGGAAACACATCCATTGGTAAAGTCAAAAACGCCGTTACACGGTCAAAATCTATTTCCTGAACATCCATCTGAGCTAAAAAAAGTGGTGTTAGCATATACCCAGGCGATGACAAAATTAGGGCATCAGCTAATGCAAACACTCTCTTTAAGTTTGGGTTTAGATAAAAATTATTTCTATCAACATTACACCAATGATCCATTTACGTTATTTAGAATATTTCATTATCCGCCCACTGCCACAAAAAATCAATGGGGTGTTGGCGAGCATACTGATTACGGCGTATTGACGATTCTAAAACAAGATGATAATGGTGGATTACAAGTAAAATCTAAAAACCAATGGATCGAAGCACCGCCTATTACCAATACTTTTGTTTGCAATATTGGAGATATGTTAGAGCGCATTACCGGCGGACTTTATTTATCGACGCCGCATCGAGTGTTAAATACTTCCGGCAAAGGTCGACTCTCCTTTCCATTTTTCTTTGATCCAAATTTTAATGCTAAAGTAGAAACGATACCATCTCTTCCTAAAAGGTCTTTAGATTATGAACGTTGGGACCAAAAATCTGTTTATGACTTTGAAGGCAATTATGGTGAATATATTTTAGAAAAAGTAAGTAAAGTATTTCCTGAGTTGAGGAAGAAGGTTTAAACATAGCTACTTTGTGACCATTGTGCCTTCTTAGTGCACGTTGTGGTTTGCACGATCTTATATTTACCACAAAGAGCACAAAATTTTTCACAAAGCACTCAAAGTTCTAACTCAATTATAAGATCGAACTGATTCTTATTTAAATGAATTTTACATTTATATCGCTTAACTTTACCGCAACATTGAAAAATAAAAGCATGTCAGACACAATATCAAAAAGCTCTAAAACAGATCAATATCAAGCACCTGATTATTACCAATTAGATGATCTACTTTCCGAAGAACACATACTCGTTCGTAATTCCGTTAGAGATTGGGTAAAAAAAGAGGTATCGCCAATTATTGAGCAATATTCAGAAGATGCCAAATGTCCATTGCATTTATTCAAACAAATGGGTGAATTAGGAGCATTAGGTCCAAGTTTGCCAGCCAAATATGGCGGAGGTGGAATGGATGAAATCAGCTATGGTTTAGTGATGCAAGAACTAGAAAGAGGCGATAGTGGTATTCGCTCCATGGCTTCTGTTCAAGGATCTTTAGTGATGTATCCGATTTATAAATACGGTACAGAAGAACATCGACAAAAGTATCTACCCAAATTGGCCACAGCAGAAATGATTGGTTGCTTTGGTTTAACGGAACCCGATCACGGCTCCAATCCCGGCGGCATGATTACCAATATTGTAAAAGATGGTGATGATTATATTTTAAATGGTGCCAAAATGTGGATCACCAATTCACCGGTAGCAGATATTGCCGTGGTATGGGCAAAAGATGAAGCCGGTAAAGTAAGAGGTATGATTGTGGAAAAAGGTATGAAAGGTTTTTCTACACCTGAAATAAAAGGTAAATGGTCGTTAAGAGCATCCATTACCGGAGAATTGGTTTTTGAAGACGTACGCATTCCGAAGGCAAATATGTTTCCAGACATACGCGGATTAAAAGGTCCATTATCTTGTTTATCTAAAGCTAGATACGGTATTGCTTGGGGCGCCATGGGTGCTGCCATGGATTGTTACGATGCGGCATTGAGATATTCAAAAGAAAGAATTCAGTTTGGGAAACCTATTGGACAGTTTCAGTTGACTCAAAAGAAATTGGCAGAGATGATAACCGAAATTACCAAAGCACAATTATTGGCTTGGCGATTAGGCACTTTAGCCAATGAGGGAAAAGCTACAGCGGCTCAAATTTCAATGGCAAAAAGAAATAATGTTTGGATGGCATTGCAAATAGCTAGAGAAGCTCGACAAATTCACGGTGGAATGGGTATTACCAATGAATATCCAATGATGCGACACATGATGAATTTAGAAACAGTATTGACTTACGAAGGCACTCACGACGTTCATTTATTGATTACAGGAATGGATGTTACGGGTTTGAATGCGTTTGGATAAAAAGTGACGAGTAACGAGTGACAAGTGACGAGTTGTTCAAACAATAGATTTTACAGTTGAATTAAATAAATACTTCAAAATTCTTAAATCGTTAATCGGTGTTGTAGATTCAATTAGTCATACTTTTAAAATATGACTTCATAAACAGATTTTAAACCAAGTGAAGCAAAACATAACATATCAAAAAGGCGATGCGTCAAATTTTCATTTAGTAGAATTGTATCGCAACCTTTTGAAACCTCGAATGATTGAGGAGAAAATGCTAATTCTTCTCCGTCAGGGCAAGATTAGTAAGTGGTTTGCCGGTATTGGACAAGAAGCCATTGCGGTTGGCGCAACCATGGCAATGGAATCAGATGAGATCATCTTCCCCATGCATAGAAACTTAGGTGTGTTTACCACTAGAAAAGTGCCGTTAGAAAAATTATTTGCACAATGGCAAGGTAAAGAACTTGGGTTTACCAAAGGCAGAGATCGTTCATTTCATTTCGGCACGTTAGACTATTCTATTGTTGGTATGATCTCGCATTTAGGGCCGCAACTGTCCTTAGCATCCGGTGTGGCATTGGCTCATAAATTAAGACAAGAAAATAAAATTAGTTTAGCTTTTACCGGAGAAGGTGGCACTAGCGAAGGTGAATTTCACGAAGCATTAAATGTGGCGGCCGTTTGGCAATTGCCCGTTATCTTTTTAATAGAGAACAATGGCTATGGATTGTCGACGCCTACGAGTGAACAATATAGATGCGAGCACTTAGCCGACAGAGGCATTGGATATGGCATGCAATCTTATCGTATTGATGGCAATAATGTTTTAGAAATGTACAATACCATTAATACAGTTGCGGAAGAAATTCGTCAAAATCCCGAGCCCATTTTAATTGAATGTGAGACGTTTAGAAGAAGAGGTCACGAAGAGGCCAGCGGCACCAAATATGTTCCAGAAGAGCTAATGGAATTTTGGGAGCAAAAAGATCCGGTTACTAATTACGAGCAGTTTCTTTTAAAAGAAGGCATTATCACTTTCGAGCAAATTGAAGATTGGAAAGAACAAATCACCAATGAAATCAATGAGGCATTGGAGATTGCCGACAACGCTCCTTATCCGCAAGCCAATGCACAAAGAGAAGTAGACGATCTTTTTCAACCACATCTACAAAAAGTAATTGCCCCTAAAAACAATTCTACTAAAGAAATAAGATTTATAGATGCCATTTCCGAAGGCTTAGACGAAGCCATGCAACAATATGACGAATTGGTTTTAATGGGCCAGGATATTGCAGATTATGGTGGCGTTTTTAAAATCACACAAGGATTTGTAGAGAAATATGGCAAAGAACGAGTAAGAAACACACCTATTTGTGAATCGGCTATTGTAGGCATTGGATTAGGCTTGAGTTTCAAAGGCATGAAGTCGATGATTGAAATGCAGTTCTCTGATTTTGTAACCTGTGCTTTTAATCAGATTGTCAATAATATCGCCAAGACGCACTACCGTTGGGGCACGAATGCCGATGTGGTGATTAGAATGCCTTGTGGTGGAACGGTGGGTGCAGGTCCTTTTCATTCCCAAACCAATGAGGCATGGTTTTTTAAAACGCCCGGACTAAAAATAGTTTATCCTTCTTCTGCTGAAGATGCTAAAGGTTTGTTGTTAGCGAGTTTTGAAGATCCGAATCCTGTTTTGTTTTTTGAGCACAAAGCGATGTATAGAAGTATTTCGGGGAATGTGCCGGAAGGATACTATACCACTGAAATTGGAAAAGCGAAGTTGATTGTTACTGATCACTCGCTAAAAGCGAGCGATAGTAAGCACGAGCTACAAGCTCGCGCCAGCATATTAAAAGCTCGCGCCAGCGCTATAATTATTACTTATGGTTTGGGTGTTCATTGGGCGAAGCAATTAGTGGAAGCGAAAAAACTAAATGTTGCCATTTTGGATTTAAGAACTTTAGCGCCTTTAGATTATGCCGCTATCGATGACATCGTAAAACAAACACACAGAGTTTTGATCTTGCATGAAGACACTTTATTAGGTGGAATTGGTGCTGAAATTTCGGCCTATATAACAGAACATCTTTTTGAATATTTAGACGCTCCTGTTATTAGAGTAGCCAGTTTAGATACGCCTTATCCTTTTGTAAAAAATTTAGAAGACGATTTTTTACCTATTAAAAGATTGGAAGAGCAATTAATAAAGTTGTTAGCGTACTAAAAAAAATCAACCACTAAGACCACAAAATTTTTCACCAAGTACACGAGGGAAACTTTGGAATCTCATACCCTATTACACCTCATTAATGTTTCCTGAAGGGGAAGTCGGCGACTCTAAAGTAAAAATATCAACGTCCCTTTCAGGAGACATTGATGGGGATTTGAGTTTTATTCAACAGATTGCCAAGTCATTTCAATACTTATCAGCCTTGAAACGCCTCGCAATGACGAAAAAAATTATATTTCTTGCCTCTTATCAAAAGCCTCTAAATAATCTCCAATTCTTCTTAAAAAAGAACCTCCTAATTTGCCATCTATAATTCTATGGTCATAAGATAATGATAAAAACATTCGGTGACGAATAGCTACAATATCACCATATTCAGTTTCTAAGACAGCTGGTTTTTTGTTGATGGCTCCAGTAGATAAAATGGCCGCTTGCGGCTGATTGATAATTGGCGTTCCCATCGTATTGCCAAAGGTTCCCACATTGGTTAAAGTAAAGGTCCCATTTTGCGTGTCTTCTGGTTTTAATTTATTCTTTCTGGCATTATTGGCCAATTCATTTACTTTACTAACCAATTCGGCAAGGTTGTATTGATCCGCATTTTTGATTACAGGCACAATTAAATTACCTGACGGCAATGCAGTAGCCATACCAATATTGATATTTTTCTTTACCAAAATATTTTTACCCTCAACAGAAGAATTGATTAATGGAAAATCTACAATGGCTTTTGCCACTGCTTCTAAAAAAATAGGTGTGAATGTCAATTTTTGTCCATGCTTCTTTTCATAAGCTTGCTTATGCTCATTTCTCCAATTGACAATATTGGTGACATCGATCTCTAAAAAGGAAGTTACATGCGGTGAAGTTTGTACCGACCGAACCATGTGATCGGCAATCAACTGCCGCATTCTATCCATTTCAATAATCTCTACATTTTCTGTTGAAGTATTATCTATTGATTTGTAATTTGGCTTTGAAACCGCCTCTTCCCTGTTTTCAATATAAGTCAACAAATCAGATTTACTTACTCTACCTTTTGCTCCGCTTCCTTTAATCTCATCTAACTCAGCCCATGAGATATTTTCTTCCGCCGCTATTTTCTTCACTAAAGGAGAATAAAATTTATCACCTTTTGATAAATTCTCTTGTTCTTTTCTTACGATTTCCTTTAGCTCATTTCTAGCCTTAAAATTCATCTCATCAATACCTTTATTTTTAGGTTCTTTAGATTTTAGCTCCTCTTTTTCATTTTGTTCGCCTTCCGTTGCAACAATGGCTATTACTTCCCCAACAGGAACAATAGTATCTTCTTCAAATAAAATTTTCAATAAAATGCCTTCTACCGGCGAAGGAATCTCAGAATCTACCTTATCCGTGGCAATTTCCAATAGTGTTTCTTCAAATCCAATATGCTCGCCCACTTGCTTCGACCATTTAATAATAGTCGCTTCAGTAATACTTTCGCCCATTTTAGGCATCACGATTTCCATTTGTGCCATAATTGAAATTTAGTCTTAATTTTTCATCAACTAAAATTTGTACAGAAAGAAAATATGGCTGTACTTCATAAATTTAATTACTTTAACCCTAAATTGATTAAAAACCTTCAAATAAGCGATTTGTAATTGTTCATACTTGGTATTTCAGCATATTATCACGATTCTGCAGCCACGCTAATTAAAGATGGTGAGATCATTGCAGCCGCTCAAGAAGAACGTTTTACCAGACTTAAACACGATTCTGCTTTTCCAAGTAAATCGATAGAATTTTGTTTGGCGGAAGCAAGTATTTCTTTAAATCAGTTGAGCGCGGTGGTTTTTTACGACAAGCCTTTATTAAAGTTTGAACGTTTATTGGAAACCTATTATGAGAATGCTCCGAAAGGTTTAATCTCATTTGTCAATGCCATGCCATCTTGGAGCAAGCAAAAATTGTTCCTTAGAAGTACGATTCGAAAAGCATTAAATTCGATAGATAAATTTGATTCAAAAAATATTCCGCTACTTTTTACAGAACACCATTTGTCGCATGCTGCCAGTTCCTTTTATACTTCTCCTTATAAAGAGGCGGCCATCTTAACCATTGATGGTGTTGGAGAATGGGCGACCGCCACCATCGGAAGTGGAAAAGGAAATAATATAACTATACATAAGGAATTACATTACCCTGATTCTGTTGGGTTACTCTATTCTGCCTTGACCTATTTCTTAGGCTTCAAAGTCAACAATGGCGAATATAAAGTAATGGGATTGGCTCCTTATGGAATTGAATCTGCCGAAGAAACACAAAAGTTTATCTCCTTAGCTAAAGAAAATATCGTCCAAATTTTCGATGATGGTTCTATTCAACTTACCCCATCTTATTTTTCCTATTCAACTTCCATGAAAATGGTGAAAATTAAAAAGTGGGAAAATCTATTGGGTATTAAGAAACGTGAGTTAGATGATGAGCTCAATCAACAGCATTGCAATTTGGCTTTAGCCTTTCAAAAGATCACAGAAGAAATAGTTTTAAAACTGGCACAAACGGCTCAAAATATTACTGGCTCAGTAAACATATGTTTATCCGGTGGTGTGGCTTTAAATTGCGTGGCCAATGGAAAATTGAAACAAGCTAACATTTTCAAGAACATCTTTATTCAACCTGCTGCTGGAGATGCCGGTGGTGCTTTAGGTGCGGCCTTAGCTGCCTACCATATCTATTTTGAGAAAGAAAGAAAGGTGACTTCTTCTGATAGTTTAAAAGGAGCCTATTTAGGTCCTGAATATTCAGATGGTGACATTAAAAGAAGTATTAGCAATTTTGAAGGTAAAAAAACGCATTTCGCTCATTTCGACGATTTGATACAATATATAAATGAAAAATTACTGAATGAAAAGGTAATTGGTTGGTTTCAAGATAAAATGGAATTTGGTCCGCGGGCCTTAGGCAATAGAAGTATTTTGGCCGATCCTCGCGGAATTGATATTCAAAGGAAAGTCAACCTAAAAGTAAAATTCAGAGAAAGCTTTCGACCGTTTGCTCCCATTATGCTCAAAGAAGAAGTAGAACAATTATTTGAATTCGAGAGAGAATCGCCTTACATGTTAATGACCGCACCAATTAAAGCCGCTTATCGCGAAGCATTGCCAGCAAACTACACCGTTTTAGGGATGAAGGAAAAACTAGATTATATGAAAAGTCAATTTCCGGCGATTTCACATGTTGACCTTTCCTCACGATTACAAACCGTAGATGGCGAATACAATCCTAAGATTTATAAGTTATTGCAAGCCTTTAAGAAAAGTACTGGAGTGGGTATGTTATTGAATACTAGTTTCAATATCAAAGACGAACCGATTGTATGCAGTCCGGAGGAAGCTGTAAATTGTTTTGTAAAAACGGATATTGATGTTTTGGTGGTTGGAAATTATGTTTTGGAAAAATGATGAGTGAATGCGATAATGCGATAATATTTTATGTGTAAAATAATTTGTCTTATTTCTAATGTCTTAAATCTTGAATCTATATAAATGAAAGCAGAAAGTAAAGAATATTATATAGCGTTGCTGAGTCTAGTACTAGGAATCATCATCATTCTTTTAGTAACTAGTATAGAAAGAAAACCAGATTTTATTCTAGAGCCATTAAACACTAAACTACTTTTAATACCATTTCTTGTCGGTTTTCTAGGGCTAGCCATTCCCAATCAATTTATATATGTATTAAAAGGCATTCAATTTATTCAACATAAAATAGGATTGCTGCTCACTTTCATTATTCTTGGTATTGTTTTTTATCTTTTACTCACTCCTATTGCCTTTCTTTCAAAAATATTTTCAAAAAAGAAAGAAAATACAACTGCTTCTAACTTTCAAATAAGAGACCATCAATATACCAAGAAAGACTTGGAGAAGACATGGTAAGTGTGTTTGTCACAGCAGCGTAAATGTATTGTCATAATTATATAGAAGTATTTCCGTTATAAACTAAAACTCTATTTTTAACAGATATAGACTAATATCATAAAAAGTGTATTCAAAACCACTATCGAAAGATCTTGGCAGATAAAACAAAATACATTATACTTTATCCTACTATATCATTGAAGTTATTTAACATAATTAGATATTTTTTGAGCATAAAAGAACATTTATACACATTTAACTAGCTGTTGGCGAATTATTATGGCAGAAAAAATAAGTTTATTGGTTTAAAATCTAGAAAGCACTATATTAGTCCGCGATTTGAAAAATTAAAAAATCAAAAAAGATCAAATTAAACATTATGAAAAAGTTCTCAACTTTAATAGCTATCGCAGCAGTTAGCTTAATTTCAACTACATCTGTCTTTGCTCAAGAAGCTGAAGCATCAGGTGGTGCTGGTTTAACAACATTGAAAAAGTACTTTATTGATGGAGGACCATTCTTCATGTCATTAGTACTTGTATGTCTAATTATTGGACTTGCTATTTGTATTGAAAGAATAGTAACGCTAAGTTTGGCACAAACCAACACAAAAAAATTATTAACTAGAATTGAAAGTGCATTACAAGATCACGATGTAGATCAAGCAAAAGAAATTTGCAAGAGTACAAGAGGTCCGGTAGCAAGTGTACTTTACCAAGGATTAGATAGAGTAAAAGAAGGATTAGGCATTGTTGAAAAATCTGTAATCTCTTACGGTTCTGTTCAAATGGGAATTTTAGAGAAAGGATTAACATGGATTGCCTTATTTATCGCTTTGGCTCCGATGTTAGGGTTTACAGGAACAGTAATCGGTATGATCCAAGCATTTGAGGATATTGCAACTGCAGGTGATATTAGTCCGGCAGTAGTAGCAGGTGGTATTAAAGTAGCCTTGATCACAACTTTGTTTGGTTTGATCGTGGCGATTATTCTACAAATCTTTTACAATTTTATCGTTTCTAAAGTAGATAGTATCGTTAATAGAATGGAAGATGCTTCTATTTCATTATTGGATATGGTTGCTAGATATGATATTTCTAAACATAAAGAAAACTAATAAACATGGGTGCAATTTTAGATTTCATGGGTAATGGCGGTATTTATCTCGCAATTATCCTATTAATTATAGCAGTTGTTGCGGCACTTGTCAGACCAGTCTTTGATTTATTTACCGATTTTGCTGAATCAAAAAAAGCATTGATTGGTATTTTAGGTGTAGGCGTTTTGGTATTGATAGGCTTTGCATTAGCGGGTGGTGAATTACCACAATACGCTATTGACGCAGGCATATCTGCTAAAGAATTCAGAATGATCGGTGCTGTGATAAATACTGCGCTAATTGCCACTGTAATTGTAGTGGTTTATTTAGTAGTAGATATCATTTTAGGTATTGTAAGAAATTAAAATTATGGCAAGAAGAGAAAGTCCGGAAATTAATGCAAGTTCGATGGCTGATATTGCTTTCTTGTTATTGATTTTCTTTTTAGTGACGACTACAATTGATACAGATAAAGGAATGCTAGTGAAGCTTCCTCAATGGGTGGAACCGGATGAACTTCCACCACCTGATGAGGCGAACAAAAGAAACGTTCTTGAGATTTTAGTTAATCGATATGATCAATTGTTAGTAGATGGTGAAATTACTACCATTGAAAATTTGAAGAAAAAAACCAAACAATTTGTTGCTAATAATGGCGATGGTACATGTACTTATTGTCAAGGATCTAGAGATCCTGACTTAAGTGATAATCCACAAAAAGCCATTGTATCTCTAAAAAACGATAGAGCAACTAGTTACGACATGTATATTTCTGTATACAATGAGTTACAAGCTGCATATAATGAATTAAGAGATGAACAAGCGAAAAAAGAGTATGGTAAAGCTTTCGAAGATTTAAATGATCCTGCCAACACGGAGGATACTGAAAAAGACAAGATCAGGAACAAGTGGCCAATGAGAATTTCTGAAGCGGAACCTGAAGCATACGACAATTAAAAATAAATAAACATGCTAAAAGCTGTAGGACATAAATTTCAAAGATCAACAGGTAAAGAAACGCCTAAAATTAGTACGTCATCTTTACCCGATATTATCTTCATTCTGTTGTTTTTCTTTATGATGGTAACAGTAATGAGAGATTCTTCATTAAAGGTTAAAAATGTTTTGCCATCGGCAACAGAAGTCCAAAAAATGGAGAAGAAATCATTGGTTAACTTCATGTATGTAGGAAAACCAGTTGACAAATATGTAGCAGAAGTTGGAACAGCTCCTAGATTACAGTTAGATGATCAATTTGCCGATCCGGAAGATATCGGTCCTTGGGTTCAAGTATTAAAATCTAATACTGCAGAAGAACTAAAGAATAAGTTGATTTTTTCTTTAAAAGCTGATAAGGAAGTTACAATGGGACTTATTTCTGACATCAAACAAGAAATGAGAAAAGCTGAAGCTTTAAAACTTTTGTACTCTACTCAAGTTAGAAGTGAAGTGTATTAAGAATTAATAATTTGATTTAAATCTATAAAGGCTATTCAAAATTGAATAGCCTTTTTTTATCTCATATTCTTTTCATTATTTGGCTATTAAAGCCTCATTTAGTCGCTATTAATCACTCTGACTAGTTCTAACCCTATCAATAAAGAATATATCAAAATTTGGCCACTCACAGTGCGATTGTTGAAAATAAAAAAGGCCCGCCTGGGTGGGCGAGCCTTGTTTTGTTAACTGGGTTTTTGGTGTCCGGTTTTTATGTTTGAGGGCTATGTTTGTGAGGGTAATTACATCCGGCTTTTATGAGGGGTATTTATGCAGGGTTTCACTTAACAAAATAGCTTAATCATTAATCTACATTATCATGAAGGAAAGAGTTGTTTTCTTTGATCTCAGGTTTCCCTTCATAATTATCTTCTAAATTGTATTTACTTAAATTACTTTGATCCGATCTTTGTTCTTTAGCAAACTCAACATTTTTTCTTAAATAAGCCGGCTCATTTTCCATATCGCGTAAGCTCTGATTATTCTTGATTTTATTGATGCTAACAATATTTTTTAATCGCATCATTCGTTCACGTTGCACTTCTGCCATGTTAGGCTTACTTACTGTATTGCTATTATTTTGGTTATCATCAGAAGCGTCATCGGCAAAAAGATCCATTGAACAAGAAGTTGACATATCGAATATTTCTTCGTCTTCTTCTTCATTTACAAAAGTATTCTCTTTCTTTCCCCAATAATCATTACCATATTCTTCAGGATCAACAACTGAAACTTCTTTTGTATTGTTTTCGAAAGTATCTTCAACTTCGTCTTCTTCTAAAAAGAACATTTGATTTTTCTCTGAAACACTATTTGAGGTGATTGAAGGGACTGCTTCTTTCTCCAAATTTTGTTCCTTAGCAATAACATCTTCTTTTGTAGATTTATGAGTATTAACTGGTTTAACTTCTTCTTCATTCAAATTATGAACGATTCTTTGCTTCGGTTGCTCCGCTAACTTTTCAATTTTGTTGCCTTCGAACCCTGTTGCAATTAAAGTAACAGCAATCTCAGATTCTAATGTATCATCGTAACAAACGCCCCAAATAATTTCTGTTTCATTGGCTGCCGCTTGTTGAACATATTCCGTAATTAAGGTTACTTCATCCATTCTAATTTCTTCAGAACCAGAAGTAATGTTCAATAGAATCCCTTTAGCACCATGAATGTCGTTATCGCTTAATAAAGGAGAAGACATCGCTGCATCTACAGCTTTAATAGCTCTATCTTCACCAGATGCTTTACCAGTTCCCATTAAGGCAACACCACTGTTTTGCATTACTGTTTTCACATCTTCAAAATCCACATTGATTAAACCTGATTTGGTAATAATCTCTGAAATTCCCTTAGCTGCTGTAGACAAAATACTATCTGCATTTCCAAAAGCTTCCGTCAATGAAAGATTTCCATAGATATCTCTTAATTTATTGTTAGAGATTACTATTAAAGCATCCACATTCTTACGCATTTCTTCAATACCGTTATCTGCTTTCTCTTTCTTACGTTTTCCTTCAAAATCAAAAGGAACGGTAATAATTCCAACTGTTAGAATGCCTAAATCTTTAGCAATTTTAGCTACTTCAGGAGCTCCACCAGTTCCGGTTCCACCACCCATACCAGCGGTAACAAATACCATTTTAGTATTGATAGATAAAAGGTCTCTGATTTCCTCTTCTGATTCAATAGTGGCATTTTTGCCTACTTCGGGCATAGCACCTGCACCTCGACCGTTGGTTAAGGTTGGCCCTAACTGAATTTTGTTCAATACAGGACTCATTTCTAATGCTTGCGAATCGGTATTGCAAATCACAAAATTTACGCCTTTGATCCCTTGTTCAAACATATAATTTACGGCATTACTTCCGCCTCCTCCTACACCTATTACCTTAATAATACTAGATTGTTCTTCGGGCATATCAAATACTATGGACATAACTACTAATTTTTATTTTTTAATTTATTCTATTTGATCTAATTAATGTGGTGTGTCTTGAAAATCATCTTCCAAATCTTTTTCTAACCACTGTTTACTTTTTGAAATGATATTTTTCAACCAATTCCCGGAGCTGGCATTATCATATTCTTTCTCCGTTTCTAATTCACGCTCTCTTTTCTCCGGTTCAGAAGTTGGTTCTACCTCGTCAACATCAATATCTAATTTCTCATCTTTAACTTCTGTTGGGGCTTCCTCTTTCGGCATAGCTCTTAACCATTCCGTTTCTTTTTCTAACTCCGCTTCTTGGAATGCTCTTATGGCTAAACCAATACCTGTTGCAAAAATTGGATTGTTTACTTCCTTCATTTTGGTTGGAGCAAGATGCTCATTTGGAATTCCAATTCTTGCTTCCATTCCGGTAACCAATTGCGTTAATTGAACCAAATGTTTCAATTGAGATCCACCACCGGTTAACACAATTCCACCAATCAATTTCTTATCAAAATCTGAACCTCTTAGTTCAAAATGAACGTGCTCCAAAATCTCTTCCATTCTAGCTTGAATGATGTGAGATAAATTTTTGATTGATATTTCTTTATGGTTTCTTCCTCTTAATCCAGGAATAGCCACGATCTCATTGTCTTGTGTTTCTAATGCTAATGAAGAACCAAATTTCAATTTTAAGCTTTCTGCCTGATCTCTTAAAATCATGCATCCTTTCTTAATGTCTTCTGTAATGATGTCGCCTCCAAAAGGAATCACTGAAGTATGACGAATAATCCCTTCTTCAAAAATGGCAATATCCGTTGTTCCACCTCCGATATCTACTAATGCCACACCTGCTTCTAATTCTTCTTTGCTCAACACTGCCGCTGCAGAAGCTAATGGTTCTAGAACTACATTCTTAACTTTCAAGCCTGCCTTGATCACACATTTATTGATGTTGTGTATTGCACCCGCTTGTCCGGTAATGATATGAAAATTCCCTTCCACTCTTATTCCGGCCATACCAATTGGCTCCTTGATTCCTTGCTCATTATCAACGATATAATCTTGAGGCAATACATGGATGATTTTATCTCCCGGCGGTAAGCTAAGCTTATGCATATCTCCTATCAACTTTTGGATATCTATTTCGTCAATTTCAATATCAACGTTATCTCTCACCAAAATACCTCTGTGCTGCAAACTCTTAATATGCTGACCGGCAATACCTACTAACACTTCCACAAACTTAATTCCAGATTGTGCTTCTGCTTGTTCTACTGCTTTTCTAATAGCGTGAACCGTTTTGTCAATATTGGTAACCACCCCTCTTTTTACGCCGAAAGATTGGGACATTCCAATGCCTAAAATTTCTACTTTACCAAACTCATTTTCTCTGGCAACTAATGCGGCAACTTTAGTTGTTCCAATGTCTAATGCGGTAATAATTCTTTCCTTCATTCTAATACTTTTTTATTTTGAGCAAACCACCTGGTCTTTATATTTTACATTGATAACTTTATAGGCATTCCAACCTGTTTTGGTTAATCCTTCCTTATAAAAAACTTTCAACCTCTTTATTTTATCTTCTAAGTTCTTGCTATCGCCAATAACAACAACATGATTTCCAACTCTAGGCACCAATTCCATTTCTCCTTTATCAGTGATATCAACTTGACCGAATTGAGCGGTTAAAAATGGATCGTTCAAAATGTAATCCATCACCTCTTTAATCTCCTTACTTCTTTCCGTTACGATTAAGCCGGTATCTAAACCATTATCTGCAATAAATCCTGTTACCACCGGAACATTAGCCGTATATTTTTTAGAAACCGGAAATTTAAACCCACTAGGATCTACATAGTAAGATTTCATGTTTGGTTTTATAATTCTATAAATCGGCTTTCTTTGTTTGATGTCTATAGTTAACTGTCCAATATTGTTTACAAAAACATTGCTTTCTTTTACTTGTGCTATTTTTTGCAAGTTTTCTTCTAATTGTTTTAGATATTCGATGTGCATCACTTGACCACTATCAGGTAGCATATCTGCCAACTGCTGCATAACATCTTCATCAGTAATGAAGAAATTACCTGTGGTGTGATCGATGTCTATTTTCATATCTGTTATCACTTGCTTATCTCTCACCATTTTTGCTGAGATAGCGAGGGTCATGAACATGGCCGTAAACAGCATGAAACCAACTTTAATCAATATGTTTTTAGTTGTCTTTTTCAACTTTAATTATAATTTTCAATAATGGGTTTTACCAACGTATCGATGTCGCCCGCACCAATCGTTAGTAATAATTCCAATTTATCCTCTAATAACTCTGTAATTACTTGATTTTTAGGCACTAAGTGCTTAGAATTTGTTAACAGGCTGTAAATAACTCCACTCGTAACACCTTCGATGGGTTTTTCCCTTGCAGGATAGATATCCATTAGGAAAACTTCATCTGCCATATTCAATGATTTAGCCAAACCTTCTTTCAAGTCGTTTGTTCTGCTAAAGAGATGCGGTTGAAAGACTACGGTCAGTTTTTTACCTTGGTACAATTCTCTAGCCGTTTCTAATGTCACTTCAATCTCTCTTGGATGATGCGCATAATCGTCTATATAGACAAAATCATCTCTTTCAATATGAATCTCAAATCTTCTATGAACACCTTTGTAAGTGCTAATAGCTTCTTTTATCGTTGCTGCATCCACTCCAATGCTATGCGCTAACGCCATTGCGCCAATCGTATTTTCTACATTATGTCTTCCGCCACCTTGTAAAACAATGCCTTCAATAACTCCATCAGGATGAGTGACATCATAATGGTATCTACCATCTTTTACTTCAATTTTAGAAGGATAGAAATCGGCTGTATTGTCTAAACCATAGCTGATGGTTGGAATGTCTGGATTGATTACCTCTCTTGGCACAGATATATTATAAACTAATGTATCCTTTACTTGAGCGGCAAACTGTTTAAATGCTTCTTTAATGGAATCATAATTACCATAAACATCTAAATGATCTGTGTCAACCGATGTGATAATGGCGCCCATTGGATGCAATTGATGAAAGCTTCTATCGAACTCATCAGCTTCCGCAATACAATATTCATCGCCTTTGATGTAATTGGTATTGTAGTTTAAACTGATACCTCCTAAAAATGAAGCGCACTTATAATTCGCTGTTTGTAAAATGTGATTTAGTATAGCACTTGTTGATGTTTTACCATGGGAACCAGCAACTGCCAATCCTTTTCTATTGTTAGTGATCCAACCTAAAACTGCTGCCCTTTTATGCAAGTTATAATCTCCATTTTTATAGAAATTAAATTGTAAATGATCTTTTGGAATAGCAGGCGTATAAATGATTAAATCTGCATTTTTCTGAAGCGTTTCAATTGAATCTACATAAGTGATAGACATACCTTCCCCTTCCAATTGCTTGGTTAATGAAGTAGCTGTTTTATCGTAGCCGGACACCTTAAAACCATTTTGGTTAAAGTGCCTTGCCAATGCCGACATACCAATGCCACCAATGCCAATAAAATAGATGCTATGTATGTTTTTAAAATTCAATTTATGCTTTAATAATGTTAATAATCTCTTGTACTATATTCTCTGTAGCGTTGGGATAAGCCATTTTTTTTATGTTGGTTCCCAATTCTTCCATTTTGTTTTTATTCCTCAATAATTTGATGGCATCCACAACTAAATCCTCTCTTGCTTCCACATCTTTTACCATTACCGCAGCATTATTATCTACTAATGCCATGGCATTTTTTGTTTGATGATCTTCGGAAACATTAGGTGACGGCACTAAAATTACCGGCTTGCCTATCAAGCACAATTCTGAAATGGATAATGCCCCTGCTCTTGAAATAATTAAATCTGCAGCGGCATAAGCCTTGTCCATTTCTGTTATGAATTTGGTCAATTGAACATTCTTGAATTTCTCTTTATTCAATTGATTATTGAACTCATCGAAATATAATTTTCCGCACTGCCAAAGCAATTGAACACTTTCATCTTTTATCTTATCTAAACCATTAAAAAGACTTTCATTTAACGTTCTAGCACCTAAACTTCCGCCAATGACTAATATCAATGATCTATCTCTTTCAAAACCAAAATATTCCTTGGCAGCAATTTGATCCATCGAAATCTGAGTAATCTCTTTGCGCACAGGATTTCCTGTTTTGATAATTTTGTTATTGACAAAAAATCTATCTAATCCATCATATGCCACACAAATTTTAGCCGCTTTTTTAGCTAACAACTTATTGGTAATACCCGGATAAGAATTTTGCTCTTGTATTACAGTTGGCACTCCTTTTTTTGCTGCAGCATATAATAACGGACCGCTCGCATATCCACCTACTCCAATAGCTACATCCGGCTTAAATTTTCTAACAATGATAAAAGACCGAATTAAGCTAATGATCAATTTAAATGGGAATAGTAAATTACGAAGCGATAAACTTCTTTGGAATCCACTAATACTCAAACCCACAATTTTATATCCTGCTTCTGGCACTTTCGTCATTTCTAGCTTACCATTAGCACCAACAAATAAAATCTCCACAGAAGACAGCATTTCCTTTAGGCCATTAGCAATTGCTATGGCTGGGAATACATGTCCTCCAGTTCCTCCTCCGGAAATAATGACTTTATATGTTTTTTCTTTATTCAATTATTTGCTGTTCTTTCTTAATCAATTATACATCAGCTTCACTCATTGCCAATTTACTTTCTTCTCGTTCTTCTATATTTACGCTTACACTTAATATTATTCCCAGCGCAATACCATTGAACCAAATGGAGGTTCCTCCCATACTCACTAATGGCAGTGTTAAACCGGTTACCGGTAATAGGCCGACATTTACGCCCATATGAATAAGGGCTTGGATCACTAAACTCATTCCCAATCCAACAGCCAATAATGCCCCAAATGCTCTTGGACTTTTACCAATGATTCTGATGACTCTCCACAAAAGAAATAGATACAGGAACAATACAAATGCTCCGCCAATCAAGCCATACTCTTCAATAATGGTGGAATAAATATTATCGGAATAAGAATGTGGTAAGAAGTTACATTGAATACTTTTTCCAGGCGCCAAACGAAAGATTCCTCCATTAGCAATAGCAATGTTCGCTTGTTCTCTTTGATAAGAAATGACATCCGGATTAAGAAATTCATCTATCCTACTCATCCATGTATCCATTCTAGTAGATCCAGGAATAGCATAACCAATTAAAATAATAATGCCTAAAACCATTGCTCCACCTATAATAGTTGCACCGATATATTTAATATTTACACGGCCAATAAACATGATGATCAAGCAGGTCATAAATAAGATGGCAGCACTAGAAAGGTCAGCCGGAGCGATTAAACCACAAACGATTAAAATTGGAACAATCACAGGTACGAACGCCTTTTGAAATGAATCTACCACACCTTGCCGTTTCGATAAGGTTCTAGCAGTATACATAATCAAGGAGAGTTTAGCTAAATCTGATGTTTGAAACGACAGATTGACGATAGGCAATGTAATCCATCTTTTTGCATCATTTAATTCCACTCCAAAAAATATGGTATAGAATAACAATGGAATAGATATAATCAACAGCAATTGAGCAATCCTAGAATAATATCTATAATCCACTCGATGCGCCAAGTACACCATCATTAAACCTAAACTCAAAATAAATAGATGCTTGAAAAGATAGTACTCGGTATCTCCAGCGTGATATTTATACGCCAATGTTCGAGTAGAACTATAAACAGCCAATAGAGATATCGCGGATAATGCCATTATGATCATCCAGATATATCTATCACCTTTTATATTTTCAACTACATTTCTAAGCATTCCTTGATTCTTATTACTTTATACTTAATACTTTTACAACGATCTTACTGCTCTTTTAAATTGCTTACCTCTATCTTCGTAATTATCAAAAAGATCGAAGCTGGCACAAGCTGGTGACAACAATACTGCCTCCCCTTTTCCAGCTAAATTGTAAGCCATTTTCACCGCTTCTTCCATGCTTTGGGTATCTACGATATAGCCTACCTCACTTGCAAATGCAGCGTGTAATTTTTCGTTATCAACTCCTAGGCAGATAATTGCTTTCACTCTTTTGCCTACTAATTTTTTCAGCTCTTCGTAATCGTTGCCTTTGTCTTTTCCACCAGCAATCCAAATAATATCTTTGTTCATAGATTCCAGTGCAAACCAAGTGCTGTTTACGTTGGTCGCTTTTGAATCATTGATAAATTCGATTCCTCTAATGGTTAAAACATACTCCATTCTATGCTCCAGACTTTTAAAATCTTGTAAACTTTCACGGATAATATCTTTTCTAACGCCTAATAATTTGGCAGCAATTCCTGCGGCCATTGCGTTGTAATGATTGTGTCTTCCTGCTAATGCAAATTCTCTAAATGGCATGGTAAATCGTTTTTTTTTAACTGAAATATGAATTGATCGTCTTGAATAAAAGCTCCTTCGCTGACACTTTCTTCCCAAGAAAAAGGAATACAAGTAGTGTTTTTTACAGCTTGAATATTTTGTTTAGTTACTGCATCATCTAAACAATAGATGCAATAATCATTTTTGTCTTGATTCTTTGTAATCGCCATTTTAGAAGCGATGTATTCGTCAAAGTTGTAATTGTAACGGTCTAAATGATCTTCTGTAATGTTCATAATCACAGAAATGTGAGGCTTAAAAGTTTCGATATCATCTAATTGAAAACTACTCACCTCTACTACGTAGTAATCAAAGTTTTTCTCCGATACAGTTCGTGCTAAGCTTTTACCGATGTTACCAGCCACTGCAACATCCAATCCTGCTTTTTCAAGGATATGATGCGTTAAAGAAGTGGTGGTCGTTTTACCATTACTTCCTGTAATCGCTACAATTGTTCCATCAATAAATTTAGCCGCCCATTCTATCTCAGAAACAATAGCAATCTTCTTATCTCTAATCTTTTTAATGATGGCTACTTTCTCTGGAATACCAGGACTTTTAACTACGATATCAGCATTTAAAATCCTTTCTTCGGTATGCAGTTGCTCCTCAAAAGCAATTTGATGTGCTATTAATTCCTCTTTAAAATGATCTTTAATTTTTCCAAAATCAGAAACAAATACATCATAACCTTTTTGTTGCGCTAAGATCGCAGCACCTACACCGCTCTCTCCTGCACCCAAAACAACTATACGTTTTTGTCCATTTGGCATTTGATCTATATTTATCTTATCGGTCATTTTTACTTATCTAATTTTTAGGGTTACGATGGCCAATACTGCCAATAAAATTCCTACAATCCAGAAGCGGGTTACTATTTTCACTTCGTGCATTCCACTCTTTTGGTAATGGTGATGCAAGGGAGCCATTTTAAAAATTCGACGTCCTTCACCGTATTTTTTTCTTGTGTATTTGAAGTAAGCTACTTGCAACATCACAGAAAGATTCTCTATTAAAAAGATGCCACAGAAAATTGGAATAAGTAATTCTTTTCTCACGATCAATGCTATTGTAGCAATCATTCCACCCAATGCTAAACTGCCGGTATCCCCCATAAATACTTGTGCCGGATAAGAATTATACCATAAGAATCCAATACAAGCTCCCAACATAGCAGCACAGAAAATTGTCATTTCACCCACATCAGGGATGTACATGATATTGAGGTAGTCGGCAAAATTTAAGTTACCTGAAACGTAAACGAAGATGGCCAATGTAAATACGATAATAGCAGAAACACCCGTTGCTAAACCATCCAATCCATCCGTTAAATTAGCGGCATTTGAAACCGCCGTGATAATGATAATTACGACAGGAATGTAAATCAGCCAAGCCCATTTTTCGTATCCTTTCCCTAAGAACCTTAAGAAACTCGCATAATTAATAGTATTGTTTCTTACAAATGGTACGTTGGTATTCATAGAAGGAGTATCGTGTGTAAAAAACTTATCACCTTCAAGATAACCTCCACTATGAATCTCTTTACCTTTTGCAGCCACGACACCAATTGGCTCTCCAATAGGCTTTCCATCTACTACTTCATAAGTGTAAATATTTTCGTAATCTCTAACTTTTACATTGTCATTAAAGTATAGCGTGATGCCTACCAATAAACCCAATCCAACTTGTGCTAAGATTTTAAATCTTCCCGCTAAACCCTCCTTATTCTTTTTAAACACTTTGATATAATCATCAATAAAACCAATCAATCCCATCCAAATAGTAGAAATGATAGCTAAAATGATATATACATTATCCAAACGAGCCAATAAAATAGAAGGAACTAGAATTGCCATTAGGATAATGATGCCGCCCATTGTTGGCGTACCCTTTTTCTGAATCTGACCTTCTAAACCTAGATTACGAACGACCTCACCGATTTGAAGCTTTTGCAATCTTTGGATAATTAATTTTCCAAAAACCATTGATAAAATCAGCGATAATAGAATAGCCATAGCCGCCCGAAATGTCAGGAAGTTGAACAAGCCGGCTCCTGGCAAATTCATGGTTTCATCTAAATATTTAAATAAACTGTATAACATTATCGCTCTAGTTCTTCAAAAGTTTCGGCTAATATTTTTTTATCATCGAAAGGAAATCGCTCTCCTTTAATTTCTTGGTATTTTTCATGTCCTTTACCGGCAACAAGTAGGATATCGTTCTTCTGTGCCATGGTGCATGCTACTTTAATGGCTTCTCTTCTATCTTCCACCACCATTACTTTGCGCGTTAAATGTGCTGGAACGCCATCTTTCATTTCTTTTAAAATAACGGAAGGCACTTCACTTCTTGGATTATCAGAAGTTAGGATAACTCTATCGCTATATTCCGAAGCAATTCTTGCCATCATTGGTCGCTTGCCTTTATCTCTATCGCCTCCACAGCCTACTAATGTGATCACTTCTTCAGCACCTGTTCTTACATCCTTAATCGTTTGCAATACATTTTTCAAAGCATCCGGTGTATGTGCGTAATCCACTACTCCAATTACATTATCTCTTTTAGAAACAATGTATTCAAAGCGACCTTCTGCTCCATCAATCGCACTTATTGCAGCCAGCACCTCAATATTGTCTTGTCCTAATAAAACAGCGGTAGCAA
Source organism: Chitinophagales bacterium (assembly GCA_041393015.1). Lineage (GTDB taxonomy): Bacteria > Bacteroidota > Bacteroidia > Chitinophagales > JADIYW01 > JAGQYH01. The sequence continues at coordinate 257,875 of JAWKKV010000004.1, read as the reverse complement.
AAACAGCCATGATATTATATGCGTTGAATTTGCCTACCATTCTTGTATACAACTCAACATTATTGACTTCCAGAATTAATCCACTGAAAGAACTTTCGATGATCTTAGTTTTGAAATCAGCCATGCTATTGACTGCATAGGTTTGCACCTTGGCTTTGGTATTTTGAACCATTACCATTCCTCTTTTATCATCAACATTGGTTAAGGCAAAAGCATTTGCAGGCAATTGATCAAAGAATGCTTTTTTTACAAAGATGTATTCTTTGAAATCTTTGTGATAATCCAAGTGATCTCTAGAAATATTGGTAAAAACACCGCCCGTAAAAGTTAATCCGGCGATTCTATTTTGATGAATAGCATGAGAACTAACTTCCATAAAAGCGAAATCACAACCCGCCAACACCATGTCGCTTAGCAACTCGTTGATACTTACCGGATCCGGAGTAGTATGCGTTGAAGCAATGACTTTATCTCCAATCTTGTTTACGATAGTAGATAACAAGCCAACTTGATAACCCAACTTTACAAATAAATTGTACAACATGGTTACTGTGGTAGTTTTACCATTGGTACCTGTCACTCCAACCAATTTCAATTTACTTGATGGATGATCAAAGTAGTTATCCGCCATTAATGCGAGCGCTTCCCTACTGTTTTTAACTTCAACATAAGTTACACCCTGTATTATTTGATCTGGCATTACCTCACAAACAATAGCAGTTGCTCCCAATTGTATAGCTCCATCAATATATTTATGACCGTCCGCTAAACCACCAACAATTGCCACAAATACATCGTTGGGCACCACCGCTTTAGAATTGGATTGCAGTTTATTAATATCAATATCTGTATTACCAGCTACTGCATTAATACTTACACCATATAATATGTCGCGTAAATTGGCCACTATCCTAATTGTATTTGAATGGTTGAATTTTTAATTATTTTTTCTCCTTTGTTGATGGACTGACTAACCACTTTTCCTCTTCCACTAAAGCTTACTTTTAAGCCTGCATTTTCCAATACAAATAGCGCTTCATCCAAGCTCATGCCTTTTACATTTGGCACAATATTCTCTTCTATAATTAATGGTGTACACACCACCTTTCCTTCTTCAGAAATATCTGTATTCAAGTAAATGGCATCATCAAACTGTTGCACCTCTAACCCAAACTGTTTTGCTAATTGCTTATAAGATTTAATAGAAGTTGTGAAACTATTGTCAGCCAAATACTCCTTTTGCTTTTCGCCATTGTTAAATGGTTGCTGCATATCCATATCAACCGACATTACCTTGTCTGCGATTTCTTTAAATACCGGAGCCGCTACTGAACCACCATGAGATAAGCCAGCACGAGGCTCTTCAATAAAGACAACACAAGAATATTTAGGCGCATCGGCTGGAAAGAAGCCTGCAAAAGATGCACGATATCTATTCATATAGCCATGTTCCGCACTTTGAATTTTAGCTGTTCCTGTTTTTCCGGCAATTAAATAGTAATCAGACTTTATATTTTTAGCAGTTCCTTCCTCTACCACTTTAATCATCATGTCTGTTAGCTGTTCAATAGCTTTATCAGTGCTTATTTTTTTCTCAATTACATCTGTTTTGAAGACTTTTACATCTTTACCATGATCAACCACTTTGTCGACTAAATGCGGCTTAACCATTTTTCCGCCATTAGCGATTGAATTGTAAAAACAAAGTGTTTGTAAAGGCGTTAATTCAATTTCATAACCCGTTGCCATCCAAGGAACAGACAACCTACTCCATTCATCTTTTTCTGGATTTTTGATAAATGGTTCTGCTTCTCCTTCAATTGGAACACCTGTTTTTTCAGTTAAATTATACTGCTTCAACTTGTTGTAAAATTTCATCTGATTGTGTCGATAAGCCTCATTAGCTAATTTTGCCATTCCTACATTTGAGGAAGTAGCAAACACTTTCCAAGCCGGTAACTCTTCATATTTTGTCCAACCGCCCGCATCAAACATTTCTCTATTGTAGAAAACTGCACGTCCATGATTTACATTTACAGTATCATCAGGACTTACCAAGCCATCCTCTAGCATCGCCAACATTGCTGCTGCTTTAAAGGTTGAGCCTGGCTCTGTTCTTTTCCCAATGGCATAATTGTAAATCTCACCATAAGACCCATTGCCTCTTAAACCCAAGTTGGCAATTGCTTTTATAGCGCCTGTTTTTACCTCCATCACTACCACACAACCATGCTTAGCATTATTATCCGTTAAGGCTTTCAGCAATGCCGTTTCAGCTACATCTTGAAGATTGATATCGATGGTGGTATAAACATCTTTGCCATTTTGAGGATCCACGGCATTCTCATCCGTTAATGGCACCCAAGTTCCTCCGGCAATTCTCTGCATTAATCTTCTACCCTCTTTACCGGATAAATACTCATTATATTCAGCTTCTAAACCGATAGATGGCGCATTCTCTCTTTCGTAACCGATTGTTCTGCTCGCTAAGTGTCCATAAGGCAACTTTCTTGTTTGCTTCGTGATGACAATTAAACCACCTTTATATTTCCCTTTATTAAAAAGTGGCCAAGTCTTAATATCACTTAGCTCAGTATAATCAACCCTTCTTTTTACCAAATAATATCTATTGCCCTGCTCTCTCGCTCTAATCAAAGACCTTTTATATTCGATTTGAGATTTTTCACCAAAATTTTCAGCCATTTTTCTAGCCAATGCATCAACATTTTCATCGAAAATCTCTTTAGTCATGGCCGGAGAAGCTAAATCCAACCGTAACTCAAAATAAGGCAAAGAAGTAGCCAACAAACCTCCATCAGCCGAGTAAATATTGCCACGCTCTGCAGAAATAGATACTAGATCAGTGCTTAAACTATCAGCAATTGCTGCCCAATAGCCATTATTCTCTGTTTGTATCTTGTATCCTTTTCCAATAATTAAGAAGCCCATTACGCCCATAAGGAAAAAGATGCCGTACACCCTGTATAATATGATCTTCTTAATATTCACGCTTCTCTACTACTATTTTATGTGGCGGTTTATTTAACTCTACAATGCCCGATTCATTCAATTTACCTGCTAACTCAGATTGTTTTCTTTCGTACATTAAGTTGGATTTCAAGGTCATATATTCCCATCTCAACTCTTTTAACTCTTGCTCCTTTTTATTGATCTTTCTCACTGTGCTTTCTGCATAGTGTGTATTGGCTACGTAGAAAAGACCGATGATGACCAAGAAAAAAATGAACAAACCATTTTGGACAACCTTGGAGTAATTCACCCATTCGGAAATACCCAAAACATCTAAGATTTGCTCTATCCACTTTTTAGTAGGCAATGTTTCAATGATATTTTCTTTTTCTTCCTCCATTATAATTTCTCAGCAATTCTTAGTTTCGCACTTCTTGATCGTGGATTTTCTTTTAATTCTTCCTTACTTGCCTCAATTGGCTTTTTATTTATTATTTGAAGTGAGTGACTGTAGTTTCCATACAAGTCTTTTTCCGGTTCGCCTTCAAAAACTCCCTTTCTGAAAAAGTTTTTCACCAATCTATCTTCTAAAGAATGGTATGACATCACCACAAATCGACCACCTGTTTTTAATGTATCTGCAGACTGCTCAATAAATTCTTTCAATGCCTCCAGCTCTTCGTTCACTTCAATTCTTATCGCTTGAAATACCTTTGCTAGGTATTTATTCTCTTGACCCCTTACACAACTTTTAATAGCTGCCAAAAATTGACCTGTTGTTTCAATTTCACCTTCCTTTCTAGCCTCAACTATTTGCTGTGCTAATGTTCTAGCGTTTCGAACTTCCCCATACTCACCAAAAACAAATTGCAATTTCTTTACCCCATAATGATTGACGACATCATATGCAGATGTGGGTTGCTGCTGATTCATTCGCATATCTAAGCGCTCATCATAACGAAATGAAAAACCACGCTCAGGAATATCCAACTGATGAGAAGACACTCCCAAATCAGCTAGAATACCATCCACTTTCGTGATGCCTTCCAGTCGCAGAAATCGCTTAATATTTTTGTAATTCGTTTTAATGAGTTTAAATCTTTTATCGTCTATTGTATTTTCGAAAGCATCATCATCTCTATCGAGCCCAAACAACTTTCCCTTCTCTCCTAAATGCTTTAAAATTTCTTTGCTGTGACCTCCACCTCCAAATGTTGCATCCACATAAACCCCGTCTTCCACAATTTGCAATCCTTCGATACACTCTCTCAGCATTACAGGTATATGGTATTCCATTATCCTTGCTGATTATCGTCCCACAAATTGATATCTCCTAGCACATCATTGGCCAAGTCTTCATAGGTATCTGCATCCATTCCCAACACATTCTCTTCGTACTTCTTAACACTCCACAATTCAATAGTATCCTGACCCGGTGTTAAGTAAGCCTCGTCACTTATCTCAATCTCTTTCAATAAATGATTAGGGAAGTTTAATCTATCTGCTGCATCTAAAACCAATTCTGTTGCTCCACTGATAAACCTTCTGATGAATAATCTATGCTTAGGATTAAACTTGTTGACTTTCTTTTGAAGTGCATTTCTGTATTTGATCCATACATCTAATGGGTACAATTCTAGGCAACCTTCAAAGCCTCTGTTGACGACAAACTTTCCCTGGGCCTCAGGGTTCATCTGCTGCTTTAAGGATGAAGGAAGTTTGATTCTTCCTTTGCTATCCACTTTGACTTTATGTTCTCCTAAAAAATGACTCATGACCTATTGGTGCATTAACAGGCATAAAATTAGAAAATAAATCCCACATTTTGACACTCAATCCCACTTTATGACACCTCTTAAATGTTAATAGGTGGGTAATTATTGTTGGTTAGCCCATATTTTATGTGAAGAAGAATTGTAAACAATTGATTATCAATAACATTTTCGTTATTAACATGGCGAAAATTTGTGGAAAATGGAAATTGTTAAAATTGACGGGTGGACGAGTAAAGTAAAAATGAGTCTAATATTGATTAAAAACCAAAAACAGGTAATACTTGACGTGGTATTACACTAAAAATGTAGATAATGAATAGGTTTAGATGATAAAGTCGCTCATACTGCAACAAAGTGCATTTAACCTTTGGATATTGCTGGTGATAATACCAACAATGGCGGATCGACAACAACAATAATGGCGAACAACAGCGAAGGCGGAATGCTGAGGCAAAAGAGTTTGTTCACTCGCAAGATGCGAGCAAAGGATGATGTTTATTGCCGCTAGTATGCTAACACCACTCCAATGGTAGGAATTAAATTACCATTCGTATTCTCAATTAATTTTGGAATATATTGATTAGGATTATCAGGATCAACAATGGGTTGTCCTACTTCATCTCTTTCCACTGTCAATTGATCATTGCCTCTGGCTTGATTGTTATAGATATTCGTGATATCTAAATAGAGATTTAAATTCCATTTATTGAAAAACCATTTTTTATCTACTCTAACATCTAAGCGATGTACCGGCTTTAATCGCTCGCTATTGATCTGATTATAATCTAGTATTCCCTCATTATTGACCGTCCAAACCGGAATTTGTACTGAATAGTCAATATCAAAAGGCGTATATGGTGCGCCACCATAAAATGTCCATCTCGCGCCAATTTCCCAATTCTTTTTAAATTTCTTTCCTCCCACTAAGGTAACGATGTGCCTATTGTCCCAACCAGAGGAAGTATAGTTTCCATCAGCATTTGTAAACAAACTTCTATAAAAAGTATAGGTAACAATGGAATAAAAACCTTTGTATAATTTCTGTTGGAACAAAAATTCTACACCATAAGTTTTTCCTTGTGAAGTGGAAATAGCTTCTTCCGCACCAATAACACCAAAATCACCACCTAAGTTAGCTAATGAAATGCCATCTTGTACCAATAACGGATAGTTATCATACCATTTATAAAAACCTTCAACTGAGAATTTAGCATTAAAGGAAGTGATGTAGGCCAAACCTCCTACTGCTTGTATATTTCGGATATATTCTACTCCATTCGTTCTATTGATAAATTGGCCGTCTTCTTTATAACCTAAAACGGTGTATGGCGGCAACTGGTAATAAATTCCAGTATTCGCATTTATGGTTAATGCCGGTGTTAGAGCATAAGAAATAGAAAATCTTGGAGAAACTTGCGCAAACAGATTCTTGGTTTCACTATTGTAATCATTACCATCAAATCGCAAGCCTAGCGACAAGCCTAACTTATCTTTGGCAAATTTTCTGCTGACTTGTGCGAAAAGTCCATATTTATTAAACCCTATTTTTGAATTGTATTGAGTGAGTTGTAAACTGGTATCCACCACTTCTCTTTGAGTCGTTTCGTTAAAATATTGGGCATATTCATAACTAAGACCGTAGTTAATTTTAAACCCATTTTTTCTAACAGTATGCTCCGCTCTTAATTTATTTTCTGATTCGCGTGACACATAATCGAAGATTAATTTATCTGGATTTCCATTATCGTTATCTTGATATTTAAAAATCTTATTACCCAATTGATTTCTGCTCACCACGAAAGTGAAGTATCCATCATCCTTATAAAATCTATATCGAGCACCAAAAGTATAATTCCATTGATCTTGATAAGGTAAAACGCCTAAAAAGAATCGTTGCTCATCGGTTTCATTGGTGGCAGTATTTAACGTGAAGTGATCATAGGCACCTAAACCGATGAAAGTTAAATCGTGTTTATTATTGAATTTGTGAAAACTCTTGTATTGATAATCCACATAGGTTGGCAAGAAAGGCAATTCCAAAGCTTTAAACAACCACTGCAAATAAGAGACTCTTGAGGATAATAAAAAAGTAGATTTTTTTGATTTAGACATTGGCCCTTCTAAGGTGACCCCAAAATCGCTGGCACCAATCGTTCCGGTTAAACCAATTCTATCGGAACGACCTTCTTTCTGTCTAAATTCAATCAAAGAACTTAAAGCATTGCCTCTATTCGCAGGAAAACCACCGGAATAGAAATCTACATTATTGATAAAATCTACATTGATTAAACCATTGGATCCACCGGAGGCGCCTTGCGTGACAAAATGATTGATATTAGGTACTTCTATATCGTCTAAATAAAATCTATTTTCGTTGGGTGCACCACCTCTAACAATTAAATCATTTCTAAAAGAAACACCGGAAGCTACTCCCGGCAAGGTTTGAATCACTTTCGAGATATCCCTATTACCGCCCGGCGATCGTTGAATTTCATTTACGCCAATTGAGTTTAATGAAATGGGTGCCACTTCTGTTCTTTGAAATGGAGATGCCTTTACCTGAACTTCTTCAATTTGAAGTGAGCTTTCTTTTAAAGCAAAATTCACTCTAGTTGGCGAGTTATTGGTCACTGATATTTCTGGAGCAAAACTAACTTGATAACCGATATAGCTAGCTTCCAGATTGTACAAACCCGGTGTCAATCCTTCAATTGTGTAGAAACCATCAACATCTGTAGCACTTCCGGTTGTAGTACCTTGTATGGTAACGTTAGCGAAAGGCAAACCCTCATTTGTAATTTCATCAAATACTCTTCCTTGAATAATTCCATTTTGTGAGAATGAAACTTTAGTAATAAATAATACTAATAAAAGAGAAAACAAATATTTCATCATGCTATATAACTGTGAGCTTGTAACAAAGTTAAATGTTAAAAGTTTAATTACTCATGAGCTACAATAAAAAAGCGGCTAATATATATCAGCCGCTTTTCAATAAATTATATTGCTATACCTTTATAAACTGTTGATCCATTCACGAATAAGAGCTACCCCTTCTTCATGGATTAGAGACCTTGCCAACTCAGGCATGGCGATACCCGTTTCAGTACTATTCATTCTGAACAAGACAATTGATTCGTCTGCATTGCCCGGTACAATATCATAATTTAAATTTCCTGCGCCTGGTCCTGCAGAAACAGGTGTTTTAAAGTAACCCAATTTCGTGGTATCCGTTTGCTCATATTCTAAAAACAATCCGGTATTGAAAGCATCTCCACCTTGCGTATGGCAATGGGCACAATTTTCATCTAAATAAGCCCTCGCTCTTTCCTCTAAGGTAAAATTGGTATCGTCTAACCAATTAGGCAACACAGGAACTCCACTGCTTGGCAATCCTGTTAATATGCCTTGATTACTCCATTTAACTAATTGCGTTTCATTTTCTCCTTGTGGTTTAAAATTCATGGCTCTAATCTTGGGACCGATTGGCGTTAAAACACCATTCTTTACATGACATCTTTTACAGTCATTCGTATTAGGCACTCGGTAATTAGTCGTTAAACTTACCCCAGAATCATTCTTCACCTTTATAGAAACATTTTTTCCAGTGATAAGCTTCGTTGCTTCCGTTTGCTGAGCGTTCCATAAATATGCCATTACTTTCCACTCACTATCAAATGGATCTAATACCAGCAATCTAGTTTCTATCCGTAAGGGATTATCATTATCATCTAATGAAGAGAAATTTTTAATGATAATCGTTCCAAGAGGAAAATCGACTATACCCGCTGCTTTATAACCAATGGTCTTGTTATCGGGTAAATAGATAAATCTATCTTTAAGTGTGTAATCTGAAAATAATGGCGTAGATAACTCATATTTGTGCACATTATCAGTTGGCGATAAATTCTTTAAATTTCCACTAAAAAAACCATACTCAGAAAGTGTTTCTTTAAATTGAAATGTAGTTAGTGGCATTTCTTCAATTGGCGCATCATCACTACAGGCAACAAAAAAAGAAACGAGTAAGATTAAAAGCCCTACTCGTTTACATCTATTTATATTCTTTAATATCATTGTTTATTCATTTTACTGGCAAACTTCATATGGTGTTGGATCAAGAGAGTATTGCCATGTTGGAGGTCCTGCGGCTGCATTCGCAATATCCGAATTTAAGAATAACTGAGCTTCTGTTTCATCAATACATAAATTGTCTGGATTAACATCCGTTCCGCCAGAAAGAGCATTAGAGTTAATACCATCAATCACAATATGTTGCATTTCTGTATAAGTTCCTGCTTCTAAAAATAATAACGCATTATGAATTCCAATAAGCGCCTGTCCTAATTGATTTCCAGCTGTTGCTGCTGGAATTGTTGCAGACTTAGACATAGTATTGTTTCGTATAGTAATGTTTTTTGGAAATGGATTGTAATTATCGTTGATGTCAGCTGGAGTAATTTCCGGCTGTCCAGTAAATCCACTTACCACTACAATGCTAGTTAAATTATTATTCTCAATTACGTTATCATAGTATTCCACATCAGACATGGCTAAATGCACAACGCCTGTTCCAGCAGGCACAGATGCAACAACACCACCCGAAGGAGCAAAATTACCTAAGTTATTATCATGAATGTAATTATTAAAAGCTTGAACATCCTTGCCTCTTTTTGACAGTCCTTTTAAATCAAATATTAATAGTCCTGCGGTGTTTCCAAACAACTCATTATCATATACGTCTGCACTTGTAGTATTTTCAATTTCCAAACCTGCTACATTTCCCGAAGCAGTTGAGTTACGAACCACAGCATTCGTTGATTGTCCCACATAAATTCCTGCATCTGAAGCTCCTTGAGCATGGCATGAATCAATTAATACGTTAGTACATAATACTGGGTATAATGCATATCCTCCTGAATTAGAATCTGCTACTGCTGTCCAAACTGCATTCACATTATTTAAAACTACATTGGTACATTGATTTAGTTTAACCAAATCACCTTTTGAATCCTTTGCTGTAAATCCACGAAGAATAATATTAGTGGTATTTCTAATACTTATACCTTCTCCTCCAGAAGTTTGACTAGAAAAATCTAATGTAGTTTGATCCTTTCCTGCACCCTGAATTAATACGGTATTCAATCCATCTAAACTCAATCCTTCAAAATCATAATCACCAGCTTCTAAAATTATTTTAGTACTGTCGGTCATTGAAAGAAAAGCTGTTTCAATTTCTGCTTCATCACCGGGACCAAAAGTCAAACAAGTTTTATAAAGTGGAGTTGGTTCAATAACTATATCCTCATCACAAGAATATAATGCGATAAATAGAATTGGTAATAACAATAATTTTTTCATTGAGTAATTTTAGATTGTGATTAAGAAAACACAAAATTAACATTCTTTCCTTAAATCAAGAAAAACGAAACTTTTAAAATGTTAATTATAAAAAGCCTACATATGTCACACATAAATCATAATATCATCATGGCTTTGTCAAAGTCAATTTAAGCTATTGGAATGGTCAATACTTTGCATCACTTTTAATAAAAAAAGTTATGCAAATTTCAAACGACAAATGGTATGCAACTAAAATGCTATCGGCATTATTGGTTATAGTTTTAATGATGATCTTTATTTTAAATCAATCGTTCTCTGCAAAAAGAGCATTAATTATTGAACCCATAGAAGATCCTTTTATAGATGAGATTGAACTGCCAATTTCAATCCTATCTAAAAGAAAACCTGAAGAGATGGTTGAGCAAAAGTCGAAAATCAAACCAACTATCAAAATTAAAGTTGTTGAAACCGAACCAATTAAAATGGAGGCAAAAATAGATCTTCCTGATAATACAGCAGATCAACCTTTTGTTGAAAAAACGACAGAAAGGCTACCATTTGATTCCGGTGAATCAACCGCTTCTATTCCTAAAATGGATATTGTAATAGAGGACCAATCAAAACCTGATCCTATTCTAACTTGGTCGGAGCAAATGCCTGAATATCCTGGTGGAGAAAAAGCGCTTTTTCAATTTTTAAGCCAACAAGTTAGTTATCCATCTTATGAACAAGAAATTGGCTTAGAAGGCATGGTTGTAGTTAGTTTTGTAGTTGGGAAAGATGGCAGTATAGAACAAATTGAAGTATTAAAATCACCATCTTCAGGATTTACAAAAGAAGCGAAGTCTGTGATTAAGCGAATGGCGAAGTGGACACCGGGCATGCATAATGGTAAAACGGTGGCGGTTAGGTATCAATTGCCTATTCGATTCCGGATTGGGTAAATGTTAGATGTTGGATGTTGGATGTTGGATGTTGGATAAGTAATTGGCATTTCGATTAATAACCAAATGAAGTATTACAATTCATCATTACTTATTTCTTTGGACAGCCGCCACAATGCTTGCCTTTTCTTTTGTATTTGTGGCAACATTTTTTCTTTCTAGAGCAACATGTGATGGCTCCAAACTGAGGTAAGAAAGGTAAGTCTCCTTCTTTACCAGCTTTCAACTGATCAGATACTATTTCGTCTAAAGATTTCAGCTCAATAATTTTAGTAAATGTATGTTTTATTTAGAATGATTCCAAATAAGATTAGATTAGTTTTCATTAAATTAAAATTTATTTTTTTATCGATACCGTTATTCATTTAAATCTATCTGAATTGAACTAAAAAATATACGCTTCGTTTACTATTAAAATTTAGACAATGAAAATTAAAGGGAGTAAAATATTAATTACCGGAGGAAGTAAAGGGTTAGGTAAAGCAACCGCCAAAATGCTGGCCGATAAAGGTGCTAATGTTATTATTACAGCTAGAAATGAGGAGGAGTTAAAACAAACTGCTAAGGAATTAGGAGTAGATTATATAGTTGCTGATGTTTCCAAAGAAGAAGATGTTTTAAAAGTATACCAAACAATAGAAGAAAAGTGGAGCGGATTAGATGTTTTAATAAACAATGCTGGATTGGCTAGAGGACATGCTTCAATAGACAAAGTTGAATTAGATGATTATAAGTATGTTTTTGGTGTAAATGTATTTGGCGCAGCGATGATGGCTAAACATGCTACTCCTATTTTTATGAAACAAAAATCAGGTAATATTGTCAATATTGCTTCTACTGCAGCACTTAATGGTTACAAAGGCGGCAGTATTTATTCTGCTTCAAAATTTGCTTTAAGAAGTATGACACAAACTTGGCAAGCAGAATTACGACCGCACAATGTTAGAGTATTTGGTGTCAATCCAACTTATGTACCGACTGCATTTGGAACGCCAGATGGGCATGAGAAGCCATTGGAAGACAATAAGGTAAAACCAAATGATATTGCACATGCTATTGTAAGTGCTTTGGAAATGGACGATAACGCTTTCATTCCTGAGTTAACTGTTTGGGCGACAAATCCGTGGTAAATCTGTTGATATGCAGATTGGTTAATTTGCAAATGGGCAGATTTGGAAGGATGAAAATCTAACTTATAAGTTGAATTATAGGCTTAGATAGTTTTCAAGCGCAGCTATACATTCTTCAAAATTGTTAGGCGTTACCTGAATAGGTTGTAGATACTGTACTTTTATTTTTGAAAAAGGTATAGGCATATACTTACGATCCCAGCCGCTTAATCTTGTATAAGAACTGTAATCAAATTTTAAAACCACAATGGGTCTGCCGCTATCTTTTGATAGATGCAAAACGCCTTTATTTAGTTTATAGTTTGGACCAATAGGTCCATCAGGGGTAATGAAAGTGCTTTTGCCTTTTGCAATTGACTTCGCTAGCTTTTTAGCTGCTGACTTTCCAGAATTTCCGGTCGAACCGTAAAAAACATTTTCAAGTCCGCAAAGTTTTGAAAAAACATGGATTGGTTTCATATACCATGCGGGGTGATTAATCATTTCAAATCCTTTAAGAGAATTGAATGCTGTATAAAAACCTATTAGATCTTGATGCCAAAAACAATAAATGTAATTTTCATGATCGTTTACACCTTCCGCTTTGATCTTTTCAATTTTAAGACTCTTAGATAAGATATAAATGAGTAGATAAACTATTGTTCCTAACCCATATCCATACAACCAAAAAAATGGCTTTAAGAGAATAGGCACATTTTCTACCGTATATTTGTCTTTTAAACTTTTAGACATTCATTTTTGTTAGATATTATAATAAGGCATGAATATAAAGCAAGCAATAGAATTAATAAATAAAAGATCGTTTGAAGAAGCCATCTTTCAACTTAATCAAATTATAGAAAACTCTCCGGAGAATGTGGAAGCATTTTATTGGCGTTCCGTTAGTTTTTTAAATCTGAAGCAGTTTGAAAATGCGCTTTATGATTTAGATTCCGCAATCGATAAATACGATGAATATGCCGATGCCTATACTCAACGAGGTGTCGTTTACTTTCACATGGGGAAATTACAATTGGCTTTGGATGATATGAATAAAGCTGCCGAACTTGAACCTAAAAATCCATACCGCTATTCCAGCAGAGCCTATATAAAGGGTCATTTTAAACAACTAGAAAGTGCTATAGAGGATTATAAAATTGCTATTGAATTAGATCCTGAAGATGCCGTTGCGCATAATAATTTGGGATTATTAGAAGAGCAGTTAGGTTATGGAAGTATGGCTCAGAAAAGATTTAAGAAAGCCGATCAGTTATCTGTTAATAATGATGGGAAATTAATTGAAACCGATAACACTAGAATTGAACCACTGGCTCAACGAGAGTTAGCTGATAATGAAACGACCAATAATTCAAACATAAACTTTACTACTCTTTTAAAGCAAACTTTTACTACTAAGAAAGGTTTTAATGAATATTGGAGTTTTGTGAAAGGGATGTTTAAGTGAGCTAGTTTGGCTAAAAGCCAATAAATATTAAGCACTCGGCTAGAGCTGAGCGTTAATGCACTTACCCACCCCTAACCACTCCAAGGAGGGGAATTTTCCGTATTCAATTTAAAATAAGAACTATAAAAAAGTCACTTCACCTTTTACATGAGGTTTTTCATTTTTGTTGTCTCTTACTTCAAAGTCGATTCCTTGTTTTGAAGTCTTGTGGGTGAAAGTAATTTTAGCTGGTAAAAAGATTGGCAATTTAAAATCAACATGAACTTTAAAAGCCTTATTTCCAATTTGCTCTTGTAAGGCAGCCACTGCTCTTGCTTTCGTCCACATTCCATGAATAATATGCCGCTTAAATCCAAATGCTTTTGCGGTGATAGGAAAAAGATGAATTGGATTGATATCGCCTGCCACTTTAGCGTATCGCAAACCGGCATAAGTATCTAACGACCATTTTTCTTGCTCTCCTTCTAATGCCGCTTCGCTTGATTTCTTTCCTTTTGAGTCAGACTTTTTAGTGATTTTTAGATTCTCTGATCGACTTTCCCAAACCAACTCACCGTAATGGTAAAACTTTGTGATGATTGGAATGATTTTGCCTTTAGCGTGCTCTTTCATTTCATCAAAATAGACTTCTAAAGTTAAGTTGGCATCGTAAGGAATTGGCTTATACTGCGTGATGGTATTGTTGATGTGCACCATTCCAACAATTTGAAATGGAAAATTTTTATCCAATAACAATTCCATGTGCAATGAGAATGCTATAATATGAGGATAGATCGATGGGACAAAATCATTATTACTTTTAAAACCACAAACTTGAGCATATTGCTTTGCCTTAGCTTTGTCAATACTGACATTTTCCTTTTTAAGAATTAATGTCGGCAATCCTTTCCCTTTTCCTCCTTTTTTAGGGAAGAGTGTTTTTAGGTATTGTTGAATAGCCAATGGACTACTTGTAATTTCTTTGGTTTGTCTGTACATAATTTTTGGTTTTTTGTTGTCAACCACCCCGTCTTTCTCCTTCGTCGAAATCCACCCCTCCTTTGATTCTTCGCTTCACTCAGAAGAGGGGAAGGTTCAACTATTGGTTAATTTTAAAATTATGCTCCGATTAATGCTTGTCCGCAAACACGCACTAAGTTGCCATTTACTCCTTGTGATTTTGGATTAGCATACCAAGCAATCGTTTCTGCCACATCAATTGGTAAACCTCCTTGCGCCATTGAGTTTAACCTTCTACCGGCTTCTCTAATCATTACAGGAATAGCTGCCGTCATTTTAGTCTCAATAAAACCCGGAGCAACAGCATTAATGGTAATACCTTTGCCTTCTAATGTTGGCGCCATGGCATCTACCATTCCAATTACGCCTGCTTTACTAGTCGCATAATTTACTTGACCTCTGTTTCCGGCAATACCGCTGATAGAAGATACACAGATAATTCTTCCGCCTTTGTTTATGACTTTTTGAGCTAACAACTCATCGTTGATTCTTTCTTCACTGCTTAAGTTGATATCAATCACCATATCCCATAGATTTTCTTTCATATTAGCTAAAGTTTTATCTCTTGTCACGCCAGCATTATGAACGATAATATCTAAACCTTTATGATTCTTAGTGAAATATTCTGCTATTTTTTGAGGAGCATTTGCAGCTGTAATATCTAATGGCAAAATTTCACCATTGATACTTTGAGCAACTTTTTCCAAATCTTCTGCTGCAGAAGGAATATCTAAGCAAACTACGGTTGCACCATCTCTTGCTAATACTTTAGCGATAGCTTCACCAATTCCCCTTGCAGAACCAGTAACTAATGCTACTTTACCATCTAAAGGCTTTGTCCATTCTACATTTTTCTTAGATAAGGGTGCTTTGTAAACTCGTGCTACTTGTCCACTTACGTATGCCGATTTAGCTGACAAAAAGAATTCTAATGAAGATTCTAAGTTGGTATCGGCATCAGGTGCAACATAAACTAAATTGGCAGTACCACCATTAATCATTTCCTTTCCTAATGCTTTGATAAATCCTTGTAATGCTCTTTGTGCTGTTCTTTCTTTAGCATCTTTACATAGTTCAGGTATAGTTCCTAAAACTACAACTCTAGCGCATTTAAGTGTTGGACGCATAATGGGTTGGAAAAAATTGTAAATCTCTTTCAAATCATCACTATTCTTAATGCCTGATGCATCAAAAACAATAGCTTTTAATTTGTAAGAAGGTTTAGTTTCCCATGTATGAAAATTTACTCCGGCATTTAATAATGCCCTCGAAGCTTGTCCATAATTTCTGTCTGTTTTATTGATTAAAACAGGTTGTGAAACTGTGCTTAACATTTTTGCTACAGTAGCAATTAATCTTCCTCCATCTGAAGTGCCAACAATCACGGATCCAGTTACAAATTCTTGTCCTTCATTGTACCGTTCTAAAACAGTTGGTTTAGGCAATCCTACTTGTTTAGCAATTTTTTCTCCTACAGGTGAGTTTACGAATGATAAATATTGATCTGACATAATTTTTGTTTTTAGTATTAAGATTTAAATCTCAGGACGTTTATTTAGGTCATGAGATTGTTGGTGTTAACACCAACAATGGCAATTCACTTTAATAGAAAATTGTTATTTCAAAGTTACAAAGTAGAAGACAGCAAACGTTTAATTAAAAATTAAATGCATGCATTGTAAATGTGAAGTTTTTTTTTGAGATATAAGACATAAGACACTGGAGTATCAACATTAGTAAAATTCATCTTAGAAATTGAATTATATAATTTGGTTATCTAAAGCATCAAACATCACAATCGGTTCGTATTTTATATTTTCTACAAAGTCTTCGACAAATAAATTCCAAATGACATGTTGTATTCTTGTTCCGTTTTCTCGTTTTCCCAACTGAGTGATAACACCTCCATTTTGAAAATTTAGTTTTTGGGGAATCCTTTCGCTAGCGTAATTTAAAATGTCATTTCTGATTTCTACTTTTTCTACTCCAATATGCTGAATGGCCACTTTAGTTAAAGCGTATGATAATTCAGTGGCGTAGCCTTTTTTATTATAGTCTTTTCCTATCCAATACCCTATTTCTAGGATGCCTTTTCCTCTTCTAGTGTGCAAACCTGTGGAGCCGATTAATTCGCCCGATTTTAAAAATGCGCCATATATAAAATCTTCATTCTTGAAGAATTGTCCTATCCAATTTCTCAGCAAATCTATTTTGGCTTGCAGTGGTTGAGGTTCATCAGCTGCCCATGGCATAAATGGGCGTAAATGATCAACACTTGAATCTACTAAATTCTTAAGCAATACTGCATCCTCTATTTTATAGCAACGAATAATTAGTCGTTCGGTTTCTATTTTGAATGCATTGTTTTGGAACATTTTCGGTGTTTCGATTAAAGTTAATTTATGTAGATGGGTTTTTAATCAATAATGTATAAGTTTAATTAAGGTTTGCGTTAGGGATAGAAGCGTTATCCTTTAAATCAACCTGTTAGGTTCGCGAACCTAACAGGTTGATTTAAAGATTTAAGCGAATAGCCCGCTAACGCCCAATTATATTTAAAATCAAACTAAATGGTTAGGCTTCCATAGCAGCGACACCAGGTAAAACTTTACCTTCGAAGTATTCTAGCATGGCTCCTCCACCAGTTGAAACGTAGCTAACTTTATCGTCGTAGCCTAATTGGTTAATCGCTGCAACGGAATCGCCTCCACCTACTAAAGAGAATGCGCCATTAGCGGTAGCTTCTGCAATAGCATGAGCGATATCTTCTGTTCCTACCTTAAAACTATCCATTTCAAAAACACCCATTGGTCCATTCCAAAGTATGGTTTTGGAGTTTTTTATGATTTCTGAAAATTCTTGAATGGCTTTGGCACCAATATCTAATCCCATCCAACCTTCCGGTATTTCTCCACTTGGGCAAGATTGCTTATTCGCGTCATTACTAAATGCATCAGCTATTAAAGAATCAATTGGAAGCACCACATTGGCTTTGCATGTTTTAGTTGCTGCCAATACTTCTTTAGCGGTGTCCAATTTATCATCTTCTACTAAAGAGCTGCCTACATTACCGCCCATAGCTTTGTAAAATGTATAGGCCATTCCACCACCAATTAAAATATTATCCGCTCTATCCAACATATTCTGAATAATATCAATTTTAGTAGACACTTTGGCGCCACCAATGATAGCCGTAAAAGGCGCTTCAGATTTTTCTAATACTTTTTGTGCATTTTCTAATTCGGCAGCCATTAATTTACCAAAGCACTTCTTTCCTTTTCCAAAAAACTTAGCAATAGTAGCCGTTGATGCATGTGCTCTATGAGCTGTTCCGAAGGCATCATTCACATAAATGTCGCCATGTTTGGCTAATTTCTCTGCAAAATCTTCGTCGCCTTTTTCCTCTTCTTTGTAAAATCTCAAATTCTCCAAAAGCAATACATCACCGCTTAGCAGATTGGATGACAATCTAAATGCTTCTTCGCCGATACAATTTTCAGCAAACTGAACGTCTCTATTTAAGATGTCGGATAATGGGCCCACTAAATGCTTTAATGAAAATTTATCTTCAGGACCGTCTTTTGGGCGACCTAAATGCGACATTAAAATTACAGCGCCGCCATTTGATAAGATATAGTTGATGGTTGGCAATGATCTGCGAATTCTAGTATCATCAGTTACTTGCATTTGATCATTTAAAGGCACATTAAAATCAACTCTAATGAGTGCTCTTTCGTCTTCAAAATCTATGTCTGTTATTCTCATTTTTTTGGCAATTCTTTTTTGGTTTTAGGATGCTTATTTTTAATCTACTCGAATGCTAAACTACTTTCATTACTAAATCACAAATTCTGTTGGCGTAACCATATTCATTATCGTACCAACCTACAATTTTTACATGTTTTCCCATCACCATAGTTAAGGCAGGATCAAAAATACAACTATGTGTGTTATGAATAATATCTGTTGAAACGATTGGATCTTCAGTATACTCTAAGATATTCTTTAATGATTTTCCTGCTGCTTTTTTGAAAGCTTTATTAATTTCTTCAACACTTACTTCTTTCCCAACGTTGGCATATAGTTCTGTTAAGGAACCAGTAACTACAGGCACACGAACTGCTCCACCTTGTAGTTTACCTTCCATTTGAGGCATTACTTTTATAACTGTTGATGTGGCACCAGAGCTAGTTGGCACAATATTGATTGCTGCTGCTCTGCCTCTTCTTAAGTCTTTTCTTTGGATACTATCTT
Organism: Chitinophagales bacterium; assembly: GCA_041393015.1. Taxonomy (GTDB): domain Bacteria; phylum Bacteroidota; class Bacteroidia; order Chitinophagales; family JADIYW01; genus JAGQYH01. Next base: position 239,016 of record JAWKKV010000004.1, on the reverse strand, counting down.
GTAATTTTTGGTTACCAGTATAGGCATGAATCGTTGACATGTAAGCATTATCGATGCCACAAAGCTCGTCTAACACTTTAATCATTGGGGCTAGGCAATTGGTAGTACATGAGGCGTTGCTCAATACAGTATCATTTGCATTGATGTCTTTGTGATTTACTCCTATCACAATGGTTTTTACCTCATCTTTTGCAGGAGCAGAAATAATGACTTTTCTAGCACCGGCGGTGATATGTTTTTCAGCATCTGCTTTTTTCAAGAAAAATCCAGTACATTCTAACACCACATCTACCTTCATTTTTTTCCAAGGCAATAGCTCAGGATCCTTTTCTGCTGTACAAGGAATCGCCTTACCATTAATATAAATATTCTTTTTATCTGCTTTTAGTTCTTTGTCCCACTTGCCTTGTGAAGAATCATATTTTAGTAGGTATGCTAACGTTTCATTATCTGCTAAATCGTTGATTCCAACAATCTCCACTTGATCATTATCAAATAAAAGTCTGCATGCTAATCTGCCAATTCTCCCTAATCCATTGATTGCAATTCTCGGTTTTGCCATTGTTTTATCTTTAAGCTACAAAGGTAGTCTTTTAAAAAAATCAAACTACTAATTGATGTTGTAAAAATTGTAAATTCGAATTAATTAATTCGAAAACTAATAACTAGACGGTAGTGTTCTTAACTCTTTAAAATTCGGGACAAAGGATAGATGAAGGGTTACAAATTTTTCGAAGATGCTCTTTTCTAGTGATCTTAAATTGAAAAGTAAACTCCATGCCTCCTCTATTTTCAGACACTGAACGGCTAGAGATATTGATATCTTTAGAGATAATAATATCTATAAACATATAATTGATAACTATTACCGGAGCAATGGACTCTATTGTAATTGCTTTGTTGACATCGCCAACCATTCCAATAGTAACACCGGCTTCGAAACCAAAATCGTCTTTTGTGCTGTTGTTTATAAAATCTGGAGCCAAACCAATTGTAAATCCTGTTTGACTTCTCATAAATTTATTTTGCCAAGAAAAGTCTGTATAAAACTTAGTATTCAATCTGTTCGGCATAGAAAAGCTACCTAAAAAATTCCCGCCAAACTTTCTTTCTATTCTATCTCCTACAAATATTTCAGGTGATGTTAAATGTGATCCCGAAACGCCCAATAATAAAAAGTGTCTATTCTGTAAGATAATTTCAATAGCACTTCCAACCGAAATGTCTTCTACCAGACTTTTGCCAATAAAGCCATTATTAGTATCGAATGATGGATCAAAGTTGTTGCCATTGGTTACTATGGTTTCAAATAAAATTGGATCATTAATGTTGTAATTTCTAGATATTAAACCAACGCCAATACCTAACATTAATCTTGCTTGTAATGAGTTGGATTGAGCCAATTTTAAACTGGTGGCTACTGAGAGTTGACTATTGGAATTATTGATTGCGCCTAAATATTCCTGGTCAAATAAACCAAAGCCTCCAATGGCTAGATAAGAACCTTTATTAAAACAAATCACTTTTGATTCAATGCTCGCATAGGTAGTTCTGTAAGATGGATAGTTTTGATAACGCCATTGATTTCTGTAAGATAAATTGACTTTCATTTTAGCTCCGTAGCCGGTATATCCAGGATTGAGGTAGAGTGTGTGATAGAGGTTTTGTGTGAAGTATGGGTCTTGGGCTTTGAGTTGGGTGGAATTAATAAACATCAATACAAATGAAACACAAAGGAAAATTCCCTTTAAAATAGATGTCATTTGATATTTTCCTTTCATTTTAACTTTGCTTATTTATAATTGACTTTCAATTTGTCTTAATGAGATCCTTCGCTTCGCTCTGGATGACAAAAAAGTCAAGGCTGTATTTTCTAAATCTGAAAAATTTAAAAAGTGCCTTTGCTTACTCGCTAAGTGCTCACACCTTCTATATTCGCTTTGTAGGTAATTTATTTTTTGCAGGTATCTCATTTTATGCTTATTTTCTTTAAGTTCGCCGAAGCTCGCTTAGCTAAAGGCTATTTTTTATTTTTCTAGTTTCATAAAATAAGGCCATTCCTAAGTTACATGCATACTTACTTAATTAGATGAATTTCCTTTTTTAAAGTTTCTGATTGTCCGGCTTTTTTGTAATTGACAATTAAGGTAAATATTCCAGCATTTAACTCCTTGCCTTTATAGGTGCCATCCCAATAATCTTCTTTACTTTCTCCGTAAAAAATCAATTCTCCCCATCTATCAAAAATGGAAATATCAATCAACTGAATACAACTAATTCCATTATTAGCTTCATAATCACCAAATACTTGAAAGACATTATATCGGTCATTTAAACCATCATTGTTAGGTGAAAACGCATCGGGTAAAAACAGGTCGTCACACTCTACTCGAACTAAAACGGTATCTGTATCATAACAGCTACTATCTATCCCATTCACCTCAATCCAATAAATTCCATCTTGTTCCGGATATTGTTTTAAAGGTCGAACGGTATTGACCCCTAATAAAGAATCTGAATTATACCAGCTAAAATCTTCAAAGTTTTGATTAACGATAAAGTCCAATTCTACCGACTCTCCAATTAATATAGTTGTGTCTCCAATAGCTTCAACGATAAATTCTCCAAAAACTTCTATTTGAATGGTAGTATCTTCTTGGCAACCACTGCTATTGGAAGCGCTTACGTTTAAATCATAGTTGCCTTCATTGCTATAAATGGAAGTAGCCATACTATTCTGACTAACTTGTTGATTACCAAAATCAATTAAAAAAGTTGCAGAAGGATCTGACGCATTGGCCATTACTTTGATTGATAAAGGCGCACAACCTTGTAAAGGAAAAACATCTGCTATTAAACCGACAGGTTGTCCAACTGTAATCAAAACTGTATCCGTTGTAGAGCAAAAGCTATTGCCCGGAGCAGTTGCCATCAAGACTATTTCGTAATCCCCAGTATTGGGAGGTGTAAATTGGAAAGTATCCACAAAGCTAGCCACGGTATCACCATTTAAAAGCCATATAGGAGAAATACTGTTACCGTTATTAATCATGGTGATTTCATCGCCGATACAAGGTTGTATCGGTTCTACTTCAATATCAAACAGAGGCAAGGGCGAAACCGTTATCGGATCTAATAGATTAGAATCTATTCCGCAGCCATACGCCACCACCAAAGGTGTAAATACACCGGCATTTGCATATTGATAACTTAAAGTGTCATTCGTAAAAATGGCAGAATTACTATCTCCAAAAAATATAACCGCTTCACTTTCATATTGCGAAACATTGTAAAATTCGATAATTTCTCCTTGACATATATCGTTATCTGAAAAAAGTGCAGCTGCTGCCGGCACATCTATTTGTACGGGCACAATTACTTGCGAAGTATCCCATCCACAGATGGCATTGTAGCCATATATCGTTACTGTATAATTTAAAATTGAATCTGATGAATTTGGAAATGGAATATCAATTACTTCATTATATACTACCGTTCCATTTCCATAATCGATGATAAAGCTATCTACATTACTACCCACAAAAATAAAATCCACCGTATCCCCAGCACATTTAATGGCTTCAGAATCATAAATCAAATCAACATAAAAACCAGGTGGAATATTGACTATTTGATTGCTGATATCTTCGCCACAACTATTGATTACAGTGAGCGTTGCTAAAATTTGGCTAAAAGTATCAAAGACTTCAATGGAATAGTTTACCATAGGTCCGTAAATGGTATCCCCATTTATGTTCCATACATAAGAAGTTGTGCTATCTTGAATTGTCGCCGAAAAAGTTAACTGGGCGGTGTCGCATCCTATAGAATCGATGGAGTATACAAAATTAGCTGAAGGGCCAAATTGAACGATTATTGTTTGAGTAATGCTATCCACGCATCCGTCCAAAGGATCTCCCACGACCAATTTCACCAAATAGCTACCATCTGAAATATACTGATGATTAGGATTTTCTTCTATTGATGTAAATCCATCGCCAAAATCCCAACTGATAACACTGTCAGATGAAAGATTTACAAAACGAAACACCGAGTCAACACAGTTAGGTGAATTCACTGAAAAATCTGCAATAATAGAATCTTTAACCTCTACTCGAACAGTATCTCTAATATCACAAAAAGAAGTAGTATCGGATAAATAGTAAATGTCAAATGTCCCCACACCAACCAATAGCGGATACAAACTATCATTTACCACACCAGTACCCAACCATCTTCCGGGTTGAATATCATCCAATGAAATTGGATCGTTGGTTACACAAATAGTAATAGGATCAATATCAATTGTACTGCCTAAAACAGTAATTGACAATGGAATATTGATGCAAATACGTTCGCAATCTCTCAACCTTACCGTATAATTTCCGGCTCCAACCAATGACGGATTAAAAAGACTATCATTATAAACACCAGCACCTATCCATTCTAAACAGATATTGGAGGTAGGCACAACCAAACTGTTTAAATTAATTACAGTATCCTGATTAGCGCATAGATTTTGAATTGGCAATACACTAACATTAGGAAAGTAACCAAACAGTCCTGTTCTTTTTATCTCACCACATTCGCTGGTAGAAATTATTTCAACTTCATAAGAACCATAACCAGAAAGCACTAAAGCTGTTGGAATAACATCAGTAAAAACTTGCTGACTCCCATCTTCCAAATAAGTAATGGTAATCACATAGCTATCCGGTGTTCCATTAAAATTGGTGTATTGAGAAATATCCACCAGATTAGTATCTATACAATCCGGTAGATTATTGACATTTAACAGCGCTACTTGAAGCACTTCAATGGAAAATGATGTATCTCTTGTGCAAGCTTGGTTATCTGAATTCAATGTAAGATTATAATTCCCCGGCGATTCAAAAATTACTAAAACCGTATCACCTCCTCTTACTCCGTTAACGTAAGTTACATTACTGCCCGGACTAATTTGCCAATAGGCAGTATCTGTAAACAAGCTTTGATCAATTAATACTAAAGTATCTAATTCTGCACATAAACTATCAGTACTAGCATTACCTATAATAAAACTAGGAACAGGCGGCTCTAAAACTGTAATTTGTTGTGTGTAAGTATCTTCAAAATCGCAAGTATCTGAAATTGCGGTGAGCGTAATAGTATAGGTTCCAGGATTAGGATAATCAAAATTAGGATTAAGTTGATCAGAAGTTTGACCATCCGGTTGCGACTCCCATTGAAACTCAATATTGGCGGAATTTGGACAACTTAAATTATTGATGTTTACGCCTTGATTAGTACAGATGGTAGTGTTAACCGTAAACAACGCTCGAGGTAAAATATTAATAATGATCTCATTAGACTGTACCAAACTAAAACAACCATTAGTATCGATAGCACTTAGTCCAACGCTCAATCTGAAGAAATCTTGACTCGGATTGGTACAGATTAAACTATCGTCAAAACTATAAATATGGGTCACCGGATCTAAAGAAGACGTGATCTCACAATCTTGAGGCACAGATTCTGCATCTAAATAATTAAAGATCCAAACAAAAGAATCAATAGCATTTAAATTCCCTGTTGTTTGATTGATAAAGCTAATGGGTTCGCCTTCGCAAAGACTTAACAAGCCGGAAGTATCTACCGCTAAGTCTACAATAATATTAAAATTGCTACAGCCGAAATCAATATCGTCGCATTGAGCATTTAATGATGATTGCCATACTAGAAGCAATAGCAAACTGCAGAATATGATGCGTATTTTATATAGCACTATATGGTTGTAGTAAGTTAGGCATTAAAGGTAACGGCAATTTTTAATTTATGTGTAGCGATTTAGTTAAATGATAATTTTTTATGATAAGTAATCCCTGATCTTCTAAATTATTTTTCTACTTAAAAGTTAGTAACCGGGAACAACGTATTGCAAAAGTTAATAGCATATCAATTGGAACTTCCATTTTAATCAATAAATTTTCATTGCGAGCACAAACAATTAATGATAATCCTCAAAAAGCAATAGGCTTCTTGCGATAACTATTGTACCTCCATTTTAAAGTAAAAAATTCATTTTATATATTAGATTTTTTCTTTCATTTAAGAAATGGCACAGCTTTTGAAAAACACAATAGAAAAAAAATGATGAAGCACATTAATACATTTTATCTACTACCATTATTCATCGTTTCGTTATGGCTCAACAGCCAGTCTTTACAAGCCCAAAATGAGCTGGAAGAATTCGATGATTATGAAGAATTCGATTGGGAAGAAAGTGAACCGGTCACCAGTGCATTGATTACGCATGACGGTAACTTTGAAATGGCTAATAGCGTTCATGGCTATTGGGACAAAACCAATTCTGCAGTAGTGATTACGGTAGATGCACAGGAAGGTTTTCTCGTCTATCAACTGGTTATACAACTCAAAGGTGGACAAAATGACCTTATCGGATCGTATGCAGTAGCTTGCGGTGAAACCATTAACCATGGAGCGATTGTTGATTATGCTTTTGACATAGAAGAAAACTTTGACTTAGAATCACTAGAAACTTTAGCGGATTTTTCTAAAAAAGTTAGCTCTGCCGACTGTGCGCACTTAGCCAATAAATCGAATCCGCCCTTTAAAGTAACGAAATCCGTTCCCTTTGAGGAAGAAGTAAGCGGAATGTGGGGACAAACTTCTACCCAAACCGGCTTTTATCTCGACTTGGAAGGATGGGTTGGTTTATACAATAAACCTTTAGAAAAGGTAAAAACATTTGAAGTTAAGATCAAGCATTTGCGTGTAGTGGTTTTGTAAGGTGGATTTTCTACCACACTTGTTGAAGATTATACGAACAAAATAAAGTCATTGTCTACTTACTTAAGACGAATGATTAGGGCATAAAAACAAAAAGGTTTACCATGTAAATGATAAACCTTTTAAATGTAGCCCGTAGGGGAATCGAACCCCTGTTACCAGGATGAAAACCTGGCGTCCTAACCCCTAGACGAACGGGCCATTATTTTTATGTACTTGCTAACTTTCGTTAAGCGGCTGCAAATATAGAACTAAGATTTTGTTTGTACAACTAGCTATGATAAATTAATGTAAAATCGATTAAAATTTTAAGTTGCATTTTCGACGTAATTATATTTTCTTCGTGGAAAGCAATGGCAAAACGATCTAATCAATATCCTCCCAGTATCACTTTAGAAGGTTATACCCTTTCTTATAGAGGCGAAGGCGTTAAAAAGGCTTTAATCTTTGACCTTTATTCTGCGGCCTTCTATACCAACGACATAATTACCTCCACTACTGATGTTATTGAAAAAAATGTTCCTAAGCTTTTAGTGACTACTATTCTAACGCCGCTTTTAAATGGCACACTGCTTTCGCAAATATTTAAAGATGCGTTAGCCAAAACGTATTATGGTAAATTACCCGACATTCAAAAAGATGTAGAAGACATTTTGGATGTCTTCAAAAAAGGTTCTATTAAACGCAACGACAGGTTTGAATTTTTGTTTGTACCCGACAAAGGTTTTGTCGCCTTCCAAAATGGTATTCAACAATATACCTGCTCCAACCCTATTCTATTCAAAGCCATTATGGAAGTCTATTTTGGAAGTTATCATCGAGATCAAGCTTTGTGTAGAAAAATGGCGGGGATTTGAAGCTTTAAAATTCAAACGCAAGACTCAAATTCAAACTCAAGTATTATTTCCTAAAAAAATACTTTACACTTAATACTTCAAACTTCCATACTTTACACTTTAAATCTACCTTCGCATCATGAACCACCTTACCATCCAAAACCTTACCAAGCGCTACGGCGAAAAGCTTTTATTTGAAGGCTTAGATATCAGTATTAATGAAGGGGAGAAAGTAGCATTAATCGCTAAGAATGGTAAAGGGAAGAGCACTATCTTCAAAATTTTGAACGGTGTTGAGGATTTTGATAGTGGCAGTTTTCGTTTTGCTCCGGGTTTGCGTGTTAGCTTCCTAGATCAACGACCAAAATTTGATAATGACAAGACGATTTTAGAAACGGTTTTGTTTGCCGACAATGATATGGTGAAAGCCATTTTATATTACGAGAAGGCCTTAGCCGAAGGTGATCCTAAAAAGATTGACAAAGGGCTTACCAGAATGGATGCCAATGATGCGTGGAATTATGAATTGAAGGTAAAAAAGGTGTTGGATGAAGTCGGGATCAAAGATATCAATCAGAAGATTGGTTCTTTATCGGGTGGAGAACAAAAACGGGTGGCATTGGCTAGAATCTTTATTGAGGAGCCTGAAATGTTGTTACTGGATGAGCCTACTAACCATTTGGATCTAGAGTTGATTGAATGGTTAGAAACAGCGCTCATCAATATGAAAGCTACGCTGTTAATGGTGACGCACGATAGATATTTCTTGGAAAACATTTGTGACAAGATTATTGAAATTGATGACCAAAGACCTTTTATTTATCCGGGAAACTATTCGCAATATTTAGAGTTAAAGGCTACGCGACAAGAAATTGAAGCGCGTACGATTGGCAAGGCAAAAAGTTTAATGAAAACAGAATTAGAGTGGATGCGTAGAATGCCTAAAGCTCGTGGCACTAAAAGTAAAGCGAGAATTGAATCATTCTATGAGATCAAATCTATTGCCAGTAAAAATATAGGTGAGGATGAATTTAGTCTAATGATAGAACCTCAACGTTTAGGGGGAAAAATTATTGATATTCACCACGTCAATAAAGCCTATGGCGACCGAAAGCTCATTGAAGATTTCAGTTATAAATTCAAGCGTTTTGAAAGAGTTGGTATTATCGGTCCGAATGGTTCTGGAAAATCTACCTTGCTTAATATCATGACAGGAAATTTAAACCCTGATAGTGGCAAAGTAAACATCGGCGACACAGTTGTTTTTGGTTATTATCACCAAAGTGGAATGAATTTCGATGAAAGTAAATTAGTCATTGATATTGTGCGTGATGTAGCGGAATATATTCCTCAAAAAGGCGGTAAAAAATTGTCGGCAGGTATGCTTTGCGAAATGTTTTTGTTCGACAGAAAACAACAGTATCATCAAGTAGCAACTTTAAGTGGAGGAGAAAGGCGGCGATTGTATTTGCTGACCATTTTAATGAGGAATCCCAACTTTTTGATCTTAGATGAGCCTACCAACGATTTGGATATTTTTACTTTGAATATCCTAGAAGATTTCCTACTCGACCTTCAAGTCAATTTGATCATTGTCTCGCATGATCGATTCTTTATGGATAAGTTGGTGGACCATCTATTTGTGATTAAAGAAAACGGCGTAGTACAAGATTTTCCGGGCAACTACTCTACTTACCGAGCTGGTGAAGGTACTTTTTTTGAGATAAAGGAAGTTGAGCAAGCGAAGAAAGTGGAGAAAGTTACACAAGAGCAAAAAGCGAGTGACAATAAAATTAGTTATGAGGACCGTAAGATTTTAAAAAAGTTGGAAGCTTCAATTGCTAATTGGGAACAAAAGAAGGCAGATCTTGAAGCAGAGCTTTTGACCCTAGCTGATGATTACCAAAAAATTATAGCTAAACAAAAAGAGATTGATGAGGCTGCTGCTAAGTTGGAAGAGAAAGAAATGGAATGGTTGGAGTTGAGTGAAAGGCTTTCGGAGTAGGCAGTTGGCAAAAACATAAATTCTAATTAAGAAATTCTAGAAGTGTATCTGTGCTTAACCACAATGTTCACTAAGGTAGTTTCACAAAGGACACAAAGTCGAATATATCTTTTAGTGAACTTAGTGACTTCTTCGTGCGCTTAGTGGTTAGATTATTTTTTAACCACAACGATTACAAAGGATATAAAATAGATTTATAAGTGAACTTATTGACTAAGTTCTTTATCAAACAAATAGACACTTACGACTTAACATACATCAAATCGCTTTTACCTAAAATATAAAGCATTTTGGTATGTTCCCACATCGCACTGGCAAAGCTCTTCTTGAAGTTATAAGGCACATTATATTCGTTAGCCGTTTGCTGAACAATCTTGGAAATCTTTTTGTAATGAACATGACAAATATTCGGAAACAAATGATGTTCTACTTGATAATTTAATCCACCAACAAACCAAGAGAAAAAAGTGCTTTTAGGTGCGTAATTAGTAGTGGTTTTCAATTGATGAATCGCCCAGTTGTTTTCAAATTCTCCATTTTCATCCGGCAAAGGATATTCGGTTGATGTCATTACATGTGCTGTTTGGAAAATACAGGTTAAAACAAAACCTGCTACAAAATGCATGGCAAAGAAGCCTAAAAATACTAACCAAGGCGAGAATGGTAGCAAAACCATTGGTAAAACCAAGGCGTAAGCGTAATAAAATATTTTCCCTAAGATTATCTCTGCAACTAATTTACGATACTCCTTTCCTGCTATATGTCCTTGCTTCTTAAAGGAAACCATTTGTAAAAAATCTTTAGCCGTTACCCAATACAACGACATGATTCCATATAACAACCAAGCGTATATAAACTGTAATCGGTGAACTTTTCTTCTTTTTTGATGAGGCGAAAAACGTAGAATACCTCTTTCTTTTATATCTACATCCATGCCTTCTACATTGGTGTAAGTATGGTGTAATTTATTGTGCTGAATTCTCCAATTTCTTGAGCTTCCTCCCATCAATTCCAATATGTAACTCAGTACTTTATTTACATGCTTATTCTTAGAATACGAACCGTGATTGGCATCATGCATGATAGATAAACCAATACCGCTCATGCCCATACCCATAATCAACCACATCAATATCATAATCCAAGGATTGGTAATTAAACCGGAAAGCAAAAAAGCATAAGGAACAAAGTATAAGGAAATCATAAAGATCGTTTTCGCGACCATATTTGTATTTCCTGTTTTGGAGATATGATTTTCTTTGAAATAGGTGTTCACTCGTTTTCGTAAGACAACAAAGAAGTCATTACTTTGGTCTTTAGAAAATTTAAGCATGGGTTGTTTCGTGGTAGTTGACATATAATTTATATTTCTTAAAACCTTATTGCTAAAATTAAAGTTCTACGATACGCTCAAAAATAATGCTTTTTTGTGGCTTATAATCATAATTAACGATAATACCATCATGCTTAATTATTAGTTGTTAAATGGTAGCAAAAGCTTGTTTTTATCTTTCTTCCTTTGTGAAATACTGCTAGAAGTGCTATATTTCAAGTGAAATCTAACTTATAACATGAATATACCAAGTCACATTCCTGCGCCATCAAAGTTTTGGCTGGCAGCAGAACCACGTGCTGTATTGGAGTCATTGTCAGTACTTTTTAATCATAATCACTTAAAAGATTTACCACAAGGTAAGGGTGCGCCTGTGATGGTTTTACCCGGATTGGGAACAACTGATATTACAACTGCACCTCTAAGGAATTTTTTGAAAAGCATTGGCTATAATCCATATGGTTGGGGCTTAGGGATTAATAGAGGCTTTAAACCTGAGTATGAAGTAAAATTATTGAAACGGTTGAGACGCATTTATCTTAAATATGACCAACCGGTTCGCTTAATTGGTTGGAGTATGGGTGGCATTTATGCCAGAGAAATTGCCAAAATTGATTCTAGAGTAATCAATCAGGTAATTACCATGGGCTCTCCATTTTCTGGTGGTAAAACGCAAAAAACCAATGTGGGCACCATCTATAGAATTTTGAATGGCGATAGAATTGACGCTACTCACGATTCGAGGGCCTTGCATTTACATGAAGCGCCTCCTGTTCCAACCACTGCTATCTATAGCAAAACTGATGGTGTCGTGAACTGGCAGTATTGTATTGAATACGATGATGTTGACCATACCGAAAGTATTGAAGTGAAAGGCAGTCATTTAGGTTTGGGCGTGAACAGTATGGTTTGGATGATTTTAGCCGATCGGTTGGCTCAAGATCCTGATAACTGGCATTCGTTTGACAACACTAAGCTTAAGGATGTTAATCATGCGCTGTTGGTGTAAGTTTAGAAGTAATAAGTGTTAAATATAACTTTTCTATGAAAAACTACTTTAAACTTGTTAATTGCAAATTGATTATTGAGTCTTTATCAATTTTCTTTGATAAACGAATAAGTCACTACACTTTGAGGATTATTGCTATCAATTACTCTAACAATATAATGTCCGGTAGCTAAATCACGAACATCTAATTGCGCTCTATTGCCAGAATAAAGTGTTTTATAAACTTCTTGTCCTGATGAATTTATAACCGTTATTTCGCTTAATTCAACCGTTGAACCAAATTCAATATTTAATTTTCTTCTTACCGGATTTGGATAAATGCCTGTAACCAATTGTTGCTCATTAACCCCTGTTACTTCCAATACTTCAATGTAATCATTCACAACTAATTGATTGCTTCCACATTCATTGAATGCCGTTAAAAGAATTGAATAGATACCCGGAGCGGTTAACTCAAATGTTGGTTCAACATCAGAAGACACTAAATTTTCCGGCCCACTCACTTCCCATTCATAGCTAAATGCATTTTGTGTTTCATTATCAATCGTTACTATTAGTGGTGAAATTCCTGATAATGGCGTTGCACTAAAATCAACTTCCGGTAAATTACATGGATTGTAAATATGAATCACAATGGTATCTTCCCAATTGCCTTGATCAGAAGTATAGGTTACATAAAATTCTACATCCTGATCTACACAACTTTCAGAAATCTGAAGATCGAAATCTCCATCTAAACTATCTTGGCCAACGACCAATGTTCCGAAAGAAAAATCGCTATCGATTATTGTAATACAACTTTCGTTGGTAGATAAATTCGCCATCACATTAGTAACCGGAATATTGCCATCATTTAAAACAGTAAGATAGATTTCTATTGTTTCTCCACCGTCTGCTAAACCATCGTTATTACCGTTGCTATCTTGCAAATTATCATCATCAATAGAATAACTTAAGGTCGTTAAACTTGGTTGTCCTTGCTGACAGCCATTGGTAACTAAATCATCCACCGCTAATCGAACAGCTGGTAATTGATTGTATAAATTATCTCCCGGACAAGAAGTTGAACATCCTTGTCGATGTCCGAAAATATGATCCAACACGCCAAAGCTATTTAAGTTGGAACTTCCTAAAGGATCGATATTTCTATCTTCTGCTTTCCAAGCCAACATTTTTTCTAAACTCTCTAACGATGCTGCGGTTGGCTCTACTTCATTGTAATTCCCTAATAAACAAATAGCCATTGAGCCCGAATTAGAGCCACACGTGGCCGCCGACAATACATCTTTGGTATAGCCTTCGTTTCCGCCTCTGCCTTCATATATTACACCATTGGGATCGATTAAAGCATTGTAGCCAATATCTGACCAACCATTTGTAAAACGATGATAATTCCAAATACTCAATACCACAGCCGGCCAATTGGTACTGGTGTTGGAGCCGGCACTATGATGCACGACCAAATGAGAAACATTGGTGAAAGAAGGACTACCACTAGAATAATCTTGTCCGCTTGGGCAATTCCAACCTGTTCTCGTTACATAATCAGGCAGGATACAATCATTGGCTTGTTGTTCAAGCGATGGCAATGAATTTCTTTCTAAAGTAAAATTATTGGAAGGTATAAACCAATGTGCTTCGGCTTTAAACTTTTTAATTTGATCGGTGGCAATTCGAATTTTTAGGCGATTATATGCCACATCAATATATTCTAATTCTGTTACAATAAATCCTTCAGAAGCTTTAACATGATGATCAAAATGCAATGGTTTCCAATCGGTAAACTTACTATCGTCTTTTGCGTAAGCAATCTCTAAATCTATTGCTTCATCATTAATATTAAAAAACTTGAACGCTATCGTTGAAAAGATATCTCTGTCTTTAAAAGGCACTTCAAAGTAGATGACTTTTTCCTTAACGCCATGACCATTTATTCCCAATGCCATATTCACAGGAGATACTAATCGCTCACCATAACCCGATTGGGCTTGTATAAAAATAAAAGGGGTTAGGAATAATGCAAGAAGTAAAATTTTTCTCATCTATGTAATTTTTGACAACATCCGCTCCTAACGTAATGGTTTAGAAGTAAAGATACATAATCGATACCAATTCCACACTTTATTAGATCAACGACAATTGTTTTTAGCTTTAAAAAGTTGTACCTTAATGATTACATCATTCCTTTCATAACATAAGAACCCTTATTTCTTATCAGTTATGAAGGTTAGATTTGAGATAAAGCAAAAAGGAAAAAGCTCGCAAACACCTATTTTTTTGGTACACGGCGATGAAGCAAATTGGTTGCTACCAAAATACTTACATCCTTCTATTCCCTTCTATATTTTCAAACACATGGGCATTAAAGAAAGACAATTCCCCTTTACTTCCTTGAATGAAATAGCTAGATTGTATGTTAAAAAATTAGCTGCTCAATATCCTAAAGGATATTTCATTCTTTCTGGATATTCCATTGGTGGAGTTATTGCTTATGAAATGGCGCAGCAATTAAAATCAACAGGTAGAAATTTCCATTTAGTACTATTGGACAGTAAAGCTCCGCGTTTGAAGAGCAACTATGAATACCATAATCGCCAGATTAGATGGAATAGAAGTTTGATCTCTAAAATATACTTACGATACACTAAAATTATAATTCTAGCCTTTTATAAGCTCACCAATATAAAAATGTCAAAAAAGCATTTTTTCTATTTAAGAATGCAACGATATAGAAAAGCAAGGAGAAATTATGTGATTGAAAACTACGATAGTAACCTTACACTTATAAAAACTTTAAAGGACAATTTTAGCCAACCTAACTTAGGCTGGTCTAAGTATGTAAAGGGGCATATCTTTTTATATACTATTAATTGTAATCACCATGAAATTACAACAGAGCCTTACATCCAAAAACTGGCTAAACTACTTGAACAAATCCAAAAGAGATATAACAAAAAAAGAGCTGATAGATCAATCTCTAAAAGCTCTTCCTAATTAAAATTGCTAAATAGCTTACTACTTAGCAGCAGCATAATTTGATGCTACTTTATCCCAATTAATTACATTGAAAAAAGCAGCAATATAATCTGGTCGTCTATTCTGATAATTTAAATAGTAAGCATGTTCCCAAACATCTAAGCCAAGAATTGGATATCCTCCGCAGCCTTGACCAGGCATTAATGGATTATCTTGATTTGGTAAAGAGCAAACTTCTAATTTTCCGCCTTTATGTACACATAAAAATGCCCATCCTGATCCAAATCTAGTGGCAGCAGCTTTTGAAAAAGCAGTTTTAAAGTCATCAAAAGATCCGAAAGCAGCGTCAATAGCGCTCGCTAATTCACCACTAGGTTTTCCTCCACCATTTGGAGACATTACTTCCCAAAATAAAGAGTGATTATAAAATCCACCTCCGTTATTTCTAACTGCAGCATTGTTTAAATCTAAATTAGTTAGAATATCTTCAATAGATTTTCCATCTAAGTCAGTTCCTTCAATTGCTGCGTTTAAATTATTAGTATATCCTTGATGATGCTTACCATGATGAATTTCCATGGTTTTAGTATCAATATGTGGTTCTAGTGCGTCTGTTGCATACGGTAATGCAGGTAATTTAAAAGCCATTTTTTTATAAAATTTTAGTAGTTATTAAAAATAATTGTTCAATCAATTAACAAGATTAGGCCACTTTTAGTTTCGCAATTTTAGAATTAGCTAACTTTTCAATCGCATATTCCTCTGTTACTTCAAAAACTTTCACTTCTGATTGTGAAGGCAATTCAAACATTGCATCCGTAACTATTGCTTCTACGATAGATCGTAACCCTCTGGCGCCTAATTTATATTCTAATGCTTTATCAACAATAAAATCTAAAGCAGCATCTTCAATCTTTAATTCGATGTCTTCAAACTCAAATAATTTCTTGTATTGCTTCACCAAAGCATTCTTAGGTTCTGTCAATATTGCCTTCAATGCTTCTTTATCTAATGGATTGAGGTAAGATAACACCGGTAGTCTTCCAATCAATTCGGGAATTAAACCAAAAGATCTTAAATCGTGATGAGAGATATATTGCAACAGGTTATCGTCCTTTTGTTGAATTTTTTGCTCTGCTTTAAACCCTACCACATTCGGTTTAATTCTTCTTTGAATTACTTTTTCCATGCCATCAAACGCCCCTCCACAAATAAATAAAATATTGCTGGTGTCGATTTTGATCATTTTTTGTTCAGGATGTTTTCTTCCTCCTTGTGGTGGCACATACACTTCTGTTCCTTCCAATAATTTTAACATGGACTGCTGAACACCTTCTCCCGAAACATCTCTTGTAATTGATGGATTGTCGCTTTTTCTAGCCACTTTATCAATTTCATCAATGTAAACAATACCTTTTTCAGCAGCTGCTACATCATAATTACAAACCTGCAATAACCTAGATAAAATGCTTTCTACATCTTCCCCTACATATCCTGCTTCTGTAAATACTGTTGCATCAACAATAGTAAAGGGAACGTTCAAGAACTTAGCAATGGTTTTTGCCAAAAGTGTTTTTCCAGTTCCGGTATACCCAACTAAGACAATATTTGATTTTTCAATCTCAATATCTTCTTCTTTCTTTTGATTGAGTCGCTTATAGTGATTATAAACCGCTACAGAAATAATTTTCTTCGCTTCCTCTTGCCCAATAACATATTGATCTAAGTGTTCTTTGATCGCTTTAGGCTTCAACATTTTAGGAAGACTAAAAGAGAAATCCTTTTTCTGTTGATTGAGTTCTTCGTTGATTATATGTTGTGCCTGTCCAACGCATCCTTCACAGATATAGCCTTCTATACCTGCAATTAGTATGATGACTTCATCTTTCGACTTGCCACAGAATGAACATTGTTGGCCTACTTTTTTTGCCATTATTTAAATTTAAGACTTCCTAAAAGTACAAATTAAAAATCCATTGTACCGTTTATACATGATTAAAGTACAAATCGCTGCCTTCAATTGGTCGCAATTTATATCAATGTACCCTTAAAGGCAAAAGCTGATACAATTAAAAGTTAAAAGCTAAATAGATTAGTCTTCTTTCTTTCTAATTAAAACTTCGTCAATTATACCGTATGCTTTAGCTTCTTCAGAACGCATATAGTAATCTCTATCACTATCTGCTTCAATTTTTTCGAAAGGCTGACCGGTGCAATCACTTAAGATTTCGTATAATTCTTTCTTCAACTTCCCAATTTCTTTCGCTACAATTTGGATATCACTATCTTGCCCTTGTGCTCCACCGGAAGGTTGGTGAATCATAATTCTACTGTGCTTTAATGCACTTCTCTTACCTTTTTCTCCAGCGCCTAACAATACTGCGCCCATAGAAGCTGCCATTCCGGTACAAAGTGTTGCTACATCGCAAGTGATATAGTTCATGGTATCGTAAATACCTAATCCAGCATATACGCTACCACCCGGACTGTTGACATAAATTTGGATATCTCTTGATGGATCAGAAGATTGTAAGAATAATAGTTGTGCCGTAATTACATTGGCTACATAATCATCAATAGCAGTACCTAAAAAGATAATTCTATCCATCATTAATCTTGAAAACACATCAATTGCCGTAGCATTTAATTGTCTTTCTTCAATAACATTTGGTGTTAATCCCACAATTGATTGCCCCATATAGTTCTCCAAATGAAGACTTGACATTCCTTTGTGCTTAACGGCGTATTTTCTAAATTCGTTGTGATCCATAAGTGATTATTTTTTAGTGTTTAAATCGCGAAACTCATCTAAAGTAACTTCTTTATCTTTAATGGTAACCGCATCTTTGATAAAAGTAAACAACTTTTGTTCCATCACTGCATCATATGTCTTTTTGACATGGTCTTCTCTTGCCATCATACTGGCGTTAAAGTTTTGCAAGTCCGCATCACTAATAGGATTTCCTCCTGGATTGTATTGTTCCAACTGTTTTCTAAGTTGTTCCATTGAATGACTTTCAATTTCTTCCTTTTCAGCCTTTATGTCATTCTCTTCTCCCAACTTATTGGTAATCAACGACCATTTTAAACCTTTTTCAAAGTTATCGTAGTCGTTTTCGATTTGCTCGTCAGTAATTGGTTTTTCGTTGGTAGCCTTAATCCATCTTTTCAAAAATTTAGATGGAAATTCCATTTTTACTTCTTCCAACAAATATTCAATGATGTCGTTCTTAGTTTTTACTTCCGCTTCTCTTGAGAAATAGGTATCCATTTCCTCTACTAACTTGGCTCTTAATTCTTCTTCTGTTTTAACAACACCTTCACCATATAATTTATCGAATAAAGCTTCATTTAAATCCGCTTTTTCCATTCTACCAATCTTGGTAATCATCAATCTGAAGTTTTCACCTAACCCTTCCGGTTCCTCGCCTTCTTTGATATCTAAAATGAATTTCAATAAAGAATTTCTATCTCTCTCTGATGCTTCAAAAAGGTTGATATCAGCGTAATCGCCAATTTTCAAACCGTAAAATTTCTTTTGCTCCTCTTCCTTGAAAATATTTAAACCAATTGGAGTAGAATTTTTAACACCATTTTCTTTAGGTGCGCCATTTTCTAACTCTATCACATCACAGTGTAAAATATCACCTTCCTCAACAACAGAATCTTCAACAAACTTTTGAACGCCATGTCTCAGTCTTAAACCTTCAACTTCTTCGTCAACCAATTTATCATCTACCTTGATGATATAGTTATTGAATGTAGTTTTCTTATCTATAACATCTAAATTAAACTCAGGAGCTAATCCTAATTCAAATTCTAAGGTTACATCTTCAGGATGGTTAATGTCCAATTGAACATTATTATCTGCTTTTGGCAATGGTTGTCCAAGAACATCTAATTTTTCTTCTTTAATATGATTATTGATTTGCTCAGTGACCAATTTATTCACCTCATCATACAACAATGCATTCCCGTGCATTTTCTTTACTAATGATAATGGCACCATACCTTGACGAAAGCCTTTCATGTTAACATTCTTTCTTGCTTTTTTCAAAGCTTCTTCAACTTTAGGAAGGTAATCTGCTTTAGCCACTTCTACTTTTAAAATAGCATTTTGGCTATCAATTTGTTCTTTTGTGATATTCATATTTTAATATTTGAATTCCCTTTCGAGTTTCTTTTCTGAAAAGGAGTGCAAAAATACGAAATCAAATCGGGCAAATTATAAAGATATAGTTAAATAGAGTTAGTGATAGTATAGCTCAGGGAAAGTATTATTCAAAATTGCTTTGACCTCTTTCGATATCTTGATTGGTAACGATGCCTTTCGAAAGCTTCCAATCACTTCGATTATATAGATTAGTATATTTTGCGAGTACCGACTTAATTGGTGAAATGCCTGCTACTGCAGTTAGAAAAATAAAGAAGGCAGCAATCAATAAAGCTACATTTCCTGACATTCCGGCCACTATACCAACACCAATACCTACGATGTATCTTAAAATTACTTCAGCCCATGACATGTTATACTTAAACATAATGAATAAATTTTTGAGGTTAAAAAATAATGTTTGAAACATCTAATCTTGGTTACTAAATCAGTTATTGTAAAATGATTAGACATAATAGAGTAACGTCAAAACACTCAAATTGTTCAATATCAGCACTTTATAAAATATCGAATTGAAAATCTATTCAGAAATTTTAAATAAGACTTTGCCTTGGTTGCCAGCTTTATTTACTTCTTGAAAAGCAGCCCTGAAATCTTCTAACGGATAAACTTTCCCGATTTCTGATTTTAAAACACCTTTTTGAATTAGTTTTCCAACTTGTCTAATGATGGATAATTTTTGTAGCATGGATCGATCAAGCATATAATTGGCTAGAAAAAAACCTTCCAATTTGGCGACAGGCGTCATCAAATTTCTAGATGCAAATTGAAGTGGTTGGTTGGATAACGTGCCATATACTAACATGTGCCCTTTTAAACCTAGACATTGAGTCATTTCAGAGCCTAATTTACCTCCGACAGGATCGATAGCATAATCAACGCCTTTGCCATTGGTTATATCAAAAACTCGTTGCTTTACCGATTCATTTTCAGTATTGATCACATAATCTGCACCTAATTCTAGCAGATGCTTTCTTTGATCTTCATTTCTAATGAGGTTAACCGTTTTGAAACCATAATGCTTCCCCAATCGAATCACCATTTTACCTAATTCAGAATTGGCTGCCGATTGTAGTAGGAAACTTCCTTCCTTACAATTCAATACCTTTTTAACCATAATAAAAGCAGTAGCGGGATTCACAAAAAAAGTGGCCGCTTCTTCATCAGTTAAATTTTTATTGACCGGTATAGCCTGCTTGGCATCTACCACATTATATTCTTGCCAGTTTCCTTTTTCAGCACCTAGCACCATTACTCGTTTGCCTACTAAAAACTTACCTCTTAATCCTTTGCCGGCTTTCACCACATAGCCTACACCTTCCAAGCCAGGTATATGTGGCAGTTTTGGAATCTGCTTAGTACCAAATGGATCGGCAACAACTTCATCATCTAATTTATTGAGATTCCATATTGCATTGCTATACGCATCCTTATAAGTGCCTTCAATAGTGTTATAAATATCTGATGGATTTATCGGGCTGTACAACATTCTAACCTTTACTTCCCCATCTTTGGGTTCTAGATCAGGAATATCTTTCAATTTTAAAACTTCTTCAGCTTTACCATAATGCTCAAAAACTAATGCTTTCATACTATTTTAAATATCTTATTCTGTTAAACAAGTTGTCTTTAAATGCTCTACCAATTGGTACTTCTAATCCATATTTCAAAATAATCCTATTGCCGGAAATTTTAAGCAGCATGTCAATATTAACGATGTACGATTTATGCACCCGTACAAATTCATTTTCCTGAAATTCCTCCTCCCAATATTTTAAAGATTCTGAAGATAAATACTCGTTGTCGACCAACACCAATGAAGTATAATCAGAATCTGATTTAATTATGATTATTTTGGCAACATCTACTTTGACGATATCATATCCCGACTTTACAAAAACTTCTTTTTTTGATTTAGATACCAAACTTGGGTCTGTGGCATTTTGTACAAGTACTTTAGAAACTGCCGTTACAAATCTTTGAAAAGAAAATGGCTTCAATAAATAATCCACTACGTTCAATTCATAGCTTTCCAACGCATAGTCGGAAAAAGCGGTGGTTAAAATAACATGAGCCGAAGTGGGCAATGATTTTAAAAATTCTATACCCGATAGTTTTGGTAAATGAATATCTAAAAAGATCAAATCAATATGGCCCTCTTTCAATGTATTCATCGCAGAAATCGCATCCGTAAAAACACCTTGTAACGATAAGGTGTCTACCTCTGCAATATATTTTTTAAGGATGCGCTGTGCTGGCGGTTGATCTTCTATGACAATACAATTCATCAATTCTAACTTCTTATTCAATTTAACTTCATGGATAAATTTACTTGATAAAGTTCGCCATTTTCAAGAATATCCAATTGATGTGCATCGGCATACAATATTTCCAACCGCTTTTTAACATTACTTAATCCAATACCACTAGAAAGCGATTCAGTGTTAGATTGTTGATGATAGGAATTGACACATTGAAAATGCAGCCAGCCCTCGTCATCGGTGGTCACTTCTACATGAATTTGTATCGCTGTACTTTGACTGGCCGTACTGTGCTTCACCGCATTTTCTATAAAAACAATCAAGATAAGCGGTGTAATTTTAAGGTTGCCATCTACATTTGAATGAATGGTCACCTCTCCTCTTTCCCCAATTTGCAGTTCACTTATATTGATATAACTTTTTAAGTGCTCCATCTCTTTTGACAAAGGCACATAAGTGGCTTTACAATCGTACAGCATATATCGTAAAACGGATGATAATTCTAAAATAATTTCCGGTGTTCTCGGAGATTCTTCAATGGCGTGTGCGTAAAGGTTGTTTAAGTTATTGAACAAGAAGTGAGGGTTAATCTGCGACTTCAAATACTTCAATTCGCTTTCTTGCGCCATCGATTGCAGTGCTTCTACTTCGTTTTGCTTCTTCAACGCATCTAAAGCAAATTTAAAACCAATGAGTATGACAATTATGGGTGCAATATCCAATAAGGTTAGGAATACATTGGACAATCTCAATCCTTTCGTATTGGGATAAAAGAACGGCTCTAATACCAATTCTTCTATTAAAAATACGGCTAAAAGAATAAGAATCAAACCACTGAAAAAGGAAACATATTTCTTTTTATAATAGAATTTACCCAACAAGACATAATTGATGATAACTGCCGCGAGAGCATAATTGATAAAGAAAAACATGGATCGATAATCAAAATGAGGAGCTTCCTTTTCAAATGCATAAAACACAAACACGATTATGTGCAAGACTAACTGAAAAACAAATTCCAGTTGGGGTGTAATTGAGCTTCTTTGCGTAAAAGACATTTATTAAATGTAAGCTTGTTTCGGATAAAGAAAAAAAGATTTCTACTAACAGCAGAAATGCGAAGTTAATCAACCAAAACCATGGGTTCATCAACAAAATGGTTGTTGGACCTAAAACATTAGCTGTTCACAGATTAAAATTTACATTTTATAAAATCCAAACTAACTTGCAACCAATTTTAAAATTTCAAATTGAATTTATGAGCCACTTATTAAAGATAGTGTCATTAGTATGCTTTTTTACACTAAACATGCTAGTTCTTAATGCTCAAGAAAATAAGATATCTATTTCGGGTACCATTGTAGAAACACATAGTTCACAACCTTTAAGTTTCGCCACCGTAGCCGTCTATAATAAAACCACCAATGAAATTATAAGCGGCACCACCACCGACGAAGATGGCAAGTTTCAAATAGTGGTCAATAGCGCCAACATATATCTAGAGATCAGTTATTTGGGTTTTCAGTCCAAAAAAATTGATGCCGTTTCAAGCAGTCAGAACAAACTGGATTTAGGCGTTATTAAACTTTCCGAAGACGGCCAAATGTTGGATGAAGTGAATGTAAGGGCTGAAAAATCTCAAACGGAATTTAAGTTAGACAAACGCGTGTTCAATGTAGGGCAAGATTTAAGCAGTACAGGTGCCAGCGCATTAGAAGTGTTAAACAATGTTCCTTCTGTGAATGTAAATATTGAAGGTGAAATTAGTTTACGGGGCAGCGGTGGCGTACAAGTGCTCATTAATGGCAAGCCTTCTGTTTTGGCAAGTGACGATGGCAATGCATTGGGCTCCATTACGGCAGATATGATTGAGAAAATAGAAGTCATCACCAATCCATCGGCCAAATACGAAGCTGGTGGTACTTCGGGCATCATCAATATTGTGATTAAAAAAGAAGAACGTAGAGGAGCAAATGGCTCTATCTCTTTTAATACAGGCTATCCTCACAATCACAGCGTAGGTTTAAGTTTAAATAGGCGAACAGAAAAATTTAATATGTTTAGTCAGCTAGGCGGTGGTTATAGATCTTTGCCAAGAGAAAACGAAAACATCAATACCGATTACAGTGAGGCCGTGAGTATTGTCAGTGATGGCAAAAACTACCGAAACGAAGGTTTCGTGAACCTCACATTAGGAGCGGACTATCATATTGACTCGACAAGTGTATTTACCATTTCCGGTAATTTTGCTTACGAGTTTGAAAAACAGCCCTCCACTACTAATTACCGCCAATTCGAAGGCGTAGATGAAGTACTCACTAAAGAATGGCAACGTGAGGAAGCTACTGAAGCCAAAAATCCAAAATGGCAATACGAATTACAATATAAAAAGAACTTAAAAAAGCATGAAGATCACGCTTTATTGGTGGGAGCATTAGGCAGTTTTTTCGGCAAAAAACAATCGTCTGACTTTGAAGACATTACATTGCTAGGCGGAACAGAAAACGACTATGAGCGATCAAACACAGCATTTAAGGAAGCGAAATATACTTTTCATTTGGATTACACTAAACCCTTTTCAGAAAAATTTGTGATGGAAGTAGGCAGTCAATATGTGTTACAAGATGTAAGCAACGACTACTCTGTTTCTACTTTAATTGCCAATAATTGGGAAAACAATAACAGCCTAACCAACGTGTTTGAATACCGCCAAGATGTTTTGGGTATTTATTCAACCGGCGCCTACGAAGGCGACAAATGGGGCGTAAAACTAGGCCTGAGAATGGAATACAGCCATTTGAATACACTATTGGCCAATACCGACGAAAGCAACACTAGAAATTATATTGATTTCTTCCCAACCTTTCACACTTCCTATAAAATTAGCGATCAAGTATCCTTGCAAGCAGGGTATTCCAGAAGAATTTTCAGACCTAGATTATGGGACCTCAATCCATTTTTTAATATAAGAGACAATTACACCATTCGAACCGGTAATCCCAACTTGCAACCCGAATTGTCCAATTCAACTGAGTTAAACAGTATTTACATTTTTAAGAAAGCTTCATTAAATCTAGGTATATATCACTTACACACTACCGATATCATTGAACAAGTATCAGTTTTTGAGGATAATGTAAACACTTATATGCCCATGAATATTGGCATCAAACATGCTTTTGGCACCGAGTTTAATGCCAAGTTTAATCCGGCCAAATGGATGACACTTACCTCCGACTTCAACTATAATTACTTCATCAGAAAAGGAGAATTTGAAGGAGAATCATTTGACTTCAATGCACATAAGTATACCGCCAAACTAACCACCAAATTTAAGATTCCGGCAGATTTCGACTTAGAAATTACGGCTAACTACGAATCAAAATACAAAGAAGTACAACGACAGGTAAGCGATAACTTGCATGCCGATATTGGTGTTCGGAAAAAATTCAAAGATGGCAAAGCCATTATTAGTGTTAGCGTTAGAGATGTATTCGCCTCTCGTAACAGAGAAAGTGAAATATTAGATGATGATTTTTACGTCTACAGCTTAGGTCAACGAGGTAGATTTATCACATTGGGCTTTTCTTATGGTTTTGGAAAAGGCGAAGCCATGGAATATTCAGGCAGAAGACGATAAGGTAATTTAAAGTGGATAATCGTGCGCAATGGGTACCACGCCATCGCAAAACCTGCAAATACCACTTGGAATTCCTGAATTTCTGCGTGTTCTTCCGGCATATGCTTTGAAAATGGGACCACTCACTACTTCATCGCATTCTATACATGGGCTTAAGCTACCATCTTCATTATTATATGGAATAATGACATTAAACAAAGCTTCACTTAAAATGGCTTCTATACATGGTTCCCAACATTTGGTTTGGGTATTTTTTGCATTATACGCCCAAATTTGTGCGCATGGCGTATCAAAACCAATATCTTCTAAGCAACCAACTAACTGCTCAAATGGACTTAACAAATTTTCAAAACCACAATTTCTTACGATAGTTCCTAAATCTCTAAACTCTAGGTAAACCGATAAATCTTGTAAAGAAGAACATAAGTTGCATGGCCCGTCGTGTGTGAGAATAGCTCCGGCAGCTGTAGCAGCCGCTTCATTTGGAAAACTTTGTAAATGGTATTTTTTTTCTTCAAGATTATCAATTATGACCGCACAAACACCTGTACCCACTTCCGGCACATCACTGTTATAAGGATCAGACGTTAACTCAGGAATGGGAACCGTTAACTCCCACTCTTTTAAAGATTCAATTTCTTCAGGTGAAAACACTTTTGGAGTATATCCTTTACAATCACAAACTTGTTTACATACCTCAGGGCTTAAACCGGTATTGATATTGGGAATACCAAATAGTATTTGATCGCAAGACAATTCTTCTACAGCATCATCTTTGCAAGCCATCAAGCAAAACAAAACTGTTAAAAACAAAACCGATTTCAAAGACATAGATAAGGTGTTTTCTTAATCCGAAAAGTACAAAAGAAAATGGATTAACCTTCCTTATAAATGAGTATTTCTATGTAAATCATTAGAGATTAGTAGTAATTAATGGTAGTACATACTTAATTCTAAGTAACTGCAGAATACCAATATTCACTATCGAATTACTCAATCTTAGGAATTGCAAGAGGATTATCTTTCTCCTATGTTTGCCCTTATTAAGAATCAATCTAAATAACGATTTGCAATTAAAACTAAAAATATTGTTCCTTTTGCTGCTAAGCAATCAATTCACCTTCGCAAATGAAGTTACCCTTTCCGGTAAAGTCTATGGTGAAAACAATATTTGTTTGGCCTTTGCTAAAGTTTTCGCTATCAATGATTCCTTTTTAACTACCACCAATTCAAAAGGAGAATTTAAGTTTCAGGCAGCTACCGGAAAACATAAAATTATCATCAGTTACATAGGGTATTTATCAGATACTTTATCTCTTGATTTGAGAGAAGACACTAGCTTATCCTTTCACTTAAAACCCAGCAGTATAACTTTAAAAGATGTAGTGGTTACCTCTTCAAGAAGTTCAAGAACAACTAAATCCGTAAGTGTTCCGATATCAACAATCAATCAAAAAGACATCTCATCAGCCGGTGTAATAAGGTTGAATGAAATCTTAGAAGAACAAACCGGTTTACAGATAGTAGATAATCATGGCACAGGATTACAGATGCAAGGATTGTCGTCAGATTACATTGAAATTCTCATTGATGGCGAACCAATCATTGGTCGCAACGCAGGCACATTAGATTTAAGAAGAATTACTGTAAACAATATTGATAAAATAGAAATTGTAAAAGGTCCGGTATCTTCCCTTTATGGAAGTGATGCTTTAGCCGGTGTGGTTAATATTATCACTAAAGAACCTTCCGCCGGTTGGAGCAGTGAGGTCGGATACAAATTTAGATCTTACAACACGCATGATTTAAATTTATCGGGTGGTTACAAGAACAATAAAGCCAGTATCACTTCATCTTTTAATAGATTGAGTAGTGCAGGATACGATTTACAACCGGAGAATATAGCGCTAACCTCGCCTCAATTTAAAAGTTATTCAGCTTCGATAAAAACGGGTATTCTAATAAAGGAAAGAAGCAAACTAAGTTTAAGCGGCTATGTATTTAATGAAAGCCAATTTAATCAAGAAACACTTTTAATAGAAACCGAAAATAAAACAGGTAACTATACCGAAGACGTAATTAATGGTAGTGCAAAAGCGTCGTATAAATATTGGTTAAAGGATGGACATGAGATTCAATTTTCCAACAGGTTTAGTATCTACAGTAATATCGCAAAAATCCATCTAGTTGAAGATGGATCTAATTATAGCGACGAAGATTTTAAGCAAATTATAAACAGTTCTTACGGGCAATTCGATCTTGAGTTAAAGAAAAATATTCAAATTATAAGTGGTGCGGGTATTGACTATGAAAATGTTTTCTCATCGAGATACAGCAGCGAAAATCCGTTTATTAGAGGTTACTTTTTTAGTCAACTAGATTGGGAGTATAAAGATAAATTGTTCCTTTCCGCAGGCTTTAGGTTCGATGGACATTCAATATATAAAGAGCAATTTAGTCCTAAAACATCCCTAAAATATATTCCCATCAAATGGCTAAGTCTAAAAGCTTCTATTGGAAGCGGATATAAAGCACCGGACTTCAGACAACTGGTGTTAAACTATACCAATCCAATTGTAGGTTATAGTGTTTTTGGCAACTACTTAGCGCAATCATCTTTAGATGAACTAGACAAAGAAGGATTAATTGCTAGTTATTTAATAGTCCCCAACTCAATTGAAGCCTTAAAAAATGAGCGCTCGTGGGCTTTCAATGTTGGAATTTCTATAGAGCCTAACTCAAAATTCTCTATAGAAACCAATTGGTTTCGAAACCAAATTAGCGATTTGATTGAAACCTCTGCTATTGCCAGGAAAACAAATGGTCAAAATGTATTTACCTATTTCAATATCAATAAAGTTATCACACAAGGCATTGAAACTAATATTAAGTCAACACCAATTGAAGGATTGCAAATCTCGGCAGGATATCAATACTTAGACACTAGAGATCTTGAAGCAATTAAAAAATATAAAAATGGGGAGATTATTGGACGTGGTACTGACAATATTCAAAGAGTATTTTCTCTTTCGGAATATGGTGGTTTATACAACCGATCAAAACATACAGCCAATCTTAAAATAAACTATTCCAACGAAAAATACGATTTCACAATATCGATTAGAAATTTATACCGTGGCAAATTTGGTTTTGGAGACATCAACAACAGCGGCTATTTAGACGACGAAAGAGAATACGCAAAAGGCTACTACAACTTAGATCTTTCATTACAGAAAGAATTCTTCAATATGCTTAATATTCTTTTTTCGATAGATAATATCACCAATGCCACCAATGAGTATTTACCAAGCATGCCCGGTAGAATCTATACCATCGGAATAACATTACAACTCAATAATAATCATTTCAAAAAATCAAAAAACAACAACAATGAAAGCATTTAAATTATCATTTTTAATCCTCACTATACTATTTTTTGCTGCCGCTTGCGACGAAGAGGAACAATTACCCAAACCTTGTGATAATGTAATTTGTAATACAGGCGAGGAATGCCAAAATGGAACCTGCGTTGATACCACTACTGCCTCTCCATTAGTGATTGTTAAAACCGCCAATGATATTCCTGCTGATATAAATATGGAAGATAAGAAAACCTATTTTAGCTTAGCCACAGGGCAAATTATTGATAGTGCAAACATTACGGCTACCAATTGGGATGTAGCTTTCGCAGGCACGTCAATTTATGTAAACGGAGGTTCTTCAGGAAATGGGTCAGTTGAGGCTCAACTTCTTACCTCAACCCTATTTAACAACCTAACAACTGCACCAACTTCAGGGTACAAAACAGATGATGAAAGCGGAGACGGTTTAGCTATTCCTACGGGTTCAGGAAATGGATGGTACTCTTATGTAGGCCCTCCTACTCATAAAATTGAACCAATTGGAGGCGTTGTAATGGTTATAAAAACGGCAAACGGAAATTATGCTAAAATGGAAATTTTAAGCTACTACAAAGGTAATCCTGATTTATCGCAATACACAGTTTCTCCACCGGTAGAACCCTCAAGGTATTACACCATTCAATACGCTATACAAACTGATGGCTCAACAAGTTTAAAATAATAGAAAAGATCAAGTGGGACAAAGTAATCCAAATAGTTCTTCGCAGATAAAACGATTGATTTGTTCCTACGAGATAACTTAATCCATAAAAGACGAATTCACTTATGAAAATATTCAAAATATCGCTGTGTATATTACTAATTACAGCAATGCTTGGGGCTTGTAAAAATGCAACATTAGATAAAACCACACCAATAGAAAACTATAAAATTGTAAGTATTGGTGGCGCAATTACTGAAACCTTATTTGCACTGGACCTTGGATCAAACATTCAAGCGATTGATGTAACCAGCACATATCCCGAACAAATTAACAACTTACCTAAATTAGGGCACATTAGTAATGTTTCATTAGAAGCCTTACTTAGTTTTGATCCTGATTATATTGTTGCAAATAACGATCCTGCCGGAACGGGATTATTTCAACAATTAAAAAACACTTCTTTAAAATTAGAATTATACGAAGCACCAACCTCAGTTGACGATACCAAATCAATTATAAATTTAATTGGAGAAACATTCGATAAAAAAAGTGAAGCCACTGCGCTTATAAACCAATTAGATGCCGATATAAATGAGCTAAATGACTTTTTACAAGGAAAGGCAGAGCAACCAAAGGTGTTGTTTTTATATGCCAGAGGCAGTGATATGCTTATGGTGGGTGGAAAAGACACTCCTGCCGACCATATGATTAAGTTAGCCGGAGGCACAAATGCGGCAAATGACTTTAACAACTTTAAGCCACTATCTCCTGAAGCAGCTATTGAAGCCAATCCGGATGTCATCTTAGTTTTTGATTCTGGACTTAGAAGCCTAAATGGCCCAGAAGGTGTTTTGTCGCTGCCTGGCATTGCAGAAACCAATGCTGCAAAAAATAAAAAAGTTGTAGCCATGGAAGGACATTACTTATTAGGTTTTGGTCCTCGCGTAGGAAAAGCCGCACTTGAACTTGCAAAAGCAATTAGATAAAATTGGAATTATTAGCCTTACATAGAATCTCAAAAGATAAACGCTACCTATATTTAGGTGCTTCCCTCATCGTTGTTACAATTGCTGTTATTACAGCAGCTATGATTGGTTATATGGATATCAATGCCATTCAAGTTGTATCTATTGTCAGCCAAAAAATAGGTTTAACTAATACTACCAATTTTTCAACCAACCAAGCCATTGTTTTGTGGAATTATAGATTACCCAGAATTTTAATGGCACTGATAATTGGCGGGGGCTTAGCTTGTGCCGGAGCTGTACTACAAGGACTTTTACGCAACCCATTAGTTGAACCGGGCTTAATTGGTGTATCAAGTGGTGCAGCACTTTTTGCCGTATTATTTTTTGTATTAGGCGATCAACTTCCAAATTCCGAAGCATTAGCAATTTATATCTTGCCAATTGTTTCTTTCTTGGGCGCCTTTTTAGTCACCTTCTTGGTTTATCAGTTATCCAAAGTCAATGGCGCTTCTAATATTGCATTCTTACTCTTGGCAGGGATTGCAATCAATGCTTTATGTACCTCATTAATAGGGCTCACACTTTATTTTGCCGATGATGACGCCATTAGAAATTTCACATTCTGGACACTTGGTAACTTATCTGGTACTTCTTGGATAAAAGTATTCATCAGCCTTATTTTGGTGCTAATACCTTCCATATTAATGGTTCGCTACTCTAAAATACTAGATGCATTAAACATCGGTGAAGAGGTTGCTAAACAATTAGGCGCCAATGTGGATATGGCCAAAAGAATGCTAATTGTATTATGTGCCTTAGTGGTCGGCTGTAGTGTAGCTATGGCAGGCATCATAGGTTTTGTTGGTTTATTGGTTCCACACTTGGTAAGAATTTTAATTGGTAATAACCACAGCCATGTTTTAATAGGATCCATGATTACCGGCGGTTTAGCATTATTGGTAGCTGATACCATTGGTAGAATTATTGTTGCTCCGGCTGAACTTCCGATAGGCATCATTACCGCTTTAGTCAGCACGCCATTTTTCCTATGGCTTTTATTGAAAGTAAAAAAACAATTTGCGTTTTGATTAAAGCAAAAAACATATCGTATTCCATCAAAGGGAGAAGTATCATTAAAGATGTTAACATCTCAATTCCTAAAGGAAAAATTGTGGGTTTAGCCGGAACCAATGGCGCCGGTAAGAGTACATTACTCAAAATATTAATTGGCCAACTCAAAAATTACAAAGGCACAATTCATTATGATCAACACAACCTTAAGCAATTAAGCCTAAATAAATTGGCTAAAATTCGAGCGGTTTTACCACAAGAAATTACTGCTACTTTTCCGGTGATAGCTAAAGATATTGTTGACCTCGGACGAATGTTTTTTAAAGAAGAGGGGGAGTTTAAGCAAATTATATCTGATGAAGTGATTCAAAAAGTTAGAGCCAGTAATTTTATTCATCAATATTATGATTCTTTATCCGGCGGTGAAAAACAACGCATTCAATTAGCAAGGGTTTTATCTCAAATATGGACGGGTGAAGAAAGTCGCTATCTATTTTTAGATGAACCCATCTCAAGCTTAGACATTTCTTTGCAACACGAAATTCTTGGTATGCTCAACACCGTAAAGCAAAGAAATATTGGCGTTTTGGTGGTGCTACACGATATCAATCTGCTACTACAATATTGCGATGAGATCTGTTTTCTAAAAAAAGGAAAAGTGATTATTCAAAATGTACCGGAAATGGTAGCCAATGAAGAACTTTTGTCGCACATCTACGACTTCCCTATGGCCATTCATCAATTAAATGGGAAACCATATCTATTACCAAAATCTCACGAACTCAATTTTGAACTCATAAATAATTAAAAATGAAAGATACATTAACAACAAATCCAAAACAGGACCCAACAGAAATTACAAAGCAATGGGCTAACCTATTACAAGAAAACCCTAAAACTAGAATTAGAAATGCAGCTGCTCAATTACAACTGAGCGAAGCGCAATTACTCGCAACCAATATTGGTGAATCCGTTATTCGGTTAGATATTGATTGGAAAGCATTCGTTCAAAAATTGCCTTTACTGGGTAAAATAATGTCACTCACTAGAAATGACGGATGTGTTTTAGAACATAAAGGTGCTTTTGAAAAAGTAATTGTTAGTCCACATGCCACTACCGTAATTGGACCAATCGAAACTAGAGCTTTCCTTCATAGTTGGGCAATAGGTTTTGCCGTTACCAATGAAATGAAAGGCCGAACATTAAAAAGTATTCAAGTTTTTGACAAGTATGGTGACGCTATAACCAAAATATACTTACAGGAAGAAAGTAATGAAGAGGCATTTAATCAATTAATAGAAGAGTATAAATCAAAAGATCAAAGTAAATTTCAAGCCGTTTCTACTAAAGCAAGAGCAATTGACTATGATGAAAATTTTGATCGAACTGCTTTAAAAGATGAATGGAGCAAACTAAAAGACACACACGAATTTTTCGGCTTACTGAAAAAACATAAAGCCAATAGATTAGATGCTATCCAATCCGTATCACCGGAATATTCAACAGAATTTGACAAACAGAAAATTGAATTGCTTTTAAACACTGCAGCAGAAACCGCTCTACAGATAATGATTTTTGTTTCCAATATCGGTAACATTCAAATTCATCAAGATGTCGTTAAGAAAATAGTTGTAATGGATAACTGGCTAAATGTGCTTGACAAAGATTTTAACATGCATTTAAATATGGATGAAGTTGATACCGCTTGGGTCGTTAAAAAACCTACTAGAGATGGTATTGTTACCAGCATAGAACTTTTTGATAAAAACAAAGAATTAGTAGTTCAGTTTTTTGGCTTTAGAAAACCCGGACAAAAAGAACTTACGGAATGGAGCAGTTTAATCAATAAATTAGTTTAACTATATGTGTTAATTCGAAAAGTATGTGATAAATGAAAATGGTTCAATCGCCAGATGCTTAAAATGCGATATTATTCAAATCTATTTTGGAAACTTTCTTATGACCATGAACGACACTCACTTTAAAAAGATCTATACTCTCATTAACAACACAAGACTTCAACATTTAAGCGAATAAGAACATAGAGGTCAAAAAATAATTACCATCAACACTCAAGCCGCCGGTCTTTATTTGGCTCTAAGCTTAACAGATATTGATCTCTTTTGCGACCTATTACAACAATCTAAATTCTTGATGGAGGTTGAAAAAATATCTTTTAAAGAGTTGTAAAGTACTGTCTTAATGATGAATACATACCTAATATTAAGTAGCACATTCAAGCATATTACTAGACAATTTACCCAATCTTAGGAATTGTAAGAGGCTATGCTTTCCACTATGTTTGTCATTATTAAGAATCAATCTAAATAATTAAATTCAAATGAAAAAATTTCAACTATTACTATTGGCTACAGTACTATTTTTTAGTGCCTGTGATGACGATGATGTTATCAACCCTTTGGGCAATGCAAGTGATTTTGTAACCAATTATGCAAATATGGCTTATGCCAATTACAATGATGCGCTGGAAGATGCAAAATCATTAAAAACAGCCATTGATGCATTTGTTGCAACGCCGAATGCCACCACGCATCAAGCAGCAAAAACGGCTTGGCTAACTGCAAGAGAATCATACGGTACCACTGAGGCATTCCGATTTGCAGGCGGACCAATTGATGAATATGGTGAAGCTCCGGAAGGCGCTTTAAATGCATGGCCTTTAGATGAAGCTTATGTAGATTATATTGATAACAATGGCAATATTGACAACACAGGTATTATAAATGATGGCGTAACTTCAATTGATGCGGCTACTTTAGAAAGTTTAAATGAGCAAGGTGGAGAAGCCAATATCAGCATTGGATACCATGCTATTGAGTTTTTACTTTGGGGACAAGATAACACTGATCCATCTGTTGAAATGGCCGGACAAAGAAGTTACACTGATTATGTTGACGGTCAAGGAAGTGGAGACATTTCAAATGAAACCGAAAGAGGCAACTACTTAAAAGCAGTAGCCGGTTTATTGTTAGACCATTTGCAATATGTAGTGGATGAATGGGATGCATCAAAATCAGGAAATTACCGTGCGCAATTTTTAGCCGCAAATGCCAACGACAATGTTAAAGCCATTATTCAATCAATTGCTATTTTCAGTAAAGGAGAGTTGGCCGGCGAAAGAATGATTGTGGCTTATACCAATAAAGATCAAGAAGATGAACATTCTTGCTTTTCAGATAATACCCATAGAGATATTATATTGAATGCTCAAGGAATCAATAATATTTACAATGGTAGATACAGTAATATAACAGGCACAGGTTTAGCCGATTTAGTAGCATTAGCTGATGAATCCACCAATACAGCAATTGTAAACTTGTTAACGCAAATTAAAACTGACAATGCATTAATTCACGTACCATTCGATCATGCCATTTCAAATGACAGTTACCGACCACAGGTATTAACAGCTGCCAATAATCTAAAAGAACTGGGTGATAAATTGGTGGAAGCCGCTAGTGCATTAGGTTTTACAGTAAGTGCTGAATTACCTGACTAACTATTATTTACTATACATAACTTTTAAATTAAGCTGGCAGCGAAATCGGAATTTCGTTGTCGGTTTTTTGCTTTTAATATGAAAAACATCCAAACAATATCGCTCCTCTTCATTGTATCACTCCTGTTTTTTGCTTGCGAAAAAGAAACGGTCGATCCTTTGCTTCAATATTTAGAAGATGGTGAGGAATTCTCCGGTGGCAATGCCACTACTTTTTTAACGTCAAGAGATGCTTTCGGACAAGCCATAAGCGGCTTAACAGATGCGCAAGAAAATAGTTTTTTCGTTGGCAATTCACTTTTTAACCAAAACTGGGTAACCGCTCCGGCATCAACTACCGCCAGAGATGGTTTAGGCCCCTTCTTCAATGCACGATCCTGTTCCGGTTGCCATTTTAAAGATGGCCGCGGTAGAGCACCTGACTATTTTGGTGAAAAGTCAACCGGATTTTTAATGCGCCTACATGGTTTAGGCACCACTGCAAACGGTGCTCCAATGCCCGATCTTTCTTATGGCGGACAATTACAAGACCAAGCGATTCTGGACATTACGCCGGAAGGTGAAGTAGAAATAACCTATCAAGAAATTGTAGATGCCTTTGGCGATGGTTCAAATTACAGTCTACAACAACCTAGTTACTCAATTCGTCAACTTGGTTATGGTCCCATGACGGCATCCATTCTTTCCCCTAGAGTTGCACCGCATATGGCAGGTGGAGGATTGTTAGAAGCGATTAGTGAAACCGATATTTTAGCCAATGCCGATGAGTTTGATGCCGATGGCGATGGCATTAGCGGTAAAGCCAATTATGTTTGGGATGATTTTAAGCAAGAAATGGCACTGGGTCGTTTTGGTTGGAAAGCCGGTAAATCTGATTTACTCAACCAAGATGCAGCAGCCTTTATTGGAGATATGGGTATCACTAGCGATATCTTCCCTAATCAAAACTGCAGCACTAATGAAATTGAATGCCAAAATGCAGCTGATGGTGGCCAGCCGGAAATCATTTTTGACCGTTTAATGGATGTGGTAAGCTATACACAAACACTAGCTGTTCCCGGCCGAAGAGACCATGATGCCCCTCCTGTTTTAAATGGGAAACGCTTGTTTTTTAAAATAGGATGCGTAAAATGCCATACCCCAAAATTCACAACAGGCAGTCATGCTATCAGTGCGCTTTCCGACCAAACTATACGACCTTACACCGACCTACTTTTACACGATATGGGCGATGCTTTAGCCGATGGCGCTACAGAATTTAGAGCCAATGGCAATGAATGGAGAACACCACCATTGTGGGGAATCGGTTTAATTGAAACCGTTAATGGTCACACACGATTTTTACACGATGGCAGAGCTCGCAATTTAACGGAAGCGATTTTATGGCATGGCGGTGAAGGCGAATCGTCTAAAGCCATGTTTAAGACATTAACAGAAGAAGAAAGACAAGACCTTATTCAATTTTTGAACTCCTTATAATAACACCAATGCTTAAAACAAGTACATTTTTATTTATTGCTCTGCTATCCGGCACCATTTTTTGGTCGTGTAACGATGATTTACCAAAGGATACTCGTTTTGATAAACAAGTCATGGTGGATGGATATGCCGATTTGATAACTCATTCATTTAATGAATTAGGCCAAGCAATTGACGATTTAAATACGCAAATAGCAGCATTCAACAATCAAAGTTCAATAACAGAATTTGAAACGATTCAAGATCAATTTCTGGAAGTTGTATTGACATTTCAAGCCGCTCGTTTGTTTGATATTGGTCCGATTAAAGCTAACTTATACATGAGCAATATGGCGCAATGGCCTTCCAAAAATGCCATTATTTTATCAAGTATTAGTGGCACTGAAGTCATCACGCAATCGTTTGTGAGTAATCTTGGCGCCAATCAAAAAGGATTGTATGGTATAGAATTTCTTTTGTTTCAAGATCAATTAAACAATCAAGATATATTTGAACTTTTCACGTCTGATAGCAATGCCGAAAAAAGGCTAGCCTATTTAAAATATACCGCTCAGGAAATCAAAACCATTTTTACTGATATGAATGCGCTTTGGCTTGACACTTATAAGAATGAATTTAGTGAAGCTCTAGAAAATGGCGTAAGTGGCGCTGAAAACAGAATTTACAATCAATCTGTTACTGTTATTGATGAGGTAATCAATTACATCAGATTAGCCAATGATGCTTTCGATATTGATGCTATTGCGCCCAATGAAGACAATCTTATTTTATGGAACAGTCAATATACGGCAACTGCCATCAACCATTTGATTGCGGCCATTTCAACAGTTTATTTAAACAACACCCAGCCCGGACTTTTCGATCATCTCAATTTTGTAAATGCAAAATGGGAAGACGGCAACCTACTAGCCGATGAAATTCAAGACAAGTTAGAAAATGCTCAGTCAATGCTCTCGAATATCAACAATATGGAATCCGCCATCTTAACCAATGATGCTAATATTGAATCGTTAGAACAGGAACTAAAAGATATTTTGGTTTTATACAGAGCAGATATGGCGAGCTGGTTATCGCTTTTACTTTTAGTGGGAGATAATGATGGCGATTAATTTTAATTTTCAAAATTCTCCATTCGTTAATCGATATTGTCTATTTGAAAATTATAAATCTACCTTCATTTTGTATTACTTCATTTCGGCGGTAAACTTCTCGTCTCTTTGCTATTTGTTTAACTTATGAGCATAAAAAAAGGTTATCCGTCAGTTGACGGATAACCTTTTCTTTCGTACGGGCGGAGAGACTCGAACTCTCAAACCTCGCGGCACTAGATCCTAAGTCTAGCGTGTCTACCAATTCCACCACGCCCGCATCTTTTTCAAACAGCATAGTTGGTATATCAAAATATCAATACATCAACCAATCGCGGCGCAAAAATAATCTATTTTATCATTCCATTACACTATTCTTATACATTAAAACAATTTTAACATAGAACTAGTATGTTCTAACTTTTGATTTAATAATTTCATACATTACATTCCAAGGAAGCAACTTACTTAGACATACATGATAATTTCTGATAAATATACGGTAGAGCAGAAAAAAGATATTCTCAAAGGCTATCGCAAATTGCTTAAAGCTTTAGATAAGAATGTTAAGACCGCTGATAAAAAGAAAATCCGAGAGGCTTTTGAAATTGCGGTGGATGCTCATAAGGATATGATTAGAAAATCCGGGGAGCCTTATATTCATCACCCCATTGCTGTAGCGCAAATTGTAGCGCAAGAGATTGGTTTAGGTCCGGTTTCTGTGATTTGTGCCTTATTGCACGATGTGGTTGAAGATACAGAATGGACGTTAGAAGAGATT
This sequence comes from Chitinophagales bacterium, assembly GCA_041393015.1. Taxonomy (GTDB): domain Bacteria; phylum Bacteroidota; class Bacteroidia; order Chitinophagales; family JADIYW01; genus JAGQYH01. Next base: position 201,020 of record JAWKKV010000004.1, on the reverse strand, counting down.
GAACTAGAATTTGGCAAAACCATCGCTAATATGATCGACGGTTTAACGAAAATTGATAGCTTAACAGCCTCTTCTTCTTCTCATCAAGCTGAGAGTTTTAGAAAGATCATTTTTACTTTAGGTGATGATATTAGAGTAATCATTATTAAGCTGGCTGATAGATTGCATAATATGCGAACTTTGGACAGTATGCTAGAGCGAAAGCAACATAAGGTGGCTTCTGAAACACTTTATCTCTATGCTCCATTAGCGCATCGTTTAGGTTTATATGCTATTAAAACAGAATTGGAAGATCTTTCCATGAAATACACGGAAAGCAGAAAGTATAAAGAGATTGCCAAAAAATTAAATCAAAAGAAAAGAGAAAGAGACAAATTTATTAAGGAATTCTGCGAGCCTATTAGCAAAGAGATTGAAAATGCCGGTTTAAAAGCAAGGGTTTATGGTAGACCAAAATCAATTGCTTCAATTGCCAATAAAATGAAAAAGAAAGACGTAGAGTTTGAAGAAGTCTATGATCTTTTTGCCATTAGAATTGTAATTGACGCTCCTTTTGAGAAAGAAAGAGACGACATTTGGCGAGCTTATTCAATTGTTGCTTCAAAATACACCCCTAATCCCAATAGACTTAGAGATTGGGTATCCAGCCCAAAAGCAAATGGCTATGAATCATTACACACTACGGTAATGGGGCCAAGTGGAAAATGGGTGGAAGTTCAGATTAGAAGTGAAAGAATGGAAACCATCGCCGAAAAAGGATTAGCGGCGCATTGGAAATATAAAGAAGGAAAAAGTGCCGACAATAATATTGACAAGGCATTTGAAAGTTGGTTAGTGGAAGTGCGCGAGTTACTTAAAAATCCGGATACTAACCCATTGGAATTTTTGAGGGACTTTAAAATGAACTTGTTCGCTCAGGAAATCTATGTTTTCACACCTAAAGGAGAAGTTAGGAATATCCCTAAGGGCAGTACGGCGTTAGACTTTGCCTTTTTAATCCATACCGCAGTTGGGTCAAAATGTGTAGGCGCCAAAGTAAATGGTAAGTTGATGCCATTGAGCCATGTTTTAACCAATGCTGATCAAATTGAAATATTAACTTCTCCAAAACAGAAACCTAGTGAAGACTGGTTGAATTTTGTTTTCACTTCTAGAGCTAAATCGAAAATTAAGCAAGCGCTAAAAGAAGAGCGTAAAAAAATTGGAGAAGATGGTAAAGAACTTCTTATCAGAAAATTGAAATCCATTAAAGCGAATTTTAATGGAGAGAACGTACAATTTTTAACGGTTTATTTTGGAATGGAAACCACTTTAGACCTTTATTACAATATTGCCTTAGACAAACTCGACCTTCTTAAATTAAAAACGATTCCTTTAGAAAGAGGCAATTTTACGCAGCCTAAGCCTAAAAGAGAGGTAATTATTGCGGAAGATGATGAAGCGCATCACTTAAGAGAAACAAAAACTAAGAGTAAAAAAGAAACTACTGATATAATAGAGTTTGGTGAAAATGGTGATCACTTTGCCTATGAATTTGCCAAATGTTGCGAACCTATTCCCGGAGATGATGTAATTGGATTTATAACTGTTGGAGGAGGAGTAAAAATTCATAGAAGCAATTGCAAAAATGTAATTAACTCCTCTGCGCAATATGGTTATAGAATTATAAAGACATCATGGAAGATCAAAGGCGATTCCAGTTTCTTAGTTCATTTAAGATTGAAAGGAACTGATGACATGGGATTAATCAATCAGATTACTAAAATTATTTCGAATGATTACCGAGTAAATATAAAAGGTATGAATATCGAAACGATTGATAATGTATGGCTCGGTCATTTAAAACTATTTGTAAAAAGCGATGATCAACTTAATGCTATCATTAAAAGACTAAAGAAACTAAATGGAATAATTAGTGTTAAAAGAATAGAGGAAGATAAAGAGGAAGAGGAAGAAAATTGAATGAGCGAAGTCAGCTATTGAATTACTTTAATGCTGTACATTAAAACTTTAGTTTACAATTAGCACTTTAGATTACTCAATGCCATTCATTGATTTCTTGTCGCTCCTCACTTGTTACTTGTTACTAATTGTATAACTTTGCACTAGAATTCATATAATGGCTTTTAATCCAACAACAGACCAACTGATCATAAAAGAAGTAAAGCAAATTTTTACTAGCTTTTTAGAACAGAATAAGCAACGTAAGACACCAGAACGTTTTATGATTTTGGTGGAGATCTATCATTGGGAAGGACATTTTGATGCAGAAGAATTGTATTTAAAAATGAAAGCCAACAATTACAATGTAAGTAGGGCTACCGTTTATAATACTTTAGATCTTTTAGTTAACTGCGATTTGGTCACCAAACACCAATTCGGAAAAAACCATGCGCAGTATGAAAAATCGTATGGTTATCGCCAACACGATCATATGATATGCTTAGATTGTGGCGTTGTTAAAGAGTTTTGCGACCCAAGATTACAGCAAGTAAAAGATACTGCAGGAGAAATTTTCAATTTCGATGTTAAAAATCATGCTTTAACCTTATATGGCAACTGTAAGGATGAAAATTGCGAAGGAAAGAAGAATTGAAGATTCAAGATTCAAGATTCAAGATTCAAGTAAGAAACTCGTCACTTGTCACTCATAACTTGTCACTTTAAAAAACACTTTTCCACAAAGCCTAAATTTCCCCACATAGTAGCTGAATGCTGTATGCAAATTCTATCTTTACATTTCAATAGATACAAATGAGTATAGACGTATTATTAGGCTTACAATGGGGAGACGAAGGAAAAGGCAAGATCGTAGATTATTTAGCTGATCAATATCATGTAATTGCCAGGTTTCAAGGAGGTCCGAATGCCGGACATACTTTAGTAATTGATGGTAAAAAACATGTTTTACATACTATCCCATCCGGAATATTTAGAGCAAATTGTATGAATTTAATTGGTAATGGCGTGGTCATTGATCCTGTTACCATCTTAAAAGAAATTACACATTTGCAAAGCGAAGGTGTTCCTGTAAAAGATCGTTTATATATTTCTAAGCGAGCTAACTTAATTTTACCAAGTCATAAAATGCTGGATGCCGCTTCTGAAGCAGCAAAAGGTAAAGAAAAAATTGGTTCTACCTTAAAAGGTATTGGTCCAACTTACATGGACAAAACCGGAAGAAATGGTTTGCGAATCGGTGATATTTTAGAACCTGCCTTTAAAGAAAATTACAATAAACTAAAACAAAAGCATTTAAAAATGCTTAACACTTACGACTTCAACCCTGCTGAACACAATATCGATTTTGATAGTTTAGAAAAGGAATGGTTCGCTGCGGTAGATGTTTTAAGATCATATCAATTAGTGGAAGGCACATATTTTATTAATAACTTGATTAAACAAGGAAAGCGAATTTTAGCAGAAGGAGCTCAAGGTTCAATGCTAGATATCGACTTTGGAACCTATCCATATGTTACCTCTTCCAATACTATCACTGCGGCTGTTTGTACTGGATTAGGTGTTGCTCCACAAAAAATCGGAGATGTTATTGGTATTAGTAAAGCTTATTGTACTAGAGTTGGTTCTGGTCCTTTCCCTACCGAGTTAAATGATGAAGTTGGAGAAGAATTAAGACGAGTTGGAGGAGAGTTTGGTGCTACCACTGGGCGACCAAGAAGATGTGGATGGATTGACCTTCCTGCCTTAAAATACACCTGTATTATTAATGGTGTAACACAATTGGTAGTTACCAAGGCTGATGTAATGAGCAATATGGCTGAATTTAAAGCTTGCACTAGTTATTCTTACAATGGCATCACAAGCGACGAATTACCATACGATCTTTGTCAAACAGAAATTACACCTAATTATAAATCCTTTACAGGCTGGAAAGAAATTGGAGATAAACTTCCTGAATCATTAGATCAATACATCAAGTTTATTGAAAATTACTTAGAAGTTCCGGTTTCTATCGTTTCTGTTGGACCGGGAAGAGATGAGTTGATTAACTTATCAATGGGTGATTTAATTGCTTAAACTGATTTTGATATCTGGTAAGAAATCGATGTTAGTGTAATATTTTTGAAAAACAATACGATACTTTAGTGAAAAGAATTTTCAAGCCATACGAAGTTGATGATCTTGAAAGTTTTAAAAATAAAGTACTCGAGCTGTCAGATCAGTTAGAGCACTTTTGTTTATTAGAAAGCAATAATTACGATCTTTATCCATATTCTAATTTTGGTTTCTTTGTCGCTATTGATAGTTTAGCACAGCTCACTGCCAATCCAAATACCTACTTTTTTAATGATTTACAAGCCTTTCATCAAGTCCATAAAGATTGGATGTTTGGTTATTTGACCTATGAATTAAAAAATCAGGTAGAGCCCACTTTAACTTCTAAAAATTTAGATGGAATTGATTGCCCCCTAGCCCATTTCTTTGTTCCAAAATATCTCTTTAGATTTTATAAGGATAGTTTAGAATTGGGCGTTACTAATGAACAATATAGAGATGAGTTTGAATCATTGATCAACAATATTTCTGCGAATAAAAAGACAACTCAACAACAAAAGAATAGTCAACCTAAAGAGCGGATGAATGAGGCAACCTATGTAAAAAGGGTAAATGCTTTAAAAGATCATATTCAACGAGGCGATATTTACGAAACCAACTTTTGTCAAGAGTTTTATATTGAAAATGAAGCCATTAACACCATTTCTGTTTACCAAAAACTAAATGAGTTAGCGAAAGCTCCATTCGGTGCTTATTTTAAGCAAAATGATCTTTATCTATTGTGCAGCAGTCCGGAACGGTATTTAAAAAAGGTAGGACGAAAAATTATTAGTCAGCCCATAAAAGGAACGATAAGAAGAGGAGAAAATGAATCAGCCGATAATCTTTTAAAAGAAGCACTTCGTTGGGATCCCAAAGAGCGATCTGAAAATGTAATGATTGTTGATTTGGTTCGAAATGACTTATCAAAAATTGCCAAGAAAGGAAGCGTTACGGTGGAAGAATTATTTGCCATTTACACCTTTGAGCAAGTACATCAAATGATTTCTACCGTAGTTTGTCAAGTAGACAAAGACCTTCCTTTTACTGATATTCTAGAAGCGACTTTCCCAATGGGCAGTATGACGGGCGCCCCTAAATACAGGGCAATGGAATTGATTGAAGAATATGAAATGGTGAAACGTGGCTTGTATTCCGGAGCGGTTGGATACATTACTCCATTAGGTAATTTTGACTTTAATGTTGTCATTAGAAGTATTGTCCATAATGCTGCTAAAAAATACACTTCTATTCAAGTAGGCAGTGCCTTAACCATTGATTGTAAGCCGGAATATGAATACAAAGAATGCTTGTTGAAGGCCAAGGCTATGTTGAAGGCGTTATCTCCTTCACAATTAACCTGTTAGGTTCGGTTTATCTGACCTGTTACGTTCGCGAACCTAACAGGTCAAATAAAGGTTAACGTTACTCAGCAATCACCAAATAATCTCCTTTCTTACCTCGCTTCACCATGATGTACTTACCACGAAGTAAATCGTCTGTAGTAATTAATTGATCAGCATCATCTGCTTTTTCTCTATTAATCTGCAAACTACCTTCTTTAACCGCTCTTCTCACCTCTCCTTTGGATGGTAAAAAATCAGCTTCTTCTGAAATCAAATCCGCTAAAGCAATACCATTCTCAAATTTACTTTTTGATATATTGGCCACAGGGCAACCTTCATAAGACGACTCAATAACATCATCATCTAATTTTGCTAGACTTTCTTTGGTCGCCTTTTTATCAAATAATATTTCTGATGACCAAACGGCATTGTCGTAATCTTCTCGAGAATGTACCCTTACAGTAATATCTTCCGCTAAAGCCTTTTGCAATGCTCTCGTATGTGGCGCAGCAGCATGTTCTGCTTCAATTTTTTCAATCTCTTCTTGTGTTAAGAAGGTAAATATTCGAATGTAACTGGCAGCATCTTCATCTGTGGCATTCAACCAAAATTGGTAAAATTTATATGGCGAAGTTCTATTTCTATCTAGCCAAACATTTCCACCAGCTGTTTTACCAAATTTGCTACCATCCGCTTTTTTAATCAATGGACAAGTAGCCGCAAATGCTTCCGTTCCACCCATTCGTCTGATCAATTCCGTTCCGGTAGTAATATTGCCCCATTGATCAGAACCGCCCATTTGCAAAGTGCAATTGTATTCCTTATTCAAATGAACATAATCGTAGCCTTGAACCAATTGGTAAGTAAATTCTGTAAAAGATAATCCGCTATCCAATCTAGTTTTTACGGAATCTTTCGCCAACATATATGGCACGGTGATGTGTTTTCCAATATCTCTAATAAAATCAAGGAAAGACATATTTTTAAACCAATCGTAGTTATTTACAATTCTAGCAGGATTGTCTTTATGATCAAAATCTAAGAACTTTTCTAATTGCTTTCTTACGCCTTCTTGATTCTTACGCAATACTTCTTCAGATAACAAGTTTCTTTCTTCCGATTTCCCACTTGGATCGCCCACCATTCCAGTAGCACCGCCCACTAAAGCAATCGGTTGATGACCTGCTCTTTGCATGTGCATCAATAACATAATTGGAACCAAATTACCAATATGCAAGGAATCTGCTGTTGGATCAAATCCAATATATCCAGACCTTCTGCCTGACTGTAAATGTTCTTCAACACCAGGTGTGGTGTCGTGAATCATTCCTCTCCATTTCAATTCTTCAATTAAATTCATTTCACAAAAATAGCTATTGCAATGCTTTTGTGTTGTCATCTCTTTTGAACTAAATGTTATTCTCTTGAAGTGTTTAAAAGTAATTGGAGTGACGACTGACTAAAATTGATTTTCACATATTCTCTATATATAATCTAAAAACATATTATGAAGGGCTTGATACATAAGCACTTTAGCATATTCTTAGCTGTTTAGGCACTTTTTTGGGTAAATTCTAAATTTCTAATCCCAATCTCACTAAAATTCGATATTTTTATGCTTATTCCTAACGAAACAATTTTGTAATAATCTGGAGAATACATTATTAATCAGCTCTTTACAACTAAAATAAATGGGACTAAAATGAAATTCAAACGCTTTTTATGCGTTCAATAATTTTAAACCTGGAAGCACCTAAATGAAATCTATCTATCTAACTCCTATTCTATTACTCTATTTTCTCTTTTCCGCTGCTGTCAGTAATGCTCAGATTGCTAAATATAGTAACGACTTCCTAAATATTGGAGTTGGTGCAGATGCAATGGCAATGGGAAAAAGTGTAACGGCTTCTGTCAATGATGTAAATGCCATTTTTTGGAATCCGGGAGCACTATCCTTACAAAAAGAAAAATTACAGTTTGCTTTTATGCATTCCGAATACTTCGCTGGGATTGCGAAATATGACTATGGTGCCTTTAGTGTGATGTTAGATTCAAACAAACATGCTTTTGGTTTAGGCTTCATTCGTTTTGCGGTGGATGACATTCCGAACACACTAGATTTAGTGGATGGTGCAGGGAATATTGATTATGATAAAGTAACTTCCTTCTCCGCTGGAGATTATGGCATTTACATGACCTATTCTAGAAGAATTATCAAAAATTTAAGTGTTGGAGGAAGTGTTAAAATTGTAACAAGAAGAGCCGGAGATATAAATGTAAATACAGGATTTAGTGCAAAGAGTTGGGGATTTGGAATAGATTTAGGTGCTGTTTATCAATTAAAAGATTGGAAATTCGGTGTTCAATTAAAAGATATTACCACCACATTTAATGCTTGGTCTTTTGAATTTACTGACCCAGCAATTGAAGTATTTCAACAAACGGGCAATGATATTCCAACCAACACCCAAGAATTAACGGCTCCAATGGTTATTTTAGGATTCGCCTATCATAAAGAATGGAAAAAGAAAATTGAGTTAAGGGCAGAAGTAGATTTAGATATTTCTACAGATGGCAAAAGAAATGTATTGCTTTCTGGCAAACCGTTTAGTTTAGATCCACACTTTGGTGTTGAATTAGGATTTGCTGGAATTGTTTACGGAAGATTTGGTATAAATAACCTTCAAAAAGTTTTAGATGACAACGATAACGAAGGCACTAAATTTAGTCTTCAACCTAATATTGGCGGTGGCATTAAATTCCGAACATTTCAAATAGACTATGCGTTTACTGATATAGGAGATGTTTCTGAGGCAGGATATTCTCATGTTGTATCTGCAAAAGTTGGATTAAACTTGAATAAAAAAGCCCTAAATGAATAAGTTATTTTTGATCATATTTAGCTTGCTAAGTTTCGCAAGCTCGTCGTTTGCTCAACCTTATGGGAATGAGTGGATAGATGATTTTGACAAAAACTACTACAAGTTTACCGTCAATGAAGATAAATTATACCGAATTCCTTACAGCACTCTAAGTCAATATTTTGATGATTCAGAACTTATTGGTGATCACTTCCAGTTATTTGGTCGTGGCGAAGAATTAGCTATATATGTTTCAACAAGTGGTCAATTTTCCACTGCAGATTATATTGAATTTTATGGTAAAAAGAACGACGGGACTTTAGATGTTCCATTGTATAGAACCAATGAGAATCTACATGAAGAATATAGCCTTTACAACGACAATGCTGCCTATTTTTTAGCGTTAGATGATTCAGGAAATAACAAAAGACTTACACCTAAAACCAATGATGTAACAGGATTAACCGCTGAACCTTATTTTTGGCATACATCTTTAGCTTTTTATAATACTACATTTGATGAAGGCAGACCACTTTCTGATTTTGGAGATTTAAGCATTTTACGAGATTCTAAATATGAAACAGGAGAAGGCTATACAGGAACGCCATTTACGGGTCCAGCCACTAGAAATAGAACATTATCAACTCCGGCGGTTTATCGAGGAGATAATACCTTAAAGGCTTTATTGCGCCATGTTCATGTCACTAAAAGTTTCAACAAACAGCATGAATCTGTATTAACAGTTGGCTCAAGTACTTTCACTTACAGCTATTTTGCCTATGGTGTACGCAAAGTTTTACAAGAATTCCCAATATCTGATGTTGTTACAGGAACGACAACTGTTGGTTACCGGGAAAACAATGCTGTTCAAGTAGCAGATGTTTTAGTAGGCATCAAATATCCTAGAACATTTGATTTTTCCAATTCAACAACTTTTAAATTTGATGTTCAAAATACGGCTGCGACTTTGCTGCAAATCACCAATTTTAATGCACAAAGTACTACGCCAATTTTATATGATTTAAACAATGGCGAACGCTATGCAGCTATTGTTTCAGGCAATCAATATCAGTTTGGTTTGCTCCCTGTAAGCAACGAAAGAAATTTGCTTTTGGTGAATCAAGCTGCTTCTAACATTGGTGTTATCACTAGTTTAGAAACTGTTCAGTTTACGGATTATTCTTTACCCATCAATCAAGGTAACTTTATAATTCTAACCCATAAAAATTTAACTACTAGTGCAGATGGCATAGATTACATTGCCGCATATAATGAACATCGATCCTCAGAAATTGGTGGAAGTTATGAATCAAGAGTAGCTTACATACAAGATATAGAAAATCAATTTGGATGGGGAGTAAGAAATCACCCAATGGCTATTAGAAATTTCATTAATTACTCGCTTGATAATTACACCAAGCAGCCGGAGCACCTATTTATTATAGGAAAAGGAATAACCTATACAAGTATTAGAAACAATGTTACTAATTTTAATAATTGCTTGGTTGTATCTATGGGAACACCCGATTCTGATATATTTCTAACGGCAAGATCACCAGAAAATGAAGCCCCTCAGTTATCCATTGGCAGGCTATCTGCTAATAATGGTGATAAAGTTGGCCAATACTTAGAAAAGATAATTGAGTACGAAACAACGCTAAAAGATACCTCTAGTACTGCACAAACCATTGAGAATAAACAATGGATGAAAAATGTTTTGCATTTAGGAGGTGGTAAAACATTAGGAGAACAAGCTACATTTGCCAACTATCTTAATTCATATAAACAAATTATAGAAGCACCAATGTATGGTGCAAATGTTACCTCTGTATACAAAACAAGTACAGAACCCATTCAAATTTCTACTTCTGAAGTAGTTGATTCCTTGATTGAAAGTGGTGTATCCTTAATTACCTTCTTCGGGCACTCTAGTAATTCTACTATTGACTTTGATATTTCACCGGAAGAATTTGATAACTATGGAAAATACAATGTGTTTTTGTCTAATGGATGTTTTGTAGGCAGTATTTTTGGAGCAAGTTTAAACACTTATAGTGATAGATTTATTTTTCAAGATAGAATTGGCTCTGTAGCCTATATTGCTCCTATTACTTTAGCATTGTCGAGTACGTTAAATCGATATTCAGAACGATTTTACAATAGACTAAGTAATACCATGTATGGACAGGGTATTGGTGAAATAATGAGAAGTACTACTGAGGATTTAGTAGTCAATTTTGGAACGTTTGACAAGTTGCTAGCCAAACAAATGATACTTCATGGAGATCCGGCTATAAAATTAAATGCTCATACCTTACCAGATTACGTTATAACCAAAGAATCGATAGACTACAATCCTTCAATTGTAAGTGCGAGTAGTGATTCGTTTGATGTTTTAATTGGAATCACCAATATTGGTAAATCAATTGATACTGATTATACGGTAAATGTTAGAAGAGTATTGCCAAATGGTTCCTTTTCTGACTATGAAAAAATTGTTCCATCGGCTATATTTAGAGATACTGTTGTAATTACTTTGCCTACAGATAGAATCAATGGACTTGGAACGAATGTTTTAAGAATTAAAGTTGATTATGGTGATGATGTGCCTGAGTTAAGCGAAATGAACAACGAGATTGTAGATACAATTGTAATTTTTGCTGATGATATAATTCCGGTTCTACCATATGAATTTTGTATCTCCCCTACGCAGCCGGAAAAAATATATTTTTCTACCTCTAGCATAGGACTAGATCCTAAACAATACCTTTTACAGATAGATACTACAGAGTATTTTAACAGTTCTTTATTGGAAGAGCAAACAGTGGTTACTGCTGGTGGCATTGTTGAATGGGCGCCATCTATTCCTTATTTGGACAATACCGTTTATTATGTGAGATCTGCTTTGGATTCTATTATTCAAGGTGATTACAACTGGAATTATTCTTCCTTTTTATACAACTCTAACTTGTCTACGGGTTGGAATCAATCGCACTATTTTCAATTTAAAAAAGATGAATTTTTTACTTTGGAATTGGACGAGCCTGATAGACAATTCAAATTTCCAAATGAGCAAAGAGAATTAAGGCAAATTAATGGCATCATAGGCAATGGAGTTGCCAATACAGATATCGAAACATTTTTGGATGGAACCATCATTCAGAGAGGAGCACTTTCTGAATCAAGTATTAACTTTTTTGTGTTTGATCCAAAAACAGGTAAATATTTAGAAAGCTATTCACTTGCAACTCATCCTTTGTTTCCTGAATTGAATTGCGTTATGGGTACTTTCACTGATATACACTCATGTGATTTTCCTGCCCCAAGACCTGTGATAAACTTCCTAGTTAGAAATCCATTTTGGCGAGGAAGAGTTATTTATTTTATAGAAAATTTCATTCCTGATGGCGCTTATGTTTTAGCATTTACTACCCAAGGAAATGGTGCTAATCAAAACTTTAGAGCGAATACCTGGGAAAATGATGCCCCTTCCCTTTATCCAAGAGACCTTTTTCAAGTTTTTGAGCAAGATTTAGGTGCTACTAAATTAAGAGACATTCAAGATTTACGACCTTATTTACTTTGGACACAGAAAGGAAACCCTGATTTTCCAACAGTTGAGTTTCATGCCGGTTTAAATGAGAAAGTAGATACTACTTTGTATTTTTCAGGTAACTGGAATGTTGGTGCCATCCGTTCGGTTAAAATAGGTCCTTCAACCGGTTGGAATAATCTAGAATTTGATTATTATTCATTGGACGACCCTGATTTTGATAGTATATCTGTTAATGTTTCAGGAATTGATACCTCAGGAAATTTAAACACTCTCTACCAAGGTATTACTGATACCATTTTTTCATTATCAAACATAAATGCTGAACAATATCCGAATCTGCAATTAGAGTTATACGCTCGAGATGATTCTAATAGAACAGCTCCACAGTTAAAGAATTGGAGAGTTTTATATGACAAAGTACCTGAAGCAGCTATTAATCCTGCATTACGTTATGCAATATCTACTGATTCGATTGACATTGGTCAATCTGTTAGCCTTGAAGTTGGCATTACCAATATTAGTGATCTGAATATGGATAGTTTATTGGTTAGACTACAAATTAATAGACAAGGTGGCGCTGCTACTTATTTTTATAAACGTTTTAATAAACTAGATGCTGGACAGTCTTTGATATTAGATTTCGACTTAAACAGTGATTTAATTAACAATCCAGGCAATTATGTTATATTATTAGAAGCAAATCCTCTCAACGACCAACCAGAGCAATTCCATTTTAATAATTATGCTACCTTTCTTTTAAATGTAGCAGACGATAGAATTAATCCACTGTTGGATGTGACTTTTGACGGTGTTCACATTTTAGATGGTGACATTATTAGTCCAAGACCTGAAATTACAATTAAGCTAAAAGATGAAAATCAAGGTTTAGCTTTAAAAGACACTTCTACTTTTGAAGTATATCTTTATTATCCAAACAATCCAAACACACCAGTTTTGATTGATTTATCAGCTGATAATGTAACCTTTATCCCTGCCAATGAAAATGAATTAGAAGAAAAGAATGAAGCGCTACTTTATTATTATCCAAATTTTGAGCAAGATGGTATTTATCGTTTAAAAGTTCAAGGAAAAGACGCAAGGGATAATGATGCCGGTGACTACGATTATATTGTGAGTTTCGAGGTAATAAACGAATCTTCCATTTCGAACTTTCTCAATTATCCTAACCCATTTTCTACTTCAACAAAATTTGTGTTCACTTTAACAGGAGCAGAAATTCCTGATGAAGTAAAAATTCAAATTATGACGGTTTCAGGAAAAGTAGTGAGAGAGATTACAATTGACGAATTAGGTCCATTAAAAATTGGTAGAAATATCACTGAGTATGCTTGGGATGGCACAGACAGATTTGGAGATAAGTTGGCCAATGGTCTTTACATATATAAAGTGTTTGTTAGACTTAATGGTGATTCAATTGAACAATACAAAACCAATGCCGACAAGTTCTTCAAAAATGAAGGTTTTGGTAAAATGTATATTGTACGATAAAACTTAATTTTATTTTATCTTACTCCTTTGAAAGCTTCCTTATTATTATAGATGAATATTGAGTCAAGTTATAAAAACAAGAATAACAAGCTACTTTACATTGGTCTTTTTTTGCAGTTACTATATGTTCTTTTCTCCATAATCTTTTTCAAAGAAAGAATTCTCTATGCTGATTCCTCAAGGTATTTAGTTGAGATTTTGGGAGATCATAACTTTCATATTATAAACAGACTAATTGTTTTTTTTAGTTGCGTACTACCCGTTGCAGGCATAAACTTAGGATGTTCTGTCAAAGCAGCTATGATCCTTTACTCGATTAACATAGCTATGGTTTACTCATTACCCTTTATCATTATTTTAAGAGTATTAAAAAACAAAGAACTTGCAATATGTTTACTTTTATATCAATTCTCATTCCCTTATCTCACTCATTATTTAGCTATTTCTGAGCTCCAATTTGGTATAATTTTTTTGATGATTTATTGGTCGCTTTTAGCATACTACATTGAATGCAATAAGCCTGTTTTTAAACAAGCAGTTTTATTCCCGTTGCTTTTCATCATTATGAATGCTCACCCTTTAATCATCTTAGCTTTTACCGGATCATCCCTAATTGTTTCAGGTAATTTAAGATATTGGAATCGGCAAGATCAAAAATTACTTATTCCAATAGCAATTGGATTCTACTTTTTATCAAGGATAATTTTCACAACTAATTATGAATCACATTTAATAACTAGAATAAGTATTAACTCATTGTCCGATGTTAATGTTTACCTATTTAGAGTAATGATCAGTCAAATAATTAGGCAATATTTCCCATTTATTGTAATAGCCATAATAGGATTATATTTAATTCTTAAACGACATAGTTTATGGAAAGCTATATTGATAATAGGCTTATTTGTACTCCAATTTTTCCTTATCTATCTTAGATTCTACGATCATTTCATCATTGACACCTTCTATGAGATTTACCTTTCTTTAATTGCTTTTTTGCTTATTCTCTCTTTTGCATTGCATATAAATAAATGGTCCAATAGACTTAAAAATGCAACTTGGACCCTTGTTATCCTTTTATGTATTGTGCAAGTTGGAAGAACATTATTGCATGCTCAATTTTATAAGGAAAGAATTGCAATTTATGAAGATTTGTTTGCACAAATGAAGATCGAAAATATTTCTAAAGCAGTTTTACCATTTTACAAAGCTCCAATGAGTAAAATTATAGATACTTATGACACTCCTTTTGAGACCTATTTGCTTTCACAAATTGATACTGATAAAAACAATAATGGATACATTATTTCCTATTGGTTAAAAGACTCAATTGACATTAATAATTTTAGCAACTACTCTCTCAGTTTTTTTAGATACGATAAAGATTCAATTTCTGTTTTCCCATTTGAAGACTATCCAAAATTAGACATCTTAGAGCAGCCATACGGCACTTTTAATGCTGTTTATAAGAAACAATTAAAATAGTCAAAATCTTAAATCCGTTGATAAAACAACTTCAAAGGCATACTCCTAATTGGCTAGTTAGACTCAATAATATTAGTAGAAACAAGTATTTCAAACCAATAAAATAGACCACCCACTTCAGTATAGGTAATCGGTATCATTCCCTTTTTATCATCAACCGTAAATTCAATAGCTAACACTTTTATAGGACCTCGTGTGTCTTCAGGATATGTTTTAAACCCAGTATATATAGTTTGCTCTGTAGAATATCCACTAGATTCAATATCTGTTATTATATTCTCTACATTATTTTGAAGTCTCTTTTTTAGACCTGCAATCATTTCATTTTTTATATCCAAATCACTCTTTCCTTGAGTTTCGCCAGAAGCTATTTTTTTAACTACCGAAACAGTAGGCATTAATTCATCTAAGAATACTTCACCTTTAAATATAAAAGCAAAAATATCATTTGAAAATGATTCAATTGTTTGAGGTTTTTTTGTTACTGATTCAACATTTTTAGTGGAAAACTCCTCTGAGGATTTGCAACTTATCAAACTCAAGCTAATTGTTATTAGCAAGAAGATATAGGCTTTAAGATTCATTATAGGATAATTTTAATTAGTCAACCTAAAATTTTAATATTGAAAATCCCTTAAATATAGTAGTTCTATTATTTAGAAAAAATCCCCTCTATCTTTTCCGCCCAATCCATATAAGTTTTGGCGAGTTTACTTACGAGGTCATTTTTTTCTTCTTGTTCACTATTATCAGGCATATTCCCTTCCGGACCATACATTTCTTCCATTAAACCCATTAACTCATTTTTGATCATACCACGCATCGGAATTTTTGCTACCATACCATACATGGCTGCATCGCCTTCATTTTTCAACTCAGGATGCGCTTTGGCGTAGGCAACACAATCTCTTAAGTCATTTAGATAGTCATCGGTGGCAAACTCGTGCGTTGGATTTAAAGAGATATGCAAACTGTTAGGATTTTGCTGACGATCAATATGCCAACCCTTCTTTTCCATTAAATCTCCTATTACAAAAATATTTACCTTTCTATTATCGCTTGATTTGAAACCAATCAAACAAACTTCAGGATGCCCCATCACTTCCAAACCATCAATTCTGTTAATACCATCCACCATTGATTGTGTTAACTCCATTAATAGTTTGGCATTGCTCATATAGCCATCTCTACCAACCGCTTTAAGCGCTGCCCAAGCCGCTGCAATAGCACCTCCCGGTTTAGTGCCTTGAAGCCCCGGAGAAATGTAAATCCCTCCACACCAACTTTCGTCAATAAAAAATTGATGTTTCATAATATCCATAGAGCGATATAAAATCAATGAAGCTCCTTTTGCAGCATAACCGTACTTATGAATATCTGCTGACATAGACGTAACGCCTTCCACTCTAAAGTCAAAAGCCGGAATAGGATATCCTAATGCCTCCACAAATGGCAGAATAAAACCACCAACACAAGCATCAACATGTAATGGAATGTTTTTTTGTTTAGCTACTTTTCCTAAATCTTCTATCGGATCAATTACACCATAAGGATAGCATGGTGCCGAGCCTACGATCAACATTGTATTTAAATTGATTAAACGTTTTACTGCCTTAACATCCACTCTATAATTCTTATCTAACGGCGCTTCTACTACTTTTATACCAAAATAACTTGCTGCCTTTCTAAAGGCAGGATGAGCAGAAGCCGGCAAAATCATCTCCGGCTGAATAAAATTATAAATGCCTTTAATCATTTTTCGCTTCGACAAAAAATAATCGCGATAACATTTGATGGCGATGGTAATACTTCCTGTGCCGCCGGATGTCATGGTGCCTACAGATTTAGCATCACCATTTAGCATATCTAACGTCATTCGAACAGTTTCATGCTCAAATCTTTTTAAACTCTTAAAAGCTACCGGATTTAAGCCATTCTCAGAAAAATATGAAGTGTAAACCTCTTTCATAAAGGCGCTATGTTCATCATCTAAATGATACACTAAGCTCCAAACTTTCCCATTTTTCCAGTCTTTATCATCTGCACCATAGGTTTTTAATTCCTTTAGTAGTTCAGTTTTGTCGATACCCTTTTCAGGTATTTTAAAATTATTCATTGTTTATTTTTAATCTATTTAACAGAATTTCCTTATCGTTGTTTTGGGGAAGTTTATAGGGTTTCTAATGATTTAGAAAATTAAGCAAAAAGCCACAAATTTTATTGGTTCGCTGCTTTCTCAAATAGTTAAGTTAATTAAGTTTATAGCGTTGCAGTTCAGTATATAAATCGTTGGCACGTTTTAATAAAGCACTATTGATGGTAGAAGCATCCGATGGTGTGCTTGTTTTAAATTGATTTACTTCTGCAACTTCCATTTTAATTTGAAGTTTCCCGGCCAATGAAGTCATTACTTTTTGTGGATCAGAAAGTAAGTCAGAATAGCTAATCAAAATAAGATTAGTATCGTTTACAAAGTTTATTAAATATTCATAGTAATTGATCCATATTTCAATCCAATAGTTTAAGGTCAATTGATCTTCATAAATATTATTGTATCCCTCTAGAAACTGAAAATGCTTATGGTTCAAGCCAAACTCATGATGACCTAACCAATCCATATATTCTAATGCAAATGGATTATTCAAATGAATTTCACCAAACCGAATGTGTTGCTGCAGTAAAGAAGAAGCGTGTTCTACCGGATCTCTAAAAAGAAAAACAGCCTTAAAGACATCATTCTTTTGACGTAAAGAAGCATAACGTAAAATGAGATTATTGTTTTTTGCTAAATATAGAGTGGAGTTTTTTTGGGGAGATTGAATCAAGCTTTGATAGTTAATGTATTCTTGGTAAGTTGCTTCCTCAATTTCATGCTTCAACAGAACTTTCTTTTGGATGTAAGCATCATTTGTAAATGCTTTAAAAAAAAACTCTTCAAGTGCTTCTATGGAATCATATCCCATTAAAACTTGATCGCCATGCTGCCTTTCTTTCTCTTGTTTATTCTTTGAAAAGTTAAGCTTCTTCCAAATATTCGGACTTAATAGAAATGGCATATCACCATATTTTAAAAAGTGAAATGCATTGGTTTTTGAAAGCATTGTTGCCAAACCTGTTGTTCCTGCTCTTGCCAAACCGGAAACGATAACAAAATTACTATTGGTATTTTCTAATCTTGACCGATGAAGTCCTTTATCTACTCGAAACAGCATCTTTGAGACAAAGTAATTATTGAGTAATAGTCTGTGAAGGAGAATAGATAGTTCAGAATAATCACTTCTATTTTTTTTCATAATAAAAGACAGCATCAAAAATGGTATGATAGCTCCTAGAAGTATGGCTATTATTGCTTTTAACGATTTAAAATTTATGGTCTGATAAGTAGCCTCTGAAACGATTTGTTTGTAGAGTAAAAATGGAAGGGTTGTAAATGCTATCACTAACAATAGACTCCCCAAAAATATCAAAGTCCATTTTAGTAAATTTCCAGTATTGGTTAAAATGAGTTTTTGCTTTTTGCTATCTTCTAATGTGTCATTTAGCAAAGTATTTAACTGAGTTAAAGTGCGTTCAGCAAGCGTATAGAAACTTCCTCGAATAAGAATCAATCCAGATGAAAATATAATTGATGCTAAAAAAAAGAGTAGGAACTCAATCACTTCTTTCGGTTTTTAATTTTTTTGATCAACTCTTTTATCTGAAGATAAAATACATAGCCGAATGAGAAAACTACCAACGCTAAAATGGCAAAAACCAATACGATTGTTCCAACACCTAATCCTGGCCCTAAATACAGTAAAATTGAAAGCATCATTTCTTTTCTAATTCCAGCTAAAAATACTAAAAAGGATAATCTTCATAGAGTCTGATCCAATTGGGCAAATAAATATAATTTGGATCTTTTGTAGGAAAAATTTTCTTTAGTACAATTTCGTCTTCGTTAATAATATAATAGACGCCCTTATTGTGTTCTTCAACAAACAAATCTCCATTGTTTAAAAATTCAGAAAGTCCTTCAGAAGCCGTAGCTATTTTCTCAACTTGAAATCTATTGGATAAATAATTCGTAAATGTATTGGTCTCAAAATCATAAATTATAACTTCAGAAGAGTTAAAAGAATCTATTGGCACCATGATTTCATCTGCATTATAACCCTTTCCTCCTGTATTGTTGTTGTTGAAAATTGAAATTTGATGATCAGAAATAATATCCACATCGTGCTGATTGACATAAGGTCCGTGAATTAATTTTAAAATTTTGTTAGTTGATGGTCTGTACAAGAAAACCAAAGACCGATTTCTAATACTTATAAATAAGTCATCTTTTTTCCAATATCTGGTATCTTTTAATGCTGGCTGTACGTCATTAAGGTGTGTAGGATCAAATAGATCAGAGCCATAGATAATTCCTTTATAGCCATTTTCAATTAAAATCTCAGCAATCCCTTTTTTAAATAAAATAGCTCCAGTTTCAATATCAATTTTTACAATATTTTCTTCTCTATAAGAGATTAGATTATCGTCTAAA
This sequence comes from Chitinophagales bacterium, assembly GCA_041393015.1. Classification (GTDB taxonomy): domain Bacteria; phylum Bacteroidota; class Bacteroidia; order Chitinophagales; family JADIYW01; genus JAGQYH01. Next base: position 181,679 of record JAWKKV010000004.1, on the reverse strand, counting down.
TTTTTAACTAATCCTCCATAATATTCCTCTTTCTTTTCAGGATAGATATCACGTGCGCAAGTCCAAATATTTCCATCGGCTGCAAGATTAACTCCATGATGAAAAAGCAACTCTTTATTGTGCCATAAAATATTGGAGTTGGCACCCAATCGAAAAAGATTAGGTGAAAAAGATAATCTTCCAATCAAATTCTTGTTAGGCAATAAAATTGATTGTTTAGGACAACTATTAGAATAACTTATCTTTGCTTTCTCAAAATCCTTTTCTAAAAAAAACCAAGTATAAAGTATTGAATCATTTTGGAAATCAATAAAATTTATATTCCATTGTTGGGCCTCATTATCCCAAAATGAAGTTAAACCATATAGAGGATAATTGAGTTTGTTAATTGCTTTGAAATTTTTGGGTGTTGGTAAATAAGTATATGGTATGTTTTTTACTTCTTTACTTAACAGAACTTCTTTAATTGTTTGCGGGAAACGAGCAAAATTTAAAATTTTTCTTTTAATAGAAGAGTTGTTTGATCCAGTTATAGATACTTGATAAACTAACCCGCTAAACAAACATAAAAATGTAGCAAAAACGACAATATAAGTAAGTGGTTTAATTATTCTCATGCCTACACAATAACATTATTTCGGTAACTCCTCATATATTCTCATCCAAAATGGCATTTGAATATGGATTGAATCATCAGTATAAAAAACCTTTTTCAATACCACTTCTTTTTTGTTGATTATATAGTAAGTTCCTTGCTGTTGAGACTCTATAAAAACATCCTCATTGGATAGAACTTCTGATAACCCTTGCACAGTTGTTTTAATATTTTCTTGGGTAATCTTTTCAGTCAATAAGGACGTAAATTTATCGGTTTCAAAATTATAAATAATAAGTTCACTAACATTTAAAGAATCTATTGACTGGTTGATTGCTATATCCTTTTCACCTTTCAAGCCAATGTAGTTATTATTAAAGATAGCTATTTCATTATCTGAAATGATATCGACATCATGCTGATACATAAACGGTCCGTGAATTAATTTTATCACCTCATTGGTTGCTGGTCGATATAGAAAAACTATTGATCGATGTCGAGTACTAACGAACAAATCACCTTTTTTCCAATACTCATTATCTTCTAAAACTGGTTGTATATCATTAAGATGAATTGGATCCTCTAATTGTCCACCATAAACGATACTCTTAAAACCATTATCTAGCAATACCTGAGCAACGCCAATTTTTCGAATTATTTCTCCAGTAGTAACATTTATTTTAACCATGTAGTTTTCACCTATAGAAAGAACCTCATTATTTAGATTTTTTACGGAAGTTGAAGAGCATAAGTTTGTATGCGTCTTCATTAAATCATTCCCACAAACCCACAAGTTCCCATCCGGATCAAGGTTGGTAGAATGGTGAAATTCCAACTCATTATTACACCAAACAACATTACTATTAGCATCTAATCTGCAAAAATTTGGAGAGGAAGACAGATTAACAATTAGTTCTCTATTTTTCAATAATAACGAATGAACCGGTGGGCAATTTGTGTAGTTGTTTTTGTATTTAACAAAATTAATTTCGTTGTACTTCCATGTATGTAAAATTGAATCATTTTTTAAATTCAAGAGTTTAATTTCCCAAACATTTTCACTTTCATTCCAAAAACTGGTTAGTCCATAAAGATTTTCTTTAAGTTGATTAATAGGCCGAAATGCTTGATCTTTAGGTAAATAGGTAATTGGTTTATTAACGAGTTCAGGGCTTTGTATAACATCAGCCACTTGCTGCGGAAACTTGCTAAAGTTAAGTAAAGCTGTACTTAAAATGCCATTGTCATATTTTCCACTCGAAATACTTAGAATCAGCCCACTATACAAACTAACAATAGTTAATATTACGACTGCAAGGGAAAAATATTTCATCAATTTCATTCAGAAAAAATAGATTTAATTTTTTGTCTGTATCATTTGAAAAGGCAAATTCTCGTATACTCTCATCCAATTGGGTTTTTGAATGTAATTAGTATTGTTTACTGGCAAGACCTTTCTTAAGATCACTTCATTGTCTTTGATCAAAAAATAGATACCACTATTCTGTTCTTCAACAAACAAACTCCCATCTGAAAGCACTTCTGATAAACCTTGAAAGAAGGTATTAATTTCTTCTTTTTCAAAAACTTCTTGAGCCAAAATTGAAAAAGAATCCTTTTCAAAATTGTAGACAATAATTTCATTTGTATTTAGAGCATCCATTGCTTTCTCCTCTGAATTACCTTTAAAACCAGTGCTAAAAATAATGTTGTTATTGAAAATAGAAATTTCATGATCAGATATGATATCTATATCGTGTTGGTTAACGATCGGGGCTTGAATAAGTTTAACAATTTTGTTTGTTGTAGGTCTATATAAAATAATAGTAGATCGATTTCTAATACTAATAAATACATCTCCTTTTTTCCAATATTTAGAATCCTTTAAAGCCGGCTGAACGTCATTAATGTGTAATGGATCATATAAGCTGCTTCCATAGAATAAGCCTTTCAATCCATTATCAATAAGAATTTCAGCTACTCCTTTGTGAAACAAAATTTTTCCATCTTCAGGATCAATTTTATCGATATACTCTTCTTTATAGGAAAAAACCTGACCATCTACATTTTTAACAATTCCTCCACCATTATTTTCGTATTTGCCTTTAAATATATCACGTGTACAAGTCCAAATGTATCCTTCCGCATCTTGGTTTAACGAATGATGGAAATCGTATTCTTCATTTTTCCAGATTACATTGGAATTTGAATCCAATCTAAACATGTTTGGAGAAGCATATAAATGTCCAATCAAATCTTTATTCTCTAGTATTATAGGTTCTTTTATGGTGCAATAAATGTAATCTACATTGCTTCTTTTAAACTTTTTCTTGCCATAATGCCAAGTATGTAAAATGGAATCATTTCTCAAGTTAATAAGTAGTATTTCCCACCTTCCAATTTCTTGGTTCCAAATAGATGTTACACCAAAGAGATCCTTATTCAATTTATTAACAGGTGAGAAATTGTTATCCTTGACTAGATAAGATACCGGTATCTGCTCCTTTTCAAAGTCGCGAAATACATCTTCTATTTTTTGTGGAAATGTGGCAAATTGGATCAATTGTTTGTGAAATGCCTTAAAGTTATTGCCTCTAATAGCAGCTTGATTAACCATCCAACTGTAAATACAGAGAACTGTTAAAAATATGACTAAATATGAAAAATACTTCAAGACTTTCATTTTATAAGCATCTTTCTAGAATGGTAATTCCTCATAGATTCTAACCCACAACGGCATAAAAATATAATCGGCATTAGGGGTATTAAAAACCTTCTTTAAAACTATTTCTTCTTGATTAAATATATAATATACTCCGCCATCTGTTTCTTCAACAAATAAATCCCCATTAGAAAGGAACTCTGATAAGCCTTGTCCTTCTGTAATTATTTCTTGTTTCAAAAACACATTTTGTAAATAATTACTAAAGGAGTCTTTTTCAAAATTATAAATAATGACTTCCGAAGAATTCAATGAATCTACTTGTTTGTAAGCTTCATCACATTCAAAACCAAAATCAACAATATAGTTATTGTTAAAAATAGATATTTCATGATCCGAAATAATATCTACATCGTGCTGATTAATAAATGGTCCTTGAATTAGCTTTATTACTTCATTATTGGAAGGTCTATAATGGATAATCAGTGAACGATGTCGGACAGAAATAAAGAGATCTCCCTTTTTCCAGTAATCTGTATCTTCTAATGCAGGTTGGATATCGTTAATATGCATAGGATCTTTTAAATTTCCGCCATAGACAATATTCTTATATCCATTATCTAAAAGTAGGTGAGCCACTCCCTTTTTTAACAACGTTTCACCCGTATTAATATCTACTTGTACAATATAATTTTCCCAATAAGATATCAAGTCACCATTTAAATTTTTAACTAATCCACCGGTATAAACTCTGCTACTCCCTTCCGATTTGTCACTTGCACATACCCAAATATTACTATCTGCATCCAAATTGATAGAATTATGATATTCAAAATCTGTGTTTCTCCAAATAATGTTTGAATTAGAATCCAATCTACAAAGTGTCGGTGTTGAGGTTAAACTTACTATCAAATCCTTTTTGGGTAAAAGCAATATATTTTTAGGAGGACTCACTTTGAAAGGGGCATGATAATCACCATAAGTTTCTCTATCAAAATGCCATGTATGGATAACTGAATCATCTTTAAAATTTATCACTTCCATGTCCCAATGAGCTTTTTCCTTATTCCAAAAGGTAGTTAGGCCATAAAGATTATAATTAAGCTTGTTTATGGGTTCAAATGATTGGTCAGCCGAGATATAAGTAGATGGAATATCCTTAACTTCTGAACTAGTTAATACTTCTTGCACTTGTTGCGGAAAACCAGCAAACTTTAAAAGCGGTGTTTTTATAAAATCCAATTTCGTCCCCCCTGTTGAAGAGTGATAGATCATCCAACTATAGATGCACAATGCTGAGATAAAAACAACGGAGTAAGCTAAATATTTAATAGTTTTTTTAATCATTAATTCACCAAACTTTTTAGTTCCTCATAATATTTACTGTCTTTTCGAATGGCACAGCCAAAGGCATAAACATTGGTAATATATTCATATTCACTCTGAAAATACGCGCCACTTCTAATGTTGTAGTGCAATACTGTTAAATCTTGATGAGGCATCCAAATGAAGTCAGGTTTTGTATCTTGAATCACTTTCTCAGAATATCCATTTTTTGCAATTTCATAGTTGTGTAAGCCGGAAAGATCAACAATTACTTTCTTGGGGTTGTCTCCAGATATAAATCCATGCTCTGTGGCTGCAAAAACAAAATCATCAGGAAACTCCTTTAATAAGTTGCTTATTTTTTTGATACTCACTTCTCTGTTATATTTTCTATGATCTAAATCTTGTACTGCTATGGCGTCTTTGTTTCCAGCATTTATTGCGTAAGTTTCGTACTTATTTATAAATCTATATTTTGAGAAAACGGTAAAAAATAAAAACACAATCAATAAACAAGTTTTAGTAATTAGGCTATTGTAATTCCAAATTTCTTTATCTCCATTTTTATATTGAACGATGGTTTTATCCAACAGAAAGACAGCTGGAATAATGATGTATGGAATAAATGGAAAATACAATCTCGCATTAAACCCCATAATTTGATCGAAAGTAAGATAGTAGGTAAAAGTGAGTAATAATGGTAGAAGAAAGGAAGTTAACCAACCTAAATACTTCTTTCTCACAAAAACAAATATTAGGATTATATAAGGCATTAAGTAGGCTATAATTTGGGTAATGTATTTTACCGGATTCCAAAAATACTTAGCTGTATAACCTTCTGTAAATCCACTTTTCTTAGCATAAAAACTCAATGGTAAAATCTCTCCAAAAGCCAAATATTTGATGATGGAATCAATTACAATCAAAACAAACAATGTTGCCCCTAAATATAAAAGGTGTTTATATTTTTTATTGAATCCCAAAAATAGAAATGGAAATAGAGCGACTACTAAAGCATTATCCGGTCTACAAAGAAACATGGCATAACCAATCAATGCAGGAGCAATTACATTGGTGAATTTTACTTTTTCTAATTTATTAATTGACCAAATAGAAAATATAAAAATGGTATTCAAAAATAGTGACAAAGTAGTTTCCATTCCGGTAGAAATGTGAAAACCTAAGATTAAAGGCATTACTAAAAATGGAAGTGTAATTGCTCCTATTAAAAGCCTATTTTGTAATAATTCACTTTGTACGTGTTTAAACAAACCTTGTATTAATGCCACTAAAAAGGCAATAGCGAATACAAATGTTGCTGAAATCAAAATCCAAGAATTACTTAAAACTGACCCGAATAATAGTTTGTTAAGTGCTACTATATAAGTAAATAAAATACTTGTATTCCCATAAACTAATGGCTCTCCGGGATTCCATGTGTAGCCGTATCCAGCCAATATATTCTCGGCATATCTAATGAACATAAAGGCATCATCAAACTCAAATGTATCTAACTCCATGAGCCATACACGACGGAATAAAATAACCATAGAAGCCACTAGAATAGCCGTTATTGAAACTTTATTTATGGTGTTTATTTTCATTTAGTTTTACGAATATAAAGATCATTATCTATTAATCGATTGTTATAGGTTTGAATCACCGCCTTTAAGTGCTGTTCCATATTTAAAACCCTTTCCGGCTCCTCCAGCAAAATATTGTTTCCTAATATAGGATCCTTCATAAAATTATATAAGTAAACCGCCTGTTCTTTATTTTCATCGTATGCCAAAACATAATTGCTATCAATAATTTGATAAACATTATCGTACTCATTGTAAGTAAATCTATATTCATTATTTTTTTCAAAGGCGGATCTACCGAAGGTCATCCAATCACCCGAATAATTTAAATAATCCAAAAGTGTTGGAATTACATCTAATTGTTGAGTCACTTCTGTAACCAAATTTTGTTGTTGATTTTGAGGATCGTATATAAAAAACGGAATCCGATAGCGACCCACGGCATTTTTAAACTCCAAATCCGTTCTTTTTGCCCAATGGTCGGCTATAAATACAAACACGGTATTATTGAACCATTCCTCATTTTCAATACTGTAAAAGAATTTTTGGATGGCTAAATCGGTATAGGCAAGACTTTGATGAGATGACATTGTTCCTGTTGGTAAAGTTTCACTGTATTTTTCCGGCACCATATACGGTCCATGACTGGATATATTAAATAGTGTAGCAAAGATAGGTTTGGGCTGGTCTTTTAATTCTTCGGCAGCATATTGAAAAAACGGCTCGTCATAAACGCCCCAATGACCGTCATAATCATTCTTTCCATAATCTTCCTTACTAAAATAATTATCAATACCTAAGAGGGTCAAGTTCTTACGAAAGCCATAATGATCATCTTCTGCTCCATAAAAGAAACTATTCGTATAACCTTCTTTTGATAATACATCTCCTATCCCATTAACTTTGTTCTCGCCATAAATAGAAGAGAAATAAGGTTCATCCAAAAACGGTGGAATGCCGCCTAGTATACTCATTAGTCCATAAGATGATGTAGTTCCATTGGCATAAGCATTGGTAAATACTGTACTTTTTAGCATTAACTCATCCAAGAACGGTGTAGGTGCTTTATTGGGATGCCCTGCAACTAAATATTCGTTAGAAAAGCTTTCTAAGACAAAAATGACAATATTCTTTTTTTGGAATTCCTTTTCAGGATCAAAATGTCTTTCAACAGTAAAATACTCTGAAAGCTCATCTTTGGTAAAGTACTTTTTCCGTTCGAGCCTTTCTTGTCCCTTTAAAATAGAATACAATAATGTAACCGGCGTATTAGTGGCAACTGCTCGTTGATTAGGTGACACATAAAACACTGCCAATTTTGGCGACCATAAACCAAGCTTTACCATGAAAGCGAACAATACAAACAACATAGTAGCTATAAATGGGAGTTTGCTAATAGGTGGTTTTTCTAAAATCACAAAGTTTTTGTCAGTTACTTTCCATAAAATATAGATGGCTAAAATGCCTAGCAAAACAAACGGCCAATAAAGCATTAAGAAGGAAGGCAGTGCTCCGGCGGAATCTCCCAAAATATCAAAAACCTCTACTGTGGCTCGTCTACTATTGAATCGAAAATAAGGTATATCCGCTAAGGAAATAATTATTAAAATGCCATTAGAAATGATAGCTATCGTTTTTAAAATTCGATTTATAAGCTGCTTATTTGCAAAAAATGCATTGATGGCTAAACCAATAACGATGGCTACATTTACAAATACTACGATAGATAAATCGTAATAAAAACCGACTAAGTACAATAAAATACTATCAAAAAATCCTCCTGAAGAGCCTACAAAATCATTGTTATAAAGTTGAAAGATAATTCTGAAGATGGTAAAATAAACCAGCATTACAATAGTAGGCAAAAACCAATATTTCATTTTACTTTTCATCTGTGAAAACACGGTATAAACAAAATACACATTAGATTAAAAACTTGTTTTTACATTATGTATCATTTATTCCTTGTTTTGAATAAAATACTATGCTGATAGATCAAAATACCCAAATTTAGAAAACGCAGTTTCATTATTTAAGATTTTAAATAAATAATTTTAATATTGTTTTATTTTATGTTAACTTTAATTGTTTGGTATTTTACGAAACGTCTTGTTAATGAAAAAAATAAAACTAATCAACCTTACCTTTTTCAAGGTAATTTTAATTGCTTTGATTGCTGGAAATTTTATTGCAGGAAATTGTGGCTGTGACGATGATACCGAGTATGTAAACTTTTGGGTTCAAGTAAATGGAGTACAAGTTGACCCCGGATTTCCAACTATTGCATCGTGGTGTTGGCCTGGAACCGGAACACAACAGCAAATTAATCCAATACAGCCAATAATAAATCTTCTTACAGCCACGTCAGGTAATGGTCTCGGATACTCGTTAATAGTTTCTGTCAACTCACTAGGAAACGATTGCCCTGATCAAAATTTCACTATGTTTTATAGCCCAAGTAACGGAGGTATTGTTAGAGGACATAGTAATCCTGGGGGAAGTAGTCTTAACTGTACCAACGATGCTATAATCAATTATGACCGTTTTAGTCTTAACGTTCCGGTAGATTACGACATTGATCTGCGAGTCCAATTAATTATCTGTAATGAAAACTGTATAGCTTCTCCTAGTGGTTTTGGGTACTTGATTTGGGAGACAACCGTAAGAATAGACCCTGCACAAGTAGCAGGACAAAACTATCAGTTAAACTATCTAAATAATTTACAATTTATATCACGAACAGAATGTGACCTTTACTTCTGCCAATAAAACAAAAGCTATGAACTACACACAAAAAACCTTGCTTCTTATTTTATTCTTTTCGACTCTCTTATCATGCAATCGAGTAGAAGAGTTAACTTTTGATTCTTTCGACATTGGTGGGGCAAATATGCTTCCACCTGAAAACATAAAATATTTGAACTACTACAAAGGCATCTTCAACTCAGAAAATGATATGGGGATTGATTTGCAGAGTACGTCTGATGAAGCATTTCGTAAGAAATCTACACCTAGAGTCAATAACTACCAATTGGGAGGACATTTTCCTGACAACGCGAACAAGATGGAAAGTTCTTACTCTGTTGAAAGTATTAATGTAAACTGGCAAGAAGGACAAGGACATATGATCTATAACCATAACCATGAGTATATTTCGGATGGAACACCTCCTCTTTCAAAGCTCTTTGGAAAGACTGTTACTGTCAAGTTTAACTACTCGCAAGGGAGCAATACCCGTTATGAAGACATTACGACTACATTTTATGTTCCAAAAGAATTAGTTGTTACAAACCCTGTACCGGAAGAACTTGGTATTGGAGAGTATTTTACTATTACGGGCACAACATTGGATATTTCCTGGGAACCTGATGAAAATAATGAACATGGCCTTCTCATCGGTATTAAATGGGATGGTGAAACGGTTGAAAAACCTATTGTTATCGGAGGTGAAAAAGTTCAAAACATCAAACTTATTGATGATGATGGACAATTCACCATTACCGAAGAATTTTTTGAAGGTATTCCCCGCAATACTTTTCTCAGGTTTTTTATCATCCGAGGAAATATTGTTCTTGATGAAGTGAATGGTCAAATTATTGAATTGAAATCATCGAGTACGGTTCTGCACTCTCGCGTTGTTTACGAATAACCATCCAATAAAGAATTAAAAGAATTAACACATAGCATATTTGCCCTGTATTTAATCCTAGCAAGACATCTGGATTAGGTCGTAGGTATTCTATCGCAAACTCTGAAAAGCAAAGAAAAGATAAGGTTACAAGCAAGATTACTTTCTTCGATACATTTTTTTTCTTTAAGAAAACTCCTATAATAAAGGCGGTTATAAAAATGATACTGTCATATGCAGGTGTGGGATGAACGGACACCTCTGATGGTGCACTTCCGTAAATGAACTTCATACCCCAAGGTAAGGATGTCTCAATCCCATAACAACCATGACCAGAGAGCAAACAACCCAGTTTGCCGATTGCACTTCCCAAGAAGGTGTAGAGGAAAATATCTGACAGAATCGAAAGAAATTTTGAATGTTTATAAAATAAGATAGAAAACATCATCAAGTTTCCTAATAGTGCACCATACCACCGCATACCACTTTTATGTAAGAAAAAGGAGAAAATTTCAATATTTAGAGGCTCTGCATTAATTATGTAATACTCCATTGTAGAAAAGAGTTTTGCAAAAACATATCCTCCCATAATGAGCAAAACACTAACTTGGACAGCCATATCTTTATTTTCAAAGTGCTGCTTAAGTTTTGGAAAGAGAAGGCAAAATCCCAATGAAACTCCTATTATATTGAGAAGCCAATACCAGCTAATAGCTATTCCAAATATGTTCATTTCTGGAATCATTCTACAAAAATACAAAATACACATTCCTATATTCAAGTGCCCTACTAGCTTATGTTACGCTAAAGCATAAAATAAGTCAGATTTATATCAACCTATAAAACTCTGAAGGAGAGATGCACTAAAGACGGTTTACAAAAAAGGTAACTTGAGGTATATATATAAAACAAATCTATGGAAAAAGATAACCGAATAAACCAAAATCACTACTTAGAATGCATTTTGTCGTACACCTCAAAAACATCTTTACCTTCCAAATCGGTTAGGATAGCAGATACTTGTTTAAAGTTACTCAGTCTTTGCAAATGTCTTGGACTATTAACGGTAAAAACATACCAATTCAATCGTTGAAACTGTTCCTTAAAATGAATATCCATGTATCTGAAATGAGTAGATATGCCTTTAAAATTGCTATGGCCAATCAAAGCTTTTATATATTGCAATTTAAAAAACTGCTTAAGTGGTAGTTTTGTATATTGCACCCAATAAATGCAATTAATATTTTCTTTAGATAATTTTCTAAGTGGTAATCCATTGCCTGATTCAATATATATTTTGCTTCTAACATTTGGATGTAACTCGAATATTTGATTGAATTCATTCAAAATTGATGAATAATCTTCTTTAGTAAGGTTTTTAAAATCAACCCAATAGAAAAATTTATCTTCAAACTCATTAACAACTTCCTTCAATAGCAAAATTTCTTCTTCTAATGCTTCCTCCCGAATATTGTGAGAAACGATTAAACCTTGTCCTTTTTCATAAAAGACATCCAACTCTATGCCTTTGAAATTTTGATCCTTCGCTAATTGAAAGGCAGCAATTGTATTTTCCGAAACATTTTGATGAACACCACGATGCGACCAAACTTTACTTTGATAATTTTCTGTTAAAGGTATCTGTACCACTTGATTAAAACGCCATTGTATATAGGTTAATATCCCTAAAAGAAACATTAAAACTAACAAAACACATTGCCAAAATCTTTTCACCTTTGTGATGCCCTTTTTATTTCTTAATATTATTGAACGAAAGATGTCCAAGACCCGAAAAATACGATTATCCTACCTAATCTTTACTATCCTCCTTTTTAGTATTGGCTTTCTTGCATTTACCTATCAGCAGATGCCTAACTATCTTAAGAAAGATTTGATTAGCTATGACGAATCTACCAATGCAGTAGTTTCTAATAATTTATATAGAGATGCATTTCCTCCTAGATTAAGATTAAACTCTTTAACGGATGAATATCAAGGCTGGAAAGAAGGTCCTGATTGGCAGCATATTCCGCCATTATTTCTATATGTTCCGTTCCCATTCTATTATCTTGATGGTAGAACCAGCATTGAAGTAAGGCGACTCTCCTATGTTTTAGTGGCGTATTTACAAGGTTTGATTTTCATTATCGGCATTGCTTTACTTTTTAAAGAAAAACGAGCCATAATTATAGCATCATTAGCGGCTTATTTATGGACCATAACGCCTTTTACCAGAGGTGTTTTAAATGGCAACTATTTTGGTTATTCTGATATCGTATTGGCCTGTTCAGTCACCTTAAGTTTACTTTTAAGTATTGGCGTGCATCAAAACATTTCAAGAAATAACACAATAAAAGGACATCTTTTGGCTGTTGCTGTGACCGCTGCCACTATACCGCTTATGGTGAAGAATGTATTGGGAGCACTGCCCATGTTGTTTCTCCTAATAATTTTAATCAAAGGCATAAAGAAAGATAGAATTAAGATTTCAGAATTTTTCTTAGCCCTATTAATTCCATTGATTTTATGCTTCTTATATTATGGGGCTTCTTATTGGAAATCTCCTGAAGCGTTTAAGGCTGAATTTTTTGTTTCGTTTCAACACTTTAATGATTATGAAGGATGGAAAAAACCTTGGCATCATTTTGTTTCTGATTATCTGCCCAATAGATATTTCTATTTTATGTGGTGGCCTTTTGTAGCTAGCTTTTTCCTTTCAATATGGCTTTGGATGCAAATGACCAAAGAAAAACAAAAAGCTGCACTAACCTTCTTTCTCTTATATTTTATAGGCAATTTGGTGGCTATTTCCATAGTTACTTCCAAATCGCCAAACTTTATACTACAGAGCTATTTACTAATCTTATTTTTCGTACTATATACATTATGGGATAAGGTGATAGAAATGATACCTTCTTTGAAATTCACTACATTAATCGAGTATCTATTTCAATATAGATGGCCGATTGGCATTGTAACTTTTTCTCTATTTATGATGATTGCAGCCGGAAACATTTATGAGTTAAAACAACAACGAAATCTACCTTATCATTACCAAACACAAAATGAATATTTCTTTGAGTTTGGTGAACTTTGCCATGATGTTTTATACGCTGATACTAGATCACTTTTTATTTTAGACACTGACGATCAAAGTTATGCAGATAGTTTATCATGGCAAGATCCTGATTTTTGGATGCGTTACTACATTTTGTTTAACTCAGGCAGTGAAGCAAGAAGATTAGAAGAAGTAATTGCATTCAATAACGAATTTGACGTTTTTAATAAGATCAAAGGAAAGTATAAAAAAGTCTATTTAGTTACGACGCCACCACTTATTGAATCAAAATACAATGGGATTAAACAAGGATTTGAACAAATCGGCAAGTATCAAGTAAAAATTATTAGAGGACAAGAAATTGAGGATCTACTTTAAAGCTTCCTTATAATGTTCAATATGTCGTTGTACATATTTTCCAATAACATCAAACTCAATATTAACAGCAGAGCCTATTTGATACTCGTTAAAAATAGTATGCTCAAAAGTGTATGGAATAATAGCCACAGAAAACTGATTGTTAGAGGCTTTTACCACCGTTAAACTTACTCCATCAATACAAACTGAACCTTTATTAACTAATAAAAATTTAGGCGTTTGTTCGAATTCAAATATAAATTCCCAACTTCCTTCTTTTTCGCCTATCTGCTTACAAACTGCGGTTTGGTCAACATGTCCTTGAACCATATGACCATCTAAACGCATTTCGTTTTTCATAGCTAATTCTAGATTGACTGAAGATCCTACCTTCAATTTATTTAAATTGGTGATTTGAAGGGTTTCATCTATGGCAGTAACAGTATAACAATTATCTTCGATCGCCACCACGGTTAAACAAACACCATTGTGTGCCACACTTTGATCTATTTTTAGATTGGGTGTTATAGATGACTCAATAGTGAGGTGAAGATTACTACCTTCCCGCTCAATTTTATTAACTTTTCCTAGTGTTTGAATAATTCCTGTAAACAATTAATCTTAGTATTTAATGATTAGTAATTAAGGCGCTGAATGCAAATCTTTCTATCGATACAAATGAATATAGCCTTCTAAAGGTGTTTGTATCGCTCTTTCACCATCTAAAGAATTGATAAATACCCTACAGATATAAAAGAAAACGCCAGAATCAAGCTCTTTTCCTGATTTCATATCCGTTCCATCCCAATTAATATCGGGATCATTGGTTTCAAAAACTAAATTACCCCATCTATTATAAATCTTCATTTCTACTCTTAGTACTAGTGAATAAGGTAGAATTGGTGTATAAAGATCATTTTGTCCATTATTGTTTGGCGTGAAAACATTCGGTAATTCATAATCTGCACAATCCTCCACACAATTTGGCGGTGAAAGTTCTCCTAAATTTCCAGCTTCATCTTCTCCTTGAATAGAATAGCATCCTGTTAAAGAACTATCCGTTCTAACATGATTGAATTGCATCGATGTTACTGTATCAATGATTTCTAAAGGATCATTTTGCGTAGGTGAGAAATAAACGTAATAAGCCACAATATCATCCGTTTGTGGGCAATCATCAGGCAATGTCCAAGTAAGATAGTTGATGAACTGCTCATTCGACAATTCCTCATCAATACAGAAGTTGTTAATTTCTAGATCAACTATACATGGTGGAATAGTATCATTAGGAACCGCACAAACCTCTTGAGAGAAATTGATTAAAGGTTCCTTGAAACCTTCTGCCGTGTAGGCACCAATTGCCTCAATTTTATAGCAATAAGTACTATCGTTTAACAATGGCTCATCTCTGTAAGACAATCTGTTTACTGGTGACAATGGAGCAATTACAGTATCAATAGGATTGAAATTTCCTATTTCAAAATCTTGCCTGTAAACTACAAACGTATCATTCACCCAAGGAACATCAAAATTCCAACTCAAACTCAAGGCTTCATTTCGTTGACTTATGGTTAAATAAACAGATGAAGCCGGTGCAGCACTGCCTAACAATTCACCATCATTTACTAAAAATTCCACCCAATAGGTATAGGCATTATCTACAGTATTTAAGCCTACATCTTGAAAAGTAGTATCGTTAAGATCAACCAAATCATTTGCTGTAAAAGTAGCTAACGTGGTTTCTGGAGTTGTACTACCAATTCCTGTAGCTCTTTTTAAAACAAAAGCATAAGGTCCGGGATTTACCAAAACAAATGAATCTATATTTTCAGGTCGTGGTGTAGACCAAGCAACAAATATTTCTCCAGTATTTTGATCTGTTACTTGTACATCGGCATTATACATTACTGGAATTTCTTTTGGAAACTCTATACAAAATTCGTCAGATGGATAGCCTGTGAAAGGATTTAACTCTATGTTTCCAACTGCACTTAACTCTGCAAAACGAGCAACTACTCTATAACTGTATTCATTTCCTCTAATAAAGTCATTATCTGTAAATCGAGTCAATTGTGTTTGTCCTAAAAGGATATAACCTCTTCCTGCTAAATCATCAGCACATGAATCTTGCGGATCACCTTCACAACCTACTTTACGCCATACTTGATAGCCTCTAAATAATGGTGAATCTCCGCATTCATAAACATCAGACCAATCCAACTGAACGGCATCTAATCCTCCATCATAAAACCCAGTTAAATCGGCCGGTGGTGGTGCTAGCACTCTTATCACGGTTGTTAAAATAGTTGATAGTGGAAAGTCTGAAAAATCATCCTCTGCTCTAAAAATTACTTGATAGTTGTTAGCTCGTAAATGCTCACAAACGGTTTCCCAATAGAAATCGCCATCTACAGGATTGCCTAATGGTGGCATGGTAAACTCGGCAGGACTAATATTTACCTGAAATGGAGAACCCGCCGCAGATAACTCAACTAACTGTCCGGCATCATTATCAAAAGCTCTTACCATAAACTCCAATGTATCTCCAGCGATAATGCAAATTTCTCTTGGCCCTTGAACAATAGGAGGATTGTTAGGCGTATCCTCCACTCTAATTTGCATATCTCTAATCAAAGTACCAATACAAATTCCATTTCTAAATTCTCTTATAAGAATAGCGATATTATACAAACCAACACGTTGAGGAGCATCCCAAGTAATTTCACCGGTAGCTTGATTAATAGTAATAACATTATTAGGACCAGGAGCAATTTGATCCGGATAAGCATATGCCGGAACATCAATACCAGGCGCCTGAGAAGGAACAATTAACTCATAACTTAGACTATCTCCATCTGGATCAAATGCATTTGGATTATGTAAAAATGGAATACCAATAGAAGCATTATCGATTGGAGGTTGTAATAATTGAGGAGAATTATTTACTCCAAAAAATGTAGGATCTAATATTTTAACGGTATCAGAAACGCTAAAAGGTATATCCACAGAAGTACCAATATTGATAATATCATCTACTCTATTGGGATCTGAAAAAGACACAACATAGGTAAATGGCCCGGGAAAAGTATGCGTACCAACATAGCTATTCTTGAAAATATCACTACCATCAGCTATATTTCCTTCTATCAATTCTTGAGAAACTCTTGTTAAAGCTTCAATTGAACCATCCCCATAATTAATTTCTAGTGTATCTCTATCGGCAGCGCCACTGGCACCACTTAATTTTGTGTAAGTAATAATGGTAAACTCATAAGTTAAATTAGATCCATTGCCTACATATCGATAAACAATTTCTCCTGCCCTATTGTGTGTTGACCATGCTTGTAAACAGATCACCATTAATGCAAATACTAAAACAATAGGTTTAAAGGTCTTATTTATGGACATAATTGATCAAGCTTTAACTTTTTAACCACCATTAATAGATTGGTAAATTAGTTCTTTTTTAATAGAACGCTAAACCTACCATTGTAGTTTGAGGTGTAAGATAAAAAATGCAGTTTAAATTACAGAAGAGTTATGCAATTACTGCCAATTATGTTAAAGAAGTTGACGTCGAATTTATGAATGCTCTTAATTCTCAGCCGCTGCTTTCATATACTCTCTGTTCATTCGTGCAATATTCTCTAAAGAAATTCCTTTAGGACATTCCACTTCGCACGCTCCAGTGTTAGTACAGTTACCAAAACCTTCTTTATCCATTTGATGAACCATATTAAGCACCCGTTGCTGCGCCTCTACTTCTCCTTGAGGTAAAAGTGACAATTGAGAAACTTTAGCAGAAACAAAAAGCATAGCTGATGAATTTTTACAAGTAGCTACACAAGCACCACAGCCAATACAAGTTGCCGCATCAAATGCTTTATCTGCATGTTCTTTTTGAATTGGTAAAGCATTAGCATCTTGTGTATTTCCAGAAGTATTGACAGAAATAAATCCTCCTGCAGCCATAATTCTATCAAATGCGCTTCTGTCTACAACAAGATCTTTCACTACTGGAAAAGCTTTTGCTCTAAAAGGCTCAATATAAATGGTTTCTCCATCTTTAAAAGACCTCATATGCAATTGACATGTAGTTACTCCATCACCAGGACCATGTGCTTCACCATTGATGTATAATGAACACATACCGCAAATGCCTTCTCTACAATCGTGATCAAATGCTACCGGCTCTTTGCCTGACTCAATCAATTGATTATTCAAAACATCTAACATTTCAAGAAAAGACATATCCTTAGAGATTTCTTTTACTTGATAAGTTTCAATAGCACCTTTTTCTTTTGGGCTCTTTTGACGCCAGACTTTTAATGTTAAGTTCATTATCTTAAGTTTTAACCTATCCGTTATTTATAACTTCTAGTTTTCAGTTCTATATTTTCAAATACTAAATCCTCTTTATGCAATTGCGCATCCGAAGGCTCTCCTTTATATTCCCAAGCAGAAACGAAGGCAAAGTTTTCATCATCTCTCAATGCTTCTCCTTCTTCACTCATAGATTCTTCTCTAAAATGTCCTCCACAAGATTCAGCTCTCTCTAAAGCATCTTTCGCCATCAACTCTCCTAACTCTAAGAAATCGGCTACTCTACCTGCTTTTTCAAGTTCTTGGTTAAATTCGTTTCTACTACCAGGCACTAAAACATCTCTGTAAAATTCTTCTCTGATGCTCTTAATTTCTTCAATAGCAAATTTCAAACCTTTCTCATTACGAGCCATGCCTACATAATCCCACATCACCTTTCCTAAACGCTTATGGAAATAATCAACAGGTTTAGAGCCTTTATTGTTTACGAATTTATCTAATCTTTCAATAACTTCTTTCTCTGCTTTATCAAATTCAGGCGTATTCGTTGGGATGGTTCCAGTTCTAATATCATCGGCAACATAATCTCCGATAGTATATGGTAAAACAAAATAACCATCTGCTAATCCTTGCATTAAGGCAGATGCCCCTAATCGGTTCGCTCCGTGGTCAGAGAAGTTAGCTTCTCCAATAGCGTAACAACCTTTTAAAGTAGTCATTAAGTTATAATCCACCCAAATTCCGCCCATTGTATAATGTACAGCAGGGTAAATTTTCATTGGAACTTCGTAAGGATTATCATCGGTTATTTTCTCATACATTTGAAATAAGTTACCGTATTTATTAGCAATAACTTCTTTCCCTAACTTCTGAATTAATTTTTTATCGTCTGCATTCAAACCTTTTGAGATAGCTTCTTCCTTACCGTATCTCATGATCGCTGCAGCAAAATCAAGGTAAACCGCTTCACCTGTTTTGTTAACACCATAACCAGCATCACATCTTTCTTTAGCCGCTCTAGAAGCAACATCTCTAGGGACTAAGTTTCCAAACGCAGGATATCTTCTCTCTAAATAGTAATCTCTATCTTCTTCCTTAATTTCTACTGCTTTCAAATTACCTTGTCTGATGGCTTCTGCGTCTTCCTTCTTTTTCGGCACCCAAATTCTTCCATCATTTCTAAGTGATTCTGACATTAACGTCAACTTAGATTGATAATGACCTGAAACAGGAATGCAAGTTGGATGAATTTGTGTAAAACAAGGATTGGCCATGAAAGCTCCTTTCTTGTGAATTTTCCATGATGCCGTTACGTTAGAACCCATTGCGTTAGTTGATAAGAAGAATACGTTTCCGTATCCGCCTGAACCAACTACAACAGCGTGAGCAGAATGTCTTTCAATTTCGCCTGTGATCAAATTTCTAGCAATTATTCCTCTAGCTTTACCATCTACAACAACAACATCTAACATTTCATGCCTGTTGTACATTTTAATTCTGCCTTTACCAATTTGTCTTGACATAGCTGAATAAGCCCCTAACAATAATTGCTGACCAGTTTGACCTTTTGCATAAAAAGTTCTTGATACTTGCACACCACCGAATGACCTGTTATCCAACAGCCCTCCATAATCTCTTGCAAATGGAACACCTTGAGCAACACATTGGTCTATAATATTACCACTCACTTCCGCTAATCTATAAACATTAGCTTCTCTTGAACGATAATCTCCACCTTTTACAGTATCGTAAAACAAACGATAAATACTATCACCATCACCTTGATAGTTTTTAGCAGCATTTATACCTCCTTGAGCAGCAATTGAATGCGCTCTTCTTGGTGAATCTTGGAAACAAAATGCTTTCACATTGTAACCTAATTCCGCTAAAGAAGCGGCAGCAGATCCTCCTGCTAAACCTGTTCCGATAACAATTATATCTATTAAACGTTTATTTGCCGGACTAACTAATCGAATGTTATTCTTGTGATTAGTCCATTTTTGATCGATTGACCCAGCGGGTATTCTAGAATTAAGTGTAGTCATTATTGACGATTAATTTTATAGTGATCTTACATAATGGAAAACAGCGATAAAAATAAATCCTGCTGGAATTATTAACGCATAAAGTCTACCAAGTGTTCTAATTGTCCCTAAATATTTTGGGTGTCTTAAACCAATAGATTGAAAAGCCGATTGAAAACCGTGTAATAAATGCATGGCTAAAAGAACAAAAGCAACCGCATAAGCTCCAACTCTAATTGGATTTTCAAACTTAGCTACTAATTCGTGATAGTATCTTGTTGGATCTTCGGGATGTACTTCAATATATTTATGAACCATTTCAGGTATCCAAAAGTCAATGAAGTGTAAAACTAAAAACGCTAAAATGGTTAATCCACTCCACATCATGTTTCTAGACATCCAAGTTGAGTTAGCTGATGGTTTGTTAAATGCATAACCAACTTCTCTTGCATTTCTATTTTGCATCTCTAATACAAATCCCATAACGAAATGGAATACGACACCAAAAATTAAAATTGGTTGGAAGATATATTGAATCAACCAAAATGTGCCCATAAAATGAGATGCTGAATTAAAAGCATTCGGGCTAACTACTGACAGCATATTAATTGTGAAATGCTGTAACAAGAAAATTAATAAAAATAAGGCTGAAAGCGCCATTAAAACTTTTCTTCCTATCGAAGTACTTAAATATCTATTTGCCATATAATTCTTTCAATTGACCGTTGTAAAATTAGATTTTCTTTTTTTGCAAAATTCTATTTAATTTCTAAATAACCTACAAAAAACATCTTCATTATACACACAACAATAAAACCTCAACAAAGTTATTGCTTCATTACTATATAGCTTGAACTTAAAGTTAAATTTTACGTTAAAACGAAAAACAATGGTATAAAATATTGTTAACACAATGCATTTATGAACTATTCTAATTTGTGTTATGTTCAATTAAATGTTACCTTGCATATTCAAAAGGAGTTATATTTTTATGGGATCCTTTTAAAACTATCTGGGAAAGTTTTTATTTAATTAACGGGGAAAAAACAAAAATTGAAGTTATGCTCTACAAAGTAAAATTGAAAAACGCGAGAAAAAATGTGGTCCTATCGGAAACCGCATATGAATTTTTCTCTACAAATGACTATTACGTGTCAATTGATTTTCTGAAAAATTTAAGAATGCATTCAAGTGGTTATGCATTTTTTCAGAAAAATTACCCATTGAAAAAAGGTGGTTATAGAAACCTTACCATCTATTTACACAAAGCTGTGGCTGAAAAATATATTAAAAAGCCAAAAAGCGATAAAAAATTATTTGTTCGTTTGATTAATGGTGATCCGTTAGATTGCAGAGAAGAAAATCTGGAATGGGTAACTATGGGCGCACTTAGAAGAAACCAAAGAAAACATAGTAATGTTACAGGTTACAGAGGAG
Organism: Chitinophagales bacterium; assembly: GCA_041393015.1. GTDB lineage: Bacteria > Bacteroidota > Bacteroidia > Chitinophagales > JADIYW01 > JAGQYH01. Next base: position 160,686 of record JAWKKV010000004.1, on the reverse strand, counting down.
TTGTTCAAGTAAGCAAGAACAAATTCAGAGCGGTACTTTATAAAGATAAAAAGAGATATGATTTAGGTCTTTTTGGATCAGCTGAAGATGCTGCAAAAGCATATAATGAAAAAAGTAAAACACTTTTCGGGGAAACCGAAAGTTTAAACAAGTTTTAGAAATTTCTCAGATAGTATTTCAACAAATTAAAAAGTTGATTGCCTTTCAAAAGCAATCAACTTTTTTTTATTTATTCATGATCGTACTTAGATAATAAACCATTCACTAAAGCAACGTAACTCTCCATCGCTTCTTCTGAAGACATTCCTTCTTTTTCTTTCCACTTCTTCCATTTGAACTGTCCCTTCATGTCAAACATGCCAGGTTTTTTAGTATCATTATCTCCTTCTGTTGCTTGTTTATATAAAGCATATAGATCCAATAACTCTTCGTTGGAAGGTCGCTCAGTCAATTTTTTAACATCTAATTGAGCTGTCTCGAATTTTTCTTGTGTTGCCATAATCAAATTTTAACGGACAATATATATAAAATGATGGGTTATCTTCAAATCTTTCAATGAACTCTCTTAATTTTATAGCATAAAATACAATTTATGTCGATTGAAGTATTATGGAAACCGAGTGACACTTTTAAAGCCAATTCTAATTTAAAGGATTACGAAAACTGGCTATCCGATCATTTGGATCTTCGATTTGACACTTATGAAACACTTCGACAATGGTCGGTTGATCATATTGACACCTTTTGGGAGTCAATTTGGCAATATTACAATATTATAGCTCACCATAAATATGATAAAGTAGTTGAGTTACCCAAAAGTGGGATGATTGGTACCAAATGGTTTAAAGGAAGTACCTTAAATTATTCAGAGCATATATTTAGAAACGCCAATACTCATTCTCCGGCGATAATCTTTCAATCTGAAAAATCGCCTCTAACTGAAATTTCATGGCAAAGTCTTAGAAGTCAAGTGGCTTCTTTAGCCGATTATTTAATTTCTAATGGCGTTACAAAAGGAGATCGTGTTGCTTCTTTTTTACCTAATATCCCAGAAGCCATTATCGCATTTTTGGCGACTAATTCCATTGGTGCCGTTTGGTCGAGTTGCTCCCCTGATTTTGGGGCAGAAAGTGTCATTGATCGATTTAACCAAATTGAACCTAAAGTAATTTTTATAGCCGATGGTTATTATTATAATGGCAAAACATATAATAAAACCGAAGCAAATGTCGCTATCTGTAAAGCACTGCCTTCTTTATCAAAAGTAGTTTTTCTGCCTTACACTGATAAAAATGCATCCATTCCAAAAGTAATTGAAAATGCGGAATTTTGGGCCAACACTCAACAAGCACAAAACAAAGCTTTAAACTTTGCATCCGTTTCATTTGATCATCCATTATGGATTTTATATTCTAGTGGAACAACAGGCAAACCAAAAGCCATCACTCACAGCAATGGCGGCAACTTAATTGAACATTTAAAAGTTTTAGGCTTACATCAAAACTGTAAACCAGGAGAAAGATTTTTCTGGTATTCAACTACCGGTTGGATGATGTGGAATTATTCCATAGCAGCCTTACTGCACGGCACAACAGTTTGCATTTATGATGGCTCAGCAGGCTATCCTAATATTAGTGCTTTATGGGATTTTGCAAGGACGTCTAAAATAAATCATTTTGGCGCTGGCGCTAGTTTCTATATTGCCTGTATGAAAGAAGGCTTGAACTTTATTGACAATAATCAATTACCCGATTTAAAATCAATTGGTTCTACAGGCTCTCCTCTACCGCCTGAAGCTTGGCAGTGGATCTATGATTCCGTAAAAAAAGATGTTTGGTTAATCTCTTTAAGTGGCGGAACAGACGTTTGCAGTGGCTTTGTTGGAGGCAATCCATATGACCCATTATACAAAGGCGAAATTCAATGTAGATTGTTGGGTTGCGACCTTCAAGCATGGGATGAAAATGGTTCTGCTGTAATTGATCAATTGGGAGAAATGGTCATCACGCAACCTATGCCATCTATGCCTATTTATTTTTGGAACGATGAGCATAACGAACGTTATCAAGCTAGTTATTTTGAAATGTATCCAAATGTTTGGCGTCATGGTGATTGGATTAAGATTACCGAAAGAAATACACTCATCATTTTTGGCAGGTCTGATGCTACGCTGAATAGAGGTGGCGTTAGAATTGGCACTAGTGAAGTTTATAGCGGAGTTGAGAAAAACGAAGAAATTAAAGACAGTCTGGTGATTTGCATTGACAAAGAAGATGGAAGTCATTACATGCCGCTTTTTGTAGTTTTACAAGATGGAGTTTTATTGACAGATGAATTGAAAAAGAAAGTCAGCCAATCTTTAAGAGCTCAATTTAGCCCACGACATGTGCCGGATGACATTTTTGAAGTAAAAGAAGTTCCTTATACCATTAGTGGCAAAAAGATGGAAACGCCCGTAAAGAAAATCCTTTCCGGAATAGACATTAGCAATAGCATCAGCAAGGATGCAATGAAAAATCCTCAATCATTAGATTATTTTACTCATTTATATGTGTCAAAAAAAAGTAAATTTTAGTTTCAAATATTTAAAAATATAGTGTGAAAAAAGCATTCAAATTTATTGGAGGATTATTAACCTTAGTGGTCATTTTAATTTTAGGATTGTATTTCTTTTCTCCTGGCACCCTCTTAAATACCGCATCCAACATCACGATAAAATTAGGTGGATTTAGTAAACAGAGTATTGAAATAGATGGAGAAGATTATTTCTATTATGATAATGAAAATATGGATCAACCGGTTTTGATTTTTGTTCATGGTTTCTCTGATGAAAAAGCATCTTGGTTTCCATTTGTAAATAAATTTTCAAAAGATTATCGGGTCATCACACCTGATTTATTAGGCCATGGAGAAAATAGAAAAGACACTACAATAGCCTATACTTTTATTCATCAAGCAGAATTTTTAAAATCTTTTATTGATGCGCTTTCATTAGGTCAACCACATTTAATTGGAGTTTCTATGGGCGGAGCAGTTGTCGGCAAGTATGCTAGTATTTATCCAGATGATTTACAATCTGTCACAATGATATCAAGTGCTGGAATCAACGGAAATTTAGAGGAGTCTGAACTTCAATTGTATATGAATCAGTTTCAAACATTAGAAGAAAGAAAAGAGCATATGCCTTTGCTACCAAAAGACTTAAGCGACGAAAGCTTAGCTCAATTTAAAAAATATATTTTTTATGTAGACTTGAATGCTCCTGATAAATTGATGAAGCATTATATGAAACGATCGGTAGATAATAGAGACTTCTATTTCAATGTCTTGCAAGATATCGTCTATACAGAAAACGGCGAATTTATAGATGCTTTAGATGATGAATTGGATAACATCAAAGTTCCTGTTTTAGTTGTTTGGGGCATCCAAGATCCATTAATAGATGTTTCTTCCGTAAAAGTTTTTGAAGATAGCGTTCGCTCTCCACTAACCGTAGCTTTGGTAGATGATTGTGGCCATGCTACCATAGCAGAACAACCAGATGAAACTAGACAGCCAGTTATCGATTTTTTGGATAATTTAAGTAAGAGTACTTTGTAAAGTATTTTAAGTTAAGTAACTTTTCTACATGCAATATTTCCATACAAGATCCACTCAAAGATTCATTATCTTCTTCTTTTCGGGAATCTTAATTACTCTGCTTTTTAGTTGCAGAGGCAGTATCAATCCACCAAAAAAAGTTTTTGCGGATAAAGTTTTAATGGAAGACATTCAGTTACCGGAAGGTTTTAAAATTCATAAGTATGCCGAAAATATTGTGAATGCAAGATCAATGGTTTATTCGGCAGAATTAAAAACATTATTCGTAGGTACAAGAAAATCAGATAAAGTTTATGCTTTGAAAGATTTGGATGGCGATAATATTATTGACAAAAAGTACATCATCGCTGAAAAAATGAATATGCCCAATGGTGTAGCCATAAAAAATGGTGATTTATATGTTGCAGAAGTTGATAAAATTTGGAAGTTCTCGAATATTGGAAAAAATTTAGACGCTTATGCTGAAAAATCTATAACACCTGAATTAATCTTCGATCAGTTTCCGTCTGAAACTCATCATGGTTGGAAATATATTGCATTTGGACCTGACGGGAAGCTTTATGTACCGGTTGGAGCGCCTTGTAACATCTGTGAATCTGATTCTATTTACACAACAATTACAAGAATGAACGATGATGGAAGTAACTTCGAAATTATTGCTACCGGAATTAGAAATACAGTAGGCTTTGATTGGGATCCGGCTAACAACGATTTATGGTTTACAGACAATGGCAGAGATTGGTTAGGTGATGATTCACCGGCTTGTGAACTCAATCATTTAATTAAAGAAGGTCAACATTTTGGTTATCCATATTGTCACCAAGGAGATGTGTTGGATCCTGAATTTGGGAAAGGAAAAAATTGCGAAGATTATACCGCTCCTTATCAAAACTTAGGACCACATGTAGCCCCATTAGGTATGGAGTTTTATGAAGATAAAATGTTTCCAAAAGAATATAAAGACGCTATTTTTATTGCAGAACATGGATCATGGAATCGATCTGAAAAAATTGGATATAGAATAACCATGGTTGATCGATCTAAGCCTGTGGGTGAACGTTATTCAACTTTTGCAAATGGTTGGTACAAAGGCAATGATAATGTTTCCGGCAGACCTGTTGATTTAGAATGGCTACCGGATGGATCTTTATTGGTATCAGATGATTTTGGTGATGCTATTTACAGAATTTATTACGAGAAATAATATTAAAAATCACCATTCTCCTCTTGATAATTTTGAAATAAAGTTTGAGTTCCAATTTTTAATCCAATGCAATAAAGTAACCACTGATACAATTCCAAATACTAACCAAACGGCAGATACTACCGTATCGTTATTACCTTTTTGTGCAACAACAATTCCATATAAACCCCATAACCCGGCCAAACTAGCAACGGATATATTTCTCGATCTCATAAGATAGCTATAAATCAATCCTGCAGTAAATAAAATTATTATGGCCCAAGTTGTTTCTGAAAATGGCCCGCCTTCAAATCCTATCGATACCAGAAAAGTAGCCACATTTAATACCGTAGCCAAAATAATCCAACCTAGATATAAGCTGATGGGCCACCATTGAAACACAACTTTTTTAACCGGTGCATTATAGGTATCATTTCTATACACTATAATCAATTTCACTAAACAATATAAAAGTCCAAGCATGATTAATAAACTGAGCCAAACCCATTCTTTCAAAAATATAAAAGTCCAAAGCCCATTTAAAACCGACGAAATGGCAAAATAAAAGCCCGCCGTTTCGTATTCCGGCTGTTCATTATTGGTAGCATATTGATACCATTGAAAGCCTACAAATCCAATCAAACCTAAAAAAATAATTCCCCAAATAGAAAAAGCATATCCAGCAGGTGTAATTAAGGTGTTATACTTATCGCTGATATCGCCAATATTGTTTTCACTCAGAATACTTGTGTTGCTCAAATAATTCATCGTGAGCATAAAAACCAATGCAATTGAATTGATTAAAGGAAATTTTATCGATCTATTCATATTCATAAAACTAAATAATTAGAACCAACGTTCCAACAATAATTAGTAACGAACCTATCAATATTTTGGTGGTTAGCACTTCTCCCAAAAACAGAACTGAAAAGATGACAACCAATGCTACACTTAGCTTATCAATTGGCGCTACTTGTGAGACTTTTCCAAGTTGTAAGGCTTTAAAATAAAAAATCCAAGAGAGTCCAGTAGCAACACCCGATAGACAAAGAAACATCCAGTTTTCTTTTGTTAACACACCAATTGTTTTGGTGCCTCCACGAGCAAAAGCGATGGCCCAAGCCAAAAGCAAAACCACCACTGTTCTAATGGCAGTAGCCAAATCTGTATCCACACCTTTGATTCCAATTTTGGCAAAAATGGCAGTAAAAGCTGCAAAGACAGCTGAAAGCAAAGCATATATCCACCACATATCTTTTTGTTTTCATGTAAATCTATCCTAATAAAAGATAGTTGAAATTCATTTATTATTTTCTATTTTTCCTTATGCATTCCGGTAGATAACTGGCTACCACCCCGCTCATCTTTGGCAATTTCGAAATAAAAAGCAGTGGGCGCTTTATAATCACCATATTCTTTCACACCCTGCATATCGCACTGTAAGTTATAGAACCTAAGGTTTCCATTTTCTAAAGCAACCGCATAATAATCCTTCGCAAACCATTTTAATTTCTCAACTAGTAATGGGTCAAAGTTTGATAAAAGTTCTGTGTTTCTTGGAAAATAGTCTAACTGAATGGGTTGTCTACTTACATTATTATAGTGACCAATATACAATCCAACATCTGTACTAGCGACTCCATACCATTTAACACTTGAAATTTTTACCGGAACGGTTAACAGAGATTTATATTCAATATTATTTGCTGCCAATGTTCTTTTAAATTTTTGATTCACATGGCTTTTAATACCAAGCGTAAAAATTAAATACAAAGAACTTACCAAGATGCCTATTCGATTATATCTACCTCTATTGGAAGCATTTTTATACACTTTTACGCTTGAGAAAAGTCCAATTAGCAAAGGCAAGGTGTAAATCGGATCTACAATATTGATACTGTCAAAGCTTACCCTATGATTAGAAAATGGCAATAACAATTGAGTGCCATAAGAAGTGAAAGCATCCAATAACATGTGCGTAATCAAAGCCAACCAACTGAATAAAATCAATTGGCTAAGAACAATCGATTTCGTCCATCTTATTTTGGATAAAATGTATCCTATCAATAATGCACCAATAATGCTAAACACGATTGAATGACTAAATCCACGGTGGATACTTAATCGTTGTACATCAGAAAAAAATGGAAGAAGAATCACATCTAAATCGGGAATAGTAGCTACAATGGCTCCTGTTATAGCACCTTTTCGCCCAATTGCTTTACCAAACATGGCTTCGCCAATTGATGCTCCCAGTGCTGCTTGAGTAATGCTATCCATCTTGTATTTATGAAACTATACAAATTAGAATGTGAGATCCTAATTTGTATAATTTACTTGATTTTTAATGATCATGACCTTCGTGGCTTTCTTCCTCATGACTTTCTTCAGTAGGAACCTCAGCCGGCATTTCTTCTGCTGGTTTTTGGTGCATTTCGTGATTTTCATTTTTCACCATTGGCATTCCACAAACTGAACAATTACCCGGTTCATCCGCGCCACTGCCAGGACAATGCATTGGACAGATATAGGCAGAAGTATATTCCTTGCCTGTTTTATCTACCTTTTCTGTTTTACTACCGCTGTTACAAGCTGTAAATGTTACCGTCATCCCTAAGATGATCAACATTAAAATTTGAATGCTTAATTTTTTCATTGTTTAATTATTTATTGGTTTAAAAAATTGATTCTAGTTCATTATTGTGTCTTGAATGAAACCACACTTTAACATTTTTTCGCCAAAATATGGATTTTTCACCTCTTTATCTTTACTGATCCATTCGGCTCCTTCATCATTATTCGCCATTGGACAATGTTGTATATAAAAAGTATCATTACTTACCCCAAAAGCTCTAAGTGTGTTGATTAATGTTTGAGATAAAAAATAGAATTGATCTCTTTGTTTTTCTATAACTGTCGAACTAATCAATGCTTTACCATGCGATTGAAGGGCTTTAAACTTCTCCATCCAAAAAAGATGAGCTTCATTTTTAACCAAAGTCATGTCTACTGTTTGCAGCTGATTTAAAAATTGATTCGCAATTGTTTTGGCTTTATCGCTGTCACTGTCCACCAATGCTTCTTTCAATTCCAAATAAATAAGCGTTACTTCTGTTAGTTGCTCTTTAAATTTTTCGGGTGTTGTACTGTTAAAATTTGGTGTTTGAGCATTACCTATCGTCTTCTTTAAAGAAACATTTTTATTCATCATACTAGATCGGTTGTTTAATTGAGCGGAAGCATCGATAACAAAGGCACCATTGGTCACTACTTCTTCTCCATTCATCAATCCATTTTTTACCACATAGCTGCTGCCAAAAGATTCGCCAATTTCAATTTCCCTATATTCAAAAGAAGGAATTTGGGTGCCTGGCAGTTTCACATAGGCTACTGACCGCTCTCCCGTCCAAAGAACAGCTGATTTTGGAATCAACATCGGTTCAGTTTTGTTAGATTGTTTGGTCGCCCCAATCATTTGCCCTTCTACAAACATTTCCGGTTTTAATTTGCCGGATTGGTTCGCAATTTCTCCTCTAATTCTCGCTATTCTAGTCTGCTTGTTGATGACAGGATCAATAAATGAAATAGTTGTGGTAAAAGTTTTGTTTGGGACGGCTGGTGTGGTAAAACTAACTTTTTGACCAATATTTAAAGATGGTAGATCACTTTCATACGCTTCAAACACTACCCAAAGATTATAGAGATTTTGCACTTCAAACATTACTGTGCCATCCATCACATGATCGCCCACCTCAACTCTTTTATTTTGAACCACACCAGAAGCTTCTGCATAAATATCAAAATTTTCCCTTACCACTTCTTGCTCTAAAATATCATTGATAGTTGATTCCGGTAATTTCCAATATTTCAACTTGTTTTTAGCAGCGTTTAACAAAGCCGGATTAATATCTTGAATTTTTTTAGCCTCAATTAATTCTCGTTGGGCAGTAATTAACTCGGGAGAATATATTTTAGCGATCCGCTGACCTTTACTCACGTATTCGCCTGTAAAGCCTACATACAATTTCTCAATTCTACCGGGCAGATGAGCAGTTAAGCTGGCGGTTTGTCTCTCGTCTGCTTCAATTGTACCATTTAATTTTAATGCTTTAACTTCTTTATCATTCGAAACATTTCCAATGATTGTAGTTTGAATATTGGCTAACTGAACCGCTTGTTCCGTCATTTGCATAGCAGTTGGGTTGTCTTCTGACAATACCGACGGTAGAGGCACTAATTCCATTCCGCAGACAGGACAATCTCCGGGGTCATCCTGCCTAATTTGAGGATGCATGGCACAGGTGTAGATTTGCTCATCTTCAGATTTGCTGCTATGCTGATTTTCGGACATGTTGGTTTTGGACTGTTTATATGTGCTAATTAGATAACCTATTCCTCCACCAATAATTAGTGTCACAACTATAATTACTATTGATTTTATATTTTTCATCTTAAACTATTTATAAGCATTTTAAAGTTTGGTGGATCTAAGTCGCAATGCATTGGCAATAACAGATACGGAACTGAAACTCATGGCGGCAGCGGCGATCATGGGTGACAGCAGCATCCCGAATAAAGGATACAAAACACCCGCTGCAATTGGAATACCAACGGTATTATAAATTAAGGCAAAGAATAGGTTTTGTTTGATGTTCTTCATCACTGAATGACTTAAATGATAAGCCTTAACAATGCCATTTAAATCGCCTTTTACCAAAGTAATACCAGCACTTTCAATCGCGACATCGGTTCCTGTTCCCATAGCAATACCTACATCTGCCAAAGCTAATGCCGGAGCATCGTTGATACCATCACCCGCCATGGCAACAATTTTACCTTGCTTTTGAAGTCGTTCCACTTCTTTTAATTTATCTTCCGGCAACACACTTGCTTTAAAGGATTTAATGTTCATTGCGTCTGCTACAGATTTGGCCGTATCTTGATTGTCTCCGGTGAGCATCATTACTTCAATACCATTATTTTGAAGATCTTCAATGGCTTTTTTGCTAGATGTTTTAATGGCATCGGATATCACAACAAAACCAACTCCCTTATCGTCCACCGATAAAATAGAAACTGTTTTGCCCTGCTTTTGAAAGGCTGTTACTTTTTCTTCTAAATCTTTTGAAATAGAAGCCTTTACAGCCTCCATCATTTTCGAATTGCCTAACGCTATTTTTTTTCCATCTACTAAACCCTTAACACCTTTGCCTGTAATGGATTCAAAGTGCTCCACTTTTAAAACCTCAACTTTCTTCTCTTTCGCATATGCAACAGTTGCTCTTGCTAAAGGATGTTCACTAGATTGATTCAATGCATAAATGAAGGTCAACACTTGTTCTTCTGAAACATCGTTAGAAACGGCTACTACCTTTTCAACGCTTGGTTTTCCTTCCGTTAATGTTCCTGTTTTATCGACGATTAGTACATTAACCTTATTCATCTTTTCAAGCATTTCAGCATTTTTGATCAAAACACCCGATTGAGCACCTTTTCCAACACCAACCATCACCGACATCGGCGTTGCCAAACCTAAGGCACATGGACAGGCAATTATTAAAACGGAAATGGCATTGATGAAGGCAAAAGCATAAGCAGGTTTTGGACCGAATATCGCCCAAACGAGAAAAGTAATCACCGAAACTAAAATAACAATTGGAACAAAATAGCCCGAAACTCTATCCGCTAATTTTTGAATTGGCGCTCTACTTCTTGAGGCTTTATTCACCATTTCAATGATTTGTGACAGTAAGGTATCGCTACCAATTTTTTCAGCCTTAAATGTAAATGTGCTATTTCCATTGATGGTGCCGGCAGATACATTATCGTCTTTTGACTTGGTAACAGGAATAGGTTCTCCAGTAATCATTGACTCATCTACCGCACTTTCTCCGTCAATCAATACGCCATCTACAGGAATTTTTTCACCTGGTTTTACTTTTAAAAGATCTCCAATTTTAATTTGATTAATGGAAATTACTTCCTCTTTGCCATTATTAATTCTAAGGGCTTCTTTTGGGGCTAATTTCAACAAAGCCTTAATCGCTCCATTGGTTTTACTATGTGCCCTTGCCTCTAAAACTTGTCCGAGCAAAACCAAAGTAAGAATAACGGTTGCCGCCTCAAAATAAACATGAACCGTTCCACTGTCAGTTTTAAAGTCCATTGGAATAATATCGGGAAATAGCAGACCAACAACGCTAAACAACCAAGCAACACCCGAGCCAATACCAATTAAGGTAAACATGTTAAGGTTCATTGTTTTAATAGATCTCCAAGCTCTTTCAAAAAACATCCAAGTAGCATAAAAAACGACAGGAAGCGATAAACCAAATTGCATCCAATTCCAATATTTCTGATGCATCAATTTAAATAATGGATTATTGGGAATCATTTCAGACATAGCAATTAGAAAAATTGGAAGTGTAAATGCAGAAGCGATGATTAATTTTCTTAATAACGCTTTATAGTTTTTATTGTCGTCTTCGATTTCCGGCTCTTTAGGCACTAAATCCATCCCACAAATAGAGCAACTTCCCGGTTTATCCTCTATTATTTCCGGATGCATTGGACAAGTATATTGCTGCGTGCTATTTACAGCTTTTGCCTCTTGAACTAAGTCCATTCCACAAACAGGACAGTCGCCGGGAGCCTTATATGTTTTATTTCCTTCACAATGCATCGGACAGTAATAAATACCGTTTCCATTTTCGTTTTCTGGTATTTTTGGAGGCGCTTCAGCCTTATCTTCTTCACCTGGTAAAAAGATTGAATATCTTCCTCCATCTTCTTGTAATGCCTTTTTAAAAGTCTCTAAATGAATATGATTATCCATTTCTATGATGGCTTCTTTTTTCTCTAAATCGACTTGTGCGGAAGAGACGCCTTCTACTTTAGACAAAGTTTCTTCTACATGGCTTCTACAACCATTGCAAGTCATTCCCTTTATGATATAAGTATGTTTCATTTTCATTTTTTTAAAAGTTTGTTAGTCTATCAATTTTGGCAACAGCTATATGCGTTTGCAAATAGGCTTCTAAAATTTTCAACTTATAATCCAATAGATCATCTTGAATTCTGATCAATTCATCGAATCTTGAACCGCTGCTACTGTATTCCGATAATAGAATATTGTAGGTGGAATTGACCATTATGATCTGCTGATTATAAAATTCCAACTCAAGTAAGGCATTGTCATATTCCGTTTTATATGTCTGCAAGGCTGTCATCATTTGATTAACAACACTTTCCTTTTTGTATTCAAAGGCCTCTTTGTTCAATGATTCCTCCGCCTCCTTTGCTTTATACTTTTTTCTCGCAATTGGAATCGTCATCATTACTTTAGGAATTAAAATATCTCTTCCGTTATTGTCAGGCAACATATCTGTTCTCGGTTGAACAAGACTATAATCCAAGCCTACTCCAAAAGAAGGCAAACCGGATAATTTGTTCAATGCTAGTGCCTTATCAGAATTCTGTAATTCCCAATTTAATTGATTGATGACAGGATGATTTTCTTCAATTCGTTTTTGATAATCATCTATGAAAAAATTGAGAATAGCGATATTGTCAAAAGATTCTACTATATAAATACTATCTTGAATGGATCGATTAGTCGTTTCATTGATCTGAGCAAAAAGTGGAGCTTTATTGTTTTCTAAAAGCTGTAATTGATTTTCTAGCTTTTTAATTTTCAAACCCACTTTTAAAACATCTGAGGCAATAGATTTTCCACTTTCGACCTTTCCCAAAGCCACATTTTCCATCGTTGAATACAGTCTCAAATTCTCCTTTATAATAGCTTGTTCTTGCTCTATTAAAAACAATTGATAATAGGCAGATTTGATTTGATAAAAAAGGTCCAATTGAAGGGCTGCGAGCCGTTCATACTTTGATTTTGCCATAGTTAGAACAATGTCTTCTTTTGCCTTTAATGTACCAAACCATGGAAACATTTGGCTAGCACTCACCGTTAGAACTTGTCCGCCTAATCGAGTTTCAGGTCTTAAAATCGGAACACCTATACCTATTTGTACATCTGCTAGTTGGCTAACTTGCGGTCCTTTTTGCAAAGCTGCCTCATACTCTGATTGCAATGATTTCAATTCAGGATTCTGATCAACTGCCATTTGCATCAACTCTTCTAATGTTTGCGCTTTCAATCCCAAGCAAGCCCCCAGTAAAAAAGTGAGGAGTAAGTATATTCTGAAATATGTTTTCATCTTATAAATTTTTGTTGTTCAACTTCAATTTCGTTTCCTTCCACATAGAAAATAATATTGGCACAGTAAACATGGTAATGACTTGCAATAACATGCCACCAAAAGATGGAATGGCCATTGGCAACATAATATCGGCTCCACGCCCCGTTGAGGTAAGTATTGGCAAGAGTGCCAGAATAGTGGTAGCCGTCGTCATCATAGCGGGCTTCACTCTTCTTAATCCGCCTTCAACAACGGCATCTCTAATGCCTTCTTTGGTAGTTGGTTCATTATCTTTAAAGCTGTTTTGCATAAAGGTGGCGACCAACACGCCATCATCGGTAGCAATCCCAAATAAGGCTAAAAATCCAACCCAAACAGCAACACTTAGGTTGATGGTTTTCATTTGAAATAAATCTCGAAGGTTGGTTCCTAATATTTCAAAATTTAAAAAAGAAGGTTGACCGTATAGATAGATCATAATGAACCCACCTGAAAAAGCCACAAATACGCCCATAAACACCATGAGAGAAATACTGATAGAGTTAAATTGAAAATAAAGAATTAGAAAAATCAAAATCAATGCTATAGGTAGCACAATCATCAGCTTGTTATTGGCTCGAACTTGCTGCTCATAATTACCGGCAAATTTGTAACTCACTCCCTTTGGGACTACTAATGTTCCATCGTCAATTTTTGATTGCAAATAATCTTGGGCATTGTAAACCACATTCGTTTCTGCATAATTATCTAATTTATCAAATAAAACATAGCCCAATAAAAAGCCATCTTCACTCTTAATTGATTGAGGACCTTGCTCATATCTTACATCAATCAAATCGCCTAATGGAATCTGCGTGCCCGATGGAGTAGACACTAAAATTGATTCTATTTTATCAGGTGAGTCTCTTAGTTCTCTTGGATATCTTAGTCTGATGGCATATCGTTCTCTGCCTTCAACGGTGGAAGTCATAACCATTCCACCAACAGCAGCTTGAATTTGTTTTTGAACAGATTGAATGCTTAATCCATATCTACTGATCTGCTCGCGATTAATATCTAACAACAAATAAGGTTTGCCTACAATTCTATCGGCAAAAACAGCAGATGGTTTTACGCCTTCTACATTTCTTAAATGGTCTTCCAGTGCTACTCCAAATGCCTCAATCGTTGCTAAATCAGGACCTTTTATTTTTATACCCATTGGTGCTCGCATGCCTGTTTGGAGCATGATCAAACGAGTTTCTATAGGTTGGAGTTTGGGAGCAGAAGTTATTCCTGGAAGCTTCGTAGCCGCAACAATTTCCGCCCAAATATCATCCGGCGATTGGATATGATCTCTCCACTGTCTGAAATATTGACCTTTGTTATTCGGTATCAATTCCCCATTGTCATCTCTCGCATATTCTCCATTTTTATTGACCTGAAATCTTATTCTATGCCCTTGCTCATCGGTTTTGTATTCACTTTTATAAAGAATGATATTTTCGTACATAGATACCGGTGCAGGATCCAAAGCACTTTCGACTCTACCGGCCTTCCCAACCACTGATTCTACTTCAGGGATGGCGGTAACTGCCATATCTAAAGCTCTTAAATTAGCCACATTAATTTCCATACCGGAATGGGGCATGGCGGTTGGCATTAAAAGAAACGATCCTTCATTTAGCGCTGGCATAAACTCCTGTCCAGTTTGCATAAATATTCTAACGCCTAAGAAAATTATAAACGCTACTAATAGCAGGAACAAAAGTTTTATTTTCAATAGAAATCGAAGAATACTTTCATAAAAGTGAATGATTAAATAAAAGAACCCGAGTAATACCGCAATAGTAATAGATACAAAAAGGAAGTTAGTAAAGATGCTTTTTGAAACGCCTAACGGCATCCAAACTTTAGCTAAAATAAAGGCAACTACAATGGCATAAATGATGTTTTTAAATACATCAAAAAGAATAATTATTGGTTGGTTATTGGCTGATTTAAGCGCTAATTCTACTAAAGAAACTATTCCTACAACAATTCCCACCCAACCGATTATGTTAAAAGGCGTAAACAATAACCAGATACTTCCTCCTATTAATCCTAATGCGAAAAGTGCCGTTAACCATTGCTTTTTTGACTTTAAACCAAAAATTTGCTGAGCTAAAGTAGGCAGTATAGTAAGCGCTACAATAATAGAGGATAAAAGCGCAAATGTTTTAGTAAACGCTAATGGCCTAAACAATTTCCCTTCAGCTGCTTCCATAGTAAAAACAGGTAAGAAACTAATGATGGTGGTTGCCACAGCCGTGACCACAGCAGGCGCCACTTCGATGGTCGCATTATAAATAGTGGTTTGAAGGGAATCTCCCTTTTTGGCTGCTTTCATGTGAATCACCATACTTTCCGTGAGGACAATGCCCATATCCACCATTGTACCTACTGCAATGGCAATTCCTGATAAGGCAACAATATTGGCATCAACACCTAAGTAACGCATGGCAATAAAACACATTAAAACGGCTACCGGCAATGAACCGGAAATCAGCAATGAAGATTTCAAATTCATTAGCATTAAGATTACTACGATGATGGTAATCAAAATTTCCAGACTAAGAGCCTCTTGTAAAGTGCCTATGGTTTCGTTGATCAAGACTGTTCTATCGTAGAAAGGCACAATAGTAACTTGAGAAACCGTTCCATCTGCCAATGTTTTGGAAGGCAATCCCGGCGCGATCTCTACAATCTGCTGTTTTACATTTTGTATTACTTCCAATGGATTCGAACCAAATCTAGCGACAACCACTCCGCCAACGGCTTCGGCGCCCGACTTGTCCAATACGCCTCTCCTGGTTGCAGGTCCTAAATGAACTCTTGCAATATCTCTAATTCTAATCGGAACATTATTGTTGATGGCAACGACACTTGCTTCTATATCTTCTAATGAGTTGACGTAGCCCAAGCCTCTTACAAAATATTCGGCCAAATTGATTTCTAGCGTTTGCGCACCAATATCTAAATTGCTTTCCTTCAAAGATTTCATCACATCTTCTAAAGTGATATTATATGTCCTCATTTTATTGGGATCAACATCTACCTGATATTCTTGCACAAAGCCACCTATGGAAGCTACTTCTGCTACACCGCTTGCTGATGACAGTCCATATCTGACATAGAAATCTTGAATGGAACGTAACTCATGTAAATCCCAACCGCCTGTAGCATTTCCATTCTTGTCTCTTCCTTCTAAAGTGTACCAATATATTTGACCTAGAGCTGTTGCATCAGGTCCTAAAGTGGGTTGAACATTTTCCGGCAAAAGATTGGTTGGAAGCGAATTTAATTTCTCTAAAATTCTACTTCTACTCCAATAGAACTCCACATTTTCATCAAATATGATATAGATACTCGAGAAGCCAAACATGGAATTACTTCGAATACTTTTAACGCCCGGAATTCCTAATAAAGAAGTGGTTAAAGGATAAGTGATTTGGTCTTCTACATCTTGTGGAGAACGACCTTGCCAATTGGTAAAGACAATTTGTTGGTTATCTCCAATATCAGGAATAGCATCAACTGCCACAGCATTTCTAGGCAACCATTTGATATTAAAATCAAACGGTGCGGTACTCAATCCCCAGCCAACAAAAAGTAGGAGTAAGAGCCAAGCTACTAGCTTATTTTCTAAGAAAAATTTTATGATATGTTTTAACATTATTCATTCTAGTTAAGGAAGTAATTGATAAAAATCTATAGCCCGAATAAATTGATTTATTCAGGAAATCCTTGAAAATGAATATGTTTAACAGCGGAATGTCTGGGTAAGAATGGGTATATCCTTATCCAATAAAGGAGGTTTATAATTTAAGTACGGAAGATCAACTTCAGAGGTTGAATTGATATTTAACGAAGTAACGGCAAATGCTAAAAGAAATGCCATTTGATGGTTACTAAAGTTGGCTATTTCTGCTTTCACAAAATTATCTTCTAATTGAACAGCTATAGTTTTATTATCACAACAGCCTTTGCTGTCCATTATTTCATTGGATGGAGCGTTATTTGTATGACATGATGCTTGATTTTTTGCGTGCGGTACTTTATCATGACAAGATCTCGCATCTCCTAAAAAACTCAGATTTTTAAAAGTTCCTTGACAAAAATGCATATCGATAGAAAATCCAATTGATGTAGAAAACATCAAAACTGACATTAGTATAGCTACAGCCTTATATTTCCTTATTCTGTTTAGCATTCAACCTAAAAGATACAAAATTAAGTATAAAAACTACAATTGAATATTTGTTAACATAAATTAGGACTTCACCCCTAAGGAACTATTCTATAATAATCTCTAGCTCGCTCTTTGGAAATACCATTAAAATGCCACCATTCTGTTTGAATCGCTTGAAATCCTGCTGCTTTCATGACATTTTTCAAAAGCAATCTATTATCAATTTGTGTTTGCGTGAGCTTGCCTTCTTTTAAATATTGCCATTGGTATCTTGGTTCCGCTTCCGGTCCAAAATAATCATAGGTAGTGCCCATATCTAATAAGCTGTCTTTCCCCATAATACTTACATCTACTGCACAGCCAAAATTATGGTTAGAACCAGTCCATGGTGAAGCGACATACTTTTTCATATCATTAGCAATTGCCCAATCCCATAATTTATGTTGAATAGATTGAGGGCGAGTAGCATCAAAAATCACTAGATTTAATGTACTGTCGATTTCTTTTAACTTGATTTGTGCTTGAAGTAATTTATCAGCAATAGCTGCTTGAAGAAAAGCTCTTTTTAAATCCGTGTATAATATTGTATCGGTAAAATTATCAGTAGTAGCATATTTTAAATCAACAATAATATCAGAATCGTACTTTTCGATATCTACCAAACCTATATTTAATAAGTTTCTTTCAGTTGTTGAGTACGCAAATTTGAAATCTTGAGGCGCTAATTCAATGTGGGTTAAACTGTATTGGTTTGGTCCATCAGCTATATATTTTAATTGACCTATGCTTGCATAAAACAACCAACATACATAAGCGAAAATTAAAACCAGGATGGCCGAATAGAACTTCATTAAAACATCATAAATATTGGCGGGTTAAGGTAATAAAAAAGTAGCATTGTAAAACTCAAGTTTATTCATCATTTTTGCGTAGACGAGATAACCGATATAAAATAGACAGATGAAATTTAAATACGATAGTGTTGTTCATAATTCCTTAGAAAATGTTTGGGATTTTATAATGGATTTTGAAAGAAGGTCAGAGTGGATACATTTCTTTGATGAAAGTTTTATAACTCATAAAACCGATAATTGGATTGGTACAAAGTATAAGGAAAAGCTTACTTTTTTGGGCATTCCTCTTTTTATAGAATATGAGATAAAAGAATATGTTCATCAAACGTATTGGAAATCTCATAGCAAAATGCCGCCATTTTTTCCATCGGTTCACTGTACCGCAAGAGACAATGGAGATGGCACCATATACTCTAGCTTAGAATTTGATATAAAATTAGGACCATTTATGTTGGTGCCGAAAAAGTTAATTCAAAGTCAAGTAGATAAACTAATTGAGCCATTTATAGAAAAATACATTGAGATACTAGACCAACCGTAAGCAATTTTTATTTACTGCTTTCAATAGATACAATAAAGTCATCAATAATTTTAGCTGTTTTTAATGGATTGACCATATGATAAAGATGCTCTCTAAATAGATCGTGCTCTTTCTCGTTTGTTACGTCCCAAACTGTAGTAGATGAATTAGTATAGTATTGATTATCAAACTTAGCAATCCCATCTTTTTCACTTTTAAGAATTAAGACACGAATTCCATGTTTTTCCATATTAGCTAAGCCTTGCTTCTTTTTTAATCTTTTTGAAACATAAAGCGCTGAATGAATTTGAATGGCAAATATTTTCGCCGGTAATCGGCTTAATGCTCGTTCAATTGGGATTCTATTTAAAGCAGGTACCGAATCGAGTTGTGTCATTAAATCTAATATCTGTGTTTTAATAGCCTCCCAAAAACTGTCATTAACAACATTGCTCCTCTTTATCCCAACACCTGTCCACTGAATACCTTGTCTTCTAACTTCCCAATCGGGCATAAGCGGTAAAACCAAATTTCTAAAAATAGTTAGTGTTTGTTTTTGAACCGGATTTTTTATAAATGAGAATGATGGAAGTATAACATAATCTAAAAATCCTTTTAAGGCATGTTTAGCTTCGTTTCCAAAAAATGGATTCGCTCCAATTCTTCCTTTTAAATACTTTTGAACGTTTGGTAAATTGTCAAACTCTAAATCGGCCAAGAGGAAATAAATATTCCCCATGGAATGATCGAAAATATAAACCGGATGGCCTTTAGAACCAAAAAATCCGACTGCGGCATCAATATTCTTTGAAATATGCTTTGAATAAGATTTTGGCGGCAAATCATCTGGAATGGTGCCATAGTGCATTGCCGCACCAATGTATTTTCTTGATGGTAATGATGTTAAAAGACCGTCAAATGAGTTTAAACCTAAAAATCCATGAATCAATAAAACTACAGGTAATTTACGCTTAGCATCTTCATTATATGTAGTTGCTAAGTCTATCCTTATGGTACTTCCTCCATATTTTGAAGGTCTGAAAATTTCAATTTGTGGCCATGTTAATGCTGCATCATCAACAAATACAGTCATTTTAATAGCTACATCTTCAACATACCTTAAAAAGCTTGGACTTTCATCTGGACTTCCCCAACGAGAATACAACCAAGCTAATGGTCTACGTTTATCTGCTTTGGTGGCTAAAAAAGCTATCCTTTTAGATTTTTTTAGAAAATGCGGCGTAATGGTTAACTCTTCCTCCCGTCTTTCACTAACCACCACCATAATTTCTTCTGAATCAAAAGCAGTTGATTTTCTAGCAATAGCAGCTACTCTTCCTCTTGAATCTGAAGCTGTAAAAACATAATCAAATCCTTCTTTATTGGTTTTCTCAAGATATTTGGCAAGATCAAAATTATAGGTATCGGCATAATCTTGCATTTTTTCACGATTGTATCGCTTACCCAAGACTTGTTCTTTGGCTATATACTCCTTTTGAATTAGGGCTTTTAAAAATTCAGTAGCGTTAAATACATCTTTTAAATCTCTTTGCCTTTTTAAATGAGAATTAGTGGCGGTAAACTTTAATAAATGCGGATGTTTTATTTCATGGAAATAATCTAAAATATATTGATAGGCTCCAGCTGGAGATTGTCCATGAGCTAAACCAACAAAAAATTCCTGACCTTGCTTGGTAATAAGATTAGCATGTGTAATAAAATCGCGTCCAACTGCAATATCAAATTCTTCTCTAGTCTTAAAATACCTTGTGGTTGGTGTTGGGTAATTTCCAATATCTTCTTGCATTAACTAAAACTGTTTCTATGACTTTACTTGATAAATTTAGCTTTTAATTTGTCTGAATGCACAAATGTAAAAGAAAGTTTAAGTTAAGAAATTGCAGTAGTATTGGTTGAAACAACCATGCCTTTAACGATAAAATACTGTGCTAATGTGTAAGTAAACATTATTAAAAGCCTTGGTAAAAATTGATAATTATAGAACAAACCAGTAAACTTATTTAAAGCGATAATCGAATCTGACAACATAAATAATGCTGCTCCTAACAACACTAGTCTGAAGCTTTTTTCTATCACTCTTTGATATCTATTAAAAGCAGAAATAACCATTACCATAATTACCATGGCATAAACAATTACCGGTACTTTCATCTCAGAAAAGTCAGCATTTCCATAATTCATTAATGCTGTAATCAATACAACAGTATAAACTATAATTGGAAATATAGCATAAGCCTTCTTCCTTAATATGGGAGTGACCGATTCATTCAAATTTGTTCTAAACGCCATTATATATGCGATATGAGCAAGTAAAAAAGCTCCTAGACCAAACAAAAACAAATTTCCACCAGACCAAGTAAGCATTAAAAAGACATCGCCAAGAAAACTAAAGAATAATGCCCCTAAAACCCACCGATGGATTGCATTTGATTGTCCCTTAATAATGTTAATCGATCTATAGTAGTAAACCATTAAAATAGGCATTAGTAAAGGTTTTACTATATAAATAAGTGTAAAAGACGAGTTATAATGCGCCAATGACTCACCTATCAATTCCAACAATACTATTATAAAATAGAAACTTAGTATATGTTTTGAATTCTTTTGTTGCATGTTTTTATTTTCAATTTTATCGAACTAAGAGCACTTGACCATGTACTTGCACAGTTTTACCGGTATACATGATCACTTTAGCATCAAATACATAGGTGTCTAATTCTTGCTCATCACCTTTATAAAAACCATCCCAACCTTCATTGATATCATCTGTTTCAAAAAGTAATTCACCCCATCGGTTCCAAATCCTAAAATAGATTAATTCATCAATATTTTTATCAATTATATAAAGAATATCATTGTCGTTGTCGCCATTTGGTGAAAATGCTGTTGGTATAAATACTTCAGGATCTTTGACTTCAATATAAACTGTATCATAGGCTAAACATCCAGAACCATCATCCTTTTGTATTATATAGTAAATGCTATATTCTGGGGTAGAAATAACATTACTACAAGTATCGCATGATAAAAAGTTGTTTGAAAGCCAAGTAATATTTCCATTAGCCGGGCTAACGAAGAATTCTACTGAATCGCCATATATAATAGAAGAATAATCAGGAGTAACTTCAAAATCAGCACTGTTTTCCTGATCAATAGCAAAACTAGTATCAGTTGAACAAAGATTAGAATCCGAAATTAGAACGGTATAACTGCCAGCATCTAACCCAGTAAGTGGATTATCCATCGAAGTTAAAGTGTTTCCATCAACATCTGTTACATCAAACATAAATGGCGACACACCTGATTCAAATTCAAATAATACACTACCATTAACACCTAAACAATTAGCCGGTGATGTTACTATAGTGTCTATTTTTATAGTATTGACAACTAAATTCAATGTAACAATACTATCGCAAGAACCTCCATTACTAAATGTAGCGGAATAACTTCCTTCTGTATTGTAATAAGTATTGCCATCGATAGAAACACTATCTCCTTCACAAATACTTTGACTGTAACTATACGTAGCACTGTTGCCTACTGTAAGGTTTAACACAACAATACTATCGCAATTAACTCCTTGTCCTTGTAATGTTTCAAAATAACTTCCCGTAGTAGTATAATAGTCGCTTCCGTTGATGGTCACACTATCTCCAAAACAAATACTAGTCGTTAATGTATCTGTTAAGAGATCCAACACTGTCAAATCTAAAGTAACAACACTATCACAACCATTACTAGCCGGGATAATGTCTACATATGTTCCTGTAGTATTGTAAAAATCAACACCATTAATAGAGAAACTTTCACCAAAACAGATAGTTTCTAACTGACTTCCTTGTTGTGCATTTAGTACTGTAACTTCAACGGTTACAATCTGACCGCATATTCCAGGGGATGCTACTGTATCTACATACGTTCCTGTAGCATCTACAATATCTCCATTTGGCATGGTATAAGTTTGGCCTTCACAAAGCTGAACAGGTGGTGAGAATACAGATACATAGCTATTATTTTCTGTAATAATAACCGTTACAACACTATCGCAGTTAAAACCAGCAATGGTATCTTCATAAGTTCCTGCTGTAGTAACTACTCCGCCATTCGGCATTACATAAACATCTCCAGGGCAAATTGCCTCAAAAATTGTATTGGAAGGCAACGGTCCAAGTGATGTAATTGTGGTTATAATACTATCACATCCATTAGCTGCTGCACTAAATAAAGTATCTATCGACGTTCCAACATCTGCCGGATTGCAACTTGTAGCATTTACTGTTGAATTAGAAGGGAATAGTAAAGTCGTTACCGTAGTGACTAAACTATCACAGCCTACTGTATTCGTAAAAGTATCCGTTACACTTCCTACTGCTAATGGATCGCAAGTGGTAGCCGTTGTACCTGTGCTATCATAAGCCGCGAGGGTTACAATAGTGGTAACAATACTATCACAAGTATTGAAAGCTACAAAGGTATCTACTGTGGTGCCCACTTGTAATGGATCACATGAAGTCGTTGTAATTGTATTGGTGACTTCTGGAAGTAAAGTAGTAACTGTTGTTACAATCGAATCACATCCTGCAGCATTGGTGAACGTATCGGTTACAATTCCTACTGCTAATGGATCGCAAGTCGTAGCCGTTGTGCCCGTGCTATCATAAGCCGCTAGGGTTACAATAGTGGTTACAATACTATCGCAAGTATTGAAAGCTGCAAAAGTATCTACTGTGGTGCCCACTTGTAATGGATCACATGAAGTCGTTGTGATTGTATTGGTGACTTCTGGAAGTAAAGTAGTAACTGTTGTTACAATCGAATCACATCCTGAAGCATTCGTAAATGAATCTACCGTTGTCCCTGCTTGTAGTGGATCACATGTGGTAGCCGTTAAGTTGACAATGTCAGATGGATTAAGTGTGGTTACCGTAGTGACTAAACTATCACAGCCAGATGTATTCGTAAACGTATCGGTTACACTTCCTACTGCTAATGGATCACAAGTGGTAGCTGTAAGTCCAACACTATCATAAGCTGATAAAGTTGTAATGGTCGTCACAATACTATCACATGTATTGAAGGCTACAAAAGTGTCTACTGTTGTGCCTGCTAATAATGGATCACAAGTGGTTGCCGTTACTGTATTAGTGACTTCTGGTAGTAAAGTAGTTACAGTAGTAATAACCGAATCACATCCTGAAGCATTCGTTAATGAATCTACTGTTGTCCCTGCTTGAAGCGGATCACATGTGGTAGCCGTTAAGTTGATAATATCAGATGGATTAAGTGTCGTCACTGTAGTCACTAAACTATCACAACCTGCTGCATTGGTGAATGTATCGGTTACTGTTCCGACTTGAAGTGGATCACAAGTGGTAGCTGTAAGTCCAACACTATCATAAGCTGATAAAGTTGTAATGGTCGTAACAATACTATCACATGTATTAAAGGCTACAAAAGTATCTACTGTAGTGCCTGCTAATAATGGATCACATGTCGTGGCAGTAACTGTATTAGTGACTTCTGGAAGCAATGTTGTTACCGTAGTGACAATCGAATCACATCCTGAAGCATTTGTTAAAGAATCTACCGTTGTCCCTGCTTGCAGTGGATCACATGTGGTAGCCGTTAAGTTGATAATGTTAGATGGATTAAGTGTGGTTACCGTAGTGACTAAACTATCACAACCTGCTGCATTGGTGAATGTATCGGTTACACTTCCTACTTGAAGTGGATCACAAGTGGTAGCTGTAAGTCCAACACTATCATAAGCTGATAAAGTAGTAATCGTTGTAACAATACTATCACACGTATTGAAGGCTACAAATGTATCTACTGTAGTGCCTGCTAATAATGGATCGCATGTAGTTGCCGTTACTGTATTAGTGACTTCTGGTAGTAAGGTTGTTACCGTAGTGATAATCGAATCACATCCGGAAGCATTGATAAATGAATCTACCGTTGTGCCCGCTTGCAATGGATTACATGTGGTAGCCGTTAAGTTGATAATGTCTGATGGATTAAGCGTCGTCACTGTAGTGACTAAACTATCACAACCTGCTGCATTGGTGAATGTATCGGTTACACTTCCTACTGCTAATGGATCACATGTGGTAGCTGTAAGTCCAACACTATCAAAGGCTGATAATGTTGTAATGGTTGTAACAATACTATCACAAGTATTGAAAGCTACAAATGTATCTACTGTGGTGCCTGCTAATAATGGATCACAAGTGGTTGCCGTTACTGTATTAGTGACTTCTGGTAGTAATGTTGTAATCGTTGTCACAATACTATCACAAGTATTAAAGGCTGTAAAAGTATCTACTGTGGTGCCTGCTAATAGTGGATCGCAAGTAGTAGCCATTACTGTATTCGTGACTTCTGGCAGCAATGTTGTAATCGTTGTAACAATACTATCACAGCCCAATGTATTGGTCAGCGTAATTGTTGAAACACCTGCATTGGCTGGGTTACATGTCGTTAAAGTTATTCCAGTACTGTCATATCCACCCAAAGATTGTACTGTAAAAGTTGCCATACTTGAACAATCATAGAAGTCTTTTACCACAACCGTATAATCTCCTGGAGCTAAACTATTTAGATCCTGACTATCATCAAAATCTCCAGTGCCATCAATATCCCAATCGTAAGTATAAGGTGCTGAACCTCCAGTTGGAATTAAATCTATTGCGCCATCGGAAACACCATTACATGTAGCATTTGTTATACTTGTATTTAAAACAATTGGTGGATTAATTGTAATTACAACAGGATAAGTAACTACACCACAAAGGTTGGTTGCAGTAACCGTATAAGTTGTAGTAGCAGTGGGTGTCACCAAAATATCGTCTGTTGTACTATTTCCAGGATTATTCCAACTTATAGAAGTTTCATTTGTGATGGTAGTTTGAATGGTAGCTGATTCCCCTAAACATATTACTTGATTTCCTAGATCAATAGTAATATCTGGCAATGGATCTACATTTACAATTACAGGTGTTCTATCATGACTTACACATCCATTATCATCTTCCTCTACATAAAAAGTATATGAACCAGGAGCTAAAGCTCCAGGATTATAAGTATTTGTTCCTGTGGCTAATGCAATTCCACCTGAAGCAACATTGTACCAATTAATTACACCATAGCCACTGCTACTGGCAACAATATTCATCACTGTTCCCTCACAAAATTTTTGTGTAACAGCCATTGGAGGTGGAATACAACAGGCTGTCGCATCTAATTCTACTGGTTGATCAAGCGTACATCCTATATCGGTCCATGTCCCTGTTTCTCCATCTGCGTAGGTTTTCACTTCCACATGTAAATCTTGATCTGGTGTACATGATGCAGTACTTGAAGTTGTTATTTCAAAACAAGCTGTCCAAGTTAAACCCATTCCATCATTTGGATCTCCAAAACAAGACCCAAAAAAACCACAATCACCAAATGCAGCATCCCAAACACCACCAGCAGCTAAACATGAGCTTTGGTTGATTGAAAAATCAAGATACCAATCAAAGAAAACATCAGGACCAACCCATAAATATACAGGATCTCCAAATGCATCTACATAATCTGAAGTACAGCCTACACCAGGCACCCATGTCCAACCATCACCTTCGCAAACCGCTTGTGACACTCCCAAATAACCATTGGTTGCAGTACAACCATCTCCCCAACTATTGTCAGGATCTAACGGCACGCCACCTGAACTATTTGAACTTAAAAACCACCAACCTGCATCAGCAATATTTGAAGGTGGAGAATTGTATGTTACGGTATTTCCTGGAAACCATTGCCACATTGAACCTGGCTCATTGTTTGCCGCAACAGAAGGATTTACTGTTGGTGTTAAACTTGAAAGGTCCCAACCCGGACCAAAACTTGGCACAATACCATGTAAAAAATTCACATTTATTTGATTGTATTGATTAATATCAAAACAAAATTGAACGGTTGTGCCTGGTGGCTATTGATCATTTGGGAAATTAGTTGCCGGAGGGTTAGCCGTTAAAACACTATTAATTAAACACGCATCGTCTCCGCAATCAAAATCAGCCGTATAACTACCATAGTTGCACTGTCCATCACCTATCCCAATATTTACTATATCTCCATCAGATAATCCATTAATAGTTACCGATCCGCCATTTGCTACCGAGGTAGTTGACAATGTACCTGGACCATTATCCGTAATGGTAAAATTAGAACCATTATATTGAGGTAATCCTCCTGAAATGGTTACTGTAACGCTACCTGTACCTGCTGTTGGATTGGTGCAATTAGTTACATAATTAACTGTAATATCTTCTAAATAAATTACATGAATAGGTGTTCCTAAATCAAAACATCCATCACTATTTAAATCATGACTCAAGTTCGCATCACAACCTGTAGTGTAGCAAATATCATCCATTGTAATAGGTATAAAATAAAGATCATCACCAGTAGGCGTACCATTTGTGCCTTGATCACCAGAAGGGTTGTTAATTACAAAATCATATAAGTTACTTGCATCATTTGTTTCTGTTAGATCTTCACCAGTCCAATAATAGCCTGTCCAACAAGGATCTGTAAATGGATCTGAAGTAGTTGGTGCGCAATTATAAATAACATATCCCAATCCTCCAGGATCTGCTCCAGCTAAGGGAGGCAGAACAAAATTATCATCTGATGTCATCGTAACATCGGCTCCATCACAAAGATAAATTAAGTTACCTCCAACGTCGGTTGTCACTGTACCGGCATCCGCAGCACAATTGGGCAAGATGGTACAATCTGTTGAACCTGTTCCACCTATTTGATTACCCGATATATTTGTTGCTGAATTCGCATAATTGGTAATAAGCAATAGGTAAACTTGACCTGTTGTTGAAGTCGGCACATTTATCACCTCAAAGGCCTGTGGATCATAACTACAATCTACCGGCGCCCCCAAAGAACCACAATTGCTTATCGCCGCACCAATATTTGGGAAAGGTCCCCAAAGTGCAAAATCAATATCAATTACATTGGTATTCGTTAAATCGATTACAATATTTCCAGGATTATCAATTTCTAGAAAATACCAAGCTGGATTTCCTTGTGTTCCTAAACAACCATAGTTATTACCTGCTTCTGCTTGAGGTCCACCACCATTACCTGTACCTGTATAATTGGCAGGAAAAAAAGTACCATTATCTGTACAAAATGGTTCTGCCGTAGCACAAGTAGCACCCTGACCAAAAACTGCAATAGATATAAAAAGAGGAAAAACTAGAGATAAAATTCTTTTCATCCTTTCTACTTTTTAGCCGGGTCTAGCAAATGATTTAAAAGGAGTTCTTTTTGAGAAAGTGCCTCTTTCAATTTTTCTATTTGTGCTGTAGAATATTTCTGGGGTTGTTCTACAACATCTTCTAAGAGTAATTTTAATTTTAGAATTTGTTGTTGAGTAGTTTTTATGTCATCTGGCTGATCAACTGAGCCTTTTGCCTGATTTGTACTTTTTACTAAATTTTGTTTAGCCTGAACAGGCTGGGAAGTTATTTTAGGTTCAAGTCTCACCATTTTCTTGACGGTTTGCTCTTGCTTTACCATCACTTTAACTGGACCTTCTGTTGATTTTTTTAAACTTTCTTGTGCAAAAACATTTTGATTCAATAAAATACATAATGCCCCCACTAAAAATAGGATAGTAGTGTTTTTCATTCTCTGGTCTTTTCAATAAAAAATAGAATAGTATCTTGAAAATGCCCTCTTCTCAATACCATTTGGGGTAGTTATGTTGAACTAATTTAATGATTAAGTTGTGAATTACAACTATTTAGGTCTTAACATAATTTAAATAAATTGTAGAAAAATTAACATTTGAAAAAAAATCGAGCTATCATTGAGAAACTAGCTAAACACTAGCTATATAGGAAATTTTACAGAACTACCTCATTGGGTAGCTTAAAAAATGTAGCCACGGCAAGAATCGAACTTGCATCTAAAGTTTAGGAAACTCTTGTTCTATCCATTGAACTACGCGGCCAACTATGAATTACTAAGTAAATATCACCTAGACAGCAGAAAATTATTTCGTTATTGTAAATTGAATGTTACGCACTCAACTTTTCTTAGATGTGAGGATTGAGTCTTATGATAGATTTATTGTACTATCGAATCACCATTCCTGCTTCAATGGCATCGTTAGATACAAAACCTAACTGTCCTTCTTCATTTTCAGCCATTAAAATCATTCCTTGAGATTCTACGCCTCTTAACTTTCGTGGTGCCAAATTGATTATTACTGATACTTTCTTACCAACAACTTCCTCAACTGTAAAATGTTCCGCTATTCCAGAAACAATGGTCCTATTCTCAAAACCCAAATCAACAGTCAAATTTAAAAGCTTATCCGCCTTTGGTATTTTCTCAGCAGCAATAATCTGACCTGTTCTTATATCTAATTTACTAAAATCATCAAATGTAATTTCCGGTTTCATAGGCATATATTTTTGAGTGGTCTCTTTTGTAACCTCCTTAGTCGCTTCTAACTTAGCAACTTGGTCTATTACCATTTGATCTTCAATCTTTTGAAATAAAAGTGACCCTTTTTCAATTTGACTACCGCCATCTATCCAATTAGAATTATTTTGCCAAACTCTATCTGACAAATTCATTTTAACTCTAATCTTCTCTGCCGTAAATGGTATAAAAGGCTGAGCCAAAGTAGCAAAAGAGGCTACTACTTGAGCCGACACATAAAGAATTCTTTTAGCAGTTGCTTCATCTGTTTTAATCAACTTCCAAGGTTCATTATCCCCTAAATATTTATTGCCTTTACGAGCCAGATCCATTAAAGCATTTAAGGCTTCTCTAAATTTATATTGCTCAATAGCAATTCCAATATTCTCTTTAGCAGTTGTAATATTTTGAATTAATTCGTTGTCTTCATCAGTTAATTCTGACAATTCAATATTGGGTAAGATACCATCCCAGTACTTATTGATTAAAACCACTACTCTATTTTCTAAATTACCTAAAGTAGCCACCAACTCATTGTTTACTCTGGCTTGATAATCTTCCCAAGTGAATTCTGCATCTTTAGTTTCCGGCATATTGGCCATCAAAGTATATCTTAATTCATCCACTTTATCAGGAAATTCATCTAAATACTCATGCGCCCAAACCGCCCAATTTCTAGAAGTAGAAATCTTATCGCCTTGCAAATTCATGAATTCATTAGCCGGAACATCTTCCGGTAAAACAAACTCTCCATTTGCTTTTAACAAGGAAGGAAATGTAATACAATGGAAAACTATATTATCCTTTCCAATAAAATGCACCAATTTCGTTTCGTCATTTTTCCAATACAACTCCCAATCTTTATTATTGTCAGCCGCCCATTGTTTTGTTGCAGAAATATATCCAATAGGCGCATCTAACCAAACATATAAAACTTTCCCTTCTGCTCCTTCTAATGGCACTTTAACGCCCCAATCTAAATCTCTTGTCATGGCTCTTGAATGCAAACCTCCATCAATCCAAGATTTACATTGACCATAAACATTGGTTTTCCAAACACCTTTCTTGCCTTCCACAATCCATTCTTTCAACCAATCTTCATATTGATCTAAAGGTAAATACCAATGCTTCGTCGCTTTCAGTTTCGGAGATTTTCCACTTAAAGTAGAGATTGGATTACCTAGGTCTGTTGGACTTAAGCTACTTCCACAACTTTCACACTGATCCCCATAAGCTTTATCGTAGTTACATTTCGGACAAACACCTGTAATATACCTATCCGCTAAAAACTGATTATACTCTTCGTCGTAGTATTGCTCAGATTCTTGCACTTCAAAAGCGCCATTCTCCAAACATTTCAGAAAGAAATCTTGTGCCGTTTGATGATGTAGCTCTGATGAAGTTCGATGATAGATATCAAAAGAAACCCCCATCTTTTCAAATGAATCTTTAATTTGAAAATGATATTTATCAATAATTTCTTGAGGTGTACTTCCTTCTTTTTTAGCACGTAAAGTAATAGCTGCTCCATGTTCATCAGATCCAGAAACAAACACTACATCTTCTCCTTTTAATCGTAGATATCTCACATAAATATCTGCATTTAAATAAGCGCCTGCTAAATGACCAATATGCAATGGACCATTGGCATAAGGTAAGGCAGAAGTTACGGTGTATCGTTTGGGTGTATCCATGATTGCAAAGATAAAAGAATAAGCTATTGGCAGTTGTCAATTCGTTTAAAGCTAAAATTTTCTTTATAAACCAGTTAAAAAATGAAAGTTGATTTAATTTAGCAAAACAAACGAGTTGAATGCATGCATACGATATAGTGATTCTTACAGATAGCAGATATGTTGCTCCAAAAGAGTTGAATGATTACAAACGAAATGTTCTTTTGGAAGATCGTTTGATAAAAGAAGCGTTAGAAAATTTAGGCTATAAAGTTTGGCGAACGAATTGGGACAATGCTGATTTTGATTGGACAAAAACTAAAATGGCACTTTTTAGAACCACTTGGGATTATTTTGACCGATTTGATGAATTTTTCAAATGGTTACAAATAGTTCAAAAGAAAACCAAACTAGTTAATTCCTATAATTTGATTCATTGGAATATTGACAAACATTATTTAGCTGATTTGAAAATGAAAGGCGTTCCAATAGTGGACACTTATTTTATAGAAAAAGGTGATAATCGGACATTAGCCAATATCTTAAAGGAATGTGATTGGGAAGATGCTATTTTGAAACCTGCGATTGCTGGAGCAGCTAGACATACTTACAAGCTCAACAATTCAAATATTGAAGACCATGAATCAATCTTCCAACAATTGATAAAGAGCGAAGCCTTGTTACTACAACCTTTTCAAAAAAGTATTCTAACCAAAGGTGAAGTGAGTTTAATGGTATTTGGCGGAAAATTCAGTCATGCCATTTTGAAAATTGCTAAGCCGGGTGATTTTAGGGTACAAGATGATTTTGGTGGCAGTGTACATAATTACAAAGCCAATAAAGAAGAAATAGCTTTCTGTGAAAAAGTAATTCAAGCCTGTCCTGAGTTGCCTATTTACGCTAGAGTGGATGCTATGTGGGATGACAATGATGAATTATGCGTTTCAGAAGTTGAAATGATTGAGCCGGAGTTATGGATGCGAAATTATGAGCCAGCGGCTATGGCTTTTGCTAATGCTTTAAAGGAATCAGTTAGACAGTCAATCTAATTTTTTCTTGATAATAAGAGACAAGTTTAAAGATTTATATTTACCTACATGAAAATTCCACCATATTTAAAACCTGGAGACACTATTGGACTCACTTGTACGGCACGTTCCATTACTTTAGAAGAATTACAACCTGCCATTAAGATAATTGAATCTTGGGGATTTAAGGTAAAAATTGGAAGCGCCATTGGTTTGGTCAAAGATCAATTTGGAGGAAGTGATGTAGAACGAGCTCAAAGCTTCCAAAATTTAATGGATGATGACGAAGTAAACGCCATTTTAATTTGTAGAGGTGGCTATGGAACGGTTAGAATACTAGATCTTCTAGATTTTAAAAAATTCATGGAACAACCTAAATGGATTATTGGTTTTTCTGATATTACCATTTTACACGGGCATATAAATCAAAATTTAGAAATCGCTTCACTTCATGCTTCGATGCCGAGTGTTTTTAAAACGAATACTATTGAAAGTTTAAATAGCATAAAAGAAGCTTTGCAAGGAAATATCTTGAATTATTCATTTCCTACACACCCTTTTAATAGCACAGGAAAAGTTGATGCTGAAATTGTAGGAGGCAATCTATCATTATTATATAGTATGAATGGCACTAAGCACGACATTCAATCTGCTGGAAAAATTCTTTTCATTGAAGACTTAGATGAATACTTATATCACATTGATAGAATGATGATTAGTTTAAAAAATGCAGGTAAACTGGATCATCTAGCGGCTTTGGTGGTTGGTGGAATGACCGACATGAACGACAACGATACGCCATTTGGCAAAACAGCTGAAGAAATTATTGTTGAACATGTAAATGAGTTTGATTATCCTATATGCTTCAACTTTCCTGCCGGACATATTGCCAATAACGAAGCCATTATTTTAGGCAAAGTAGGTAAGTTAGAGATTGGAGTGGATGGAGTCAGTTGGGAGCAGTGATAAAAATATTCTATCTTTTTTTGACACGAATATCACAGATTTTGGAGTTATTCAAATATGATTGACTATTCTATCTCAGTATTAGCTTTTTTAGCCACCCATTTTTGCATTTATTATATTTTAAATATCTATTTCACTGATTTTTGCCGCTTTCGCGGCAAACTCTTTTGTAAAATTATTCGCTCTGAAAAGAAAAGCAATGCAATTCTTCAAAAACATTTGTGGTATTCGTGAAATTCGTGTCAGTTATTTCTTCCTCACCACCAACACCCAATAATCGAATATATTTCCTGGTTTACTATTCACTTCTTCGAGAATTTCTCCGTTTCTATCCGTTATGAATTTTCTGTAATCTGCTAAATCAAATTGATGAGGATGCAAAGCATCTCCAGGAATCAAACGAAAAATAGTTTTTAAAAGCTTGTAGTTGTGACTATCAATAGATACTATTAACTGCCCTTGCGGTTTTAACCAAGAAAATAAATTATCAAAAGCCAATTCAATGTCGGCTACATGATTGATAGCGTTTAAGCAAAATACTTTGTCAAATTGACTTTTACAGGAATAGTTTTCAATCGAAGCTGTTTCAAACTGCACTTTTGGATACAATGCTTTTGAAAAGTGATCTAAATTACTTTCATATGCATCTAATAATGGATCGACCGCAACAACAACTTCTGAATCAATTATGGTGAAAATGCCAGCTGGTCCACAACCTGCATCTAAAACTCTTTCGTTTGGTGCAATTTGAACCGTTTCTCCAATCTCTTTTAAAAAACCAACCCAATATTGCTTTTTCCAGTTTAGGTAAGTAGCTACATCCTTTTTACCCAAATAATTTTGCCACCATTTGAGTTCTAACTTTTGAGCTATTTTCCATTTTAGCGTTGCTGCCATCAAACAAATATAGTAGAGTTGTGTAATTATTTGATGGCGTTTCAAATTTAAAACCGCTCCTATTTTGTTTCCAAATTAAAAATTTGGACAAATTTCCCCTTCGAGGAATGGAATTTTAACAATTTCACTTCTATTATAACTTACGCTGAATAAGAATGCGTATTTTCGCGCTTAAGTTCTTTAAAATAAAAACAGACTGCTCTATCGTCTTTATAACTTTATGGTTATAGGGAAGGAAAGTCCGGGCAGCACATGGCAGCTCGCCTCCTAACGGGAGGATTCTGAGTAATCAGGATAGAAAGTGTAACAGAAAATTGTCCCGAGCAATCGGGAGTGAAAAATTCTAATGGCAACATTAGTTATCTATAAACCTCGGGCGTTGAAAAGTCAAATAAGTTCCGGCTTAAGGTTAGCCAGACCGATCGGAATGGGTGGACTGATACAACTTGCCAGCGATGGTAAGTGCAGATAAATGATAGAGATATACAGAACCCGGCTTATAGGTCTGTTTTTATTTTAAGGAATTTTTTAAACTAAAAATTATTTTGTTTTTTAAAGCTTTGATACAAAAGCTAAATAGATTAAGAAAAATATGGCAACTATATTAATAGTAGATGATGAAAAGGCAATTAGACGGACGCTAAAAGAAATTTTAGAATACGAAAAATATAAAATTGAAGAGGCTTCTGACGGTGAAGAAGGGTTAGCTATGATTAAAAGCAACACCTATGATGTTGTGATCTTAGATATTAAAATGCCAAAAATGGATGGCATGGAAGTAATGGAAGCCGTCAACAAAGCAGGTATTGATGTGCCAATTATTATGCTTTCGGGCCATGGAAATATTGATACTGCCGTAGAAGCCGTTAAAAAAGGAGCCTACGATTACATTTCTAAGCCACCAGATTTAAATAGGTTGTTGATCACCATTAGAAATGCAATGGATAAGGCGACCTTAATTACCGAAACCAAAGTTTTAAAAAGAAAAGTATCCGGCACAAGAGATATTGTTGGAGACTCCTTACCTATTCTTAAAATCAAGGAAGATATTGAAAAAGTAGCTCCAACAGATGCTCGAGTTTTAGTGACCGGTGACAATGGTTCTGGAAAAGAATTAGTTGCTAAATGGATTCATGAAAAAAGTAATCGTTCAGATGGTCCATTAATTGAAGTGAATTGCGCCGCCATACCGGCAGAGTTAATAGAAAGCGAATTGTTTGGACACGAGAAAGGAGCTTTTACTTCAGCAGTTAAACAAAGAATTGGAAAATTTGAACAAGCTAATGGCGGAACACTTTTCTTAGATGAGATCGGCGATATGAGTCTTTCAGCTCAAGCTAAGGTACTAAGGGCATTGCAAGAAAATAAGATTACAAGAGTTGGTGGCGATAAAGAAATTAAAGTAGATGTTAGAATAGTAGCAGCAACCAATAAAGATCTATTGGCAGAGATTGATGAGAAGAAATTCAGAATGGACCTTTATCACAGACTGAGTGTTATTATCATTCACGTTCCGTCTTTAAATGACAGGAAAGATGATATTCCTTTATTAGTAGATTATTTTTTAGATGAAATCTGCAAAGAATACGGAATGGCGCCAAAAGTTATTGAAAAAGAAGGCTACGATCTTCTTGTACAAAGAAACTGGACAGGTAACATAAGAGAATTGAGAAATATTACAGAGCGATTAATCATTATGAGTGGCAAGACCATTACCGCTGAAGATGTAAAATACTACTGCTCTACTTCTACCGCTGAATTACCTAGTGGTGCAATGAACTATGACAATTTTAGCAATTTCCAACAGTATAAAGAATACATGGAAAAAGTATTCATTGAGCATCATTTAGAGGAAAATGGTTGGAATGTCTCTAAAACTGCCGATACTATTGAAGTTCAAAGAAGTCAGTTGTACCAAAAAATGGAGAAATACGGTTTGAAGAAGAGATAATCTATTGGTTACGAGGAATATCAAAAATTTCTCCTTCAATAGCTAATTGTGTATTGGGGAAAACAGCTTTCGCTTCTTGTAATACTTCCATTAAGTCAATATATTTTGAGCTGAAATGGCCAATTAACAACTCTTTTGATTGGGTTAACTTAGCTATTTGACCGGCTTGTTCTGTAGTACTATGAAAAGTTTCTGCTGCTCTAAGCGTCGCATCTTTGGTGAAAGTCGCTTCATGGTACAACAAATCAACATTAGAAAATTGATCTTGTAATTGAGGTAAATAGCAGGTATCAGAGCAAAATACATAAGACCGAGGCAGGTAAGCAGGCAATGTTAATTCTTCACTTGAATATATTTTCCCTTCTATCTCTATTGCATTTCCCAGCTTTAAAGCTTTGTAATGCGACCGTCCAAGCTTTAACTGATCTACTTTTTCACCATTGATCCTTCTCGACCCTAATTTCTCTTCAAAAATAAATCCGGTAGTTGGAATTCGATGAACCAAAGGAAAACTATAAACTTTTAAGTGTTCATTTTCATAAATCAATTGTTTCTCATCTGCTTGAGTTGATTCAAAAATTAAATCATAGCTTAAAACAGTGTTACTAGCATTTAATTGCGCTTCAATGATGTTTTTTAAAGGTGCAGGCGCATGAATCGTTAACGTTTCAGTTCGCTTCATTAAATGATAGGAAGTCAATAAGCCAATCAATCCAAAGTAATGATCGCCATGCAAATGACTAATAAAAATATGCTTAATCTTGGAACGCTTAATTTTGAAAGTAGACATGCGCATTTGCGTTCCCTCTCCACAATCAACCAAAAATATGGATTTATGGTGACGAACAATTTGCGCTGTTGGATGCCTACCATGAGCAGCCAATGCAGAATTGCTACCCAATATTTGCACTGAAAAAATCAATTCTATTGTTTAAGATCTCGCTCTAATTCTTCTAAAAGAGCGTAATCAATGGCTTCAGATTTCGTTGGAAAAATGCTTAAAATATTCTCTAATTGCGAGATTTTGATCAACTTTTGTACTTGCTCATTTAAACCGCAAATTACAAATGTTCCACCTGCTTCTTTACAAATTCTATTGCCAACTAATATAGAGCTAAGCCCAGATGAGTCTACAAATTTCACTTCACTAAGATCAAAAATTATATTTCTATAGCCTTCTTCTCTTA
The DNA here is from genome assembly GCA_041393015.1 of Chitinophagales bacterium. GTDB lineage: Bacteria > Bacteroidota > Bacteroidia > Chitinophagales > JADIYW01 > JAGQYH01. The sequence goes on along the minus strand of JAWKKV010000004.1, from coordinate 123,895 downwards.
AAATAATTAATTCTGATTTTAATTTTGGAGCGGTTAAGCTATTTAACTTCTCCTCTAACAAGGCTATTGACACTACTTTTTCTTGCTTATCTATTGAAAACTTCATTCGTTATTTATTTCTTTTATAACAGGCAAATATACATTATTCCTAAATGAATTGTAATAGAGTTTAAAATTATGGAATTTAGTGAATGCATTTAAGGTTTTTCTGCTTTATTTTCAATTCAAAAATCGTTCGATGCCTTAGGCTTTTGCCGACGGCTGTCTCCAATCGTTAATCTACATTCGTTAATGTTTTAAATTGAAGTGTAAATCATTTGGATTAATGATTGGAAAATTAAAAAAAGATGCTTTTTTAACATCTCTTGTAAACTCCTTGCTTCTTAAGTGCGTTATGTGTATTATTAGAAATGATTGATAAAAGTGGATAACTTCATAACATTTGTTTTTTTGTCATGATTTTCCTATTTATATTTATTCATTGAGTAAGTCTGTCATGTTAAATCAGTATGGCAAGAATTTTGAACACTACAAGTTATGGATGCAAAATTTTCACAAAAAGTAAAAGAAGTTATTTCTTACAGCAGAGAGGAAGCACTTCGATTGAATCATAGTAATATTGGTATAGAGCACCTATTACTTGGACTCATTAGAGAAGGTGATGGATTAGCTATTAAGGTTTTGAAATCACTAGATGTAGATATTATTCTACTTCGTAAAAAAATAGAAGATGGCATTAAAGATAACTTTAGTATGATGCCTTCTAATGCCGACACATTGCCATTGACCAAACAAGCGGAAAAGGTAATGAGAATAACTGTTCTAGAAGCTAAACATTTAAAAAATGATACTGTAAGCACAGAGCATTTAATGTTGGCTATTCTTAAAAACAAAGACAATATTGGCACACAGTTGTTGAATAAAATGGAAATCGACTACGATATTTTTAAAGCAGAGTTAGACTATGTAAAACAGGATATCAGCAGTGAGTTTCCCAACGAGCCTAATGATCCTTCAGAATTTGAAGACGATGATCAAAAAGCAAAAACGTATGCTAAAAAAGGCACCAAATCCAAAACACCTGTTTTAGACAATTTTGGCAGAGACATTACCAATTTGGCAGAAGAAGGCAAATTGGATCCAATTGTTGGCAGAGAAATGGAAATTGAAAGGGTCAGTCAGATTTTAAGTAGAAGAAAGAAAAACAACCCAATTTTAATTGGTGAGCCGGGCGTTGGTAAAACGGCAATTGTGGAAGGTTTGGCTTTAAGAATCATTCAACGACGTGTTTCGAGAGTGCTATTCGGTAAAAGAATTGTAATGCTTGATTTGGCTGCTTTAGTGGCCGGCACAAAATATAGAGGTCAGTTTGAAGAGCGAATGAAGGCCATTATGAATGAATTAGAGAAAAACAGAGATGTGATCTTGTTCATTGATGAAATTCATACCATTGTTGGTGCCGGTGGCGCTACGGGTTCTTTAGATGCTTCCAATATTTTCAAACCTGCGTTAGCAAGAGGAGAATTACAATGTATCGGTGCTTCTACTTTAGATGAATACCGTCAGTATATTGAAAAAGATGGTGCATTGGAAAGAAGATTCCAAAAAGTATTGGTGGATCCGCCAAGTGCTGAGGAAACCGTTACTATTTTGACCAATATCAAAGAAAAATATGAAGATTACCACAACGTAGAATATACAGATGAAGCGATTCAAGCTTGTGTGGATTTAAGTACAAGATATATTACCGATCGTTTTTTACCAGACAAAGCCATTGATGTAATGGATGAAGTGGGTGCTCGAGTGCATTTGAAAAACATTCATGTGCCGGAAGAAATCACTAAGAAAGAAGAAGAGATTGAAGCGGTAAAAGAGGAAAAAAACAAGGTGGTAAAAAGCCAAAAATATGAAGATGCGGCCAAGTTGAGAGACAAGGAAAAGCAACTGAATATTGAATTGGAAAACATTAAGGCAGAATGGGAAGAAAGCGTTAAATCGGAAAGATATCCGGTTGATGAAGACGCTATCGCTGAAGTAGTGGCCATGATGACCGGTATTCCAACCAAACGTGTGGCTCAGAAAGAGAGCAAGCGATTGGTACACATGGCTGATGATCTTAAAAAATCTATTGTCGGGCAAGATGATGCTGTGGCCAAAATTACCAAAGCCATTCAAAGAAATAGAGTGGGATTAAAAGATCCTAAAAAACCAATTGGTACATTCATTTTCTTAGGGCCAACCGGTGTTGGTAAAACCGAGCTAGCGAAAGCATTAAGCAGATATATGTTTGATACCGAAGATGCTTTGGTGAGAATTGACATGAGTGAATACATGGAAAAATTCTCTATCAGTAGATTAATTGGAGCCCCTCCAGGCTATGTTGGCTACGAAGAAGGCGGACAGTTAACCGAAAAAGTGAGAAGAAAGCCTTACTCGGTAATTTTGTTAGATGAGATTGAAAAAGCTCACCCTGACGTTTACAATATTCTATTACAAGTATTGGACGACGGTCAGTTAACAGATGGTTTAGGTAGAAAAATCGATTTTAAAAACACCATCATCATTATGACGAGTAACATAGGTGTTCGTCAATTGAAAGATTTTGGTGCTGGTGTTGGTTTTGCGACGCAAGCGAAACAAGATCAAATGGATAGCCATACGAAAAATGTTATTCAAAAAGCATTGTCAAAGACTTTCTCACCTGAATTCTTAAATAGAATTGATGATGTTGTGATTTTCAATTCTTTAGAGAAATCGCATATCCATGAAATCATTGATATTGCATTGAAAGATGTATTCGGTAGGTTAGATACTTTAGGTTATACCGTTGAGTTAACTACAGAAGCGAAAGACTTTTTAGCCGACAAAGGATTTGATCCTCAATTTGGAGCTCGACCTTTACACAGAGCGATTCAGAAATACATGGAAGATCCTTTAGCTGAAGCGATTTTGAGCTCAGAAGTTAAAGAAGGTGCGACTTTGGAAGCTTCCTTAAATGAAGCAAAAGATGGATTAGTATTTACGCCTAAAAAGAAAAGTCGTAAGAAGGCGGTAACGCCGAAAGAAGAAAAGTAATTATTGGCACGGGCTACAAGCTCGCGCTAGCTATAAACAAAAAAGGGATGCTGATAAGTATCCCTTTTTTTGTTTGGCTACAAGCCAAGAAATATTGCACGCTCGACTGGAGCCGAGCGAGTGTGCAGATTTTGATCATTCTGAGATTGATAAACGAATTTTACTGATTCAAAAAAACTTGAAATCAATCGAAGAATCTCAGCCGTCTTTGGTATTATCACCACAGACTTTAATTAGGCATTCTTATTGTTGGTGATATCACCAACAAGGGCGAGGAACGTATTTTATACTCGAAATAACGCTTTCAGGAGCTTCGCACGCTGAAAGGTTATCAATTCATTCAAACTTATACCAGATAGGTATTTATATTCAAAGAAATTTAAGATTTAAACAAGTCCAAAAATTTCTCTATATATTTATTTTGTATGGACCGCATTATAATAATTATTTTTTTGAGCTTAACATTTATTTTGATGATTTTTACAGCTTTTAAACTTCATATGGCATCAATAGAATACAATGAAAAATTAAAAAAACATTTCCCTTTTTATAGAGACAAAAGCTTAAAAGGACTAATGAATAAAGAAAAAAAGAACCCTATAATTTTGTTTGATTATAAAAACAATCAATTATTACTTTTTCTTTGGATTGTTTTATTTATTACTGGAGTAATCATTAAGTATTTCATCGGAATTGATTTAGATTTTGAAAACTAATATTAAAGTATAAATTATTTTAAATAACTTATTTATCTGTCAAACTTAAGTCCCATTGCGCTCTAACTTAAGACAGCTTTATATTGTTATAATTTCCTCCCTTGATTCCATTCTAAAATCATTCTTTCAATTTGAGAGACAAAATTTTTATATCCCAAATATGATAAACTAAAAAAAACTATAAATATGATAGCTACAAAACCTATTGGAATCAACATCCAAACTAATGGACCGGAACTTAAGAAAGCAAACATTATAAAAGCAAATAGAAAAAATGGGAAGTAAAAAAGCAATGTTATTAAATACCTCCTCTTAAACACAACAATTAATTTGTTTTCTTCTAGTTTCAACTCTAAACTACCTCTTGAAGCAAAATACTTTAAAGGATTATTAGGAGGAACATAAAATCCCCACCAAATACATTTGTAAGTTATTCTAAAATCTTTTTTATCTAGCCAATATATATGACTCTTACTATTAAGTTGAATTTTTATTGAAGAAGTTAATTGCTCTAATTCTGACTCATTTATGTTTAAATTTTCAATTTCAAGTATCATTTTTAAAACTTTTTTTTACTTGTTCATTGAGCTTGATAATTGACCATCGTAAATTTCCAACTTACTTAGGATAATACAATCTCCCTTCATCCTTTACAATCTCACTCCTATTCAAACTCATTGATTTAGGTTGTTGCTTGCTGTAGCGTTCCATTTCAATAGTTGAGCGTTCGCTGGTCGTATCTGATGATGGACCAAAAACCGTTAAGGTTTCTATTTTGGTTGGACCGTTTTTATCAAACGAAACAAAATGAGTATAGCTGTCTGAAAATACAGGCACTAATGTGCCATCGCCATATTCTTTACCATAACTGGCGGGTAATAAATCCGGAAACCCAGGATCAGGAAAGTTTTTATCGGCTCTTCGTACACGCATTAATTCGCCTTTGGTTACTTCTAGCTTCCCAAAGTTGGTCATGAAGTTTTCTTTCGTGCCTCGCATCGCGGCCACAAATTCTTCTTCGCTTAAATCAATTCCGGTAATAAAATGCTTATCCGTATAGCCATTCTTTTTAAAAATAATCATCATCGCTCTGGCAAACCATGCTGCCGGTACACTTTCGTTCGTCACATGTCTGTCCCAATTTTGCATCCATTCTATAGGCGCTTGAACATCTTCATATTTAGTAGCATCAATCTGATTAATCACTCGCAAACTCTCAATAAATTTTCCACTTTGAGGAAACTGCGTATCAAACTTCATGGATTTGAATTTCTCCCAATCAAATTCAATGGTCTCGTTAAAAATCTCTTCCAATCTATTGGATCTATTGTTACCGCCATCCCATAAATTCACACTCTTGTGCAATAAGTTAGGATCGCAATTATTATCTGTACAAGTTGCATTAAACGGACTGTTATTGGAATTAAAAATATAACCACAATCAGGGTTCAATACATTCGGTAACTCATCAATACTCAAAATACGCTGCCAAATCAACTCTGAATTATCGCCCGGCAATGCTTTACTATAATCTCTTTCGTCTCCAATCGGTCTATAAGGTACTTGACCATTGGAGATGTAATATATATTGTCTTCCTTATCGGCATAAACAATGTTAAACATGGCCAATGCTTGAATATCTAACGCCGCTTTAAATGACTTTAAATCGGTGGCTTTGTTCATTGCAATCAATTGCTCCGGCAATCGAACGGTTGTATTGGCCCAAAATTTTACGGCAAAAAACTCACCATCTTTTGATTTTAAAACGGGTCCTAATTCACTCCAATACGTCATTCTGCTCACCGGAATCACCAATACTTTTCCCAATTTTACTTTCAACCAAACTTTCCGTTTCTCCAGTTGGTGTTTTTTTCCATCTAATTCATACGTCAGTTTCTCTCCTTCTACCATTTTTAGTTTGAATACATCTACTCCATCAAAATGGTTGTACGTCATGCCATATCCTAAATTTTCATTGTTGCCCATCACAACCGCCATCATACCTTGAAAAAGTGCGCCATGAAAATTTAAACCTTCTTCACTGTTGACGTGTGCCTCGTAAAAAGATAAAGGTCCTTCGGCATAAAAATGCGGATTGATAGCTAAGTAAGTTTGTTTATCAGTTGTAATATTAGATGCTAAAGCAATGGCATTACTGCCCAAACCATCTTCGTTTACCGGAAATTCACCATCCATGATTTTCTGAATAGGATTCGATGCGCCTACCAAAAAAGACATAGAGACAACATACGATTTCAATAATTCCTTTGGATTGGTTGGGAAAAGACCTTTTAATATTACTTCATCGGGATGCGCAGCTGCATAAGCGTTGATACCTTGACAAAATCCTTCCATGTACCGTAGAGTTTCCTTAGATACATCCGAATCAAACTTTTCTTTGATTAATTTTTCTGCGCCAATAAAGTGATTAAAAAAATCAACTGCAGCACCATCTTTCCCGGAATACCTTGCCATTCGACCACTACCGGCTAATAAAGTTTCTTGCATCCAACCAAAAGCATCTTCGGCATTTGCCCAAGCTAATCCATATGCAGCGTCGGCATCTGTTTTACCGAAAATATGCGGCACGCCATAATCGTCTCTATAAATTTGAACATCTTTGGGATCCACCAATGAATGATCGGTGTACTCCATTTTAGAAGTTGAACAAGAAATTAATACAATTATGGGTAAAAGAAATGAAAGTAATTTAGTCATGTTTTTGTTTAGTCTTCGAGTAAGTCTATTAAAGCTTCACTTACTCCTGTATTTGAAAATCCTCCATCATGGAAAAGATTCTGCATGGTTACCATTTTGGTATAATCTGAAAAAAGCATGATGCAATAATTGGCGCAGTCCTCACCACTTGCATTGCCTAAAGGCGAAATTTTCTCTGCATATTTAAAGAAGGAATCAAATCCTTTCACGCCCGAACCCGCTGTGGTAACAGTTGGCGATTGACTTACCGTATTAATTCTCACCTTTTTTCTATTGCCATATTGATAGCCAAAGCTCCTAGCAATAGATTCCAAAAGGGCTTTTGCATCCGCCATATCGTTATAGCCGGGGAAGGCTCTTTGCGCCGCAATATAACTTAACGCCACTACAGAAGCACCTTCATTCAATGCATCTTTTTCCCATGCTACTTGTAAAACCTTATGTAATGAAATAGCTGATATATCTAATGTTTTCTCTAAAAAAGAATAATTCAACCCAGTATATTCTTTGCCCTTTCTCACATTCGGCGACATACCGATAGAATGTAAAACAAAATCTATTTTACCGCCTAAAAGCTCCACACTTTTATCAAACAGGTTAGATAAATCCTCCACTGAAGTGGCATCAGCAGGAATGACTTCTGCACCACATTCTTCCGCCAATTTATTAATCGTACCTAATCGTAATGCAACCGGTGCATTGGTTAAAGTAAAAGTTGCGCCTTGTGCTTTTGCTGCCAATGCCGTTTTCCATGCAATTGAATTTTCATCCAACGCACCAAAAATAATTCCTCTTTTGCCTTTTAATAAGTTATGTGTCATAGTTCGGTTATTCGGTTATTCGGTTATTCGGTTATTCGGTTATTCGGTTATTCGAAATTAAAGCTTTATGAGAAAGTAATTCAATATTCAGCCTTTAATCTTTTAACAGCTAAATACCACTTTTAAAATTTGATTTTTGATTTTTATCTAAATAATTCCATGCAAAGAAGCCCCTTTTACCCCTAATCGATCGACTTTTTTGTTAACGTCCGGATCAATTTCTAAAATAGGCGCATGGTGTGGCTTGATACGAGCGTCAATAATCATCGAGCCTTGGCAGCCCCAATGCTTAAACTGCGTAAATTCCTCCACGCCGTAAATATCGTGAGATGGATTGCTTCTTGTAAAAGTTACCCAAACAAAATTATTAAGTGTTCGCGCGACAAAATCGCTGTCATCACAAATTACAATCAATGGAAAGCCGTCTAAGTTTTGAGTGGCTAAAACAGCACTCAATTCTCTCATTTGCCTTTTAGCGCTTTCTATATCCGTAAACGGATTTGCTTTTATAGCCAAGACGCCCGATAAAGCGACTTTCGGATTCGAAAATCCATCACATAGTTTTAATTCATGTATTGCTGTAGATAGTTTTCGAATTGGATCTCCTGCGGCGGCAATTACCACTTTTGAGCCGGTATTCAATCCGGTGCCCGAATAGTCTAAAGTATCAATACTTGTCTTTGTATAGAAATGAATATCTCTCGATAAATCGACCCTTTCCAAAACATGCATGAAATAATCTGCTACTTCATGTGTAGTTAAATTAGGCGCATCGGCTTTATTGGTGATGAACAAATACTTCGCTAGCGACATTTGTCCGGTTCCCAAAATATGATTGGCAATCGTTAGAATTTCTTTCGGTTGTTTGTCTTTGTAATACGGCGTATATCGTTCGCTGCCAATAGCAATCAACAATGGATGCACACCCGCGGCATCCACGGCATGCACTTCATGAACGCCCGGCACTTCGCTTGGAATAATATCGCCTGTAATATCGTGGATCAAGGCACCAAAACTGGTATCTTCTTGCGGCGGTCGACCGACAACCGTAAATGGCCAAATAGCATTTTGTTTGGCGTAAACTTTCTTTACTCGCATCAATGGAAAATCATGTTTCAAGCTATAATACCCTAAATGGTCTCCAAACGGACCTTCGATTTTATTTTCTCCGGGATAGACTTCTCCAGTGATCACAAAATCAGCATCAGCAGAAATACAAAAGCCATCTTTGTCGTAATAATATTTAAATCTTCGTCCACCTAAAGCACCGGCAAAGGTTAACTCACTCATACCTTCCGGTAATGGCATCACCGCTGAAAATATATTGGCTGGCGGTCCACCAACAAAAATGCTCACTTTCAAAGGTTGCCCTTTAGCATTAGCTTTGGTTTGATGCACACCAATACCACGATGTAGCTGATAATGCAAACCGATTTCTTTATCCTGAATATAATCGTTGCCACCCAATTGAATTCGATACATTCCCAAATTTGATTGCATCACTCCCGGTCGATCACTGTCTTCTGTATAAACTGCAGGCAGCGTTACAAAAGCACCGCCATCCATTGGCCAATGGTGGATTTGTGGGATATCAGAGATTTTAATCTCATTTTTTATCAAGGATTTTCCAAAATACTTTTTTCGAGGCAAAGCAGTAAGTGCGGTAAATGGCACCCATAAATTCTGCAACGGCTGTTTTAAAATGACAGTTGGATCGGCTTTGAGTTTGATTAGCTTTTTAACTTTATCGATTGTATCCCGAAACATAAATTTCGATCGATCTAAACTGCCAAATAAGTTCGATACTGCCGGATATTGACTTCCTTTTACATTCTCAAATAAGATAGCCGGACCATTATTTTCATAGACACGCAATTGAATAGTTGCCATTTCTAAATAGGGATCAACTTCCTCTTTCACCCTAACTAAATGGTTGTGCTTTTCTAGGTCATCAATACAGCTTTGTAGACTTTTATATCCCATAATTGTGCAACAAAATTAAGACAATAATTGTTTTATTGTGGTAGCTACTTAGTGATTTTGGTATTAAGATATTTCCGATCACATCTTCCTTCGTGACTTCTTTGTGTACTTAGTGGTTAAAGAACATTTTTGATTTTTTACCACAAAGGACACTAATATTGTTTCACTAGGTTCACGAAGTGAAAAATAGCTTACTAATTTTCACAAAAAACTTATCACTCATAATAGTTTTCTATGCAAAAGATTGCCGCGTCGTTTCGCTCCTCGCAAAATCTATAAAAACTAATCAAAAAAGGTAATCCACGTGGCTACTGTGGCATAAAAACGATCGCCTTCTTCAAAATAAGGTCGATGAGCAGAAAAATAGAAGATAGAGACTTGTTCGGCATCAGAGGCTAAACCTAACTGTTCTCCGTAATCTCTTGCCAATGCTACCGGAAAAAGTAAATCATGGCTTCCCCAAATCAACTTAGTAGGAACAGGAATTAATGGCAATAATGGTTCAACATCTAAACCAATTAAAAAATGATTTTCTTGAAATATGAGATTCTCTAATACAAATTGTTGATTGTTCTCTAAACTTCTTTTTATATAGGCTGGTAATTCTGCTGGCGAACTGGCATAATTTGTATTGAAAGTTATACCCAACAATCCATCTATTACTCTATAATATTCTTGATAATTAAATTCGGTTACAAACAAACCTTGATTCAAGAAATCCTGTAAACTATTCTCTGCATTTGGATCTACCAATGTGATTAAATCTGCTAAGCCTTGCAATGTATCTCGCATGGCAAACATATTCTTTCGAGCATTGAAGCCGGGTGAACTGGCAATATATCCACTCACTTTTGGATTTAATCCTTCTTTAGTTAAATAAGTTGCTGCTATGGCTCCACCCCAATCTAGACTAAGTATAAATATTTTAGATACATTAGAAATCTCATCCACTAATTCAACTACAGCATTTAAATCATCAGCCATCTGATCGATGGTTAAACTTTCTGGATTTATATTCCCTTCAGAAATTCCAGAACCTCTTTGATCGTAATACACTACTAAATGTTCTTCTTCTAAGCGATATAAACCAATTGCTTCTCGTTTTAATATAGCCGATTCACCGGGACCGCCATGAACTATTACAATCGCAACATCGCTATTTTTGTCACCATGCATATGTACCGGAAGAATGGCACCATTCGTCTTTAATTGATTAATGACTGCGTTGGGCAACTCATCAGACTTATTACACGAAAAAAGAGCTATCGAAATGAGTAGTACTAATATGACTTTGATACTAATTTTCATTGATACTGTTCTTTTAAACGTACAAAAACAAAAGTAACACCCATTTGAAACTGAGGTTGAAATAACCATTTCCCATTGTTAGGAAAGTAAGACATCAAACCAATTCCGGCAAAAAGAGCGGCAGGATAATCATTGCTTTTTTGAAAATTCCATCCCATTATTCCATTACCTTGAACGGAAACAAGATTATTACCTAATAGATTAGTGGATTGAATATTTCCATCAGAAAAAGTATAATGATCGCCTTTTAAGAATGTACGCAGATAACCAATCTGTCCATCAAACTCAAAAAACATACCTTCCGGAATCGTGACTCTAAAGGCCGGTCCAACCGATATACCTAAAGTATTATGTAGTTGTGCTCGCTTATAAGTTGATAAATTTAGTTTTACGTAAATATCTCTGTCAACAATTCTATTATAATCTGTTTTACGCTGTAATTTTTCTCTAGACTTATTGACGACAGAATACGAAACCCAAATAGAAGCGCCATGTCTAAATTTTTGATCCTCTGATGGTAAATCTAACACGGTAAAGTAGGCAGCGGAGATATTGATATGCTTATTGTCCACATTATATTTATATTGCCCAACAGCTTGGCTATTGAATATCACTATTAAAATTAAAATGGATAAAATTTTTGGCATCTCTTAATCTGACTGCGTATACGCTCACAAAGTTGCATTTTAATTCTTAAATGAACTTGATTTCTACAATAATTTTCTTAACTAGCAGGGATACAACTCTTAATTATGAAAAATATTCTTGTTATTCTATTGCTCGTTTCAGTTGGTTTGACTTCTTGTGAACCTGCTCTTTACATCACATTTGACAATCATACTGGCGCCTATTCGTCTATGAATGTTTATCTAGATGAACCTAACTCCTATTTCAAAATGAAAGAAGCTGGCGTTAAAAAAATAGAATTTACAACCACTGCTATTAATGCTGTGGTAGAATATAGTTATGGTGCTGGTACTTGGGATGCAGCGACAATTGATGAGTTGGTAAAAGGTATTTCAAAGATTGAATTTGTTTCCGGCAACAATTCAACCGAATTCACAGAAAAAGAAGCCATCAGAGCTTTGTTTGAGGAAAACGTTCACGGTAAAGATCGTAATGGGATTAGAATAAAGGTGGAATAAAAAAAGGAATGAAAACTGTTGAGCCACGTTACAACATTAATCATTCCTATATAAAACTCATCTTTTCAAAAAAGGCTATTGCCCTTGATTTTTTGATGTCATAAAGATGATTCATTTGATTTTATGATGCTATTTATTTCGATTTTTGAAAGGAATCTTTCGATAATTAATTAAAAGCATAGATTTTCCATTTACATAGCCGTTCAAATAAGTAATTAATCTTATTTATCTTTAGTAAAACAACCACAATTTTAAATGAAGATCTTGTTATTTATCCTTGTCTTTACTGCAGCCATTAATGCAGAATGTCAATCCACCAGAACCATATTAAACTACAATTTAGTTTGGGAAGATAATTTTGACTCTTTAAATACAGATATATGGTTGGTGCAAAATCATTTTGATCATTATGGTAATGAACGACAAGTGTATACCAGCAGACCTGAGAATGTTTTCATTGATAATGGGCAATTGATTTTGCGAGTCAATAGAGAAACTTATACTTGTCCATCAGGAGCATTAAATCCGTGGGGTTGTGCAAGACAATTTAATACTGGAGAACCATATGAATTTACTTCAGGATGGGTAGAAACTAAACCTGCTTACAATACACAGTATGGTTATGTGGAAGCCAAAATAAGCTTACCTTATGGAAGAGGGTTTTGGCCTGCCTTCTGGACATTTGTAGGTGGTGGAATATCGAATAACGTGAATGCTGCTGAAATTGATATTTTTGAAATGTACGGACACAAACCGCCTTATATTTCATCTACCAATGTACATTTAGAATATTGTAATGAAAATTATCCTGATTATCCTGATTGTAGCAGCATTCCAAGCTATGGTCGTGAGCACATCATTCAAAGTTATGCCAACCAATACCATATTTATTCTTTAGAATGGACACCTGAAATTATACGATGGAAAATGAACGATCAAGTACTTAGAGTGATGGATAACCCTGGTGTTGTAGATCCGGTAAGACTGATCATCAATATGGCTATTTTACAAGATAATCCTCCTCATCAAACCACTACTTTTCCGGCGGACATTAAAATTGATTATGTAAGAGTGTATGGCTCGGATGAAATACTTTCCAATTCAAATACAACTATTTCAAATATTAAACTTAGTGTGTATCCTAATCCAAGTCAGCAAAGTGTTAGAATTGAAACACAAGATAATAGCACTATTTCTCAGCTAAAACTGATTAATAATTTAGGAGAAGATTTAGCCACTTTCGAAGTGAACAATAACTCCTATGATTTAGATATTTCTAATATTCCTCCTGCTAATTATTTTATTCAGATTACTACTAAAGATGGGATAGTAACCAAAACACTGGTTAAATTGTAGAAAGGAAGTTTTTTCATGCTACATTAACGTTTTTACTATTAATTTGCACTAATGAATTACGAAACTTTAATGTTTGCGCATTTAGCAACTGTTTTACCCGCTTTCTTGTTTGGCACCATTATACTTTTTATAAAAAAAGGCACTTCTATTCATAAGCAATTGGGGAGAATTTATATGGTTTTAATGACGGTTACTGCATTCATCACCATATTTATGCAGGCTAAAGTTGGACCAAAACTTTTTAATCATTTTGGCTATATACACTTGTTTACGGTATTGACTTTATATTCAGTGCCAACAGCTTTAATTGCTATAAGAAAAGGGGACGTAAAGACCCATAAAAGGAAAATGGTGCTTTTATATATTGGAGGACTTTTAATTGCCGGTGGATTTACTTTTTTTCTCGGTAGATATCTGCATACCCTATTTTTCGGATAATAAAAGAGAGAACACAAATGCTCTCTCTTAAATCATCAAATGAAAAGGATTTTTAAATGGGTTTTATGCATAGGGGAAAAGTTTTTCTGTTTCTAGCATAAGTCATTCATGAATTAAAGGTTAGCGATATGCGCTAATTTGGCTATAAAGTTTCGACGTTTGAAACTTTCTTTTCGATGTTTGCAATTCGTATATTATTAAAATATAATACCACACAATATGTCAACCAAAACTTGATGGACATACTAATAAAAGATAAGCTATAAATCTGATTACATTCTCTCGGGAACATTAATACCCATAATAGCAAATGCCTGTTGAATAGTTCTTGCTACTAAAGAAGAAAGCATTACTCTGAATGTTTTAACATTTTCATCTTGAACGCCTAAAATAGGCACTTCTGCATAATATTTACTATAGCTCTTAGCCAAATTATAGGCATAATCTACTACTGCTGCAGGATTTAATTGCTCTCCGGCATCCGCTAGCATTCTCGGGAAACGACTAACGGTTTGTATTAGATCCATTTCTAAAGCTTCCCAATCAACTTTCGGAATAAGATTAGGAATTTCTGTTTTTGATTCAAATTTTCTGACGATACTTCGAATACGAGCATAATTAAATTGCGTAAATGTTCCGGTATAGCCATGAAAATCTATGGATTCTTCAGGGTTGAACAACATTCCCTTTCTAGGTTCAATTCTTAACAAGAAAAACTTTAAAGCTCCTAAGGCAATGGTTCTAAACAATTCCTCTGCTTCTTCGTCTGTAAAACCTTCAATTTTACCTAGTTCTTCCGTTCGCTGTTTAACAGTAGCAATCATTTCTGCCATTAAATCGTCAGCATCAACCACTGTTCCTTCTCTAGATTTCATTTTTCCGGAAGGCAAATCCACCATACCATAAGAGAAATGTTGAATACCTTCTGCATGTGGTCTTTCTAATTTTAAGCAAATCTCTTTTAAAACCTTAAAGTGATAATCTTGCTCATTGCCCACCACATAAAGCGATCTATCCATTTTATGATCTGCATACTTTTTATCTGCCGTACCAATATCTTGTGTTATGTAAACAGATGTGCCATCAGCACGCAATAAAATCTTTTCGTCTAAACCTCTATCGGTTAAGTCTACCCAAACAGAACCATCTTCTTTTTTAAAGAAAATTCCTTTATTGAGCCCTTCTAATACTACTTCCTTGCCTAACAAATAAGTGTCTGACTCATAATACATTTGATCAAAGCTGACACCAATATTTTTATAAGTTATGGCAAACCCATCATACACCCATTGATTCATTTTTTGCCATAATGCTCTCACCTCTTCATTCCCAGCTTCCCATTGACGCAACATTTCTTGGGTTTCTAACATCAAAGGTGCTTGTTTTTTAGCTTCTGCTTCAGTTGTTCCATTATCGACTAATTCTTGAATTTGAGCTTTATACTGTTTATCAAACTCCACATAATACTTCCCAACTAAGTGATCACCCTTCATTCCAGTAGACTCCGGTGTTTCTCCATTGCCCCACTTTTGCCAAGCAATCATCGATTTGCAAATATGAATCCCTCTGTCGTTAATCAAGTTAGTTTTAATCACTTTATGACCATTCGCTTCCAATAATCCTGAAACTGCAAAACCCAAAATATTATTTCTTAAATGACCTAAATGCAATGGCTTGTTGGTATTGGGAGAGGAATATTCCACCATTATTGTTTGTCCAGACGGTTGTCCAAACGCAAATTGATCTTTATCATAAATATCTTGTAAAACATTTTGCCAATAGGCTTTCGTTAAACCAATATTTAAAAATCCTTTAACAACATTAAAGTGTTCAACTATTTCTAAGTGCTCTTTCAAAAAAGCACCAATCATTTCTCCTGATTCTTCGGGTTTCTTTTTTGTAAAACGAAGCAATGGAAAAATAACTACCGTTACATCTCCTTCAAATTCCTTTCTAGTATCATTAATGGTAACTTGATTGGCGGAAAAATCAGCATCAAATAAAGTTTTTAAAGCTTTAGATGTGGCGGCTTGAATGATGGATTCTATAGAAGTCATACTACTTTGAATTGACTGACAAAGTTATCACATCTAGTCACTTATCCGAAATGAGATTGTATTATATTATTGTTCGGTAATTTGGTTTGTGGTAAATATTTATAAAAAACGTATTTTATACTTTTAAGTTGAAATGGATGATTTTGAAATCAACTGTATTGTATTAAAAATAAAATTATCAATCAATGCATTTCTAAAGTATTATAACATTTTTGCATTCAAGCATTATCTCATTTAAAAAACCAAAACTTACTTATATTTGGCAACCTCATTTAAAAATTATGCGTAACCGATACATCGATCTAATTAAACAAACTTATTATTTCCCGCAGGATGGATTTAATGTAGTAGATAATTACCTACAGTTTCATAATATAAATTTGAAAGAATTAATAGAAGAGTATGGAACCCCTCTGAAGATTAGCTATTTACCTAAAATTGCTAACAACATAGAAAGAGCAAGAAAATGGTTTCATGATGCTATTGAAAATGTCGGCTACAATGGAAATTATCACTATTGTTATTGTACTAAAAGTTCGCACTTCTCATTTGTTATGGAAGAGGTTTTACGAAACGGCGCACATTTAGAAACGAGTAGTGGGTATGATATTGATCTTATTAGGCATTTATATCAAAAAGGGTTAATCAATAAAAAAATTAGAGTAATCTGCAATGGTTATAAACCTAAAAATTACATAGAAAAGATAAAAGACTTAATTCATGATGGGTTTAAAAATGTAATTCCTGTAATGGATAACATGGATGAACTATCTCATTATTTAGATATTGGAAATGATGAAATAGGTTTTGGATTAAGAATTGCAACAGAAGAGGAACCTAATTATCAATTTTACACTTCTCGTTTAGGTATTCGATATGAGGACATTATTCCATTTTACATGGAGAAGATCAAACCTAATCCTCAATTTCACCTTAGAATGTTGCACTTTTTTATTGATTCAGGAATTAAGGATACAGCTTATTACTGGAACGAATTAATGAAATGTTTGAATGTTTATGCTGAGTTAAAGAAACTAAGTCCGGGATTAACAGCCATTAATATTGGCGGTGGTTTGCCTATAAAAACATCATTAGGCAACCGATTTGATTATGCTTATGTAATTGAAGAGGTAGTAACCAAGATTGCTAATTTCTGCGACGAAGCCGGTGTTGAGCACCCTCATATTTATACTGAATTTGGCAATTTTACAGTTGGCGAAAGTGGCGCTGTAATTTTTAAAGTTATTGGTGAGAAAAAACAGAATGATAGTGAGTTGTGGTATATGATAGATGGCAGTTTGATGACCACATTACCCGATGTTTGGGGTATGAATCAACGCTTTATTTTATTGCCGGTTAACAATTGGAATAGTGAATATCACAGAACCAATATTGGTGGTTTGAGTTGTGATGTAGGAGATTATTATAATTCTGAAGTAGATATAAACCAAGTTTATATGCCTAAAACCAATGAAGGCGAAGAGCAATATATTGGATTTTTCCATACTGGGGCTTACCAGGATTCCATTAGTGGCTATGGCGGAACCAAGCATTGTTTGATTCCTGCACCAAAACATTTGGTGATTAGTACTAACGATGTAGGCGAAACCAAATATGAATTGTTTGCAGGGGAGCAACAACCGGATGAAATGCTGAAAATTTTAGGGTATAAATAGAACGGATAACGGAAATTAATAAAATCAACATCTGATTACTGATTTCCTATAAAATTTGAAATATTACACGAACTTACATACCTTACTATTATATAAAAAGCATGCTATGTCAAAAGAACCTAAAGAATATTCCAACGGAGAAATCGCTGTAGTTTGGAAATCAGAAAAATGCATTCATTCTGCTAATTGTGTAAGAACTTTACCGGGCGTATTTAAACCACAAGAACGACCTTGGATTTCTGTAAAAAATGCGGACACCCCTCATTTAAAAGAGGCTATCGCTAAATGTCCTTCAGGTGCTTTAACATGGAAAGCTGTAAAAGAAGATTTTAGTGATAATATTGATAAAGCTGTAGGAGAAAATGCCAAACTCAATATTTTTGCTGATGGGCCTATCTTAGTAAAAGGTAGTTTTGAGATTACTGATAGCGAAGGCAACATATTGGAAAAGAAAGATAGTGTAGCCTTATGTAGATGTGGTGCTTCTGAAAACAAACCATTTTGCGATGGTGCTCATAAGAAAATTGGATTTAAAGGATAGGAAATAAGATTCAATCGCAAACTCAAATTCAAATTCAAACTCAATTCTGTATCGTCCTAAAATAAGTTTACAGATTTTGACTAAATCCTAACAATAGGAATGTATTCTCTCCAACTATTTGACCCATTATCTGCAAATTCAGAAGAGTTTAAAGCTTTATATAATTGTAGGCTTAAAATAGCTCAAAGAGATAATGAATGTTATAATAAAAACCTTGAGGAATTTAGCAATGATTTAAGAACTTTTTATAACAATTCTACCGTCAATTACACTATTTACAAAGTTATTGAAGGAGAAAACATTATTGGCACAATAGAACATTACACCAATAATAAAGGCAAAAAGGAAGAAATCCTAATCATAGAATTCAAGTTACTCCATAAATTTAAAGATGACTATTGGACGAATTTTCAATTAGAAAAACACATCAATAATTGGACTAAAAATGTACTTAAATCAAAGATTGAAGCTGAGGAAGAAATATTAGTGAACTTGTTAAAACAAGCAGGCTGGAGAAAAAGTAATGTTAAAGTAGATCTTAAAGTCAATATTGAAAATTTAAATAAAGCATTATTAGAAGAGTACGTTTTAAAAGAAATTCCTAAAAAGCTCAACTTAAAAGCAGAAGTTCTATTATCACCTTCTCCAAAAGAGTTTGAAGAAATATCACCTTTATTTACGGATTTGTTAAACGACATGGTTAGAACAGATATGAGTCATGTTTTCTTAATTACTGCCGAAGAGCTTGTGGAAATACAAAAATTAAATGAGGCATCAAACAATATAATTCACAGAATAATTCTTAGAGATAGTAACAATAATATTGTTGGTATTTCAATCAATAAAGTAGCTAAAGATAAGCCCCAAACTTTGTGGCAATATATGGCTGGTGTTTTACCCAAATATAGAAATGAGGGTTTAACTACATGGATGAAAGCTTTTGCTTACCAGAAACTGCTAAGAGAATTTCCATCTATTAAAGAAATTAAAACGGATTGCTATATTGATAATAAAGCCATTATTCATATCAATAAAAAAATGGGGTTTGAAATTGATAAAGTGACTACTGATATGTTTTTTGAAAAATAGAAAGATTAGTAATTAGTCGGCACAATTACATTCACTACTTTCTCCACCACATTGGCTTCTATAAAATCAACTTCCTTTTTGTAATCCCCATCTACTTGAAGGCACTGTCTGCATGAAATGATGGCTGACATTTGCTTGAATTTATAGATAGTTAGAATACTCGCCCTTTTAGGATCTAAGAAAAATGCAACGATAATATACCAGATAATCTTCCATTTTGGAAACTCCTTCATAGTTACCAATTCCAAATAGCCATCATCTACCTTTGAAGTTTTGTCGAAGTTGATTCCATAGCCTAACTGCCCAATATTAGATAGCAAGATAGAATAGACTCTTTCTTTAATTTCTTTTCCATCCAAGTTTATGACAACATCAAAAGCTTTATAAGTTTTAGAGGTTTGAAACAAGCTTTTCATATATCCCCAAACGCCTCTCATTTTGAATTTATCAAAATTTTGAAGCATCGCAGCATCAAATCCTAATCCCGGCGACATTAAGAAAAATTCATCGTTTACGATGCCTCCATCCATTGTTAATACTTTGCCGGAATTGATTAGTTGTAAAGCTTTGTATGGTTTTAGCGGAACATTTAATTTTCGAGCAACGCCATTACCGCTTCCAATTGGAATAATTGCCAATGCTGTTTTTGAATATTTTAATCCGCGAGCCGCCTCATTTACAGAACCATCTCCACCAGCTATAGCCACCACATCAACACCTTCTTCTACCGCTTGTCGAGCCAATTCTTCTGCATGGCCTCGTCTTTCAGTATAGACTATATCAAAATCAAATTGATTATTGTCAATAAATTTTTCAATGGCTTTGGGACGTAAATTCTTATACCTTGTTCCGGCGATAGGATTAATTATAAATCGGAGCTTTTTCTTCACAAAATGGCTTGGTGATGTCTTCAAATATAAGGAAGTCGCATAAATTATGCTACCATAATTTTACGCTCTCTTCCACTAAAAATGAGCCCGGATATTTAGATTGTACATTTTGTAAAAATCGATAAGCCTCTAGTTTATCAGTAAAATCGCATACTCTTAATTTAAAATATGGACTTTTAAAAGTTAGATATGTTTTAAACTGACCATAGTTAGATTTAAAGTCTGATTCTGTGTTATAAGCCTTATCCCTATTGGTGCTGGCTAATATTTGAATTCTATAACCCGGCTTTTCCTCAAAAGAATTTTCATGACGACTATACAAATCTAACAGTTGATCTATTCTTCCATCTTTAATGATTTGAATATTGCCTTCTTGTGCAGCTATGCTTGTTATCAGAAAACACATACTTAAAACAACCAAAATTGACCTCATAAACTAAAATTATATAAAAAAACTAACATCAACATCCTCAAAAAAGAGACTACTAAGCTTACGTTAATCATTAAAAATTAAACACTAATCTTTAAAGATTAACTCTTCCCGTGACAGTGTTTATACTTTTTACCACTTCCACATGGACAAGGTTCATTTCTACCCACTTTTGGTCCCACTCTAACCGGCTCAGGTTTACTTACTTCCTGCGCTTCTTGTTGTTGAGGTTGATTTCCATTGGTCGGTATTCCTCCTCGTCCTACTTTCATTCTGCTAAAGTCTTGTTGCTGTTCTCTAGCTCTTTGAACTTGCTCAGGATTCTGAATCGGAACACTTCCTTTAAATAAGAACGACGTTACATCTCTACTTATTTCTGACAACATCGATTTAAATAAACCAAAAGCTTCAAATTTATAGATCAATAATGGATCTTTTTGCTCGTGAACCGCCAATTGAACCGATTGCTTTAGATCATCCATTTGTCTTAAATGCTCCTTCCAAGCATTATCAATCAACGCTAAAGTGATATTCTTTTCTACCGTTTTCATGATCTTTTTCCCATCAGAAGTATTCGCTTCTTCTAAATCGACAATGGCATTAATGGTTTTTATTCCATCCGTAAACGGCACTACAATTCGCTTGTAATCATGATCATTTCTTTCATTTAAGGAATGAATAGTTGGCATTACCACGTTTACAATAGCCTCCGATTTTCTTTTGTAAGCATCCATTGCTTCATCATATAAATGATGTACAACCACTTGCGGATTGCCATCTAAATACTCTTCCTTAGTAATTTCTGTATCTATTGCTAACAAACGCATACAGTCCAATTTGAACGAGTCATAATCTTGCGTATCATGGTGTAATCCAATCACTTCTTCACAAAGGTCGAAGAACATATTGTTTAAATCGAAAGTTAAACGCTCGCCAAACAAGGCGTGATTTCTCCTCTTGTAAATCACCTCTCTTTGAGCATTCATGATATCATCATACTCCAATAAACGCTTACGAATACCGAAGTTGTTTTCTTCAACTTTCTTTTGAGCTCTTTCTATTGACTTGGTAATCATGGAATGTTGAATGACCTCACCTTCTTTATAGCCCATTTTATCCATTACTTTGGCAATCCTTTCAGAACCAAACAAACGCATTAAATTATCTTCTAACGACACATAAAACTGTGAGCTTCCCGGATCTCCTTGTCTACCGGCACGACCTCTTAACTGTCTATCAACTCTTCGCGAATCATGTCGCTCCGAGCCAATAATAGCTAAACCACCGGCTTCTTTTACACCTGGCCCTAACTTAATATCTGTTCCTCTACCCGCCATGTTAGTAGCAATAGTAATGGTTCCAGCTTTTCCTGCTTCTCCTACAATATCGGCCTCTCGTTGATGTTGCTTCGCGTTCAATACGTTATGATCGATCTTACGCATTTTCATCATTCTACTCAATAATTCCGAAACTTCAACGCTGGTTGTACCTACTAAAACAGGACGACCTTGTTTCTTGAATTTATCTACTTCATCAATGATGGCATTTAATTTTTCTCTTTTTGTTTTAAAAACTAAATCCTCTTGATCATCTCTAACGATTGGTCGGTTGGTTGGTACTACTACCGTATCCAATTTATAAATCTCATAAAATTCTCCTGCTTCGGTTTCTGCTGTTCCCGTCATACCGGAAAGCTTATGATACATTCTAAAGAAATTCTGCAAGGTAATGGTTGCAAAGGTTTGTGTAGCAGCTTCCACCTTTACATTTTCTTTGGCTTCTATGGCTTGATGTAATCCATCTGAATATCGTCGGCCATCCATGATACGACCTGTCTGCTCATCAACAATTTTTACTTTCCCATCCATTACGACATACTCCACATCCTTTTCGAACATGCAATAGGCTTTTAATAATTGTTGTACAGAGTGAATCCTTTCCGACTTTACAGAAAAGTCTTGCATCAACTTATCCTTCTTAACTAATTTTTCCTTTTCAGATTCAGAAGAGTTTTCAATTTCTGCCATCACGGAACCCATATCCGGCATAATAAAGAAATCCTTATCCTCACCTTGAGCGGTAATCAAATCCAATCCTTTATCAGTTAACTCAATTTGATTTTGCTTTTCTTCAATGACGAAATACAATTCAGAATCTACAAATGGCATTTCTTTCGCTTGATCTTGCAAATAATGATTCTCTGCCTTATTTAAAATATTTCGGTGACCTTCTTCACTTAAATACTTGATCAAAGCGTTGTTTTTCGGTAAGCCTCTAAATGCCCTCAACAAAGCTAGCCCACCTTCTCCTTCTTTCGGTCCGGATTTACCTTCATTAATCAATCTTTTGGCATCTTGTAAGAAACCTGTTACTGTTTTTCTTTGCTGATCAACCAAATTTCTGATTCTTGGCTTCAAATTATCAAACTGATGTTCATCGCCCTTTGGTGTAGGTCCACTAATAATTAATGGTGTTCTAGCATCATCAATTAAAACCGAATCCACCTCATCTATCATGGCATAGTGCAACTTTTGTTGAACTTGTTCTGCAGAACTCGTTACCATGTTATCTCTCAAATAATCAAAACCAAACTCATTATTGGTTCCATAAGTTAAGTCTGCTTTATAGGCTGCTTTTCTTTCTTCTGAGTGTGGTCTATGCTTATCAATACAATCAACTGTGATGCCTAGCCAGTTAAAAATTGGTGCCATCCACTCACTATCTCTTCGCGCTAAATAATCATTCACCGTAATGATATGAACACCTAATTGAGGTAAAGCATTTAAATAAGCAGGTAAGGTTGCCACTAGCGTTTTACCTTCACCCGTAGCCATCTCCGCAATTTTTCCTTGATGTAAAACCACACCACCTATTAACTGCACATCATAGTGAACCATTTCCCATTTCACTTCCTGTCCTGCAGCAATCCAACTATTTTTATAAACAGATTTATCTCCTTCAATGGAAATATGTCCGGCTTCAACAGCTAAGTCTCTATCTAATTGAGTAGCAGTTGAAATTATGGTCTCATTTTCTTTAAACCTTCTAGCCGTTTCCTTTACTACAGCAAAAGCTTCAGGTAACAAATTTTCCAAAACTACTTCTAATTCTTGATCCCTCTCTTTAACCAGGTCATCTACTGCTTTATATAAATCTTCTCGCTCATCCAATGGTTTAGCATCATCTTCAGCAGACTCTGTCAACTCGGCAATCTTCGCATCAATACTAGATAGTTGTTCCTTTATATGAGCCCTAAACTCTACCGTTTTGTTCCTCAGCTCATCGTTCGTTAGATTTTGAATATTAGCGAGTTGTTCATTAACTGTGGCGGCATAAGGCGATAGTTTTTTAATATCTCTACTCGACTTATTACCAAATATTTTTTGAATGAATTTAAGCATGTGCTTTTATTTATTAGGCTACAAAATTAAACTAAAAAGCGTAAAAGCCTTTTAATACAATGTTGTAATTATCAAAAAGAAGTCCACATATAATATGTAAGACATATTTGCAGTTGGTTAATAGTTAATTAGTATTAAATGAATCGTATTGTCTTTTATCATACATAGGTTACATTTGTAGGAAAAGTAATACATAATGAATATTTTACTACTGGGATCTGGAGGAAGAGAACATACTTATGCATGGAAAATGGCGCAAAGTCCATTGTGCACAAATCTATATATAGCCCCAGGAAATGCTGGAACGGAACAATATGGAAAAAATGTTGACTTAGATATTTTAGATTTTAAGTCGATTGAGGCATTTTGTTTAGCACAACAAATTGAATTAGTAGTTGTTGGTCCGGAACAACCTTTAGTAGAAGGCATTTATGATTATTTCCAGCAAACGCCCAGTATCAAAGACATTCCAATTTTTGGACCTTCTTTAAAAGGAGCTATGTTGGAAGGAAGTAAAGGTTATGCTAAAGCATTTATGTTTAGACATAATATTCCAACTGCCAATTACAAAGAGTTCGTTTATACTCAAGCAAAAGAAGGAATCGCATACATTAAATCGTTGCAACCGCCCATTGTTTTAAAAGCTGATGGATTGGCAGCCGGTAAAGGAGTGGTCATTAGCGCTACTTTAAGCGAAGCTGTAGATGAGTTTTCTGAAATGTTAGGAGGTAAATTTGGCAATGCAGGCTCTAAAGTGGTGATTGAGGAATTTATGACCGGTTTAGAATATTCGGTTTTTGTTTTAACCGATGGCAAATCTTATAAAATCTTACCTGTTGCGAAAGACTATAAAAGAATTGGAGAAGGCGATACCGGATTAAATACCGGCGGAATGGGTGCCATCTCTCCTCCTCCATTTGTAACGGATGAGTTAATGAAAATCACCATTGATACAGTTGTTGAACCCACCATAAAGGGTTTAATTGAAGAAAATATAGATTATAAGGGCATTGTATATATTGGATTAATGAATACACCTACAGGGCCAAGAGTGATTGAATATAATTGCAGAATGGGAGATCCCGAGACACAAGCAGTATTTCCTAGAATTAAAAGTGATCTAGTGGAATTAATTTTGGCAGCTTCCACTGGAAAATTATCTGAAGCAAATGTTGAACTAGAAAAGCAAGCGGCTGCCACTGTCATATTGGCATCTGGTGGCTATCCTGAAGCTTATGAAAAAGGTAAAAAAATAAAAGGATTAAGTGACATTGATGATAGCTTGGTTTTTCATGCAGGAACAAAAAAAGATACTAATGGCAACTACTTAACCAATGGTGGAAGAGTTTTAGCCGTAACTTCTTTACATTCCGATTGGAAAGAGGCTTTGGCGCTAAGCAATAAAAATGCAGATCAAATTCAGTTTGATGGTAAATATTTTAGAAAAGATATTGGATTTGATTTGTAAGATTCAAAAGTGACTAAAGTTACGAATGACTAAAATGACTAAAGTTATTTCACTAAACATAAAATATATTCTTCGTGAACCTTGTGAAAACTTTGTGATCTTAGTGGTTTAAATAACTATAATTTATGTCAAAACTCCTACTTATACCGACGCCAATTGGCAACCTAAAAGACATCACACTTCGAGCTATTGAAGCTTTAAAAAGTGTGGATTGGATCTTAGCGGAAGATACCAGAGTGACTAAAAAACTATTGAACCATTTAGAGATTCAAAAAGAGGTTTTTAGTTATCATTCCCACAACGAGCACAAAAAATTAGATTTCGTCATTGATAAAATACGAGCAAGTGAAACTGTTGGATTAGTAAGTGATGCCGGCACACCGGGCATTTCTGATCCAGGATTTTTATTGGTGAGAGGTTGTATTGAAAATAATATTGAAATTGACTGCTTGCCAGGACCAGTGGCATTTATTCCCGCTTTGATACAATCAGGTTTTCCTTGTGATAAATTTGTGTTTGAAGGATTTTTGCCACATAAAAAAGGCCGAGTTAAACGATTAGAGCAATTAAAAGAAGAAGAGCGTACCTTAATTTTTTACGAATCCCCTTATCGCGTTATAAAATTACTAGAACAGCTTAGAGATATTTTCGGAGAAGATAGAGAAGTGAGTGTTTCTAGAGAGATCACCAAAATGTTTGAAGAAACCGTACGAGGAAATACCTCCGAGGTTATAGCCTATTTCCAAGCAAAAGCCATTAAGGGTGAGTTTGTAGTGGTGGTGAAAGGATGGGAAGGGTTAAGTGATAAGGATAAAGTAAAAAGTATGAAATAAGTGCCTAAAGTCTGTCTTACGACAGGTAGATTTCAAGTACTTATAGTGTGCTTAAGTTGGTTATTTTATACCAATTTAATTCATTGTACCTACTCAAACAACTAAAATATAGCACGCCATAGCCATCATCAATTTAACTACATTTGTGGCTTATCTTTAATCAAAAAAAACATCATATGACTGATATAAAAACCATTGCTTTTAATATAAGAATGCTTCTGAGAGATGCTCGCCATAATATTTTGGTAGCCAGAATTGACAATATGCAAGACGAAGTATCGCTTAAAAGTTTGAATAATCTAGTTACAGAGGTGGATAAAAACATCGAAAAATTTTTGGTCACTGGATTAAGAAATATTCTTCCTCCCTCTACTTTTCTAACGGAAGAACAAACCGTTGCAACATCGCATGGAGAATATCAGTGGATTATTGATCCAATTGATGGTACTACTAACTTTGTGCATGGCGTTCCAGCTTATGCCATATCACTCGCCTTAAGACACAATGAGGAAATTGTTTTTGGCATAGTACATGAAATCAATAGAAATGAGCAGTTTTGGGCCATTAAAGGCGAAGGTGCTTTTTTAAATGATACCAAAATAAATGTTACTGATACGCATAAATTAGAAAATTCATTGATAGCTACCGGATTTCCTTACGATGAATTTGATAGAGAAGAAGCTTATTGGAAGGCATTGCGGAGTTTTACTCATCAAACTAGAGGCATTAGACGTCTCGGTTCTGCGGCAGTTGACCTTTGTTATGTAGCTTGTGGTCGCTTCGATTGCTTTTTTGAATACAGCTTAAATCCATGGGATGTTGCCGGTGGCGCCTTAGTGGTACAAGAAGCTGGCGGTCAAGTAACTGATTTCTCAGGTAATAGCAATTGGTTGTTCGGAAAGGAAATTGTGGCTAGTAATAAACATTTGCATCAAGCTTCTCTAGATATCATTACCAAGTATTTTTGATTTTGTACCAAACAAAAAGGTCTTAAAATGAAAAACCTGCACAGGGGGTGTATGCAGGATTTTCATGTTTTAGGGGTCGTATAGGGTTAATACGTTTCTAAAGTTTTTATGTTTTGTTTTTCTCTCTTTGTTGATTTAAATGTATACCCATTACCAAACAATAGCAATTGCACTTTATCAAATCTTGTGACATGGTAATTTTTATAGGCATAATACCTATAGATTCCAAACTAAAACATCCAACACTATTTTCATTGCCTAAAACAAATAAATTGTCAATGGACTCTATCTAAATTCAAAAGTAAATCTAGAAATATGTGCCGAAATAAAAGGTCATAAAATGAAAAAACCTGCACAGGGGTGGGTGCAGGGTTTTCATGTTTGGGTTAGGGGTTAATATGTTTTTAGTTTAAATGTTTCGTTTAAGCTTTTTGTTGATATAAAAGTATATCCAATGCTAAAGAATAGCAATTGCACATTTACACTCAATGTGACATAGTAATTTTCAATATCTCCATCAAATGAAAAATTACATTTCTGATATTGATTTATACAAAATTTAGATAGGAACAAAATCGAGCAATAAGTTAAGTGTTGATGGATCTAAAATTTTCATCAAAAAAAGAAAAATGAATTAGAAAGGAAAGGTCTTAAAATGAAAAAACCTGCACAGGGGTAAGGTGCAGGGTTTTCATGTTTTAGGGGTTAGTATGTTTTTGTCTTTATGTTTCGACTTGCTCTCTTTGTTGATATAAAAGTATACCCATTGCTATACAATGGCAATTGCACATTTACACTCAATGTGACATAGTAAATTACCAAGAAGTTACAAAAGTTAATCCCTCCTACTTAAAACAGTAAATAAGCTAGCATGCTAAATGCAGCTATTAAAATATTAAAGAAGAAACTAGAGCGTGAAATTTTACCAAACAGCTATAAAATAAAAAACCTGCACAGGGTATATGCAGGATTTTTATGTTTGGGGGTTTAAAATGTTTCTAGCGTTTATTTATGGGTCAATCGCTTTGTTGATATAAATGTATACCCAATGCTAAACAATGGCAATTGCACTTTATCAATTGATGTGACATAGTAAATATAAAATAGAAAAAGTTAAAATTTGACGATTAAAAT
This sequence comes from Chitinophagales bacterium, assembly GCA_041393015.1. Lineage (GTDB taxonomy): Bacteria > Bacteroidota > Bacteroidia > Chitinophagales > JADIYW01 > JAGQYH01. The sequence continues at coordinate 95,848 of JAWKKV010000004.1, read as the reverse complement.
CGGGTAAGCCTTAGCGACGCTCTAAATCCAGAAAAACAAAATCAAATTCATTCTTCTCATTTGCTTTGTGCGCTTCTTCATTGATGACATCCCATTCCCCATCATCAATCACAGGAAAGAAAGTATCACCTTCAGGAGCAGTATGAACTTTAGTTAAATACAAACGATTCGCTGTCGGAAGCATCATTTCATATATTTCTCCTCCACCTATAATAAACAACTCCGTTTCTCCTTCTGATTTAGCAAACTCAACGGCTTCGTTTACTTGATTGAAAACATGAGCGCCTTCAACAGTATAATCCTTATCTCGTGTAACTACTAAATTGGTTCGATTTGGCAAAGGTCTTCCCAACGATTCAAAAGTTTTTCGGCCCATTAATATGGCATGACCTGAAGTAATTCGCTTAAAACGTTTAAGATCGTCAGACAATTTCCAAAGCAATTTATTGTCTTTACCAATAACGTTATTCTTGGCTACGGCAACTATCATAGATACAATCATACCGCAACTGCTCCTTTAATGTGTGGATGAGCTTCGTAATTCAACAACTCAAAATCTTCATATTTAAAACTAAAAATATCTTTCACTTCAGGATTAATCTTCAAAGTTGATAACGGCAATGGTTCTCGAGTCAATTGAATATCTACTTGTTCTAAATGGTTGGTATATATATGAACATCTCCAAAAGTATGTACAAACTCACCCGGTTCGTAACCACAAACTTGTGCCACCATCATTAATAAAGCGGCATAAGAGGCAATATTAAAAGGAACACCTAAAAAAGTGTCGGCACTTCTTTGATACAATTGACAACTCAACTTACCGTTGGCAACATAAAATTGAAAGAGACAGTGACAAGGCGGTAAAGTCATATCTTCAATATCCGCCACATTCCAAGCACTAATTATATGTCGTCTAGAATCGGGCTTATGTTTTAAATCATTAATTAACTGACTGATTTGATCAATTGTTCGACCATCTGGTGCTGGCCAAGAACGCCATTGATGACCATAAACAGGACCTAATTCTCCCCACTTAGCAGCAAATTCATCATCTTCTGCTACCCTGTCGGCAAACTCTCTTTTAGTAGTGCCATCAAACTCATCGCTTTGTTTAAATTTAGAGTAAGGCCAATCATCCCAAATTCTAACTTTATTTTTTGCTAAATACTGAATATTAGTATCTCCATTTAAGAACCAAAGCAATTCATAAATGATTGATTTTAAATGGAGTTTTTTAGTGGTCAATAATGGAAAACCCTTTGAAAGATCAAATCTCATTTGATAACCAAAAGTACTAATGGTACCAACACCTGTTCTGTCTTCTTTTCGAACTCCATTACTTTTAATGTGTTCTAATAAATCTAAATATTGACGCATGCTTCAAAGTTACTTGAATTACCATTTGATTCTTAATGAATAAAATTGAAAATTATAAACAACCGTAAGCTGATGTTAGTGAGTAAGTAAAGTCAGTATGCTGGATTAATTAAAAAGCAAAGCGCTTGCAATTAATGCATATTCCCGTTTTTCTTATCCAAGATATGCTTTCTTATTTCTTGGGCTATATTTTTTACTTCTTGCATTGATTTTCTAACACGTAAGCCCGCAGATTTATTATTTTTCGAATTAAATTTTTGAACATCCTCTTCTACTTCGTTCACAATTTTCTTCAGTTCTTCAAATAAGTCATTCATTTTGTGGTCATTTTGTTGATGTAGCGCAGGCAGATAAAGGTAATTATTAAAATGATTTTCTCAAAAAATACAACGTCGTTTCACATTATCTTTGCCTAGATTCTAAATTACTACCATTTCTAATAGGTATTATAAATAGCTAAATCAATCAAACTTCACTCCACTTTACCATTACTTAAATAATGTGAAAGCATATTCGCCGTTAGTGTAATTTAAAGTATCTTTGCGCGCTATGATCAAAAAAGGGTTTAGTTTCTTTCTTTTAGCAGCTATTTTAATGGCTTCCGTCTCATGTAATCGAGAATACAACAAGGTTGTAAAATCTAATGATATGGAATCTAAATTAGAAAGAGCAAAACAATACTATAATGAAGGTGATTGCTTTAAAGCGATTCCTTTATTTGAAGAATTAATTGCCTACTATAAAGGTAGCAAAGATTTAGAGGATGTTTACTACAGCTATGCTTATTGTCAATATGCTCAAAAAGATTACATCATTGCCTCTTATCATTTTAAAAGATTTTCAGAGCTTTACCCTAGAAGTGAAAAAGTGGAAGACGCTGCTTTTATGGTGGCCAAATGTAATCATGAGCAATCTCCTAAATTTAACTTAGACCAAACGCCTACATATAAGGCTATTGCCCAATATCAGGCTTTTACTCAAAAATATCCGAACAGTGATAAAATTTCGGAAGTGAACGCCGCCATTGATGAATTGCGCTTAAAATTGCATAAAAAAGCGTATGCCGGAGCTAGATTATATTTCAGATTAAAAGATTATCAGGCTGCAGCTACCTCGTTTAAAACTTTGGTAGAAACCTATCCTGAATCAAAAGATGCAGAAGAATCGTATTATTATGTAGTTTTGTCTTCTAAATTATTAGCTGATAATAGCTATGCATCAAAAAAATTAGAAAGATACGAGCAAACTGTTGTGGAGTTTAATATGTTTAAACAAAAATTCCCGAACAGTAAATATTTAAATGAATTGGAAGAGATTAATAAAAATTCTCTTAAATCAATAGAATCTATTAAACAACAATCGACAGAAAATGGGTCAAAAAACGAAAGAAGAAGCTAAAGTGGTATCTCCATATATAACTTCACAAGACTTAAACGTGTTAACTAATAAGACTGGTAATTTATACAGAAGTCTTAATATTATTGCGAAGAGATCTACTCAGTTAAAAGCAAGACAAAAAGAGGAATTGCACAAAAAGTTAGAAGAATTTGCTTCTACTACTGACAATTTAGAAGAAGTAATTGAAAATAGAGAGCAAATTGAAATTTCTCGTTACTATGAGAAATTACCTAAAACTACTTTAGAGGCTACAGATGAGTTTCTTCGAGATGATTTATACTTTAGATCTAAAGACGAAGAAGGAACAGCCGAAGGAGAATAGATTTGGTTAGATAGCATTACTCTATTATATTGGAGTAATGAATCGTCTTTTTATGATAAGGCTAAATTAAACTCCCTTCACAATGTCTTTAAAAGGTAAAAAAATATTACTTGGCGTTAGCGGAAGTATAGCTGCTTATAAGTCAGCGGTTTTAACCAGAGAATTAGTTAAAGCCGGTGCTGAAGTTAAAGTTATTATGACTTCAGGAGCTATAGCGTTTATTAGCCCTTTAACTTTAGCTACTTTAAGTAAAAATCCATGTTTAATAGATTATACTAATTCCGATAAAACAGATTGGAATAATCATGTGGAATTAGGCTTATGGGGAGATGCTTTAATCATTGCGCCTGCTACAGCCAACACACTAGCAAAAATGGCCAACGGCTATTGCGATAATCTACTATTAGGAGTATACCTTTCTGCCAGATGCCCTGTCTTTGTTGCGCCTGCTATGGATGAAGACATGTATCAACATCCAACTACACAATCTAATATTGACCGTTTAAAATCATTTGGAAATCAAATTATTCCGGTGAATTCAGGTGAATTAGCTAGTGGACTAGTTGGTCCTGGAAGAATGGCTGAACCATCAGAGATTGTTTCATATTTAGATGAAGCACTAAATACTTCCGATTCAAATCTGAATGGTAAAAAGGTGTTAATTACAGCAGGTCCAACTTATGAATCGATTGATCCTGTTAGGTATATTGGTAATTATTCTACCGGCAAAATGGGCATCTGTTTAGCAGATGAAGCGAATAAACGAGGCGCTCAAGTCCATTTAATATTGGGTCCTAGTCATTTACTTCCTCAAACAGAAGGCATCACCATAACCAGAGTAACTAGTGGTGAAGAAATGCTTAACGCCTGTCAAAAGCAATTTAAACAAACAGATATTGCCATATTTTCGGCAGCTGTAGCAGATTATACTCCCGTAAAAAAGGCTAGTCAAAAAATAAAAAAGAAAGGCAACACGATGGATCTTGCCTTAACTAAAACATCTGATATTGCACTTCATTTTGGTGAATCAAAAAATAAAAATCAAATATCTATTGGTTTTGCCTTAGAAACAGAAAAGGAAGAAGCCAATGCAATTGAAAAGATTAATAAAAAGAACTTTGACTTGATTGTTTTAAACTCATTAAATGATAGTGGAGCCGGATTCAAGCATGCTACCAATAAAGTGAGTATTATTGATAAAGACAATAAAGTTGAAAAATACGAGTTAAAATCAAAGGAACTAGTGGCCAAAGATATCCTCAATAAAGTTGAAACATTATTATGATCAGATCTATACTTCTTCTCTCCTTTTTGATATTTGCTTTAAATCCAATTATAGGGCAAGAATTAGCTTGTACTGTTGACATAGAGGCCGCTAAAACACAGAGCACAGATCCTAAAGTGTTTCAAAATCTTGAAGCGGCTATTACTGAATTCATGAATAGTAGAAAATGGACAGATGATGAATTTTTACCTCATGAAAAGATAAGTTGTTCCATTTTAATCAATATTGACCAAGAATTATCTGCCAATGAATTTGCCGGACAGTTTATCATACAATCAGAACGCCCGGTTTATAATAGCAACTATAAAACCGTAGTTTACAGCTATAAAGATGATAATTTCAAATTTGAATACAACGAATTTGGAAATTTAGAATATAGTGAAAACACCTTTCTGTCTAATCTAACATCTTTTTTAGCTTATTATGCCTATATGGTTATTGCTTACGATTACGAATCTTTTAGCCCTGATGGCGGCACACCTTACTTCTTAAAAGCTCAAGATGTCATTAATTCCATTCCGTCCAATCAAAAAGCAAGATATGAAGGATGGAGTTCTTTTGGCAGTAGCAGAAATAGAGCGGAAATTGTAGAAGATGTTTTAAATCCGAGATATAAGACTTATAGAGATGTCATTTATAATTTTCACTTCAATGGTTTAGATAAAATGTCTAATGATTTGGAAGCTTCTAGAAAAGTAATTACTCAAAGTTTAAAAGATTTAGTAAGTATCAATCGAGACAATCCAACTTCTGTCCTACTACGAGTGTTTTTCTTTGCTAAAAGCGATGAGCTAATCAGTTTGTACTCATCAGCCTCAAACTCAGAAAGAAAAGAAATCATCGATCTAATATCCAATATGGATCCTGTCAATGCTAACAAATATCAAGAGATCGGCAAGTAAGTATCAGGCATTCCTTCTTTTTTATTAATTACATTGTGTAAGCAATTTGTAAACTATATTTCAAATTTTGAATGACAATGGAAAATCAATATCTAGAGCATGTAATTGTGATGTTGCAGCAGGTAGAAACTAGAGCTAACGATAGCTTTGCCATGCTCACAGAGCAACAATTAAATTGGAAACCCAATGGTGAAAGTTGGAGCATTGCGGAATGTTTAGATCATTTGATTGTAACCAATGAAAAATACATGCAAGTATTTGAAGCAGTGAAAAATGGTTCTAATCAAAAAAACTTTTGGATGAGCCTACCGTTTTACAGTAAAATATGCGGCAATTTAATTTTAAAATCCGTTGATCCGGATAATCTTACCAAAATAAGAACATTCGGAGTCTTTATGCCGCGTTATTCTAATTATGCGAAACAAATTGTTTGCGATTTTGAAGACTCGCAAAACAAGTTGATTGAAAGCATAAAAGAGCTGGACAAATTCAATCACGATAAAGTAAAAATTGCCTCTCCCGTAAATGCTAAAATGGTTTTCACCTTGAAAGATGCTTGTAATATCATTTGGAAACACTCTGTTCGCCACTTAAATCAAGCAAAAAGATTAGAGACTTTAGAAGCTTTTCCACAATCATAATTTATCACTTTTATAAAAGAAACTATCTGTAATTTTGCGTCATCATGTTACAAAGTCTTTTTATAAAAAACTATGCCATTATAGATGAGTTGGAGGTAAAATTTCACCCTCAACTAAATATTATTACCGGTGAAACGGGTGCTGGTAAGTCTATATTATTGGGTGCCTTAAACATGATCTTAGGAAAAAGAGCGGATACTTCTGTGTTGCGACATAAAGAAGAAAAAAGCATTATCGAAGGTAATTTTTCAATCGATCAGCTACATTTAAAAACATTTTTTGAAGAAAATGATCTCGATTATGCTGACCAGACCATCATTAGACGAGAAATTCGATCAGATGGAAAATCACGTGCTTTTATCAATGACAGTCCTGTTACTTTAGATCTCTTAAAGCAATTAACCGAACAGTTGGTTGATTTACATGCTCAACATGAAACACAGGCACTTTTAGATAAAAATTTTTACTTAGATATTCTCGATCATTTAGCCAATCAGGCAGATACTGTATCCGAATTTAGCAAGTCGTTTAATAGTTATTCTAAAAAGAAAAAGCAGTTAAAGACTTTAAGAGAAAGTATTCAAACTCAGAAAACAGACTTAGATTATTTGCAATTTCAATTTGATGAATTAGAAGAAGCTAGATTGTCTGTAGACAAAGATAGCGATATTGAAGAGGAGTTAAATCTATTGGAAAATGCAGAAGCCATTCAAGAGAATTTAGGTGTAGCCGTAGAGTTGTTAAGCGATGGCGAGATTAATGTATTGGAGCTTTTTAATGAATTGAGCTATAAAATAAAGCATCTTTCAAAATTCAGTGAGCCATTACATCAATTGAATGAACGAATTGATCAGTTATTAATTGAATTGGAAGACATTAACGCTGACTTAAATAGAATCGCTAATAATACGGATGTGGATGAAGATCGATTACAGTTACTGAAAGAACGCCAAGACCTTATCAACCGTTTATTGCACAAACATCATTTACAAGACGTAAGTGAATTAGTCGATTTACATCAGTCCTTAGCCGATCAAATCAATGAGTTAAACATCAGTGATGAACATTTAGCGCAATTGGAAATTGAAGTCTCAAAGTTGGAGAAAGAATTATTTGTACAAGCGAAACAAATATCGACATCGAGAAGTAAACAGACAAAATCGTTTATAGAAGCAGCTGAAACCATTTTGAAACAAATTGGAATGCCACATGCTCGAATTTCATTTAAGCATATCCAATTAGACAGCGAGGAAATGACAGCTTCGGGTATTGATACGTTTGAAATGCTATTCTCCGCCAACAAAGGAAGTGAAGCGTTACCATTAAAAAAAGTAGCTTCCGGTGGCGAACGTTCTAGATTGATGCTAGCCGTAAAATCTATTATGGCAGATAATGTGAATTTACCCACAATGATTTTTGATGAAATTGATACGGGTATTTCAGGCGAAGTAGCCGGTAAGGTTGGTGACGTTTTCAAACAATTGGCAAAGAACCATCAGATTATCTCTATTACCCATTTACCTCAAATTGCTGCCCAAGCTAATCAGCATTTGTTCGTTTATAAAGATCATTCATCAGAAATTACCAAAACGGGTGTAAGTATTTTAAATGAAGAAGAAAAAGTAGTTGAAATAGCCAAAATGCTCAGCGGTGATAAACCTGGCGAATCTGCTTTGAATACCGCTAGAGAATTGATGAATTAGTTGGAAATTGGTTTTTGGGATTTATGGATTTATGGAAAAATTTATTAAGCAATTTTCTTTGATTTGAATTTGATTTTGTGTTTGAATCTTGAAGACTAATTCGCCGATCGCAACATCTCAATCAAAATATCTCTGCCTTCCACATAGCCTCTAGGTTCGTAGACATCAAATAATAAAAGAGAAAATTGACCTACAATATAATTGATACCATATGCATTTAAGTATTTACTGTATTCATCAATTTGCTGATAAACATCATCTTTATAATACTCTTGCACCATTTTTATATAATCTGCATTCCATTCTCTAACCACAGGTCCCATAGAGACATTTATATAGTCTAAACGGTCAATATATTTTTTCCTTAAACGCTTGAGATCCTTAAGGGTATTTTCAAGATCATCTTCTAAAACAGCATCAAATTCAAAGCGCTTTCCAGTGGCTAGTTTAATTGAATCTAATTGGCGACCATGCTCATTTAATTTTTCTCTATCCTGATTAATTTTAAAATAGTGTTTTTGCTTTAGTGCGGGCTTAAAGTATGTCTGGTGATAGTAAATTAAGTATGGACTTACATTTTCATCGAAGTAATTAAGCACTGCTTCGTTAAATTCCGGATCATTAAAGTACATCTGCAAACTATCAAATTCTGATTCTTGCCTAACTATGCTCTGCTCCTCTTTGTATTTATACAGCTTATAATTTTCTTCTGAAAGTAGATTTTCAATTTGCTCTTCCTTCAATTTACCTAGTGCTTTTACTTCTTTTAATAAATTGATTTCAGGATCAGCTGCTACAATTAAATCTTCTACACCCATTGCATGATTGACATAAATCACCCTTAATGTTCTAGCATCTTGCTCATCTAAATGAAGCTCATCAGCCAAAGCTTGAGCCTCTTGCTTAGTCATTGAAATTAACTGATTGTGTGGCCCTTGCGCTTGAGTACTTGTTAAAATAAAAGCAAAAATGACAACTAGTAATATTTTTAAACCCTTCATAAACCGCTTTGTGAAATGCAAAATTAACAATCTATGATGAAACGGTTTTTAAACTTATGTAAAAACCTTAGACATATCAATTACCTAGTTACCTTATAGAAAAGTTCAGCTCATCACTATTCAATATAAAACTAGAGGAAAGAAATGAATGATTTAAACAACTACTATAAAATATAAGTAATGAATTTTAATGCAAACTCTTCAATAAACTGTCTACATCTTTAAATTTACTTCTAGCGTTATTTTCTAATTCCCAAATAGTTTGCTCTGGCGCTAGTTCAAAATCACTTTTTAAACTTTGCATCAAAATTTTAATCTGTGTATCTACTTCAATAGTACCATTTTTAACTGCCCAGTTATGCAAGTAAACAATAGCATGCTTTTCTAACAACTGATAACCATCTTTCTCAGCTATAACATTCTTCTTTTTCAAATGATTTTTTGTAAGTGCAAACATTTTAATAAGTTTAAATACAGTGAGGTATCTCAAAGTTACTATGATAAAATGCTCAAAAGGTCACCCATAAGTATGACCCTTAAATCAAAATAATGTAAAAAATGACCTGTAAACAGTATTTTTGGTAATCGTAAAAACAAAAATTCTATTTTGAATGTTTTGATTTTTAACTCTCAAATCAATTATGAAATATTCCGCTCTACCATTGTTCATCTTAATTTCTTTGTTCCTTACATCTACTTTAAACGCTCAAGACAGCAAAAAAACAATTACAGACTATCTCACAGTCCATAAAGAAGAGCTAAAATTATCTGATGCTGATCTTAATCTATGGAGTATCTCTTCTGAATATCAAAGTAAGAAAAATGAACTAACGCATGTCCATATTCAACAGAATTACAATGGTTTAGATGTTTTTAATGCCATGTGTAATTTTACTATTGATAAAAATGGCAAGGTACTTTACACAGCAAGTAATTTGATAAAAAATATTGGAGAAAAGACAAATGCTACAACATTTGTTCTAAATCAAGAAAACGCTATTGATATCGCTACTAAACATTTAGATATAGAGGCCGCATCCGTTTTAAAAACTGAACTAGAAAATGTTTACTTTCTAGACAAAAATGATCAACTCAGAATAAGTTACATAGTAATTTTATATGGCAAAAACGGACAAAATGTATGGAATGTAGTAGTGGATGGCGTTAGCGGATTAGTACTCGACGAATGGGATCAAGTGTTGCATTGTAAGTTTGGTGATGGTTTCGACACTAAAACTGTCGCTCACAAAAACCATAAACATGCTGCTACCGATCACAGTCAAAATGCCAGAGCTAGTTCTGGTTATAATGTATTCACTATTCCTGTTGAAAGTCCAATTCATGGTCCTCAAACATTAATATCCAGTCCTGAAAACTTAGTGGCTTCTCCATTCGGTTGGCACGATACTAATGGATCTGAAGGTCCAGAATATACCATCACTCGTGGCAATAATGTTTATGCATACGAAGATGCTGACAACAACGACAATCCTGGATACTCGCCAGAAGGAGGCACCGGTCTTCTATTCGATTTCCCTTTTACATTTGATACTGCGCCACTAAACAACCAAGATGCAGCGTTAACCAATTTATTTTACATGTCAAATATCGTTCATGATGTAATGTATAATTACGGCTTCGATGAACAAGCCGGAAACTTTCAAGCCAACAATTATGGCAATGGTGGACAAGGAGGTGATCATGTTCGAGCAGAAGGCTTAGATGGATCGGGCTTTAATAATGCAAATTTCTTCACTCCTCGAGATGGTCAAAACCCAACCATGCAAATGTATTTATGGAATGGTGTATCTAAAAATCTCTACATTAATGCACCCGGAAATCTTGCCGGTGGTTATATAACTGCAGATGCTCAATTTGGCCCAAATATTCCAACCAATGGCTTAACAAGAGATGTATTTATATATGAAGACGGCACTGAGCCAATAAATGATGCTTGCGAACCGGCTATAAATGGAGTTTCTTTAAACGACAAAATAGTTATTTTAGATAGAGGCGATTGTACTTTTGTTGCTAAAGTAAAAAGAGCACAAAATGCAGGTGCCAAAGCAGTAATAGTAGTCAATAATATTGATGGACCACCTACCAATTTGGGCGGTACAGATCTTACTATTACAATTCCCTCCTTAATGATTTCAAAAGAAGATGGAGAAGCTATAAAAGCTGAAATTTTAAATGGTGGAACAGTTAATGCCACAATTGTTGATTCGTCTGCCAATGCAATTATTTATGATGCTAATTTTGACAATGGAATTATAGCTCATGAATATGGCCATGGAATTTCAAATCGTATACTTGGTGGTCCCAACAACAGCAATTGCATGAACAATAACGAGCAAATGGGTGAAGGCTGGAGCGATTATTTTGGCTTAATGCTAACCTTAAATAATGACATTCCCAACCCCGTTTATAGAGCTATTGGGACTTTTGTTTTGAATGAAGTACCTGAAACAGGTTTTGGGATCAGACCAGCTCCCTATGATACTAGTTTCACAATAAACGACTTTACTTATGCAGATATTAAAGACGTTAGTATACCGCATGGTGTAGGATTTGTTTGGGCAACCATTTTATGGGATATGACTTGGGCATTAATAGATAAATATGGCTATGATCCCGATATATACAATGGCACAGGCGGAAACAACATTGCCTTACAATTAGTAATTGATGGCCTAAAAATGACTCCTTGTAATCCAAGTTTTGTGAGTGGTAGAGATGCTATTTTAGCAGCAGATGAAATCAATAACAATGGAGATAACTCATGTTTAATATGGGAAGTTTTTGCAAGAAGAGGCGTTGGTGTTGATGCCAGTACAAATGCATTGTTTGTTGTAGGTGATGAAGTTGAATCCTTTGATGTTCCGCCATGTGTTGATCCCTTCATCGCCAATTTTACATCTGACATTAGCGTTTCATGCGATGGAATCATTGAATTTACAGATCAATCTGTAGGAACACCGCTTGTATATAATTGGGATTTTGGAGATGGAAACAGCTCTGATGAAGCCAATCCAACACATACTTATCAAAACTCAGGCACATACACGGTTTCCTTATCAATAACCGATAATATCAGTTCTTCAACGGAAGAAAAATCAGATTTGATAACAGTAATACTTTTAGATCCTCCGACAGTTGGTTTAAATGAACAAGGCTGTGTTGGCGATACATTTATTTTAACTGCGGAAAGTGATAACGATCTATTTTGGTTCAACGATAATAATGATATAGTAAGTACCGAAAATCAATACATCACTCCTGAATTGTTTTCCTCAACCACTTATTTTGTAGAACAATCAAAAACAGTAAGCGAAGTTCAATGTGTAAGTGAAAGAAGCACTATAGATATAGAAATTAGTGAAGCTAATTTCAATTACGATCTAACAGGGTCAACTATTCAATTAACCGATCAATCTTTTAATGCAACGGATTGGTTTTGGGATTTTGGTGACAATACAACATCTAACCAGCAAAATCCAAATCATACTTTTTTATTGCCTGGAATTTATACAGTAGAATTATCGATCAATAACGGTCAATGCACATACAGTGAAATTATTGATTTATCGACTGTAGGAATAGTAGAGGAATTTAAATCCTCAACAGTTGATTTAATTCCTAATCCGGCAAAAAATAGCACCATACTTAGATCAGGAATTGAGATCCCAAAAAATTCAATTCTTCAGATTATCAGTGTTGATGGTAAAATTGCCAAACAATTAGAGCTAGACGACAGTCAAAAACAAGTAGAAATCAGTTTAAAGAATCTATCAAATGGCGTTTATACGGTTATTGTTTTACATGAAAACATTTCAATTATTCAAGAGAAATTAGTCATTCTGAAAAAATAAAATCTATTCTTATATAGCGCTAAAGAGCGGCTTTATTACCCAAATATTAAACCTTTAATTTTACCAAACGGTTGTTTGGCAAACTTTGCTAAAACCCCTATTTTAGCAAAGATTTCACTAAATGTAATTTGTGCCAAAGCAAAAAGTAAGCGAACAATTTATATTGATAGAGTCTATGAAATTATTTAGACGAAAAAGCTATCACAATACGTCAATGGCAGATATTGCCTCTGCTTGTGGTTTACTGAAAGGCAGCATCTATCATTATTTTCCTAGTAAAGAAGCTTTAATGAAAGAAGTAATCGAGCACATGCACGATTTTTTCACCAAAGAAGTTTTCTGCTACGCTTATGATTCAAAGCTAAATCCTCAAGAAAGAATGGAAGCTATGTTCAAGGCTTCTAAAAAAATATACTTATCGGAAGATGGTGGAGACGTTTTAGGAAATATTGGGGTAGAAACAGCCATTGTTATTCCTGAGTTTGCAGATCAAATTCAAAAATTCTTTTTAGAATGGATTAAGGCATTAGAAAATGTGTATTTGCAAATCACTCCAGAATATGAAGCTAAAATTCTAGCGGAGCAAACAGTTACCGAAATTGAAGGAGCCGTTATGTTGACAAGGATTTTTAAAAATCCCAAATATTTAATGGAAGCTAACAAAAGAATTAAAGATCGTTTTGCATCGTTTATGATTGCAGAAGCAGAACGACTCAACAAATAAAATTTAAACCATTTATTAACCATAAACATCAACTATAAATTATAAATATGGACGCAGTTTTAGAAAAACAATCCCCAAATGGGGGAAAATCAAAACCTAAAAGAGCTATTAAAAAAGTAGCCGTTTTAGGATCAGGAGTAATGGGATCAGGAATTGCTGCCCATTTTGCTAATATCGGTTTAGAAGTTTTATTACTTGATATCGTTCCTTTTGACTTAAAAGAGGAAGAAAAAAATAATAAAGCGGCTAGAAACAGAATTGTTAATGGTGCACTTCAGGCTGCTTTAAAATCTAAGCCGGCTCCTTTTTACAACAACGACTTTGCCGCTAGAATTACTACTGGCAATTTCGATGATGATTTAAGCAAAATAAAAGATTGCGATTGGGTAATCGAAGTTGTGATTGAAAGATTAGACATTAAAAAGCAGGTTTTTGAAAAAGTTGAAAAACATAGAAAAGCTGGTTCTTTAATTACTTCTAACACTTCAGGAATTCCAATTCACTTAATGACAGAAGGAAGAAGTGAAGATTTTGTAAAGCACTTTTGTGGAACACACTTCTTTAATCCTCCAAGATATTTGAGATTATTGGAAATTATCCCAACGCCACAAACAGATCCTGAAGTAGTAGACTTCTTAATGGAATATGGTGATAAATTCTTAGGAAAAGAAACCGTGCTTTGTAAAGATACACCTGCATTTATTGCGAACAGAGTGGGTGTTTATGCCATGGCAAAAATTTACCAATTAACTACTGAATTAGGTTTGTCGATAGAAGCAGTAGATCAGTTAACTGGTCCGGCAATCGGACGTCCTAAAACAGGAACCTTTAGATTAGGTGATTTAGTAGGTCATGATACTGCTGTTAAAGTAATGGCTGGCATCAAAGATAATTGTCCTAATGATGAGCAAGCAAGTGCTTTCGATACTCCTAAATACATGGACTTCCTTTTAGAAAATAAATTCTTCGGAAATAAAACTAAAAAAGGGTTCTATTATAGAGATGCTAAGAGAAACACTTTCGCTTTAAATCTTGAAACATTAGAATATGCTCCGGCAGACAGACCTAAAATTGGAAGTTTAGCAACTGCTAAAACATTTGATGATTTAGGTGATAAAATTAGATCTTTTGTAAAGTCTGATGACAAAGGTGCTCAGTTAGTAAAAAGATCATTAGGTGGTTTGTTTGCTTATGTATCTAATAGAATTCCTGAAATTTCAGATAATCTATATGCCATTGACGATGCTTTAAGAGCAGGTTTTGCTTGGGAAGCAGGTCCTTTTGAATATTGGGATATGGTAGGTATCGAAAAAGGTATTGAATTAGCAAAAGCGGAAGGCTTAGAAGTAAAAAGTTGGGTAACTGATATGTTGGCTACAGGTCATGATACTTTTTATAAAGTAGAAGGAGGAGTAAGAAAATACTATGACGTAGACAGCAAAACTTATGTTACGGTTCCTGGTGCAGAAGCATTTATCATCTTAGATAACTTAAGAGATAAAAAACCAGTTTGGTCAAATTCAGGTGCAGTATTACACGATATAGGTGATGGTGTTTTGAATTTAGAATTCCGTTCAAAAATGAATTCAATTGGCGCTGAAGTGTTAGAAGGCATCAATAAATCTATTGAAATTGCAGAAAAAGGATGGAAAGGTTTAGTAATCGGAAACGATGCTACCAACTTCTCAGTTGGTGCTAACTTAATGATGATCTTCATGTTAGCCATGGAGCAAGAATATGATGAGTTAGACTTTGCTATTAGAAGCTTCCAAAATACTACTATGAGATGTAGATATTCATCTATTCCAGTAGTGGCAGCACCTCATGGAATGACATTAGGTGGTGGTTGCGAGATAACCATGCACGCTGATGTTGCAGTGGCAGCAGCGGAAACTTACATTGGTTTAGTGGAAGTTGGTGTTGGATTGTTACCTGGCGGTGGTGGCGTTAAAGAATTCGCACTTAGAGCATCTGATGGTTACTATGCAGGGGATGTTGAAATCCCTGCTTTACAACAAAGATTCTTAGATATTGCCATGGCAAAAGTGGCTACTTCAGCAGAAGAAGCATTTGATGCTGGATTATTAAGATCAGGTGTTGATAGAATGGTAGTTAATCAAAAGAGATTAATAGCTGAAGCAAAAGCTACTGTATTAGATTTAGATAGAGCTGGATATTCTCAACCGGCAGCAAGAAATGATATTCAAGCATTAGGAAGAACAGCTTTAGGTACATTCACCATAGGTGTTGAATCTTTCAAAATGGGAGGATATATTTCTGAGCATGATGCTTTAATTGCCAAGAAAGTTGCCTTTGCCATTTGTGGTGGAGACCTTTCTATGCCAACAAAAGTATCAGAACAATATCTATTAGATCTTGAAAGAGAAGCTTTCTTAAGTCTTTGCGGTGAAAAGAAAACATTGGAAAGAATTCAACATATGTTGCAAACAGGAAAGCCGTTGAGAAACTAGTATCTAGTAATAAGTATTGAGTATAAAGTATTGTAGTATATGCATGATTATAAGCAATTAAAAGTTTGGCAAAAATCAATGGAGTTGGTAAAAGACATATATAATGTGATAAACAAATTTCCAGATTTTGAAAAATATGCTCTTGGTAGTCAAATGAGACGATCAGTTATTAGTATTCCATCCAATATTGCTGAAGGTGCCGGAAGAAATTCTCAAAATGAGTTTCGATTACTTTTGGGATACACCAATGGTTCATGTTATGAATTAGAAACTCAATTACTTATTGCAAAAGACCAAGATTATTTAGATGAATCTCGTTATAACGAGATTATCTTTAAAATTAATGAAATACAAAAAATGAATTTTAAACTAATTAAATCAATTAAATAACATGGTAAATATTGAGCACTACTAATTACTCAATACTCACTACTAAATACTTAACTTATGGAAGCATATATAGTAGCAGGCTTTAGAACTGCTGTAACAAAATCAAAAAAAGGTGGGTTTAGATTTTATAGACCCGATGATCTCGGAGCAGATGTAATTAAACATCTGATTAAATCAGTTCCTAATTTAGATCCAAATGTAATAGAAGATGTGATTTGCGGAAACGCTTTTCCTGAGGCAGAATCTGGAATGCAAATGGGTAAAATGATTGCCTTAAGGGCTGGATTACCAACTACTACAGCTGGTGTAACAGTTAACAGATACTGTGGATCTGGTGTTGAAACCATCTCTATGGCAACTGCTAAAATTAGAGCAGGAATGGCCGATTGTATCATTGCCGGTGGATCAGAATCTATGTCATTGTTACCAATGTCGGGCTGGAAGGTTGCTTTAAACTACGAAATAGCTAAAGCCAACCCTGATTACTACAGCAGCATGGGTTTAACAGCTGAAGCTGTTGCAAAGCAATTTAATATCAGTAGAGAAGCACAAGATGAGTTTGCTTACCAATCTCATATGAAATCTTTAAAAGCCATTGCTGATGGTACATTTAAAGATGATATTGTTCCAATCGATGTAACTGAAGTTTATGTAGAAGGCAACAAAAGAAAAACAAGAACTTATACTGTTGATACAGATGAAGGACCTAGACCTGGTACAACCGTAGAAGCATTATCAAATTTAAGAGCTGTTTTTGCTCAAGGCGGAACGGTTACAGCTGGTAACTCATCTCAAACATCTGATGGAGCATCGTTCGTTTTAGTAATGTCTGAAAGAATGGTAAAACAACTAAATATCGAGCCAATTGGCAGAATGATTACTTGTACTACTGTAGGTGTAGAACCAAGAATTATGGGTATCGGACCGGTAGCTGCTATTCCAAAAGCATTAAAATTAGCTGGCTTAAAGTTGAGTGATATTGAGCAAATTGAATTGAACGAAGCTTTTGCGTCACAATCGTTAGCCGTCATTCAAGAAGCTGGATTGAATCCGGATATTATCAATGTAAATGGTGGAGCGATTTCATTAGGACATCCACTTGGCTGTACAGGAGCTAAGTTAACAGTTCAACTATTAAACGAAATGAAGAGAAGAAACCAAAAATACGGAATGGTTTCAGCTTGTATCGGTGGTGGACAAGGAATCGCTTCAGTTTTTGAAAGATTGAGCTAAAGACAAAAAGATTCAAGCATTAAGATTGATAGATAAAACAATTGATCTTAATTCTTGTTCTTAATTTTTGAAACACAATATTAAATACTAATCAGCGCCAAGATTTGCTTATCACGTCGCTAGATTCTAAAAAATTAAAAATGGGCACAGAAGATTTAACCGCACAAAAAACACTTTCAGGCGGAGAATTTATTATCAAAGATTCTACTCCTGAAATGGTATTTACCTCAGAAGAATTTAACGAAGAACAATTAATGGTCAAAGATATGGCCGGTGATTTCGTTGAAAAAGAAATTCACACTAGAGTTCAAGAAATTGAAAAACAAAAGAATGGTGACCACTCATTAAGTGTTCAATTGATGAAAACTGCAGGTGAGTTAGGTCTGTTAGGAACTGCTGTTCCTGAAGAATATGGAGGAATGGAACAAGATGTAATCACAGGTTGCATTATCGCAGAGCAAGTAGGTAGATGCGGATCTTTCTCAACTACCATTATTGCACATGTTGGTATCGGAACGCTTCCAATTTTATATTATGGAACAGAAGAGCAAAAGCAAAAATACCTTCCAGGTTTATGCGATGGTAGTCAAACAGCTGCTTATTGCTTAACAGAACCGGGTTCTGGCTCAGATGCATTAGGCGCTAAAACAACTGCTACTTTAAGTGAAGATGGTAAACATTGGATTTTAAACGGTCAAAAAATGTGGATCTCTAATGCTGGTTTTGCAGACACTTTTACAGTTTTTGCCAAAATTGACGGTAAAGAATTTACAGGCTTTATAGTTGAAAAAGGTACTGAAGGAATGACCTTGGGAGCTGAAGAAGATAAATTAGGTATTAAAGGATCTTCTACGAGACAAGTATTCTTTGAAAACTGTAAAATTCCGGTAGAGAATCTTTTAGGAGAAAGAGGCAAAGGACATAAAATTGCTTTTAATATCTTAAACATTGGTAGATATAAACTAGGTGCTACTGCTTTAGGTGGTGCTAAAGAAACTTTCAATCATGGATTAAACTATGCAAATGAAAGACATCAATTCAATCAACCCATCTCTAATTTTGGGGCGATTAAATACAAATTAGCAGAGCAGGCTATTAGAATTTTTGCTTGTGAGGCTGTATCTTATAGATGTGCTAAAGATATTGAGAATAGAGAACATGCCTTAAAAGCAGAAGGTAAATCTTTAGCTGATTCTTTATTAGGAGCAGCGGAAGAATATGCTATTGAATGTGCTTTGGTAAAAGTTTATGGTTCAGAAGTGATGGATTATGTGGCAGATGAAACTGTTCAGATTTATGGTGGAATGGGTTTCTCTGAAGAAGCTCCTGCAGCAAGAGCGTACAGAGATTCTAGAATTGCTAGAATTTATGAAGGAACTAATGAAATCAATAGATTATTGTCGATTGATATGTTATTGAAGAAAGCAATGAAAGGTGAAATTGATTTAATGACACCTGGAATGGCTATTCAAAAAGAATTGATGTCTATTCCTTCATTTGACGACAGCAATGATGGAATATTTGCAGAAGAGTACAAAGCACTCAAAAATGCTAAAAAAGCATTCCTTTTAGTTGCTGGTGGAGCTGTTCAAAAATTAATGGCTAAGCTTAAAAATGAGCAAATGATCATTATGAACGCCGCCGATGTTCTTTTAGACATCTACGTAATGGAATCTATGTTGCTTAGAGTTCAAAAAATAGTAGATCAAAGAGGTGAAGAAGCATCATCAGTATATATTGATATGTTAAAAGTATTCTTTGTAGATGCAATGGATAGAATTAACAAGAATGGAAAAGATGGTTTAGCCTCTTTTGCAGAAGGTGATGAAGCAAGAATGATGATGATGGGATTAAAGAGATTTACCAAATATCCTATGTACAACGTAAAAGAAGCTAGAAGAAGAATTGCTAACCTTTTAATTGAGGAAGGTTCATATACTATCTAATAACTTTAATTTTAGAAAAGGGATGTCGTTTGGCATCCCTTTTTTTTTTATGATTTACCATGATATTTAGCAAAAATCAAACCCCACGTAACACCCTCAAATCATATATCGAATTTATCTGCGTCTAAATCGAAAAGGTCGTTCACCATCTCTCTGTAATTGTTTATTTCAAATGTTAATAATGGAATTTGTTGAAACGTTTAAAACGATGTGACCATGACACTTCAAGTTCGTCTTTAAAATAGAATTTAACCCTAAAGAATGGAAGATAGTAAAATTGTTTTTGGATTTATTACAGTAATTTTGGTAATGCTAATAGCCTTCATAATTTCAGTGGCCATGATTGTAGTAGCATAAATAGATGACCGCACAGCAGTAATACTAGCATCCATCTCTCTTTTTACAACATCTAAACGTTGGTAATTTATTCCTACATACTTACACATTAGTATGTCACAATCTAACCGAACTTTTAATTGCATTTGCCCCCATTTTGGTCCATATTTAATATACCCTAGTACCTCTGGTGTTTTAGAAACATATTAAACCCAAACAAATGGAAGACATCAAAGTAATATTTGGTTTTTTCACTGTATTCTTGTTACTAATTGCCGCTTTCGGATTTTCAATGTTCATGGCCATTATGTCTTAAAAGATTATAGTGTATTGTATTGCCACTAGTTTTTTCAATGATTACACCTAAACATGATAGAATAAATAAGTGATTATTGCAGTTAAGCTTAACATATTAGCTAAACTAAGGTCATTTGGTTGTTCTACAACTTTCCTAGCTTTATAGATAGATGATTAACTCAACTTTCTTAGGCGTCTTAAATGGTGTAATTGGTGATTATTTAGAAAAGAAAAATAATCCTTTAGCTGTTTCAATGGATCTGTATTATAAAAAACAGCCTTTGAAAGGAGATTTATCAACGCTCAAAAATGATCATGCTAAGTATAACGGAAACGCCTGTTTGTTTCTTCATGGTTCTGCCGATTCTGAACAAGGCTGGTTAGGAACAGATAACTATAACTATGGTACTAACTTATATGAATCCTTAAATATACTTCCACTTTATTTAAGGTATAACTCAGGCTTACATATTTCAGAGAATGGTAAACTTTTAGCCAAGCTTCTAAATGAATATTTAGCAAAAAATGATATCAAAAACCTATCTGTTATTGGTCATAGTATGGGTGGTTTGATTTTTAGAAGCGCTTGTTATTATGCGGAAATCAATCACTACAATTGGTTAGAAAAGGTTGACCATGTTTTTTACATAGGAAGCCCGCATCATGGAGCGCCTTTGGAAAAGTTTGGCGCTTGGACGCATGCCTTCGTAAAAAAAATAAACAATCCAGTTACTGACGCAATAAGCAAACTAATTGATATAAGAAGTGATGGCATTAAAGATTTACGACATGGTTATATTATAGATGAAGAATGGCTGGAAGATCAAAAAGATCATTTCCCTAAAAATAGAAAAATCAATTTCCCTTTGACTTCAAATACTGATCATTACGTTATTGCCGCTACTTTAAGAAAAAATATCAACTCAGTAATCTCTAACTGGATAGGCGATATTATGGTACAAAAAGATAGTGCCCTTGGTAAAAGTGATATTGATGGCCACCATCTAGATTTTCGGGAAGAGAACATTCTAATATTAGGCGGAAGCTCCCATGTTAAACTTCGACACCATCCAAAGGTGAATAATTTTCTATTAGAAAAATTAGCAGGACTTACTGCTTAATAATTCTTCTACTAGCCACTAAACTATTATTCTTTGTTCTAATACTTATAATGTATTCACCACTCGCTAGCTTATTCAATTTTGTATTGTAAAAGTGCATTCCTCTCTCCTTCACTCCTATGGCTTCCTTAATCATCACCTTACCAGATAAATCAATAATATCAATTACAATATCTTCTGATGCTTGTAGAAAGAATTGCATGCCTACAAAATCAACAGCAGGAACAGGATAAACACCTAAAATATCTCCTAACTGTGTTAATGTACCTGTAAGTGTAGTATCTACAGTACCAACAGTTGACGGTGCAAAAGGATATTGAATACCATTAAATGTTGAAGGTTGACCACAATCTACTAAGTGAGGTTCTGAATCTATCACACACCAAGAAGCTTCCCAATAATGCGAAACATCATCTTCAATCAATACCGTGTCAACATAAAAGTAGTCACATGTTATCTTTTCAGGAGTTACATCCAATAAACAATAACCATTTTTCTTAAAATTGGCATACTTGAGATGCTGATTATTTATTTGATAATTCGCTAACTTTCCACCTCTACAGCAAGGCACACTTGTTGGACCAGTACCAACAAAATTTACGCCTACTGAGCCTTCTCCCGTTTGTGAATTGTATTGATTTGGATTATTGACATCATCTGTTTTATGGGGAATATCAAATGCCATCGACATATGGATATCACCCGAGATAACCACAAAATTATTGATATTGTTATCCTTTACAAAGTTTACTATTTGCTTTCTTTCCCAAGGATAACCATCCCATGCATCGCCATTTTTGAAAACAGCGGTATAGTAAAATGTGGTAAAAATAGTTGGACTAACCATTACTTTCCATTGAGCATCAGTGTTTAACATCCCTTGTTGTAACCAGTTTCTTTGGACTGGACCAAGCATTCCTCTATTTGAGTTATCTGATGCCGGAAATAAAGTAGCTACCGCATCTACTTCCGTTTTGTAATTTAATCTGGCTTCTAAAGCATAGAATTCTACTAAATCACCAATTTTAAAAGATCGAGAAATATCAACCGGATTAATCGGATTTTCTCTGATAGGCATCCATTCTAAATAAGCTTGAACACCGGCAGCTTTTCTATCTTCCCATGATCCTTCAGTATTAGGTTGGTGATTTTGAGCACCATCTTTATAAGAATCATTCGCTGTTTCGTGATCATCCCAAATCAACACCCATGGATACTGCTGATGAAGATCTCTTAATTTTGGATCTAATCGATAAAAATTATACCTAGTTCTATAATCTGTAAGAGTTATAATTTCATAATCCGGTTCAACATCACGAGCTTTTAAACCTGAATTCACATATCTATCATCTTGATATTCATACAAATAATCTCCTAAATGATAAATGGCATCAAAATCGTTTCGCTCTTTAATTCGCTCATAAACATTATAAAAACCAGTATTCATATCGCTACATGACACAAAAACGATTCTATATTGATCGGTTGCATTAGCAGGAGCAGTTTTTGTTCTTCCTATCAAACTTCTTGCACCAATAGCTTGAAAGTCATAATAGTAGTTGGTATTAGGTAACAATCCACCAACATCTATTTTAACTGTAAAGTCTCTTGCAGCCGAAGTAGAGAATGTACCTGTATGAGTATTTTGCGTAAAAAAGGAATCAGTAGCAATGCGCCAAACACCTGCAACTTCATTTAAATCTGTAGTAATTCTCGTCCAGATGATGACATTATTTGGAGTGGGATCACCTGAAGCTACACCATGATAAAATGGCGCTAACTGCGGATCCAAATCCAAACGATCACCGTATGATTGTCCTAAAACATTAAAAGCAAAAATTAACTGACATAGAATTGCAATAATTCCACTGTGTAAATATCTTGTCATAACCCCTTAATTAAAAATATTAACTATAAAATTTCCCCTCTTTGACTGAAAACCAAAACTTTATTTATTAAATATACTTCCAATTTATATCATTTGCTTGTCTTTTGTTACGACAATAAATAAGTAAAATCAGTATCATTTGAACAAAATATAATCTTACTTTATTGATTAATAACTACTTACACTATAAATAAATGCTCATTTTTAACATTTAAATATGATATTATTTATGATTAAAATAGTTCAGTTGTCTTTCCTATATTTAGAAATTAGAATTTAAAGTCAAAAACATGGATCAAATAAAAGGGATTGTAACGTTAGTAGAAGAAGCTATTGAAAATGGTGCATCTACAGTCGAAGATGTGCATAGAGAAATCGCAGCTAAGCCGATAGAAATATTGAAGAATATAACGCCAATAGCGCCTGCTGCTGAAAAAATGGGTAAAATTCAAGATGAAACCATTGGAAGTATTTACGATACTATTCGTTTGGTTAATGCTAAAGTTGCTGAAGTTGCAAAACAATTGTTAGATAAAGCAGGTAAATAGCTTAAATAAAACATCTAGTGTTTTCAAATTAGTCTTTAATCGCTCCAAAGGCTCCAAAACACATGTTTTTATGTAAGATCTCCACTCTATTAAATCCTACTTTTTTCATCAAATCTAATTGATAACTCATTGATCTGGGGGAGTCTTCTTTAGCAATGTAATCCAATACTTTTTGTCGATAATCTTTTCCTGATAATGATTCTAAATAATCCCCATACCTTTCCCATATATAATTATTTAAAGCTGTATCTTCTTGCGTAATCAAGTCAGAAATCATAAAACATCCACCAGGCTTTAATAACTCATAAATTTTAGAGAAAGTCGATTCCCAATCTTTATCGTCTCTTAAATGATGTAAAACCGCACCGGCTAAAATAATATCGTAGTTGTTTTTTTGAAGATTTACTTCACGAATATCACCTTGTAAAACCTCTATATTTCCAACTGTTTGCTCTGAAACTCTTTCAAATGCCTTCTGTAACATGGGTTGACTTAAATCAACTAGCGTACAATGTAGATTAGGAATTTTGGAAAGCATCTTTAAGGTAAAATTTCCGGCACCACAACCAATATCCAATAAATTTGTAGCCTGTGGTACTATTCGCTTAGCCGCTTCAGTAATCAATTCTAGCGAAATTTTAGAATCAATAGTTGATATTTGGCCGGTTTCCAAATTGGAAAATCGTTCAACATCATTGTCAAAACGTTCCCTTATTTCTTCTACTGTTGACTTATTCATATAATTTGAGTTGATTTTAACTTGCCTCCTAAAATGCTATCCAGTCTTGAGTACTCATATTGCTTTCAATTATACAAACTTTATACTTTAACCTTATTACTTCATCCTTCAAACTTTCTCAACTACCAGTCGTAATAGATACCTGCTTTTACAGAAATTAATCCTCCTCCATTAGATTGAGTAACATTTGTACCATAGAAAACTGCACCATTTATTCCAAAGCCTTTTACTAAAGTGGCTGCAATCTTCGCTCCGGCTGTAAAGAAATTTTGACGATCTCTATAAAATCCGGTATTCAAAAATGTCTCGGCATCCAATGTATTGAAATCGCCATTTTTAAAAACACCTCTAATCTCAAAATATCCTGCTATCCAAATATTCTCATCCACTTTCCCTCCTATTTCAGCTATCACATTTATATCATGACCAAAACCATTTGTGCTAAATCCTGGCTTGATCTCTCCATAGGTGTATAGCTTTTCTACTCCATACCCAACACTATAAATAGGTCTAAAAGTATATTTTTGATAGCCTGTCCGCAATCCCAAGGCTGCGTCACTATTCAAAGTTTTTAATTCTGTATCAAAGCCAACTGACATAACCGCTTTCTTTTTAAACACTTCATATTTTAAGCCTAAAGTGACATTGCTAATGCCAAACAAAGTACCTTGTTCAAATCTATTAGGATCTAAATCATTAGGTGTACTGATGTATTTTAAAGGAATGATTGCTTTAAAAGTAAGCTTCTCCAATAAACCAACTTCAGCATATAATTGATAGGTATGATCTTTTGTTGTTGTAGCTACCGCAAATAAAGCCGATGTTTCTACATAACCTTTGCCTTTACCTTCAGCCCAAGGACCGCCTGCTTTGACAGGTAAAAATCCAAGAACAAAAGCAAGCAATAAAATAAATCTCATTTTTATAATTTTAAATTATGACGAGTTACAGTTATAAATCTATTATTTAATGCGCAAAAAAATATCACAAATGGTTAACGATTGTTACAATAATCGGTGAACAGCAACAAATTATCGACCTTTACATGAAATAATCGATAATGTCATTGAAGAATTCATTTCTTAATTTGTTTTGTGTGCTTTTGACTTGTATCCAATGTACAAATTCAACAGAAGAACATAACGACATACATTATCCTGAAACTAACAAATCCGGCTATAAAGATGTCTATTTTGATGCCATAATAGAAGATCCGTATCAATGGTTAGAAGACGACAATTCAACCGAAACTAAAGAATGGGTCAATGCTCAAAACGGAATTACCTATAACTATTTATCCCAAATACCATACAGAGAAAAAATAAGGCAACGATTTACCGAATTATATGATTATGCTAAAATTAGCAAACCCATCAAAGCCGGAAACAACTACTTTTTTTGTAAAAAAGAAGGCCTTCAAAATCAAGATGTCATCTACATTCAAAAAGGACTTAATGCAACACCAGAAGTATTCTTAGATCCAAATATGGAAAACAAAGAAGGCACTATCGCCTACTCTATTTCAAGCTTTTCACAGCATAATAAATATGCAACCATTACTGTTTCAGAATCCGGATCAGATTGGAAAACACTTAGAGTAATGGACATAGAAAAAAATAATTGGCTATCAGATACAATTGAATGGGTAAAGTTTGGAAGTGTTAAATGGTATAAAGACGGATTCTTCTATAGTCGATTCCCAGAACCCGATGAAAATGAAAAATTTTCGAAACTAAATACCAATATGAAAGTATTTTATCATCAGTTAGGAAGCCCTCAATCGAAAGATGCGTTGGTTTATAAAGACGATAAAAACCCATATATTTTTAATTACATAGATATTACCAACGACAACAGATACTTACTGCTTTACAGGTCTACCGGAACAGATGGCAGATCTATTTATTATAAAGATCTTACAATAGCTAATTGGGAATTTAAACCTCTTATTGAAGATAATGAACACAATCCTAGCGTTATTGGCAATGTAAATGGAAGGCTATATATTTTAACAGATCAAGATGCTCCCAACTATAAATTAATTGCTATTGACCCTAAACATCCTCAACAAGAAAATTGGCTAACTATTCTTCCTGAAAGCGAAAACATTTTAAAAGATGTTTCATTAATAGGCGGAAAATTGTTTGCCAATTATATGGTAAAAGCAGCGAGTAAAGTGAAGGAATTTAATGTAGACGGCACCTTTGAAAAAGACATTGAATTACAAGGAATAGGTACGGTTAAAGGCTTTAATGGAGATTTTACGGACAATGAAATTTTTTACACCTATTCATCTTTCACAGATCCAGGAAGTATTTATTTATACGATGTCAATTCCGGGCAATCAAAGTTGTTTTATCAAACTAAAGTAAAATTCGACGCCAGTCAATACGAATCAAAACAAGTAGTTTTTAAAAGCAAAGACAGTACAGAAGTATCCATGTTTTTAGTGTATAAAAAGGGCTTAAAACTAGATGGCAACAATCCATGTTATTTATACGGATATGGTGGTTTTAATGTATCGAAAACACCAACTTTCAATCCTTCTAACATTATTTTATTAGAGAACGGTGGCATTTATGCTTTGGCCAATATTAGAGGTGGCGGGGAATATGGACAAGAATGGCATGAAGCCGGTATGTTGATGAAAAAGCAAAATGTTTTTGATGATTTTATTGCGGCAGGCGAATACTTAATTAAGGAAAATTATACATCATATGAGAAACTGGCTATTGCCGGTGGATCGAATGGTGGTTTGTTAGTAGGTGCCGTAATGACACAACACCCCGGCTTAGCTAAGGTAGCCTTTCCTGCTGTTGGATTGTTTGATATGTTGAAATATCACAAATTCACTTTAGGGCGAGGTTGGGTGCCCGAATATGGCAGTAGCGAACAAAGTGAGGAAATGTTCAACTATTTATTGGGTTATTCTCCTTATCACAATTTAAAAAAAGGAGTTGAATACCCTGCTACAATGATTACCACTGCCGATCACGATGACAGAGTAGTGCCTGGCCATTCTTTTAAATTTGCCGCACGCTTACAAGAAATGCACGAAGGTGACAATCCTGTATTAATTAGAGTCACTACTTCTGCAGGACATGGTGCAGGGAAACCAACCTCTAAAATAATTGAAGAGCAGACAGATAAATGGTCGTTTATGTTTTACAACATAGGCATGAAAGAAGTTGTGTATCCCTAATTTTCTATTAAAAATCAAAGGTGGGTTATAAGGTATTTTCAATTTTAGCCTGAGTTCAATTAATAATAGAAGTAATTTCCACACTACCTTAACACAATAGCTTATGCAAACACTTATATATAATTATATTTGCAAAAACAGATAGCCCATGGCGTTTAATTTAAAAAATCGAATTCGACGAAAGTTATATAGTTTTCATGGAAAGGTATTTCTTTCCTCCTATAAGGGAACAAAATTTCACTGCAATATTTGCGATCATTCTTTTGACAAAATGATCAAATTATACGACTCTTACACCATTCGAGGCAAAGATTCTGATCACTCTTTACCTAATGCCATTTGTCCTAATTGCGGCAGTTGGTTTAGACATAGAATGCTTCAAAAATATATAGATGATAGTGGATTTTTAGAAGGACAACCAAAATTACTTCATTTTGCTCCAGAGACTTTCTTCGTTGAAAATTTTGGCAAAAAACTGGGTAAAAACTACAATACATGCGATTTAAAAGTGATGGAATCGCCCAACCATCATATTGTCAATATCAATAACATTCAATTTGAAGACAATTCTTTTGATAGAATTATTTGCTCTCATGTTTTAGAACACATTGAAACCGATGAGAAAGCAATCAGTGAATTGTATAGAATTTTAAAACCTGGAGGTATTGCCTTAATTGCTGTACCAACCTATGGCGAAGTAACGGAAGAAGATTTGAGTTTTACTCCGGCACAACGTAAATTAGAATACGGTATTAATATCCATGTAAGACTTTACGGTACCGATATTAGTAAGAAATTGGAAAAAGCAGGATTTACCGTTAAAATGGAATCATACGAAACCATTAAAGGAAATTATATGGAAAGAGGGCATAAATCAGCTCATCTTGATTCCGACAAATACTTATTCATTTGCACTAAATAGATAGAGATGCTAAAAAATAAATGGTTCCAACATGGAATTGTAATCCTAATATTTTTAATCGTTGCCTTAATTTATTGCCGACCAGTGTTAGAAGGTAAAATTTTAATGGCGAGCGATAACTTTCAAACGATTGGATCACTTCACGAAGCAGATGAGGCGGTTGCCAATGGCGAAGCAAATATTGTGGGATGGACGGGCTACATGTTTAGTGGAATGCCTGTGTATAGAGGAAAAATACCTAATAAGTTAGTTGGTATTGTTTATGCTTTAGGCAATAGAGGTCATGCGCATTCTTACGATTTGCTTTTATGGCTAATGGTTAGTTTCTACATACTGTGTATGGCGTTGGGCTTAAACGTTTGGGTAAGTGCCGGCATAAGTATTGCTTTTGCCTTTACCGGCTTTAATATAATGAGTATGGAAGGAGGGCATTTTCAAAAAACTTTTGCCTTTGCCATGGCTCCCGGCACACTCGCCGGACTTATATTCCTCTTAAGAGGAAAACTCCTTTCGGGAGCAGCAACGCTTATCTTATTTATGAACTTATTGACAGGCATTAACCATACTCAAATAACCTATTATGCCGTAATATTATCGTTCATAACCTTTCTATTCTTCTTTATTTTTAATTTCAAAAAACACGATACTACTTATTGGTTAAAGGCCTCAGGAGTAGTTGTGCTATCGATAACATTATCTGTTTTAGCTAATCTTGGTGTATTTTATACAAAAGTTCTTGCAGAAGCAACTACAAGAGGTGGCGAATCAGAACTAAGTGCGAAGAAACAATTTGGTGGCGGTTTAGAACGTGAATATGCCGGCTCTTGGAGTATGGATGGTATTGAAGCATTTTCTTATTTTATTCCAAATTTTGCCGGTGGACCAAGCGGTAATTACTTTATTCAAGATCAAAACAGTAATACATTTAAAGCCTTTAGAAAGGCGCAACCTAAAGACGCTAATGCGTTAGCACAAAAAACATCTGCTTATTGGGGAAGCCAACCATTTGTAGGTGGCGGTTTCTATATGGGCGCCGGATTAAGTTTCTTGTTTATACTCTTCCTTATTTTCAATAGAGATTATAAAAGGTTTTGGCTGGGTTCTTTATTTGCAATAGTGCTATTAATTGCATTAGGTAAAAACTTACCTATGGTATTTAACTTCTTGTTTGACCATTTACCACTTTACAATAAGTTTAGAGTGCCAAGTATGATCAATCTAATGATGGAAATCATCATAGCTGCAGGAGCGGCGCTGGCATTGAACCAAATTTTCAATAAAGAAGTAGACAAAAAATTTGCGACCAAAGCTATTATTGGCGTTCTCGTAGCTATTGGCGCTTTTGTATTACTATCACCAATGCTATTTAATTTTGAAACTAGAAGGGGCGGAGCAGCAGATATTCCAGGTTGGTTAAGTGAGGCATTAAGAAAAGATAGAATTGCCTTGATGCAAAAAGATGCTTTAAGATCTATAGTAGTGATGCTCTTATGCGGCGGTTTGATATGGCTTTATTTAGAAGATAAATTAAAGAACAAACTAGTTTTTGCTTTATTGATTGGTGCTATTGTAAGTATTGATATGATTGGAAATGCGAGTAGACATATTTCAGAGGAAGACTTTATCACCGAAAGAAAAGCAATGGCAATTTTCAATCCTACTCCGGCAGATCAACAAATTTTAGCTGATCCTGACATCCATTTTAGAGTTTTCAATTTAACGAGAAGTCCATTTAACGATGCGATTACTTCTTATACTCATAAATCAATTGGTGGATACCATGGTGCTAAATTGAGAAGATATCAAGAATTGATTGAGTATCAGTTAGCGAAAAATAATCGAGGTGTAATTGATATGTTGAATACCAAGTATTACATTACACAAGGCCAAAATGGACAACCACAAGCGCAAAGAAACCCTAATGCCGCTGGCAATGCTTGGTTCGTAGATAGCTTAGTTGTTGTTAAAAATGGAGATGAAGAAATGAACGGCTTAAATGCTCCTTTCGATCCTAAAAAATATGCTGTAATTCAAGAAATTTATGTTGATGCCAACCAACCAACTACTTTTAATATCACTGGCAATTCAATAAAATTATTAGAATATAACCCAGATAAATTAACCTATAAAGCTAATTTAAGCGAAGATGGATTTGCGGTATTTTCTGAAATATTCTACGAATTAGACAATGGTGACGGATGGCATGCCTATATTGATGGTGAAGAAGTGGATGTTAAAAAAGTGAATTTCACTTTACGTGGGTTATATGTGCCTAGTGGCGAACATGATATCGTTTTCGAGTTTAAGAAAGATAAAGTGATTGCTATCAATAAAATTAGAGTGCTATTCTCCATTATTACGGGTATAATAGTGTTGCTTATAGTTGAATTTTCCATTTGGAAAGGAACCAAAAAGTAAATTTTGGTGAAATGATTCTAAAAATATAGCCATCAAAAAATTTCAGTTTACGTTATCTGATAGCTTTAAGAAGTATTTTAGTAATACGGCTTGGATTTTTAGTGAAAAATCTATTCGAATACTCATACTTATTGCTATTGTACCTTTAGTAGCAAGATACTTAGGTCCTGATGACTATGGAACATTTAATGTGGCAAGAGCTTTTTCTTCGATCTTTATCTTAGCTGCACCGCTCGGTATACCCAATATTCTTTTACGAGAATTAGTAAAAAAGCCAAATGATAAATTCGAGTTAATTGGCACTACCATCATCATTAGGCTAATATCTGCCGTCGCCCTTTACATTTTAATGGTTGTATTTGCCATTCTATTTAAATACTCAACATTAGAAGTAGCATTAATCTCCATCTTAGGAATTTCTATGATTGGGCAAGTGTTTGATACCGTAGATAACTACTTACAATCTATAATAAAATTAAAAAGTAGTAGTAAGATTAGACTTATTGCTTTAATCATTGGTTCTCTAGCTAAACTCGTTCTCATTTATGTAAAAGCCCCAATGATTGCTTTTGCTTGGGTATTTTCTATTGAATTTATTTTAATCGCTTTTGGATTTATCATTATCTATAAAAAATATGGTCATGGTTTTAAAGAATTATCCTTCAATATAAAAATATTAAAACCGCTTCTAATCACTTCACTCCCACTACTCTATTACACCATTTTGTCAACCATTAACATGAAAATAGATCAATTGATGATCGATAGAATTTTGGTAGACGATCCGGCAGCCAATGGCTATTATGCAGTGGTGGTTGGCCTTATTGAATCGCTATATTTTATACCGGTAGCGTTAGGCACTTCTTTATTTCCCGGATTAGTAAAACAAAAAGAAGTAGATGAGAATGTTTACCATAAGATGTTTCTTTTAATCTATGAAGTGCTCTTAATCGTGTCGCTTGGAATAGCCTTTGTTTTTTTTGTAGGCGCTCCCTTAATTATTAATTTCCTTTACGGTGCTGAATATCAACCAGCTATTCCCATCATGAGGCTATATGCCTTCTGCCCAATTTTAATGTTTTACGGATCGATAAGAAATAGATGGCTGATCATTCAAGATATTCATAAGTATTCTATTTGGTTCTTAATAGTATCCATTGTAGTAAATGTTGGACTCAATCGTATATTACTTCCAACAATGGGTCCGCAGGGCGCTGTAGTAGCCATCTTGGCCAGTTATTTTACTGCATTTATCATTGTGCCTTTTATCATTAAGCCTACTCGTCCAAGTGTAAATATGTTCTTTAAAGCATTTTTGTTTCAAGAAATAAGAGAAAAAATTAAGAATAAGTCCATTTAAGTATTACAGTTAGTATTTTTGCAGAATTGATACCAAATAATCATTGAATGACTTTTGAAAAAGATGGTTTTATTTTGCTTAAGAATGTTTTTAGTGAAGACTTTTTAAAAACAATAAGAGTTCAAGTAAATAATCTAATACAATTCAGCCAAAATGAGTTTTACGATCCACTAGATCAACATTTTTTAAAGCATAGAGTTGACAATGGTGTTTTGTATGACGTTTATCAGCGACATAATTTTTTTCGACCTATGGCTGAGAACGACCTTATTTTAGATGAGGTTGAAAAGATTTTAGGAGCGAATTTCTATTTATATGTGAATAGCTTGCTTTATAAGCCAAAGACGAAAAATAATGAAGTGCCTTGGCATCAAGATTTTTTATCTCGCCCGAATGAATCTGAAAAAATATTAACCTGGATGGCTATTGACGATGCTACGAAAGAAAATGGTTGTTTGAAGATTATTCCAGGATCACATAAACAAGGCTTTAGAGAGTGGTATCGAGTAAAAGGGGAAACGCACCACGATAGGATTAAAATAAGTGAGGCAGAACTTCAAAAGGCCGCTTATGTTGAAATGAATGCGGGAGATGTTCTAATTTTTAGCAATTATTTGATTCATAGTAGTGAAGAAAACAATTCTGATTTACCAAGACGTGCATTTAGAGCCGTTTTTAAAAAATTAGATGATGCTAAAATTCCAAGAGGAGCGCCTATTATGATGCGATCAAATCTCGATCAAAATAATTTGAAAGAATTTAAACAAGAAGAACAAAACGCAGTAAAAAAACTACTTCATAAAGTTGGTAACTACCTTACCAAGCTATAAATTAAGAATATGCTCGCCAAAATTGATAAGCTATATCGCAAATATTTAGTTCCTATAAAGTATTTCTCTGATGATACCATTTTAGTATCTTATCCTAAATCGGGTAATACTTGGGTTAGATTTATGTTGGCTAACGTAATGACAAACGGTGAAGGCGATATTAACTTTCATTCCGCTGTTAACTATATCCCTGATATTGACGTACATAAAAAAATTGCAAATAAATTAAAACACCCTAGAATTCTTAAAAGTCACCAATCTTATAATCGTAAGTTTTCAAGAGTAATATATATCGTAAGAGATCCGAGAGATGTTTATGTTTCTTACTATTTCTATTTGCAGAAAAAATTAAAAGGTGATCTTAAAAACATTAATGATTTTATCAGAAATATAGACAATTACAATATCAGCTGGCGAGACCATGTAACCTCTTGGATGAATAATATAAAGGAGAGCGACTTGATTATAAGATATGAAGATCTAATTGCTGATCCTTTAGAAAACTTAAAAAAGATGACTGAATTCTGCCATCTCAATAGTGATGAACAACTATTGAAAGCATGTATTGAACTTTCATCTTTTAATGCCATGTCTAAAATTGAAGACACAAAAGGTCGTCCATTTACAAGTAAAGAAGATGAAAAGAAAGCCTCTAAATTTGTTCGAGCAGGTAAAATCGGCGATTGGAAGAATCATCTTGATAGCGATACCCAACATTTTCTTGAAAACAAATGCCAAATCATGATGAATAAATTTGGATATTTGTAGTATAAGTCAATGAGTAATTCGTTAATCCAAATCATCCAAACCTTTAAACTGTTCTTCTTCTCAAGATGGACAAAAGTTACTGGTGGAAGGAAGCGATATCCTAGAGTGGTTCAGATGCCAATCACTTACAATTGCAACTCTAAATGTGTTATGTGCAATATTTGGCAAATGGATTATTCTAATGAGTTCACATTGGAGGAGTTTGACAAATTTACGAAAGACCCTATTTTTAGTAAAGTTGAGTATTTAGGCATTAATGGTGGAGAACCAACATTGATTAAAGAATTGCCTCAATTTGCCGGCATCATCATTAAAAATCTACCTAAATTAAAGGCGTTGAATATCATCACACATGGTTTCAATAAAAAACAACTTTTTCCTTCATTAGAGAATATCTACGCTCAATGCAAGGCGGCTAATGTGAAGTTTCATGCGGCTATTTCATTAGATGGTGTTGGAAAGATTCACGATGTAGTGAGAGGCTTAAAAGTATCTAAACTCACCCAATCCAGTATTCTAGAAATCGTTAATAATCCCGGAAAATACTGCGACACATTTGATGTTGGCTGTACGGTAGTAAAGCAAAACGTTGATTATTTAACCGAGCTTAAAGTATTTGCAGAAGAGAATAATATTCCAATCAAATTTAGAATGGGCATTGAGAACAAGCGTATTGAAAGTCAATTATTGACTGATCAGTTTAGTCTTTTATACGATGAATCCATTCAAAGTTCAAGAGAGTTTTTTCATAGGTTATATGCCGAATCTACTAACTGGTTAGAGCGTTTTAAATATTTCAGCATCTACTATTTTTTAGTAGTAAAAGAAAAACGCCGGTTATTGGGCTGCCATTGGAAAGATAATGGAATGACGATGGATTCAAGAGGCGACCTTTACTATTGCGCTGTAGAAAGTGAAAAGATTGGTAGTTTAAGAGAAGACTCCGGTGAAAAAATATTTTTCAGCGACGAAAATATCAATTACAGAAAAACAATTATTGATGACAAATGCAATAATTGCATCCATGATTACACCGGTAAAACAGAAGCCAATAATGTTTTTTTCTTCCTAAAAAGCTATCTGTCTAGCAAATTTTATTGGGTTAAATTTTACATAAAGGCTCGATTGATATGAATGTATTAATTGTAGGTTGGTATGGTACAGAAACCATAGGTGATAGAGGTATTTTAGCCGGAATTCTCAGTCTAATTAGACAACAGACCGACCAAAAGGTGGATGTACAAGTGGGCAGTTTATTTCCATTTTTTACGGAAAGAACATTAAAAGAAGACATTCCTTTTTACAAAAAATACAGTAATTGCGACTATAACTTTGAGATTGTTGATTCCACCAATATTAAGGCGCTAGAAAAAGCAATTTTAAAAAGTGATTGGGTGATTATGGGCGGTGGACCATTAATGCATATTAGTCAATTGTATATTATTGAATACGCCTTTAAATATGCTCAGAAAAAAGGTAAAAAAACTATGATCTTTGGCTGTGGTGTTGGGCCAATGCATAAAAAGCGTTTCGTCAGATCGCTGAAGCGAATTCTCAATCATGCTGATGAAATTATATTAAGAGATAGCCTTTCCTTAGACTATTTAAAATCGCTTTACGGCACAATCAAATGGAATATTCAAATTGGTATTGATCCTGCCGCACAAGCAGCATTAGATTTTTTAAAGCACTATAAAAAGCCAGAAGAAATAGCGCCATATATCGCGATAAATTTTAGAAAATTTCCAACCTTATACGGCAACGAAGATCTCAATAAAAAAATAGACAATACCTTAAAGGAGATTCTAATTGAAATTGACTCCAAGTTTGAAGCACCTATTGAATTGATTCCTATGCATTATTTCCATGTGGGAGATGATGACCGAGAAATATTGATTACACTTAAATTCAAATGTGATTCTAAAAAAATTGAAGTACAAAATGTGCCACTTTCTTTAGAAGAAACGTTTGCTAAATTTCATAATGCCGAATTTTGTTTAGGCATGCGTTTCCATTCTGTTCTGTTTCAAACCATTGTTAATCAGAAAAATTACGTTTTAGATTATACCGAAAAATCAGTTGGAAAAATTAGTGGTTTTATCAATATGGTGAATGGTGAAGCATTTTATAAAAACAGATACATCTTACTGCAAGATATCGCCAATAGACCGCAACAACTCGACCTAGAAACGAGTAATGACGTATTTCCATTAGATCATTCATTGATTCAAAATCAATTGAACATCTTTAAAACTATGTTAGCGAAGTATTTATGAAAATTACGCTAGTCAATACAGATGATTCTAGCGGAGGCGCTGCAGTGGCTTGCCGAAGATTAATGTATGCCTTAAATACTCAAGACAAAATCAAAGCTCAACTCCTCGCTCAAAAAGGAAAGATAAAAGACGATAATATTCAACATATCGCTACCAATAAAATTAAGGAAGCTAAAGCGTTAGCGAATATTGCATTAGAAAGATTAGCGTTCAAACCTTATCATAATGGTGAAATCAATTCTTTCTATTTTGCTCCTGCCAACATTGGTATGGACATAAGCAATCTTCAAGTGATAAAAGATGCAGATATCATTCACTTGCATTGGATTAATTTGGGCTTTCTTTCCATAAAAAGTTTAAAACAATTAGCAGCACTCAATAAACCAATTGTATGGACTTTGCACGATATGTGGGCATTTACAGGTGGCTGTCATTACAGTGGCGATTGCACTAATTATTTGAACAAATGTGGTAACTGTGAAAGATTTTTAAAAAAGCCTTCAGAAAATGACCTCAGCCGAAAGATTAATTTAAGCAAATCATTTTTTAAAAATTTCAACTTTGTCACCTGCAGTCATTGGTTAAAAGACGAAGCCTTAAAAAGTAGTCTTTTGAGGGATGCTACCGTAATTAGTATTGCCAATCCAATAGACACCAATTTCTTTCAGCCATTAGATAAAAAAGCATCTCGAAAAGCCTTAAACTTAAAAGATGAAGTTCAATATATTCTTTTTGGTGCCGCTAATTTAAATGATGATAGAAAAGGCTTGAAGTATTTACTAGAGGCTATTGAATTATTGGCACAAAATGAGAATAGTAAATCAATAGAGTTGTTGCTATTTGGAAAAGCCAACAAAGACGAGTTGAACATTCCAATGAAAATAAATGAATTGGGTTCGATCAGTTCAATGGAAAAAATGAGAGACGTTTATAATGCCGCCGATTTATTTATCATTCCTTCTTTACAAGATAATTTACCCAATACTATAATGGAATCAATGGCTTGTGGCACACCAGTGGTTGGTTTCAATACCGGTGGAATCCCCGAAATGATAGATCATAAAGAAAACGGATACATTGCTAGTTATAAAGATGCTAAAGACCTTGTGAATGGTATTTTTCACACGCTCGATCATCAAATAGAATTTGGGAAATCAGCTAGAAAAAAAGTACTCGAAAATTATACAGAAGATAAAGTAGCAAAAAAATATATTGAGTTTTATCAATCAATTATGTAGATTGATGTTTAACTAATGGATAGCCACAAAATCATATCAATTATTACAGTTACCTACAACTGTGTCAATATTGTAGAAAGCACCATTAAATCTATTCTGGAACAAAACAACGAATTGTTAGAATACATCATTATTGATGGACAATCTAATGATGGAACAGTTGATGTAATTAATCAATACAACAATCAGATTGATTATTTTATATCGGAACCAGACAAAGGGATTTACGATGCCATGAATAAAGGTTTAAAAGTAGCTACAGGCGAATATGTACTATTTATTAATGCCGGTGATTTATTGTATAACACATCAACCATTGCCAATTTAATGGAGATTATTAACGAACAAGCGCCTGATGTTCTTTACGGAGAAACTTTATTAATTGATGGAGATGGCAATGAATTAGGGACAAGAAGCAACAACTCCTCTAGAAAACTCCCCGAACAGTTAAATTGGAAAAGCTTAAGTAGAGGAATGGTGGTGAGCCATCAATCTTTTTTAGTAAAACGAACATTGGCACCCAATTATGATCTTCAATATTCCTCTTCTGCCGATGTTGATTGGGTGATTAAATGCTTAAAGCAAGCTCAAAAAGTTGTCAATGCCCATCAAATTATATCAAGATATTTAACAGGTGGCTATTCTAAGCAGACGTTGAGAACCTCTTTAGGGGAAAGATTTAAGATTTTTACTACCCATTATGGCTTAATTCCCAATCTTACCAATCATTTAATTATAACATTAAGAGCCATTTGGTACAAATTCAATCGAAAAGAACTAAATTAATACCCATAAATGAGTAATAGTTTTTTACTATTATTACTGTTTCAAAATAATTTATAAAACTTAATGAATATGTTGAAAATTGGAGTCGGTAAGGGAGATATAACAGCTTACCATGAAAATGCAGCGATGTTGGGCTATGCCATGTTTCATCATATTATGAAAGATGTAGAAACGCCGTTATATGCGAGAACATTTTTGTTCCAAAATGACACTACAAAAATCTGCTTTGTCAATTGTGAATTAGGTTTTATTACACCTGCCATTAAAAAAGGCGTTCTAAAAGAATTGAGAAAATATCATAGTGAATTAGGCTATTCACAAGAAAACTTATTGATTAGTGCGCAACATACGCATTGTGCGCCAGGCGGGTACTCTTACTATTCTTTGTACAATACAGCTGTTCCCGGTTTCATTCATGAAGTATATGAAAAAATTGTGAGTGGCATAATTGACAGTATATTGGCGGCAGAAAGCAACCAGAAAAACGGTAAAATATTTATTGAGCAAGGAGAATTTGAACCTGAAACGACCATCAGCTTTAACCGATCTGTAAAGGCCTACAATAGAAATAAAGATGTTGAACCAGTTTTGTTTGCGGATAGGCATTTAGCTACCGATAGACGCATGACATTGCTTAAAATGGTGGATGAGCATGGTGTTGAAATTGGCTCCATAAATTGGTTTGCTGTTCATACTACAAGTTTATCCAATAACTTTTATAGAGTTTGTAGCGACAACAAAGGTTATGCATCTAAATATTTAGAACGTGATAAGCAAACTGAAAACAAAGATTATCTAGGCATTTTCGCTCAAGGCAATTGCGGTGATGTTTCTCCAAAATGGATTTACAACCCTAAACATCCTTTTCAAAGAGGAAAATACGAAGGTAAATATCCGGATGATTTAAAAAGTGCCAAATACAGCGGTCATGTTCAATATGAAAAGGCCAGAGAAATTAGCAACGAGATAAAATCTACTGCAAAAGATGTTGGAAATACTTTGGATTCAGGCATTTTATATGTTGATTTTAGCGACATAAATATTGACAACAAATTTGTGGATGGATTAAACGATTGTGTCACTAGTCCGGCTTGCATGGGAGTTTCTATGTTAGAAGGCTCTCATTACGATGGCCCTGGAATGCATCCCTTTGTGGGCTTTTTCGCTAAAGGACTTTCTAAATTATACAGGTTTAATCAACGCGCTTTTGTTAGAGATCAAGTTAAAAAAGAAGCTTATCTTCGAAAATTTAAAGCGCAAGGCGTTAAAAATATCGCATTAGAAAGTGTAACACATAGAATTTTCATGGCTAAACACGCAAGAAAATTTTTAATTCCGGGTTGGATTGATGAAACAATAGGCAATATTAAACACTTTGATGTTCAGGGTGCATACGAATTGAAGCCTTGGACACCGCAAATTCTACCTTTACAAATAATTAGATTGGGAAATATCGCTATTTGTGGATTCCCATTTGAGATTACAACTATAGCGGGTAAAAGATTGCAAAAAACGTTAGAAGATGCTTTGATCGGTAAAAATGGTTATGAGCACGTGATTCTTTGTCCTTATTCCAATGCTTATTCTGGTTACATTACTACAACGGAGGAGTATCAAGAGCAAATGTATGAGGCGGGCCATTGTGTTTTTGGACAGTGGACGTTAAATGCTGTTCAACAAACATTTCATTCTTTAGCTAGTCAGATGTTGCTACCTGTTGAACAAAGAAAGCTTTCACATGATATTTTACCTCCGGATTTTACAGAAGAGGAATTAGAAAAAATAAAGCATTTTGAAAGTGCTACGGCAAGAAAGGAAAAAAAGAAAGCTGAAAAAAGAAGAATTCGGTTAGAAAAACATGCTCATAAAATGAATAAAAGGATTAAAGCTCCCAAGCTTTAGGTTATTTATATATGGTGCATAAATGTGAATTTAATCATTCAACTCTTATCCTTACCTTCGCCAATAATGTATCACCATAAAATATAAGTCTTTGAAACAACTTGTTAAGTTTTTCCTTAACCTAATTCCTCGTCCTATTTTAATTGCGTTATCACCAGTTATTAGTGGCGTATCTTCCTTGTTATTAGCTGGAAATAAAGTACAATGCTATGTCTGTGAAAAATCATTCAGAAAGTTTTTACCGTATGGATATGGCACGCCTAGAGAAAATGTATTATGTCCAAATTGCTTATCGTTAGAACGCCATCGTTTAATTTGGTACTATATTAACAACAATACTGATTTCCTAACGACTAATAATAAGCTCTTGCATATTGCTCCCGAACAATGCTTTTATAAGAAGTTTAAAGCAATGAAAAACATCGATTATGTGACTGCTGATTTAGAATCTCCATTAGCTGAAGTTAAAATGGATATTCAAGATATGCCATTTGATGACAATGCTTTTGATGTGGTATTGTGTAATCACGTATTGGAACATATTCCTGATGATAAAAAAGCTATGCAAGAAATACTAAGGGTAATGAAACCCGGCGCTTGGGCAGTATTACAAGTTCCAATGAAATCAGGTGCTGCTACCACTTACGAAGATCCAACCATTACAGATCCAAAAGAAAGGGCTATTCACTTTGGACAATACGATCATATGAGATTATATGGTGCTGATTATGGTGATGTTTTAAGAAAGGAAGGTTTTATAGTGGAAGAATTAAACATCCCTCAACAAATTGGTCCAGAGCTAACTGAAAAATACAGATTGGCTACAAACGAGATCTTATATATTGGTAAAAAACCATTAAACGCCTAATACTAAACTGATGTTTTCAAGCAAATATTCTACTTATTTAGTTGTCCTATTATTGAATTTATCTATTGTTAGTTGTAAACAAAAATCTTCTGAAAGCGATGGCAATAAAGTCGCTTTAGTGGATACCAGCATCTATAAAAATGAATCTTTAGGTTGGCAAATAACCATTCCAGATTCATTTAATATCATCTCCGAAGATAAAATGAACGAATTCGATCAACAAGGAAGAGATATTGTTGGACTATCAGAAGAGGAAGTTGAAGCGTACAACAATGGCTTGCAACACCTTGTAAGTTTTGGGAAAGATGACTTTAACATTTTTGCCGCAACAGCCGAACCTTTCGAGCTAATGTACGAAGGCGAATACGAAGACAATAATAGATTATTGAATGAATTGATTTATCAAACGTTTGTCAATCAAGGATTATCTATTGATACGAGTTCGAGTAATGTGGTTATTGATGAACTAGAATTTATGTCTTTTAAGACTAATATTTATGACCCTGCTGGAGAGTTGATAATCACTCAAGAATTGTTTAATCGATACATCAATGGCTACGATTTTTCTGTGAACATTAATTATAATAATGATGAAGACAAATCAGCTATGCTAAACGCTTGGAAGACTTCTACTTTTAAAAATTAAGTATGGCGCAATAATATGGTGCAAGCGTCCGCTTGTGCCTAAACTATAATAAGCGTCCGCTTGAAAAACAAATCAATATCTTAAAAAAAACGACACATTTATGGAATAATCTCTAAAAACGACTCTTAGTATATGTGAGTAGAAAATATAAAATTAGAGATCAAGACTTCCCATACTTTGTAACATTTACCGTTGTAAATTGGATAGATATATTTACACGAAATTGCTACAGAGAATGTTTAATCGATAGCCTAAAGTATTGTCAAAAAAATAAAGGACTAATTCTCTATGGCTATTGCTTTATGACCAACCATATTCATCTTATCATTGGCACTAAAAAGAATCCGATGCAAGATATCATAAGAGATTTTAAAGCATTTACTTCAAGACAGATAAAATTAACCATAAAAGATCATCCGAGTGAAAGTCGCAAACGTTGGTTATTATGGATGTTCTCTAATGCTGGTCTTAACAATAAAAACAATTTTGATTGGCAATTTTGGCAGCAACAAAGTCATCCAATTGAATTGTCCAGCAATTTCCTACAAGACCAAAAATTAGAATATATTCATCAAAATCCTGTAAAGGCAGGTTTTGTAGGCAGACCTGAAGATTGGCTTTGGAGTAGTGCTCAGGATTATATGGGTGAATTAGGTCCAATTGACATAGTTTTTTTGAAATAATGTTTTTTTAAAGCAAGTGGACACTTGTAATAATTAAAGTCCAAGCGGACGCTTGAACTATATAAAACTGGCGCAAGCGTCCGCTTGTGCAAAAAAAAAGAAGCGTCCGCTTCCCTTTAAATATCAACCTCTTGACTTGCTCACCTCGTATAACACCAATGCAGTAGCCACAGAAACATTGTAGCTTTCTAAAAGTGAATTCATTGGAATTTTGCAAACTTTATTAGCTTGATTTAAAATAGACTTGCTTACACCTTTTCCTTCATCACCCATCACAACTGCAATTGGTCCTTTCAGGTCGGTCTCTCCTATCATAGTTTTGCCCTTGCCAGTCAAACAAACTATTGAAATTCCGTAATTTTTCAAATACTCAATAGTTTCATTTAAATCGCGCTGCCTACATATTTTAATATGATGAATAGCTCCTGCACTCGATTTTATGGCTGTCTCGTTAACCGGTGCAGCATTAGTCATTCCAATCACAACGGCATCAACATCTAAACCTAATGCCGTTCTACAAATAGCACCAAAATTCCCTACATCAGTTACACCATCCAATACCAAAATCAAAGGATCTTTACCCTCACTATAGCAATGGTCTACAATATCTTCTAACTTAAAATACTTGATTTCAGATAATACGGCTACTACACCTTGATGCCTTAAATTGGTAAACTTAATTAGCTTTTCCTTAGGAACATAGCTAATCGGCACCCTAGCATCAGCAGCCATTTGTTGGATCTCACCAATAGAACTTCCCGTGCTTCCACGTTGCATAAAAATCTTTTCAATAGCTGTACCGGAAGTTAAAGCCTCCACGATAGGCTGTCTGCCAATACACATTTGATTTTTCTTAAGCACGCAATTCTATTTTAATAGCATTTATTCTCCACCAATTTGACTCGGTTCCAATACGGAAGGTTCGTTAGCTTTAACTAAAGTTGGAAACCTATCCGACAATTTGGTATAAAATTCATCGTCCTTATAGGTTTTTGCAATCTCCGACAATCGTTGAATATCATAGATAGCCTTCTCTCGTTGACGGTAATCCTTAGCCTGTAAATTGCCTTGGAACTCTGCCGCAAAAGAGTTATTCAGATTATAAAATCTCCAACTATCGGCTAATTCTTCTAACATTACATCAATAATACTTTGCGCCAATTCCGGTTTCCCATTTTTATAATACAACTCAATCCATTCCACTGTAGTTTGATTATAGCTGTATAAACTTCCGCTAAACGATGCATTATAAGGGGAATAGTATTTTGAATTCATATCTGGAAATTTCTCCTTCATTCGCTCTAATACATTAATTGCTTTTTCAGTTTCACCTTCTTGAGTTAAGTTACGAGCTAATGTGATGTGTAAATTTCTCAACCCATGCATCAATCGATCAGTATTCTCATCAATAAAATGCTCCTTTTCATCTAAGCCACCATATTGATATTTTTCCATTAATCGCTCGTAGGTAGCGTCATTATTCATGGCCATTAAGCTGGTGCCAGGTCTGTTATTTTTAAATTCAACCGGTATCAATCTATGCATCATTCCTTCTTGAATCAAATATTTAGACAAACCGGCAAAACTACTTGGGCTAACGGTATTGGCAAAACAAATAGGTCTCGACCAATCTTCGGCTGCAATCACTGCTAATACGGCCAAGTCATTTTTTACAATATATTTACTACTGCCTCCAACAAAAGGAATTTGCCAAGTAATTTCATCAACAATTTGATCTTTGTACTCGTCAGGT
This sequence comes from Chitinophagales bacterium, assembly GCA_041393015.1. Taxonomy (GTDB): domain Bacteria; phylum Bacteroidota; class Bacteroidia; order Chitinophagales; family JADIYW01; genus JAGQYH01. Next base: position 51,999 of record JAWKKV010000004.1, on the reverse strand, counting down.
ACAACACTATTCGCTAATACAGCTTCTCTATCGACTGTAATTTTTACCTGATTAGTAGGAAAGTAATTAGCCTTTCTTCTATTAAAGTCAATTTGCTTAGAATCATCTAATACGAATTCTAAAACTCTATCTAACTCTACATGCTCGTCCTTTGATAGTCTTTGAGAATAAAATACTTGATTATTCTTGTCCCCTAGATAAGCATCCTCGTCAAAATCCTTTTGGAATGGCATTGGTCCATTTTCATTGGCAGCTCTTCGAAGAAAATCTATATACCAATCTACTCCAATTAAACTTAAGTTAGCCACTCTAACATCAGGTCGAATGCCTTCTACTTCTTGCGCATACCATAATGGATAAGTATCGTTATCTCCTTGTGTAAATAAAATGGCATTCGGTGGACAGCTTTCTAAGAAGTTGATGGCAAAATCTCGGGCCATTCTTCTATCATGTCTATTGTGATCATCCCAATTGTTAGCTGCCATAATCGTTGGTACAGCTACTAAACCGATAATGGTTGCAGCCACTCCACTCATTGTACTTGGCATAAATTTCTTCAATTGATCATAGAGAAATAAAACACCCATTCCTATAAAAATACAATAGGTATAAAAAGAGCCCACGAGTGTATAATCCCTTTCACGTGGCTCTCTTGGCGGTGAATTGAAGTAAACAATTAGCATTACTCCAGTTAAAATAAATAGGAATAAAAAGATGAATCCCCAACGTTCATTCTTAAAGAATAAGAAGAAAAAACCTATCAATCCAAAAAGGAAAGGCAGCATATAAAAAGTATTTCTTGCTTTATGATTTTTCATCACATCAGGTAATCCCTTTTGACTTCCTAATCTTGCGTCATCTACAAAAGGAATTCCACTCAACCAGTTTCCATTATATACTTTATTCGTTACCGTTCCTTGGTAATCATCCTGTCTACCTGAAAAGTTCCACATGAAATATCTACCCCACATGTAACCAATTTGATACTTAAAGAAGTAGGCAAAATTATCCGCTTGCGAAGGTTTCTTCCAGTCTCTACCTACCCACATTTTATACATTTCAACATGTCCGGGACCATTGCTATACAAACGCGGAAAGAAAACCTTATCATCGTTTTTGTAGATATATTCTACTTTTTTCCCTTTCTCTAGATATTTACCTGTCTTTTGATCTGGATAATATCTTGTACCTGTTTCTTTTATATCGTAAGGTTGAGCATCGTATTGCGGACCATATAATAAAGGTCTGTCTCCATATTGCTCTCTATTTAAGTAAGACATTAAGCTGAAAGCATCTTTTGGTGCGTTCATGTTAATTGGGGTATTCGCTGCAGATCTAATTGGAATCATTATATAAGTAGAAAAACCCAGCATAATGAATAAAAAAGACAATCCAAACAACTCCATGTTTTTACGAAAACGCATGGTCATTATATTCTTTGGACTATTAAAATCAACCACTCCTTCTAACATAGAATTAGAAGAAACATTAACTGAATTACCAACAAAATATAAGATTACGGCAGCAGCAACACCTACAATAGCACCCATAACAACGGTTGGAGTAACCATCATTGCGAATAAAACAATAGCTGCACTAGCTAAAACAGGACTCGCTTTTGTTCTTTGAGACAACCCTAAAATAGAGGCTATAAAGCCAAAAACGATTACATAATAAATCAAGATTCCCATGTTAAAAGGTAATCCCCAACTATTGACCATCATTAACTCATTGGATGCAGCTCTTGATGTCATAATACCAATCACACCCGATTGTACTAAGCCTAAAACTATAAATCCAAGTCCTAAAGCAATAATAGCCCCTAAAGCATTGGCTTTGTATTTTTTGAAATAGTAAATTAATACTGTTACCGGAATTACTAATAAACTCAGTAAATGCACGCCAATTGACAAACCAATCATAAACGCTATAAAGATTAGCCATCTATTTCCACCAGGCTTATCGGCATTGGCTTCCCATTTCATTACTCCCCATAAAACAATAGCGATAAAGAAAGTTGATAATGCATACACCTCACCTTCTACTGCTGAAAACCACATGGTATCAGAAAAAGTACAAGCTAAAGCCCCAACTAATCCGGCGCCAATAATGGCAATCATTGAACCACCTTCAGGCTCTTCATCCTTTTTTACCATAATTTTTTTCGCCAAAGCGGTAATGATCCAAAAAATAAAAAGAATAGCAAAAGCAGTAGATATAGCTGAAAAATAGTTCATCATTACCGGCACTTGCTCTACCGACCCTGCGAATAAGGTAAATATTCTACCCATCAATAAAAAAAGTGGCGCTCCTGGTGGGTGAACCACTTGTAATTTATAAGCTGCTGAAATAAACTCGCCACAATCCCAAAGACTAGTGCTACTTTCTGCAGTAGAAATATAGGTAAAGGCAGCAATGGCAAAAACCAGCCATCCGGCCACATTATTCGTTAATTTATAATTCATATGGTATGCTTCTTAAATTTGGACATTTAAAATTTCTAGCTATAAATTTATAACTACTTGAATATCAATACTCAATGACAATTTCAATCATCAAAGTATACACTATTGATTTAATTCCAACCAAAATTAAAAAAATTAACCACGGTTAATACTACAGTTATCTACTTCATGTTTATTTTAATATCTTTTAATATTCCTTTGCGTACCTAATTTTACATGCTAATATTTTGTAACTATCTTTATCCAACAAAAAAAACTCCATGATTCATACTACAGAAATCGCTTCGTCTACCATAGCGTCTGACAATCCTATCCATCAGCGACTTTTATTTGCCTATGTAGAAGCAGCCAAACATGTTAGTGGAAACCTTTTAGATATCGGTTGCGGAGAAGGCCGAGGGTTAGATTATTTAAGAGACAATGTTGATTCTTATACCGGCATCGATAAAAATCCAATTGTATTAGATGCACTCAAAAAGCAATATCCTAATGATACTTTTTTGCAGATGAATATTCCTCCTTTTGCAGGATTAGAAGACAATACATTTGACACAGCCGTTTCTTTTCAAGTGGTGGAACATATTGAGGATGATGTAAAATATATCAAGGAGATTCACAGAGTTTTAAAACCGGGTGGTATAGCTATTTTAAGTACACCTAATATTAAAATGTCATTAACGAGAAATCCTTGGCATGTTAGAGAATATACTTGTAAAGAGTTTGAAAACCTATTATCAAAGCAATTTAGCAGTGTAGAATGCCTTGGTGTTTATGGTGATGATGCTGTGATGCAATATTTTGAGGAAAACAAAAGAGGCGTAGAAAAATTTACTCGATTTGATATTTTCAATTTGCAATATAAATTGCCAAGAAAATGGTTAGAAGTGCCTTATAATATTGCGAATAGAATGAATAGAAAGAAAATAATGGATAGCAATGATAGTCTAGTGAACGGCATTAACATCGACTCGTTTACTTTAGATAAAGCCGATGATACTTGCTTCGATCTATTTTATATTGCTCGCAAATAACTTAAACAGAAAATATGTCTCATATAAACGATAAATTATTTACTCCAGAAGTAATTGCTGAATACAAAAAGCAATTCAACGAGCATAAATTAAGAAGAGTAGTGATTGACAACTTTCTAAAGCCTGAAATTGCGGAGAGTATATTTGAGCATTTTCCGGATGAAAGTCAAATGAGACGTCATTATAAAGGATTAAATGAGCAAAAATCGGAAGGCTCTAGTTTTGACAAATATCATCCCCATTTTGAAGAAGTAAGACAGTCCATTATGGATGAGAAGTGGGCCAAAGTGTTGGATGAAATTACCGGATTTGATGGATTAGTACTTCCTGATGATTTCCGTGGAGCAGGTGTTCACCAAGGTTTTGATGGCAGCTTTTTAGATATTCATGTTGATTTCAATATCCATCCCGTTTTAGATTTACATAGAAGATTGAATTTATTGATCTATATGAATAAAGATTGGAAGCCGGAATACAAAGGTTATTTAGAGTTATGGAATGAAGATGTATCGGAATGTATTGAAGAAATTGCTCCTTCTTTTAATAGATGTGTGATTTTTGAAACCAATGAAGTTAGCTATCACGGGTACGACAAAATGGATTTACCCGAAGGTGTTACTAGAAAATCAATCTTTTCTTACTACTACACTCCAATTGCTGAAAGATCAAAAGTAAACTATCACGATACTATATTTAAGCCGCGTCCAACGGATACCAATATGAAAAAAGCGCAGACAGCCGTAAAAGAAGGCGCTAAAAATTTTATTAAAAAAGGATTGCATAAAATTGGAGCCAAAAAATTCTTTAAAAAGTTTGAGTAAACAAAAGACCTCCAATTGAGTTATTATAAACTTTAGATAGAAAAGTGGATTTATTTCCAATTATTTAAAATTGAGTATTTCTCTATTCTAATTAAAATTGTATTTTTGCAGTCCGAAAATCAAATTGGTCTATAGTGTAACTGGCAACACGTCTGGTTTTGGTCCAGAAGAGTCTAGGTTCGAGCCCTAGTAGACCAACTTTGTCAAAAAGCCTTTGCGAAAGCAAGGGCTTTTTTGTTATTATTCCAATTATATCTCGAAATACCTCTATAATAAAATAGATTATTTTTATCTGCTAAAATTCAATCTTACCTATGAGAATTCTAATGGTTTTCTTAGCCTTGTTAACTATTTCCTTTTCGAATCAAGCCCAAGAAACATATCCTCCTAAAAAACCACAAACTTCTATAGGTTTTGAATTGCAAGGTTATCCAACAGGGCTAATTTCTGCTGCGCGAACTGAATTACTCTTTAATAATGCCAATGCTATAAATATAAGAATTGGCTACAATTGGCTAAATCATAGAGATGTAGGCAAACATCAAATGGAGAAAGGTGGTGGCGTTGGATTTTCGATTGGTTATAGAAGATATTTTGAAAATGAAGGTTTAAAAGGATTTTTTGTTGGGGTAAGAAGTGACCTTTGGTTCAACAAAGTTGATTGGAAAGATTTTAAAGGAGACAAATCGTTGTTGATTTCAGGCACATCAAATGTTATAGTAGTTCAACCCACTATTGAGGCTGGCTATAAAGTTAAATTTGCCGACAACTTACTTTCTTTTGAACCGAATATTGCTTTTGGCTATGAATGGAATGCCAAAACAAAAGGCAACATCACTTATGCAGACCAAACGGTTAATTATAGAGAAGAGATATTTGAAACTGGTGAAGGCATTATTTTTCTATTGGGCTTTTCCTTTATGGTTCATCTTGGCAAATAATAGGTTTTTATAAATTTTACATGACACTTTACTCACTTTAAGTACTTTAGTCACTTATTTTGTAACTTTCCACAAAATTAACCGCATGTCAGACGCTAAAAGGATTACCACACATACTTTACTGGAAATGAAAGAAGCTGGAGAAAGAATCTCCATGTTAACGGCTTACGATTACAGCATGGCCACCATTCTTGATGATGCTGGAATTGATATTATTCTAGTGGGAGATTCTGCTTCTAACGTTATTGCGGGCCATGAAACGACCTTACCAATCACTTTGGATCAAATGATTTATCACGCTCAATCTGTTATTAGAGCCATTCATCGTTGTTTAGTAGTAGTCGATTTGCCATTTGGTTCTTATCAAGGTAATTCTAAAAAAGCCCTTAGTGCTGCTATCAGAATTATGAAAGAAGCAGAAGCACATGCTATAAAATTAGAAGGCGGTAAAGAAGTAAGAACCTCCATTAAAAGAATTTTAACGGCAGGTATTCCCGTGATGGGCCATTTAGGCTTAACCCCTCAATCCATCTATAAATTTGGTACTTATACTGTTAGAGCTAAAGAAGAGGAAGAAGCGCAAAGATTAATTGAAGATGCGAAACTATTAGAAGAATTAGGATGCTTCGCTTTGGTGTTAGAAAAAATACCGGCGGCTTTAGGTAAACAAGTAGCAGAAGCACTAACCATCCCTGTAATTGGTATTGGAGCTGGGATGCATGTTGACGGTCAAGTTTTAGTTATGCATGATTTATTAGGCATTAATAAAGAATTCAACCCAAGATTCTTGAGAAGATACTTAGATCTTTATTCAGATATTAAAGGAGCCGTTCAACAATACATTGAAGATGTAAAAAGCCGAGACTTCCCTAATAAAAAGGAACAGTATTAATTTATATCAATTACGAAATGAGTGTTTGGAGATTGAATTCAACAATGTTTCTCCAAAAGTAAAAGAATGGTTGGCTGATTCAGACCTAAAATCATCTATTACAAAGCATATTGATGACGAGTTTAAGAAGTTCACGGATCAAGATTTTGCTAAAAGTTTTCATCAATTCATCAATAGGTCAGACACTGTTCCGAGTGATTTTTTATACAAAATTGTTGAAGTAGATCAACACAGGAAACTGGTTACATCCATCCGGTTTAAAGGTGGAGACATACGACAACCTTTTGTAGAAATCATTAGTAAAAACTTTGATACCCGACAACATGAATGGCCTCCAATAGCCCAATTGGTAGGGAAAAGCTATCAACTATTTCAACCGCTAAGTATTCGCTTTTTTGATGGTTTAAATACCATTGAAAAAGAAACTACAGATTTCACATTTGATCAATGGTATCTGGCGAACCAGCTTAGTACTCTAAAAAGTTATAAAACTGGATTTAATCAAGATAAGTTTGAATTTCGCATTCCAACTGACATTTCATTTTATAAAAATTATGAAAAAGCATTTCAACAATTAGTTGAGGCTGCCAATGGTGAAGAAGTTTTGGTTTATAAAGAATCAAAAGAATCCATACAAACATTAGTAGACAAGCAATTAGTTATTGGTGTGTATTACGATAATGATTGGGCCGGATTTATAGCCGTTGATCAAATCAATTATAAATACTTTAAGGGCTATTGCGTAATGGAAGAAATACTGTTAAAGGAATATAAAGGAAAAGGGTTAGGGAAAGCACTCCAAAGAAAGATGATTGAACATTTATCATCTAAAGATGATGAGTTACTATATGGAACCATTGATAATAAGAATATTCCATCCATAAAAACGGCATTAGCTAATGGTAGGCTAAAGACAGGTAAATACGTTTTTTGTAAGATCAATCAATAGATATTACAACCTAAACATCTTTGTAATTAAAGGATGCTTAATCACTTTCGTTTGATGAATATCTCCCCAAACATCAAAAAATTCTTGTTCAATATGGCCTAATGGATCTTCCCCATTATGTTCTAATTTATAATTTTTTACTCCTGACCAGGTTCTCAAATAATTTAAAGTTTCGTCTGCCGTCATATCTCTTTCAATATAAATGAATGGAAACTCTATTACCTCAAAATCTGAAGGAAAAGGAATAGATCTATATTCTGCCTCCACATGATCTCTTTCCGGCGGCCAATAGGTTTCAATCAAATCAAAGAACTTTTGTAAAATATTATCCAATTCATTACTGATGGTTAGATATTTATACGTCCAGCAAGTAAAAATGCCATTAGGTTTCACCACTCTCCTCACTTCTTGGAAAAACTCATCAAAATGAAACCAATGAATAGCTTGCCCTACCGTTAATAGATCCACAGAATGATCGGGCAAAAAAATCTGTTCCGCTTTACTCACATGGTATTCAACACCAGCGCAAGGAATAGCACTTTCAATTTGTTGAGCGCTGGCATCGGTAGCCACTACCCTTTTAAATTTTTTGGCCAATTCAATCGCCACCTGACCATTTCCCGTTCCGCAATCCCAAGCCAAATCAAACTCGCTAACATGCTGATAAATACCATTGTACAATTCTTTAGGATAAGTCGGGCGAAACTTAACGTAATTCTTAGCATGTCCAGAAAAATGATCTTTGAATGTCATAACGTGTGAGATTAAGTTTGCAAAGTTACTTATCTTCATTTTAAGACGAAAAAATTAACAATTACCCAATCATCAATATTAATCTACTCGCTAATTTTGGTATATGGACGTTTTAATAATTGGAGGCGGAAACATGGGCAAAACTTTTGCTCAAAGTTTCTTAAATGCAAAGGTGCTTAAGAAAGAGAATATTCACATTCTAGATAAAGACCCTTTAAAAATTGATTTGTTAACTCGTTTCCAATTGGGAAAAATCCATGGCAAGCCGGGCGATTTCATCAAAAAGATCAAGCTAATCATCCTAGCGGTGAAGCCACAAGACACAAAGTCTTTATACGATCAATTAAGACCGTTTATCACTCCTGACCATGTTGTACTATCCATTATGGCTGGTGTAACCATTGCTACAATTAGTGAAAAAATGGGCACCAATAAAGTAGTAAGAGCCATGCCTAACTTACCGGCTCAAATCGGCATTGGAATGACGGTTTTTACTTCCTCTCCTGAAGTTCCTGAAAAAGAATTAAGATTAGTTCACGATTATATCAGCACTACCGGTAAAGCTATACAAGTAGATGATGAAGATATGTTGAATGCAGCAACAGCTGTTTCAGGAAGCGGTCCTGCTTACATCTTTTACTTTATGGAATCAATGATTCAATCTGCCGTAAAAATGGGCTTTTCTTATGCTGAAGCCAGCACCATGGTAGAACAAACCGTTATGGGTGCTGCCTATTTGTTTAAGCGAAGTAACATCAGTTGCGAACAATGGATAGAAAAAGTTGCTTCTAGAGGTGGAACGACGGAAGCTGCCATTAGTGTTTTCAATGATGAACACGTAAAAGATGGTATCCATAAAGGCATGCAAAGAGCATTAGAGCGATCAAGAGAATTGAGTAAGGTATAATAAGTTCAAACGGAAAGCTTCAGCGCAAGTGTAAATTCAAACGCAAACGCAAATGCAAATTTAAGGCTCAATTTTTCACCTAATAAAAGTTACATCAAAGGACTATTTCCAACTATAATACCTGCGATGATAGCTGTTAAAAAACAGGCAATAGTTCCACCGATCAATGATTTTAGCCCTAATTGAGAAAGTGTTTCTCTCTGAGAAGGGGCAATGGCACCAATCCCACCAATTTGAATTCCAATAGATGAAAAGTTAGCAAAACCGCAAAGTGCATAGGTGGCAATGATGATTGATTTCGGTTGAAGACCATCAGCAATCAAGGAAAGATCTTTATAGGCAATTACTTCATTAATTACGGTTTTTGTGCCCAATAGCTGTCCAACAGCAGTAATATCTTGAACAGGCGTGCCTAACAACCAAGCAATTGGTGAGAACACCATTCCTAAAATAAACTCTAAAGACAAACCATCATATCGGCCGCCAGTAGCAGAAGCAATGTTATCATTTATTCCCACTAAAAAGCCAACTTTGACTAATCCATAATTTAAGAAGGCTACTAATGCAATAAAAACGATAAGCATACCGCCTACGTTTACAGCTAACTTGATACCATCTGTAGTACCTAAAGAAATAGCATCTAATACATTACGTCCAAGTTTATCTTTTGGAACAGTTACATCTCTGTTAATGGCATTTCTATCAGTTTCGGGATATAACATTTTTGCGGCAACGATGGCTGCTGGGGCTGAAATGATAGAGGCTGTAAGAAAATGTATTGCATATTGAGGTCCTAAAAAGATAACAAACAATGCAAAAACACCTCCGGCAATGGTCGCCATTCCGCCTGTCATTAAGCACATAATCTCTGATTTTGTCATCTTTTCCAAATAAGGTTTAATAACTAAAGGTGCTTCTGTTTGTCCAATAAAAACATTGGCTGCAGCGGCAATACTCTCGGCACCCGTCATGTGCATTACTCTACTCATGATCCAAGCAAAAACAAAAATGATTTTCTGAAGTATCCCAAAATAATACAACATAGCCGAAAATGCTGAAAAGAAAACGATGGTTGGCAGTACCTTAAAAGCAAACATAAAAGGCAAAGAATAAGGTTCCATAGCTATTAATGCACCATTTCCATCCCTTACTGCTTTATCCATCCACACTTCATCGTACCACATATCACCAAATACAAATTTTGCTCCTTGGTCGGTAAAACTCAACAACTTCACAAAGCCATCGGCAACAAAATCAAACAATTGGTAAACGAAAGGCACTTTCAATATTAAAAGCGCCAAAACAATTTGCAATACAAGGCCTCCACCCACTAGTTTCCAATCAATATTTTTTCTGTCTTTACTGAGTAAAAAACAGAATCCTAATAGCACAACCATACCTAGTGCACCTCTTGCAATATCTATAAACATTGACTTAATTTAGTGGATGACAAACGAATTTCTTGTAATTAAAGCAACAATATAAGAAGTTTATCTTTTGATAAGGCGCAATGTTTCAAATAAAATCAATTGCTACCTATTAATTAATTATCGCAATCACTTAGGCGCCCTGAGTAACAACACAATACTTATTACCCCGAAAATCATGTTTGGTATCCAACTTGCCAGCAGAGGATCAAGATTGCCCTTTGTAGCAAATGTGATAGAAAATTGTAGAATGGCAATATAAGTAACCGCTAATAACATACCAATAACGATATGAATCCCTAAACCTCCCCTCATTTTCCTGGAGGTTAGTGCCACACCAATAATGGTTAAAATTATGGTACTCACCGGAACAGTGGTTCGTTTATATAACTCTACATAAAAGAAATCCAAGTTAACGCCACCACGCTCTGTTTCGTCTTTAATATATTGCCTGAGTTCAGGCGATGTCATGGTTTCCTTAAACATCACTTTTTCTTCCAATACATCAGGACTAAAACCTAGTTGCCTAATATCCGTTTGCATTTCAGTAATTTCTTCTTTCCACCCAGCATCTCTCCTTTCTACAATATTCTCCAATTGCCAACCAATACTATCTCCTCGCCATTCAATTTTATCAGCTGTTAATTTATAATAAGCATGTTTATTTTTAATCCCTTCTAAAGAAAATTTATAGCCTGATTGGTTCGGCTCATTGTAATTTTGCAAATACAAAAAAGTATCTCGTGCAATTTGAAGATGAAAATTCTTATCCCTCTTTTTATCAATAGCTTTTACATATTTATCTTCAAATTCTATACGCTTTAAATTGGATTTAGGAACAACGTTATGATTGAAGTAAATGAAAACACCCATTAAAAATAGAGCGGTAAACAGATATGGGACAAGAAACCTATAAAAGCTAACTCCTCCGGCCAAAGCCGCTACAATTTCTGAGTTTCCAGACATTCGTGAGGTAAAAAAAACAACCGATATAAAAACGAAAAGGGAACTCAACATCATCCCAATCCATGGCACAAAATGGACATAGTATTTGGTGATAACAAAAGAAATAGACAGCTTATTATCTAGAAAATCATCAATTTTCTCAGTAATATCGATAACAATAGCTATGGTTACAATCAATAAGATGGTAAACATGAAAGTGGTTAAAAACTTCTTTACTATGTATAAGTCTAGTTTTTTCAATTGATATTGTTATCTACAACCTTTGCGATACTTTTTTGATCATGCTATCTTTCCAAACGCCAAAATCGCCGACAGCAATATGTTCACGTGCTTGTCTTATCAACCAAAGATAGAAACCTAAATTTTGTATACTTGCCAATTGTCCGGCTAATAATTCATTGCTCACCACCAAATGTCTCAGATAAGCCTTAGTATGTCGAGCACTAGTTGGCAAATCAATATTGGGATCAATTGCAGAAAAATCACTTTTCCATTTTTGATTTTTGATATTGATAATCCCTTCAGAAGTAAATAAATAACCATGTCTGGCATTTCTAGTAGGCATCACACAATCAAACATATCAATTCCCAAAGCGATGCATTCTAAGATATTAGCAGGCGTTCCAACACCCATTAAATACCTTGGTTTATCAGCTGGAAGAATATCACAGACAATTTCTGTCATTTCATACATATCTTCTGCCGGCTCTCCTACTGATAATCCACCAATAGCATTGGCTTCTCTACCTGCATTGGCGATATACTCAGCAGATATTTTTCTTAAATCTTTATAGACACTACCTTGTACAATAGGTAAAAGTGTTTGCTGATAACCATATTTTGGCTCTGTTTCATCAAATCGTTTTATACACCTATCCAACCAACGGTGCGTCATCGCTATGGAATCCTTAGCATATTTATAATCGCAAGGATAAGGCGTACATTCATCAAAAGCCATAATAAGATCTGCACCAATGGTTCGCTGCGTATCCATTACATTCTCCGGCGTAAAAATATGTTTAGACCCATCAATATGCGATTGAAACTCTGCGCCTTGCTCTGTAATTTTTCGTCTGTGACTTAAGGAATATACTTGATAGCCGCCGCTATCGGTCAACATTGGCTTTTCCCATGAATTGAATTTGTGTAATCCACCCGCAGCTTCTAACACTTCCAATCCCGGTCGCAAATACAAATGGTAAGTATTGCCTAAAATTATTTCTGCTTTTATATCTTCTTTAAGTTCATTAAAATGAACCGCTTTCACAGCACCTAAAGTACCAACCGGCATAAAAATCGGTGTTTGAATCTCCCCATGATCGGTGGTGATCTTGCCTAATCTTGCCTTTGAAGACTTATCTGTTGTTTTTATTTCAAATTTCACTGCTGCAATATTAAGATATTTCTAGTGAATACTACTTTGAACAGCCACCCATCTTATAAAATTAATCAAAGCTCGACTTTGCAATGAACTTTGCCGAAAGGCATTGTGAAGAAGCAATCTATCTAAACTCTAAAAAAATGAACAGATTGTTTTATTTTTTTGACACGAATGGCTCGAATCATTTATTGATTAGTCTAAATCTTTAAAGTATCACTCTTTTATATTCTAAACTATCTTCTCCGAAGTTTATTAGTAATCCTAATTTTAGTTTTGAAGCAGCTAAATAATTAAGGGTTTGCTTGATGTGGGCATTTGATATAGATTCTATGGCTTTAATTTCAAGGATTATTTTGTCGTAAACAACAAAATCTGCGAAATAATGATGTGGCAAAACGACTTTTTATAAGTTAACTGATATTTTAATTCTCTTGAAAAAGGGATAGACCTTAAGTTAAACTCTTCTTTTAATGCATCACCATAAACAATTTCTTTGTGGCCTTTTCCTAATATAGAATGTACTTCCATACAAGCACCAATTATATTATAGGATTCATTACCGTATATAAATTTCGACATAAATTCATTTACTTTTTTAAAACAACTCTCATTTACATAGAGTCACTTTTAAATGATTTTCCATAAATCAACTCATAAGAAAAAGAATCTGTGACATTCGTGTCTTAAAATATATCTCACCCTATTTTTAAAAAATTCAAACATCTTGCACAAATCATTTACTTTTGCGGTTGCTGGATATGACGATACTTTACGCCTTAATAATTATCACCTGTTTTGTGCAAATCGCATTTTATGCATTTATCTTTTCTAAATTTTTATATCTAAAAGATAATAGCCAAACAGATGATATAAGTTATTACAAGCCTGTATCGGTGGTTGTTTGTGCCAAAAATGAATTTGAAAACCTTCGGAAGAATCTACCCTTTATTTTATCGCAAGATTTTAATGTATTTGAAGTAATCGTTATAGATGATGGTTCATTTGACAATAGCCATTTGTTATTAAAAGAGTTTGAAGATCTACATCCCAATTTTTTAAGTTTTAGAATTGAACCGCATGAAAAACTTCATCCTGGTAAAAAACATGCTTTAAGCTATGGTGTATCTTTAGCCAAGTATGAGCATATTGTTGTAACAGATGCCGATTGTCATCCTGCCAGTAAAAATTGGCTGACGTGGATGACGCAACCTTTACATAAAAATGCAGATGTCGTTTTGGGGATTAGTCCATTACTCGGCCATGTAAATTTTATCAACGCCTTTTTTAAAATGGAAGCTTATTCCGTTGCGCTTCAATATATAAATTTCACTTTATCCGGTTTGCCTTTTATGGGTGTGGGCAGAAATATGGCTTATAAAAAGAGTGTTTTTGAAAATCACGATATGCAACAACATTGGGATCTTATTTCCGGTGATGACGACTTATTTATAAACGCATTAAGTAGTGACCATACCATCAAAATAGTTTCGAAGCCTGATGCTTTTACCTTTAGCAATACTCCAAAAAATTTAAGTAATTGGTTTCAACAAAAACTTCGACATTATACAACGGGTTATCATTATGATCTTATGCAGAAAATTTGGTTGGGTTATTATTGGTCCAGCTCACTTTTTATTTATGTCCTCTTTTTTGTAGCTATTGGTTTTTTGGTTTTAAAACAACCCATTCATCCCGTTCCATTGGTATTATTGGGCAGTACATTATTATTAAGATGGATAATTACAATGCGTTCTATTGAAAAATTAGGTGAAAAGAAGTTAAATTGGAGCCTTCCAGCCTTAGATTTTTTCTATATTCTGAGCGTTTGGGTAGTTTCGCCTTTATCAAGAGTAACAAAATTTAAATGGAAGTAAATAATTTATCGGACAAAGCGAAGGAAGATCTCATCCTCGTGGAGCAATATAAACTCCACAAAGATCAAGATGCATTGGCACAGCTAATGAAGCGCTACCGCGATTCTATTTACTACATGATCTTGAAAATGGTGAATAACCACGAAGATTCTGAAGACTTAACGGTAGAAGCATTTACAAAAGCTTTTATGAATTTGGATAAATATGTTCCCAATTACGCCTTTAGTACTTGGTTGTTTCGAATTGCCTCTAATAACGTTATTGATTTTTTAAGAAAGAAACGAGTGGAAACGGTTTCTCTTTTTGAAAAACAAGATGAAGATGGGAATGAGTTTATGGTAGGTCAATTTTCTACCGACGAACCCAATCCTGAAGAATTATTTATGCGTTCTCAACGAGCTGAAATATTGCATGAGGTATTATCTACCGTTACACCAAAATATGCTGAATTAATCAAACTTCGTTATTTCAAGGAATTGAGTTACGAGGAAATTGCAGACGATTTAGATATGCCCATTGGTACTGTTAAAGTTCAGTTACATCGAGCCAAAAAAATGATCCGATCTTTGTTGGAAAATCATCCGATTAGGAAAGCGTAGAGAAATTTGGTTGTTCGGTTTTTTGGTTGTTTGGTTGTTCGGTTGTTCGGTTGTTCGGTTGTTCGGTAAGAAAGAAAAATATTCCATTTTAAATCTAATATTCTAGAACTAAAATAAGGTACAAGAAATATTTGGTCTGAACTAACAAGTTAGATTCCTTAACTTAGTAAACTATTCTAATCATTCGAAAAAAGATAAAATGAATTTTAAAAACCTACTCCTTATTGGATTGATATTTTCTGCTGTTGCTTGCGGTAGACAACCTGCGATTACTGATACCCCTTCAAACGAGCCCATCAAACTGGCTGAAGAATATATGTTAGATGGTGGCTCTAGTGGCATGGAACAATTAAGCGATGATTCCTATTTAGTAGTTTATGATCTAAAAACCTATTCGAATGGCATTCGTTTGGGCGTGATAAAAGTTTATGAAGATTCCATTACAGTTACTCCAATAGCCGTAGACAATTGGGATAGAGAAGGAATGGCTAGTGATTTAGAAAGTATCTGCGCCATACCTGGTAAACCAAACGAATTTTTGATGTCGGAAGCTGGTAACTGGCAAGGGAAATTGGGTAGGATTTTTCATATTAGACTAGATGTAGCTAATCAAAAAGCCATTATGTTAGGCAGTATGAAATATCCTCAATTACACCGAAATGACTTTGATATTGTTGGCGATCAATACGAAGGTATGCTATGCCTTCCTTACAATGAAAGCAGCAGAATTGTTTTATTAGGAGAACGCGGCGGCACACTAAGCAATCCAAATGGCTTGATTCGATGGGGCATCATCAACCTGAATGATAAAACGTTTACCATGAGAGGCGAAGGCTTAAAAGGTATTCCTGTTAATGTCCCGGGCGATTGGATTGATTCAGAAACGAAAAGAAGCATCACCGATATGCATATTGATGCAGAAGGAAGAATTTGGGCATCAGCATCTCAAGATCAAAACGACAACGGTCCATTTTATTCTGTTATCTATCAATTAGGACGAACTGACCTAACGAATAAAGAAAGACCTTTTGTGATTTTTGAAAACATAGTAACTACACAAGCTGTTGGCGGTTTTAAAATAGAAGCTTTATCCGGACCATGTAAAAGCATTAACAGCACTCATTCTATTGGAACAGAAGATGAAATGTTTGGCGGTGTTTGGCGACCGGTGTTTATTAAAAAGTAGAGTTTTATATTTAAATAGAAATTTACCTGTCTGCCGATAGGCAGGCGCCATTGCGTATATTATAATGTTTAACAACCAAAAAGCCATCTAACTTCAAAAACGAAATGTACCAAATGACCAAACTAATACTAACTTTCTCCATTGCACTATTTCTTTTAAGCTGCAATCAGACAACTCAAAAAAATACAATAGAAGAACAAGACGTTCTAACTGACGATATAGCTTTGCCGGTAGATACGATGCCAAAGGTGACGGGTATTGGTGGTATTTTCTTTTATTCAGATAATTTGGACGAAACTAAAGAATGGTACACCAAAAATTTAGGAATTAAAATTAATGATTGGGGTTCTTCTAGTTTTAATTCTAGAAATGTAGACCAACCTGATGAGATAAATTCTCTTCAATGGAAACCATTCAAAAAAGGGGATGAATATTTTTCTCCATCCAAAAAGGATTTTATGATTAACTACCAAGTCCAAAATATTGAAGGACTTATCAACCAACTTAAAGCAAATGGTGTAACCATGTTAGACAGTTTGGAGACTTACGATTATGGTAAATTTGTTCATATAATGGATATTGAAGGGAACAAGATAGAATTATGGGAACCAGTCAATTAAGAAACCAAATTTTTAATCACAGAAAATCTATTAAAAAACAATAGCTCTTAGTAATGGCTTGTCCTCCTCAAGCTAAAGACAAAACAATAATATTATCATTGGTGGTAGGATTAATATATTTGTCTCTTGAAATTTGAAAAGTGTATGAAAGCTATTCAACCGGTAGGCTTTATTCTTTTGCTGATTATGCTGTACTCAACAAATCTTGTTGCTCAGAAAAATATTGATTCACAGCATCTACTTTGGGTACGCTATCATCTCAAATTGAAGATCAACGACAACTATCAAATTAGTCAAGAATTAGAAGAAAGAACCTATTGGTTTCCTTGGCGACAACATCAATTTTTAGCAAGAACACAAGTTGAACGTAAACTTGGGAAAGGTTGGAATGCCGGCGTAGGTTTTACCTACTTTGTCCAATCATTGCCACATGATCCGGAAATTACCAATATTGACAACAGAACCGAATTACGCCCTCATATTGAAATAGCCAATAAGCAGACAATTATTGAAAAACTTTCTATTCATCATCGATTTTGGAGTGAATTCAGAATTTTTGAGCAAGATGACGGTTCTTTCGAGTATGGCAATACTCGATTGCGTTATAAATTGGAATTAAGATACACACCTATTCCAGAGTTGACCTTAAAAGCTTTTGATGAAATCCATATCAACGTTGGCAGAAATATCGTTCAAAATGTATTCGATCAAAACAGATATGGCGCTAGTGTTCAATATATGCCAATCGAAAATTTTGGCTTTGAATTAGGCTACTTCAATTGGTTTCAGCAACGTTCATCAGGCATTGATTTTTACAACCGCCATATTGTAAGGTTTACGATTCATCATACTATTAATTTTATGCATACTAAGCATCAATCCTAATGTCAGAATTATTTAATCCCATCACTATACCATTTTTATTAGCCATGTTTTTAGCTGTGAACATGGGCGGCAGCGGAACAGCTCCAGCTTTTTCGGCAGCCTACGGTGCCAATGTTTTAAAACGATCTGTAATACCCGGACTTTTTGGAGTGATGGTGCTTATTGGTGCTTTAATTGCAGGAAAAGAAGTTTCTTTAACACTTGGCGATGGTCTTTTAGATCAATCGTATTTTACTCTTTTGAACACATCTATTATTTTACTATCGATTGGCTTATCGCTGTTAGTCGCCAATTTACTTGGTGTGCCACAATCTACTAGTCAAGCTACCGTCCTTTCAATTGCCGGTGCAGCTTCTGCATTGGATGGTTTGAATACTCGCAAATTATTTTACGAAGTAATTCCAACTTGGATTATTCTGCCTATCGTGGCTTTTTTTATCATGTTGAGTCTTTCTAAATGGATATTTCCTTTGCTAAAAAGTAAAGTTTTTACCACTGACTATTCGCACTTACAAGACCACAAAGTATTAAAAGCAGTATTGATTTTGTCATCGCTATATGTTGCCTTTTCAATCGGCGCCAACAATGTTGCTAATGCTGCAGCTCCTATTGCTTCGTTAACGGCTAACGAAATTGGACAAGATGCTATTCAAAATTTTCTACCTATCATTATTTTATCAGTTTTAATTGTAGCGCCTTGCTTTGCTATCGGCAGTTCACTTTTAGGCCACAAGGTGACTAAAACAACAGGAAAAGATATTGTAGAAGTATCTCCATTTTACGCAACCATTATTGCTATGATTACTGCAAGTTTGCTTCTATGGGCTTCCGTTGTGAAAGGTATTCCAACTTCTTTGGTACAACTGAATGGGGCCGCTTTTATCGCTTTAAGTATTAGCAAAAATGGGTTTAAAAACACTTTCAAAAATAAGACGGTAAAGCGTTTCTTTACGGTTTGGGGCATCGCACCAATATTTGCCTATGTTTTTACTTATGCATTAATAAGTCTTTTGAAATAAAGTGCTAGAAACTGCCAATTGTATTTAAAATTGCGCCAAACTATTGAGCTTTATTAAACGTGTTTTCTATGGTAAAAGCCTTCCCCCATTAAACTTCTCTGTTAATTTATTCAGCGCACAGCTTATCGTTTTTCAAATATGATTACATTCACCTTATGTGTAAATGGAATTAAAGTAAATTTGAATGTTTAAACATCAAGGTGAAAGCAGAACTTTACAACACAATCTGCAAATTGCTACCGTTTTATCTTTTGTTGCCGGCATTGTAAACGCTACCGGAATTCTAGCCATTCATCAACTCACGACGAATGTTACCGGTCACTTTGCTTTGTTCATTTATGACATTGCTAATTTCAAGTTTTGGAGAGGCACTATTTACCTATTGTATATATTCTCTTTTCTATTTGGCTCCTTCTCATCGAGTTTTTTGATTGAACAATTTAAAACGACTAAACGGCTAAATGTTTTCGTTTTACCTACTATTATTGAATGTTTGATTTTAGTAACTGTCACTATTTTAAGTAACGTGGTTGATAATTTGTATCCAGACTTAATTGCTTGTTTGTTACTATTCGCTATGGGATTACAAAACTCTTATGTTACAAAAATTTCGAATGCTGTAGTAAGAACGACACATCTTACCGGACTTTTTACAGATTTAGGAATTGAGCTTTCTCAATTGTTTTTTCCTGAATCGCATCCTGATATAGACAAAATAAAATCAAACATTAAACTTCGACTTTACATTATTTGCTTCTTTTTTCTTGGCGGACTTTCGGGCGGATTTCTGTTTGCCAAAATCGGTTTGAAGCTGAATACATTGTTTTTGGCTGCAATTATTTTATTGGTGAGTCTCTTTTATGATGACATCATCTATTCTTACAAGACAACTAAAAGAAAATTGAAACACAAATTAAATGGAAATTGAAGAGTCTTAAATGATGAAATAGAAAACTACTACGACCTAATCAACTCATCTTGATTGCTTCGCTTATTTTGTTTAGCTCTAAAGTTCTCTCCTCTTCTAAATCTGTAATTAACTAATAATTCAAATTTTCTAGAATCACTAAACTCTAAATAGGTATTATTTAAGTTAAAGAAATTTTGACTGGTTGCCGCCCTTTTTGTTCTTAAAATATCTGATGCTTGTAACTTTATAGAAAGCTTGTCATCAAAGAAATTTTTAGTTAATGCTACATCAATAAAACCAGTAGATTTAAATTGCTCTATGGCATAATACCTTGGACTTTCATAGGTGCCATTTAAGTCAAGAAAGAAACTTTTTGGCATAATAAATTGACTATTAATCGTAAATGCGGTAGCTGCTCCTTTAGTTTCAATTAGATTATCATCAATAGTAATTCTGAACTTATCAAAATAAAAATTAACATCGGCACTAATAGTCCACCACTCATTAATATCGGTGCCAATGTTTCCGCCGGCATTAAACAAATGGCTTCTATCAAAATTAGCATAGGTAATATTATAAACATCGCCTGGCTCTTCTTTAAAAATTTGATTAACACTGAAATTTGCTGCATTATAATTGAAATACAAGGCATACTTTCTCTTAAATGTAAACTCTAAAGTGATTAGATTATCAATTTGAGGACGTAAAGTAGGGTTTCCTGAAGTCACTATAAAAGGGCCAATATCAATTCTTGCCGGATCTAATTCATTGAATATAGGTCTTCTTAAACCTCTTGTATAACCCAACCTAAAATTGATGTCTTTTCCTAATTCTTTATAGAAATTTATAGAAGGAAAAACGTCTGTATACTTACTATTGACTAAGGAATCTTCTGAAACATAAAATTGATCTATAAAAGTATTTTCAACTCTTAGCCCCATAGTTAAACTCCATCCATTAAACTTTTTATTCCAATTGATATAACCTGCCATTATTCTTTCTGTATAATCAAAAGAACGCGATAAACTGGGCACTGTAACAAACTCATCACCCACATAATTTTTAAAATATCCATCATTTCGCTTATCCAATAAAGTAAACCTGGTTCCAATATCTAAAGATATATCTCGTGGCAATTGTCTAGCAAAATCAATAGAAGCTGTATGCACCGGCTGCATAAACTTGTTATCTCTTATAAATCGACTTGTTCCCCATAAATCAAGGCCCGAGGGATCATATATATCCTTTTTATAGGTGCTAATTTTAGAAATATCTTTGTAAAAGAAGTCGTATGTAAAATCAATTAAATTGCCTTTCCCTTTAATGTTGGTAGCATAATTAAAATTTACTGCCGGCCAAATATCCCTATTGTTGATTTGAATGGCAGTATTAATTAAAGAATCTGCAGTTAATGGATTATCGCTTGCAGAAGCTAAATTGGCCAAAGGCTGGTTTATACTTAAATGTCTAATTTCAAGCATTATGCCAATTCTATTGTTGTCATTAATATCGTAATTGAGCGAAATCTTAGGCAAATGAGCCTGATATAGCCACGATTCGTAAACCGATTCATTATAATAGGCGAATTCGTTTTGCGCCTTTTGGATGGATCTCGATATTTCAATATCATGAAATGATTGAGCCATAAAATACTCGTAAAATACATTCCCTGAAAACTTTTTGTATTTCCAGTTTAAGTTATACCTTCCCCGATATGAGGAAAATCGGCCCTGTCTATATCTACTATAAATAAAACCATTGATGCCCGCATAACTACTTTTCTTAGTAATGATATTAATTACGCCTCCACTAGCACTGGCATCATACTTGGCTGTAGATGATTTAATTATTTTAACCTCTTGCACATTATCTGAAGAAAAAGACTCCAAATAGCTTTCAATAGTTTCCCTATCGCCAGACATTCTTCTTCCATCAACCAATATGACTATATTATTATTACCATTAATCATATAGCCTTTTTGACTATTATAGCCAACACCTGGTATGGTTTCTAACAATTTACTAGCATCTTCATTCATGCCCATGGTAGTACTACCCGGACTAAAACTAAAATCGCCGTTATTCTCATAAATGATTTTAGGACGTTGGGCTTTTACACCAAATTCTTGCAATACAATGGATGATGGCTGCAAAACGAGTTCTCCCAAATCTATTGCTTCATTATTGACTTGTACTATAATATTATTAATGGTATCAGTTGTAAATCCTAGGTATCTGATCACCATAAAATACGTACCCACTTTTACATTATTGTACACCACTAATCCATTGGTATCACTGGCAGCACCAATAAATAGATCTTCGCCGCTACTAGGGATCAATTGTGTATTGGCATATGGAATTACTACCTCATCAGGATCGACGATTTTTAACTGAATTTGGGCTATTGAGTTGAAAAAACCCAACATACAAATTAAAGTAGTGGCTAAATAAAGTTTAAACATGTAGGGGTTTTCTTTGGGACTTGCCTTTAAAGGACGAAATATATTAAGATAAAAATTCTAAACCAATAAATTTATAATTTAAATGCCAAAACTACTTACTAACAAGATTTTATGAATGCTGTCAATAATATTTATAAATTCAAGCACTAAAGTCAACTGATGAAATATATATCCATTTTTACTACTTTATTCTGTCTATTAGTAAATATTAGTGTATGCCAAACAACTACTGAAGAAACAACGCCTTACACTTATATTGCCGACCGACCTCAATTGACAACTTCCGGTGTAATTCTGCCTGTGAAGACATTTGCCATTGAAACTGGTTTCCGTGCTAATATTATTGATCAGGATAATTACTCCTTTAATTACAATCAAACATTGGTGAGAATTGGTATGATGAAATTAATGGAAATGACGGTTGGTTTTAGAGTGCCTGGTACACTATCGAACGGAAATCATGAAATAGGTTTTGCCTCTCCAAAAGCTGGGTTAAAGGTATTAATGAAAGAGAAAGGCGATGGTAATATGGGCTTAGCCTTTGTTGGTGAAGCCGGAATAAATTTTGGTACTAAAAATTTTAAAGACACTAAAGTATTGCCTGCTTTTAGAGTAGCCATGGATATTGATTTGAGTGATAAAACCAATATGCGAATCAACTATGGCGCTGAATGGCGAGAAAATTTACAAGTTTTAGATACAGAAGGAAATCCTGCAATTGATCCATTTTTTGTGGTAGCATTGAATGTAAATCAACAATTTAGCGATAAGATTACTGCCTTTGTTGAGGTATATGCCAATGTTAAACACAATAATTTTAGAAATGACTACTTTTTAAATGGCGGATTGATCTATAAAATGAAAAGCAATGTTCAATTAGATTTTGCTGCCGGAGCCGGATTGTCACCGAACAGTCCAAGAGGAAATGTACAAATAGGTTTTAGCGGTATTTGGCCGAAGAAGAATATTCCACAGTAGGCTGTAGGCTGTAGGCTGTAGGCTGTAGGCAAAAAAAACATATTCCTAAATCGATATTCCTTGTTCGATATTGGATATTTGATTTGACAAGATTTGTAACACACTATTCTAATCCTATTCTCAATGGTAAAGTAAAATACACTTTAACTGGTTTCCCATCATTTTTTCCTGGTTTCCACAAAGGCATTAAGTTAATCATTCTTAAAACTTCATTATTAATAGCCATATCATTCCCACTTTGAATGGTTGGCTCACAAACAATACCATATTCATCAATAATAAATCTAACTTTTATTCTTTCTAGATATTGAATTTGTGTTGGAGGAAAATCTAAATTTGATGCAATAAACTTTAATAATTCTTTCAAACCACCAGGAAACTCTGGCATTTCTTCTACCAAAGTGTAAATTTCAGAACCATCATTTTCAATATCATTATTTTGTGCCGAAGTAAAATTCAAACTAAGAATTGCAATCAGTGCAACAAATAACCAAGTTTTTGGAATAGACTTCATTTATTAAAACTAACGAATCAAAAGCCAAAAAATTTCTTATATAAGACCTAAAAGGTTTCGAAAACCTTTTAGGTCTTAACACCATAAAAAAAAAGGGAAATCAAATTGACTTCCCTTTCCTTTCTCTATGTTCTTGTAGTAAGTTAATCATCTAAAAGTCCTTCTGTTAATACAGAAACTTTATTGTTTAATACTTCAACAATACCGCTCTTAATTTTAAACTCTTGAACACCATCATCTCCTCTTACGATCACTTTTCCTTCTTTTAAAGCACTGATTAAAGGTGCGTGATTATTAAGCACTTCAAATGAACCGCTTTGTCCTGGAAGTTTAATATACTCTATCTCTCCTGAGTAAAGATTTTCTTCTGGTGATAAAATATCTATATGCATATTGTCTATTTTGAGTAATGTATTTTAAAGCAAATTAAGCAACGTCGGCTAACATTTTCTTACCTGCTTCAATTACTTCGTCAATATTTCCTTTTAAATTAAAAGCTGCTTCAGGATATTCATCCACTTCACCAGCTAAGATCATTTCAAAACCTTTTAATGTTTCCTCAATTGGAACAAAAACACCAGGTGTACCTGTAAATTGCTCGGCTACGTGGAAAGGTTGAGATAAAAATCTTTGTACTCTTCTTGCTCTATGAACAACTAATCTATCTTCTTCAGATAATTCGTCCATACCTAAAATAGCAATGATATCTTGTAATTCTTTATAACGTTGTAAGATTTCTTTTACTTCTTGAGCTACACCGTAATGTCTTGCACCCAATACTTCTGGAGACAAAATTCTTGAAGTAGAATCTAATGGATCTACTGCAGGATAAATTCCTAACTCAGCAATCTTTCTACTTAATACAGTTGTTGCATCTAAGTGAGCAAATGTTGTTGCCGGTGCAGGGTCAGTTAAATCATCCGCAGGAACGTAAACCGCTTGTACCGATGTAATTGAACCTCTTTTTGTTGAAGTAATTCTTTCTTGCATCGCACCCATCTCAGTAGCCAATGTTGGTTGGTAACCTACTGCTGAAGGCATCCTTCCTAATAGTGCTGACACCTCAGAACCTGCTTGTGTAAATCTAAAGATGTTATCTACGAAGAATAAGATATCTTTTCCTCCGTTAGGATCATTTTTATCTCCATCTCTAAAGTATTCTGCTAATGTCAATCCTGATAAAGCTACTCTTGCTCTTGCTCCAGGAGGCTCATTCATTTGTCCGAATACGAAAGATGCTTGTGATTTACTTAATTCTTCGTAGTTCACTTTTGAAAGATCCCATCCACCTTCTTCCATAGAATGGATAAATTCTTTGCCATATTTTACAATACCTGCTTCAATCATCTCACGCATTAAGTCGTTTCCTTCTCTCGTACGCTCTCCTACACCAGCAAATACTGACAAACCATCGTAACCTTTGGCGATGTTGTTAATCAATTCTTGAATCAATACCGTTTTACCTACACCGGCACCACCGAATAATCCAATTTTTCCACCTTTTGAATAAGGCTCAATTAAGTCAATCACCTTGATTCCTGTAAATAACACTTCCGTTGAAGTCGCTAAATCCTCAAATTTTGGTGGCTTACCGTGAATAGAGTAGCCATTACTTTTATCCAAAGGCTTCATACCATCAATAGTATCTCCAATTACATTGAATAAACGACCTTTGATTTCTTCACCAACAGGCATTTTGATAGTAGCACCTTGATCAATTACTTCAGTACCTCTAGCCAATCCATCTGTAGAATCCATTGCAATGGCTCTAACACTGTTTTCTCCTAAGTGTTGCTGACATTCCAATACCAAATCAGAACCGTCTGCCTTTTTAATTACCAATGCATTTAAGATTGCAGGAAGATTATTTTCACCTTCTGCGAAAACTACGTCAACTACAGGTCCGATCACCTGTTTCACTTTTCCAATATTAGCCATGTATGATTGTGTTTATGATCTATTAAAATTGTGCCGCGAATTTAGCTCTTTGAAAAGGCTTTTCAAACCTATTGACTGAAAGTTGTGAACAGATTGCCCATCAATGGCAATATTTAAAACTGCCTTAATAATTAGGAAAAATTAAGATGGTAATTCAATTTTATCTAGTGACCGATCCTGACGTTGGTGCCGGCTTTTTTATTGTAGCCTACTGCTTTGATATTGAGCAATTCATAAGGCTCTGTGGTGTCTAAATACAACACTACCCAACCATAATGCCATTGAAGGTTACTGTCTCTGAAACGAATCCCAATAGCAACATCTTGATCTTCGGGCAAATAGTAGGTATTGTGACAATACCAGAAGAAATCCATTGTACTGTAAAGTGCTCCATTGTTGCCCCAGGTGCCATCCACCAATCCACCGACCAGATCTCCTTCTTCTAAAAATCGAAACTTGCCATCCAGCGTCATTAAAATATTCCCAAATATCATTTGCATATCGAAAGTGCCATCACAACCGGATCCGTTAAAATAGTAACGGATGGAAAGATTATCATCTACCACTAGAAAATTACCGGTGAGCGCATTATTTAGTGTAGAGCTATACTCCACAATCACCATATCACTGTCTTCCCCGGTACCATTAGGAAGCAAATCAGGCAATTCTACGCAGCTGTTCAACATAAAGACTGATAAACAAAATATCCATAAATTTTTCATTTGTATCATTTTAATTTTGAAGTAGTCTGATGCTGTGGAGCACTAGCCGCCTATTCTTACATTGGTGCCGGGTTGTTTATTGTAGCCCACTGCTTTTAAATAAAGTTCTTCATTAGGTCCGGTAGTATCCAGATAAAACACTACCCAGCCATAGTGCCATTTGTTCAAATTATCTTTAAATCGAATACCTACTACTGCATCTTTGTTTTCCGGTAGATGAAAGGTTTTAATACAGACAGCATAAAAATCTTGTGTAACAGAGATCACTCCATTGTTCCCCCAGGTTCCTTCCACAATTCCACCCACTAAATCACCTTCCGTTAAAAATTGAAACTCATTTCCACCGGAATTTACTTTCAGCAGATGACCATTGACCATGTGCATTTCATAGGACCCGTTACATGACGTTCCGGGAGTGTTAAAATAGAAACGAATAGATAGCATATCATCTACCACAAGAGTATCATCGAAACTTGCCAAATTATAACTTGTAACCAAATTTTTCAATAGATCATTGTACTCTACAATTACCATATCGCTATCCTCGCCGGATCCATTCGGTAACAGATTAGGCAATTCAACACAACTGTTCAACATAAAGATTGTTGCTAAAAACAAGAGACTATTTTTCATAACTTAAAACTTGAATGAAGTATTATCTCTAAGATAGGAACAACTTTTTACAATATTTAGAACAAATTTTAAATAAAATCGAAATAGTTCTTATTTGCAATTAAATAACTAACTGATTTAGTTTATATTATGCTAATTATAATCAATATAAAGAGTTAGTTAAATACTGACTTGATCTTACCGAAAACAAAAATTGAAAAGAAAATCAAACCGCTAACCACGGCCATACAGGCTGCTGTAGAACTATCTAAAAAAACAGCCAAATAATAGCCGCCCACTGCCGATAAAATTCCTATGACACAAGATAACACCAGCATTGGTTTTAACTTATGCGTCACCAAATACGCCGCGGATGGAGGAATCACTAAAAAGGCCACTACGAGAATCGCGCCAACCGCCTCAAATGACACCACCGTAGTGAGTGAAACAGCGCCCATCAACAGATAATGCCAAAGGGCAACATTTACGCCAATGGCTGCAGCAAATTCATTATCAAAAGTGGTTAATCTTAATCCTTTAAAACCAATCCCTACAAAGCCAAGAATAATCAGAAAAGTCGGCAAAATGGTCCATACACTTCTTGGAATGGATTGACCCAAAAAGACTATTGAGCCGATATCCAAAGGCAGATAATCAATTTGCCCATTTAAAACACAATCTTGGTCTAAATCTACATGACCGGTAAATGCACTTATCAAGATTACTCCTATTGCAAATAAAAAAGTAAAAGAAATGCCAATGGACGCATCTTCTTGCAAGCCTCCTTTTTTATTTAATAACTCAATTAAGACGGTGGTTAACATTCCAGTGATGGCCGCACCAATCAAAACCGGTAAACTTGCTCTAGAACCCGAAATAAGAAAAGCAATTACAATGCCTGGTAATACTGCATGTGCGATAGCATCTCCTACCATTGCCATTCTTCTCAGAATCAAAAATGCTCCTAAAAGTGCACAGCTACAAGCCACTAAGCTTCCCACTAATATGATCCAAAAACCATTCATTTATCCATCTTATTTAAGTTTGGAATAGCTTTATCGTGCGGATCTGTAGTTCTACCTTTCAAAACGCTTTCTAAGCGAGCTTGAAGTTTGGGTGTTAAAATATGCTCTATGGCTTCAGCGTCGTCGTGCACATGATCTGCTGCAATATTCAGATGTTCAGACAAATAGACTTCCCAAAGGCGATGTAATCTTATCAACTTTGCACTCTCGATGTTGCCTTGTTTGGTTAATGCCCAATGATTTGATTCCGTCTGGCCAACCCAATGTTTACTTTTTAACTGATTCAAGCCTTTAAGTATTTCGTTCTTATTGTAAGCTCTTCTTTCTATCAATTCTTGAAGCGTTCTTGGTTGTAAAAAATCTTCTTGATTTTCTCCCAAGTGATAAAAAATCTTCAAAATATTTTCCCTCAACACTTTATTTTTAAATGCTTGTCGCTTTCTCCATTTATGTAGAACGCCCTTTTCAGTTCCCATTACAATAGAGGTAAATGCAATCACTGATAGAACAATAATTATCCAAGGCCCTGTTGGCATTTGAGGCCGCATATAAGAAATCATCGCACCAAAAAAACCAGCCAATGATCCAACAATTGCTGATATCAATAGCATCTTTTTTAAATTACCTGTCCAAAAACTAGCTGCTGCGGCCGGACCAATCAATAAAGCTGACATCATTACTACACCTACGGCTCTTATGCCTAATGCAATGGCTAAAACGGCTAAAGTGGTCAATAAAAAATCTAACCATTTTACAGGCAAGCCGATACTTTTGGCAAATTCAATATCAAAAATATAGAGTTTAAAAGCTCGGAAATAAACAATGATGATTACTAACGCAATTGCCGCTACATAAAGAAACATGACAACATCCTCTTTGATGATGGCTGCTGCTTTTCCAAACAAAAAATGATGCAAACCGGCTTGATTAACATTTCCTGAGTGTTGAATAATAGAAAGCATCATCATACCGATAGCAAAGAAAAAAGACAGCACAATGGCAATAGATGTATCTGCCTTGATCTTAGAAGTTCGGGTAATCCAATCGGAAAGAATAACCGATAACCAACCAGAAATAAAAGCACCAATTAGCATGTAATATGGATTTTTAGTTCCTGATAAAATAAATGCTAAACAAATACCTGGCAATACCGAATGAGAAATTGCATCTCCAATTAGGGCACGTTTTTGTAGAAATGTAAAGCAGCCAATAATTGAAGCTACAGCGCCTAAAATCACTGTACCAATGGTAACAATTTGAGTTCCCGGATCATCAAACGATAAAAATTCAAATATTGCCATATTATCCTTCTCTAGTCGGAATATTTTCTTTTTGCAATAACTCTCCCACTTCTTGCAATAGGGTTAATTTACCACCATAGGCATCTTGCAAATGTTGTGGTGTAAGTACTTCATTGGTTGGCCCTACGGCAATCAATCGTGTATTTAATAAAACGATATGATCAAAATAATCCTTGGCAGTTTGTAAATCGTGGTGTACCACAACAATCGTTTTGCCTTCATCTCTCATAGCGCCTAACAAATCGAGTATAGAAGATTCGGTGGAAGCATCTACTCCAGCAAAGGGTTCATCCATTAAATACAGATCGGCATTTTGCGCCATAGCTCTTGCCAAAAATACTCTCTGTTGCTGTCCGCCGGATAACTGAGAAATATGTCGATTGGCAAAAGGCAACATACCTACCTTCTCTAAAGCACTCTCAACATTCTCTTTATCTTTTTGAGAGGTTCTTTCGTACCATTTTTGTTGTTTGTACAAACCCATCGTCACCACTTCTCGAACATTGGCAGGAAAATCCCAATCCACTGAGCCTCTTTGTGGCACATAGCTTACTTTATTTCGAATTTCTTCCAGTGGTTGATCATAAATTTTGATGTAGCCACTGGCCATTGGCAACAATCCCATAATGGCTTTTAATAGAGTAGATTTCCCTGCACCATTTGGACCAATTATGCCAATTATTTTTCCTTCGGGAAGATCAAAATCCACATTCCAAAGCGCAGGCTTTTTGTGGTAGCTAATCGTAAGATCGTGAACCTCTATTATTCTTTTTGAATTAATTCCCATGGCTTAAACCTTTTACAACAGTGGCTACGTTATGTTTCAACATACCAATATAGGTGCCTTCCGGAGTTCCGTCTTCGCCCATAGCATCAGAAAATAATGTACCTCCTAAAGTAACCATTTTACCGCGCTCCTGACAATCGGAAACAATTGCTTTTATCGGTTTATCCCCCACAGAACTTTCAATAAATATAGCGCTAATGTCTTCTTCAATAATTAAATCAACCAATTGCTTTCTATCCTGTAAACCAAAATCAGTAGCCGTTGAAATACCTTGTAAAGCTTCTACTCTAATGGCTAACATTCTTCCAAAATAGTGAAAGGCATCGTGAGAGGTTACCATCAATCTTTTATCTATGGGAATGTTTGAAATTTGCTCTAACAGTTCTTGTTTTAACACATCCAATTGCTGCAAATAGCTCGTTTGATTTGTAGCAATTTCGTCAGCAAATTGAGGATAAGTTGAGGATAATTTTGCCCCTAACTCAACGATACCTTGTTTCCAAATATCGATACCAAACCAAATATGAGGATCATAGATTTCTCCTTCATACTTTGCATTTTCTACTCCTAACAAATCTTCTCGTTGAATTCCATCAGAAAAATTGATCACATTTTTACTAGTTGATAGTTTCTTTAATATGCCATCTAACTTACCTTCTAAAAACAAACCGTTGTAGATGATTATATCAGCTTTATTCATTTTGGCTAAATCACCGGGGGAAGCTTGATACAAATGGGGATCAACGCCCGGCCCCATCAAAGCCGTTACTTCTACTTGATCTCCAATCAAATTCACCACCGCATCTTTTAGCATACCAGTTGTGGTTAAGATGTTTGGTTTTACATTTTCATCCGTTGATTTGGTATAGTGCTGGCAACTCAATAAACCCAATAGCATTATAACGAATAGTATTTTTATTGATCTAGACATATTTTGGTTTGAAATGGCTTAAGCATCTTTAATTCGAGAAAATGACACCTTCTTACTGTTTTACAATACAAAGATATAAAGTTAGACTAATCTAACAAACATCTTTTATATACTTTTGTATATTTGTTAAATCAACCTATAATTAATGCCCACACAAACGAAAGAAAATTACTTGAAAGCCATTTTTTCAATCGCGCAAAACGGAGAAGATGTTTCCATTACGGAGTTATCAGAAAAACTTCAAGTAAGTAAACCGACTGCTAATAGTATGGTTAAGAAAATGGAAGAGAAAGGTTGGGTTGTTTACGAAAAGTACAAACCATTGAAGTTGACCAAAAAAGGTACAAAAGAAGCAGCTTTAATTGTGAGAAGACATCGATTGGCAGAAATGTTTTTAGTAAATATTATGGATTTGGGTTGGGAGGAAGTTCATGATATTGCAGAAGAGATGGAGCATGTGCAATCGGAAAAGTTGTTTGATCGAATGGATGAAATTTTAGGCTTCCCTACCATTGACCCACATGGCTCCCCTATTCCGGATAAAACAGGTAAAATTACTAACCCTAACTATATCAATCTAACTTCCATTAGTATTGGCGAAAAAGTAAAACTTTGTGGTTTAACTGACAGTTCTAAATCACTTTTGCTCTTTTTAAACAAAAAAAACATTAAACTTGGCACTGAATTTAAACTTCGGCAGATAGAAAATTTTGATAAAAGCTTTGAGATTATTCTTGAAAACAAATCAACCATTGTTCTAACTTTTGCAGTATGCAAATGCCTTTTAGTAGAAAGAGTTTAATTTTTTAACAGCATAATTCTACCGATAATGAAACTTATTTGTAGTTTTTGAGTTAAACCAACTTCAGCTTAAAGTAATGAAAACTAATAAACAGGACGTAACCAATATTGTAAATCGAAAAGCTAAATTCTCTTATGAATTTGTAGAGAATTTTATTGCCGGTATGGTATTGCGTGGTACTGAAATAAAATCTATTCGTGCAGGTCATGTCAATCTCTTAGATAGTTATTGTGTATTTAAGAAGGGCGAGCTGTTTGTCAAAAACCTTCATATTTCGGAATATATTGGTGGAAACATCTATAATCATGAGGTCCAAAGGGTAAGAAAATTACTGTTGAGCAAAAAGGAACTGATTAAGCTAGAGAAAAAAATTAAGGAATCAGGGTTAACTATTATTCCATACAGAGTATTTATTAGCGATAGAGGCTTGGCAAAAATTGAAATTGCCTTGGCAAGAGGTAAAAAATCGCACGACAAAAGAAACACCTTAAAAGAGCGCGACGACAAAAGAGATATGGATAGAATGAAGAAAAAGTACCAATAAACTTTTTACTTCTCTTTCAATTTTCTCAATGTTAGCTATTACATATGATAAATTATTCTTATTTTAGGATAAATTAACTCTATAATGTTAGTTGCTGCGAAAATAATCTTTACTATTCTTTTGTTTTGCATGGTTGAAATGGGCATGGCTAAATTAGAGCAACGCATCCAAATTTCTGAAAATCAATTTGTTTTTAAATTTTTGGAAACGGTTGCCTTAAGTATTGTTTTTGGTTTATTCTTATTCTTGATATTACAATAAACAAACGAGTTAAACTTTACTTTTTGATACCACACCTAACTCCTCACAAGTAAAAAGCATTTTGTTAGGATATGGTAGCATTTTTTTCCATTTTTTTCGGAATATATCTTTTTAGCCAATTTCCAGCTTTTTTTTAGATCGTTTTATTACCTCGAAAACTAATTTATTGGTCTACTTTTTTTATCTCTAAGTGATACCAATATGAATGGTTTTAACATCATAAAACTATCACCTACGCAGTTTACCTATTTTGATACATCACCCAAAAATAAAGGGCTAAACTGCTTTACACTCCACTCCAAATAGTCTATTTTAAAGTATTATATGTTTTAAACCCTATCCAATGTTTAACAAAATTCTTTCTGCTGCATTAAGTCTTTGCTTCATGATATTATTTTCTTGTAGTTCAGAAGACGCTGCTCTTGAATCGGCGACTAACCCTAACTTTGATTTAGCTAAAATTTCAGGAAGTAAATGGGCATTAGATGAATGTCCAGGCATTCCATTGTTAACTATTAATGGCTACAGCGAATGCGCCTATTTTGAATCCATGGAATTTGTAGGTGATAAGGTATATATTAAGCACAGCGGTAATCCAACACCAACGCTACATCATATTTGTTATGTAAATGGCAAAGAATTAGTTGTTTCTATTCAAGACTGTAGCAATACTACTTGGAGATCACTGTTTGAATGGAACGTAAGTTCGTACACTGGATCAGGATTGGTGTTTGACATGACAACACCTAATATTTCAATTGGTTATCAAGGTAAATTCGCATTTAAAAGGTTATAAAACTTTACATGCTTCTTCTTGTATAACGATTCTAATTAATACCTAAATTTCGCTTCCTTCATTCCTTCATTACGTATTTCATTGTCAATTTTCTAGCTATAGCTAACACTTCTGCTTTATTCCTAACTATAGCAGTCTTCTTTTCAATCAAGACTCAATGTAAATTAATTGTTAATTATTAAAATTTTTAAGCGAAAAACCTATTTCGGTGATATACTGCTTAGGTATTTCGCTTAGAACATATTTAGGCAGATTACTGAAGAAGCTTACGATCATAGTTCCCTCAACTATTAATTCACTAAAAATTAAGAATGAAGCGATTTTTGACATTCTTTTTCGCGCTAGCAATACTTTGCTCATGTGAAAAATCTACAGATTTTATTGAAGGGGGAAACTTAACAGGAGATGCTTTATTGACAGCCTTAAATGGTTCTAAATGGAGGCTCGTTGATTGTCCGGATCAAAATTTAGTAAATATAAATGGTTATGCAGAATGCAACTATTTTTCTGTTTTAGAATTTAAAAATAAGCAAGTACTTATTGAGCATATCGGAAATTTAGTAGCCACGCCACATCATATTTGTTCATCAGAAGGAGTAACACAATTTCCACTTTCTGTTCAAGCCTGTACCAATACTACTTGGAGTCCGTTTTTCTATTGGGACATTTTAAGTTACACTGGAACTACTTTGAAGATCAACTTACAAAACATAAGTTTTTACAATGATTACAAAGGTGAATTCACTTTTGAAAAATACTAGCTCACGATAACTAGAAAATAAGAAGCCATCCGTTTGTTGACGGATGGCTTCTTTGTTTTCATTTGTTTGAAGAAATTAGCTACACTTTGAATAACCGCAGCTGTTGCACGTCATACATCCTTCAATGTAAACCATACCATTAGGATCGCCGCAACTGGTGCACTCGTTTTTAATGGGTGCTGTGCCATCTGGTACAAATTTCTTTAACGCTCTAGCTACTCCGTTTTTCCAAGTATTGATATACTCATTTCCTAAATTCAATTCAGAAATTAAATCAATTACAAATAAGAGTGGCATTCCATGTCGAAGGATACCTGAAATTAATTTAGCATAGTTCCAAAACTCCTTGTCGAATGATCTAGATAATCCCTCCATGGTAACCTTATAACCATCTTTATCTTCGTATTGGAAGTCATATCTATTCTTTCCGTTTTCATCTTTGTTCTTCAAAATCCAACCAGAAGTTAATGTCGGTGGCAACATGAATGTATCTTCTGCTCTACCGGTAAAAATCTCGTAAGGTTTGTTTTCATATAAACCAACAACGGCTACCCATTTTTCGTAATCATTTTGAAATCTAACTACTTCTGCTTCTAATTTTTTAGGTCGCTTAGGTGGTTGAGACTCTATGAATTTACTTACGGTTTCTTCTTTCTTTTTTTCTGTTGTAGCTACCAAAACTCCTCCACGTGAACCATCTCTATAAACGGTAACGCCTTTACAGCCTACTTCCCAAGCCGTTTTATAAATCTCTCCTACTAATTCTTCAGTCGCTTCGTTTGGAATATTTACCGTAACACTAATAGAATGGTCTACCCATTTTTGGATAGCGCCTTGCATTTTTACTTTTTGCACCCAATCAATATCGTTGGCAGTAGCTTTATAATATGGCGATTTTTTTACAATTTCTTGTAACTGCTCATCTTCCATACTTTTTACTTCCTCTATATCATAGCCGTTAATTTTTAACCAATCCACAAACTTGTGATGAAATACATTGTATTCTTCCCAATTGTCTCCTACCTCATCAACATAGCTAACTTTAGAGTCCTTGTCATTAGGATTTACTTTTCTTCTTCGCTTATAAGCCACCATAAATACCGGTTCAATACCGGAAGAAGTTTGTGCCATCAAGCTAGTTGTGCCCGTTGGAGCAATGGTTAATAAAGCAATATTTCTTCTACCATATTTCTTTTGATCTGCTTTTAATTGCGGATCTGAAGCTTGCAGGCGCTGAATGAATGGATTGTTAACTTCTCTAGCCGCATCATAAATTGGGAATGCTCCTCTTTCTTTGGCCAATAAAACTGAATTCTTATAAACTCCAACAGCTAATGTTTCATGAACTTTTACTGAAAACTCAATGCCTTCATCACTTCCATATTGCAAACCTAAAGCTGCTAGCATATCACCTTCAGCTGTAATTCCAATACCTGTTCTTCTGCCTTCTTCACATTTTTGCTTGATGTTTTTCCAAAGGTTTAATTCAGTTACTTTAAAAATTTCAGCTTCCGGATCGATCTTAATTTTGTGAATGATTTTATCTATTTTGTCTATTTCTAGATCAATGATATCATCCATTAATTTTTGCGCATACCCAACATGCTTTTTGAACAATTCAAAATTAAATTTGGCCTTTTTTGTAAAAGGTTGGTCTACATAACTGTATAAATTAAGTGCTAGTAATCTACAGCTATCATAAGGACAAAGAGGAATCTCTCCACATGGATTTGTAGATACTGTTTCATAGCCTAAATCTGCATAGCAATCCGGCACAGACTCATTAATAATAGTATCCCAAAATAAAATGCCCGGCTCTGCAGATTTCCATGCATTGTGAACTATCTTTTTCCATAATTCATTCGCTTCAATCTCTTTGGTATACTGTGGATTTGGACTTCCAATAGGGAATTGTTGCTGATAAGTTTTATTGTCAATGGTGGCCTTCATAAAGGCATCATCGATTTTAACAGAAATATTAGCGCCCGTAATTTTTCCTTGCTCTAATTTAGCATTGATAAAATCTTCTGCATCAGGATGTTTAATAGAAACACTTAACATTAAAGCGCCTCTTCTACCGTCTTGTGCAACCTCTCTTGTTGAATTTGAATAACGCTCCATAAAAGGCACTAAACCTGTTGAAGTAATAGCGCTATTATGCACCGGACTTCCCTTTGGTCTAATGTGGGAAAGATCGTGACCAACACCGCCTCTTCTTTTCATTAATTGAACTTGCTCTTCATCGGTTTTCATAACACCGCTGTAAGAATCACAAGTATTTCCAATCACAAAACAATTAGAAAGTGATACTTTTTGAAAGTTGTTACCAATCCCCGACATTGGACCTCCTTGAGGAATAATGTATTTGAATTCTTTAAACAAATCAAAAATTTCCGATTTGCTTAATGGATTTGGATACTTACTTTCAATTCGCGCAATTTCACGCGCCATTCTCTCGTGCATTTGATTAGGATCTAACTCATAGATATTTTCATTAGAATCCTTTAAAGCGTATTTATTAATCCAAACATTTGCTGCTAATTCATCTCCATTAAAATATTCTACTGCTGATTTAAACACAGTTTCATAGTCATAAGGAACCAAAGCAGGCTGTTCTTCTAATAATGTCTCTTTTGGTTTTGTAACTTCTATTACGCTCATAATTTTACTAAAAAGTTGTTTGTGATTCGAAAAAAACGGGCAACAAAGATAGTGGTAAAAAGTGCTCATTTAATTAGAATTGGTTTTACTTTCCAACATATCAACATTGAGAAAAAAAAGTTTAAGATGACACCTAATATTTCTCAATATTTTTTTTTAGAACGCAGATTTTAATTGCAAACAATCAACTCTCCAAATAACATTTAACTTGCTGCAATACATTGGATAATCTTCGATTAAACAGATATTCACAGATATAATCCTAAACGGATTATTGGTTTCAAAAATTACAGTATAGTTGGATACTCAATTCTATCATCTAAATAATAGACAATCTTGTTGATTAGTTTTTAAGTCTTATCTGTTTAACGATTTTTACAATCATCATAATAATGATAGCAAAAAGCATGAAGCCGGCTGTTCCCCAAATCCAATTGATGCTATTTTTTAAAACGACTATAAAAACAATAGACACCAAGAATAAAGTAGCTACTTCGTTCCAAAGCCGCAATTGAAAAGATGTCCATGTAGATTTTTTGAGCGCTAATTGTTTAATCATTTGTCCACATTTAAAATGGTACAAAAGCAAACCAAAAACAAGTGTTAGTTTAACATGCATCCAAGTTCCTTGTAAGTATCCTGGATTGACCACCAACATAGAAATTCCTGTGATAAGTGTTAACACCATTGCCGGAGTAGTAATAATTCGCCATAGCAAGCGCTCGTTCTTTATATATTCTTCGTGTAAGATTGTTTGCTTTGGTTCATCAAAAGTCATGGCTTCTGTATGATAAACGAAAAGTCTAACAATATAAAATAAGCCGCAAAACCAACTGACCACAAAAACAATATGCAAAGCTTTTAAATAGAGGATCGCCATCATTTATCTAATAATTTTAGATTAATCACTTAAATTTTAATAGTTAAAGCAATTGAAGCAAATATAGTTTATTCCCTTATTATTAATTAACGCTACTGTGTAACGCTTTTACTAATTATCCTTTTTAAATTTGTGTAACAACTTAATTATGAAAGTTAGAGTAACTAAACAATTTACGTTTGAAGCCGCACATGCTTTAGATAACTACGATGGCAAATGTTGCGATATTCACGGACATTCTTATCATTTAGAAATTACGGTGGTAGGTTATCCAAAAGAAGATACAAATTTATCTGATTGTGGCATGGTGATCGATTTCTCTGAAGTAAAAATGCTTTTAAAAACAGAGGTGCTTCCTTTATTTGATCATCGATTGATTTTAAGAAAAGATTCGAGGTTTGCAGGCATAGAAGCTAAAAACGAACGAGTGCGTTATGTCAACTATCAGCCTACTTGTGAAAATATGTTGTTAGATATTGTGCACTTGATAAAAGATAAGTTTCCAACCGGCATTACCCTTACCAAAGTGGTTTTAAGGGAAACCAGCACCAGTTATGCTACTTGGTATCTTTCAGATAATGACTAAATATGTTAAACACTGAATTAATTCAGAAATACAATGTTCAGGGACCTAGATATACCAGCTACCCTACTGTGCCTTATTGGACGAACAACCCAACAAATGATCAATGGATAGATCACGTGAAAAAAGTCTTTCATAGCTCTAATTCAGAAGAAGGCATTAGTTTATACATTCATTTACCTTATTGCGAAAGCCTATGTACTTTTTGTGCTTGCAATAAGAGAATTACCATCAATCATGCTGTTGAAAAGCCTTATATAGAAGCTTTGTTAAAGGAATGGGCGCTCTATTTACAATTGTTCGATGAAAAACCGATTATAAAAGAAATACATCTTGGAGGCGGCACGCCAACATTTTTTCAACCGGAAAATTTACATTTACTTTTATCAACTATTATCAGTTCTTCTATTAAACACGATGAAGCTGCTTACAGTTTTGAAGCACATCCTAAAAACACGACCAAAGCACATTTAGAAACTTTGTTTCAATTGGGGTTCAAGCGTTTAAGTTTAGGTATTCAAGATTTTGATCCTGAAGTTCAACGAATCATCAACAGAGTTCAACCTTTTGAGATGGTGGAAGAAGTGGTGAATAATGCTCGTGACATTGGGTACGAAAGCATCAATTTCGATTTGATTTACGGCTTACCGAAACAGGATATTGACAGCATAAAAATGACAATTGAGCTAGTCAATCAATTGGTGCCGGATAGAATTGCTTTTTATAGTTATGCGCATGTGCCTTGGATAAAAGGAGGTGGACAAAGATTATTTACCGAAGCTGATTTACCTAAAGATGCCGAGAAACGGGAGTTGTATGAATTGGGTAAACAAATGTTTGAAGCCGCCGATTATGTTGAAATTGGAATGGATCATTTTGCGAAGCGAGAAGATGATTTAAGTAAAGCTATGTTTAGTGGAGAATTGCATAGAAATTTTATGGGTTATACTTCTTTTCATACGTCGATGATGATTGGATTAGGCGCTTCTTCTATTAGTGATGTTTGGACGGCTTTCGCACAAAATGAGAAAAAGGTTGAGGATTATATCCAACAAGTCTCAAAAGGTAATCTTCCATTTTTTAGAGGTCATATTTTAAGTGTAGACGAATTAGTGGTTAGAAAGCATATTCTCGATATTATGTGTCAGTTTAAAACTGAATTTCCAGCTAACTTTTTAGAGCAATGGACAGAAAAAAGAAGAGCTCAATTAGATGAATTAGAAGAAGATGGTATAATTCAAATGAAAGAAAATCATTTAACAGTGACGGAAGAAGGCAAAGCTTTTGTAAGAAACATCTGTATGGTTGTGGATGATCTACTTTGGAATGACCAACCTCAGACGGCCATTTTTAGCAAAACAATTTAATGTTTTAAAACCCACCGCGAGAAGCAGCTACGCCAATAAAAGCAGCCGATAATGCTAACAACAACATAAGTCTACCTGAATATCTAGCTATTTTTTTAACGGTTTCGTTTTGTGTTGTTTCCATTTCCTCTAATGCTTTACCGCCGATATAAAAGTCATGAACCGCACCAACTAAAATGATGGCAATAAAGATTAAAATCTTATAACTTACTAAAACACCATACTTATTAGCTGTAAACAATTGCCAATTTATCGGCAATCCGCGAAGATGGATATTCAACAAACCTGTAATCAACAATCCTCCTAATGCAATCCAACCCCAAAATCTCAATTTTAAACCTGAAGCATAAAGTAACTTTACTCTTTCAGGATGATTTTTAAGCGATGGTAAAATTACCAATGGTAAAGTGAGCATACTTCCTATCCAAAAAGCAGCAAATACTACATGCATAAAAACAGAAATGTAATAAGCTGTCATTTGTTCTGTTCTATTTTTTGATTCTTCAAATATATTTTAAAGGTGATTCCTTCCCCTACTTTGCTTTCTACTTTTATTTTTCCTCCTAAAGATTCTACATGATGCTTCACTAAATATAAACCAATACCTTGAGCATCAGAATTCTCATGAAATGTCTGATTTAACCCAAACAACTTTTCTTCATATTTTTCTAAGTCAATACCAATACCATTATCTTTATAAATAATTAAAACTCCTTTTTTACGCTTTTCCGTACTAATTGTAATGACATTGGAAATATTGATATTTCGGTATTTTATAGAATTGCTTATCAAGTTCATAAACAAACTATCTAAATAAGGTTTTGGATAAACAATACTGTTTGCATTCTTAAAAACAGTTTTTATGGTTGTGTTAGATTCGGTAATTAATAACTTTAAAGAATCAGCCACTACTTTAATGGAATCGCTTATCAATAAATTTTCATTGATCACTTCGCCAGTTTGCCAATCTACTACTTCGGCCATTCTGTTTACTTTGGTATTTAAACTGTCGATTACAAATTTTACTTTATCTAAAGTTTCTTGCTTTCCTTCTTGGGTTTTCTTTAGATCGTACAACTCGAACAAAGAATACAAATTGGCAATTGGCGCTCTTAAATTATGACTCAAAATATGAGCGATATCCGATAAGTTGTTTTTCTGTTGAGTGATTTCTTCTGTTCTTTCTACAATCTCAATTTCTAATTCTTCTGTCGTTTTTAAACTAAAAGCAATAGGAATAACCTTAATCAAAGCGCCTACGGTTATCCAAGAAATAATAGCAGTAAACATGAGGAGAATACCGTTTAAACGATAGGCTGGATACCAAAAAATAATGGCATCCATAAGATGTGTGATGCCGCAAAACAAAATGAATAAAATAAATAGAATCGCTACGCCTTTGAAAGGTATTTCCTTCTTCTTTTTGACATAAAAAACCAATAGAGCAGGGATACTAAAATAAGCCATAAAGATCATGATATCAGAGATGATATATAACCATCCATGGAAACCTGACCATTTGCCACAAGTCCAGCGAGCCGGAAAATCATTTAAAACAAAGAAACTTTTAAAGAAGTCGAGCAATTCATTGCTCATTTGAGGCATATCGAAGAGAATACTCATCTTGAAGTAATTTTTTAAAATTCTTTACTGGTAAAGGCTTAGTGATAAAAGATTTCAAGATAGTATAATTTTTAGCTTTTTCCTTATCTACATTGCTTACTGAAGATGACAACAAATATATACTTGGATCAACGGACTTCTCTTTGATAATGGTCTCCAACGCTGTCAAAAATTCCCAACCATTCATTTGTGGCATCATTAAATCAACAAAGAAAACTTGAGGAAATTCTTCTTTTGAACATGATTTTAAAAATTCGACTGCTTTATAGCCTGATTCCGTAAATTTTGCATCATAAGGGATATCAAACATGGTTAGGTATTCGTTAAAGATTTCATTCTGAATTAAATCATCATCTAAAAAGAATAAACGTATTTCCATTGTTTGAGATAAATTGTTTTTTATTAGAAATGTTGACATGCTTTCCATAACTTTTCAAATATGTCGATTATTAATTATACTAATATTAGTTTGAAATTTCTTTCGATGAACTAAATAATTTTTTCGATAAGTAAACACAATAAATATGTAATCGATTCAAGAACAGATTTTTGTCATTACAAAAACCTGCTTGAATCTAACTCTAGTAAGCTTTATATTTTAGAAAGTTAATGAGCCTCTAAAGGTTCCGTTTAAAGTAATTGCTTCGCCTTCGTTGCCATTTTCAGGAATGATGGTTACGTCTTTTATCCTGCATAACAATTCACTTTTTTCTACATTATATTCTTCTATTGTAAAAGCGTTTAAATTAGGTTTGTTTGGAAATTCATTGCCATAGTTAGAGATATAATTGGATGTTCCCTCATTAGTTGTTTCTAATTCTACTCTTACAAATTTTGATTTGTCATCTTCCTCTTGAGCAGGATAAATAGCATATGATAAATTGGCATATTCCCAAGGATTGGTTAATTCATTATTGGTTAGCTTAATTGTCAATTTTCTATTGTCGCTAATTCTAATATTAAAATCAATATTATTGGATGAAGTTCCAAAAGTATTATAAGCCACCAAATCTTCCGATTGATCAGATTCTTGACTCTGCTTATAGATATATTCTCTATCATCACTTTCTAAAACCATATCAATTCGCTCAACAACTTGCTCGGGAGCAACTTTAATAAGTTGAGGTTCTTCTGAACACGATGTAACAATAAATAATGCAGTGAAAGCAATCAATGTTGTTTGTATATATTTTCTCATTGTATAATTTGATTTAGTTAAAAAATAGCGGGTTTTATGAAGTAGGATTTTCAATTCTTATATCTATAAGATACAAACTCAAATGCGATTTATTTTTATACTTCGATGAATGAAAGTCTTTTTTAGACCAATGTAGCGATAGGAAAGAAAAAGGATAAAAAAATAGGCTAGCGATTATTCACTAGCCTATTACCTAAACCAATCTGTATTAGAATTTTAATTATTTAGAAGGTTAAAGAACCTCTAAACGTTCCATCTATTCTAACTGTTTTGCTTTCGTCACCACTTTCATGTACCAATTCCAGGTTCTGAATTCTGCACAACATTTCGTTAGCAGCTTTATCATATTCTACAATTGTAAATACATTTAATGCTACATCTCTTGGAAAATCGTTTCCAAAGTTTGAAGTATAAAGTGAACCACCTTCATTATTGGCATCCATTTGTACAGTAATATACTTTGACTTATTAACTAATTCCGATTGAGGAAAAATAGAGTAAGAAGTATTTTTGTATGACCATGGATTTGGCAATTCGTTATTGACTAATTTAATAGTAATGGTTTCATTTTCGTTTATGTTGATATTGAAGTCAATTTTTCTTGATTGCTCGCCATAGAAATTATAGGTTACTAAATCTTCTGTTTTATCCGCTTCTTCGCTTTGC
Source organism: Chitinophagales bacterium (assembly GCA_041393015.1). Classification (GTDB taxonomy): domain Bacteria; phylum Bacteroidota; class Bacteroidia; order Chitinophagales; family JADIYW01; genus JAGQYH01. The sequence goes on along the minus strand of JAWKKV010000004.1, from coordinate 8,958 downwards.
TTATACAGATAAGTTTTTGAATCGGCCTCCATTACCATATCAATTCTTTCGATTACTTGATCTGGTGATTTTTGAATTAAGTCAACGCTTTCAGTTGAGCATGATGTCATCGCTATTGTAATCACCATAATGGCTACTAGTGTGTGAGTTACTTTTTTCATTTTTTTCAGTTTAGGAGTGTTATCAATGTTTGATGGGAATAAAGTAACGCAAGTAGAAATCAAATTTTAATATTTTTCGATTTCTGATAAGTTTATTTAGATTACTGTAAATGAAGCAGTTACAAACTTCGGTGTTTGAATTATATTCTTCGATTTTTGAAGATTACCGAAAAAACGGAACTTCTACATTTTCAATGTAGACAACCGAGAAGAGTCCAATAATACGAGAGAAATTCTAGCTAAATAGCGCTTGTACTTCTTTTTTGTGTCGAGTACTAACCGGAATTTCTGTATCGTTAATCATTACATGCGATGTTCCTGCTTCAGAAACTTCATTGGTATTAATGATGTACGATCGATGGCATTTCAGAAAGCTATCCTCCGGTAATTTTTTGATAAAATCTTTTAATCGCCCATAGAAAGTATAAGATTCATCTTTGGTTACCATAGTTAAGTAATCAGCATTTGACTTTATATAATAAATGTCAGAAGGCGCTACTCGATGAAAGTTGTAATCTGCTCTAAAAACGATGTCTTCCTCATCATCTGTTTGATCTATAACTTTTTGAAATGCTTTATTAAATCTGTCTTTTGCAATTGGCTTCAACAGATAGTCCAAAGCATTCAATTCAAACGCTTTGATGGCATAATCAGGATCGCTTGTAGTAAAAATTATCTTTTGATTGGCAGGTAAAGCGTTAATAATCTCTGTTCCATTGCCATCTTTTAAATGAATATCAAGAAAAATGAGATTATACTGTTCTGTATTAAGTTTGGCTCTAGCACTTTTTATAGAGTGTGCCACCTCTATATCGGTTTTACTATCAACTTCCTCCAAATATTCTAAGAGTACTTCAACAGCAATTCTATCATCCTCAACAATCAATATTTGCATTATAGTTCTAGTTTATCGTTAATAGTTTTCAGCATATCATAAAATTCTTTTGCTGAGTTTAATTGCTGTTCAAACTGTTGATTTTTGTAGTCATCAACGACTTGATTGCACAAGATAAGACATGTTTCATAATTCAAATAATATAATCTTAGTTTGTATTTGTGAGAGAAATCATAGATAGATTGATAATTTTCAGCATTAATGTCTGATTTAAGTCTTGCTAAGTCTTGGGGTAACTCATCTTTAAATATCTTAATAATTTTTTCCGTGGCCATATAAAAAGTATTCGATAATATAATGTAAATCTACATATTATAGTGTCTTCAAAATGCCTTTATCAATATAATTTCCTTTTCGGTTAGTTTAATTTATTTTTTGATTATTCTAGCGATCAATTCATGCTATATAGGCCAAGGCAACAACTTATTAACCGTTCTAATGTTTCCCGTGCCTTCATTTATCACTCCATCTTTAGCATCAATAATTTTCCAATCCATATCTTGAGAAAAGAAACAAGGCGATTCTACATAAATTACTCTTAACTCACCAGATTGATACTGACATCTCTTTTGTACAGAACACAATAAGTCCGATCCATGTAAATGCGCTTCACCAAAATTCCAACCAATTACTTCTCCTGCTAAAGTTTCTCCTTCTGCCCATTCATAGTCATCAATATTATCTACCGCTTTAGGCACTAATTCTTGCAACAACCTCCCTGACAAATGCATATATCTGAAAGCATGCATTCTAGACAACACAGCCTTGGTGGTTTCCTCATCGTACAACATACCCAATTGCGTTCGTAAAGCTTTTGAGGTTTTTGTAATTTTTTGATCAATCTTATCTTTTGCATCGCCTTTGAATAACCAAACACTATACGCCCAAGTGCCCGCATAGTAGCGCATGGAGAGCAAGAAAGAAATATGTTTGGGATAAAGGTGTCCTAAAATAGGCAGCGCAATAAAAGAGACAATAAAAATACCTGCCAAAACAGGTTCTGACATCGTGAAAATATTGACTTCAGGATAAAAACCAAATAGCAGCCAAGCTCCGTAAACCATAATTACATTCCATTCTAAAGGAACGCCCATTGGAAAATTTATAAAAATGAATAGATGGAAAAGCGAAATGAGACACAAAGCATAAAAGACAAATTCAGCATTATGTTGAAGTACTATTATTGAAATTGGAATTAAAAATTCAACAACGGTTCCAAAATGAGCCATAAAACCCGCCGTTTTACTTGGGCGCAAATCCTCAGGATAATTAACGAATAACTTCTTTTTAAAGCCATCGAACATTTTTAATTTAAAGACTGGACTGTTGCAGACCATCACACAAACTACGGATGGGAAACTCGGTGTTAGTTTAGAAAAAGCCGCCCAAAACCAAATAAAGAACCAAACTATTTTAAGGGCAGGAATCAGTGCTTCAGGAAACATTAAGCAAACGATCATGGGAAAATAGATATCTGCTCTGGCAGCTAAAAAAATAGTTCTATCCAATATGCCTATCAAAGGAAATAGAATTAATAAAGGCCAAACCATTTCCGGCACCACTTGATTGGCGAAACACAGTCTAAAAAGCATAAAAAGTAAGCCTACATATAGAATGACATCTACCCAGTTTCTGCTATCGCTGCCAATAACAGGCAACTTTGGAAACATAGGCGCTTTGATAGTGCCTGGCCGTAAAAAATAAGTGATTCCGCCGAGTGGAGGCACATATCTTCCTGTTAAAGGTCCACTGGCTCCACCTAAACCTATCACTTCAATTAATGCCGTCCAAATAATAGCTTTGCTGAGCGCTTCTGTTTTGAACCACCATTGCCCCACTTCTGCCATTGATCCTAACTCAGAAGAAAAAGAACAGAACCAAAACCACATTAATACATAGAATACTATTTTGAAAACATAAAATAAAAAGGTGGAAAAGGGCGCTCCAAATCCTTGTATGGCCCAAGCTTGACAAACCATCTTCACTTTATTGTTGAAAGCGGCTTTTTCCCAATCTTTAAAATCGTATGGCAAAGGTTCAGGGGAAATCAGTTTCTTAAAAAAACTCATAGTCTAGTTTTGATATGCACTATTTAGAAAATCCGACAGGAAATTTATGAATGAGCTGTCCAAAAACATTCTCTATTTCGCTGATAAATGTTCTTGGTGATTCTTCATTAATGCCCCAATGATCTCGGATCTCTTGAGGGAAATCAATTTTTAACTCGAATTCAGTATAAAAGTAATTCAATAGTTTGGTGGCAAAAATTCTACTCATTGGTTTTGTAATAGTATCTACCAATTCATTGCCTCTAATAGCATTCATAGACTTTAAAAACCCAATCACACTATTAAACACAACTATTTCTTGAATGGTATTGGGTTTGCTTAAACCTAAAATATCACTGTATTTTTTATTGCCAATTAAATATCGAATCAAATGTTCTTGAATATTGGGCGCATATTCAAAATCTAAAAAGCCTTTTGCAAAATTGGATAATGCTTTGGTAAGCACTAAACCATCTTCAGATTGAATAGCTTGTCGTTCTAAAATTTGCAAATACAATTGTTTACCATCTTTATATGTAGATGGATTTATTTGCGCCTCCACACCAATAAAATGTCCCACGACCGCCCAAAAATGCACCAAAGCATCCTTTTCTTTAGTAGTAATCTTTACATTCAATCTTTCCAATCCGATAATCGCCCCAACGCCAAAAGTTAAAATGGTGCCCGACATATCTTCTTGGTTGATGGGAATACCATATTGATGTGCATCCCACTCATGCTTTTGTAAATGATAGCGAACCATGGCATGAATAAACCGCACTTTCAAAATACTTTTTAAACCTCTTCGATTAGGTTTTATCGCATCTTTTCCCATCACGTCAATAATAAACTGTGTGGTTTCCAGCAGTCTTTTTGCTGTTCCTGATTTAACATCTTTGGCTAAATAACCTGTAGAGGTAAGTACTTTTACCGTGCTGGCAGCCACATAACCCACCGGTAGCGATCTAAACAACAATGCTACGGCATATTCAGGTCCGATCTCTAAAAAAAGCTGTTCTGCTATAGCGATACTTTTCCAATCGATCCAATCGGGATATGCTTGATTTTTCTTAAAATAATCTTGCATCACAGTAGGTAATGCCTCATAATTGACATCTTCCATATCGCCTAAAAACTTTTGAAACAATCGACCAATTTCTTTAGGCTGTAAATTTTGATATAAGTTTTGGATCAACTCATCTGCCAATACATCGGATTGTTGGCGATAGGCTTCTAACTCTAATTGGGTAGGATGACGATATTGCTTGTTGATCATTTTTGAGAATTATAAAATGAAGAATTAGATTCCATCTAAGGTAGAAAATTTTCAGAAATGGCGAGATGCTTAATTTTTGGAATAAAAAAGGGAGCTAGTTTCTTAACTTCTTTTCTCTGGTTGTTGATTTTGTCCCAAAAGATGACAAACTTGGCTTGAGCTCGTCCCGTCAAATTTTAGGATATGATTGACGATTTTATATTATATTTAGTAATTATCCGTCATGCTTATTAAAAAAAATCCATATCTCCTTCTATTACTCCTTCTATTTAGTTGTAGTAAAGAAGACATTATTGAGTACAATCAATGGACCTTATCAGATGAATCTTTTAGCGAAATATTGCAGTTAAGTGACACAACCGGTCTTTCAGATTATGAAACATTTGGCATTCGAATGGATCGAATTCAGTCGCTTTTTGCAGAAAAACAAGATCCGAGAGGAGCATTTACAACCGTATACGAGCAAATAACTAATGCTGCCATAAATTCAGTTAATGCAGATTTTTATGAGAATGGTCAATTTGTAGATGACTTTGGTTTAGCATTTGGGAAGTTATACTTAATCGACTTACATTATCACTTATTAAATCAACCATTGAGAGCTCATTGGGAAGCCTATTACAATGAATGTGCCTCCTCCAAACATTATACTCAATTAATGGCGATGGGTGTAAATGCTCACATTACAATTGATCTGGTAGACGCTTTAATTGAAGTGAAAGTGACTGAAGGAGAAGAATCTGACTGGGTTTTAATCAGTACAGCTCTTCTAGATGGTATACCTTTCTTTCAAGAAGAGTTTGAAAGTGCCTATACTGAAGATATTAGCGACCTTATATCACTCTATGGTTTTGGTGATTTTTTAGATGAGATTAACGGAGAAAACACGACGATCTATACCTTACTTAATGAACTTAGGTATGTTGGCTATTTGGATGCACTTAAATATCAAGCAGGATTTGAAAAAAATATAGAATATAAGGTCAGAAAGCGATTTGAAGACCTAAACAATACTATTCAATTTTTAGATGACTTAGGTTTGTTACCTTGATTTATCCCTTCTCTTTAGAAAAAAAGCTAAAAGTTTAAAAGAGTATAATTGTGGAACATAAAAAAAGGAGCTAAGAAATAAATCTTAACTCCTTGTTGGCGGTCCGGACGAGACTCGAACTCGCGACCCCCTGCGTGACAGGCAGGTATTCTAACCAACTGAACTACCGAACCAATTTTCTAATTCCTTTTGAAGGGAATACTGACAACAGTCAGTCATTGTAGAAATTGTATTGTGCTTTTGTTTAAGCGAGGGCAAATATATTACTTTTAAATCTTCTTGTGCAAGAAAAATTCAAACTAAAAATATTTTTTTTAACTTTTTTCTTCTTTCGTCGATTCCACGGGCTTTTCACGCTTCTTCTTTTTGCTATTTCCGCCAAAAGTTCTAGATATATTAAAGCCAAAATGTATATCTCCTTGAAAGAAATCGCCTGTTGTTTTTCTAGTAAAGCCAGCTAAATACATGGCATTAGAGTTGGTGAATTGAAACTGGAAAACATGTCCTCCCGTTACTAGGTCAATTCCAAAAGCAAATGCATCTTTATAAGGATTGTCAGGATTGTCTTTGATTCTTAAATAATATTCCAAAACAAATGAGAGCCTGTCTGTAGCTTTTACCTTAGCTCCCATGCCCAAAATAAAAAGTGTGTTCTTGTCTGCTATGGTTTCTACTAAATTTTGATGCACTACGGTGGGCGCTATTTGCAGTGAAAACCAATCGTTGAATTTTCTAGCAATCAATATTTGGTTGGCAAATGAGAGTCTGGAAGAAAAATAATTCTCCTGACCACTATCGGGAAATTTTTGTGAGTTAATTCCCAAACTTCCATAATAGGCCATACTTAATGGGAAACCATTCTCTATTTGGTCTAGAAAACGATACTTAGCATAAAAATCAAATGTTTTTTCAAAAGTGCTTCTGCCTGCTCCGAGCGTTAGATTATCCATGACACCATACTCCATGGCAAATCTTATACTCGCTTGGTCGATACCAAATAATTCTCTCCATCCGCCATTTAATCTGCCAAATCTATGAGAAATAATAAAAGACCATACTTTCTTATCAATTGTTTCAATAGACTCCCCATTGATTAAATGTGTTCCACCAAAAGTATTGTAAACGCGTTGTGGTTCGGCCTCGGCGTTTCCATCATCTGCCACTTCTTCCAAAAGATCCAATAATGATGGTTCTTCCTCCTGAGCAAAGGCAACAGTAGCAATAAAAAGCCCAATAATTAGTAGTAAATTTTTAATAGTGGTTGATTTTGAAGTGAGCTAGAAATTATCTTTGATACGGTTCAAGTTCTGCATGAACTTTTATGTTGATGGTATTACTTATTTTTTTCAAATACATATTGGGTACGGCGATATTATAGTCTTCTAATTCTACATCAAATGAAGAATTGATAGTGATCTTTTTTCCTTTTATCGTTATTGTTCCTTCTTCTTCTAACGTATTGGTTACGCCATGTAAACTAAATTCACCTTTTGTTTTTACGGTATAAGTGCCATCTTTTGTGAAATCTATTTTGTCATGATCAATAATTTGCGCATCATATGTAGCTTTCGGATATTTATCGGATTCTACATAATCATCATTAAAATGCTGTTGCATAGCAGCCTTTTCAAACAGAAAGCTTTTCATCAAAACTTTAAAAGCTACTTGCCCTTCTGATGTTTTAAGAATACAGGTGACAGAATTATTCTCTGCTTCGATATCTTCCATCGGTGTTTTAGAGAAAAAAGTAATTTCTCCGGTTTTGGTTAAATATAAATCTTGACTAAAAGCTATAGAGGTTGTAAGTATTCCGAGAACTAAGATTATTGTTTTCATTTTTGTTTTTATTTTTTACCACAAAGGACACCAAGTCTTTCACTAAGGTCATTAAGTTTATTAGATATTATTATTCTTCATTTAATTCAAAGTTTATTTTTAATGGTGGCGACACAACCATACCAAACTTATTGTAAATGGGTTAAACTTGTCACAAGTCACTCATTACTTGTCACTTCATTCTAGTTATTAATTCTTCCTTCTTCAATCCAAACTTCAATTTTATTAATAGAACAGTTATCCAATTTCGAGCCATTTTTCGGCATTGGAGACCCTCCACCATTCCACTTCAAAGAACCTATCAATTTAGTTTCCTCTTCAAGCGCATATTTGCTGAAATTGAAATGTCCTTCCAGATTAATTCCATCGCCTAAAGCCGGCGCATTGGTTAAATCGTGACAGCTGTAGCATGCACTTTGTAAAATAGGCTCTACTTCTCTATTAAATGAAACCACATTTGATTCGCAACTCTCTGGCGGATATAATTCTTCTGCATTGTCATAATAGCACGCCGGCAAAATTGAGCCAACCAATAAAGAGGCTAGAAAAATCGCAGCAGTTAGTTTGTATGCCTTTTTAATCTCTAGGTGCCCCATTTTCTATCCATTTTTTGATTTGAGTAATTTTACAATCCGGAAGTGGAACATCTAAAGGCATTAATCTTACCCCTTCTTGCCCTGTAATGCTATTAAATAAATCTCCATTCAATGCCAATTCTTGAACTTGTGAATGGAAAGACAATAAAACATCTCCATAAGCATAATCTCCATAATGACAACCATTGCAATAAGTTCTTATAATAGGTCGAATAGTGGTAGACCAATCAAATCGCATTGTATCACAGTCAATATTTACACAAGGTTCGGCATTTACGGCTCCTTGATCAATCCAATCTCTAATTAAATTTTTCTGAGCATCTGTTATGGCTAAATTGAATGGCGGTGGCATCACTACAATAATATCCTGCGCTCTTAAAGATCGATTTAAAATACTACCGGCCCCATCACCAGGCTTAACAATTAACTCTCCTCTTACTTTTGTGCTCATTACGCCTTCATAAGAAGCTAAGTTTATTTGAGCCGTTGGAGTAGCCGCATCATGACAGCCAGGAACCGCACAACTCGCCGATAAAATCGGTTGAATGTCATTCATATAGTGAATGAATTGAGGATTACAAGGCTCAATAGTTTCTATTTCCTCGTTACCTACAAATATCTCATGTTGACAGCTTATCCCCACTGTCAAGCATACCATCAATAGAATTGAGGTTCTAATTATTCGTTTATTAAATAGCAATTTTCAACTTTTATATCTGCCGGAATCATAAAATCTTCATCATTAATAATTACACCGGCATATTTACCCTTAAATTTAATTTTATCTCCTTCTTTTATTTCATTTAATTCTGATAACTCATCTTTAAAATAAGCTAAAACAATATAATCTCCACCATTGTCAAAACTCACTAAATATTGATCATCTGTTCTAGAAATATTTTTGACATCACCTTCAACACTAATTACTTGATTTTGTAGCGAAAGTTTAAGATCTTCTGCATCACCTTCCATACTTGCCATTAATTCATTAGCTTGAAAATGCGCACTAATCTTTGACTTCTCAATATTTTCATGAGGCTTATTATACATCCAATAGCCATAGGAAAGACCAAGGATTGCGGTAATAATAGCAAT